>NZ_JBIUBB010000006.1:0-683279 GCF_044547795.1 Nocardia sp. NPDC052316
ACGCGAGATCGAAGACCAACTCTCGGAGAAAATCCTCTTCGGCGAGATCGGCCCCGGCCAAACCGTCTACGTCGACGTCGAAGGCTGGGACGGCGAAGGCTCCGGCGAGGACGCCAAGTTCACCTTCACCGGCAAGACGAAGCTGACCAAGGCGGACAAGGACGAGGGCAAGCCCGAGGTCGTGCTGACCGGTGCCGCTGAAGGCACCGCGGAAGCCGCAGGCGAGTAAAAGCACCGCGTGAAGGCCCGCTCCCGGTGGGGGGCGGGCCTTTTCGTTGTCTGTGGGCATGGTCAGCTCTTGGCGGGCCGGTCGGGTTCACGCAATACGGCAAGCCTGCTGCGGTACTCGTCCTCGGTGATCTCGCCGCGGGCGAAAGCGGTGCGCAGCACGCCGACCCCGTCGGCGCGCCTACCGAACAGGCGCCGAGCGAGCAGCGCCGCGGTGAGGACGACGATCCAGACCAGCAGCGGGACAATCCAGAAGAACGGCCAGGGCTCCCAGTCGTGGTAGAGGTCAGCAAGGCAGTTCACGACTTCGGGCTGTGACGAAATATTCATGGCAAAAGCCTGCGCCGGGCACCTACCGCCGGACATCGGGCGCGCGTCGGCACTCGTCCTACGCCGCAGTGCGTACGCGCGTACTTTGGAGGGGGTTCATAGAACCGATCCGGGGGTGCGCATGACAAATCCAGACCTGACACTGATCGCCGTACTACTCGACCGCTCGGGGTCGATGCAGTCCATCAAATCCGACACCGAGGGCGGATTCAGCGCCTTCATCGAGGAACAGCGCAAGCTGCCCAAGACGATCGAGGTGACGCTGGCGCAGTTCGACACCGAATACGAATGCGTCTACGCGAACCGCCCGGTCGCGCAGGTACCGCCGCTCGACCTGCAGCCGCGCGGGATGACCGCGCTGTACGACGCGGTCGGCAGGCTGGTCACCGATGTCGGCGCGGAGCTGGCGAAGCGGCCCGAACCCGAACGGCCGGGCACGGTCATCGTGGTCGTGCTCACCGACGGCCACGAGAATTCGAGCAAGGAGTGGACCCACACCGCGGTGAAGTCGCTGATCACCCAGCAGCAGGACGTCTACAACTGGAATTTCCTGTTCCTCGGCGCGAACATGGACGCCGTCGCGATCGGCACCGGAATGGGTTTCGACCCGGGCAACTCGATCACCTATGCCGCCGCACCGCAAGGAGTTTCGGGAGTCTTCCGCGCCGCGTCGGCGAGCTCGGCCCGGCTGCAAACCGCACCGCCCGGCGCGCCACGCGGCGGATTCACCGCCGCCGAGCGCGAACAATCCAATCCCGGTAGCGCCTAGGCGCGCTCAGTGCCAGCCCGGCCGCACCACGCCGGATTCATAAGCCAGCACGACCAATTGGGTACGGTCGCGGGCGCCGAGCTTCATCAGAATGCGGCTGACGTGCGTGCGGGCGGTGGCCGGGCTCATGAAGAGCCGCTCGCCGATCTCCGCGTTCGTGAGGCCCTCGGCGACCAGCACCAGCACCTCGCGTTCGCGGTCGGTGAGCTCGGAAAGCGTTGCCGGTGGCGGGGTTTTGGCGTGCGCGGAGAATTCGGCGATCAGCCGGCGGGTGACACCGGGGGAGAGCAGCGCGTCACCGGCCGCGACCACCCGGACCGCGCGTACCAGATCGGCCGGCTCGGTGTGCTTGACCAGGAAACCCGTTGCGCCGGACCGCATCGCCTCGAAGACGTACTCGTCGAGCTCGAAGGTGGTCAGCACGACCACCTTCACCTCGGCCAGCTTGGCGTCCTCGGCGATCATCCTGGTGGCGGCGAGGCCGTCCAGGATCGGCATCCTGATGTCCATCAGCACCACGTCCGGGGTGAGGCTGCGGGTCATCCGCACGGCCTGCTCGCCGTTGTCCGCCTCGCCGACCACCTCGATGCCGTCCTGCGCCTCGAGCAGCGCGACGAAACCGCCGCGTACCAGCGCCTGATCATCGGCCACCAGTACCCGAATTGTCACGACTGTGCCTCGCGTGCGCTCGGCTCCGTCGCGCCGATGTGCCTGCTGGGTCTTCGGTTCACTCGCTGGTGCTCGTTCACATGTGTCTCCTACAGTGCAGGCCCGGGTGCGCTGTGCTGCTGCGCTTTGTCGTCCGGCCGGATCGGCCGCACATTGTCGGGCCGGGTCGCGTCGTCGACGCGGCTGGGCGGTGCCGGGTTGTCGGGGCGGCTGGGCAGCGGGCGGTGTGCGCTCGGCGCCATCGGGCGCAACGGCAGCCGCGCCGCGACCCGGAACCCGCCGCTCGGGCGGGGACCGGCGGTGAGCGCGCCGCCGAGGGCGTGGGTCCGCTCGCGCATGCCGATGATCCCGTTGCCGCCGCTGGTTCCCGACCGCGTCGCGGGGGCGGTCGGGCGGGAGTTGTCGACGGTGAGGTCGACCGATTGCGCCGCATAGCGCACCGTCACCGTTGCTTGCGCACCCGGCGCGTGCCGTACCACGTTGGTCAGCGACTCCTGGATGATGCGCGCGGCCGCCACGTCGATCACGCTGGGCAGCTGCTGTGGTTCACCGATTATCTTGGTGCCCACCGTCAATCCGGCCGCGCGGGCGCGTTGCAACAGCGTGTCCAGTTCGGCGATGCTCGGCGCGGGCGCGCGCGGTGCGGCCGGGCGTGGCTCGGGTTCGCCGGATTCGCCGCCGGGCCTGCCCGATTGCTGGTCCGCTGCCGAAACACGCTCGGCGCCAGCGGCATTGCGGCCGGTCCAGCCGCGCGGACGGCGCCGGCTCGGTGCGTCGCGCTCGGACTCGGAATCGGCGATTTCGTCCTCGGCGTCGGCTGATTCGTCCGCGACGGTGCCGCCGGTGCGGATCGCGTGCAGCAGCGTGTGCACCTCGGTGAGCGCGTCGCGGCTGGCCGTCTTGATCGCGTCCAGGGCGGAGGCGGCCTGTTCCGGCTTCTTGTCGAAGAGCTCGAGTGCGACCGAGGACTGCACGTTGATCAGCGAAAGGCTGTGCGCCAGTACGTCGTGCAGCTCGCGAGCGATGGCGAGGCGCTCCTCGCTGGCCCGCCGCTCCCGCTGCGCTTCCTCATCCCGGCGCGCGGCCTCGGCCCGCTGCCTGCGCGCGATCAGCACGGTCTTGCGCTGTCGAATGCCCTCCACCGCGCACAACAACACGACGAGCCAGGCCATCAGCGCGAAGATCTGCCAGAGGTTCGCTCCGCGCCCGAGCAGCGCGGGCAACGGCCAGATCAGTACGGCGTAGCCGATCGGAACGAGCGGGTATGTCCACCACCGTGATCCGATGCTCGCCGCCGTCAAGAAGGCGATGATCAACGACAAGAAGATCGGCCCGTACCCGTAGCCGAGCGTCGAATAGATCAGGCAGGCACCGAAGGCGACGAGCAGCACCGGCAGCGGCCGGGCCCGCCGCCAGATCAGCGCTACCGGACCGGCGAGTAGTAGCAGGTACCCGACGAAGTCGAGGGAATTCTCGCCCATTCTCATGTTCGCGAACGTGCCGCCCACGATTTGGAGCGCGGCCACGACCAGCGCCACGCCCCAATCCCAGCCAAGCGAGCTTCGACTCATCATCCCTGCCCTCACTTACAGCAGCCTATTCGGCTTACCCGCGGTTCGGCGTCCGCCTCGCTACGTATTACTCAGGTAACGCTGGAGCGTAGTGCGCCGTACGTACACCGAACGTCGCCGCGCGGCGGATGTGGCAGACCGGCCTGCGGCGGATTCTCGGTGCATGACAGATTCGATCGTGGTCACCCGAGGGTTGACCAAACGCTATGGCGCGCATACCGCGGTGGACGGTGTGAGTATGCGCGTCGCGGCCGGGGAGATCTACGGGTTCCTCGGTCCGAACGGTGCGGGCAAGACGACCACGCTGCGCATGCTGGTCGGGCTGATCCGGCCGAGCGAGGGTGTCGCGACGGTGGCAGGCCACGCGCCGGGTGACCCCGCGGTGGTCCGCCGGATCGGCGTGCTCATCGAGGGGCCCGGCTTCTACCCGTACCTATCCGGGCGGGACAACCTGCGGGTACTCGCGAAGTACCGGGGCATCGGCTACCCAGCGGTGGAGCACGCGCTGGCCAGGGTCGGCCTGGCCGATCGCGCCGATGACAAGTTCCGCACCTACTCACTGGGCATGAAGCAGCGGCTCGGAGTCGGTGCGGCGCTGCTCGGCACGCCGGATCTGCTGATCCTGGATGAGCCGACGAACGGTCTGGACCCGCAGGGCATGGCCGAAATGCGGGAGCTGATCACCACTCTCGCCGGGGACGGGCACACGGTGCTGCTGTCGAGTCACATGCTCAGCGAGGTGCAGGAGATCTGCGACCGGGTTGGCGTGATCGCGCAGGGCAAGCTGCTCGTCGAGTCGACCGTGACCGAACTGCGCGGCGGCTCCTCGCTGCTGCTGCGGGCCGACCCGCTGGAAGTGGCGTTCCCCGCGGTGCGGGCGGTGGTCGGTGAACGCGCCGCGATGCTGACCGCGAGCGGCATCCGGATCGAGACGGGGACCGGCATCGCACCCGCCGTCGCGCGGGCGGTCGTCGAAGCGGGCGCGGACCTGCTTGAACTGCGGATCGACGAAAAGTCCCTGGAAGAAGTGTTTTTCGAGATGACTCAGCTGGAAGTGGCGAAATGACTGTGCGAGACCTGTTGGCGAGTACCAGGGCCGAGGCGCTGCGGCTGCGGAAGTGGCCCGCGTTCTGGATCGTTCTCGGCACCTGGATTCTGCTGAACTTGACCTTCTCCTACCTGTTCAACTATCTCGCCTACACCTCGGGCGAGTCGACCCGCATGTCGAACGGTCTGCCGAAAGATGCGCTGCTGCAACAGATGCTGCCCGCCGCCGTCCCCGCGGTGTTCACCCAGGGCATGGCGATGTTCGGCGGTGCGCTGATGCTGGTGCTCGGGGCGCTGACCACCGGCAGCGGATTCGGCTGGGGCACTTGGAAAACCGTGTTCACCCAGGGCCCGTCGCGGATCAGTGCGGTCGGCGGCGTGGTGGTGAGTCTGGTTGCCGTGGTGATCGGGTTGGTGCTCACCGCGTTCGTGGTGGACGTCGGGGTGGCGGCGCTGATCGGCGCGACCCAGTCGCAGTCGCTCGCGCTGCCGTCGTCGCGTCAGTCGGCGCTCGGGATCCTCACGGGCACCGCGATTCTGGGCATGTGGACGTTGGCGGGCGCGCTGATCGGGGTACTCGCGCGCGGACCCGCGCTGGCCGTCGGTCTCGGGCTGGTCTGGGTGCTGGTGGTGGAGAACCTGCTGCGCGGTGTCGCGGCCATCTTCGCGCCGATCGCGGTGATCACCGATCACCTGCCCGGTACGGCGGCCGGTTCCCTGGCCGGCGCGATGCGGACGGTCGGAGCCGGGACGCCCGGGGTGCTCGACATCCTGACCCGCACCGAAGCATTGATCGTGCTCGGAGGCTACATCGTGGCCTTCGTGGCGGGGACACTCTGGCTGATGCGCAGTCGCGACCTCGTGTGAGCGAGTCTGAACCGAAAGCCGTTGGTGGGCAACCACCAGCGGCTTTCGTATGTCAGCCGAGCACCGAGCGGGCGAGTTGCCCCAGCGCGTCGGCGATCTCCGCCGAGGTCAGGCCCCGGCTGATTTGCTGCTGGTACACCTCCGCCGCCAAGGGCGCGAGGAGCGGATCGACCAGGGCGTCGGGTTCGGGAATCTTGCCTGCCAGCAGCAACGCTCGCACATGGGCGTACCAGAACCCGTACGCGCCGGTCGCGAACCGCGCGCCGCCGGTCTCCGCGCCGAGCACCAAATCCGCGTGTGCGTCCAGTAATTCGACCATCGCGCCGTAGAAGGCGGCCAGTCGTTCGGCGGGCGGCGCACCGGGGCCGAGCGGTGGCGGGCCGCCGAGCAACCGCTCCTGCAGTGCGCGCTCGTGTTCGTCGAGCAAGGCGACGGCGATCGAAGTGGTGTCCGGGTAGCGCCGGTACAGCGTGCCGCGGCCGACGCCTGCCGCCTTGGCGATGTCGTCCATGGTGACGGTGCGCGGGTCGCGGGCGGCGAACAGCTCGGCGGCCGCGGCCAGCACCTTGGCCCGGTTGCGTGCCGCGTCCGCGCGCTCGGGCACGGCTGCTGGGGGCGCTGCTTGCCCGGTGAGCAGATCCCTGTGGCTGGTCATGCCGCTGACTGTACCGGATTTCACGACTAAGTGGACAATGTGTCCGTTTGTCGGTTACGGTCAGGCCGGTCGTCAAGTGGACAACTCGTCCACTTGACGGCAGGGCACTTCGCGGTGCCGACACACGGTCGATGCCCGCATCGACGACACGAACCACAGAGTGAGGTCTGACCATGAGCAACCTGCTGCACCTGGATGCGAGCGCCCGTACCCGTTCGATCAGCCGGGAGCTGAGCGCGGCGTTCGCCGAAGCCTGGCGCGCCGAGAACCCCGGCGGCGGCTATCGCTACCGGGACCTGGCGGCCGAGCCGGTGCCGTTCATCGACGCGGCATGGACCGAGCTGTGCGATGCGGTGCTCGCGCAGGACAGCACCGACCTGGACCGGCTCGGCGAGTTGGTGCGCACACCGGAGCAGGCCGCGGCCTGGGCGATCGTCGAGCCGCTGCTGGCCGAGGTGCTGGCCGCGGACGTCATCCTGATCGGCACCCCGATGTACAACTACTCGATTCCGGCGTCGCTCAAGGCCTGGCTGGACCAGGTGACCTTCCCGCGAATGTCGTTGGGACACCGCCGTTTCGTCGTGGTGAGCGCCCGGGGCGGCGCGTACACACCCGGTGCGCCGAAGGCCGCCTTCGACTATCAGGAGCGGTTCCTGCGCGACTTCTTCGCGGGCCACTTCGCCGTCCGGGACACCGTTTTCGTGCACGCCGAACTGGCCAATGCCAGGCAGGATCCCGCGCTGGCGCACCTGCGCGGTAAGCACGACGAGTCGTACGCGCTGGCCATGGCGACGGCCCGCGCCCTCGCGAAGGAGTACTGACATGAACTGGGTGCTGCTCGGTATCGCGGGCTTGGTGGAGATCGTCTGGTCGCAGAGCATCAAACCGACGGAGAACTTCACCCGCCTGGTGCCGACCGTGATCTGCTTCGTGCTCGGCGCCACCGCGGTGTACCTGCTGTCCAGGGCCATGCAGACCTTGCCCGTCGGTACCGCGTACGCGGTGTTCACCGGAATCGGCGCGGTCGGGGCGATCGGGCTCGGGATCGTTGTCCACAAGGACCCGCTCAGCGCGGGGCGGGTGCTCGCGCTCTCGCTGATCCTGGGCGGGATCGTACTGGCGCGGGTCACCAACCCGGAATAGGCCAGGCTCCGAAGCGTCTGAACCACACCGGGTTTCGGACGGCCGACGGGGACGGAGCGCTGCTGTACCGCGTCGTGAAGGTTGCTAATGCGGCGCTCTAGTCTGACCCCGAGACGTGCGGCGGCGGGCTGGCTAAGCTCGGGGGCTGCATCGAAAATTGCTTACCAGTGAAAGGGATTTAATGCCTACACGTACCGCGCGTACCGCTTGGACCGGTTCTCTGCAGGAGGGGTCCGGGCAGGTCGAGCTGGCCAGCTCCGGGGTCGGCAAGTACGACGTGTCGTTCCCCAAGCGCTCCGCCGACGAGGCCGACGGGACCACCAGCCCCGAGGAGCTCATCGCGGCCGCGCACTCCTCCTGCTACGCGATGGCGCTCTCGGCGCAGATCGGCAATGCGGGCGGCACCCCGGAGAGCCTGGACGTCACCGCCGACGTGACCCTCGGCCCCGACCCTGCCGGTGGCTTCCGGATTTCCGGCATCAAGCTGACCGTCCGCGGCAAGGTCTCCGGTATCGACGCCGATGCCTTCGCCGCCGCGGCGGAGGCGGCCAAGGCGGGCTGCCCGGTCAGCAAGGCGCTCGCGGGCGTCGACCACATCTCGCTCGACGCAGCCCTGGCGTAGTTGTCACTCGCACCGCCACATGGTTTTTCGCACACCGGCGGGTGTGCGAAAAGCCATGGGGTTATGCGATGTTCAGGCCCGGCGAAAGAAGCGACGGGCTTCGGGGTGGTACATCGCCGGGATGGCGACCAGGACCGCGGCGATGTGGATCGCGCGGAACAGGCCGACGGTCGCGGATTCGACGGTGATGTTCGCGAACAGGTCGCCGAACTCGTCGGCGGACAGCAGCGCGGCCAGCGGTTCGATGACCAGTGACAGCAGGCCGATCACGCCGATGCCGAAGGTCAGTACCAGCCGCGCCCAGCGGGCGCCGTGCGTCATCCGGACGGTGACCATCAGCACGACCAGGTAGATGCCGAGCCGCACGGCGAGACCGGTCGCCAGGCCGGCCAGGTCCGCCTCCTGGCGTTCGAGCACAGCGGCGGCCCGAACAATCCCCTCGGCGACTCCGGCGAGCAGTGCGACGGCCATGCCGAGGTAGGCGATACGGATGGCGCGTGGCGGCTGCACGGGCGCACCCGAACGAAGCGATGCGGGCCACAGCGAAAGGGCGGTGTCGGTCATGACACCGACACTGCCCCTCGTCTTCCGGATGTGGATCAGCCTGCGGTAGCGATCGACTCTCGTACCGGAGTATCAGTGCGCGTGGCGAATTCGGTGAGCGCGGCGAAGCCGAGGGCCAGGCAGGCCCACAGCGTCGCGGTCTGGGCCAGCGACGCCACCCGGAACTGCCACAGCAGGGTGGCCGGGAAGTCCGCCTTCACCTCGTCGACGCCGGGCAGCAGGATGTAGCCCACCGCCGTGACGAGGACGAACGCGGCGACCCCGGCGATCAGCCGCAGCATGCCCAACCGCCCGCGCAGCACCTTGTAGACGTACCCGCCCACACCGACCGCCACCAGGCCGAGCAGTACTGCCGCCAACCACAGCAGGGTGCGCTGGTTGATCGTGTCCGGATCACCGACCGCAGGTGGGTTCGCCGGATACTTGAAGAACGGCACCGCGACGACCGCGGCCCAGCCGCCGAGGCCTAGTACGAGTGCGAGTGCCGGCCCGGACAACGTCGTGTGGCGCCGCGCGAAATGCGCGACCGAGGCGAAGATCGCGCCGAGCGCCAGGCCGGCCAGGCCGAGGGCGAGGAACTGTCCCGCCTTCTGCCCGGCGCGGCTGACCAGTGGTTCTTCCTCGTCGCCGTGCGAATGTCCGCCGCTCGCCTCCGGTTCCGCGCCGTGCGGGTGACCCGCGGCGGAACCGGCTTCCTCGATGGCGATGGCGGCGTCGACCTTCGGCTCGCCGACGAAGTAGCCGACCGATGCGGCCAGCAGGCCCGCGATGAGGCCCGCTAGAAGTCCGCGCAGCAGGAGGGTCCTGAGCGAACCGATCAGGGGGAGGGCAGACGATGGAGTCGGCGGGGTGGGTGGACTCAGTGGCACGGCAGTCCCAGCAGGTGGCGTCCGTCGTGCATCAGCTCGTGCAGGTACATCCCGCTGCGCGAGATGACGCCCTGATCGAAACCGACCAGGTACAGGGTGAGCAGTGCGAGAAGAACGACACCTACCGTGACGAGCACAGTGGCGAGTGAATCGGTTGCCCGGCTCGGCGAATGCGCGATAGCCATGCGAGTCCTCCTAGGGATGCGCGTCCCGTCGATGGGGGCGAGAGTGCCGGTGTCTGGCTGTCCGGCACCCAGGGGCTCGATGCATGGAACACAGTGGCGCGACCGCTCCGGAATCTCACCGGATTACCGCATCACCCTCGCGTTTTGTCCTTCGAACTGTGACACCTGGAGGCACCCGACGTCAATATGACCAGCGCGGACCGCGCCCCGTCGTCGGGCGAGTCGCCGGGCAGGTCGGCCCGCCCGGCCATCCTGAACTACGTCAGCTCGCCGGCTTCGCGGCCACGTCGAGAACCACCTCGAATTCGAGCAGCGAGGCACCCGTGGAGACCGGCTTCTGCCGCTCGCCCGCGTGCGCCTCGCGCGCGGGCCCGTCCCGCCAGGCCGCGAACGACTCCTCCGAATCCCACTGGGTGACAACGAAGTACCGGTTCTCGCCGGCGACCGGCCGGAGCAACTGGAAGCCGAGGAAGCCGGGCGAACCCTCGACCGCGTGCGCACGGTGGGCGAACCGCTTCTCCAACTCGGGGCCTGCGCCCTCGGGAACCTCGATCGCGTTGATCTTCACTACAGCCATGGCCTCGACAATACGACCAGCGAGCGGCCACTCGATATGGGCCGTATCGGGGGCAGTGCGCACGCCACGCGCGAGCCCGGCAGAATCGGCGGGGTGTTGCACGACGAAGGCGGAGCGGGGGTACCGATCCTGCTGCTGCACGGGCTGATGGGCAGCGCCCGGACCTGGCACGACCAACTGGACTGGCTGCGCGACTACGGCCACGTCTACACCTTCGATGCCGCGGGCCACGGCAGACCGGCTCCTGCCGAGTTGACCACCGAGGCCTTCGTCGCCGACCTGGCCGCCGCGACCGCGGGCATCGCCGAGCCCATGGTGGTGATCGGGCATTCGATGGGCGCGCTGCACGGCTGGGTCTTCGCCGCGACGCACCCGCAGCGGGTGCGCGCACTGGTGATCGAGGACATCGCCCCGGACTTCACCGGCCGCACGGCGGCGAACTGGGCGGCGATGATCGAGGCGTGGCCGCAGCCGTTTCCGGACGCGGCGGCGGTACTGAAGTTCTTCGGGCCGGTCGCCGGGCGGTACTTCCTGAACTCGTTCGAGCACGGTCCGGACGGCTACCGGCTGCACGGCTCGGTCGCGACCTTCCGCGACATCTCCGAGGAGTGGGGCGGTCGCGACTTCTGGCCGCAGTGGCACGCCATCCGCGTGCCCGCCCTGCTGCTGGAGGGCGAGCACACCATCACCCCGCCCGGCCAGATGCGGCGGATGGCCGAGATCCATCCCGACGCCGAGCACGTACTCGTCGCCGGCGCAGCGCATCTCGTGCACGACGACCAGCCCGAGCACTACCGCGCCGAGGTCGAACGTTTTCTGCGCCGCGTCCTGAACCTCTAGCGCGGCGCACCCGGTCAGGCGCCGATGCCGCCTTCGCCCGCGAGGGCGAACAGGCCATCGACGGTCTGCTCGATCAACCCGTCGACCAGCAGTGAGTCCAGGGCACGGGCCCGCTGGCCCGGGTCGCGCGGCCACGCCAGATCCAGCCGCACCCGTTCCACCGGGCCGGTCGCGCCGCGCAGCACGTCGAGCAGGCGCCCGCGGGCTTGGCGGTCGGTGCCCTCGTATTTCTGTGTGCGGCGCACGATTTCGGAGACCGGACGGCCCGCGGTGACCCACGCGCAGCTCGGCAGCGGGCAGCGCGCGCAGTCCGGTGTGCGGGCGGTGCACACGGTCGCGCCCAGCTCCATCAGCGCGGCCGAGAACACCGCGGCGCGGTCGATCTGTTGCGGCAGTAGGGCTTCGGTCTCCGGCAGGTCGCGCGAGGACGGGTTACCGGCCTCTGCTCGCCCGTGCACGGCACGGGCGACCACCCGGCGCACATTGGTGTCGACCACCGGAACCCGTTGTCCGTAGGCGAAACACGCGACCGCCCGCGCGGTGTATGCCCCGATGCCGGGCAGGCTCAGCAACACCTCGACATCGGCGGGCACCTCGTCGCCGTGCTCGGCCGCGAGCACCCTGGCGCACTCGTGCAGCCGCAGCGCGCGGCGCGGATAGCCGAGCTTGCCCCAGGCGCGCAACACCTCCGCCTGCGAGGAGGCCGCCATCGCCGACGGCACCGGCCAGCGCGCCACCCACTCGCGCCAGATCGGCTCGACCCGGACCACCGGCGTCTGCTGCAGCATGATCTCGCTCATCAGGATCTGCCACGCGGTGACCTCGGCGCGACGCCACGGAAGGTCGCGTGCGGTCTCGGCGTACCAGTCGAGCAACACGTCCGCATCGATGCTGTTCGGTGCTTTCCTCACTGTTCCTGTCCTACTGCTGCCGGTCGGTATTTGCCGACCTGTAACCAAACGAACTGGCTGGTAACACGAGCCTTGTGCACAATGATCGGTATGCCTGATTCCAATCCGGTCAGTGCCTGGAAGTCTTTGCGTGAAGGCAACGACCGTTTCGTCTCCGGTGCGCTGCTGCATCCTAGCCAGGGCGCCAACGACCGAGCCAAGCTCGTCGCCGGCCAGCATCCGTCCGCGATCCTCTTCGGTTGCGGTGACTCGCGAGTCGCCGCCGAGCTGATCTTCGATCAGGGACTCGGCGACATGTTCGTGGTGCGCACCGCGGGCCATGTCGTCGACAGTTCCGTGCTCGGCTCGATCGAGTACGGGGTGCAGGTGCTCGACGTGCCGCTGATCGTGGTGCTCGGCCACGACAGTTGCGGCGCCGTGAAGGCCACCATCGACGCGCTCGACGGCGGTGAGGTGCCCGGCGGATTCATCCGCAGCGTGGTCGAGAAGGTCACGCCGTCCATTCTGATCGGACGCAGGGAGGGCCTGTCCACCGTCGACGAGATGGAGGCCAGGCACGTGGTGGAGACGAGCAGGTTGCTCATGCAGCGGTCGATGATCATCTCGCAGCGGGTGGCGACCGGTGAGCTCGCGATCGCCTGTGTCACATACAGGCTCGCCGAAGGCAAGGTGCAGTTGCAGCGTGTCGTCGGCAACATCGGCGAGCTCGCCTGAGCCGGGGTCGCCGGAGTTTCCCCTGCGTGCGGGCCGGAATCTACTCGCCACGATCACCCATTCCGGACCGACACGCCGCGGGCATGAGTCGCTGCGCCCGATGGTGCCCTTACCGTTGAGGCGTGCTGGAACCGAATGGACCGCTGCCACCGGAGATCTATTGGCGTCGTCGCGCATTGGCGATCGGCGCCCTGGTCGTCGCGCTGGCGCTGGTCATCTGGCTGGTACTGACGGTCTCCCGCGGCGGTGACTCGCCCGGCGACTCGAAGCCCGTCGCGGCAGGCGCGTCGTCCAGCACGACGAGCAAGCCCGCCGATGCCTCGACGACGAAGGCCGCCGAGCCGAGCGAATCCGGCACGCCCGCACCGTCGAGCGTCGGCTCGTCGGCCTCGAACGAGCCTGCCGCGGGGGCGGGTCAGTGCCCGGATCAGTCGCTGGCCATCAAGATCAGCGTGGATCAGCCGACCTATCGGGTCGGCGAGCAGCCGAACTTCCGCATCGTCATCACCAACATTTCCAGCGTGCTGTGCCAGCGCGATATGAACCTGGCGCAGATCCAGGCGTCGGTGCTCTCGCTGGACGGCCAGCGCCGGTTCTGGACGAGTTCGGATTGTTCCCCGGTGGACGAGTCGAACGCGCGCAACCTGAAACCCGGTGAGCAGGCGCTGTTCACGGTGCGCTGGTCGGGCACCACGTCGCAGCCGGGCTGCGTCGGCGAGCGGGTGCCGGTGCCCGCGGGCGCCTATCAGGTCATCGCGCAATTCGGTTCGCTGCACAGTTCGCCGGAGCCGTTCAACCTGACCACCACCTGAGCCGCCGCGAATTCGGTTGGCCCCGTTAAAAATCGGGGGCCACCTCGGTCGCCTCCTTCGTCGCGCGCCGCTTGCGGGTGCCGGTGATGCGGATGGCCGCGCGCACGTCGGCGACCTCGTGGATCTTCATGCCGCCGCGCTTGAGCGGGGCATAGCCCGGCGGCACCAGCGCGGTGGTGAAGCCGAGCCGCTCGGCCTCGGCCAGCCTGCGTTCGAGTCCGGTCACCTTGCGCACCTCGCCGGCCAGCCCGACCTCGCCGAGGATCACCCAGCCCGCCGGAATCGCCACCTCCGAGTTGGCGCTGGCGATGGCGAGCGTGATGGCCAGATCGGCGGCGGGCTCCAGCAGGCGCATGCCGCCGACCGTCGCGGCGTACACGTCGGACTTGCCGATGAACACCTTGCCCCGGCTCTGCAGCACGGCGAGCACCATCGCGACCCGGTTGTAGTCGAGGCCGCTGACCGCGCGGCGCGGATTCGGGATCTCGGTCTCCACCGTCAGGCCCTGCACCTCGGCGACCAGCGGCCGCTTGCCGTCCATCGCCACCGTGACCGCGGTGCCGGGCACCGAATCGGTGCGGTGGTGCAGGAAGAGGCCGGACGGGTCGTCGACGCAGGCGATGCCGTCCTCGTGCAGTTCGAAGCAGCCGACCTCGTCGGCGCTGCCGAAGCGGTTCTTGATGCCGCGCACCATGCGCAGCGTGGAGTTCTTGTCGCCCTCGAACTGCAGCACCACGTCGACGAGGTGTTCCAGCGTGCGCGGGCCCGCGACATTGCCGTCCTTGGTGACGTGCCCGACCAGCAGCACGGCGATCCCGGTCGCCTTGGCCAGCGAGGTCAGTGCGGCGGTGACCGCGCGCACCTGGGTGACACCGCCGATCACGCCGTCCACCTCGGGCGCGAGCATGGTCTGCACCGAGTCGACCACCAGCAGCGTCGGCCGCACCTGCTCGACATGCCCGAGCACGATCGACAGATCGGACTCCGCGGCCAGGTACACCCGCTCGTGCACCGCGCCGGTCCGGTCGGCCCGCAGCCGCACCTGGCCCGCCGACTCCTCGGCCGTGACGTAGAGCGACTTCGCGTCGTTCTGTCTTGCCCAGCGGTGCGCGACCTCGAGCAGCAGGGTCGACTTGCCGACGCCCGGCTCGCCGGACAGCAGCACCACCGAGCCGGGTACAACGCCCCCGCCGAGCACCCGGTCGAGCTCGCTGACCCCCGTCGACCTGGCCTGGGTGATCTGGGAGTCGATGCTGGAGATCGGTGCGGCGGCGGTGCTCGGCAGCATCGCGCGCCTGGCGGGGGAACCGGCCCCCGTCGCCGCGACGGCGACCTCGTCGACGGTGCCCCACGCCCCGCAGTCGGGGCACTTACCCACCCACTTGGCGACCTCGTGCGTGCAGGCGGAGCACCGGAAGATCGACTTGGTCTTTGCCACACGCGCACCTTACGTACCGCGTCCGACAACAAGGCCGCCGTCGGCGCGCGCCGGGACCACGTGGCGACATAAACGAACGGCTGCCGTACCCGAGGGGTGCGGCAGCCGTTTCGTAAAGGAGGCTAGACGGTCAGTGCCCGCCGCCCTGGTGCTCGACCTCGGCCGGACCGGAGAGGTCGGACTCGTGCCGCTCGGTGTGCGTGCCGGCGTCGACCGGCACCTGGACCTGCACGGTGCCGTTCTGCTTGAAGTTGAACGCCACGTTGTAGGTGAGGCCAGGGGTGATATCCCTGGTCAGCCCGGTGATCTCGATCAGGATCGGCTGGGCCGCCGGATCGTCGGTTGCCACGGGTGCGGCGGCGTG
The DNA here is from genome assembly GCF_044547795.1 of Nocardia sp. NPDC052316. NCBI lineage: Bacteria > Bacillati > Actinomycetota > Actinomycetes > Mycobacteriales > Nocardiaceae > Nocardia > Nocardia sp. NPDC052316. The sequence continues at coordinate 15,176 of NZ_JBIUBB010000006.1, forward strand.
GTCGTCGCCGTGCGCGCCAGGGGTGCCCGGCTTGGCCGAGGTCGGCGCCGCGCTGTGCGAGTCGCCGGCCTGCGTCGCGGGCTTGACCGGCTTGGTGGCCGCGACCACGGTCTGCTGCGGGGCCAGCTCGACCTTCAGCTTGCCCGCGGCCGGGGTGATCTTCACCGTGCCGAGGTCGGAGGTGAGGCTGGTCAGCTCGTCGGGCACGGACGGGCTGTTGTTGATGATCGACAGGGCGATGACCGCCTTGCCGCCCTTGGTGTTGTTGTACTCGGTGCCACCGGCGGGGTAGACGATGTGCACGTTGCGCAGCGCGATCTTGCCGACGTCGGCGTTGTTGCCGTTGATCGCGGCCACCTGGTCGGCGGTCTGCGAGATCTGGCCCGAGCTACAGCCGGTCAGCGCGATCGCCGCGCCTGCGGCGAGTGCGGCAACCGGCACCATGCGACGTCGCGCCTTTTTCAGGGCGGTCACAGCTTTCAGGGCAGTCACGGGTTGTCCCTCCATGTCGACCGGGCTCACTCCGCAAGGGAGAGTAATAACTAGGGAGCGTAGTAGTTCCCGCTGCGGACCGGGAGCCGGGGCTCGCGACGCGCGGGTGGTTGATAACAGATCGGTCGAGCGTCGCCGGGATAGCGGACGCACTGCCAGCTCAGGTCGGGGGCCGGGACGGTGGCGGGGGCTGGAGGTAACCTGTTCTGGCACAACGTAATGCACACCAGGCGGGTTCTGTCAAGCCCCACGGCTGCCTCGTTGTGGCCCTGACCTGCACAGTTGATCGCGCCGTTACCGAGTCGCATGTTAAACTGTGAACATCGAAAGGGGCACGGGACACATGATTTTTAAGGTCGGAGACACCGTCGTTTACCCCCACCACGGAGCGGCGCTGATCGAAGCTATCGAGACTCGCACCATCAAGGGTGAGCAAAAAGAGTATCTGGTCCTGAAGGTCGCCCAGGGCGATCTGACTGTTCGGGTTCCCGCTGAGAACGCCGAATACGTCGGCGTACGTGACGTCGTCGGCCAGGAGGGTCTCGATCGAGTCTTCCAGGTCCTGCGCGCGCCGCACACGGAGGAGCCGACCAACTGGTCCCGCCGTTACAAGGCCAACCTGGAGAAGCTCGCCTCCGGCGATGTGAACAAGGTGGCCGAGGTCGTCCGCGACCTGTGGCGTCGTGAGCAGGATCGCGGCCTGTCCGCCGGTGAGAAGCGGATGCTCGCCAAGGCCCGTCAGATCCTCGTCGGTGAGCTCGCGCTCGCCGAAGGCACCGATGACGGCAAGGCCGAGACGCTGCTGGACGAGGTCCTCGCCGCGGCTTCCTGACCGTGAACAAACTCGACAACGGTGCTCGTCTCACCGACGGAACCGTCGTTGCTTTGGTGCCTGCCGCCGGTCGTGGCGTGCGTCTGGGTGAAGCCACACCCAAGGCGTTCGTCCCGGTCGGCGGCAGCCCTATGGTCCGGCTCGCCGTCGAAGGCTTGATCGCCTCCGGCGCGGTCGACCGGATCATCGTTATGGTTCCCGCCGAATTCGTCGAGAGCGCCGTTGCCCTGCTGCCGCCCTCGGATTCGGTACACGTGGTCGTCGGCGGCGCCGAACGCATCGACTCGGTGCGGGCAGGCATCGCCGCCGCACCCGAGGCCGCCTACTACCTGGTGCACGACGCCGCGCGCGCCCTGACGCCACCCGCGCTCATCGCCCGGGTCGCCGCCGAGCTGCGCGCCGGCCATCTCGCCGTGGTCCCCGCGCTGCCGGTCACCGACACCATCAAGTCCGTGGACGCGGCGGGCGCGGTCACCGGCACCCCGGACCGCGCGCAACTGCGCGCCATCCAGACTCCGCAGGGCTTCGCCGCCGAACTGCTGCGCTCGGCCTACCGGTCCGAGGGCGTCCAGGCCACCGACGACGCCGGACTGGTCGAACTGCTCGGCACCCAGGTGCACACCATCGCGGGCGACCCCTTGGCTTTCAAGATCACCACCCCGCTCGACCTGGTGCTCGCGCACGCGGTGCTCGACGGCGCCGACTCCAGGCGGGCGGTGGCCCGATGACCATGCGGGTCGGCATCGGCAGCGACGTGCACCCCATCGAGGCGGGCCGCCCCTGCTGGATGGCGGGATTGCTCTTCGACGGCGACGACGGCTGCGCCGGACACTCCGACGGCGACGTCGCCGCGCACGCGCTCTGCGACGCGCTGCTGTCGGCGGCCGGGCTCGGCGACGTCGGCGCGGTCTTCGGCACCGGCCGCCCGGAGTGGGCGGGCGTCTCCGGCGCCGCCATGCTGAAGGAAGTGCGCAGGCTGCTCGACGAGGCCGGTTTCGAGATCGTCAACGCGGCGGTCCAGGTGATCGGCAATCGACCCAAGATCGGACCGCGCCGCGAGGAAGCGCAGCGGGTACTCGGCGAACTGCTCGACGCGCCGGTCTCGGTCTCCGGCACCACCACCGACGGCCTCGGCCTCACCGGCCGCGGCGAGGGCATTGCCGCGATAGCAACTGCCCTGCTACAAGCCTGTCGCTGACCCCGCTCCGACGGACCCGCACCGGGTCCGGATCAGGCCTATCTACCAGCTAGGATCGAACGCCGTGACATTGCGCCTCTTTGACACCGACACGCGGACCATGCGCGACTTCGCGCCCTTGGTCCCCGGCCGTGCGTCGGTGTACCTGTGTGGCGCTACCGTGCAGGGCGCGCCGCACATCGGCCATGTGCGCAGCGGCGTCGCCTTCGATGTGCTGCGCCGCTGGCTGCTCGCGCACGACTACGACGTGTGGTTCATCCGCAATGTCACCGACATCGAGGACAAGATCCTGATCAAGGCCGCGGAGGCGGGCCGGCCGTGGTGGGAGTGGGCGGCCACCTTCGAGCGCGCCTTCGACAACGCCTACGAGACCCTCGGTGTGCTGCCGCCGTCGGCGCAGCCGCGGGCCACCGGTCACATCACCCAGATGATCGAGATGATGCAGCGGTTGATCGACCGCGGGCACGCATACCCGTCCGAGGGCAACGTCTACTTCGACGTGCTGAGCTACCCCGAGTACGGCAGCCTGTCCGGTCATCGGCTCGAGGACGTGGCCCAGGGCGAGAGCGCGGGCGAGGGCAAGCGCGACCCGCGCGACTTCACCCTGTGGAAGGCCGCCAAGCCGGGCGAGCCGACCTGGCCCTCGCCGTGGGGCCCGGGCAGGCCGGGCTGGCACCTGGAATGCTCCGCGATGGCCGAGTTCTATCTCGGACCCGAATTCGACATCCATTGCGGCGGTATGGATCTGGTGTTCCCGCACCATGAGAACGAGATCGCCCAATCCAAGTGCGCCGGTGACGGTTTCGCCCGCTACTGGCTGCACAACGGCTGGGTGACCATGGGCGGGGAGAAGATGTCCAAGTCGCTCGGCAACGTGCTCTCGGTGCCGAACGTGCTCAAAAACGTTCGCGCCGTGGAACTTCGGTTCTACCTCGGCAGCGCGCACTACCGCTCGAAGCTGGAGTACTCGGACAAGGCGCTGCACGACGCCGCCCAGTCCTATCAGCGCATCGAGGCGTTCGTGCATCGCACCGTGGATCGCGCGGGCGAGGTGCCGGTCGGCAAGTGGACCGACGCGTTCGCCGCGGCCATCGACGACGACCTCGCCGTGCCGAAGGCGCTGGCCGAGATCCATCACGTTGTGCACGAGGGCAACAAGGCGCTCGAGGCGGGTGCGATCGACAGCGCACGGGACCTGGCCGGACAGGTCCGCGCCATGCTCGGTATCCTCGGTGTCGACCCGCTGGATCCGCACTGGTTCACCCCACGCGACTCGTCGGCGGCACTCGGCGCGCTCGACGTGCTGGTGCGCGCCGAGCTCGACCGCCGTCAACAGGCGCGAGCAGACAAGGATTGGGCGAGCGCCGACGCCGCCCGCGATCGATTGCAGGCAGCCGGAATCGAGGTCACCGACACGCAAAATGGGCCGGAATGGGCCCTTGGCGCTGCGCCGCACACGGGGCCGGACGCGTCACAATCTGGAAAGGCCGGGTAATGGCAGGCAATTCGCAGCGTCGTGGTGCGATCCGCAAGGGCGGCACCAAGAAGGGTGCCGTCGTCGGCTCCGGCGGCAAGCGCAGGCGCGGGCTCGAAGGCCGCGGCGCGACCCCGCCTGCCGAGGCGCGCACCAAGCACCCCGCCGCGAAGCGGGCCGCCGCCGCTGCCAAGGCCGCGGCCAAGGGTGGCGGTGGTCCTCGGGGCAGCGCGGGTCGTGCGGCCGGTCGCAAGGACGACGACAGCCCGGAGATGGTGCTCGGTCGCAACCCGGTGGTCGAGTGCCTCCGCGCGGGCGTGCCCGCCTCGGCGCTGTACGTGGCGCTCGGCGCCGAGAACGACGAACGGTTGACCGAGAGCGTGAAGCTGGCCGCCGATGCGGGCATCTCCATTCTCGAGGTGCCGCGCGGTGACCTGGATAGGTTGAGCGCCAACGGTTTGCACCAAGGGGTGGCCCTGCAGGTGCCGCCGTACCGCTACGCCCACCCGGACGACCTCATCGCCGAGGTCCGCAGCTCGGCGGAGCCCGCCCTGCTGGTGGCGCTGGACAACATCACCGATCCGCGCAATCTCGGCGCCGTGATCCGCTCGGTCGCCGCCTTCGGCGGTCAGGGCGTGCTGATCCCGCAGCGCCGCAGCGCCAGTGTCAGCGCGGTCGCCTGGCGCACCAGCGCCGGTGCCGCCGCCAGGCTGCCCGTCGCGCGGGCCACGAATCTGACTCGCACGCTGAAGGATTGGGCCTCGCAGGGCATTCAGATCGTCGGCCTGGACGCCGGTGGCGACACCACCCTCGACGACTTCGACGGCCGCGAACCCACCGTCATCGTGGTCGGCTCGGAGGGCAAGGGCCTGTCCCGCCTGGTCCGCGAGAACTGCGACTCGATCCTCGGCATCCCGATGGCGGGGCCGGTCGAATCCCTCAACGCCTCGGTCGCGGCGGGCGTCGTCCTCGCCGAGATCGCCCGCCAGCGCAGGGTCTGATTCGCCGAGGGACCCGGCGCTGCCCGGTCCCGCTTCGCTCGGAATCCGAAGCCGGGCCGATCGGTTGCCGCATGGACCGCGGCCGGGCGCTGCGAAGTCGGGCCACGGCATTGGGCGGCAAATGGACTACACCCCCGTAGAATTCGGCGTGTGGTCATACCCAATCAGCCCATCGGGAGTCCGATCGAGCACCCGAACGCTACAGCGGTGCTGTGGCTCGGCGTCGCGAGTGTGCTCTGCTGCGGCGTGCTCGGGCCGGTGGCATGGGCGATGGGCAAGCGCGCCCTGGATCAGATCGAGGAGTCCAACGGCGCTTACGGTGGCCGCGTTCAGGTGGTGGTCGGGTACATCCTCGGCATCATCGGCACCATCTTCATGATCATCTTCGCGCTGCTCTATCTGATGATCCTGCTCGGCGGCAACGCCTAATCCAGGCTCGGTCGTGCCTGGTCGCCCTTGTCGTCCCAGGCCGGCCACTCCTCGCTGACGCTGCCGGTCCACTGGGGCTGCCTGCGTTCCTTGAACGCCGCCATCGCCTCGCCGCCGTCGATGCTCTTGCTGACGTGCTCGTTCAGGTCGGACTCCAGCCGACCGACCATGGTCGGGCTCATGCCGAGTCCCTCCCAGAGCAGCCGCTTGGACATCGCCACCGGCAGCGGCGCCGAGCCGTTGGCGATGTCGTGCGCGACGGCCAATGCCATCGGCAGCACCTCGCCACCGGGCAGGCAGCCGTTGGCCAGACCCATCGCCTTGGCCTCGTCACCGTCGAAGGTGCGGCCGGTGAGCATGATGTCGGCGGCGTTGGCCATGCCGACCAGCCGGGGCAGCGTCCAGTGCGCGTAGCCGTCGGCGAGCACGCCGCGCCGAACCTGATTGAGGCCGTACACCGCGTCGCGCGCCATGTATCGCAGGTCGCACTGCAACGCGAGGGCGAGCCCGATGCCTACCGCGTGCCCGTTCACCGCGGCGATCACCGGCTTGCGCACCCGCCACGGCGCGGGCTCGATGGTGGCGCTGACATCGCCGACCCGGCTCGATAGATCCGCGCCCGCGCAGAACGCGGGCGGTGTTCCGGTGATGACCACGGCCCGGATGGTGTCTTCCGCATCGCAGCGGTGCAGTGCGGCACCCAGTTCCGCGGCCATCGTGGGGGTGAAGGCGTTCTGCTGAGCGGGCCGATTGAGCGTGAGCACGGCGATGCCCGCGGAGACATCGACGTGCAGTTCCGAACTCATGCCAGCGATGTTAGTCGAGCCGGACCCACGCCGACCCGGCCCCGAAAAACCTCACTCAGCCACGCAGAACTTTGCGGCCGATGGCGTACTTGTGCACCTCGGTCGGCCCGTCGTACAGGCGGAAGGCGCGAATGTCGCGGAAGATCATCTCGACCACCGTCTCGTCGCTGATGCCGATGCCGCCGAGCACCTGCACGCACCGGTCGGCCACCTTGAACAGCTCCTCGGAGACGTAGGACTTCGCGATCGAGCTCTCGTGCCGCGCCTTCTCGCCCTGATCCATCAGCCAGCAGGCGTGCCAGATGGTCAGCCTGCACTGGTGCAGCGCGATCTCGTTGTCCGCCAACATGAACGACACACCCTCGTGCTCGCCGATCGGCTTGCCGAAGGCGGTGCGCGTGCGCGCGTGCTCGACCGCGATGCTCTGCGCGCGCTCGGCCGCACCGAGCCAGCGCATGCAGTGGGTGAGCCGGGCCGGGGCCAGGCGCAGCTGGGCGTAGCGCAGCGCCTGACCGGCGTCGCCGAGCAGCGCGGACTGCGGCAGGGTGAGGTTGTCGAAGCGGACAACGCCATGTCCGGCAACGTAATTGCGGTCCATCGTGTTCATGGTGCGTTCGATGACGATGCCCGGCTGATCGCCGTCGGTGAGCAACAGTGTCGGCCCCGCGGGCAGGTGCGGGTTCTCCGCGAGGCGCGCCATGATGATCCACGTCTTGGCGCCGTTGGCCCCGGTGATCAGCCACTTGCGGCCGTTGACGGTGAAGTTCTCGCCGTCGAAGGTGGCGGTGGTGGCCAGCTGCGCCGGGTCCGAGCCCGCGCCGTCGGGCTCGGTCATGGCGAACACCGAGCGGTGCTGTCCGGCGATCATCGGCGCGAGGTGACGCTCGACCTGTTCCTGGTTCGCCACCTTCGACAGCAGGAACATATTGCCTTCGTCGGGCGCCGCGCAGTTCATCGCGATCGGACCGAGGGTGGACCAGCCCGCCGCCTCGTAGATCACCGCCTGCTCGAGGTGCGAGAGCCCGCGCCCGCCGAGCGCTTCCGGCGCCTGCACGGTCAGCAGCTTCTCCTCGCGCGCCAGCTCCACCAGTTCCTGCCGCAGCTCGTCGGTCGGCCCGTGCGCGGTGAGCCGGGGATCCCGCTCGAACGGCACGATCTTGTCGATGACGAACCGGCGCACTCGATCGCGTTCGGCGGCGAGCTCGGCGGGTATCGAGAAGTCGATCATCGTTGGTCACCAATCGTTCGGGGGTGCTTGGAGCGCTTGCGAGCGCGTAGGCGCGAGGCCGCGTGCGTCGAGCATACGAAACCCTGGTCGCACGACTGAAGGCACCCGCCCTCAATGGGCGACAGTCACCGACCCGGTCCGTTATCCGAACGTTATGCACCCCGTGCCGAAGATGCGTAGAGATCTACGGCCATGTTTCGACCTGTCCGTGCGAGCCACCCCGGTTCGCACAGCCGAGAGGAACAAGTAGATGCGCAAGATCATCGTCGTCAACGTCACGTCGTTGGACGGGTGCTACGAGGGCCCCGGCGGCAACGTCATGGCCATGCCGATGGACGCGGCCTTCGATCGCTACAACCTCGAGCGCATCACGACCGCGGACACCGTGCTGCTCGGCGGCGCCTCCTACGCCCTGTTCCAGAGCTTCTGGCCGAACGTCGCGCAGGACGCGTCGGCGTCGGCGACGAATCGGGAATTCGCCGAGCGCTACAACGCGGTCGACAAGCTCGTCGTCTCCGACCACGCCACCCCGCCCGCCGCGGACCACCCGTGGGCAGGCAACACCCGCATCCTCGGCCGTACCCACGCGTACGCGACGCTGCGTGCACTGAAGCAGGAAAACGGCGGGGACATAGTCGTTTTCGCCAGCCGGGTGCTGTGGAACGATCTGCTGGCCAACGGCCTGGTCGACGAACTCCACCTGATGGTCGGCGCGACACCGCTCGGCGCGGGCACCCCGCTGTTCGTGGCGAGCACCACGGCCCTGCGCCCCATCGGCACCCGGACCTTCGACGACTCCAGCAACGTCCTCATCCGCTACCGGGTCGAGCAGCCCGCCGTGTGAATCAGCGGGCGCGGGCGGCCTGTCGGCGTCGGGTACCCACCACCCGGCAGACGAGGTAGAGCAGGAACGAGATCGTGGTGACGAAGGTGGACACGGGGACGCCGGGGGCCAGGGACAGCAGGATGCCGCCGACCGCGGCGATCTCGGCGAAGACCACCGCGAGCACGGTGGCCCGCACCGGGTCGGCGGTCAGTTGCGCGGCCGCCGCGGCGGGGGTGATCAGCAGGGCGAGCACGAGCAGGGCGCCGACGATCTGGACGCCGAAGGCGGCCGTGATGCCCAGTAGTACCGCGAAGACGATCGAGAGGGCGCGCACCGGAACGCCGCGCGCCACCGCCACTTCCGGGTCCGAGCTGGCGAACAGCAACGGCCGGTAGACGACGGCGAGCACCGCCAGCACGCCGACGGTGCAGGCGGCGAGCAGGGAGATCCCGCCGTTGCCCACGCTGACGACCTGTCCGGTCAGCAGCGAGAACTTCGAGCCCGCCCGGTCGGGGCCGAGCCACAGGAACAGCACGGACAAACCGAGCCCGAACGACAGCACCACCGCGATCACCGAGTCACGTTCGCGCGCACGCGTTCCCAGCAGGCCGAACAACACCGCGGCCACCACCGACCCTGCGATGGCGCCGACGCCGACCCCGATGCCTGCGAGCAGCGCGGCGGCCGCACCGGTGAGTGACAGCTCGCTGGTGCCGTGCACGGCGAACGACATCTGCCTGCTGATGATCAGCGGGCCGATCACCCCGGACAGCAGCCCGAGCAGCGCGGCGGCGAGCACCGCCTGCTGCACGAAGTCGTAGGAGAGCAGGTTCGCGGTGGTGCTGAAGTCGAACATCTTGCCGAGCACATCGGACAGCTTGTCGATCACGAGCGGACCTCACTCGAATCCCGTTCGGGGCCGACGATCTCCGGTGCGTCGGCGCGGAAGCCGTCGCCCGCGGCGCCGTGGCAGTGCGCCCCGGCCGTGCCGAGCGCGTCCATCGTGTCGCCGGTCCCGACGACCACCAGCCTGCCGCGCACCCGCAGCACATCGACCTCGGTCTGGTACAGCTCCGACAGCACGGCCGAGGTCATCACCTGCTCCGGTGTGCCGATCCGGAACTTGCCGTCCACCAGGTACAGCACTCGATCCACCAGCGGCAGAATCGGATTGATCTCGTGCGTCACGAAAAGCACCGCGGTGTCATGGCTCCGCCTGCGCTGGTCGATCAGATCCGCGACCAGCCGCTGGTTGGCCAGGTCCAGGCTGAGCAGCGGTTCGTCGCAGAGCAGCACCTTCGGGTCGCCGACCAAGGCCTGCGCCACCCGGAGCCGCTGCTGTTCACCGCCGGACATGGACTCCAGCGGCGCGTGCGCGAACCGCTGCGCGCCGACATCGGCGATGGCGGCCGCGACCTTGCGCTTGCGCTCGGCCCGCGCCCGCAGTCCGAGCCCCCAGCGGTGGCCGTCGTACCCGAGGCCGACGAGGTCGACGCCGCGCAGCTGCACCCCGGCGTCGATCGTCTTCTGTTGCGGCACATAGCCGATGTCCGGGTTGCCGGTGCGCGCGGGCGCGCCCGCGATCTCGGCGGTGCCCGCGCTGAGCCCGAGCTGGCCGAGCAGCACCTTCAGCAGCGAGGTCTTGCCGGAGCCGTTGGGCCCGAGTACCGCGACGAATTCGCCGGGCGCCACCTCGAGCGCGAGGTCCTGCCAGAGTGTGCGGTCGCCGAAGGACAGCCGGGCACCGTCGAGCCGGACCGCCGAAGCGCCGTTCGACAGTGCCTGCCGTTGCGTGTGTTCGGTCAGCGCCGTCCCCTTGGTCGGTCCGTTACCGCTCAACTCAATGCCGCGGTGAGTGCCTGAGCGTTCTTGGTCTGCCACTGTAGGTAATCGGTGCCCGCGGGCAGGGTTTCGGTCACCTCGACGATCGGCAGACCGTTCGACTGCGCGACCGAGCGCAGCTCCTTGGTGATCTTGTCCTGCGTCTGCACGTTGTAGACCAGCGCGCGAACCTGCTTGCCGGTCAACAACTCCCGGGTCGCGGCGACGGCGGCGGGGGCGGGGTCGGTTTCCTGCTCGATCGCCTCTTGGAACTCGTGCGGCGTCCGATCCGTCACGCCCGCGGCGAGCAGCAGGTAGTGCGCGAGCGGTTCGGTCTGCAGCACCGGCGTCTGCGGGTGCTCGGCGGCGAACTTGGTAGCGATCGCCGTGATCGCGGCCAGGCCGCTCTTGAAGGCGGCCGCGCGCTCGGTGAAGGCGCTCGCGGCACCGGGGGCCAGCTCGCCGAGGTTGCCTGCGATCTGGTCGGCGACCGCGGCGACGGTGTTCAGGTCGTAGAAGACGTGTTCGTTCTCATCGGCCTTGTTCGGCCGGGATTCGAACGCGTCGATCGTGCGCTTGTCGCGACCGGCGACGGCCTTCTCGGCGAACTCGTCGTAACCGCCGCCGTTGTAGACGACCAGGTCGGCGTCGCGCAGCTTGGCGGACTCGACGGCGGAGGTCTCGTGCGAGTGTGGGTCGGCGGCGGGGTCGGTGATGATCGACTCGACGGTGGCGTCCGGTCCGGCGATGGTGGCGGCGATATTGCCCCAGGCGTTGGTGGAGGCGATGACGGTCGGCTTACCGGAGTCCTTCGCGTCGTTGCCGCAGGCGGTGAGCGCGACCGCGGCGATGACCCCTACAGCGACGCCGGCGAACCGTCTGGCAAGGCTTGTCTGCATGCTGGGGGTACTCCTGGGACGCTCACAGCTGGTGACGCACTCGAGCGGGTGACACAACTCAGCTTAATGGAAATGGTTTCTGTTTCACTTTAGCAACCGCACGCCGCCGACACGAGCCGGACCCGCCGACACGTCGATCGTCGGCGGGCCCGGTCCGGGAAAACGGGTGGAGATCGGCTCAGACGAGCGCCTCCACCGGCTGGCCGAGCAGCTGGGCGCAGCGCAGCAGGCCGAGGTGGCTGTAGGCCTGCGGGTGGTTGCCGAGCGAGCGCTCGGCAACCGGGTCGTACTCCTCGCTGAGCAGTCCGGTCGGCCCGGCCACGTCGACCAGCTGAGCGAACAGCGCCTCGGCGTCCGAACGCTTGCCGATCAGCAGGTACGCCTCGACCAGCCAGGCCGCGCAGAGGTGGAAGCCACCCTCGCCGCCGGGCAGGCCGTCGTCGTGGTGGTACCGGTAAACCGTTGAGCCACTGCGCAGTTCGGCCTCGGTCGCGACGACGGTCGCGGCGAAGCGCGGATCGGACGGATCGATCAGCCCGCTCAACCCGATGTGCAGGGTCGCCGCGTCCAGGTCGGTGCCGTCGTAGGCCGCGGTGAACGACTGGACCTCGTCGTTCCAGCCCTTGGACTTCACCTCGTCGGCGATGGTGTCGCGCAGCACCGCCCAGGCCGGGTCGACCTCGCGGTCGAACTTCTGCGCCAGCGTGAGCGCCCGGTCGACGGTCAGCCAGCCCATCACCTTCGAGTACACGTGGTGGCGCGGGTTGCCGCGGATCTCCCAGATGCCGTGGTCGGGCTCCTGCCAGCGCCGCTGCACCGCGGAGACCATGGCGCGCACCAGTTCCCAGTCCGCGTCCGGCAGGGCCTGGGCCGGATCGGTGATGCCCTGCACCTCCCGCGCGTGCGACAGGGTCGCGATGAGGTCGACGATCGGGCCGAACACGTCCAGCTGCACCTGCATGTTGGCCGCGTTGCCGACCCGGACCGGCCGCGAACCCGCGTAACCGGGCAGCTGGTCGATCACGGCTTCCGGCGGCAGCGTCTCGCCGTACAGCGTGTACAGCGGGTGCAGACGCTCGGGGCCGGGCAGCGTCTCGAGCACCCGGTGCACCCAGCCGAGGAAGTCTTCGGCCTCACCGAGCGAGCCGAGCGACACCAGCGCCTGCGCGGTCAGCGACGCGTCGCGCAGCCAGCAGTACCGGTAGTCCCAGTTACGCACGCCGCCGATGTCTTCCGGCAGCGACGTGGTGGCCGCGGCCAGGATGGAACCGGACGGCGCGTGCACCAGCCCGCGCAGGGTCAGCGCCGAGCGCTTCATCAGATCCGGCTTCAGCGACGGCAGCTGCAAGGTGCTCGCCCACTGCGACCAGTAGCTCTCCGCGGCCCGCCGCCGCTCCAGCTCGTCGGTCTCGGCGGGGCCGAGATCGGAAGTGCCGCAGCGCATTTCCAGCACGATCGGCCCCTTCGACGGGTCGACAACGGCGCGCGCCGAATCGTGCGTGCCGTCGCTGATGATCTCCCAGGTGAGACCGGGGGAGCGCAGCACCGTCGGGTCGTTGGTGCCGAGCACACGCAACCCGTTCTCGGTCGCCTCGATGCTCACCGGCACCTGACCGAACTCCGGTCGCGGCGCGAACGTCACGACGGCCTTGGCCTCACCGGTGATCACCCGGGTCAGGTCGGTCCGGGTGGCGGCCACATCGTGGGGCAGGTAGTCCACCACTTGCAGCTTGGCCCAACGGGTTTCGACCGTCATGGTGCTGTCGATGTAGCGCTGCGAGAGCGGCAGGCCGGGGCGCTCGGGCTCGATGGTGAAGTGCCCGGCCTGTGGGCCGCCGAGCAGATGCGCGAACACCGCGGCCGAATCCGGTTCCGGATGACAGAACCAGGTGACCGTCGCGTCGGGTGTCAGCAGCGCCACCGAGCGCGGGCTGGCCAGCATGGTCAGCCGCTCGATCCGGGGCGCGCTCGCGCCGGCCAGCCAGGTGCGCCGCTCTTCGAGCAGGTACGCCAGCGCGCAGGACACGTCCTCGGTGCTGTCGACCCGGTGCTTGGCCTGGCTCTCGCCGTCGCCGACCTTGATGCCCAGGTCCGGGCCCGAGAGCACGCGGAAGGCCTTCTCGTCGGTCACGTCGTCACCGAAGAACACCGCGGCCGAGGCGCCTGCCTGATGCCGGATGGTGTCGAGCGCGGTGCCCTTGTCGGTCTGCACCACGGCCAGTTCGATGACGGCCTTGCCCTCGGTCACCTGCACGCCGAACCAGCACGCGGGGCCCTGGCGGACCTGCATCAAGGCCCGGTGCCCGATCTCGGGGCTCGCGTTGCGCACGTGCAGCGCGACGCTGGCCGGTTTGATCTCGACGGTGACGCCAGGGTTCTCCGCGGCGACCTGGGTCAGCGCGGTCTGCACCTCTTGGAGCAGTTGTTTGGCGTCGTTGTCGATGGCGTGCACGAAGCCGACGTCGAATTCCGAGCCGTGGCTACCGATCAGTTGCACCTCGACCGGAAGTCTCGACAACGCGGCGAGGTCTCGCAGCGCGCGGCCGGAGATGACCGCGGCCGTAGTGCCGGTCAGCCCGGCGAGCGCGCGTAACGCGCTCACCGATTCACGGTGCGGAAAGGCCTTCGCGGGGTCGGACACGATGGGCGCAAGCGTCCCGTCATAGTCCGATGCGACCAACAGTCTTGGCACTCGCGCGACCGTCGACAGTGCACGGCGAAGTTCCAGTGGCAGATCCTGTGCGCTCACGCATCCAACCTAGTGATCGGAGGAGTTTTTTCATGGGCGGGCAGAACAATACTGGGTTTAATTTGCCGCACCGACGCCCGCCGCTGTGCGTGCGCTGTCTCCGATTTTCCGCGACTTCGACCCGGCGTGGGTGACAGAGCCGCGAACTCGGGTCCGAGCGGCCGGGGGAGGTCGGTTCGACGCGTGCGCTGCGATCATGCCGAAGCGCTACGGGTCCCCGGTGGTGCGCGCAAAACCCGCGCTACTCGCCCTCGACGAGCAGACCGGGCGGGCGCGACTTCGGTGCGCCCGCCCGGCTCTCGGCGTGAATGTGATTTTCCGCACGAATGCGGCGCGCGGCCCCGATTTGCCGGGAATGCGCTGGCTGTCCGAGTGCTAGCTGCGTTCGCCGAGCAACAGGTCGACGGTCAGCTCGAGGCGCTCGGTCACATCGGTCGCGGAGGCGCGCCGGGTCAGCCAGGCGACCAGGTTCGACAGCCACACATCGCTGATCACCCTGGCGATGGCCAGCTGACGCTCGGTGGGTTCGCCGTCGTTCATGGCGCGGGCGAAGACCCGATCCATCACCTTGCCGACCCGGTCGACCTCGGCGGCCGCGGACGCGTCGGCGAACATGAACGCGCGCGTCATCGCCTCGGTGAGCAACGGGTCGCGCTGCATCATCCGGGTGATCTGGGTGAGCAGCAGGTGCATGCGCTCCTGCGGCGACTGCCCGGCAAGCGGCTTGCGCTTGCCCTCGATCTGCTCGAATTCGCGGGACAGCGCCGACACCAAAAGGTGCACCTTCGAGGGGAAATACCGATATAGCGTCCCGACTGCGACATCGGCGCGTTCGGCCACGGCGCGCATCTGCACCGCGTCGTATCCGCCCTTCGAGGCCAGCGCCAGCGTCGCGTCAAGGATGCGCTTACGCCGTTCCCGCTGCGCGGCCGAACTCAGCTCGTCCTCGCTGAGTGTCGTGACCGTCGCGGTAGCCGGTGCCGTATCGGATTGGCGCCGCGCGCGGGCCGCTGCGTGGTTACGCTCCGCTACCGCCTCCGCGTCCGTCGCTCGTGCCGCCGCGTTGGAGTCGGCCGGCTGCGATCGGGAGGGACTGGCCATTGGTGAGAGTCCTTTCCGGAAACGTCGTTCGTGGATCTGGCCCGAGTATCGGCTCGGCGGTCGTCTCTTGACTTCCGCACAGCTAGGATATTAGAACATGTTCTAGGTGTGGGAGTCACGCCGGGAAGGCGGTATGGAGTGTGACCATCGCCACCACTGACGAGCATAAAGCCGTCCAGGAGTCGATGCGCGGATGGGCCGGTTCGGTGCGTCCAATTGCAACAATGCGAACCGATCCGAGCACCTTCTGGCGCGCATACTGGCCGGGCCTTGCCGATCTCGGCATCTTCCGGGTCGCCGTCGCCGAGGATCACGGCGGCGCGGGCGGTTCGGTGGCCGATCTCGCCGTGTTGGTCGAGCAGGCCGCGCACGATCTGGTCGGCGGGCCCGTGCTGGCAACAGCATTGGCCAATCTGATCACCGCGGGGCGGCTCGACGAGCAGCTGCCGTGCGGGGTTGCGCTCGACTTCGTTGTCGGCGCGGAGGTCAGCGTACCCGCCGCAGACAACGAGCTGTTGCTCACGGGTTCCTGGGATTCGGTGCTCGGCGCGGCGCCGGAAACCGCCGTGCTGCTTCCGGTTTCCACGCCGGACGGGCAGCGCTGGGTGTTGCTGCCGCCGGACACCGAGGGGCTTCGGGTAGAACCGCTTTCGCCGCTCGACCTGAGCACGCCGCTGGCTCGGGTGCACTGCGCCGACGTGCGCGTACCGGCCGATCAGGTGTTCGTGTCACCGCACGCGGTGCAGGATCTGGTCGCGGTCCTCGCGGCCGCCGAACTGGCCGGCCTGGCCGGCTGGTGCCTGACGACCGCGGTCGAATACGCGCAGGTCCGTCAGCAATTCGGCCGCAAAATCGGCTCGTTCCAGGCCGTCAAGCACATCTGCGCCTGGATGCTCTGCCGGACCGAATTGATCCGCGCCGTCGCGGCCGACGCGGCGGCCGCCGTGGACGAGGGCGGTGCGGAGCTGCCCATCGCGGCCGCGATCGCCGCGGCCACCGCGCTGGACGCCGCGGTCGATACCGCGAAGGACTGCATCCAGGTGCTCGGCGGCATCGGCTTCACCTGGGAACACGACGCGCATCTATACCTGCGCCGGGCGGTGGCGTTGCGCCAGCTGCTCGGTGGGGCTGCGCGCTGGCGGGCCAGGGTAACCGAACTGACCCGCGCGGGTCAGCGGCGCACCACCGGCGCCGATCGGGTCTTCGCGGCCGAAGGCGTTGGGGCGGTGGACGACGACAACGCCGGTGCGCTGGCGGCGGAGGTGGCTCGGATCGCCGCGCTCCCCGCCGACCAGCAGCGCGGTGCCATGGTCGAGGCCGGTCTGGTCATGCCGCATTGGCCGCGGCCGTACGGTCGCGGCGCGGATCCGATGACGGGCCTGCTGATCTCGGAAGAACTGCGGCGGGCCGGGCTCGCCGCGCCCGACTTGGCGATCGGCGGCTGGGCCGTCCCCACGCTGTTGCAGCACGGCACCCAGGAGCAGATCGATCGCTTCGCCTGGCCGACGCTGCACGGCGAGGTGGTCTGGTGTCAGCTGTTCAGTGAGCCGGAGGCCGGATCGGATCTGGCCGCGTTGCGCACCACCGCCAAAAAGGTGGACGGCGGCTGGGTACTGCGCGGGCAGAAGGTGTGGACCTCGCTCGGCGACCGGGCGAACTGGGGGATCTGCCTGGCCCGCACCGATCCCGACGCGCCGAAGCATCGCGGCATCAGCTACTTCCTCGTCGACATGGCCGCCGCGGGACTGCAAGTGCGTCCGCTGGTGCAGATCACCGGCGAGGCGCGGTTCAGCGAGGTATTCCTCGATGACGTCTTCGTCCCGGACGATCACGTGGTCGGCGCGCTGAACAACGGCTGGAAGATCGCCCGCTCGACGTTGTCGACCGAGCGAGTGGCGATGGGCGGCAACGGGATCGGTCCGGTGCTCGAAGAGCTGATCGCGAAGACGCCGGCCACCGGGCCTGGTGCGGAACTGGTGAACGACCGGCTCGGCGGATTCGTCGCGGAGGCGATCGGTGGCCTGCTGCTCGAGCAGCGCGCCGCCGTCAAGATGCTGGCGGGCGACGACCCCGGCGCGCAGAGCAGCGTGCGCAAACTGGTCGGGGTGCGGCATCGGCAGGCGGTCGCGGAATTCGCCGCGGCGACGGCAGGTCCCGCCGGTGCGCAGGACTCCGAAGTGGTAAAAGAATTCCTGCTCACACGCTGTTTATCGATCGCGGGCGGTACCGAACAGATCCTGCTGACCGTGGCCGGTGAGCGAATTCTTGGCCTACCTCGCGACACGGACAGCTAGCGACGACTGGGAGCGATTGTGGATTTCACCAGAAACGAAGGCCAAGACGCGGTGGCCGAGGTCGTCGTGAGTTTATTGGAGCGGGAACCGGCCCGTGACTTCGCGTTGTGGCCGAGCCTGGTCGACAGCGGGCTGCTTTCGGTCGCGCTGCCCGAGCGATTCGGCGGCGACGGCATGGGCCTGCCCGAGGTGTCGGTGCTGCTGACCGAGCTGGCGATGGACGCGGTGGCGGTGCCTGCCCTGCCGACGCTCGGCTTCGGGCTGCTGCCGCTGTTGTCGCTGCTGCCGGACAGCCTCGCCGAGCGGGTGTACCCGGAGGTGGCCAAGGGCGCGGTGCTCACCGCGGCGCTCAGCGAGCCTGCCGCCCCGTTCGCGGTCAAGCCGGAGACGGCGGCCGTCGTCGACGGCGACTCGGTGCGGGTCACCGGTCACAAGGTCGCCGTGCCGTACGGGGAAGAGGCGCGCTGGCTGCTGATCCCCACGAATTCCGGTATCGCGCTGATCGATTCCGACGCCAAGGGGCTGATCCGGGTACCGTCACCGGTCTCCGGCGGCATTCCCGAGTGCACCGTGCGGTTGGACCGGGTACTGATTCCGGCCGAGCAACTGCTGCCCGGCGGGCTCGCGGGCCTGCACCGACTAGCCCTCGCGTCGATCGGCGCCGTCGCGGACGGACTGCTGAAGGGCGCACTCGTGCTCACCGCCGAACACCTGCGTACCCGGCGCCAATTCGGCAGGCCGTTGGCCGAATTCCAGGCCGTCGCCCAGCAGATCGCCGACCTGTACGTCGTCTCGCGCACCCTGCACGTGGCCGCGGTCTCGGCGAATTGGGCGCTGGCGCAAGACGATTCCAGCCCGCAACATCAGGCCAGGATCGATGACGACCTCGACGTGCTCGCCTACAGCGTGGCCGCCGACCTCCCCGCCGCCATGCAGAAGTGTCACCACCTGCACGGCGGCCTCGGCGTGGACATCACCCACCCGATGCACCGCTACTACTCACAGGCCAAGGACATCGCTCGCTGGCTCGGCGGCGCATCGTTCCGACTCGATCGATTGGGGGCCAGATGTTCATCGACCTGACCACCGAGCAACGCAAGCTGCGCGACGAATTACGTTCCTACTTCGCCGGTCTCGTGACGCCCGAAGAGGAAGCCGCGATGGCGGTGAACCGGCACGGCGACGCCTACCGCGACGTGGTGCGCCGGATGGGCCGCGACGGCTGGCTCGGCGTCGGCTGGCCAAAGCAGTACGGCGGACAGGGTTTCGGCCCCGTCGAGCAGCAGATCTTCTTCAACGAGGCGGTGCGGGCGGATGTGCCGCTGCCGCTGGTCACCCTGCTGACGGTCGGCCCGACGCTGCAACAGTTCGGCACCGACGCGCAGAAGAAGAAGTTCCTGCCCGGAATCCTGTCCGGCGATATCCATTTCGCCATCGGCTACTCCGAACCCGAGGCGGGCACGGACCTCGCTTCGCTGCGTACCTCGGCCGTGCGGGACGACTCCGGCGACTGGGTTGTCAACGGGCAGAAGATCTTCACTACAGGCGCACACGAGGCCGACTTCGTCTGGCTGGCCTGCCGCACCGGTTCGGTCGAGTCGCGCCATCGGGGTATCACCATCCTGATCGTGGACACCACCGATCCCGGCTACTCCTGGACGCCGATCATCACCTGCGACGGTGCGCATCACACCAACGCGACCTACTTCGACGACGTGCGGGTGCCCGCCGACATGCTGGTCGGCGCGGAGAACGCGGGTTGGCGGCTGATCACAACCCAGCTCAACCACGAGCGGGTCAGCCTCGGGCCGTCCGGCAAGATCGAGCAGCTCTACGACCGGGTGCGGGAATGGGCGCAGCCGCGCGGCGTGCTGGGCGAGACCGATGTGCGCCGTTCGCTCGGCCGTATACACGCCATGGTCCGGTTGAACGAGCTGCTGAACTGGCAGGTGGCCGCGACCGTGGACGGTGACCAGGCCGGGGTGATCGCCGACGCGTCGGCCACCAAGGTGTTCTCCACCGAATCATTGCAGGAGGCAGGCAGATTGGCGGAGGAGATCGTCGGCCGCTACGGCGATCCCGCCGAACCCGGCACCGCGGAGCTGCTCACCTGGCTGGACCGGCGGACCAAACAGAACCTGGTGGTGACCTTCGGCGGCGGCGTCAACGAGGTGATGCGCGAGCTGGTCGCCACGGCCGGGCTGCAGCTGCCGCGAGTACCCCGATAGCCACCGACATTGCTAGTCGAGAAGGAGCCGCGCGTGCCGGAAACCATGAGTCCGGAGGCGATAGTCGCCGAGGCCGAACAGATCAAGGCGGCCGGTGATTGCGCCCCTCGCTTCGGGCGGGACCCGGTGAACCAGCCGATGATCAACAACTGGGTCGAGGCGCTGGGCGACACCAATCCCATCTACGTCGACGAAGCGGCGGCCAAGGCGGCGGGGCACCCCGGCATCGTCGCACCGCCCGCCATGGCCCAGGTGTGGACCATGTTCGGGCTCAACGGCTTCCGGCCCGCCGACGACCCGCTGGGCAAGGCCACCGAGCTGCTCGATGCGGCCGGGTACACCTCGGTGGTCGCCACCGACTGTCAGCAGACCTATCACCGGTACCTGAATGTCGGCGAGCAGGTGTCGGTGACCAGCAGGTTGTCCGAGATCCGTGGTCCGAAGCGGACGGCGCTGGGGGAGGGCTGGTTCGTCACCTTCCAGACCAGCTGGCACGTCGGTGACGAGTTGGTCGCCGAAATGCTGTTCCGGCTGCTGAAATTCGCACCGGGCACCGGTGCCGCGCCGAAAGCGCCTGCGGGAGAACGGGTCAAGCCGCTGGTCTCCTGGGATACCGAATTCTTCTGGGAGGGCACGAAAGCGGGCGAGCTGCGCATTCAGCAGCTCCCCGACGGTTCGCTGCGCCATCCGCCGATCCCGGCGCTGTGGAAGGACAAGTCGGAGCAGACCGACTACGTCGTCTCCTCGGGACGCGGCACCGTATTCAGCTATGTCGTGCACCACGCGCCGAAAGTGCCTGGGCGGCAACTGCCCTTCGTCGTCGCGCTGGTCGAATTGGAGGAAGGGGTGCGGATGCTCGGCGAACTGCGTGGCATCGAACCCGCCGAGGTGCGGGTCGGCTTGCCCGTCCGGGTGGAGTTCGAGAAGCTCGACGACGAAGCGACGCTGCCGTACTGGCAGGTGACCGCATGACCGCGACCGTCGAGCCGACCTCGGTGCAGGTCGGTACCGTGCTGCCGGAGCTCGTGATCACCGCCGATCCGACCTTCGTGATCAGTACCGCGCTGGCCACCAGGGACTTTCAGGATGTGCATCACGACAGGGACAAGGCGGTCGCCCGCGGTTCCAAGGACATCTTCGTCAATATCCTCACCGACACCGGGCTGGTGCAGCGCTTCGTCACCGACTGGGCCGGGCCGCGCGCCGTGGTGAAGTCGATCGCGCTGCGCCTCGGGGTGCCGCTGTACGCCGGGGACACCCTGACGTTGACCGGCACCGTGGCCGCCATCGACGGCGACGACATCCACATCGACGTGGTCGGCAAGGACAGCCTCGGCGACCACATCACGGCGAAAGCCGTTATCGCTTACCGGAGTTCGCATGAGTGAGCCCAGCATCTCGGGCCGCGCCGCCATCGTCGGCATCGGCGCGACCGACTTCTCCAAGGATTCCGGCCGCAGCGAACTGCGCCTGGCCGCCGAGGCGGTCACCGCGGCGCTGGCCGACGCGGGTCTGACACCGGCCGACGTAGACGGCCTGACCACCTTCACCATGGACACCAACACGCAGGCCGCCGTGGCCCGCGCCGTCGGTATCCCGCAGCTGAAGTTCTTCAGCCACATCGGTTACGGCGGCGGCGCGGCCTGCGCCACCATCCAGCAGGCGGCGATGGCGGTGGCCACCGGTGTCGCCGAGGTGGTGGTGGCCTATCGCGCCTTCAACGAACGCTCGGTGTCCCGGTTCGGGCAGTTCTCCACGGCGCTGGCCACCGCGCCCACCTCCTCCGGGATCGACGCGGGCTGGTCTTATCCGCAGGGTCTGGGTACCCCGGCCGCGCAGGTCGCCATGGTGGCCAGGCGCTACATGCATGTATACGGGGCCACCAGTGCGGATTTCGGCCAGGTCGCGGTCGCCGACCGTAAGCACGCCGCGGTGAACCCGGCCGCGTTCTTCTACGGCAAGCCGATCACGCTGGACGACCACCAGAATTCGCGGTGGATCGCCGAACCCCTGCACCTGCTCGACTGCTGCCAGGAGTCCGACGGTGGCGTCGCCATCGTGGTCACCAGCGTCGAACGGGCGCGTGAGCTGCCCCAGCCCGCGGCGGTGATCACCGCCGCCGCACAGGGTTCCGGCGCCGACCAGTACGTGATGACCAGCTACTACCGCGACGCGATGTCCGGCCTGCCGGAGATGGGTCTGGTCGGCGACCAGCTCTGGGCGCAGAGTGGTCTGCGACCCGACGACATGCAGGCCGCCATCCTCTACGACCACTTCACCCCGTTCGTCCTCATGCAGCTCGAGGAGCTCGGTTTCTGTGGCCGCGGCGAGGCCAAGGACTTCATCGCCGACGGCGCCATCGAGGTCGGTGGCAGGCTGCCGCTGAACACCCACGGCGGGCAGCTCGGCGAGGCGTACATCCACGGCATGAACGGCATTGCCGAGGCGGTCCGTCAGGTCCGCGGCACCTCGGTGAACCCGGTGGCAGGCCTGGAGCACATCGTGGTCACGGCGGGTACCGGCGTCCCGACCTCGGGCTTGGTGCTCAGCGCAGGCTGAACCGGTGGGCTAACGCGGCGGTGTACCCGGCTGGTCGTGCGTCGCGCAGTGGATGCCGCCGCCGCCCGCGGCGATCTCGTCGATCGGCACGGCGACCACGTCGCGGCCGGGCAGGTGATCCCGCAGGATGCCCTGCGCGCGGTCATCGGCCCGCCGGTCGCCGAACTCCGGCACGATCACCGCGCCGTTGGCGATGTAGAAGTTCGCGTAGCTGGACACGAACGTCTCGCCATAGCCGGTGATCCGGTCGGGGTCGGGCTGCGGCAGGTCGATCACCTCCAGCTTGCGGCCGCGCGCGTCGGTGGCCTCGGCGAGCACCCGGCGGGCCTGCTCGCTCGACCGCGACCACGAGTCGGCGGGCGACCCGGGAAACGCGGTGTCCAGCAGGACGACTCCGGGTGCGACATAGCGGGCCAAACAGTCGATGTGCGCATCGGTGATGTCCTCGCCGCGCACGCCCGCGCACCAGATCACCTTCTCGATGCCGAGGGTCTGCCGCAGTTCGGTTTCGAGTTGGTCGCGGCTCTTGCCGGGATTGCGGTTGTCGTTGACGATCGAGCTCTCGGTGACCAGCAGGGTGCCCTGACCGTCGGTCTCCAAGGCGCCGCCCTCGGCGACGAAAGGGGCCTGGTATCGGGGAATCCGGTAGCGCGAGAGCAGCTTCCGGCCGAGCGGGCCGTCGTTGTCGTGCGGCTGCTTGGCACCCCAGCCGTTGAAATTCAGGTCGACGCCGACGACCTTGCCGTTCTGCTCCACGAAGACGGGGATGATGTCGCGGGCCCAAAGGTCGTCCACCGCAAGCGAAATCACCTCGACGCCGCTGCCGCAGGCGCGCTGGGCCGCATCGCGCTGACTGTCCCGTGCGAGCAGCACCACCTGCTCGTATTCGGCGATCGCCTGGGCCAGGCCGGCGATGTCCGCGCGGACATCGTCCAGGTACGGACCCCAGACCGCCTCCTGCGCGGGCCACGCCATGTACGTGCGCGCATGGCTCTCCCATTCCGCGCCGAACCGGCCGCCGGGTCCCGCTTGCTCGGGGGCGTCAGGTGTGGACGGGTCGGCTGCGCCGCAGGACGAGACGCCCGCGGCGAGCAGGCCGGCGAGGACGCTGAAGGCGGATCGGCGGGACATGGGGATCTCCATCACGGGCTCCGGTAGTCGACGATGCTGCGGCAAGTTCCTGACTGAAATTTCAGTCAGGATTTCACGGTACCATGGACCGCATGTCTCGTCGTGATTCGATCCTGGAGTCGGCCGCCCGCGTGGTCGCCCAGCGCGGTGTCCGTGGTCTGCGGGTGGAGGAGTTGGCCGAGGCGGCCGGCGTATCCACCTCGCTGATCTACTACCACTTCAAGGACCGCGCGGGCCTGCTCGAGCAGACGCTGGAGTTCATCAGCGCCCGAGCCGAGCGCTACACCGAGACCGAGATCGACCCCGCCGCCGATCCGGTCGCCCATCTCGAGCAACTGCTGCTGCTCGAACTTCAGGACACCCCGGTGGTCATCGAGAACAGCATCGCCTGGGGCGAGTTCTGCGCGTCCGCGATCTTCCAGCCGGAACTGCGCGAACAACTGCGCGAGGCCACCGCCCGCTGGACCGACTATCTGGGTTGGCTGATCGCTAGTGCCCAGGAACAGGGCACCGTGGCCGCCGATATCGTCCCCGCCGATGCCGCCGAACGCCTCACCGCGCTCATCGAAGGCGTGAGCATGCGCTGGCTCAGCGGCACGCTCGACCTGGCGCGCGCCCGCGAATTGGTCAGCGGCGCGGTCGCTCTCGAACTCGGCACGGGAGCGGCCGTATGACCCCTCGGCACCTGGTCGATGTGCACATCCTGCTCATCCGCGAGGGCCGACTCCTGCTCAGCAAGCGCCGCAGTGGCGACGAATTCGACGGCCGCTGGCACCTGCCCGCAGGCAAACTGGAGGCAGGCGAATCGGCCACCGCCGCCGCGGCCCGCGAGGCGAACGAAGAAACCGGCGTGCACATCGACCCCGCCGACCTGCGGCACATCCACACCGCCCACGTGGTCGGCTCCGGCCGCGACCCCCGCCTCGGCCTGTTCTTCGAAACCCAGCAGTGGACCGGCACTCCCACCAACCGCGAGCCCGACAAATGTCACGAACTCCGCTGGTTCCCCCTCGACGCCCTCCCCGACGACATCATCGCCTACTCCGCCGCGGGCATCCGAGCCCACTTCACCGGCACCACCTACAGCGAACGCGGCTGGCCCGCAGCGACGATGCCGGATCTGCTGGGCCTGGGCGAAGGAGTCGACCGCATCGGCCTCGACCTACCAAAGCCGGGTGACCACGCCCGAGGCGCGGACCTGGATTGACGTTCCTCGACTAGGGGCTGACGCCGCGGAGGAATACCCCCAGCATGGTGCTGAGTTGGCGGACGCTCTCAGGCGTGCCCGGCGCGAGATCGGCCCGGCTGCCCGCGAACCGGTCGAAGACCGCGCCTTCGATGAGGGCGACAAAATCGGCGGCTGTGGTCGAGGGGTCGACGCAGCCCATGGCGTGGAACAGCTCTCGGGCGCGCTCGGTGGAGAACAGGCTGCGTGCCAGGCGGGCGTGCAGGTCGGGGTCCGACAGCAACTCCAGGATCAGGGTGTGCCGAGCGATCAGGTGGTTGCGGCGTGCATCGAGTAGGCGATCGAGCCAGCTGGCGATGCCACGCGCGGTGGTATCGGGATCGAGGGGTTCGGCCGGGGCGAGTTGGGCGGCGCTGAAGTCCGCGCGGGAGCGGGCCGTGATCCGGTCCACGATGGCCTCGATGAGGGCACGTTTCGTGCGGAAGTAGTAGGAGGCCGAGCCCGCGGGTAGGCCGAGTGCCGCATCGATACGGCGGTGGGTCAGCGCTCGAATCCCCTGGGTGGCAATCAGTTCGATGGCGGCGTCGACGATAAGTGCACGTCGGTCGGTTGTGGACATGCTCACCTTTCCTGGCTCGGCCTGATCGGGTCCTCTACAAATGTAGAGGACGGAGGAGGGCACATGGGAAGCGACGCGGCACCGAAGATCGTCCTGGACACCGAGCAGGGGCGGGCGCTGGGCCGGTTGGGCGAGTTGTTGGATCGGCGGGGGCGGCCGGTCAAGGGGCGCCGGGGGATTTATCTGCACGGCAGGCCGGGGCGGGGGAAGACGATGGTGATGGATCGGTTCTACGGCGGGGTCGAGTCGGACCGTAAGCGGCGCTTTCACTTTCATCAGTTCTTCGTCCGGCTGCACGAAGCCGCCCACGCGACCGGTTCGGTCGATGCGGCGATCGCGGCGTTGCTCGGTGACGCTCGCCTGGTCTGCTTCGACGAATTCCATGTGCACGACATCGGCGATGCGATGCTGATCGCTCGAATGCTCGAAGTATTGTTCGCGCGCCGGGTGACGCTGGTGGTGACATCGAATTACCCACCCGAGCAGCTCCTGCCGAATCCGCTCTTTCACGATAGGTTCCTGCCGACGATCGCCCGCATCACCGCCAACCTGGCGGTGGTCTCGGTGGACGGCCCGGTGGACTATCGCTCACGGGCAGACCGAACAATCACCCGCGGCGAGGGTTTCGCCGCAGGGTCATACCTAATTGATTCCGCGGAACTGCCGCGCAACACCGCGCCGCGCCCGGTAGCACATCCGGCGCGCGTAGCGAACAGCGAAAAATTGTCGGCAGGCTCGGTATCGGTGCAAATCGGTACCCGCAGGCTGACCGCCTTATCCGTTGACGACACCACACTCACCATCCAATTCGCCGCGCTCTGTGGCACTTCCACCGCTGCCGCCGACTATGTCGAACTGTCCCAACGCTTCCGGCGCTGGATCATCTGCGATGTCCCGCCGTTACGCGAGGTGCCGCCGGACTGGGCGATGCGTTTCGTCACCGTGGTCGATGTGCTCTACGACGCCGATCGAGAACTGACCGTGCGCGCCCGGGTCCCGTTGGCGGACTTGGTCGATGGCGGCCGCGGCGTCCCCGATATTGCGCGACTCGCCAGCCGTCTTTGTGAACTATCCCAATTGGTGCCCTCGTCCATCGGAGAGTTGTGCAACAAGTCGGCGACCTGCACCGCACCGTGTTAAAGAGGATGTATTCCGAAGTATTCGATTCCCTCCCGAGCGGACCATCCGGCATGTAACCATGTGGCTGTTTTGTGCAGTACTCAGATTTGGCGGTAATCAGTGGCTGGGGCGCGAGCGCCGATATTTCGCGTGATCGTGCTGATCACGCTGCTCGCCGCTGCCACGATCGCGCTGCGCGGATACTTGCCCGGCGTGACCGAGTCCCGCGGGGACAGCCGCTCCGCGCCGTCGGCGCTGTCGGTGGCGCTGATGCCGGTACTGCTCACGGTGTCCATGGTCATCCTGCTTGCCGGCGTGATCGCCAGCCAGCACCGTCTCCCGCTGGCCATGCCCGAGCCCGACCGTGACACCGACCGGCAGCAGTGGCGGCTCGGCCGCGTCGGCCTGCTGGTACTGGCCGGGCTCGCGGTGCTCGCCCTGGTGCTCGCGGCCGCCTCGGCGGTGTTCTTCGTCGGCGTCGGACGCGAAAGTGCGCCCCCGCCAGCGGCATCCCCGCCGGCCACCGGCCAGCCGGTCGACGACTTCAGCACCGTGGCGCCGGACCCCGGTGCCACCCCGGCCGAACTGACCGGCACCGCCTTGCTGCTGACCGCCGTCGCCGCGCTCGCGCTGATCGCGGTGGCCATCGCCGGACTCGTCGTGGTCGCGGTGGCGGCCCGCCGCAAGCCGGCCCCGGCACCGCCGCTGCTGGTCCCGGTCCCACCCACCGCGGTGGACTCACTCGCCAGAGCCGCCGAAATGGGCTTGGCGGCAATGAACGTCCCTGGCCAGGACCCGCGCACTGCGATCATCGCCTGCTACGTCGCGATGGAGCGCGGGCTCGCCTTCGATCGTGCCGCCGCGCCGCTGGCCTCGGATACCCCGATGGAGGTGCTCGCGCGCGCCTTCGAACGCGGCGCGCTGCACGATGCGTCCGCCCGCGAGCTGGTCGCGCTGTTCGAGGAGGCCAGGTTCAGCCCGCACGCGATGCTCGCGTGGCAGCGGATGCGGGCCGAGCAGCTGCTGCGGATCGTCCTGGCGGACTTGCAGGGAGAGGCGGCGGCTTGAACCGAACGGCCATCGTGCTCGGCGCCGCGACCGTCGTCGCGCTGATCGAGCTCGTCACCCTCGAACGGGCGCGCGGGGCGCTGTTGCTCGTCGCGGCGGTCCCGGTGGCGGTGGCCCTGGCCTGGCTGGTCTGGTCGTTGCGTGACCGCGCGGAGCCGAGGGCCTACCAGGATATCGATGAGATCGAGAACGGACCCGCCGAGATGCTGCGCCGCTGGCACGCCAGGGCGCAGATGCTGGCCGATCGCGCCGAGGGCACGCGCGCCGACTGGGACCGGCACCTGCGCCCCTTGCTGGCCAAGGAGTTCGAGCTGTCCAGCGGTCAGCGGGTCGCGAAGAACCGCAAGGCCACCGAGGCCGCCGGTATTCATCTGTTCGGGCCGGAACTGTGGCGCTGGGTGGACCCGGCCAACTCGGCATTGCGTGATCAGACCACTAGGGCACCGGGACGGGCGGCGCTGGACGAAATCCTGAGCCGCCTGCAGAGAATGTGAAATGGGTTGAGGCAAGTGCGGGTACACACATGACGATGCCGATGGATGTCACCGTCCAGCGCACCGACGCCGTGCTCAGGGAGCTATCCCGGGTGATCGTCGGCAAGCAGGAAGAAATGCGATTGATCATGATCGCGGTGCTGGCCGGCGGGCACGTCCTCATCGAGGACCTGCCCGGCCTCGGCAAGACGTTGATCGCCAGGTCGTTCGCCGCGGCGCTCGGCCTGCAGTTCACCCGCGTGCAGTTCACGCCCGACCTGCTACCCGCCGATCTACTCGGGTCCACCATCTACGACATGTCCTCGGGCCGCTTCACTTTCCGGCGCGGCCCGGTCTTCACCAATGTGCTGCTCGCCGACGAGATCAACCGGACGCCGCCGAAAACACAGGCGGCGCTGCTGGAGTCGATGGCCGAGGGGCAGGTCAGCATCGACGGCGAGACCTTCCAGCTGCCACAGCCTTTCATCGTGCTCGCGACCGACAACCCGATCGAGTACGAGGGCACCTATCCGCTGCCGGAGGCGCAGCTGGACCGGTTCGCCATCCAGCTCAGGCTCGGCTACCTGTCCGAACACGACGAGAAGCAGATGATCCGGCGCAGGCTGGAGCGTGGGGCGACGACGCCGCAGGTCAACCAGGTGGTGGACGCGAACGGCCTGCTGGAGATGCGCCAATCGGTCGAGTACGTGACCGTGCATCCGGATGTCGTGAGTTATGTGGTCGCGCTCGCCTCGGCGACCCGGGCGCACCCGCAGGTCGAGGTCGGCGCGAGTCCGCGCGCGGAGCTGGACCTGGTGCAGATGTCGCGGGCCAGGGCGCTGCTGCTCGGGCGCGACTACGTGATCCCGGAAGACGTGAAGGCCCTGGCGATTCCGGCCATGGCGCACCGGATCACGCTGCGCCCGGAGATGTGGGTGCGCCGGATCCGCGGCGAGGACGTGATCGCCGAGTTGCTGCGCCGCCTGCCCGTGCCGCGGGCCACCGTGACATGAGTGCACGCAGTGAGCGAAGCGGGTGCACCAGGCCCGTGACGGAGCCGAGCGCCGGCGAGGCCCGGCCATGAGGCACCGCGACGCGAGCACCGCGGTCGAGGCCGAATTACGGTGGCGTCCAGCCCCGTTGGTCTTCATGCTGGCGATCTGCGCCGCGGCGGCGCTGGTGCTCGCGGTCGTGCTGGGCCGCTGGCAGCTGGTGGTCTTCGCCGCACCACTGCTCGGCGTGCTGGCGACCGCACGGTGGCAGCAGTCCGCGACCAAGATTCAGGTGGACGGCGGCGGCACGCTGCGGTGTTTCGAGTCCGAAGAGGTGGTGCTGACCGTCGCCGCCTTCGTCGAGCAGGGGCACGCGCTGCTGCGGTTGAAGCCGGAACCGGTTGTGGCACTGGGCATCGAGGTCGAGGAGGCGAATGATTCCGGCAGCGCGCCTGCCGGTCTGCGGCTGGCCTTGTCGGCGGATCGGTGGGGTCGTTATCCGGTGTCGGTGCGGGTCTCCGCACTCAGTCCGGCGGGGCTCGCCGTCGCCACCGCGGTGCTGCCCGCCGGGCAGCTGTTCGTCTACCCGATCACCGATCCGCAACGAATGCGGTTGCCGCGCACCGAATTGCCCGAGCGGCTCGGCACCCACCTCACCCGCAGGCACGGGCCCGGCGTCGAGTACGCCGATATCCGCGCCTACGCGCCGGGTGATCAGCTCCGCATCGTGAACTGGCCGGTCAGTGCGCGCCGCGGCAGGCTCTACGTCACCGAGCGGCTGACCAACCGTTCCGCGGATGTCGTTGTGCTGGTGGATACTTCGCAGCAGGCGCCGGGACCCGCCACCGATTCCCTGGAGCTGTCCGTGCGCGGCGCCGCGCAGGTGGTGCAGTCCACCCTGCAAGCCGGTGACCGCACCGCCGTCGTCTGCCTCGGCCAGCAGCCGCGCTGGCTGCGCCCGGATATCGGCCGCCGCCAGTTCTATCGGATCGTCGACACGGTGCTCGACGTCGGCGACGAGTACATCCCGACCACCGGCACCCTGGCGCCGCACTCGGCGGTGCCGCTCGGCGCGATCGTGGTCGCCTTCTCCACGCTGCTGGACACCCAGTTCGCGCTCGCGCTGATCGATCTGCGCAAGCGCGGGCACGTCGTGGTGGTGGTGGATGTCTTGCGCGGCACGCCGTTTCGCGGCGATCTCGATCCGACGCTGGCCAAGATGTGGCAGCTCGAGCGTGCCTCGATGTATCGGGACATGGGCACCGTCGGAGTCGACATCGTGGCCTGGCCGGCGCAGACCCGGCTCGACCAGATCATGCGGGTGCTGCCCGAACACCGCCGCACCGTCCGGGTGCGCCGATGACCCGATTCCTGGCCGTCCTCTCGGGCGTACTGCTGGTGACCTCGGTGGCGCTGCTGGAACCGTGGGCCGCCGTCCCCGCCCTGGTGCTGGTCGCCCTCGGCTGGTGGTTCCGTCCGTTCGCGGTGCTCGCCGTCTTGCTGGCCGTCGGCGTACTCGCCGTCGCGAATCCTGGTGTACTCGCCGCCGCGGCAACGGGTTTGGTCGCCACCACCTACCTGCTGAACGCCGCCACCGTCACCGCGCCACGCGGCGTCGTACCCACCACCGTCCCCTCGGTGGCGGGTGCGGTCGGCTTCGCCGCGGTGGCCGTCGGTGCCGCGCTGCTGCCGCTGCACCTGGCCTGGGCACCGCTGGCCGCCCCGATCCTGGTGCTCGTGTTGTACGCGTTGATAGTCCAGGGCGCCGCCGTCCGTCGTGGCCGCAACGGCGCCGGACCTGGCCCGTCGGCCGCCACCGAAACGCGACCGGACGCACCAGGATCTACCGCGTAGCGAGCCCGCCTGCGGCAGGTCAGGCGGCGCTGAACCGCAAGGTGACGTCCCCGAGCACCGGAGCGTCCTCGCGTTCGACCACCGTTGCGGCGATGTTCAATGCGTTGTCCTGCCGCCAGATCCGAGTGCGGATCGTCTCGCCCGGATAGAGCACACCGGCGAAGCGGGCCCGGAAACCGGTGACCCGGCCTGCCTCCGAGCCCAGCACCGTGTCGGTGGCCGTCTTGCAGACGATGCCGTAGGTGCACAGCCCGTGCAGGATGGGCGCGGGAAACCCGGCGGCGCGGGCGAATTCGGGATCCGAGTGCAGTGGGTTGCGATCGCCGCACATGCGGTAGAGCAGCGCCTGCTGCGGCAGGGTCGGCGTGGTCACGTCGAAATCCGGTGCCCGATCCGGCAGTTCGGCCTTGGTGCTCGGTCCGCGTTCGCCGCCGAAGCCGCCCTCGCCACGGGCGAAGATCGAGGAACGCGCGGTCCACAGCGGTGCGCCGTCGGAGCCGGTGACGGTCTGCTCTTGGACAACCACCGCCGCGGCGCCCTTGTCCCACAGCTCGGTGATCCGGCCGGTGCTCGTCGCCTTGCCCGCGGCGGGAATCGGGCGGTGCACCTCGACCTCCTGATGTCCGTGCACCACCTTCGCCAGGTCGATGTCGATGCCGGGGAAGCTGACGCGCGGCGGCTCGGTCTCGTGCAGGGTCGGCGCCACGGTCGCGAACGTCGGCAGCACCTGGGGCGTGCGGTCGTCGAGGTACCGCAGCTCGGCGGGCTCGGTCCAGCGCGTGCCCGCGCCTAGCCCCAACTGGTACAGCTGCACGTCGGACGGCGTCCAGGAGAACTCGCGGCTCGGAAGTTCGGCCCCGAGTGCGATTTTCGGATCGATGGGCATCAGGACTCCTTGTCCGGCAACGGCCGGGTCGGCTGCGCGACCTTCTTCTCGACGATATCGAGCACGGCCAGGTAGCCGAAGGTGAGCGCGGGGCCGATGGTGGCGCCGGGACCCGCGTAGGTGTGGCCCATCACCGGGGTCGAGCAGTTGCCCGAGGCGTACAGGCCCTCGATCGGGCTACCGTCCTCGCGCAGCACCCGCCCCGCCGTGTCGGCGACCAGGCCGCCCTTGGTGCCGAGATCGCCGGGCACGATCTTCGCGGCGTAGAACGGGCCCTGCACCAGCGCGGCCAGGCACGGGTTCGGCTTCACCGTCGGATCGCCGTAGTACCGGTCGTAGTGGCTGTCGCCGCGGCCGAAGTCCGCGTCCTTGCCGGTCTCGGCGAAGGTGTTGAACCGGGCGACGGTGGCGGCGAGGTTGGCCGCCGGGACACCGATCTTCTCGGCCAGCTCGTCGAGGGTGTCGGTCTGCACGATGTTGTCGTTCTCCAGCCAGCGCTTGGGAAAGCGCTGACCCGGCTGCAATCCGGCGAAGATGTAGCGGTTGCGGTAGCGCTGGTCGAAGACCAGCCAGGCCGGAATGTTGGCACCCGGCCCCTCGCCCTGCCCGTACTCGCCGCCGTACATGGTGTGCACGGCCTCGACGTAGGGCGCGGACTCGTTGCCGAACCGCTTGCCCTCCGCATTGATCATGATGGTGCCCGGCAGATTGCGCTCGGCCAGTGCGAACCATGGCCGCCCGCCCTTGAACACCGTCGGACCCCACCAGGCGTCCTCCATGAAGCCGACGTCGCCGCCCGCCGCCATGCCCGCCAGGATGCCGTCGCCGGTATTGGCGGCCGCGCCGGTGGTCCACTCGGTGGTGATGGGCTGGCGCTGATACTTGGTGCGCAACTCGGCGTTGTGCTCGAAGCCGCCGCTGCCGAGCACAACGCCGTAGCGCGCGGTGAAGGTGACCTGCTCGCCCTCGTGCTCCGCCTCGACCCCGGTGACCACGCCGTTGTTTACCACCAGCCCGGTCAGCGGAGTGTTCAGCAGGACCGGCACATTCGCGTCGAGCAGCCCCTTGCGCATGGCGGCGATGATCGCCTGCCCCATGCCGAGGATGTGCTTGCCGGTGACCTTGGCCCAGTAGGTACGCGCACCGACCCGCAGCGCGCGCATGATGCCCTTCGGGTGCCTGCGGATCAGGTTGAGCCGGACGAAATCGGCCTGCATGACCACGACGTTCAGCGGCGCCTTGGCGTAGGGCGGCTCCAGATTGGCCAGCTCCGCGCCGAGCACCTTGGCGTTGAACGGGGCGGGCTCGCAGGACCGGCCCGCGCCGAGACCGCCGGGGGCCTCCGGGTAGTAGTCGGAGTAGCCCGGCACCCACTTCATCTTCAGCGGGGTGTGGTCGAGCACGAAGTCGAAGGCCTCCGCACCCCGGTCGATGTAGGTATCGATCCGGTCCTTGGGCACCACGTCGCCGATGATGCTGTGCAGGTAGGTGCGCGCCGCCTCGCGGTCGTCCGGTCGGCCGGAGGCGCGCAGCGCCTTGTTGCCGGGGATCCAGACACCACCGCCCGAGCGGGCGGTCGACCCGCCGTAGTGCGCGGCCTTCTCGATGAGCACCACGCTGAGCCCGTGATGGGCGGCGGTGAGGGCGGCGGTCATGCCCGCAGCGCCGCTGCCGACCACCACCACATCGTATTCCCGATCAATCATGTAGAACACGTTATAGAATGATGCCGCCATTGGTCTATGTTGTGTGGCAGAAGACTTACTCGGCTTCTCATCTACCGAGAAACTCGTTTCAGTTTCAGACCGGAGTGAACTACATGGGGTTCGATTGGGACCTGGTCGCCGACGTGGTCGTTGTCGGTTTCGGCGCGGCCGGTGCCGCCGCCGCGCTGGAAGCGGCGGCCGACGGCGCGCAGGTGCTCGCGGTGGAGCGGTTCGCCGGTGGCGGGGCGTCGGCGCTGTCCGGCGGCATCATCTACGCCGGTGGCGGGACGTCGGTGCAGCAGGAGGCCGGTGTCGCGGATACGCCCGAGGCGATGCTCGCGTATCTGGAGCGCGAGGTCGGCGACGCGGTGTCGCCCGCGACGCTGCGCCGTTTCGTGGACGGCAGCCCCGCGATGATCGAGTGGCTGAAGGGCCATGGCGTTCCGTTCGAGGCGTCGCTGTGCCCGTACAAGACCTCGTACCCGAACGACAGTTACTACCTGTACTACTCGGGCAGCGAGATCTCCGGTGCGTTCCGGGATATCCCGGCGGCGCAGCGTGGGCATCGGGTCAAGGGCAAGGGTACCTCCGGCAAGCAGCTGACCGGCCCGCTCGCGGCCGCCGCGTCCCGGCTCGGTGTACGGGTCGAAACGCTCACGCAGGCAACCGAACTCATCACCGATGCGGCAGGCACCGTGATCGGCGTCGAGTGCCGGACGCTGCGTGACGCACCGGGCCGGGTCCGTGACCGATACACCCGCTTGGCCAAGGTGGCCGCCAAACCAGGCATCTACTACCCGCCGCTGCGCGCCGCGCTGGAGCGGCGGCTGGCGCGGCTGGATCGCCGGTACGGCACGACGATTCGCGTGCTGGCCCGCCGTGGCGTGGTGCTCAGCGCCGGCGGCTTCATCGCCAACCGGGCGATGCTGCGCGAATACGCGCCGGACTACCGCGGCGGACTCGCGCTCGGCACCACCGGTGACGACGGCAGCGGCATCCTGCTCGCGCAGCGGGCCGGTGCGGCCACCGATCGGATGGGCAACGTCTCCGCCTGGCGGTTCCTGCTGCCGCCCAGCGCGTTCACCGGCGCGCTGCTGGTCGACGCGGCAGGCCGCCGGGTCATCGACGAGACAAGATACGGCGCGGCCGTCGGGCACGCGCTCATCACCGAACACGGCGGCAAGGGCTGGCTGCTCGCCGACGACGAGCTGATGCGCACCGCGATCGACCAGATCGGCAAGCAGGGCGCCTGGTTCCAGCGCGGCCAGTTCGAGGCGATGCGGCGCACCGCGATTCGCGGCGCCACCCTCGAAGCCGTCGCGGCGCGGGCAGGCATCGACGTGGCCGGGCTGCGGGCGACGGTGGACGCGCACAACGCCGCGATCGAGCACGGCACGCCGGACCCGGTCGGCAAGCCTGCCGAGTTCACCAAACTGCTGCATACCGGGCCGTTCTGGCTGCTTGATGTCGGCATCCGGCCGAGCCTGGCCAATCCGTGCCCGATGCTCACCCTCGGCGGTGTGGTCGTGGACGAGGACACGGGCGCGGTGAAATCGACTGCCGGAAACGACATTCCGGGACTGTTCGCGGCGGGCAGGACGGCCGTCGGCATCTGCTCGGAGTCCTACGTCAGCGGGCTCTCGCTGTCGGACTGCATCTTCTCCGGCCGCCGGGCCGGTCGGGCCGCGGCGGGCACGGTGCCGGTGCTGTCCGAACAGCCCGGAGCGCTCGATCAAGCAACAGTGTTCACCCACCCCGCCGGCTCCGCCGGCTGCCGTCCCCCAGCGGAAGGAAACTAGCGTGCTGTCCCAAGCGGTACGAACCGAATTGGCCGACGAGCTCGAGCTCGCCGAACGCGACCGTGTGGCGATCGATCCGCTGGTTGCCCGGTACCCCGACATCGATGTGGTCGATGCCTACGAGATCCAGCTGATCAATATCCGGCGCAGGCTCGACAGCGGCGCCAGGGTGGTCGGGCACAAGGTCGGCCTGTCGTCCGAGGCCATGCAGCAGATGATGGGCGTTGACGAACCCGACTACGGGCATCTGCTCGCGGAGATGGAAGTCTACGAGGACGTTCCGGTCGAGGCGGGTCGCTATCTGTTTCCGCGCGTCGAGGTGGAGGTGGGCTTCGTCCTCGGCGCCGACCTGCCCGGCGCGGACTGCACCGAGGACGACGTGCTCGCCGCGACAGTCGCTTTCGCCCCCGCCATCGAGCTGATCGACTCGCGGATCAAGGACTGGAAGATCGGGCTGACCGACACCATCTCCGACAACGCGTCCTCGGCGGGCTTCGTGCTCGGCCCGCAGCGGGTGGCGCCGAAGGACATCGACATCAAGGCGATCGACGCGGTGCTCACCCGCAACGGCGAGGTGGTGGCCGAGGGGCGCAGCGACGCCGTGCTCGGCGACCCGGTGATCGCGGTGGCCTGGCTGGCCCGCAAGGTCGCGAGTTTCGGCGTGCGGTTGAAGGCGGGCGACATCGTGCTGCCCGGCTCGTGCACCCGCGCCATCGACGCCCGTCCGGGCGACGCGTTCCATGCCGAGTTCGCCGGGCTCGGTTCTGTCCGTCTGCAATTCATCTAGGAGGCATGTGGTGTCCGAGAACGGGACCGTCACCGCCGCGATCGTCGGGTCCGGCAACATCAGTACCGATCTGCTCTACAAACTGCTGCGCTCGACGAGTATCGAGCCGCGGTGGATGATCGGGATCGACCCCGACAGCGAGGGTTTGAAGCGCGCCCGCGGGCTCGGGCTCGAGACCTCCGCCGAGGGCGTCGACTGGCTGCTTGCCCAATCCGAGCTGCCCGAACTGGTTTTCGAGGCGACCTCGGCGTACGTGCATCGCGCGGCCGCGCCGAAGTACGCCGAAGCGGGCATCCGCGCGGTCGATCTCACGCCCGCCGCCGTCGGCCCTGCCGTGGTGCCGCCGGTCAACCTCGGCGCGAATCTCGATGCGCCGAACGTCAACATGATCACCTGCGGTGGGCAGGCCACCATCCCGATCGTGGCCGCCGTATCCCGCGTGGTGCCGGTCGCTTACGCGGAGATCGTCGCCTCGGTGTCCTCGGTCTCGGCCGGCCCCGGTACCAGGGCGAACATCGATGAGTTCACCAAGACCACCAGCCGTGGCGTCGAGACCATCGGTGGGGCGCAGCGCGGCAAGGCGATCATCATCCTGAACCCGGCCGAGCCGCCGATGATCATGCGCGACACCATCTTCTGCGCCATCCCCGAAGACGCCGACACCGCGGCCATCACCGACTCCATCCACCGGATGGTGGCCGACATCCAGCAGTACGTGCCCGGCTATCGCCTGCTCAACGACCCACAGTTCGACCCGCCGTCGGTGATCGCCGGTGGGATGGCGAAGGTTTCG
The DNA here is from genome assembly GCF_044547795.1 of Nocardia sp. NPDC052316. Classification (NCBI taxonomy): domain Bacteria; kingdom Bacillati; phylum Actinomycetota; class Actinomycetes; order Mycobacteriales; family Nocardiaceae; genus Nocardia; species Nocardia sp. NPDC052316. The sequence continues at coordinate 51,526 of NZ_JBIUBB010000006.1, forward strand.
GTGTTCGTCGAGGTCGAAGGGGCGGGCGACTTCCTGCCGCCGTACGCGGGCAACCTCGACATCATGACCGCTGCCGCAACGCAGGTCGGCGAAGTGATCGCCGGGCAGATCCGCGGCGGTGCGCAGCGCGGCGACCAATCAGACACAGCGGCACGGGTGTAAGGGAGCGAAACCATGGCTTACTCAGCAGAACTCGACATTCGCGTCACCGACACCTCGCTGCGCGACGGATCACATCACAAGCGCCACCAGTTCACCGCCACCGAGGTCCGCGACATCGTCGCCGCCCTCGACGGGGCGAGGGTGCCGGTCATCGAGGTCACCCACGGTGACGGGCTCGGCGGGTCGTCGTTCAACTACGGCTTCTCCAAAACCCCTGAGCAGGAACTGATCAAGATCGCGGCGGAGACGGCGACCCAGGCCAAGATCGCGGTGCTGATGCTGCCCGGGGTCGGCGTCAAGGAAGACATCAAGATCTCCCAGGACAACGGCGCCTCGATCTGCCGCATCGCCACCCACTGCACCGAGGCCGACGTCTCCATCCAGCACTTCGGCCTGGCCCGCGAACTCGGGCTGGAAACCGTTGGCTTCCTGATGATGTCGCATTCCCAGCCGCCGGAGGTGCTGGCCAAGCAGGCCAGGATCATGGCCGACGCGGGCTGCCAGTGCGTCTATGTGGTGGACTCGGCCGGTGCCCTGGTGCTCGACCAGGTCACCGATCGGGTCGCCGCCCTCGTCGCCGAGCTGGGCAACGATGCGCAGGTCGGCTTCCACGGTCACGAAAACCTGGATCTGGCGGTCGCCAACTCCATCTACGCCATCTGGGCCGGCGCCACTCAAATCGACGGCAGCGCACGCCGTTTCGGTGCGGGTGCGGGCAATACTCCGGTCGAGGCGCTGGTCGGCGTGTGCGACAAACTCGACATCACGACAGGCATCGACTTCTACGCCATCGCCGACGCCGCCGAAGACGTGGTTCGTCCGGCCATGCCGCAGGAGTGCCTGCTCGACCGGTCGTCGCTCATGATGGGCTACGCCGGGGTCTACTCGAGCTTCCTCAAGCACGCCGAGCGGCAGGCCGAACGCTACGGCGTCTCCGCCGCCGAGATGCTGGTCCGCGCGGGTAAGCGCAAACTGGTCGGCGGGCAGGAAGATCAGCTGATCGACATCGCCCTGGAATTGCAGCGGGAGCAGGCGGCGGTCTCCGTCTGACCAGGTCGGGCCGCGAACGCCGGTACCCGTTCGCGGCCCGTTCCCGGTGGCTAGGCCCGGATCCCTTCGCTGCGGTCGAAGCTCGCTTCCTCTTGGCTGACCAGCCCCAGCAGCGAAAGCGGCCGTGGGGTCACCGAATTGGTCAGATAGCCCAGCGTGATCGCCCAGCGGTTGACCGGGCGCGGTACGGCGATGGTGTGGTAGGCACGCGTGACCGCCTTGGCCGGGAAGCCGGACAGGTTGACGCCCAACGGATTCGCCACCGCGAAGTGCGGGCCGAGGTCGACGACCAAACCCATATCGCGGTGCTTGTACGGCGCGGCGCCCCCGATGCCGAGACTGGCGGCCACATTCCTGGCCAGTGCCTTACCCTGCCGGGAGGCATGCTGGGCGGTCGGCGGGGTGATCTTGCCGGGCTTGGTGAGATCCGGCACCGCCGCCGCGTCACCACCGGCGAAGACATCGGGGTGACCGGGCACAGTCAGATTCGCGTCGACAACCAGGCGTCCGCGTTCCATCGGCAAGCCGAGCGACTCCAGCATGGGCGCGCCGGTCACACCGGTCACCCAGGCGACCGTGTGGGTCGGCACCACGGTTCCGTCGGTGAGTACCGCCTGCCGCTCCGTGAGTTCCTTCAGCGAGGTCTTCAGCCGGATATCGATGCCGCGTTCGCGAAGCACGCTCAGCACCTTGTCGCTGAGCCGGTCGCCGACCTCCGGCATCACCCGCTCGGCCGTGTCGAGCAGGACGAAGCGAACCTCGGCCGGATCGAACCCGCGCCGGGCCGCGTAGGCATCGGCGAGCGCCCGCAACTGCGCGATCAGCTCGGTTCCCGCATAGGAAGCGCCGACCACCACCACGGTCCTGCGCGCCTTGCGGACCTCCGGATCATCCTCGAAGTCGGCCAACTCGAGTTGCCGCAACAGCTGCTCGCGCAGATACAGCGCCTCGGCAACCGTTTTGAGCCCGTGCGCGTGCTCGGCGACTCCCGGCACATCGAACAGCCGCGTCACCGACCCCGGCGTGAGAACCAGTCGATCCCAGGACAATTCACGGTCGGGCTGATGCTCGCTGCTCACCTTGATCGTCTTGTTGTCCAGATCGACAGCCTCGGCCTTACCGATCACCAACCGCACCCGCGGCAGCGCATCGGCCAGCGAAACCGCGACAAACCGCGGATCGATCACCCCACCGGCCACATCCGGCAACAGCGGCGTGTAAAGCATGTAGTCATTGGGCGTAACCAGCAGAACCTCGACGTCCCGCCCCGCCCGCCCCAGCACCTTGCACAACCGCTTGGCACAGGTGAACCCGGCAAACCCACTACCGACAATCACCACCCGCTCCGGACCAGCCCTCTTGTCCTCAGCCACAGCCACCTCCTACAAATCGCCCCCCCCACCGCGATTCCCCCATCCCCCCATCCGAAACCGTCATAGGTCTCGCTGAGGGGGGACGGCACAGCGGCTTGCCCGCAGTCGAGCTGGCATGCCCCGCCGCGGATCAGTGCCTGAAAGAGTCAGACGGCGATGATTTCGACCATGCTTTCCAGGCCGCGGAAGTCCTCGCTGTTGCGGGTGTAGAGCGCCAGGTTCCGCGACGACGCGACGGCGGCGATGAGCAGGTCCATCCGGCGCGGGCGAGGGTCGCGCTTTGCGGCCAGGGTTAGTGCGACCAGCGTTCCATACCGCGTCGCTGCGTCTTCATCGAATGGCAGCGGATCGAACTCCACGATGGCGGCACCCAGCCGCTCCGCCCGTGCCGCGCGGGTGACCGGATCTTTGGCCATCGCGACGCCCTGATGTAGTTCGGCCAACGTGATCGCAGTGATCTCAGGCAGCTTCGGCAGGCAATCCGGATCGAGAGTGTCCAAATCGATGTAGGTGCACGTATCCAGCACGCCCGAAGCCCTGCGATCGTCACTCATGGATGTGTCCCCCACACGTCGTCGTCCCCGATACGGTCTTCGGTCCCGAAGAATTCGTCTGCTTCCTGGCGCATCTGCGCGTAATCCACCCGAGGTAAACGGCGGTGCCGCTCGACGAGCTCCTCGGCGGTCAAACGCCGCCGTCGCTGGACCGGTCGCAGTTCTGCGACCTCGACACCGTTGCGGGTGACCCGAAAGGTCTCGCCCGCTTCGACAGCATCCATGATCGCCGCAGAGTTGTTGCGGAATTCCCGCTGCGTGATCACCTTCATAGCGCCAGTGTAGCCACGTGTAGCGCGTCGAGCTACAGCCAGGTGTCGAGGGTGGTGGTGGTGAGGAAGTGGTCGAGGTCGGCGCGCCAGGGGGCGGGGGTGGTTTTGTCGGGTTCTATGGCGGTGTATTGGCCGCGGTAGAAGAGGAGGGGGCGGCCGGTGGCGGTGGACTCGGTGAGGGCTTGGACTCGGCCGATCACTATGTAGTGGTCGCCGCCGTCGACGACGCTGTCCACCGTGCACTCGATGGTAGCGAGGGCGTCGTCCAGGACGGGGAGGGTGAGGGGGGAGGTGTGCCAGGGGGCGCCCGCGAATTTGTCGGGTTCGCGGGAACCGAAGCGGGCGCAGAGTTCGCGTTGCTCCTCGGCCAGGACGTTGACGCAGAAGCGGCCTGCTTGTTCGATGGCCGCCCAGGAGCGGGAGGTCTTGGTGGGGCAGAACAGGATCAGGGGTGGGTCGAGGGAGAGGGCGGCGAAGGACTGGCAGGCGAAACCGACCGGGGCATCGGCATCATCGAAGGTGGTGATGACGGTGATGCCGGTGCAGAACTGGCCGAGCACGTTACGGAAGGCCCGCGCGTCGATCTCAGGGTGGGTCATCGCTTCGCTCGCCCTCTCACTCACTGCTGGCGCTGCCCGACGCTGAAGTCGTGACCCCACAGGCTCACGGCGGTCGACTCGCGGGCAATCCAATCATTGTCGTCGACTTCGAGCCCCTCGCAGCCGAATTCGACATCGAACCCGCCCGGCGTCTTCATGTAGAAGGAGAGCATCTTGTCGTTGACATGCCTGCCGAGCGTCGCCGACATGGGAACCTTCTTGCGCAGTGCGCGATCCAGGCACAGCCCGACATCGTCGGCCGCCTCCACCTCGAGCATCAAATGCACGATGCCGCTCGGGGTCGGCATGGGCAGGAACGCCAGCGAGTGATGGCGCGGATTGCAGCCGAAGAACCGCAGCCAGGCGGGCTCACCGTCGGCCGGGCGCCCGACCATCTGCGGCGGCAGCCGCATCGAGTCACGCAGCCGGAAGCCGAGCACGTCGCGGTAGAACTCCAGCGCGGCCTGGTCGTCCTTGGTGCTGAGCACGACGTGCCCGAGCCCCTGCTCCTCGGTGACGAAGCGATGCCCGTACGGGCTCACCACGCGCCGATGTTCCAGTGCCGCACCGTGAAACGCCTCCAGGGTGTTGCCGGACGGGTCGTCGAAACGGATCAGCTCGTGCACCCGCCGATCGGCCAGTTCCGCGGCGGTGCCCTCCTTGTAGGGCACGCCGGCGGCTTCCAACCGGGTCCGGATATCTTGCAGCTCTTGGGCATTGGCGGTCTCCCAGCCCGAGATCTGCAACTGGTCCTTGTCGCCGGGCGAGATCACCAGCCGCGCCGGGAATTCGTCCATCCGCAGATACAGCGCGTCCGGATTCCCGCCCTTGCCTTCGACCATGCCGAGTACCTTGAGCCCGTACTCGCGCCAGGCGGCCATGTCGGTCGCCTCGATGCGCAGATACGCCAGCGATCGAATCCCCATCACTTCTCCTTGGAACCGGCAAGGAAATCAATTGCCAGCTTATTGAACTCGTGGAACTTCTCCAGCTGTGCCCAGTGCCCGCAGCCACCGAACACGTGCAATTGTGCGCGCGGGATCAGCTTGGTCGCCACCAGTGCACCGTCGAGCGGGTTGACGCGATCTTCGCGCCCCCAGATCAACAGCACCGGCTGACGTAGCTTATAGGCGTCGCGCCAGAGCATGCCCTTCTCGAAATCCGCACTGGCGAACGACTTTCCCATCGCCCGCGCCGCGGCGAGCGACTCCGGCGTGCTGGCCGCGGCGAACCGCTCATCGATCAGCTCGTCGGTGATCAGCGACTGATCGAAGACCATGATCCGCAGGAACGCCTCCAGGTTTTCCCTGGTCGGCTGGTAGTTGAACTTGCCGAGCAGCTTCACGCCCTCGGTCGGGTCGGGGGCGAACAGGTTGGTGCTCAACCCGCCCGGGCCCATCAGTACCAGCTTCCCGGCCCGATCCGGGTAGTCCAGCGCGAACCGCACGGCCGCGCCGCCGCCGAGCGAATTGCCGAGCAGGTGCACCCGCCCGGCGATCTCCAGGTGCTCGAGCAGGTCGTGCAGTGCCGAGGCGCTGTGCACGAAGTACTGCGGATGCTCGGTCGGCTTGTCCGACTGTCCGTACCCGGGCTGGTCCACGGCGAGCACGTGAAAGTTCTGCGCCAGCACCGGGATATTGCGGCCGAAGTTCGACCAGGAGGACGCGCCGGGCCCGCCGCCGTGCAGCAGCACGATCGTCGGCCCGTTGCCGACCCCCGCCTCGTGGTAGTGCAGCCGCAGATCCGGGCGCACCTGCGCGTAGCGGGAGGTCGATTCGGCGGTGATCTCCACCGTGGAAGTCACAGCTCCACCTCGCTGACGCTCGGCTCCGCTGTGCCCTCCGGGGCGCTGCGATTTTGGTTCACTCGCTGACGCTCACTCACAGCAGCTCCTACACCATCGCGTCGGTGACGGGCAGCCCGAACTCGTGCTGGCCGTACATCTGGTATGCCCGTTCGGGATCGTTCGCCGCGTGCACCCGGCCGGCGTGGGCGTCGCGCCAGAAGCGTTGCAGCGGTGTGCCGTTCGCCAGCGCGGTGGCGCCGGAGCTCTCGAACAGCTTGTCGATGGCGGCGATCGAACGTCCGGTGGCGCGCACCTGGTCGCGCCGGGCCCGTACCCGCAGGTCGAACGGGATCTCCTTGCCCGCGGCCAGCAATGCGTACTCCTCGGCGACATTGCCCGACAGCTGACGCCAGCCCGCGTCGATGTCGCTGGACGCCTCCGCGATGCGCACCTTGGCGAACGGATCGTCCTTCGCCTTCTCGCCCGCGTAGGCCGCGCGCACCCGCTTGCCCTGATGCTCGACATGCGCGGCGTACGCGCCGTAGGCCATGCCGACGATGGGCGTGGCGATGGTGGTGGGATGGATTGTGCCCCATGGCATCTTGTACACCGGATCGGTGTTCTGCTCGAGGCCCGGCGATTTCTGCTCGCTCATCTTGCGGAAGCTCAGGAACCGGTGCGACGGCACGAAAACATCTTTCACCGCAACGGTATTGGACCCGGTCCCGCGCAGGCCGACGACGTTCCAGACGTCATCGATGCGGTAGTCGTCGCGCGGAATGAGGAAGCTGCCGAAGTCGACCGGCTTGCCGTCCTTGATCACCGGGCCGCCGAGCACCGCCCAGGTGGCGTGGTCGCAACCCGAGGACCAGGCCCAGGCGCCGTTGACGAGGTATCCGCCCTCGACCACCGTGCCCGCGCCCATCGGCGCGTAGGACGAGGAGATCCGTACCTCGGTGTCCTCACCCCAGACGTCTTCCTGCGCCTGCTGTGCGAACAGCGCCAGGTGCCAATTGTGTACGCCGACAATGCCCGCCACCCAGCCGGTGGACCCGCAGGCGCTGGCCAGCTTGCGCACGGTGTCGTAGAAGACGACCGGGTCACCCGCGTGGCCACCCCACTGCTTGGGCTGTAGGAGCCGGAAGAATCCGGTCTCCTGCAGGGCCTTCATGGTTTCGTCGGGGATGCGCCGCAGGTCCTCGGCCTCCTGCGCGCGCTCGCGCAGCATCGGCAACAGCGCGTCGACCCGTTCGGTCACTTCTTGCGTCATCTCGGGACCTGCTCCTGCCTGGTCAGTTGGATAACCGGTAGTCATTTGCCTCTGAGACTAGAACAGGTTCTTATTTCTGTCGAGAACGGGTGTCTATCCGTGGCTGTGGATGGACATGTGCAGGAAGTGGCGGGAATCGCTGGCGTGGAACGCGACATTTTTGTAACGTGTTCTAGTACAGAAGGAGGAGGATTCGCGATGGCAGTTACCCCACAGGGGAGCGGTGCGAAGGTCCGGGAGCTAGACGTCGGCACCGTACCCACCCGCTATGCGAGGGGATGGCATTGCCTCGGTCTGGCCAAGTCGTTCCGCGACGGCAAGCCGCACGCGGTGAATGTGTTCGGCACCAAACTCGTGATCTGGGCCGATAGCAACGACGAGCTGCGCGTACTCGACGCCTACTGCAGGCACATGGGTGGCGATCTCAGTATGGGTGAGGTCAAGGGGGACGACATCGCCTGCCCGTTCCACGACTGGCGCTGGTCCGGCACGAGCGGTAAATGCACCGCGATTCCCTACGGCCGTCGCGTGCCGCCGCTGGCGCGTACCCGCAAGTGGACGACGCTGGAGCGCAACGGGCAGCTGTTCGTCTGGCACGACGTCGAGGGCAGTCAGCCCCCGCCGGAGGTGACCATTCCGCACATCAAGGGGCCTTACACCGACGCGGACGGCAACCCGAGCGAGCAGCTCGACAGCGGCTGGACCGACTGGACCTGGAACTCCATGCTGATCGAGGGCGCGAACTGCCGCGAGATCATCGACAACGTGGTCGACATGGCGCACTTCTTCTACATCCACTTCGCCTTCCCGACGTACTTCAAGAACGTCTTCGAGGGGCATATCGCCACGCAGTTCCTGGAGACCAAGGGCAGGCCGGATATCGGGATGGCGTCCAAGTACGGCGGCGACACCACGCTGAGCTCGGAGGCGTCCTACTTCGGGCCGTCCTACATGATCAATCCGCTGGTCAACATCTACAGCGGGTACGAGGTCAAGAGCGTCCTGATCAACTGCCACTACCCCGTGACTCAGGACTCCTTCGTGCTGCAGTGGGGGATCACGCTGGAGAAGCCGCAGGGCGTCGACGGCGAGATGGCGGACAAGCTGGCCGCGAAGATGACCGAGGGCATCAGCGTCGGCTTCCTGCAGGACGTCGAGATCTGGAAGCACAAGTCCAAGGTCGAGAATCCGCTGCTGTGCGAGGAAGACGGCCCGGTCTATCAGCTGCGTCGGTGGTACGACCAGTTCTACGTCGACCTCGCCGACGTCACCGAGAAGATGACCCAGCGCTTCGAGTTCGAGGTGGACACTACGAAGGCGAACGAGGTGTGGGAGGCGGAGGTCGCGGAGAACCTGCGCCGCAAGCGGGAGGCCGACGCGGCCGCCACCGACCAAGCGGAGGCCGGAGTCTGATGGCTACCTGGGCGAAAGCACCCGACTTTGCCGACCAGCCTGCGCGGCAGGCCGAAGTGCGCGCCCAGACCGTGGTCGACAAGGAACGGTATCTGGAGCAGGGCCTGACACCGCTGCGGTGTCAGGCCTGCCGGAGTCAGGTGCTGGTGCGCAAGAGCAGCTCACACCAGACCTCGGTGCAGTGGACCGAGCCGCCGCAGACGCACTGCCCGGTCTTCGCGGAGCTCAGCGAGAAGGGGCACGGTCCCGGTCGCCCCGACTCCTGCCCGCAGCTGGAGAAGACCATCAAGTGGGCTGTGGACGAAGGCGTCGTCCCGGTGCCCGACTAGTAGCGGATTTCGAGCGGGCGGGCACGTGAGTGACGCCGCGTCCGGCGTCGCCGATGTGCCCGGCCCTCGTTGCACTCGTGCGGCGTTCAGTCCATCTGGAAGTCGGCGAAGTCGAAACCAGGGGAGACGAAGCAGCTCACGAGCACGTATTCGTCGCCTGCCGGTCGGGCGGCCTGACTGACCCCACCCGGCACCACCGCCTGTAGCACCTGGCCGTGCTCGACATCGGGCCCGAGCACGACCTCCTCGCCGCCGATATTCAGCAGCAGCGGGCCGCCGCGATGCCAGAGCCACAGCTCGTCGGAGCGAACCGTATGCGGCGCCGACTGCTCGCCCGGCATCAGCAAGAAGTGGATCGCGGTGGCACTGGAGCGCGCGCCCTCGTAACCCTTCGGCTCGAATTCCACGGCGCTGCGCCAGGTTTCGCGGAACCAGCCACCCTCCGGGTGTGGTGCCAGATCGAGGGCTTCGGCGAGTGCGGGTCGGTTGTCGGTCATCGTTCGACTATGCCTGATCCGCGGCCGGTGGCGCCGGACAGCCGCGGTGAAAATCAGGTGACCGGAGGCGAACGAACAGCGGGCTCAGCGCTCCTCGATACGCCAGGTGATGCCGAAAGGCGCGAGCGTGTCGAGGAATTCGGCTGCGTCGAACGCCTCGGCCACCGCCAGCGCTCCTGGCTTCGCGGTGCCGTCGGCCAGCCGGACCGCAACCTCTACCGCCATCAGCGCCGAATCCCGGTAGGAGTGCACGCCACTCACGACACCGCGGACGGTGCGACCGTCCGTGCCGAACGCGTCGACCACCAGGTCGTAGCGCAGGTTCGCGCTCGGTGCGTCGGGCAGGGTGTCGATGATCTCCTCGGTGAACCCGCTCAGGGTGTCCAGGATCGAGGTGGCGAGCACGCCCTCGACGTAGGAGACTTCCGAGTGGCGCGGGATCGTAAGCACGGGCGGCTGCGGGAATTTCGCGACAGCGGTCGGTGCGGAGTCGCCCGGGAAAGTCATCTCGGCGCGCCGAGCCGTTGCGCCGGTGTGCAATTCGCCGTCCGCGTAGTTCCAGCCGCCGCTGCGGAACCAGTCGAGGCTGGCGAACACCGTCTTCGCGCTGCCCTTGGAGCCGTTGCCGCCACTCTTGCTCAGGTGGCTGAGCACCACCTCGGCCGGACCGGCCACCCGGCGGGTGGTCAGGTAGCCGAGCAGGTCGCCGGGCAGATTGCTGTCGGTGACGCCGGAGATCAGGGTCACCCCCGCCGCCTCGGCCCGCGGGCCGAACTCGTCGAACACCTGCTTCAGGAACAGCTGCTCGCCGGACATGTCGGTGTAGTGCGCCCCGGCGTCGATCGCCGCCGCCAGCACCGCTGGTCCGTGAGTCACGTACGCGGGCAGGCTGCTGATCACCACGTCGGCCCCGGTGAACGCGGTCACCAGCGCGTCGTGGTCGGTGAGCGCGGCGACCCGGATCTGTGCGTCCGGCAGGTCCGCGACCGCTGCGGCGGCCTGGATCCGGGCCGCGTCGCGGCCGACCAGGATCGGGGTGACGCCGCGCCTGCGCAGCTCGGTGAGGACGTAGCCGCCGGTGATGCCGGTGGCGCCGTAGATCGCGATGGTCTTGGTGTTGCTCGTCGATGTCATGACACAAACCTATGGCTCGACAATGAGTTAACCAATGGCTTGATTGCTCGCTGGTATATCTCAAACGCTCACTCGTGAAGCGCTATGGTGTTCGGGTGGACATTCTCAGCGAAACCATCGCGGCCATCCGCACCGGCAGCCCGACCTCCGGGTTGTTCATCCGGCACGCCCCGTGGGGCCGCCGCTACCCCGTGGTGCCCGGCGCCGGTTTCCATGTGGTGCTGCAGGGTTCCTGCTGGCTGGTGCCGCCGACCGGCGCGCCGCTGGCGCTCGGCGTCGGCGACGTCGTGTTCATGCCCCGCGGTGCCGACCACGACCTCGTCGACACCCTCGACAGCCCGGTCACCGAGCTGGCGCAGGTCGGTGAGCCGAGGGAGCTCACCGGCCCCGGCGTGCGCGCGGCATTGCTTTGTGGCGCATACGAACTCGGCAGAAAACGCAGCCACCCGCTGCTCGACGAACTGCCCGAGTTCATCCATCTGCCCGCCCGCCCCGGACGGCATCCCGCCCTGCGCGGCGCTGTCGACCTGCTCGCCGCCGAGATCGCGGAGCCTCGCCCGGGTAGCGACGCCGCCGTTCCGGCGATACTCGAGACGCTGCTGCTCTTCATCCTGCGCGCCTGGCTGGACGAACAATCCACTGCCCGATCCACCGGCTGGGCAGGCGCTTTCGCCGACCCGGCGGTGGCCGCGGCGCTGCGTGCCGTGCACGAGGAACCCGCCCGGTCCTGGACGGTCCCCGATCTCAGCGGCGTCGCCGGCGTCTCCCGAGCCACGCTGGCACGACGCTTCACCGCCACCGTCGGCGAACCACCCCTCGCATACGTCACCCGCTGGCGCATGCTCACCGCCGCCCGCCTGCTCCGCGAGACCGACGCACCGCTGGGCACGGTGGCCCGAAAGGTCGGCTACACCTCCGAATTCGCGTTCGCCAAGGCCTTCAAGCGCGAATACGGCCTTGCCCCAGGCCAATACCGGCGCGCCGAGGACAAGCCCCCACTCGTCGCGGTCTGATCACGCCGCGCACGGTCAGCGGTTGTCGAGGCGACGGGCCAAGCCGTCCACGATGAGGGTCAGCCCGGCCTCGAATGCCGACTCGTGGTCTATCCGCGGGATATCGACCGCATCGTCGGCCTCGTTGCCCTCCGCCTGTTCCTCCAGCACGGCGCCGACCGTGTAGCGGCCTGCGGCCAGCATCGCCATCTGCGCATCCCGCTCCGGCAGTCCGGAGGCGACCAGGAACGCCATCTTGTGGACGATCCGGTGGCGGTCCGCGGCGCCGGGGCGGGTTCCGGCGTGCAGCCGGGCGCCGTCGCGGCGCCGCAGTAGCGTGCGCCGGAAGCTGCGGTTGTTGTCGAGGAACCATTCGCGCCAGTCGTCCGCCGGTGTCGGTAGCGGGGCCTGCGCGTGGGGGGACATCGCAGCCTCGGCCATCGCGCTGAGCAGTTGCTCCTTGTTGCGGAAGTGGTAGTAGAGCGACGGCTGCTCGACGCCGAGTCGCTTCGCCAGTTGCCGCGTACTTATGGCATCGAGACCGACCTCGTCGAGCAGGTCGAGCGCCTCGGCGATGACGGTGTCGCGGTTCAGCTTGGCCATATTGACAATCTATCAGTGATAGATGATGCTGCGATAGCGTACCTATCACTGATAGAAAGGCTCATGGCATGGTTATTCCATCGGCCAGGAAGATCCTCATCTGTGGCGGCGGTATCGCCGGACAGGCGCTGGCCTATTGGCTCGCCAAAGGCGGTCACCGGGTCACCGTCGTCGAACGCTTCCCGGCGTTGCGGGCCAGCGGTGCCCAGGTCGACCTGCGCGGCCAAGGTATCGAGGCCGTCGAGCGGATGGGCTTGCTCGACGTTGTCCGGAGCAAGCTCGTTGACGAAGCGGGCGTCGCGTTCGTGAACAGTAAGGGTGCGGCGCGGGGCACGATCATGGCCAACACCTCCGGCCGCGGTCGGCAGACGTTGACCTCGGAGTACGAAATCATGCGGGGTGACCTGATTCGTATCCTGCACGACGCGACCAAAGGCGACGTGGACTACGTGTTCGACCTGCAGGTGGAACGCTTCGAGCAGGACGAACAGCGAGTCGTCGCGCACTTCTCCGACGGTTCTTCCGACGAATTCGACCTGCTCGTCGGCGCGGACGGCCAAGGGTCGCGCATCCGCCGCGCCATCCTGCCGTACGGGTCCGCCGACCCGTACCGGCCGGTGGGAATCCACATGGCCTACTGGTTCATTCCGCGTATCGCCGGTGACGGCAACATTCGCGACACCTACCACGCCCCACGCGGTCGGATGATCATGCGCCGCAGCCACAATCCGACCGAAACCCAGGTCTATTTCGTGCTTCGGGAAACCTCCGAGGCGGCCTCGGTCATCCACCGGGCGCCGGTCGAACGCCAAAAGCAGTTCTGGACCGAAAGGTTCCGCGACGCGGGCTGGCAGACGGAGCGATTCCTCGACGGCATGGTGCGGACCGAGAGCTTCTACTCGCAGGAGGTCCTGCAGGTACGTACCGACACGTGGTCCAAGGGCCGTGTAGTGCTGGTCGGCGACGCCGCGCACTGTGCCTCCCCCTACAGCGGCATGGGGGTTTCCGGCGCGCTGGTCGGCGCGTACGTCCTGGCCGGTGAAATCAACCGGCACGCACACGAACTGCCCACAGCACTGGCGAACTACGACGCCACACTGCGGCCGTTCGTAGACGAGATCCAGTCCGCCGTGAAACCGCGCCTACTGCGCCTCGGCATGCCCGCCCACCGGCTCGGCATCGACGCCTTCCACGCCGTGACGGCGGCGGCCTGCTTCCTGCGCATCCCCGAGCTCGTCGCGAGGTGGTCGAAGGAGGACCGGGGCGGTAACTGGACGCTTCCGGAATACCCGGAACTCGTCGGGGCGGTGTGATCAGACCGGGGATTAGATTCTAAGACGTGAAGGCGACGGAGTTGATCGACGCGCACGGGGAACTGCTCGGGCGGTTGTTACCCGGAGACCGGTTGTCCGATTTGATGATTCGCGAGGGGCAATTCCACTACGTGGTCGTCGGATCCGAGCGGGTGGTGAGTTTCGCGCGGACCGACGCCGCCGCGGAACGCCTTACGGCGCGCGGGGCGGTGCTGCGCGCGCTGGCGCACCTCGCTCTCGGAGTGGCCGTGCCGGAGTGCCTGTCTGTTGCGGCGCAGGGGGATGCGGTGGCCTACCTGCTGATGACGAAGGTCTCGGGTGCGCCGCTGGATGGGGCGTTGTTACGGATTCCCGATGTCGCGGAATCTGTTGCGCGGCAGTGCCATGGCCTGCTGGACAGCCTGGCGGCCGCCAAAGATGACCCGCGGATCCGCGGGTCGCTGACCGTCGCACCCGTCGACCGGTGGCAAGAGTTCGCGGCAGCTGTCCGTGGCGAGCTGTACCCATTGATGAGCGTCACCGGTCGGGCACGCGCCGAGCGCGAGTTGTCCGCGCTCGATGCACTGCCGCACTCGACCGACGCCGTTGTGCACGGCGACCTCGGCGGCGAGAACCTGCTGTGGGACACCGTTGACGGACTGCCGGTGTTGCGCGGTGTCGTCGACTGGGATGGTGTCTGCCTCGGTGACCCCGCCGAGGACTTCGCCGCGATCGGCGCCGGTTACGGCCCGGACGTCCTGCGCGGGGTGCTGGCACACACCGAAACGACCGACAGCGGACTGGCCGACCGAATAGCCGCTATCCAAGGAACTTTCGCCCTACAGCAGGCGCTGGATGCCTACCTAGACGGCGACGAGGAAGAGCTGGCGGACGGTTTGAGCGGCTACCGCTGAGGCTCAGCTGAAGGGTGAGTGCGGACGCTGCTGCAGTTCGCCGTCGACATAGATGTCGACTTTCTCGTTGTAGAAGCAGACCAACCCCGCGACCTTCTGGCTCTCCGGTAGCGGCGTGCGGTAGCCCCACACGTAGTCCTGGTATTCCTTGTCGCCGACGCGGACGGTCCAGTAGTCGGCGGTGCCCTTGTACGGGCAGCTGGTGTGTGTGTCCGATGGGTGCAGCAGGTCCATTCGGACGTCGGTCATCGGGAGGTAATACCTTGCGGGAAGGCCAGTTTCGAAGAGGATGCGCGGTGAGTGCGAGTCCGCGACGGTGACGCCGTCGATCTCCACGCGCACGTGCCGGGAGCTGGCGAGGATGTCGACTCGGGAGTAGGGGTCGCGGGGGTGGACGTAGACCGGCTCGTCCTCTTCGAACCAGTCGTCCATCTTGTTCCAGTCGAGTCGCACCAGCTCGTTCAGTTCGGGCAGCGGGGAATCGTGGTAACGCAGGGCGGCTGCGGTGGCGGTGCTGCCGTCCACGACCACGTCGTACTCCGTCGCGTCGCCGCGACTGGGCGAGTGGTGGGACTTGCCGGTCGGCTCGAGTTTCGCGTGCAGATCCGCGACCGGGATGTAGTAGGTCGGGTAGTGCGGACCTTCCCACACCAACACCGGGTGGGCCGTATCCGCCGCCACATGGCCGCCGAGAAATACCCGCACCCGCTTCTGGCTGGTTTCGATCTTTACCCGGCCCCGCTGCGCATCGCCCATAGCATCCGACGGTACTCGCGCCAGGCGCTGCGGCAAGGCTGGAGCGGGTCGTCGGCGCCGGTGTCCCGCCTCGCACACAGCATCCTGTCTCGCCCACCGCACAGCTGCCCGGTGGGGCGGGCAGCTGTACGAGGTCGAAGTCAGTCGCCGACGGTGATCGCCTGCGCCTCGGCGACGCTGTGCGGCGCGGGATCGTGGTCGTCGATGTGGGCCAGGGCGGCGCGACCGGCGAGCAGGACGAGCACCGCGCCCGCGGTGCAGGCGGCGCCGACCCAGAACGGCAGCGCGATGCTGTGCTCGCCGAGCTTGCCTGCGAGGTAGGGCGCGGCCGCGCCACCGGCGAAGCGGACGAAGCTGTAGGCCGCCGAGGCGGTCGAACGCTCGACCGGCGCGGAGATCATCACGGCCTCGGTGATCAGGGTGTTGTTCACCCCGAGGAACAATCCGGCCAGCACGGTTCCGATGATCAGCACCGGCTTGTGCTCGGCGAACGCGGCCATCACCGCGAGGTCCGCGGCGAACAGGGCCAGCGCGAGTCCCATCATCGGCAGCGAACCGAACCGCCGCTGCAACCGCGGCGCCAGGAACACCGAGGCGAGCGCGAGCAGCACACCCCAGCCGCAGAAGATGAAGCCGATCGAATAGGTGCCCATGTCCAGCGGGAACGGCGTGTAGGCGAGCAGGGTGAAGAAGCCGAAGTTGTAGAGCAGCGCGGTGAGGCTGACGGTCAGCAGGCCGCGATGCCGCAGCGCGAGGAAGGGGGCGGCGATCGAGGTGTGCTGCGTCGGCTTCGGGCCTTCGGGCAGCAGCACGACGATGCTGACCAACGCGACGGCCATCAAGACCGAGACACCGAAAAACGGTCCACGCCAGCTGATTCCGCCGAGCACGCCGCCGAGCAGCGGGCCGGTGGCGATGCCGATGCCGAGCGCGGCCTCATAGAGAATGATCGCCCGGGCGACGCCGCCGCTGGCCGCGCCGACGATGGTGGCCAGCGCGGTGGCGATGAACAGGGCGTTGCCGAGGCCCCAGCCTGCTCGGAAGCCGACGATCTGCGTGACGGTGTCCGACAGGCCCGCCAGTGCCGCGAACACGATGATGATGGCCAGGCCGGCCACCAGGGTCTTCTTCGCACCGAATCGGCTGGACACCACGCCCGTGATCAGCATGGCCACGCCGGTGACCAGCATGTAGCTGGTGAACAGCAGCGAGACCTGCGACGGCGAGGCGTGCAGTTGCTCGCCGATCGGTTTGAGAATGGGGTCTACCAGCCCGATCCCCATGAACGCGATCACGCTCGCGAAGGCAACGGCCCACACGGCTTTCGGTTGGCGGGCGGCCGCACTGGTGTCCGCGCCGTCGGCGCGGGCGGGAGCCAATGTGCTCATCAATGTTCCCTCTATGTCGGATTATGCTGTGGCGTAGCCTTTTTCAGGGCCTCCAGCAGTTCGTTCAAATCGGTGTCCATGCGGGCAAGGCGTTCGGTGTCGAAGCCGGCCAATCGCGTGGTGAGCGCGGCGGCGAACGCCTGTCGCGCCTGGGTGAGCCGGTTGCGCCCGGCCGGGGTGAGTTCGACGACGACAGCCCGGGAATCGGCCGTGTCCTTGCGTCGGGTCGCGAAGCCATCCGCGACCAGCCTGCCGATCAGCGTCGTTGCCGCCGGCTGCGAACAGCGGTCGATCCTGGCGAATTCACTGACCCGCACGGCACCGTGTTCATCGAGCACCGCCAGTGCTCGTAACACCGCCCGCGGCAGGTCGTCGCCGCTGATCACCCCGGCCAGCCGAGTGAGCCTGCCCGCGGTAACGAGTAGATCGACGACGATGTCATCCGCTGTGTCCACCTGAGCCTGCTGCACCAGAATATTATTACATAAGCTAACTATCTATGTGGGTGAACTCGATCACGGACACGCAGAAGCCCCGGTACGTGATCCGTACCGGGGCTGTGACCTGGGTATTCAGGAGGTGAGCGCGACCGGGCGGCGAGGTGTGCCGAACAGCTGGGCGTTTCCGTGGGCGCGCTTGAAGAACAGTTGTGCGTCGTGTTCCCAGGTGATGGCGATGCCGCCGTGGAGTTGCACGGTCTCGGCGACGATCGTGCCGAGTGCGTCCGAGCAGTGCAGCCGGGCGACCCAGACGTCTTCGGCGGCGGTGGCGGCATTTTCCGCGACGGCCAGGGTGGCCGCCGCCGAGGCGGACTCGGCCGATTCCAGCAGCACGTACATGTCGGCCATCCGGTGCTTGAGCGCCTGGAAGCTGCCGATCGGGCGACCGAACTGAACCCGGGACTTGGTGTATTCGACCGTCATCTCGAGGCAGCGGGCCGCGGCGCCGACCTGTTCGGCGGCCACTGCGGCCCAGGCGATTTCGCGCAGCCGAGTGCGGGCGGGCGCGGGATCGCCGGTACCGAGGCGGTGGGCTTCGGCTGCGGTGAAGGTGATTTCGGACAGTGTGCGGGTCGGGTCCATGGTCGGCACGACGCGCCGTGCGACCCCGGTCGCGGCGGCGGCGACCTCGAAGAAGCCGGTCGAGGTGAGCACGATCAAGGTGTCGGCGGTATGGCCGTCGAGCACGTATCGAGCGGTGCCGGTGAGCGTTCCGCCGGACTCTTCTACTCCTGTTTCGTCCCAACCGCTTTCGCCCGCCCAGCACACCGCGAGCGTGCGGGTACCCGCCGCGACCTCGGGCAGCAGCCGCTCGCACGCCGCCGTGTCACCGGACAGCAGCACGGCCTGGACGCCGAGGACGGCGGAGCCGAGCATCGGCACCCCGGCCAGGACACGGCCCAGTTCGCTGACCACCACCAGGGATTCGACCAGGCTCGCACCGACACCGCCGTGTTCTTCGGGAACGGCAAGCGCCGCGACCCCGATCTGTTCGCACAGCAGCCGCCACAGCGCCGGATCGTAACCGAGGTCGGTGTCCATCGCCGCGCGCACCGCGGCGGATCCGGCGTGCTTGGTGAGCAGCGCCCGCACCGAGGCGGTGAACTCCTGAAGTTCGGTGTTCGTCATGCGGTTCCTCGCTGCGGCACGGCCGCGTCGCGCAGCGCGTCGGCGATTCGAGCACGGTGCAGATCCGTTGTGCCCCAAGCGGAACGAAGCGCCGTGACCTTGGTCAACCACAGCGAAAGATCGTATTCGGCGGTGTAGCCGATCGCGCCGTGTACCTGCAGTGCCGCCCTGGCGGCCTGGTGTGCCGCGTCGCCGCAGGCGAGCACGGCGGCCGAGACGTCACGGCCGCGCGTCGCCTCGCCCATGGTGAGCGCGGCGCGGTACAGCAGCGGTTCGGCCAGATCCAGCCCGATCAGCACATCGGCGAGCTTCTGCTTGACGGCCTGGAATTCACCGATCGGTTTGCCGAACTGCTTGCGCTGCTTGGCATACTCGGTGGCGGCGGCCAACAGCGCGCGACCAGCGCCGAGCAGCTGTGCCGCGCAGGCCAGCGCGCCGGTGTCGAACGCGACGGCGACGGCGTCGCGGACCGCGTCACCGTCGGCGATCGGCTCGTCGGCCGCGACACTGAACAGTCGGCGCGCCGGATCGATCGACCGCACCGATCCGGTTCGATGCGCGGTGTGCAGCTGCGCACCGTCGGCGATCAGCACCACCTCGGCGCTGTCGGCGTCCAGCGCCACCCTGCCCCGCTCCGGCGACGCGAAGGCGATGGTGCCGAGCGCGGCACCTTCGGCGAATCCGGGCAGCCAGCGCTGGGCCGGGCCCTTGTCCGGAAGTGCCTGCAGCAGTGCCGGTATCGCAGCGGCGGTCTCCACCAACGGACCCGGTGCGGCGGCGCGGCCGAGCTCGACGAACGCCACCACCAGATCGATCGGCTCCGCGCCGCCGCCGCCGTGCTCATCATCGATGGCCAGCCCGAGCACACCGGCGCCGGCCAGCTGGCCGATCAACGCGCGGCCGGGGCGCGGATCGCCGGACGCCCAGTTACGGACCGCGGCGGGCGTGCGGCCCGCGTCGAGCAGCTTGCGCACACTGGTGCCGAAGTCGAGTTGTTCGGGGCTGAGCGCGAACCTCATCGGCTGCTCCCTCTCGGTAGTCCGAGCAGCCGCTCGGCGATGATGTTGCGCTGGATCTCGTTGGTGCCCGCGTAGATCGGGCCGGACAGCGCGAACAGATAGCCGTCGGTCCACGGACCGGATCGCTCGGCGGACGCGCCGAGCACCTCCAGCGCGGTCTCGTGCATCGCGATATCGAGCTCCGACCAGAACACCTTGGTGATCGACGATTCCGCGCCGAGCTTGCCGCCCTCGTTGAGCCGGGTCACCGTGCCGAAGGTGTGCAGCCGGTAGGCCTCGCTGCCGATCCAAGCGTCCACCACGGCGTCGCGCTGCGCGGTGTTGGCCGGGTCGCCTGCGTCGAGCCACAGGTCGATCAACCGCTGGGCCGTCGCGCTGAACCGGCCGGGGCTGCGCAGCGACAGGCCGCGCTCGTTGCTCGACGTGCTCATCGCCACCCGCCAGCCCTCGCCCGGCTCGCCGATCACGTCTCGGTCGGGCACGAACACCTCGTCGAGGAAGATCTCGGCGAAGCCGGGTTCACCGTCCAGCTGCGGAATCGGGCGCACCGAAACATTGTCGGCGGACAGCGGGAACATGACGTAGGTCAGCCCCTTGTGCCGTTCGGCCGCCGGGTCGCTGCGGAACAGGCCGAAAGCCCAGTCCGCGTAGGCCGCTCGGGAACTCCAGGTCTTCTGGCCACTCAGCAGCCAGCCGCCGTTGGTGCGGCGGGCGGTCGAGCGGATGCCCGCGAGGTCGCTGCCCGCTTCCGGCTCGGACCAGGCCTGCGCCCAGATGTCGTCGGCGCGAGCCATTCTCGGCATGATCCGGTCGAGTTGCTCGGGGGTGCCGTGCTCGAACAGCGTTGGGGCCAACAGGAAGATGCCGTTCTGGCTCACCCGGCCCGGCGCGCCAGCGGCGTAATACTCCTGCTCGAACAGCACCCATTGCAGCAGGGATGCCTCGCGGCCGCCGTACGCCTCGGGCCAGGCGACCACGGACAGGCGAGCATCGGCGAGGGTGTGCTCCCAGGCCCGATGCGCCTCGAATCCGCCCTGGGTGTCCATCGAGGGCAGCGGCTGGGCGGGTTTGTTGGCGGCGAGGAAATCCCGGACCTCGGCCTGGAATTCCTGGGTCGCCCGGTCGATGTCGAGATCCACTAGGTTGCCCCGTTCTCGGTCGAGGTCGCCTGCGCCTTCATCGTTTTGGCGTTCATGCCGCCCAGCGAGTCGGCGCCGACCTCCGCGTTGTGCGCGTGTGCGAAGTGGTGCAGCCCGAACACCGAGTCCATCCCGGTGCGCATGCCCATCAGATCCTCCGCCTGGTTCACCGCCTTCTTGGTCAGGGCGAGACCGAATTGCGGCATGGCCGCGATTTTTTCGGCCAGCGCGAGCGTCTCGTCCTCGAGTTCGGCGCGCGGCACGACTCGGTTGACCATGCCCCACTCCTTGGCCTGCGCCGCACCGAACCGGTCACCGGTGAACAGGAACTCCTTCGCCGCGCGCGGCCCCATCACCCACGGGTGCGCGAAGTATTCGACGCCCGGAATGCCCATCCGGACAACGGGGTCGGAGAAGAACGCGTCGTCCGACGCGATGATCAGATCGCATACCCAGGCCAGCATGAGCCCGCCCGCGATGCAGGCGCCTTGCACCATCGCGATGGTCGGCTTGGGGATCTCCCGCCAGCGCCTGCACATGCCGAGGTACACCTCGAGCTCACGCGCGAAACGCTGATCGCCGCCGACCTTGTCGACGTGGTCCCACCACAGCGCCGCCTTGTTCGGATAGCGGATGTGGTGATCGCGTCCCGGGGTGCCGATGTCGTGCCCGGCGCTGAAGTGTTTGCCGTTGCCCGCCAACACGATCACGCCGACCGCGGGATCTTCCACGGCGCGCTCGAACGCGGCGTCGAGGGCGTAGGTCATCACTGAGTTCTGCGCATTGCGGTAGTCCGGCCGGTTCAGGGTGACGATCGCCGTGCGGCCACGCACCTCGTACGTGACGACGTCACCCTCGTCCGGGATCGGTTCCGACATTACGAAATCTCCTCACGTAGTTGCCGCTTGAGCACTTTCCCGGCGGCGCTGTAGGGCAGCTGGTCGCGGAATTCGATGAATCGCGGCACCTTGAAGTTGGCCAGCACGGTGGTGGCGTGGGCGAGCACCTGGTCCTCGGTGAGCGTCGCGCCGGGCTTGCGGACCACGAAAGCCTTGCCCACCTCACCCATTCGGGTGTCCGGCACCCCGATCACGGCGGAATCGGCGATGCCGTCCAACCGTGCGAGCGCCTGCTCGATCTCGGCCGGGTACACGTTGAACCCGCCGGAGATGTACATGTCCTTGAGCCGGTCGGTGATCTTCAGGTACCCGCGTTCGTCCAGCGTGCCGACGTCGCCGGTGTGCAGCCAGCCGTCGGCATCGATGGTCTGCGCGGTGGCTTCGGGATCGTCGAGGTAGCCGAGCATCACGTTCGGCCCGCGCAGCAGCACCTCGCCGTTGGGCGCGAGCCGCAGTTCGAAGTCGGCGATCGGGCGGCCGCAGGTGCCCGCGATGGTCGCGGCGTCGTCGTCCGCGCGGCACATGGTGCCGAACCCCGCCGCCTCGGACAGGCCGTAAGCCGTGATGACGACGTCGAAGTCGAGCTCGGCGCGCATCCGCTCGATCAGCACCACCGGAACGGTCGCGGCCCCGGTGACGGCGACCCGCAGCGTGCTGAGGTCGAATTCGGCGCGGTCGGGGTAGTCGAGGATGGTCTGATAGATGGTCGGCGGTCCGGGCAGCACCGTGACCCGCTCCTCGCTCACCAGTCGCATGGTGGCGGGCACGTCGAACACCGCCTGCGGGATGATCACGGCCCCGGTGACCAGGCAGGCGAGGATGCCCGCCTTGTAGCCGAAGTTGTGGAAGAACGGGCTGACCACCAGATACCGGTCGGTACGGCGCAATGTCGCGCACTCGGCCCAGGCCCGCACCACCGATAGCGCCTGCCGATGGGCGACCACGGTGCCCTTGCTGCGGCCGGTGGTGCCGGAGGTGAACAGGATGTCGGAGGTGTCCTCGGGGCTGACCGCCGACGCGCGCTCCTCCGCTTCGGCGGGCGTGACCTTCTCGGCCACCCCGGCGAGCTCCGACCAGTCGAACGCGGTCGCGTCGCTGGTCCGGCTGTCCGGCTCGACCGGGATGACGACGACCGTCTCGATATCGAGTTTCGGTGCGCTCACGCGCAATTCGGCGAGCCGGTCGCGGCCGAGGAAGGTGCCCGCGATGAACAACGCCCTGGCATCGACCCGGCGCAGTACGTCGGCGGCCTCGTCGGCGACGTAGCGGGTGTTCAGCGGTACCAGCGAGGCACCGACGTAGTGGGCGGCCAGCGCCGCGACGACCCAGTGGTGGGTGTTGGGCGCCCACATGGCCACCCGGTCACCGGCCTGCACGCCGCGCGCGATGAGCGCCCGCGCCACCTCCTGGACCGCCGCGAGCAGCTGCGTCCAGTCCAGCCGGACCGCGCCGTCGGCGAGGGCGGGGGCGGTGCCGAACGTGGCCGCGGCATGCCGCAGCGCCAGCGGAGTCGTCAGAGCAGGGGTTGTCACGGTGGTCCTTACGTCCGTGTCGGGCACTTATGCGAGCGCTCAACAAGCAAGTGCTTGGTAGGTTATCCTACCGGCGTGGGTGCGATCCAGACCTCAGAATCCGACACCGCCGCGTCGGGCGGGCGGTTTTCCGCGACGCAAGACGCGCGATTCGCCGCCGAGGTGCGCGAGTGGCTTGCGGAGAACCTGCACGGCGAATTCCGCGAGTTGCGCGGGCTCGGCGGGCCGGGCCGGGAACACGAGGCCTTCGACGAGCGCCTCGCCTGGGACCGACACCTGGCCGCCGCGGGCTGGACCTGCCTCGGCTGGCCGAAGGAGTACGGCGGCCGCGAGGCGACTGTGCGCCAGCAGGTGATCTTCCACGAGGAGTACGCGAAAGCGAACGCGCCCGCCCGGGTTTCGCACGTCGGCGAGGAACTGCTCGGACCGACCGTGCTCGCCTTCGGCACCCAGGCGCAGAAGGAACGCTTCCTGCCCGGCATCCGCACCGTCAGCGAGCTGTGGTGCCAGGGCTATTCGGAGCCGGGCGCTGGCTCGGATCTGGCCGCGATCACCACCGCGGCGCGGCTGGACGGCGACGAATGGTCGATCAACGGCCAGAAGATCTGGACCTCGCTGGCCCACGTCGCCGACTGGTGCTTCGTGATCGCCCGCACCGAGCGCGGCTCGGTCCGCCACCGGGGCCTGTCCTACCTGCTGGTTCCGATGCGCCAGCCCGGCATCGACGTGCGCCCGATCATCCAGCTCACCGGCACCTCGGAGTTCAACGAGGTCTTCTTCGACGACGCGCGCACCGCCGCAGACCTGGTGGTCGGCGCGCCGGGCGAGGGCTGGCGCATCGCCATGGGCACCCTGACCTTCGAGCGCGGCATCTCCACCCTCGGCCAGCAGATCAGGTTCGCCAGGGAGCTGGCCGACGTCGAGGCGCTGGCCCGGCGCACCGGAGCCGCCGACGATCCGCTCATCGCCGACCGGATCGACCGGGCCTGGGTCGGCCTGCGGGTGCTGCGCGCGCACGCCATCCGCACGATGGAGGGCGCGGGCGTGGACGACGGGGGACAGGCCTCGGTCGCGAAACTGCTGTGGGCCAACTGGCATCGCGGCCTCGGCGAGCTCGCCATGGCCGTGCTCGGCCCGGCCGGCCTGGTGGCCGAGGAGAACGACTTGAACGAATGGCAGCGGCTGTATCTGTTCACCCGCGCCGACACCATCTACGGAGGTTCGAACGAAGTGCAGCGCAACATCATTGCCGAGCGCGTGCTCGGCCTGCCGCGGGAGGCGAGGTCATGAGTGGGCTATCCGTGCCGCCGACCCCCATCCCCGGACACGGTCTGCTGACCGGACGCGCCGCCGTCATCACCGCCGCGGCGGGCACCGGCATCGGCTCGGCCACCGCGCGCAGGCTGCTCGCCGAGGGCGCGGATGTGGTCGTCTCCGATTGGCACGAGCGGCGTTTGGCCGAGACAGCCACCGAGCTGGCGGCCGAGTTCCCGGACCGCAAAGTGGCCTCGATCGCGTGCGACGTGCAGAGCACCGAGCAGGTCGACGCACTGGTGCGCGGCGCGGCCGCGGCGATCGGCCGGATCGACATCATGGTCAACAATGCCGGGCTCGGCGGCGAGACCCCGGTGGTGGACATGACCGACGAGCAGTGGGATCGCGTCCTCGACATCACCCTCAACGGCACCTTCCGCTGCACCCGTGCCGCGCTGGGTTACTTCCGTGCCGCGGGCCACGGCGGCGTGATCGTCAACAATGCCAGCGTGCTCGGCTGGCGCGCGCAGCACGGTCAGGCCCACTACGCAGCGGCCAAAGCCGGTGTGATGGCGCTGACCCGGTGCAGTGCCATCGAGGCCGCCGAACTCGGCGTGCGGATCAACGCCGTCGCGCCGAGCATCGCGAGGCACGCTTTTCTGGACAAAGTCAGTTCGACCGAACTGCTCGACCGGCTCTCCGAGCGGGAAGCCTTCGGCCGGGCCGCCGAGCCGTGGGAGGTCGCGGCCACCATCGCCATGCTGGCCAGTGACTACACCTCGTATCTGACCGGCGAGGTCGTTTCGGTCAGCAGTCAGCGCGCCTGAGCGGCAGGCATTATTTTCGTGCACCGGGACAACGGCACCCCGGGAATCCGGCAATCCACCGTGGTTTCCCAACATCTTTCGCTCTCGAGCTATCCAATCGCTGTCCGGTAACCCGTGGTTGGGGCCGGCGAGCGGCACGGACTGGACGGGCGCGCGGGCCGGGTGGCTCCGGTGCGCACGGGACGCGCCAGAGTGCGTTCGCCTTCCAGCGCTGGGCGCACATCGAGCAAATGGGCGGCTGATCAGGTAGAAAAGCCCAAGCCAGATGCGGCCGGGGTGTGCGATGCTGGATTACATCGGATCCCGCACTCTCCAAAGGGGCGATGGCTATGGGCCTGGATAGCCCAGCTGCCCGCGAACAACTGGAACTCGAATTGGTGCGCGAAGTGGTGCTAGCCAGGCGCAGACTGGACAGCATGGTACTCGCAGCGCTAACTCTCGGCGCCGAGCTGATGGACCACACTTCCGAGTACGCGACCGCCATGCGCGCCGCCCAGATTCTCGAGCAGTACGCCGTCGACGAGCGGGCGGTGACCCGCGACCCGCGGGGCGCGCTACGCGCCGATATGGCCCGAGATCGGGAGCGGGCCAAGCAGATCGGGCTCGGCACCGACCACGCGGAGACCGAGCAGGACCGGCGAAGACATCGGCAGTCCGCCCTGCTGTGCGAGGTGCGCGCAGACCTGCTCGACGTGGTGGCCAAGTGCCGGAAGTTCCGGTTCGACCGGGTCGCCTTCGACGAGGAGATAGCGCAGGGTCTCTGCAACGCGACCGACAAGCTGGTGGTCGGCGCCGATATGGATACCTATCAGGCCTGGCAGCGCGGCATGGTGCTCAAGCTGATCGAAGAGCCGATGGCCTACGGTCCACCGCGGGTGATGGCGACGGTGGACGCGGGGCCGGGGCGCGGGCAGCTCACCGTCGAATGGGACAGCTGCGAACGCAGGCTCGCGCTGGTCGCCCGGCTGGCCAGGGCGGGTATCGCGCCCGTGGTGATCTGCGATCGGCTGCTCGCGGACCTATCGGTGTCCTCCCCACTGCGCTATTCGGTGCGCTGAGCAGCTCGGCCACGCATCGCAACACTGTTGGACAGGCCGATCGCGCGCCGCCCTGTACCAAGCAAATGCTTGGTTGTATTATGGCCGATGTGACCGCACCCGACGCTTCGAAATCAGCACGGCGCAATGAACTGCTGGCGCTGGCGGCCGAACTGTTCGCCGAGCGAGGACTGCGCGCCACCACCGTGCGCGACATCGCCGACGCGGCCGGAATTCTATCGGGGAGCCTCTACCACCACTTCGATTCCAAAGAGTCCATGGTGGACGAGATCCTGCGCGGCTTCCTCGACGATCTGTTCGGGCACTACCGCGAGATCGTCGGCGCCGGGCTCAGCTCGCGAGACACCCTGGAAGCCTTGGTGATCGCGTCCTACCAGTCCTTCGATCGGCACCATGCCGCGGTCGCGATCTACCAGGCCGAGGCCAAGCGCCTGCGCACCGCCGAGCGGTTCACCTACATCGCCGACTACAACCGCGAGTTCCGCGAGCTCTGGCATCGCGTACTCACCAACGGCGTCACCGACGGCAGCTTCCGGCCCGAGATCGACGTCGAACTGGCCTACCGATTCCTGCGCGACACCGTGTGGGTCGCGGTGCGCTGGTATCAGCCGGGCGGTGCCATCACCGTCGACAATCTCGCCAAGCAGTACCTGACCATCGTGCTCGACGGGCTCACCGTCTCCGATCAGCACATCACGTAGGAGTTCTCTGATGTCAGCACCATCCGCACCCCGCCGCCCCTACACCCCGCTGCGGGACGCCTACGTGATCGATGCGGTGCGCACCCCGGTCGGCAAGCGCGGCGGCGCGCTGGCCGCCGTGCACCCCGCCGACCTCGGCGCGGCCGCGCTGCGCGGGCTGCTGGATCGCAGCCCGATCGACCCGGGCAACGTCGACGACGTGATCGTCGGCTGTGTCGACAACATCGGCCCGCAGGCCGGAAACGTCGGCCGCACCGCATGGTTGGCGGCGGGCTATCCGGAGGAGGTGCCCGGCGTCACCGTCGACCGGCAGTGCGGATCCAGCCAGCAGGCCATCAACTTCGGCGCACAGGCCATCATGAGCGGCACCGCCGAGGTGATAGTCGCGGGCGGGCTGCAGAACATGAGTGCCATCCCGATCTCGGCGGCGATGCTGGCGGGCAAGGAGTACGGCTTCGACTCGCCGTTCGTCGGGTCCGAGGGGTGGGACCACCGCTACGGCACCGCCGAGGTCACCCAGTTCCGCGCCGCCCAGCTGATCGCCGAGAAGTGGAACATCAGCCGGGAAGACATGGAGCGCTGGGCTTTGCGCAGCCATGAGCGGGCCCGCGACGCCATCAAGAACGGCCGCTTCGATCGGGAGATCGTGCCGGTCGGCGACTTCTGGATCGATCAGGGACCGCGCGAGACCAGCCTGGCGAAGATGGCGTCGCTGCCGCCGCTGGCCGAGGGCAGCCCGCTGACGGCGGCCGTCGCCAGCCAGATCTCCGACGGCGCGAGCGCCACCCTGCTCGCCTCCGAATGGGCCGTCGAGGCCTACGGATTGACGCCGCGGGCCCGCATCCACCACGTCAGCGCGCGCGGCGCGGACCCCATCTTCATGCTCACCGCGCCGATCCCGGCGACCAAGTGGGCGCTGGAGCAGACGGGCCTGACCATCGATGACATCGACGTGGTGGAGATCAACGAAGCCTTCGCCCCCGTCGTGCTCGCCTGGCTGAAGGAGACCGGCGCGGACCCCGAGCGGGTCAACGTCAACGGTGGCGCCATCGCCCTCGGCCACCCCCTCGGCGCCACCGGCGCAAAGCTTTTCGCGTCGCTGCTCAACGAGCTCGAGCGCGTCGGCGGCCGGTACGGCCTGCTCACCATCTGCGAGGGCGGCGGCACCGCCAACGCCACCATCATCGAGCGGCTCGGCAGCTGAGTCGCGGCTAGACGGCCAGACGTGCGGCGAGGTCGGCGGCGAGCCTGCCGAACCGCGCGTCGTCGGCGCGCCACTGCAACGCGGTGCCGACCTCGAGATCCAGGTCTTCGACCGGTAGGAAGCGGAATTCGGCGGGGTCGACGGCGGACAGGCCCTCGGAGTCGAGGGGGGCGATGATGAAGGCGCGGGACCGGCGCAGCATCATCAGCATGCCGTCGATGGTTTTGAAGCGGTCCTTGCTTTCGCTGATGCCCTTGCCGGACAGCGGTGTTCGAGTATCGGAGACGAGCTCCCAGTGTTGCGGGCCTTGGACGTGCGTGAAACCGCGTAAGTCCGCTAGTCGCAACGAGGTACGTCCGGCGAACAGGTCGGCGTCGACCAGGACGCCCATCGGCTCGGTGGCGACGACCACGGAGTCCACGCCAGGACCGGCGGACCCGAGGTGGGACAAGGCCAGGTCGATGTGGTTGCCGCGCAGGTTCGCACCGACATCGGCGGAACGCATGCGCTCGAGTACGCAGGTGTAGTCGGGTGCGAGATCGGCCAACGCGGCGGTGAGCCGGTCGCCGATGTCGGAGCCGAGCAATTCCGGGATGGCGAAGCGTACGGCGATCGGCTGATCGGCCGTGGTGGCGAGTTGGTCGGGCAGTGCGTCGACGTCGGTGACGATCGAGAACGCTTGCGGCACAAGTCGTTCGCCGGTCGGTGTCAGCCGGAGGGTCTGTGTGGAGCTGTCGAAAAGTGGTGCGCCGACTTCGGTTTCGAGTACCTCGATGCGCTGACGCAGCGCTGGGACGGACATCTGTAACGCCTGCGCGGCCTTGGTGAAGTCGAGCTCGCTGGCGACTGCCAGGAAGCAGCGTAGGTGATAGATCTCCATTTGCGACATGGTAGCTATGTGAATATATGGTGCTCCACTTGACTGCGCCCGGCATTTCCTGCATCGCACACGGCGTGTCGATGACGCAGGTAGTGCGGTTTTGCTGATCGGCCCCGTACCTGGAATTCCGAGTTAGCTGGACGATTGACCAGCTAACGGGCGACCTCTCGAGTCACGGCGAACACCTGAGGAGGCGTCGTGTTGCACACTCCTGCCTGCGTGGGTCGGCTGTTGTGTGACCAACGCGCGAAAATGCCCCGCCCCATGGCAGGGCGGGGCACGTACGTCGGCGACTCAGAGGTTCTTCTGCAACTCCTCGATCCGGGCGATCGCGTCGGCGACGATGCGGTCGATGAGCTCCTGACAGGTAGGCAGGTCCTCGATGATGCCGGTGACCTGCCCTGCGGCGAGTACGCCGGCCTGGGTATTGCCCTCGACCAGACCGGCGCGCAACAACATCGGCGTATTGGCGGCCATGACCACCTGAGACCAGGTGAGGTCCTTGGTCTTTCGCATGGCGAGCCCGTCACGCACCAGGGTGGACCATTTCATGCCGGTCATGCTCTTGAACTTGGCGGCATTGGTCACCGCGGCGGCCAGGCCACGGGCCCGGCCCGAATGTTCCAGGCGCTGCACCAGTTCGGTGTTCAAGACCCGGTGCGGCATGCCGTCGACCTTGGTGGAGACCACGGTGTCCTGCAGCTGCCTGCGCAGATACTCCTGCTTGACCGCCTCGGGCACGGTGCTCTCCCTGGTCAGCAGGAAGCGGGTGCCCATCGCGACGCCCGCCGCACCGTAGGCCAGCGCGGCGGCCAGGCCGCGACCGTCGAAGAACCCGCCCGCGGCGACCACCGGGATGTCGACCGCGTCCAGCACCGAAGGCAGCAGCAGCGTGGTGGCCACCGGGCCGGTGTGCCCGCCGCCCTCGCCGCCCTGCACGATCACCGCGTCGGCGCCCCAGGACGCGACCTTCACCGCGTGCTTGGCCGCGCCGATCGACGGAATCACCACCACGCCCGCGTCTTTCAGCTTGGCGATCAGGTCTTTCTTGGGTGCCAGCGCGAACGAGGCGACGGCCACCTTTTCGCGGATCAGCAGATCGATCCGCTCGGGCGCGTCCGTGGCATCGGCGCGGATGTTCACGCCGAACGGTTTGCCGGTGTGCGCCTTGGTCTTCGCGACCGCCGCTTCGAGCTCCGGGTAGGTCATGGTGGCCGAGGCGAGGATGCCGAGGCCACCCGCCTCGGCGGTGGCCGCGACCAGGCTCGGGCCCGCGACCCAGCCCATGCCGGTCTGCACGATGGGGTGTTCGACGCCGACCAGGTCGGTCAGCGCGGTGCGCAGCCTGCCGATCATGACGGCACCTCGGTGTCCCGTATGTTCTTGGGATCGAGGACATCCCGGATCAGGCGCAGTTCCTCGGCGGTAGGCAGCCGGGTCTCCTCGGCTTCGGTCAGTCCGTGGATCTCGAACGAGGTGTTCTCGGCGACCTCGGCGGCGGTGACGCCGGGGTGCAGGCTGCGCGCCCGCATGGTGTGGCCGGGTCCGGCGAAGTCGAAGACGCCGAGGTTGCTGACCACCCGGTGCAGATGATGGAACCGGAAGGCCGGGTTGTCCTGGTCCACCTTGTCGTAGCCGACACCGGCGACGATATCGACCTGATCGGTGAACACTCGGCTGGTGTGCCGCGAAACCCAGTAGCTGGTCGCGTGATTGATCGTGTTGCCCGGCGCGCCACGGACCCCGAACATCTGCCGGGTCGGCCGCCGCAGCGGACCGAACGCGGACAGGTTCTGATTGCCGAAACGGTCGATCTGGTTGGCGCCCATCACCACGTGCCGCCGCCCGGAGGCCACCACATCGAACACCCGGCGAAACGGTATCCAGCCCTCGATCGGCGCCTTGCCGCCCAGCGGGGGAGTGTCGGCGAACAGCAGCGCCTCACCGTCGGAGAGCAGCAGATCGGGTTCGGTGGTCAGCTTGGCCAGCCGCGCACCGATGATCGACATCGGCGACATCGGGCTCGCCATGATCTCGCCCGCGCCGCTGAAGATCTCGGCGCAGGCGACCGCGCAGATCTCGGCGCGGGTGATCGTCTCGGGCCCGCCCGTCACCCGGCCACCGCCCCCCATCGAATCGCTACGCGATGCTGTCATTTCTTCGCCTCCTGTGCGAACTCGCGGACGGCGGCCTGGTACTCGTCCTCGGAGATGGCCAGGTACCTGTCGACGAACTGTTGCCACGCCTCGGGCGTCTTGGCTGATTGCACGTAGTGCTTCTGGAACTTCTCGTCCCGGCCGTAGCTGTCACCGGCCAAGGTGAAGTGCGCGCCGTTGGGCGCCTCGACCACTCCGTCCACCATCATCCGGTTGAGCAGCAGTGACTGCAGCGGCACGGTTTTCACCAGTTCGTCGGTCTCCACGATCCGCTCGACCGACACATACCGGCGCGCTGCTGCCAGGCAATACAGGTCATCGAAGTACGGGTCGACGCCGGTGTAGGCGGCGTTGCCGTGCCGGTCGCCGATATTCAGATGGACCAGCGCCGCATCGAGATTCAGCGCGGGCATCGCCATCAGGGTCTCGGTCCGGCCGTCGGCGTCGGGGTACGGTGAAGCGACCGTGCGCAATTCGCCGTCCCAGAAGTTCGGCACGTCCGAGCCGAGCCCGGCCCGGATCGGCAGGAACGGCAACCGCGCCGCGGCCGCCTCGAGTCCGCACTTGAGCATGCCCTCGTCCATCTCGCGCGCCACCAGCGCGCCCGAGGTCCGGGCATGGGCGAACCAGGGGTCGTAGAACGGCGCCGAATCCAGTGACACGAAGCCGTAGTAGGCCTTGCGCACCTTGCCCGCCGAGCACAGCAGGCCGAGGTCCGGCCCGCCATAACTGACCACGGTCAGGTCGGTGAGATCCGACCGCAGGATGGCCCGCACCAGCGCCATCGGCTTGCGCCGCGATCCCCAGCCGCCGAGGCCGATGGTCATTCCGCTGCGCAACTCGCCGACGACCTCGTCGAGCGACATTCGCTTGTCTCGCATGACTTTCCGATCTCCTACTGCTCGGCCTTGCGCGCGGCCAGATCGTCGTCGAACCGGGCGCGGATCTCGTCGGCGACGCCGGCGAGATTGAGTTCGAAGGTGAATCCCTGCTCGTACCGGTAACTCCGGTGCACGTCCTGGGTGTCGATGCCGTTGAGCGCCCGCTTCGCCGCCCGGATCACCCGCCCGTCCTTGGCGGCGATGTTCTTGGCGACTTCCATTGCCGCGGCGTCGAGTTCGGCACGCGGCACCACCTGGTACACCGAGCCGAAGTGGTGCAGCTGCTGCGCGGTGATGGTGCTCGCGGTGTAGAACAGCGCCCGCATCAGATGCTGCGGCACCAGCCTGGACAGGTGGGTGGCCGCGCCGAGCGCGCCACGGTCGACCTCGGGCAGACCGAAAGTGGCGTCGTCCGAGGCGATCACGACGTCGGCATTGCCGACCAGCCCGATGCCGCCGCCGAGGCAGAAGCCCTGCACCACCGCGATCACCGGCACCGGGCAGTCGTAGACCGCCGCGAACGCCTCGAAGCAACCGTGATTCGCGTCGATCAGCGCCTGATGGCCCGGCTTGCTCTGGATCTCCTTGATGTCGACACCGGCGTTGAAGCCGCGATTATCGGCGCGCAGCACCACGACCCGCGTCTGCTTGTCCCGCCCCGCCTCCCGGATCGCGTCGGCGATGTCGAACCAGCCTGCCGTCGGTATGGCGTTGACCGGTGGGTAGTCCACCGTGACCACGGTGATGCCGGTTGATTCGGAGTGACGGTTGATCCCCATCGCCTATCCCTTCGTGAAGGCCCCAACCCATGGTGAGACCCAGCCCATCGTGAGACCCAGTCCATCGTGAGCCCCGGCTCGGCCGCGGCCCAGCGTTGGCAAAGCAAGCAGTTGCTTGGTAGGTTAGCACGGTGGCACTCGAAATCGATCTGGCCGACCGCGTCGTCCTGGTGACCGGCGGCGTCCGCGGCGTGGGTGCCGGGGTGAGCAGGGCCTTCCTCGCGGCGGGCGCGACGGTGATCGCCTGTGCCCGCCGTCCCGCCGACGCACCGGTCGAGGCCGACGGTCGCGCGATCGAATTCCTGGCCTGTGACATTCGCGACGCCGACGCGGTCCGCGAAATGATCGACACCGTCGTCGCGCGGCACGGCCGCCTCGATCACCTGGTCAACAACGCGGGCGGCGCCCCGTTCGCGCTCGCCGCCACCGCGAGCAAGAACTTCCACGCCAAGATCGTCGAGCTGAATCTGCTTGCGCCCCTGCTGGTTGCGCAGGCGGCGAACACGGTGATGCAGCAGCAGCCGGACGGCGGCGCCATCGTCAACATCTCCAGCGTCAGCGGCCACCGCGCTTCGCCGGGCACCGCCGCCTACGGCGCCGCGAAGGCGGGCATGGACAGTCTGACCGCCTCGCTGGCCGTCGAATGGGCGCCCAAGGTGCGGGTGAACTCCCTGGTCGTCGGTCCGGTCGACACCGAGCTGAGTCGGCTGCACTACGGCGACCAGGACGGCATCGACGCGGTGGGCCGGACCATTCCGCTCGGCAGGCTGGCCGCCCCGGAGGATGTCGGCCGCTGCGCCGTCTTCCTCGCCTCCCCGCTGGCCTGTTACGTCAGCGGCGCCGCCCTGCTGGTGCACGGCGGTGGCGAGCGCCCCGCCTTCCTGGCCGCGTCCACCGCTCAGCAGCAGTCCTGAAGACAACGGATCCCACGAAGAGGACACAGGTATGGACACCGAGCAGATCTGCGCAGGCCGCACCGTCATCGTCACCGGCGCGGGCCGCGGCATCGGGCGCGCGCACGCGCTCGCCTTCGCCGCGGCAGGGGCGAAGGTGGTGGTCAACGATCTCGGCTCGGCCCTCGACGGCGCCGTGACCGCCGAGACCCCGGCCGAACAGGTGGTGGCGGAGATCACCGCGCTCGGCGGCACCGCCGTGGCCAACGGCGACGACGTCGCGGATTGGCAAGGCGGCCAACGGCTTATCCGGCAGGCGGTGGACACCTTCGGCGGCCTCGACGTGCTGGTCAACAACGCCGGATTCGTTCGCGATCGGATGCTGGTCAACCTCGGTGAGGACGAGTGGGACGCGGTGATCCGCGTGCACCTCAAGGGCCATTTCGTCACCATGCGGCACGCGATCGAGTACTGGCGCGGCGAGTCCAAAGCCGGTCGCCCGGTCGACGGCCGCATCATCAACACCAGCTCCGGCGCCGGCCTGCAGGGCAGCGTAGGCCAGGGCAACTACGGCGCGGCGAAGGCCGGTATTGCGGGACTTACGCTGACGGCCGCCGCGGAGTTCGCTCGCTACGGCGTCACTGTGAATTCCATCGCACCTGCGGCCCGAACCAGGATGACCGAAACGGTGTTTGCCGAGACCATGGCGCGGCCCGAAGACGGCTTCGACGCGATGGCTCCGGAGAACATTTCCCCGCTCGTCGTCTGGCTCGGCAGCCCAGAATCGGCATCGGTCACCGGGCGCATGTTCGAGGTCGAGGGCGGGAAAATCGCACTTGCGGACGGGTGGCGCCACGGTGTCGCGGTGGATCGCGGTGCCAGGTGGTCGCCTGCCGAGCTCGGCCCGGTGGTAGCTGACCTGATTGCCAAGGGGATGCCGCCCGAACCGGTGTACGGGGCCTGAACGGGCTTCCGACCTTCTTCCTGCGCACGTAACGATAGGGGTTTACTATGGCCCCCATCCGTTAAAAGTCCCGTGTGAGAGTCGCGACCGGGTGAGAACTGCGCTTTACGAATGAGGGGAAGGCTCGGCGCATGGCCGTTGGTCGCACGTTCCGTGTGGTTGCAGTAGCTGGAGCTGTGGCCGGCTTTGCGCTACTCGGCCCGGTTGCGGCGGTAGCCCAGCCCGCAGGCCAGTGCCCGCAGTGCGCTGCCGACCCCGCTCCGCCGCCGTATGACAGCGGCGAGTCCTGGTACCCGCTGTCGGTGCCCGGTCAGCGGACGGACGTCAGTGCGGTACCCACCAACCCGGCCATCGGCTCGGGCTCGGCCGCGGCAGGCTCCGCGGCGGCAGGCGGTTCGGCCGCGGCAGGCTCCGCGGCAGCAGGCGGTTCGGCCGCGGCAGGTTCGGCGGGCGCGGCAGGCTCGGCCGGTCTCGGCGCGGTGCTCGGTACCGGCTCCGCCGGTCTCGGCCTTGCGCTCGGTTCGGGTTCGGCCGGTCTCGGCGTCGTCCTCGGCACCGGTTCGGCCGCGCTCGGTGCCACCGGCTCCGCGGGGGTGGGTGCCTTGGCAACGGGCTCCGCCGCGGTGGGGTCCGCCGGAATCGGTGTCGGTGCAACAGGTTCGGCCGCAGTCGGCTCGGCGGGCGTTGGTTCGGCCGCCGTCGGTTCCGCGGGAGTCGGCTCCGCCGGAGTAGGTTCCGCGGGCGTCGGCTCGGCGGCAACCGGTTCTGCCGCAGTCGGTTCCGCCGCCGTTGGTTCGGCGGCCGTCGGTTCGGCCGCGCCGCTGCTGCTGCTCCTGATCCCCGCGCCGCCCGTCCCACCCGCGCTGCCGCCCGTCGCCATCCCGCCGGTGCCCGCGCCCGTGCTGCCGGGCATCCCGGCACTGCCCGTGCTCGTGCCAGCCCCGGCCGCCGCGCCAGCCCCGGCCGCGCCGCCACCGCCCCCGCCTGCCCCACCGGCGGCCCAGGCCCCCGCCAAGCCGAACCCCGACGTGC
The DNA here is from genome assembly GCF_044547795.1 of Nocardia sp. NPDC052316. Classification (NCBI taxonomy): domain Bacteria; kingdom Bacillati; phylum Actinomycetota; class Actinomycetes; order Mycobacteriales; family Nocardiaceae; genus Nocardia; species Nocardia sp. NPDC052316. The sequence goes on from NZ_JBIUBB010000006.1 coordinate 86,756, forward strand.
GCCCGACCAGCGCCGACGACGGGCTCCCCAAACCCAAACTGCTGTCGGTGATCGGCGGCCTGCTCGCCCTCGGGTTGGCCGGGGCCGGTTCCGGTGCGGTCAGTTTCCAGGGTGCCTCGGCCGCGCAGGCCCGAGTCGACGCCGCCCGTGCCATGTTCTTCCCGAGGCCGTGAGGGGTGCTGGCATGAGTGAGAGTAAGACTCAGAACACTTCGCGGTCCTACCGGCGGGTGGCCGCTGCCGTGGATGCCGTCTGTGCCGTTGCGGCGGACTCCGACGCCACCACCCTCGACGAGGTGGTGCTCGCCATCGCGAGCGAGCGGCGCCGCGAAATCGAGATCGCCAGTGCGCAATTGGGTCCCGGCGTGTGCGGACAGCGCAGGCTCTACCCCGATCGCGACGTGATCGTGCTCGCCCAGTCGCTGCCGAGCCGGGAGCACACCCTCGCACATGAGTTGGGGCACATCGTGTTCGACCACGAGGGCGCGCCCGCGCCCGAGGTGACGCTCGAGGCCAGCGACGATCTGATCGCGTACATGCTGAGCCAGCGGGCGCACCAGCAGATCGTCGACGACGGCGCGGACGAACTCGCCGAGTGGGAGGCCGAGACCTTCGCCGCCATGTTGATGACCAGACTCCGCGTGTTCAACAGCCGTGGCGCAGGCGTCTCGGTCCTTCGATTCGATGAGGCTCTGGGATGACCCTCTGGTTGACGGCACTGCTGGTGTGGATGGCGGCAGGAGCCCGGGTGGGACGCGTGCTGGTCAAGCCGGCGACGACGGCCCGGGTGGCCATCGTGGTCGCGGTCTCCGCCGTCGCGCTGGCCGCCACCGTCGCGGTCCCCGAGATCGCGGTGGCCATCGACAATCTGCGGCCGCAGGGCGTGCGCGCCGGCTGGCTCTCCGACGGTGTCGTGGTGTCGGCCTGGATCGTGTTCATCGCCGCCACCTCGGTGGTCGCCTTCGCCGCCTGGCCGATCTGCTCCCGGCAGAACCTGCGGCAGGTCGCCATGGCGATCTACAGCATCGGCATCGTCTCGGTGACCGTCACCATCGCCTGGTCGTTCACCTTCGGCTGGGAGGTCGTCACGCTGGGCGCGCTGTTCATCGTCATCACCGGCCTGCGCAACCTCGACTGGACCACGCTCGGACGCGGAATCGCGATCTACACCACCGGAACCGCGGTCGTCGCGGGCCTGGCCGTGCTGGAGATCCAGCGCGCGTTCACCGATGCGCCGCCGGTACCGCCGGGTCAGCCGAACTGGGCGTGGCAGGCCTGGGAGGTGGCGAGTCTGCTCATCGCGTTCGGCGCGGTGTGGATCGTGGTCGAGCTGTGGGTGCGCGCGCGGATGCTACTGCGCCAGATCAAGCTGCTGCACCGCATCATGGTCGGCCGCTTCCCCGAGGTGGTCGCGCACGACCAGACCGGTACGTCCACTCAGCTGCGCGCGTCCGATCAGGTGGCGCAGATCATGGACGCTCTCTACCTCCAGTCCGGCGGCGGGGTGGTGCTCGCCGCGGTGGCGCCGCCGCCGCGGTCGGTCGCCGAGCGCGCGGAGACGGTGGCGCAGTGGGCCAGAAACCCGTTGGGCGATGTGGTGCTCGACGCACGGTGGATTGCTCCGCCCGAGGGGATTAGTCCTCGTGGCTGGGTCCAGGCCATCGCCAGGGCCTATGACGCGACAACCCTGGAACCCGTCCGAAATTGAGCACACGCGCCGACGGCGCGTATTCCGCGTACCGCTGAGTGTGGTTGCCGACCGGTGTCGTGCAGCGGGCTGAGTTCTGCGCTGGACTCGATGAGTTACCCGCGTTCACACGAAATCAGTTGTCCGAGAAAACCTGCGGACGCGCAAGTTCGAGAATTGTCGAATGTGCTTGCATCTACTGATGATCGGGCATCGTCAGAGGCCTTGACAGGGCATGCCCCTATTTTCTCGGGCATGCCCCACTTGCTTCACGTATTGGACGCACACATAACACAGCACAGTGCGACCCGGAGGGCCGCACTGTGCTTCCGTGCAAGAGAACCTATTCGGTGTCATCCGGAGGAATTTCGGGCAAGCCTTCACTTGCCCGCAACTTCTCCGCCATGGACGTGAGGAGGTTCTGAGATTCTTCGGACAGGTCGAACGCTCTACTCGACAGCCGTCGCAGTCCGTAGCCCTGCAGCTGGGACAGCAACTCAAGATCGTGATCGATCTTGGCGGCATAGATGTCGTTGAAGAAGTAGTCCGGCTTGACCTTGAAGAACTTCGCCAGGGCGGCCACCGTCTCATCGGACGGGTTCGTCCGTTGTCCCGACCGCAACTGCGACAGGTACGGTTTCGAGATCGGATGTCCGGAGGCCGTCAGCGCAGCCGCAACCTCCGCGTTGGTGTGCGGCTTACGCCCCGGGGGATGCACGGTTTCGAACAGCTTGTTCAGCCGCGCCGCGAAATCAGCCATTGTGAGCCGCCCAATTCCCTTCGCTGTACTAACAGTCGTTATCTCGGATACGTATCATTGATATTAGCGGCTCAGTAACTGAAAACCTACGCCTGATTCCGGATTTCCTTGAAGCTTCTAGGTGCCGGTCCGGCGAAGGTACTGCGACCGTTGCGTTTGCGGGTCACCCCAACGGCTCTCGAGAAGCCGAGGTACGGACCGGTTCTGGCCCGTCGTGGAGGTCTTCCCCGACGCGATCATGATAGCGGAAAGATAGCTGACGTCTCATCTAGTTGCAAGTCGGGCCGAATGTGTGGCGTACGACACGTTTCCGGGCCTGGGGGATGAACGTTCAACAAACCGGTTTCGACGGGTCGACGGCGCTAAATCCGTTCGATGATCGTCCCTGTCGCCAATGCGCCACCGGCACACATCAGCACCATGGCCGTGCTGCGGCCGGTTCGCTCCAGCTCGTGCAAAGCCGTTGTGATGAGCCGGGATCCGGTCGAGCCCACTGGATGACCGAGCGCGATGGCGCCGCCGTTGACGTTGACCCGGTCCATGTCCGGCTGATGCACCGAGGCCCAGGACAGTGCCACCGAGGCGAAGGCCTCGTTGATTTCGAACAGGTCGATGTCCCCGATGCTCATCCCGGACCGTTCCAGCAGGCGCGAGCAGGCCTGCACCGGGCCGTCGAGGTGGAACTCCGGCTCGGCGCCGACCAGGGCCTGGGTGACGATCCGCGCCCGAGGCCGCAATCCGGCTCGCTGCGCGGCCTTTTCGTCCATCAGCAGCACCGCGGCCGCGCCGTCGGAGATCTGCGACGAGTTCCCCGCAGTATGGATGCCGCCCTCCAGGACCGGCTTCAACTTGGCCAGCCCCTCGACGGTCGTCTCGCGCAGGCCTTGATCGCGTGACACGTCCAGCTTCTCGCCGGTCAGGTTTCCGGTCTTGTCGACGGCGGGGGCGGTGACGGTGAGCACCTCGCGGTCGAAACGCCCCTCGGCCCAGGCCTGTCCGGCCAGCCGCTGCGAGCGGGCGCCGAACGCGTCGACGTCGGCGCGAGTGATGCCGCGTCGCTTGGCAATCCGCTCGGCCGCCTCGAACTGATTGGGCAGGTCGATGCTCCATGACGCGGGCCTGCGCGGTCCGGCGTGCTCGCCGACATTGGCGCCCAACGGAACTCGGCTCATCGCCTCGATGCCGCAGGCGACCCCGATGTCGATCGCGCCGGTCGCGATGAGCCCGGCGACGAGATGGTTGGCCTGCTGGGCCGAGCCGCACTGCGCGTCGATGGTGGTCGCGCCGACCTGCCAGGGCAGCCCGGCGTGCAGCCACGCGACGCGCGTCACATTGTTGGACTGCTCACCCGCCTGGGTGACGCAGCCGCCGATCACCTGCTCGACCTGCGCCGGATCCAGGTGGGCGCGCTCGAGCAGTCCGCGCTGCGCGAGGCCGAGTAGTTCGGCGGCGTGCAGGCCGGACAGCCAGCCGCCGCGCTTGCCGATGGGGGTGCGAGCGGCCTCGACGATGACGGGTGTGCCCATGTCCAACCTTTCTATGGGGCGGAAAACTGAAACGAGTTCTCCAAGGATTCGAGGCGGTTCTGTCCGGTTTCTTTCCTGATACAGCCACCTATGCTTCAATGATTATAGAACGTGTTTCAGTTTGTCGAAGGAGACATCTGGTGGTAGACCCTCGGAATGTCCGGCCGAATCTGCCGGACGGATTCGACGTCACAGACCCCGACATCTACGCCGAGCGGGTGCCCGTCGAGGAGTTCGCCGAGCTGCGTCGCACCGCACCGGTCTGGTGGAATCCACAGCCGGTGGAGGTCAGTGGCTTCCGGGACGAGGGCTTCTGGGTGGTCAGCAAGCACGCCGATGTCAAAGAGGTATCACGGCGCAGCGACGTGTTCTCGACTTTCGAGAACACCGCCATTCCGCGCTTCAACGACGACATCACCCGCGAGCAGATCGAACTGCAGCGGTTCGTCCTGATCAACAAGGACGCGCCGGAGCACACCAAGCTGCGCAAGATCATCTCGCGCGGCTTCACCCCGCGTGCGATCAACGGCCTGCGCGCGGAGCTCTCGGCGCGCGCGGAATCGATCGTCAAGGCGGCCGCCGCCACCGGGACCGGCGATTTCGTCACCCAGATCGCCTGCGAACTGCCGCTGCAGGCGATCGCCGAACTGATCGGCGTCCCGCAGGAAGACCGGATGAAGGTGTTCACCTGGTCGAACGACATGACCGGCTACGACGACCCGGACAACGACGCCGATCCGGTGATGGCCTCCGCCGAAATCCTGGGCTACGCCTACCAAATGGCGGCGGCGCGCAAGGAGTGCCCGGCCAACGATCTGGTCACCACGCTGATCGAGGCGGATGTCGACGGCGACAAGCTCAGCGAGGAGGAGTTCGGCTTCTTCGTGATCATGCTGGCCGTGGCGGGCAACGAGACCACGCGCAACGCCATCACCCACGGCATGAACGCCTTCATGGAGAACCCGGACCAGTGGGAACTGTTCAAGAAGGAGCGTCCGGCCACCGCCGCCGACGAGATCATCCGGTGGGCCACACCGGTCACCTCGTTCCAGCGGACCGCGCTGGTGGACACCGAACTCGGCGGCGTGCAGATCAAGAAGGGTCAGCGGCTGGTCATGCTGTACCGCTCGGCCAACTTCGATGAGGACGTCTTCGAGCATCCGGAGCGGTTCGACATCCTGCGAAAGGACAACCAGCACTTGTCCTTCGGCGGTACCGGCGCGCACTTCTGCGTCGGCGCGAACCTGGCCAGGCTGGAGGTCGACCTGATCTTCAATGCCATCGCCGATCACCTGCCGGATATCAGCAAGCTGGGTGAGCCGAAGCGGCTGCGCTCCGGCTGGCTCAACGGGATCAAGGAATTCCCGGTCGACTTCAAGGGCTGTCCCGTCACACACTGAGCCGGTACATCGAAAGGGCCCGCGCACCGGAGATTTCCTCCGATGCGCGGGCCCTTCGCACGTCCGACTGTGCTCAGTCGACCTTCTTCGCGGTGGCCATCGCGCGGTCGACCTCCCAAAAAGCCCGCAGCGCAGCGATTTTGCCGGTGTCGTCGACCCGATAGGTGAAGACACCGTCGGCGTCGATCCGATGACCGCCGAGGGTGCTGCGGATGGTGCCGGTGAAGGCGATCTCGTTCCCGCACGCGAACGAGTCGCCGAACAGGAACTCGATGGACTCCGTCTGCGCGATCGCCTTGTCCCAGAACGCGGCGATCGCCTCCTTGCCGCGGTGCCCCTTGCCCTCCGGGTCGAAACCCGAAGGGCCGATGGGGTCTTCGACGATGCCGTCCTCGGCGAACAGTGCGACCCAAGCGGCCTTGTCCCTGGCCCGCACCGCGGCCTGCGACGCGAGCCCGGCAGTCCGGGCCGGGTGGTCTGTGGTCATGCCGATACCTCCGCGACGATCGGTGCTTCGATGTTCGCCGCGGCGAATCGACGCAGCGAGTCCTGTTTGGCGGCGAGTTCGCCGTCGAAGCCGATGCCGTCGAAGAGCCAGGGCACCACGATCGCGTCGGTCACTCCCGCGTTCGCGAGATCCTGATAGCCGGAACGGCCGAACCGGTCGACGCACACCGCCTGGAGCTCGAACGGCAGGTCCGCGCGCCCGAACTCGGCGCGCAGCGCGTCGAGCTTGCCGATGGTGCGGCACAGCTCGTCGTAGGTCATCATCGCCGAGGTCCAGCCGTCACCCACCCGGGCCGCACGCCGCAGCGCCGCCTCGGTGTGGCCGCCGACGTAGAACGGCACCGGCTCGGTCGGCGCCGGGCTGACCTGCAGCTGATCGAAATCGAAGAACTCGCCGTGGAATTCGACCATGCCGCCGCCGAGTACCAGCTTGATGACCTCGATCATCTCGTCGACCCTGGCGCCGCGCCTGGCGTAGGGCACCCCGCACCACTCGAACTCCTCCGGCGCCCAGCCGATCCCCACGCCGAAGCCGAAGCGGTTTCCGGACAGATTGGCCACCGATCCGACCTGGCGGGCCAGCAGCAACGGGTTACGCGATCCCAGTTTGAGCACGTTGGTGTAGAACCGGATGCGGCTGGTCACCATCGCCATCGCGGTCGCCCCGATGAGCGGGTCGACCCATGGGGTCTCCGGACCCCAGAACCGGCTGCCGTCGGCGGTATACGGGTACTTCGCCGCCGCGGACTTCATATAGAACAGCGAGTCCGGCAGTGCGATCGACGAGAACCCGCACTCCTCAGCAGTTTTCGCCAGCTCGGGCAGCTGGTCCAGCGGGCTCAGCGCGATGCCGAGGGTGAACTTCAGCGGGGTCATCGCTTGTCCGCCCCGACGACCCACATCGAAAAGTACTGGGATCCGCCACCGTAGGCGTGGCCGAAGGCTTTACGCGCGCCCTCGACCTGGTAGTCGCCGGCGCGGCCCATGACCTGCTTGGCCGCCTCGGCGAAGCGGATGAGCCCCGACGCGCCGATCGGGTTGGAGGACAGGACGCCACCGGACGGGTTGACCGGCAGAATGCCGCCGATCTCGGTCTCGCCCTTATCGGTAAGTTTCCAGCCGTCACCCTGCGGCACGAACCCCAGGTTCTCCAGCCACATCGGCTCGAACCAGGAGAACGGCACATAGATCTCCGCCACGTCGATCTCGCTGAGCGGGTCGGTGATCCCGGCGGCTTTCCACAGCGCGGCCGCGGCGTCCTGGCCGGCCTGCGGGTTGACCTGGTCGCGGCCGGCGAAGGTGGTCGGCTCGGTGCGCATCGCGGTGCCGTGCACCCACGCGACCTTCTTGCCGGTGGCCTCGACGGCGGTCGCCGCCTCTTCGTCACCGAGCACGATCGCGCACGCGCCGTCCGAGGACGGGCAGGTCTCGTCGAAACGGATGGGGTCCCACAGCATTTGCGAGGACAGCACCGACTCCAGCGTGATGTCAGGCTGTTTCAGGTGTGCCAACGGGTTCTTGGCACCGTTGCGCCGATCCTTGACCGCGACCATCGCGCCGATGTGGCTCGGCGCGTTCGAGCGCCGGATGTAGGACCGGACGTGCGGGGCGAAGTAGCCGCCCGCGCCCGCGCCGACCGGCATGGTGAACGGCACCGGAATCGACAACGCCCACATGGCATTCGACTCCGACTGCTTCTCCCACGCGATCGCGAGGACGCGCTTGTGCACCCCGGCCTGCACCAGATTGGCGGCGACCACGCCGGTCGAGCCGCCGACCGAACCCGCGGTGTGCACGCGCAGCAGCGGTTTTCCGGTGGCGCCCAACGCATCCGCGAGGTACAGCTCGGGCATCATGACGCCCTCGAACAGGTCCGGCGCTTTGCCGACCACCACCGCGTCGATGTCGGCGATGGTGAGACCGGCATCGACGAGCGCGCGATCAATGGCTTCACGGCACATGCCCGCCATCGATACATCGGTTCTTTTCGTCACGTGATGGGTTTGACCGGTGCCGAGCACCGCAGCCGGAAAGCTCATCGGCTCGCCTCCGAATCCAGAACTGTCACAAGGTTTTGCTGCAACGCGGGCCCACTGGTGGCGTGCGCGAGTGCGCGGTTCGCCGAGCCGTCCATGATCGCGTTGGCCGCGAAGCCGATCCGCTCCAACCCGGCGGCGAACATCGGGTTCGCGGCGAGCGCACCGCCCGAGGGGTTCACCTTGGTGCCGTTCTTCAGTCCGATGGCCTCGGCGAGGATCAGCTGCTGATGACTGAACGGCGCGTGCAGTTCGGCGACGTCGAACTGCGTGTCGCCGCCGGTAACCGCTTGCGCGGCAGCCGAGGTGGAGGGGGAGACGGTGAGGTCGCGCGCGCCGAGCACCGGTGTATCCACCCGGTGCGCCATGCCGGTGATCCACGCGGGCCGCTCGCAGAGTTCGCGGGCCCGGTCGCCGATGGCCAGCACGATCGCGGCGGCGCCGTCGGTGATCGGGGCGACGTCGTGGGCGCGCAGTGGATCGGCGATATACGGTGCGTCGAGCAGGCTTTCGACCGGCCCGCCCGTCGACCGGCCGTCGGCGGCCAACGCTGCCGCGGCCACCGCCGCCATGTCGCGTTCGGTCCAGCGCCCCGCGTCCAGCCCGGCCCTGGCCTGCAGGCCCGCGATGGACCATGCGTCCGGCCACAGCGGTGTCACCAGGTACGGATCGAGTTGCATGGTGAGCACCTGGCGCAGCGTGCCCGCCGATGATTTACCGAAGCCGTACACCAGCGCGGTCTCCGCCTGCCCCGAGCGCAGTTTCACCCACGCCTCGTACAGCGCCCATGCCGCGTCCATCTCCACGTGCGATTCGTTGATCGGCGGTACCGCGCCGATCGCGTCGATCGCGGAGATGAACGAGAAGGCCCGTCCGGCAAGGTAATCCGAGGAGCCCGAGCACCAGAAGTCGATGTCGGACTTGGTGATGCCGAGCTGGCGGTAGAGCTGCTGGAAGCAGGGCACCAGCATCTCCACGCCATTGGTGGTGCCGAAAGTCTCCGGCACGTGCGGCGCGTGGGCGAAACCCACGACCGCGATGTCGGTTCCGTGGTCAGTCAACGTGCGCCTCTCTCAGAGGTGGTGCTTGTAGGTCTCGTAGTCGGCATCCGGCTCGCCGGTGGGGCGGAAGTGGTCCACGTTCTCCAGTCCGTAGCCCCACTCCTCGCGCGGCTTCCACACCGCCTCGACGCGCATGCCCATCCGCACTTCGCTTGCCTCGCAACCGAGTACGAGATGCAGCACCGGGATGTCCGCGCCGTCCAGCAGCACGTAGGCCGCGACGTACGGCGGCTTGATCCGCTGGCCGAGGAACGGCACGTTCACGATGCAGAACGTGGTGACCGTGCCGCGGTCGGGCAGCTCCACGACCTCGTCGGTGGGCCTGCCGTCGGTCGGGTTCGCACCGCGCGGCGGGAAGTACACCTTGCCGGCGGCGTCGGTGCGTCCGCCGAGCAGCTTGCCCTCGGCCAATCCGCGCAGATAGACGGTCTCCTGCGGGGACGCGGTGTGCTTGTAGGCCAGATCGACGGGGGTGGTGAGCATGGTGACGGGCTCGCCGTCGGCGCTGGTCGCCGTGGTGTCGGCCTCTTCGCCCGGCTCGAAACAGGCGATGTCGTGGATGGTTCCGGTGGTCTCGGCGGCCCACCGGACGGCCACCCGCATGCCGGTCCGCATGTCCTCGGGCGCGGCGACGTCGACGGCGTGCAGCAATGCGGTGTCCGCGCCGTCGAGCCGGATCAACGCCCAGGCGAACGGCCGGTCGAACGGCTGTCCGGGCAGCGGTTCGCGCACCCAGGTCCACGATTCGACGGTGCCGACCGCGGCGACGTCGACGAACTCGGTGAGCGGAGCCGCGGTGATCGGATCGTATTCCGGCGGCGGCACCAGCACCCGGCCGTCGGACCCGCGCACACCGACGATCCCGCGGTCGCGCAGCTTGGTCAAGAAGGTGCCGATCGTCGGTCCCACGGACCGGGTGTAGTCGAATCGCACCCGTAGGGGCGCGCTGAGCACATCAGGTGCGGCGTGCCCACCCGCCACCCGGCCGCCACCCCTCATGGAGTCGCTTCGCGACGAAGTGTTCAATTCCGACCCTCTCTCATCCGCGATTAAGCCGGATGCGGTATTCCCCTGAGTCACAATGTCGAGTAGAACAGGTTCTTATTCTGCTGGCAAGATGCGGTGTCGGTGACGGGCTGTGCGAGCGGCCGGTGAGGTCGGAAGGGTCGAGCATGAAATTCGGATTGCAACTCGGGTACTGGATGGCGCAGCCGCCGGAGAACGCGGGGGAGTTGGTGGTCGCCGCCGAGGACGCCGGGTTCGATGCGGTATTCGCCGCGGAGTCGTGGGGTTCCGACGCCTTCGGGCCGCTGACCTGGTGGGGATCGTCCACGGAGCGGGTGCGACTCGGCACCTCCGTGGTGCAGATGTCGGCTCGCACCCCCGCCGCGACCGCGATGCACGCGCTCACGCTCGATCATCTGAGCGGCGGCCGGGCGATTCTCGGGCTCGGTGTCTCCGGCCCGCAGGTGGTCGAGGGCTGGTACGGGCAGCCGTTCGCCAAGCCGTTGCAGCGCACCAGGGAGTACGTCGGGATCATCCGGCGCATTCTGGAGCGGCAGGCGCCGGTCACCAATGACGGGCCGCACTATCCGCTGCCCTACGCCGGGCCGGGCTCGACCGGACTCGGCAAGCCGCTCAAGCCGATCGTGCACCCGTTACGTGCGGATTTGCCGATCTGGCTCGGCGCGGAAGGCCCCAAGAATGTGGCGCTGACCGCCGAGATCGCGGACGGCTGGCTCGCCATCTACTACGCGCCGCGCCTGGCGAACATGTACAACGACTGGCTCGACGAGGGTTTCGCCAGGGCGGGAGCGCGCCGTTCGCGCGCGGACTTCGAGATCGCCGCGAGCTGTCAGGTCGTGATCACCGACGACGCGGCGAGCGAGATCGAGCGGATGCGCTGGATCATGGCGCTCTACATCGGCGGCATGGGCGCGCCGGAGCAGAATTTCCACGCGCAGGTCTACCGGCGGATGGGCTACGAGCGGGAGGTCGACGAGATCGGCAAGCTGTTCCAGGCGGGCAAGAAGGCCGAGGCGGCGGCCGCGGTGCCGGACGAGCTGATTCTGGACACCGCGATCATCGGCGACGAGGAGCATGTCCGTAAGCAACTCGGGGTCTGGTCGGCGGCCGGGGTCACCATGATGTTGGTGTCGGTCTCCGATGTCGCGCAATTACGTCGGCTCGCACCCCTTGTCGATATGTAGAACACGTTCTAGATTCAGTAAGATGACGACGCAGGAGTCAGTGAAAATTCTCGGTCTGTGGAACATCGCCGAAGCCGAACCCGATCGGATCGCCATGGTCGATCCGGCGGGCCGGGAGGTGACGTATCGCGAATTGGCCACCCTCGCCAACCGCTACGCCACCGGCCTGCGCGGCCTCGGCCTGGAAACCGGCGACGTGCTGGTGAGCATGGTGCACAACTGCGTCGAGGCGATCGCCGCCTACTTCGCGGCGTACCAGGCCGGCCTGTACATCGTCGCGGTGAACTGGCACCTCACCGGCCCTGAGGTCGCCTACATCCTGCAGGACAGCGAGGCCAAGGCGTTCCTGGCCAGCGACCGCTTCGCCGCCACCGCCACAGCAGCCGCCGATGAGGCGCAATTGCCTGCTACGGCGCGCTTCTCGGTGGGCGAGATCGACGGCTTCAAATCGGTGGCCTGGCTGGGTGCCGCGGACACCGGCCGACCGGCCGACCGCAGCACCGGGGCGCCGATGCTCTACACCTCCGGAACCACCGGACGCCCCAAGGGCGTTCGCCGCCCGCTCACCGGCGCCGACCCGGATGTCGTTCCGCCGCATACCAATGCGTTCTTCGGCCTGTTCGGGCTCGCGCCGTACGACGATCACGTGCACATCTGCGGGTCGCCGCTCTATCACACCGCGGTGCTGAACTTCGCGACCATCTCGATCCAGTTGGGGCACAAGCTCGTTCTGATGGATCGCTGGGACGCCGAGGAGATGCTGCGGCTGATCGACAAGTACCGGGTGACGCACAGCCACATGGTGCCCACCCAGTTCCATCGGCTGCTCGCGCTGCCCGAGGAGGTGCGCGCCAAATACGACGTGTCCTCGCTGCGCAGCATGGTGCACGGTGCCGCCCCCTGCCCGCAGGAGACCAAGCGGAAGATGCTGGAGTGGTGGGGCCCGACGGTCACCGAGTACTACGCGGCCACCGAGGGCGGCGGCACGGTGATCAACGGGACGGAGTGGCTGGAGAAGCCGGGTTCGGTCGGCAAGGCGTGGCCGTGGTCGGTGATCAAGGTGCTCAGCGAGGAGGACGGCTCCGAGGTGCCCACCGGTGAGCCGGGTCTGGTCTACATGCGGATGGGCGCCTCGAGTTTCGAGTACCACCACGACAAGGCCAAGACCGAGGATTCGCGCGTCGGCGACCTGTTCACCGTCGGCGACATCGGCCACCTCGACGAGGACGGTTACCTCTACCTGCACGACCGCCGCTCCGACCTGATCCTGTCCGGCGGGGTGAACATCTACCCGGCCGAGATCGAGAACGTCCTGATCACCCATCCGAAGGTCGCCGATGTCGCGGTATTCGGTATCCCGCACCCGGATTGGGGCGCCGAGGTCAAGGCCGTTGTCCAGCCCGCCGAGGGGGTCGAGGGCACCGACGAGCTCACCGCCGAGCTACTCACCTTCGCCGCAACCCAATTGGCGAAGTACAAGATGCCGAAGTCGGTCGACTACCTGCCCGAGTTGCCTCGCGACCCCAACGGAAAGTTGTACAAGCGCAAGTTGCGCGAGCGATACCTGCCCGCGTCGTAGGGGACCGGCCCACCGGCATCCCCGAAACGGGCAGAGTCATGTGGTTGTTACCCAAGATCGGGTAGCGACCACATGACTCTGCTCGATTCGTATCTGCTTGCCGCACACCCTTTCGCGCCGCCCGCCCCCTGATGCATCGCGCGTTCTTGCCTGTCAAACCTTCCGGGGGCGGGCAGGGCGTTCAGACCGCTTCGCGCAACTCCGGGGCCAGCCCGAACAGCGGGAACAGCTTCTCCGTGTCGAGGAAGAAGCTCATGCCCGCAACCTCGTTGCCGTCGAGCTCCAGCACGGTGATCGACCACGGCACCCACACGCCTGGCTCGCCGCTCGGCTTGTAGTGGCCGAAGGCGGGATTGCCGTTGGCGCCGTCCAGGCGGACCAGGCGCGAGTTGCGGCAGCCTGCGCCGTGGCCGAGCATGAACTCGGCGACGTTCGCGGGGCCGGAGACCCAGAACTCGATCGGCGGCATGGACAGCGCCACATCGGTTTTGAGCAGCGTGGTGAGGGTGTCCATGTCGTAGGCCTCGAACGCCTTGACGAAGTTGTCGACCAGCTTGCGCTGGTCTTCGTTGGACTCGTCGTAGTTGTCCGTGGTGGTCGGCTGGACCTTCGACATGGTGGCCCGGGCGCGTTGCAGCGCGCTGTTCACCGACGCGGGGGACATGGTGAGGGCCTCGGCGGTCTCGTTGGCGGAGAACCGCAGCACCTCACGCATGATCAGGATCGCGCGCTGGGTGGCAGGCAGGTGCTGGCAGGCCGCGACGAACGCCAGTCGCAGCGTGTCCTTGGCCGAGGCATGATCGGCCGGGTCGGCGCCGAACGCCAGGGCGTTCGGGATCGGCTCGATCCAGACGTAGTCCGGCTGCGGCGCGGGTAGTGGTGAATCCGGCCGGGACGGACCGGACAGGTCCATCGGCCTTGCTCGCCGCTGCGGGCCGTCGAGCATGTCGAGGCAGACGTTGGTGGCGATTCGATACAGCCAGGAGCGCAGGCTCGCGCGTCCCTCGAACGAGTCGTAGGACTTCCACGCGCGGGTGAAGGTTTCCTGGACCGCGTCCTCGGCTTCGAAAGACGAACCGAGCATGCGGTAGGCGTAGGCGCACAATTCCCGGCGGTGCTTCTCGAAGGATTCGAGCACGTCGGGAGCGAGGCCGGCGGAGTGGCCGGACGGGTCGTTCATGGGTGTCACCATGCCACAGCCCACCGACACATCCCAGACCCGAAAGCTTGCTACCAGCACCAGCAAAATCAACGTCCGCCGCGCCGGGTGCGGGTGGTCACAGCTGTGGGGGCGAGCGATGAGTTCAGCGGCCGGGTCTCGTCCTTATTTCTGCGCAACTAAACAGGCGGACTACGAAAAGGTGTCGTGACATGACCAGCCGGATGATTTTTCTCAACCTACCCGTCGCCGAGCTGAACCGGTCGAAGAACTTTTACGAGGCGCTCGGCTGGAAGATCAACCAGGAGTTCAGCGACGACAACGCGGCCTGTGTCGTGATCGACGACAATATCTGCCTCATGCTGCTGACCAGGCAGTTCTTCACCACCTTCAGCACGCGTCAGGTCGCGGACACCACCGAGAAGATCGGCGCCACTTACGGATTGGCGCTGACCAGCAGCGCGGAGGTGGACGCGCTCGCGGCCGCGGCGCTCAGCGCGGGCGGCACCGAGGAGATCAGCGAGGACAAGCGCGCGCAGGAGGAGCAGGTCGGCATGTACAGCCGCACCTTCCTCGATCCGGACGGACATCAGTGGGAGCCGTTCTGGATGGACTACCCGGGCAATTGAGCCCGACCTGAGCCGCCCCGGTACCCGAAGGTGCCGGGGCGGCGGCGTCTCAGCTGCCGGTGAAGGTCGGTTTGCGCTTCTCCGCGAAGGCTTTCGGGCCCTCCTTGGCATCGGTCGAGCGGAACACGGCCGTGCCGAGCTTCGCGTCGATGTGGAACGCCTCTTCCTCGGGCATGCCCTCGGTCTCCCGGATGGTCCGCAAAATGGCCTGCACGGCCAGCGGGCCGTTGGCGGCGATCTGCGCGGCGAGCTCGAGGGCCTTGTCCAGCGCGCTACCGTCGGGCACCACGTGCCCGATCAGCCCGATCTCCTTGGCCTCGGCGGCGGTGACGTGCCTGCCGGTCAGCAGGATGTCCGCGGCGACGGTGTACGGAATCTGGCGCACCAGGCGCACCGCGGAGCCGCCGAGCGGGAACAGACCCCAGCGTGCCTCGGAGACACCGAACTTCGCGCTCTCGCCGGCCACCCGGATATCGGTGCCCTGCAGGATCTCGGTGCCGCCCGCGATGGCCGGGCCCTCGACCGCGGCGATCAGCGGCTTGGTGAGCCTGCGGCCCTTGAGCAGCGCCTCGATCTTCGACAGGTCCCAGCCGCCGCCCGCGAACGAGTCGCCGGGGTGCTGCGCGGTCATCGCCTTGAGGTCCGCGCCCGCGCAGAACGCGCCGCCCGCGCCGGTCAGAATGGCCACCCTGATGTCCGGATCGCTGTCCACCTGGTCCCAGGCGTCGCGCATGATCGCCATCATCTCCGCCGAGAGCGCGTTGCGCGCCTCGGGGCGATTCATCGTGACGATGAGGACATGGTCGCGTTTCTCAACAAGGCAGTGCGGCATTGCGAATCTCCTGACTTTCAAGCCTTGCCAGGAACAGTAACACGTTCTATTTTTAGCCTGTGAGCTACAACATAGCGGACCTTGTCGAACACGCCATCGACCTGATGCCCGACCGCGTCGCGCTCGCTGACGACGGGCGCGAGGTGACCTACGCACAGCTGGAGGAGCGCGCCAACAAGTTGGCTCACTACCTGCTCGAACACGGTGTTCAGCCGGGGGACAAGGTCGGCATCTACTCGCGCAACACGATCGAGGCCGTCGAGGCGATGGTCGCGGTGTTCAAGGCGCGGGCGGTGATGATCAACGTGAACTTCCGATACGTCGAGAACGAGTTGCAATATATCTTCGAAAATTCGGACATGGTCGCGTTGATCCACGAGCGCCGCTACAGCGACCGGGTGGCCGGGGTCCGGCCGAATACCCCGCTGCTGAAGACGGTTCTCGTCGTCGACGACGATACGACCGGCACCATCGCGACCGCAGCGGATTCCGTCGAATACGAGACCGCGCTGGCCGCCTCGTCCGGTGCGCGGGACTTCGGTCCACGCTCGCCCGACGACATCTTCATGCTCTACACCGGCGGCACCACCGGACTGCCCAAGGGGGTGATGTGGCGGCACGAGGACTGGTGGCGGGTGCTCGGCGGCGGCATCAACTTCATCACCGGCGAACCCATCGAGGACGAATGGCAGCAGTCCAAGACCGGTGCGGCCAACAACCCGCAGCTGGTGCGGTTCCCGATCCCGCCGATGATCCACGGTGGCTCGCAGACCGCCACCTTCCACAGCCTGTTCGACGGCGGTAAAGCCGTGATGCTGCCCGAGTTCAGCGGGCACGGGGTGTGGCAGGCGATCGACCGCCACAAGATCAACCTCATCTTCATCACCGGCGACGCCATGGCGCGGCCGATGCTGGACGCGCTCATCGAGGGCAACCCGGAAACCGGTCAGCCCTACGATCTTTCGAGCCTCTACGTGATGGCGAGCAGTGCCGCGCTGTTCTCACCCGCGCTCAAGGACCAGTTCGTCGAGCTGCTGCCGAACCGGCTGATCTCGGACTCCATCGGCTCCTCCGAGACGGGTTTCGGCGGCCTGTCGATCGTCGCCAAGGGCGTCAACCACACCGGCGGACCTCGGGTGAAGATCGATGCCTCCACCCAGGTGCTCGACGAGGAAGGCAACCCGGTCGAGCCCGGCTCCGGCCAGGTCGGACTCCTCGCCCGCAGCGGGCACATCCCGCTCGGCTACTACAAGGACGAAGCCAAGAGCGCGGCAACCTTCAAGGTGTTCAACGGGGTTCGCTACGCCATCCCCGGCGACTTCGCCAGGGTCGAGGAAGACGGCACGGTCACCATGCTCGGCCGCGGCTCGGTCAGCATCAACAGCGGCGGCGAGAAGATCTACCCCGAAGAGGTCGAAGGCGCCCTCAAAACGCACCCGGAAATCTTCGACGCCCTCGTCGTCGGCGTAGAAGACCAGCGCTGGGGCCAGCGCGTGGTCGCGGTCGTGCAATGCCGCAGCGAAAACCGCCCGACCATCGAAGAACTACGCCCCTTCCTGACCAAAGAGATCGCCCCCTACAAACTCCCCCGCAGCCTCTGGTTCGTAGACGAAATCAAGCGTTCCCCCGCAGGCAAACCCGACTACCGCTGGGCCAAGTCCCAAACCGAGTCCCGCCCCGCCGACGAGCACGCCGAGGCAAGCAGCAAGTAAAACCGCGTACCCGAAGGGCCGCTGCGAATCACGCAGCGGCCCTTTGTCGGTCGGAGACTGGTTCGACTACCCCCCGCGATGGGCGCGGTAGCGTCCGTCTTCGCGTGGCTCTGGCGAGTCGTTCAACGGTGGGGGAGTTCGGCGAGGCGGTGGGCTAGGGCGGTGCGGAAGGCTGGGATGCGGGTGAGGGTGGATATGGCGAGGTTGCGGAGGGCGCGGGCGGGGCGGGGGTGGAGGGTGGCCATGCGGGTCATTCGGTCGGTGAAGGCTACGACGCCGAGGGCTATCGGGCGGCGGGTGGTTTCGTAGGTGTCGAGCAGGGTGTCGGGTTCGCCGGCGAGGACTCGGGTGAGGAGGGGGCCGAGGGTGGCGGCGTCTTGGATGCCGGTGTTCATGCCTTGGCCGCCTGCGGGGCTGTGCACGTGGGCGGCGTCGCCTGCGAGCAGGATTCGGCCCGCGCGGTAGTGGGCGGCGACGCGGTGGTGCACGCGGAAGCGCGAGCTCCACAGCACCTCGCGGACCTTGATGTCGCCGCCGGGGCCGCGGGTGTCGAGCACGGTTTGGATGTCGTCGCGGGTCGGGTGTTCGGGTGCGTCATCGAGGGTGGCGACTACCCGATAGCGGTTCTGTTCCGCAGCGTCGGGCAGCGGTGCGACGACTGTCACGCCCTCGGGCGAAAGGTGCAGCGCCACTTCGTTCCTGGCGATCGGCCAGTCCATCTGTACGTCGGCCAGGACGAAGGATGCCGGATAGGTGTCGCCGGCGAATTCGATGCCCGCCTGCTCGCGGACGACACTGTGCATGCCGTCGGCGCCGATGACGTAGTCGGCGCGCAGGGTGCCGGAAGCGCCGTCGCCATCGGTGTATTCGACAGTCACGCCATCGTTTTCGTTCACCAGACGGGTGACCTGGTACGGCCGCCGCACATCGCCGCCCGCCTTGCGCAGCCGGGCGAGCAGCACCGCCTCGGTGGTGTCCTGCGGCGTCATCAGGGTGTAGGGGTACGGCGTGGGGAGCCCGTCGAACCGGATGGTCGCCAGCGTGCGAGCGCCGTCGTGCACGGTGAATCGCGGCACCACAATGCCTTTCGCGATGAGCTCCTCGGCGATGCCGAGCTCGTTCAGCACCTCGAGGGTCCTGGCATGGACCACGGCGGCGCGAGAAGTGTTGGCACCCTCGGCAAGCCGATCGAGCAGGACGAAGTCGACGCCCGCGTCGGCCAAGGTGATCGCCGCGGTGAGCCCGGCGGGCCCCGCGCCGACGATCAGGACGGAGGTGGTGTCCGGCAGCGGGGTGGTGATCATGAGAACTCCTGAAGTCAACATCTGTGGGCCAACGCTTGTTGGCATAACCGTAAGCCGTCGAGTTTCGTAAGTCAACAGTTGTTGGCCTACACTTGTTGGCATGACGACCGGGCCTGATCAACCGCCAGCACGCCGCTCCGACGCGACCCGCGCGGCGATCCTCGACGCCGCCCGCGCCCGATTCGCCGCGGAGGGCTACGGCAAGGCGACCATCCGTGCCATCGCGGCGGACGCGGCCATCGACCCGTCCATGGTCATGCGCTACTTCGGCAGCAAGGACGGCCTGTTCGCCGCCGCCGTCGACATCGATCTGGCCCTACCCGACCTGGCCGCCGCCGACCCGGACGCGCTCGGCGAACTACTGGTGCGCCGCTTCCTTGCCCTCTGGGAAGAGCCGCCCGGCAACGAAGTGCTGCTGACTCTGTTGCGTTCGGCCGTCACCGACGACGCAGTCACCGAACGCTTCCGCGATGTCTTCGCCAAGCAGGTGCTGCCCGCCGTCCTGCGCTTCGGCGACCCCACCGACGCCCCCCGTCGCGGCGGCCTCGTGGTCACCCAACTCCTCGGCCTGGCCCTCTGCCGCTACGTGCTGCGCATCCCCCCGGTCGTCGCCTGCACCCGAGACGAACTGATCGCCGAAATCGCCCCCACCCTGCAGCGCTACCTCACGTCGGCGAAAAACCAATAGGCGGATAGCGAATCGACCCGTCGGTGCGTCCGACGGGTCGATTCGTTTGGGCGGGACTGGATTCGGGACTGCGCAGGGGCTACCCGGTCCGGATCCACTCGACCTTGGTTGCGGTGGTGCCGAAGGCGGCGGAGCTGGCTTCGAGGGCTGCGTTCTCCGCCGACGCGGCGAGGTTCGCGAGTTTGACATCGGCCGGTGCCTCCGCGGCCTTCACCGCGGCTTGTTCGGCCGCTGCCGCGGTGAGCCGGACGTTCTTGGGCGGGTTCGGGAGCTCATCGACGGTCGCGCGGGCGGCAGCGGCCGCGCGGGCGGCAATCGCGCTGGCCTTGACCGCGCCGGGCAACGAGGGCCGGAACTGGATTTCCTCGACGGCTACCGGCCGAACCTCCTGCGTGTACGTCACCGGCTCGTTGGCGGTGACGACAGCTACCGCTTGGAATGCGGAGGCGCCGCGAGCATTGGCGCTGGCGGTGCGTGCCTCGGCCTGGGCGATGAGTGCGGCCGTTCTACCCATCGGTTGGCCATTCGGAGCTACTTCGCCGAGGGCATGGCCACTGCCCACACAGCTCAGGAATACGGTCGCGGCCAAAACCGCGAGTGTCGATCGTGGTGCCGCCAAGGAGTCCTCCAGGACTTCGGTGCCGAAAGCGGAAAGGGTAAGCGGTGCCTTGTTCGCGGCGGAGACCTGCCACGAACGTCGACACCCCACCGGCATTCGGCGCACCAGCCGATCTGGATGGGTACAAAAATTCGGCCCGCCGATCGCGTCGGCGGGCCGAAGGGGTTCACGCCCGATCAGGAGGCGGCCAAGTGCGCCCCGAGGGCGCGCAGGTGATCGGTACCCCCGCCCAAGGCGAACTCATGGTGCTTGGCTGCGGTGAAGTAGTTGTGCACGATGTGGTCGCGGTCGATACCGACGCCGCCGTGCACGTGCACGACGGTGTGCGCCACCCGGTGGCCCGCGTCGGCCGCCCAGAACTTGGCGGTGTGCACGGCCTCGGCGCTCGGCAGGTCCTCGGAGAGCTGCCAGGCGGCCTGGGTGACGGCGAGGCGTAGCCCCTGGACGTCGATGTAGGCGTCGGCGAGGCGCTGCGCCACGGCTTGGAAACTGCCGACGGCCTTGCCGAATTGTTCCCGCTCGCGGGCGTATTCGGCGACCAGGTCGAGTGCGCGTTCCAGGGTGCCGAGTTGCAGGGCGCTGAGGCCGAGCCAGGCGCGGATGAGCATCCAGTCCAGGATCTGCGCGCCGTTCTCGACGGTGCCGATCAATTCGGCTGGTGTGTCGGCCAATTCGACCGAGTACTCGGGCGAGCGGTCGACCACCTGCTGTGCGGTGACCGTCGCCGCCGACGGATCGACCAGGAACACCGCGGGCGTACCGGACACGGTGGCGGGAACCAGGATTCGGTCGGCACGGTCGGCGAAGGGCACGGTGGTCTTGGCCCCGGTGAGCCGCCAGCCGCCGTCCGCCTCGACGGCGGTGGTCGTCGGCTTGGCCGGCTCCCAGTTGTGTTCCTCGGCGAGCGCGGCGGTCAGGATGACCCGGCCCGCGCCGGCCCGGGTCGCCAGATCTTGTTGCGCCGCATCGCCGAAACGTCCGAGCGCACCCGCGCCGACCACGATCGACCACAGATACGGCACCGCCGCGACGTGCTTGCCGAGCTCACGCAGGACGGCGGTCTGCTCGAGCACGCCGAAGTCGTTGCCGCCGACCGCCTCGGGCAGCGCCGCCGCGAGCACACCGGTCTCGGCCAGCGAGCCCCAGAGCGCCTCGTCGAATCGTTCGGCCGCGGTGTCGAGTTCGCGCAGCCGGTCGGCGGTGACGAGCTTGCCGCACACCTCGCCGGTCAACCGGGCCAGGTCGAGCTGGGCTTCGGTGGGGGTGAAATCCATGTCTGCTACCTGCTTTCTGGTGGTGCGAGCGACGGGCCCGGAGGAGGTAGCCTGCGTAACCACGCAGGGCCCCGGGAGCGCCACCCATCGAACACAGCTCAGCGCGCCGCGGCGGGCTGCTTGAGGGCGGTCATCGCGATGATGTCACGCTGCACCTCGTTGGTGCCGCCGCCGAAGGTGAGGATCAGCGCGGCCCGGTGCATCCGCTCCAGGCGACCGCGCAGCTCGGCGCCGGGGGAGTCCTGGCGCAGATAGGCCTGCGGGCCGAGGACTTCCATCAGCAACCGGTACGCCTCGGTGGCCAGTTCGGTGCCGTACACCTTGCAGGTGGAGGCGTCCCACGGCCGAGGCGCCGCGTCACCGCCCGCGTCGGCTCGGCTGGCGATCTCCCAGTTCAACAGCTTCAGATACTCGACCTTGGCGTGCACGCGCGCGAGGTTGAGCTGCACCCACTCCTGGTCGATGACGCGGGAACCGTTGGCCGCCTTGGTGTTGCGCGCCCACTCGACCGTCTGACGCACGGCGAGTCCGAGTGGTCCCGCCGAGGTGAGCGCGACGCGCTCGTGGTTGAGCTGGTTGGTGATCAGCGCCCAGCCGCCGTTTTCCTGGCCGACCAGGGCGCTCGCGGGCACCCGCACGTCCTGGTAGTAGGTCGCGCTGGTGTCCGGCCCCGCCATGGTGTGCACCGGGGTCCAGGAGAAGCCCTCCGCAGTGGTCGGCACGATGAGCATGCTGATGCCCTTGTGCTTCTTCACATTCGGATCGGTGCGCACGGCGAGCCAGACGTAGTCGGCGTACGCGATCAGACTTGTCCACATCTTCTGGCCGTTGATCACGTAGTCGTCGCCGTCGCGCACCGCGCTGGTGCGCAGGCTGGCCAGGTCGGTGCCCGCGCCGGGCTCGGAGTAGCCGATGGCGAAGTGCAGCTCGCCCGCGGCGATTTTGGGCAGGAAGAAGCGCTTCTGCTCCTCGCTGCCGTAGTGCATGATCGTCGGCGCGACCGAGTTGATGGTCAGGAACGGCACCGGCGCGCCGGCGATCGCCGCCTCGTCGGTGAAGATCAGCTGGTCCATCGTCGGCCGGTCCTGGCCGCCGAACTCCTTCGGCCAGGCCAGGGTGAGCCAGCCGTCGCGGCCCATCTCCCGCACGACCTCGCGGTAGACGTTGCCCTGGCCGTACTCGCCGGTCTGCGCGCTGAGCGCTGCCCGCCGCTCGGGGGTGATGAGTCGCGCGAAGTAGTCGCGCAGCTCCGCGCGTAACTCCTCCTGCTGCGGCGTGTACGCAATGCGCATGGCAAATACCTCAGGCCTTCGTCGATGTGGGTTGCACCGATCATTGCATATGCACTGAAACATGTTCCAGTATTGGGGGTGAATCGGACCGATGGCGCCACCTGCGGCGGCGTCGGCTTGTTAGGCTTCGGCAAGGATCGCGGTAAAGGAGTTCTCATGAAGGTCAGCGTCGATCTGGATCAGTGTGAAGCGAACGGAATCTGTGTCGGAATCGCCCCCGACGTGTTCGAACTCGATGACGAGGACCAGTTGCACATCCTGCAAGCCGACGTTGCGGCCGACCGGCTGGCCGACGTCGAGGACGCGGTGGCGCAGTGCCCGAAAGCGGCCTTGCGGCTCCAGTGAGACCGACCCTTGCCATAGAATGGAACACGTTCTAGGGTCGGGCTCGTGGTTGATGATGTGAGTCTTGCGGGCCGGGTCGCGATCGTTACCGGTGCGGGTGCCGGGTTGGGGCGGGCCGAGGCGCTCGCGCTGGCCGGGGCGGGTGCCTCGGTGGTGGTCAACGACCTGTCGGAATCGGATGCGGTGTCCGACACGCTCGCCGAGATCCGCGCACTCGGCGCCAAAGCCGAGTTCGTCGCGGGCAGCATCGCCGAACGTGCCACCGCCGACGCCTTGATCCGTACCGCGGAAGAGGCCTTCGGCAGCGTCGACATCGTGGTGAACAACGCGGGCATCACCAGGGACCGCATGCTGTTCAACATGACCGACGAGGACTTCGACGCCGTCGTCGCGGTCCATCTGCGCGGCCACTTCCTGTTGTCCCGCAATGCCGCGACGTACTGGCGTGGCAAGTCCAAGGCGGCGGGTGCGCCGGTCTACGGCCGGTTGATCAACACCTCCTCCGAGGCGGGGCTGCTCGGACCCGAGGGGCAGGCCAACTACGGCGCCGCCAAGGCGGGCATCACCGCGCTCACGCTCTCGGCCGCGCGGGCGCTGTCCCGATATGGCGTGCGCGCCAACGCGATCGCGCCCCGCGCGCGGACTGCGATGACCGAGGCCGTGTTCAGCGCGGCACCGGAAGGTGAGGTGGACCCGCTCTCGCCCGACCATGTGGCCAGGTTGGTCGCCTACCTCGCCTCGCCCGCCGCCGACGCGGTGAACGGTCAGCTGTTCGTGGTCTACGGCGCCATGGTGGCGCTCATGGCGGCCCCCGTCGTCGAGCAGCGGTTCGACGCGACCGGTGGCGCCTGGTCGGTCGGCGACCTGGCCGGCGCACTCGGCGGCTATTTCGCCGAACGCCCTGTGGGGCAGACTTTCTCGGCCTCTACCCTGCTGGATCTCGACTGAGTTCTGTGCGGTGGATCCGACACGGTGAAACAAGCGCAGCGGGGATCGGCTTCCGCAAGCCCCGCTGACAATAAACTGCTGATCAGCCGTCCAACTGTTGATCAGCGGTCGGGCAGTTGGTAGATATTGGGGGTCGAGACGTGGGCCACCGCACAAAGGTGGGATCAATCTCCTGACACTCGTTCCAAATTCATATGCCGATGCAAAGAAAAAGTGCAGTTCAAAAGTGGCAAACATCTACCGGCAGCGTAGTGAACGTGTTCTAATCGTGGAGGCGGTGCGGCCTCGGTGAAGAATCGTGCCGTGTGGGCGTACGCAGGTTCTGAGCAAGGAGGTTCATAGATGAACGAGGTCCTTGCTGTGCCATTGCGGGCAGTCGGCGGGTTCTTCGAACTGACGGCCGAAGTAGCGCGAGCCAGTGTGCGCAGGCCATTTCAATGGCGCGAGTTCATCGACCAGTCCTGGTTCATCGCCCGCGTCTCGATCGTGCCCACGCTGTTGGTCGCGATTCCATTCACCGTATTGGTGAGCTTCACCCTGAACATCTTGTTGCGCGAGATCGGCGCGGCCGATCTCAGCGGCGCAGGCGCGGCTTTCGGCGCGGTCACTCAGGTCGGGCCGATCGTCACCGTGCTGATCGTCGCGGGCGCGGGCGCCACCGCCATCTGTGCTGACCTGGGCGCCCGCACGATTCGCGAGGAAATCGACGCGATGCGGGTGCTCGGCATCAATCCGGTGCAACGACTGGTGGTGCCGAGGGTGCTCGCGTCGATGTTCGTCGCGCTGATGCTCAACAGTTTGGTGTGCACCATCGGTATCGTCGGCGGATTTCTGTTCTCGGTCTTTCTGCAGGATGTGAACCCGGGCGCGTTCGTCAACGGCATCACGCTGCTGACCCATTTGCCCGAATTGGTCATCTCGGAGGTGAAGGCCGGATTGTTCGGGCTGATCGCCGGGCTGGTGGCCTGTTATCTGGGTCTGAATGTCAAAGGTGGTCCCAAGAGTGTCGGTGATGCGGTGAATCAGACCGTCGTCTTCGCCTTTATGGCCTTGTTCGTAGTGAACGTGGTGGTCACCGCCGTTGGTATCAAGTTCACGGCGCGGTGACCGCATGGCCTTCGTGATCGAATCCCGCTTCCCGCGTACCGTGCGACGAGTGCGTCGGATGTCGGACTCGCTCGATTCAGTCGGTAAACAGGCTGTGTTCTTCGCACAGGCCCTGGGCGCTATTCCGCGTGCCTTGACGCACTATCGGACCGAAACCATTCGGCTCATCGCCGAAATCAGTATGGGCAGCGGCGCTTTGGCGGTGATCGGCGGCACCGTGGTGATCGTCGGCTTCCTTACGCTGTTCGCCGGCGGCACCATCGCCGTGCAGGGTTACAGCTCGCTCGGCAATATCGGCGTCGAGGCGCTCACCGGCTTCTTCGCGGCCTTCATCAATGTCCGCATCGCGGCGCCGGTGATCTCCGGCATCGGCCTGGCCGCCACCATCGGCGCAGGCTCGACCGCGCAGCTGGGCGCGATGCGGGTGGCCGAGGAGATCGACGCGCTGGAGTCGATGGCGATCCGGCCGGTGCCCTATCTGGTCGGCACCAGGGTGCTCGCCGGGATGATCGCGATCGTGCCGCTCTACGCGCTGGCGGTGATCGCGTCGTTCCTGGCCAGCCGGTTCGCGACGGTGGTCATCTACGGCCAGTCGGCCGGCGTGTACGACCACTACTTCTCCACCTTCCTGATCCCGAGCGACATTCTCTGGTCGTTCGCCCAGGCGATCTTCATGGCGCTGGCGGTCATGTTGATCCACACCTATTACGGCTTCAATGCCGCGGGCGGACCGGTCGGCGTCGGCGTCGCGGTCGGCAATGCGGTGCGGGCCTCGCTGGTCGCGGTGGTCACGGTGACCCTGCTGATCTCGCTGGCCATCTACGGCACCTCCGGCAACTTTCATCTCTCCGGGTAAAGCGATATGGCGGATTCGAAGCAATTGCGCGCTGCAGCGGGTTACAAGGTGGCCGGTGCCGCGATGGTGCTCGTGCTCGTCGCGATCGTGGCCGTCGCACTGGTGATGTTCGTAGGGGGGTTCACCCCGACGGCCACCGTCACGGTCGACGCGCCGCGCAGCGGCCTGGTGCTCGATCCCGACGCCAAGGTGAAGGTGCGCGGGGTGGAGATCGGCCGGGTGGTCGCGATCGATCAGACCTCCGACGGCGCCAGCCTGAAGCTCGCGCTCAATCCTGATCAGCTGAAGCTTGTTCCGGCCAACGCGGGCGTGGATATCCGCTCCACCACCGTGTTCGGCGCGAAGTACGTGAACTTCACTGTGCCCGAACAGCCTTCGTCGGCCTCGCTGCAGCCTGGCGCGCGGGTGGCGGTCCAGCATGTGACCGTCGAGTTCAACACGCTGTTCCAGCATCTTTCCGACGTGCTGGCCAAGGTGGAGCCGGAGAAGCTGAACGCGACCCTGTCCGCGCTCGGCACGGCGCTGCAGGGCCGCGGCGAGAAGCTGGGCGACCTGCTCGCCCGCAGCGACGCCTACCTACGCGACATCAACCCGTATCTGCCTACGCTGCAGGAGGATCTGGTGCGCACCGGCGCGGTGACCGACCTGTACGCCGACACCGTCCCCGACCTGCTGCGCACCGTCGACAACGCCACCGGCACCAGCCAGACGCTGGTCGACGAGCAGCAGAGCCTGGACACCATGCTCGCCAACCTGACCGGCCTCGCCGACACCACCGGCTCGGTATTGCGGGAGAACGAAGGCGATTTCAGCACTGCGCTGGATCTGCTGCGCCCCACCACGAGCCTGCTTTTCGAGTACGCCCCCGCGCTCGGCTGCATCATCAACGGCCTCGGCCCGATGATGCCGCTGGCCGAGGACGTGTTCGGCGGCAAGCTGCCGGGCATCGGGATGAATACCAACTTCATGTTCGGCGCCCAGCCGTACAAGTACCCGGACGACCTGCCGAAGGTGAACGCGACCGGCGGCCCGCAGTGTGCGGGCGTGCTGGATCGGGTGCCGGGCAGTCACGCCGACTACGTCGTCACCGACACGAACGAGGGAGCTCCGTACGTGCCGAACACGGGTTTCACGAAGCCCAACGAGGCGCCGAAGGTGTTCCAGCTGCTGTTCGCCGGGCTGCCGGGGGTGGGCAAGCTGTGAAGAACACCGCGACGACCGTCAAGCTGGTCATCTTCACGCTGGTGATGGCACTCGTCTTCGCCGGACTGGTGGTGGTGTTCAGCCAGATGCGCTTCGCCAGAGAGTACGGCTACCACGCCGTGTTCACCAGTTCGTCGGGCATGCTGCCCGGCTCGAAGGTCCGCATCGCCGGGGTGCCGGTCGGTTCGGTCTCCTCGGTGAAGGTGGGCAAGGACCACCTCGCGCACGTCGAGTTCGATGTCGACCGCAAGTACCGGCTGCTCACCAGCACCCGCGCCACCATCAGATACGAAAACCTGGTCGGTGACCGATATCTGGAGCTGCTGGAGGGCCCCGGCTCGACCGAGGTGCTGCGCGACGGCGGCACCATCGGCACGGACAAGACGGCGCCCGCGCTGGATCTGGACATGCTGCTCGGCGGGTTCCGGCCGCTGCTGCGCGGTCTGGATCCGGCGCAGGTGAACGACCTGACCAGCGCGCTGCTGCAGATCTTCCAGGGCCAGGGCGGCACGCTGGTCTCGCTGCTCAACAGCGGCGGCTCGTTCGCCAAGACGCTGGCCGACCGCGACGAGCTGATCGGCAACGTGATCAACAACCTGAACACGGTGCTGCAGACCATCGATCAGCGTGGCGATCAGTTCGCCACCACGCTCGACGAATTGCAGCGCCTCATCAGCGGTTTGGCCGCCGAGCGCGACCCGATCGGCGACGCGCTGCCGCGGATCGCCGGGGCGACCCGCGACCTGACCGGGCTGCTCCAACAGGCGCGGCCGGACCTGCGCTCCACCATCGAGCACACCGGGCGGCTGGCCACCAACCTCGACGAGGGCTCGGACACGCTGCAGTGGGTGTTCGACAAGCTGCCCGAGACCTACAAGAAGCTGATCCGCATCGGCGCCTACGGTTCGTTCCTGCAGCTCTACATCTGCGGGACCAACCTGGTCGTCGACGGTCCCGACGGACAGCCGATGCAAGTGAACCTGCCGGGTAAGCAGACGACCGGAAGGTGCACGCCCTGATGAACGAGCGATCACGTGTCGTCACCATCGGCATCGTCGGCCTGGTCGTCGCGGCGTGTGTTGCCTTGTCCGCCTTGCAGTTCGACCGGCTGCCGTTCATCCGCGGCGGGGCGAGCTACACCGCGTACTTCGCCGACGCGGGCGGGCTGGTGCCCGGCGACCCGGTCCAGGTGGCAGGCGTGCGAACAGGCCGGGTGGACGACGTGCAGTTGGCCGGGGCGAAGGTGCTGGTCCGGTTCACCCTCGACGAGTCGATCGTGCTCGGCCAGAAGTCTTCCGCCGCGATCAAGACCAATACCGTGCTCGGCCGTAAGTCGCTGGAGGTGACCCCGGTCGGGTCGGGCGCGCTGCGGCGCGACGACACGATCCCGCTGGACCGCACCACGTCGCCGTACTCGCTCAACGACGCGCTCGGCGATCTCGGCCGCACGGTGCAGGACCTGGATCTGGCGCAGGTGGACAAGACGCTGGACACCCTCTCGGCGACCTTCGCCGACACCCCGGCCCCACTGCGGGCGGCGCTGGACGGCGTTACCGCGTTGTCGCGCAGCATCAATGCTCGCGATCAGGCGCTGACCGAGCTGCTGGGCAGGGCACAGAACGTCACCAAGATCCTGGCCGACCGGAGCAACCAGATCAACGCGTTGCTGTTGGACGGCAACGACCTGCTCGGCGAGCTGGATCGGCGCCGCGCCGCGATCGGTCAGCTGATCGTCTACGTGAACGAGGTGTCCAAGCAGCTGTCCGGCCTGGTCTCCGACAATGAGCCGCTGCTGAAACCCGCACTGGACAAGCTGAATTCGGTGCTCGGCCTGTTGCAGCGCAACCGGCAGAACCTGAACGACGCGCTCGACGGCCTCGGCCCGTACGCCGCGGCGCTCGGTGAGCAGGTCGGCAACGGCCCGTGGTTCAACGCCTACGTCGTCAACGCCTCCAGCACGGAACTGCAGCCGCTCGTCGACGCGCTGGTGTGGCCGGAGCACCTGCCCGAAGACCTCCGCAACATCTTCACCAACCCGGCACCGCCGTCGATCGGGCCCGCCCTCCAGGAGCCACCGCGATGAACATGCTGGACAGAGCCCGCAACCTACCGCGATGGGCGCTGATCGCCGCGGGCGTACTGGTCGCCGCGCTCGTGCTGGCCGGTGCCTACACCGGCGTCACCCGGATCGGAAAGACCACGATCACCGCGTATTTCCCGTCGACCTCCGGGCTGTACGAGGGCGACGAGGTCCGGGTGCTCGGCGTCAATGTCGGCCGCATCGACTCGATCGAGCCGGGCAAGGACCAGGTCACGGTGCGGATGACGATTGATCGCGGGGTCGACATCCCGGTCGACGCGCGCGCGGTGATCATCTCGCCGTCGCTGGTCTCGGCGCGGTTCATCCAGGTGGCGCCCGCCTACGTCGGCGGCCCGAAAATGGGTGACGGCGCGCGGATTCCGCTCGAGCACACGGCCGTGCCGGTGGAATGGGACGACATCAAGGCCGAACTGTCCAAGCTGGCAACGACTCTCGGGCCGGTCGGCGACGACACGCAGGGTTCCTTCGGCCGCTTCGTCAATACCGCCGCCGACAACATGGACGGCAACGGCCAGAAACTGCGCGATACGCTGCGGGAACTGTCCGCCACGTTGAACACGCTGTCGGACGGGCGCACCGATCTGTTCGGCACCATCCGCAATCTGCAGAAGTTCGTCGACGTGCTGTCGGCGAGCAACGAGCAGATCGTGCAGTTCGGCGGCAGGCTCGCCTCGGTGTCGTCGGTGCTGGCCGGCACCTCTGCGGAACTCGGTGCGGGACTGGATAATCTGGATACCGCGCTCGGTGACGTCAAACGTTTCCTCGAGGGCAGCGGCGCCGAGCTCACCGAAGGCGTGCAGCGACTGGCCGACGTCACCCAGCAGCTGGTGGACAAGCGGCCCGAACTGGAGCGGGTGCTGCACTCCGGGCCGACGGCGCTGGTGAACTTCTACCAGATCTACAAACCCGCCCAGGGAACCTTGGCCGGTGCGGTGGCGCTCAACAACACCGCCGATCCGCTCAGCTTCCTGTGTGGTTCGGTGCGGGCGTTGGAGGCCAACGATTCCGATCGCTCCGCCGATCTGTGCGCGCAGTATCTGGCGCCGGTGATCAGCTCGCTCGCCATGAACTACGCGCCGATCATGCTCAATCCGGCCACCGGTGTGCACGCGTTCCCGGATCAGCTGAAGTACAGCCCGCCGAGTCTGGCCGGGCAGGTGGCGCCGCCGGGGCCGCCGCCGGTCACCGTGCCGGACGGCATTGCCGGACTTGCTATCCCAGGAGGAGGGCGATGAAGCGGCCTCGCGTATTCGCGGCGCGCTCGCGCTGCGCGCAGCCTCGGGAGACCGCTGTGCGACCGCGGCGGATGGCGACGGTGGTGGTGGGCCTCGCACTGGCGCTCGGCGTATCCGGCTGCGAGTGGGACGGTTTGAACTCGCTGCCGATGCCGGGCACCGAGGGCACCATGGACGGCGCGTACCAGGTGCGCATCCAGATGCCGAATGTGACCACGCTGACCAGGAATTCGCCGGTCCGGGTCGACGACGTGACCGTCGGGACGGTGTCGAACATCGAGGTGGAGGGCTGGCACGCGCTGGTCACCGTCACCCTGAATCCGAGCGTGCGGTTGCCCGCCAACGCCGTCGCCAAGATCGGGCAGACCAGTCTGCTCGGCAGCAACCACGTCGAACTCGCCGCGCCGAACGACACCGCGCCGCAAGGGCAATTGAAGGGTGGCGACGTCATCCCGCTGGAGCGGGCCGGCGCCTTCCCGACGACGGAGCAGGTGCTGTCGTCGCTGTCGGTGGTGCTCAACGGCGGTGGCATCTCGCAGCTGGAAACCATTACCCGCGAACTGAATTCGGCGCTGAGCGGGCGAGAGAACGACATCCGCGACCTGCTGCCGCAGCTCAACGAGCTCACCACGAACCTGGACAAGCAGCGCAACGACATCATCGCGGCGATGAGCGGCCTCGACCGGCTCGGCGGCCAACTGGCCCAGCAGCGTGCCGTGGTCGCCGCCGCGATCGAGCGGATCCACCCCGCGCTCACCGTGCTCGCCGACCGGACGGCGAACATCACCGCCACGATCAGCGCCCTCGGCGACCTGAGCGACGTCACCGACCGGCTCATCGCCAGCAGCGGCGACAACCTGAAGGCCAACCTGCGCAGCCTCGCGCCGGTGCTGGAGACGCTGGCCGACACCGGGGTGAACCTCGTCGAGGCGATGAAGATCATTCCGACCTTCCCGTTCCCGATGAAGAACCTCGACAAAGCGATCATGGGCGACTATTTGAACCTGTTCATCACGGTCGACCTGACCGGCAAGCGGTTGGACAGCAACTGGCTGACCGGCACACCGCTCGGCGGTCGGTTCGGCGGCGTGGAGGGCGTGATCGGCAGTTTCGCCCCCGATACCGCGACACAGAGCGGCAACCCGGCCACCGGGCCGCTGCAGCCCGCCCCCGATGCCGGTGCGCAGCCGACGCCGACCATTCCCGGCCTGCCGCCGATCCCCGGTCTGCCCGCCATCCCCGGGCTGACCGTGCCGTTGCCAGGAGCCACTGCGCCACAAGGGGGTCCGGGCCGATGACGCTCACCCGATTCGTCCGCGTCCAGCTGTCGATCTTCGCCGTGCTGACGGTGATCGGCCTGGTGGTGATGGGCGGGGTGTATGTGAAGGTGCCCGCGATGCTCGGCATCGGCCGCTACGACGTCACGGTGCAACTCGAGGCCACCGGCGGGCTCTACCCGACCGCCAACGTCGCCTACCGCGGCACGAATATCGGTGTGGTGCAGGATGTCCGGCTCACCTCCGGTGGCGTCGAGGCGCAGCTGTCGATCGACAGCGACTACAAGATCCCCGCCGATGTCACCGCGTGGGTGCGCAGCGTCTCCGCGGTGGGCGAGCAGTACGTCGACCTGATCCCGGCCGAGCGCCCCGCCGGCGGCAACCTGGCCGACGGTGCGGTGATCCCGGTGGGGCGCACCAAACTTCCGCAGGACGTCGGCTCGCTGCTCGATCAGTCCGACCGGCTGCTGTCCAGCGTCGCCGACACCCGGCTGCGCCAGGTGATCGACGAGGCGTTCCAAGCCTTCAACGGTGCCGGACCTGATCTGCAACGATTCATCGACTCGGCCTCGCTGCTGGTGCAGGAGGCGCAGAACAGCGCGGAACCGACGAAGAAGCTGATCGACCAGATCGGGCCGCTACTGGACACGCAGATCGAGTCCGACGCGGCGATCCGCTCGTGGACCAGCGACCTGGCCACGGTGACCGATCAACTGCGCGAACACGATCCGTCGCTGCGCAACGTGCTGCGCGACGGGCCCGCCGCGATGCAGCGGGTCACCGCGCAGTTCGAATCGCTGCGACCGACGCTGCCGCTGCTGCTGACCAATCTGGTCAGCGTGGGCCAGGTCGGTGTTACGTATCACGCTGGGCTGGAACAACTCCTGGTGGTCTTCCCGCCGTTGATCGCGGCGCTGAAGACGATCATCCGTGGTCCGGCGGAATACGGTGCGATGGTCGACTTCATGGTGGTGGTCAACGACCCGCCCGCCTGCACCACCGGCTTCCTGCCGCCCAACGAGCGGCGCTCACCCAGCGAGCTCGACTCGATCCCCTCGCCGCCCGGTCTGTACTGCAAAGTGCCGCAGGATTCACCGATCGCCGTGCGCGGCATTCGCAACACGCCGTGCGCGGAGTTCCCCGGCGTGCGAGCGCCGACCCCCGAGCTCTGCCGGACCGGCTTCGTCCCCCAGGGCAACAACCCTCCGTTCGGCCCGCCGCAACCGGTACCGTCGGCGTCCGCGCCGGTCGACCCGAGTACGGCACCGGTGGCACCCGCCGCGTACGGCACCGGAACGCCGGCTGCCGCGAGATCCTATGACCCGTCCACCGGCCAGTACATCGGCCCGGACGGCCGCACCTACCGACAGGGCGATATCGGACCGGGCGGTTCGGGCACGGTACCGTCGAGCTGGCAGGCGATGCTCGAGGAGCAGCAACGATGACTGAGAACAACGGAGATCGGCACCGTACGCGGCGACGCGCGGTGCGCTCGGTGGGTCCCCCCGCCGAGGAAATCGCGAGCACCGGCGTGACGTCGGTTCCGGTCGAGCATGCCGGTACAGCGGCGACGACCGCCGTGCCGCTGGGCAAGCAGGCGCCCGGTGATGCGGACAGTGCCGTGCCGTCGAGCGCCGGAAGTCCGGCCGCCGCAGCAGATTCCAAGACGGATGCGGCAACAGGCACCGCTCCGGTCGAGGCAGACGCCGCTGTGGCCGACGCTCGGACCGATGCGGACACTCCTGCCGCTGACACGGAGACCGCTGCCGCTGACACGGACACCGCGGTGATCGATGCTGACACTGCCGCCGATGCCGATGCTCCGGCGGGCAGTCAGCTTGTCGATCTCGACAAGGCACCCGCCGATGTCCAGAACGACGAGAAGCCGAAGAAACCTCCCCGCCGCCTGACCACCCTGGCCGCAGCCGCCGCCCTGGTACTCGCACTGCTTATCGCGGCCGCCCTGTCCACGGTGGTGCAGGCCCACTCGCTCGACACCCGCGACGCACGCCGCGCCGAGTACGTGCAGACCGCTCGGCAGGCCATCCTGAACCTCACCACCATCCGCGCCGACTCGGCGAAGGAGGACATCGACCGGATCCTCGCGGTGGCCTCCGGTCAGTTCAAGAACGAGTTCGATGGCCGGGTGGACCCGTTCATGAACATCGTGCAGCAGGCCAAGGTCGTCTCCAACGGCGAGATCGTGGAGGCGGCGATCGAGAGCGACGAGGAGGACTCCGCGAAGATTCTGGTCGCGGCCAAACAGACGTTGACCAACGCGGGGCAGGAGGGGCCGCAGACGCGGTTCTACCGCTTCCGGGTCACCGTGAGCGACGGCGACTCCGGTCTGACCGTATCCAAAGTGGAGTTCGTGGCATGACAACGCGGAGCAAGATTTTCCTGGCGGCAGCGAGCATCGTCGCGGTCGCGGCACTGATCGTGCTCGGCGTCAACGGATTACGGATCTGGAACGACCAGCAGGCCGAGCAGGCGCGCAAGGACGCGGTGGCCGCCGCCGACCGGACGGTCACCGCCATGTTCACCTACGACTATCAGACGGTGGACCGGGAACTGCCCAAGGCGGCCGACAACCTCTCGCCGAAGTTCCGCGAGGACTATTTGAAGCTGATCACGCAGGCCATCGCCCCGGGCGCCAAGGACAAGCAGCTCTCGGTGAAGGCGACTACTCAGGCGGCGGGCGTGGTCTCGGCCGACAAGTCACACGTCGAGGTCCTGCTGTTCCTGAATCAGGTGACCACCAGCAAGGATTCGCCGCAGGGCACCACCAGCGGCAGCCGGGTCCGGGCTACCGTGAACAAGGACGGCGACCGCTGGCTGGTCGACCAAGTCACCCCCGTCTGAGCGAAACCGATTGTCACGCAGCGGTTCAGCGAGGCAGCCGAACGATGAAGGTGCTGCCTTCGCCCTCGACGCTGCGCACGTCGACGGTGCCGCCGTGCGCGGTGACCAGCGCCTGCACGATGGACAACCCGAGGCCCGTGCCGCCGCTGGTGCGAGTGCGTGAACTGTCGGTGCGGTAGAAGCGTTCGAAGATGCGCTCGGCTTCGTCGGTGGGTAGGCCGGGGCCGGTGTCGGCGACCTCCAGCAAGACCTCGTCGGCGGCCGGCGTGAGGCGGACGACCACCGCGGCGTCCGGCGGGGTGTGCGTGAGCGCGTTGTTGAGCAGGTTGCTCAGCACCTGCCGGAGTCGGGTCTCGTCGCCGATCACCTCCAAAGTGCCCTCACCGGAATGTATTTCGAGTTCGATCGAGCGTCGGGGCGCGTCCGGATTCGCGGCCGCGGCCATGGCGCGCGCACTGTGCACGGCATCGCTGGCCACGGCGAGCAGGTCGACCTGGCGCCGCTCCAGTGGACGCTGTGCGTCGAGCCTGGCCAGCATCAGCAGGTCCTCGACCAGGATGCCCATGCGCTGGGACTCGCGTTCGATGCGGTCCATGAACAGGTCTGGATCGGTGGTCGCACCCTGCCGATAAAGCTCGGCGAAGCCACGGATGGTGGTGAGCGGGGTGCGCAGTTCGTGGCTCGCGTCGGCGACGAACTGGCGCATCTTCGCCTCCGAATGCTTGGCCGCGGCCTCCGACGCCTCGGTCTTCGCGAACGCCTGCTGGATCTGGGCGAGCATGCCGTTGAGCGACCTGGACAGCCGGTCCACCTCGGTGTTGTTGCCGCGCACCGGCACTCGGCGATACAGGTCGCCGCGGGCGATGGCGGCGGCGGTGTTCTCCACCCGAAGCAGCGGCCGCAGGCTGCGCCGGATCACGAAATACGCGGCGACGGCCAGCGCGCTCAGCACGAGCAACCCGACGACCAGCTCCAGCATGACCAGGCGTTGCACGATGTCGTAGTTCTGGTTGAGCGGCAGCGCCACCGTGGTGGTGCCGTCGGGCACGCGGACCGTCAAGATCCGCCACTCGGTCGGCCCGCCGCCGTACGAACCCACCGTCATCGGCCCGATCGGCGGCGACTCGGGCAGCGCGGGTTCGGCGTCGACGCCGAACGCCTTGATGAAGTAGATCCGTCCGTCGTCCTGCACCGAGCGGACGTAGAACTGGCTGGTGTGGCGCGGATCGCCGGGCAGGCTCGGCGGCGGCGGCACCCGGCGGCGCGACCATTCGATCGCGCCGTTGCGCAGCTGCTGGTCGGTGCGGTCGGTCAGCGAGCGTTCCAGGCCCGAGGTGACCACCATGCCGGAGATCAGCAGGCCGAGTCCCGCGGTGGCGACGAGAATCAGCATCAGCGTCACGCGCAGCGGGATCGCCGAGAGCGCGCCTGCGGCCTTGGCGCGGATCGCGGCGATCTTTCCCGCGCTTATGACCCCACCTCGCCGCCGCGTGGCAGTGTCACGACCCGGTCGATCATGTGGCCGACCGGGTGCGGCTCGGCGCGCGCATGACATAGCCGACCCCGCGCAGGGTGTGGATGAGGCGCTCCTCGCCGGTGTCGACCTTCTTGCGCAGATACGACACGTAGGTCTCGACCACCCCGACCTCGCCGCCGAAGTCGTAGCGCCACACGTGATCCAGGATGCGCGGCTTGCTCAGCACGGTGCCCGCGTTGACCATGAAATAGCGCAGCAGGGTGAACTCGGTGGGGGACAGCGCGACCGGCTCGCCCGCCTTCCACACCTCGTGCGTGTCGTCGTCGAGCTCGATGTCGGCGAACCGGAGCCGGGAACTCTCCGGGCGCGGTGCGGCGTGGCCCGCCCGGCGCAGGATCACCCGCAGCCGGGCCACCACCTCCTCCAGGCTGAACGGCTTGGTGACGTAGTCGTCCGCGCCGAGGGTGAGCCCGGTGATCTTGTCCTGCACCTCGTCGCGCGCGGTCAGGAACAGCACCGGCGCGTCGATGCCGTCGGCGCGCAGCCTGCGCAGCAGGCCGAAGCCGTCCATGCCCGGCATCATCACGTCGACGATCAGCGCCTGCGGCCGGAAGCTGCGCGCCTTGTCCAGCGCCTGCGCCCCGTCCGCCGCCGTGTCGACGGCGAAACCCTGGTACCGCAGGCTGACCGCGAGCAGCTCCACGATCATCGGCTCGTCGTCGACCACCAGCACCCGCGCCTCGGGTGCCTGCTCCGCAGGCGCACCACTCATGGCTTCATGGTCCGCTATGCACCTGCGAACTCGCTGGACGTTATCTGGGTGATTCCTGTGAACGATTTACCTGGATGGCTGGCGTTCCTCCGGATAGACGTCGTCGTCGGTGAGCAGGGCGCTGCCCGCGACCTGGTCCTGGGCGAGGGCCTCGAGGAAGGCGCGGGCCCAGCGGTCCACGTCGTGGGCGAGCACCTGGCGGCGCAGCGAGCGCATGCGGCGGCGCTTGGTGTCGCGATCGTCCTCCAGCGCGGAGACGATGGAGTCCTTGACGCTGTCCAGGTCGTGCGGGTTGCACAGGTAGGACTGACGCAATTCGGCTGCGGCGCCCGTGAATTCGCTGAGCACCAGGGCGCCGTTGAGACCGCTGTGGCAGGCGACGTACTCCTTGGCGACCAGGTTCATGCCGTCGCGCAGCGGCGTCACCAGCATGACGTCGGCGGCGACGAAGAAGGCGATCAGCTCGTCGCGCGGGATCGGCCGGTGCAGATAATGCACCACCGGGTGGCCCACCTGGGCGAACTCGCCGTTGATCCGGCCGACCTGACGCTCGATGTCGCCGCGCATCTGGATGTAGCTCTCCACCCGCTCGCGGCTCGGCGTGGCCAGCTGGATCATCACGGTCTCGGCCGGGTCTATCCGCTCTTCCAACAGCAGCTCTTCGAGCGCGTTGAGCCGGATGTCGATGCCCTTGGTGTAGTCCAGGCGGTCGACGCCGAGCAGGATATTCTTCGGATTGCCCAGTTCCGCACGGATTTTCGTGGCCCGCTCGCGGATGGAGCGGCGCCGGGAATGCTCGTCGAGCTCGGCCGAGGAGATCGAGATCGGGAACGCGCCGACTCGGACCGTCCGGAAGCCGACCTGGACGACACCAAGCTTGGACCGCACCCCGACGGTGCCGCGCGAGGTCGGCTGGCCGGCCAGCCTGCGCGCCAAGTACAGGAAGTTCTGCGCGCCGCCGGGCAGGTGGAAGCCGATCAGGTCGGCGCCGAGCAGGCCCTCCACGATCTCGGTGCGCCACGGCATCTGCATGAACAGCTCGACCGGCGGGAACGGGATGTGCAGGAAGAAGCCGATGGTCAGGTCGGGGCGCAACATCCGCAGCATCTTCGGCACCAGCTGCAGCTGGTAGTCCTGCACCCACACGGTGGCGCCCTCGGCGGCCACCTTCGCGGTCGCCTCGGCGAAGCGCCGGTTCACCGTGACGTAGGCGGCCCACCACTTGCGGTCGTACACCGGGCGCACGATCACGTCGTGGTAGAGCGGCCACAACGTGCCGTTGGAGAAGCCCTCGTAGTAGTCGGCCACTTCCTGGGCCGTCAGCGGCACCGGATGCAGCTCCAGGCCGTCCTCGATGATCGGGTCGACGTCGGCGTCGGGCACGCCCGCCCAGCCCACCCACGCGCCTTTGTTGTTGCGCAACACCGGTTCCAGCGCGGTGACCAGGCCGCCAGGGCTGCGTTTCCATCGGGTCGTGCCGTCGGGCAGGCGTTCCAGGTCGACCGGCAGCCGGTTGGCCACGACGACGAAGCCGGAGCCGGACTCGGCCGGACCGGTCCGCGCGGTCGTTGTCTCGTCAGGTGCTGGTTCTAGGGCGGGCTCGGAGTCGTCGGACGAAGTCATCTGGTCCACTCACGCATCCTTTGCGCGTCGCTGGGTCCCCCGGGGAATCGGGTAGGTCGACGTCGCCGTTGGCGTCGAAAGGGGTTGGGCTCTAGTCGACCCGGGAGCTCGGGCCGATGCCGAGCATCGACAACAGCATCCGGCACTCGTCGGCGTCTTCCGCGTAGGCCGCGACAACGCGCTGGGCCTGACGTGCGGTTTCATCGGCAAGTGGTTCCAGATCGTCGTCCGCGATGTCGTTCGCGCTGCCCTTCGCGGCCATCTTCAAGTCCTCCCGGTTCACTACGCTCGTACGTGCGAATAGTCAATGGTATCTGGCGCCGCCAGGCGCGGGTGGCACCCGCGTCACACCAGCCCCCGGCCGGTGTGCCGACCCCGTCCGCCCCTATACCGTGGACTGAGCATCAACTCCACGAAAGGGTCGATATGCCGCTGGCCACGGTGAACGGAATTTCCCTCAACTACCAGGTCAAAGGTGACCGCGCGCGGGGTACCGATGTCAAGGGGGCGGGGCCGCTTGTGGTCATGATCATGGGCACCGGCAGTCCGGGCCGGGTCTGGGAGCTGCATCAGGTCCCCGCGCTGGTCGCCGCGGGCTACCGGGTGTGCACCTTCGACAACCGCGGGATCGCCCCCTCCTTCGAGGCTGCCTCGGGCATGACCATCGACCAGTTGGTCGCCGACACCGCCGGGCTGATCGAGCTCCTCGACGAGGGCCCCGCGCTGGTGGTCGGCACCTCGATGGGGGCACGGGTGGCGCAGGAATTGGCGCTCGCCCGGCCCGAACTGGTGCGCAAAGCCGTCTTCATGGCCGGGCACGGGCGCCTCGACCAGTTTCAGAAGACGCTCTCGCTCGGCGAACACCAGCTCGACGCGAGCGGGGTGCGACTGCCGGAGAAGTACGAGGCCGCGGTGACCGCGGTGATGAACCTCTCGCCCGCCACGATGGCCGACACGAACGCGGCCCGCGACTGGCTCGACCTGTTCGAGTTCACCGGTGGGCCGGTGACCCCCGGCATCCGCGCGCAACGTCGGATGGATCACGATTTCGAGCGGGTGCAGGCCTACCGCGCCATCACGGTGCCCTGCCTGGCCGTCGGGTTCGCCGACGACCGGATGATCCCGCCCTATCTGACCAGGGAGATCGCCGAGGTCATCCCCGGTGCGCGCTACCAGGAAGTGCCCGACGCAGGGCACTTCGGTTACCTCGAACGCCCCGAGGCGGTGAACAAGATCCTGCTCGATTTTTTCGCGAGCTGAGTTTCCCGGCCCGAGGTAACCGCCCAGGCGTAACGTCTCCCTTGCTAGGGTCGAAACAACGCTCGGGACTCCAACGGCGCGCAAGTCCGTGGACCCCTCGGTTCGTCGGACCCGGCGCCGGGCGATCCAAGAGCGATCCCGTACATAGCGCGAGTATCCAGTGAGGTGAAATTGAGCACCAACCCCTTCGATGACGAGGACGGCCGCTTCTTCGTCCTGGTCAACGACGAAGAGCAGCATTCCCTGTGGCCTGCGTTCGCGGAGGTCCCGGCCGGATGGCGTGTCGTGTTCGGCGAGGACAGCCGCGCTGCCTGCGTCGAATACGTCGAAAAGAACTGGACCGACATGCGTCCGAAGAGCCTGCGCGACGCGATGGCCGCCGACGACGCGGCCCGTCAGGGCGCCCAGTCCTGACCCTCGGTAGCCGAATACCGCGCCGGGACAACTCGACTGCGTGACACCGTGAGCCGGTGTCACGCAGTCGGCCTGCCCGGCTATGATGGCAACCGCTTTCGTAGAAGGCACCCGCCTCCTTAGCTCAGTGGTAGAGCACTCGCCTTGTAAGCGAAAGGTCGTCAGTTCAATCCTGACAGGGGGCTCGAACGATCCGTGACCCTGCAATAGCACTGCGGGGTCACGGATTTCGGTCGAGCGAGCACACTCCGGCGTAGCTGCCCCACTGCACCTCGGCGATCTCGTCGGAGTCCGCGTTGTAGGTCGAATCAGCCGCACGCACGGCATCCGCCTCCCTTGGCGTGCAGTACAACTGGACAACCAGATAGCCACTCACTTTGCTGGTCACTTCCTCTCGTCAGATGCCATGGCAGTGCCGTTTGTGGTAGCCCGTCGACATCTTGCTGTCGACGTCCTTCTCCGCAAGTTTCCGGGCATCGGCCCCATTGAAGGCGCGGCCTGTCCCCTCGACCTGTTGGGTGGAATGCCCATTCGCCGATAGGCGTCGGGTGTTGCTCAAACGTCCCCGTCCCCATACTTATTGCCCTTCGCAGCTCCTTCGCCGACGGCGGGTCGGCCTGACCGATCTTCTGGGCGACGAGGTTCAGCACGAGTTGTTATCCATCCACGCCTCGGGTGGCAACGAAGGTTTTTTCGGAAGAAGCCATCGAGGAGTGGAGCGAATGTGGAAGCCAGGCGGTGGGGTGGATTGGTGGTCGCGGCGTTTGCCGCGGTGCTGTGGGGCGGGTCGGTCGCGGTCGGGTTCTGTCCGGTGGCGGTCGCGGGCGAACCCAGCAGGGAGATTGCGGACGGCAGGGACTTAGATGCCGCGAAACAAGAGTTGCGGGAGGAGATCGAGCGAGTCACCGACGCGGAGCTGAAAGCAGCGAACCTGTGTACGTCGGAGGAGGAGAAGCAGGAGGGCGCGGCCGAGAAGTGCGACAAGAAGCGTGCGGCCAGCGCCGAGAGACGACTCGACGCCATTGACCTCGACAGCAACCAACGGCCCAGTACGAATCCGGCGCCGTATGAGATGAGAGCCGACGTCGGCGTTGCACCGGCCCGGTCGTCGGCTGAGGCCGCGGCGCGAGATGTGTGTGTTTACATGACCCAGTACGGCGGGGCGTACTGCGGATCGTGCGACAAGGTTGCGAGCAAGTATCTGGATTGGTGCAACGTGGTAACCGGGCGCGCACTGGGGTCGAGTTCGAGCAAGCACGACGACCGCTATCTGGATGACTTGAAGCTCGACGTGAAGGCGGCCGCCTACCTCGCCTTCGAAGAGGACAAGATGGGCGACTCCGACGTTCGAACGAAGGCCGACAAAGCCGAGGCTTACGCGGTCTACATGTGGGAGCAGATCGGTTGGCCGGAAGAGGGTAATACGGGACGCTCGGAGGAGTAGCAGGTAATCGAGGTAGCGTTCCTCGATTTCCTGAGCGATGTCGGAGCGGAACTCCGATCGAGCACGCTCATGTCGGGCGCGCCCGCTCACGTTGTAGGGCTCATTGCAAAAGGGTGGTTGGGCCGGTGCTCGGTCCGACCACCCTTTCGTGTTGGGCTGGAACGGGTTCAGTCCGGGACGTTGGCTCCGTAACCGAGATCGCGCAGGGCTTGCTTGATCTTGGTTTGCGCCTCGTCCATGGATTCGGGGGTGGGGTCGGGGTCGGCGCCGGAGATGTCGAAGTCGCCCATGGTGAAGGCCGGGAAGACGTGCACGTGCAGGTGGGGGACCTCGAGGCCGGCGATGAGCAGGCCGGCTCGTGGGGCGTCCCAGGCCGCGCGCACGGCCTGACCGATCTTCTGGGCGACGAGGTTCAGCCGGGCGAAGGTGTCGGCGTCGACGTCCTGCCACTGGTCGATCTCCTTGCGGGGTACCACGAGGGTGTGGCCCTGGGTGACCGGTGCGATGGTGAGGAAACCGACGAATTCGTCGTCCTCCCAGACGAATCGACCTGGAAGCTGACCGGCGATGATCGCGCTGAAGACAGAAGCCATGTTTCGCAGGCTACGCGCTGCGGCTTCGGGCGGCGCTCGGCGCGACTACACCGCCGCGAAATGCGACAGGATGCCCTGCACCTCGTAGATGTCGACCTGGCGATTGAACCTCTTCTGCAGCGGCTCGCTGCTACCGGAGATCCAGATGCAGAGTTCGGCGTCGAGGTCGAAGGTCCCCGCGGTCTCCACCGAGAAGTGGGTGATCGCCCGGTAGGGGACGCTGTGGTAGCTCACCTTGCGGCCGGTCATGCCCTGCTTGTCGACCAGGATCAGGCGCCGGTTCGTGAACAGGATCGCGTCGCGCACCAGGAGATAGGCGGCGTAGATCTGTTCACCTTCGCCCATCAGTTTCGCGTATTCCTGTTGCGCCCTGGCGGGATCGATCCGCCCGGCATTGCCCATCAGTCCGTCGATCAGACCCATCGTGTGCACATCCTTCGCGCGGTGTGGGTGATGTGGTCCGGTCGCGGATGTCCGAACCATCCCTTTCCATCATCCACGTCGCGAGACCGATATTCGATGGTCGACTGCTGTTCATGAGTGAGCGCAGCGCGCCGGGGGCCTTCACCTAAGCTGTCTGCCGTGCGCGTACTCGTCATCGGTTCCGGAGCCCGTGAACATGCCCTCGTCCTGGCGCTGCGCCGCGACCCGGCGGTGAGCGGGATCGTCGCCGCTCCGGGCAATGCGGGTATCGCCCAGCACGCGCAGACCAGGCCGGTCGATCCGTGCTCCGCGGAGGCGGTGGTGGCGCTGGCCACCGAGTCGGCGGCCGATCTCGTGGTGATCGGACCCGAGGTGCCGCTGGTGCTCGGCGTCGCCGACGCCGTACGCGCGGCCGGGATCGCCTGTTTCGGGCCGTCGGCCGCGGCGGCGCGGATCGAGGGCTCGAAGGCCTTCGCCAAGGACGTGATGGCGGCGGCGGGCGTGCGGACCGCGCACAGCGAGATCGTGGACACCCCGGCCGACCTGGACGCCGCGCTGAGCCGGTTCGGCCCCACCTGGGTGGTGAAGGACGACGGTCTCGCCGCGGGCAAGGGTGTGGTGGTCACCACCGATCGGTCCGCGGCCCGCGATCACGGCGCCGAACTGCTCGAGCAGGGGCACCCGGTGCTGCTGGAATCGTTCCTGGACGGTCCGGAGGTTTCGCTGTTCTGTCTGGTCGACGGCGAGACGGTGGTGCCGCTGCTGCCCGCGCAGGATCACAAGCGAGTCGGGGACGGCGACACCGGACCGAACACCGGCGGCATGGGCGCCTACACGCCGCTGCCCTGGTTGCCCGAGGCCGCGGTCACCGCGATCGTCGACGATGTGGTGAAACCTGTTGCGGCGGAGCTGGTTCGTCGTGGCTGCGGATTCTCCGGGCTGCTCTACGCCGGCCTGGCGATGGGTGCCGCCGGTCCCGCGGTGGTCGAGTTCAATTGCCGCTTCGGCGATCCCGAAACCCAGGCCGTGCTCGCGCTGCTGGAGAGCCCGCTGGCCGAGCTGCTCAACGCCACCGCCACCGGCACGCTCGCCCAGGTCGAGCCGCCCCGCTGGCGCGACGGCGCCGCGGTCACCGTGGTGGTCGCGGCCGAGAACTACCCGGGCCGTCCGCGCATCGGCGACGTCATCTCCGGAGCTGGCGAGGGCGCCCTCGACGAGTCCGCCGCGGTGCTGCACGCGGGAACCGCGCTGCGTGAAGACGGCGCGCTGGTCTCCGCCGGCGGTCGGGTGCTCAACGTGGTCGGCGTCGGCGCCGATCTCGCCGAGGCCCGCGCGCACGCGTACGAGCGCATCGCCGCCATCAAACTGCCGGGCAGTCACTACCGCACCGACATCGGCCTCGCCGCAGTCGAAGATCGCATCGCTGTGCTGTCCCGCCTCTCCGCCGATTCAGGCCAGACTCGGGAGTCGTGACAGTGGCGTCGGCGGCCGGCGGAGACCTCGTTGGTCGAGTCAGCCGGTGCCCGGTGAGTTACCCATGTACCGGCGAAATCAGTCGTTGCGTCGGAACTAGCTGAAGTTGAGGCCGTGCAGGGCCAGCCACTGGCGGGGATCCACGTGCTGGCCGCCGACGATCACTTCGAAGTGCAGGTGGGGGCCGGTGGAGTCGCCGCGGTTGCCCATGCGGGCGATCTGCATGCCTGCGGGGACCCGCTCGCCGCGCGAGACGAAGAAGTCGTACATGTGGCCGTACACGGTGATGCTGCCGTCGTCGTGGCGGATGCGCACCCACAGTCCGAAGCCCTCGGCCGGGCCCGCGTCGATGACGGTGCCGTTGGCTACGGCGTAGATCGGGGTGCCGATCGGGCCCGCGATGTCGATGCCGTTGTGGAAAGTGCCCCAGCGGGAGCCGAATCCGGAGGTGAAGGCGCCGCGGGCGGGCATGACGAAGCCGCCGATGCCCGGCAGCACCGCACCCGGCATCGTCGTCGAGCCGCCACCCATCCACGGCTGCCACTCGCCCGCCGCCGCCGCGGCGGCCTCCGCCTTGGCGCGTTCCAGGGTCGCGCGTGCGGCGGCCGCGACGACGGCCTGTTCGCGCAGGCGTTCACCGTTGGCGATGGCGTTCAGGTACCGGCGCACCGAAGGTGGGGTGGATTGCACCTGTAGCGGGTAGGCCACGGCGACGCGTTGGGCGTGGGCCTGATCCGGGATGCGATCGCTGATCACACCGGTGTAGTAGGTGTCGCCCGCGGCGAATACGGCAACCGCGGCGAGCCCAGCCAGCAGCACCCGATGTTTGCGCAGCAGCGCGAGAAGTTCGTCGCGGTCGGGGCGTTTGTCGTCCCACGTGGCACGCAGCTCGGATCGCCGCCGCCACAGTTCCCGCGGATCGGGTCGCCGTCGCAGGATCTCTCCGACGTTGCGCCGATCGAGCAGGGCCCGTGGG
Organism: Nocardia sp. NPDC052316; assembly: GCF_044547795.1. Taxonomy (NCBI): domain Bacteria; kingdom Bacillati; phylum Actinomycetota; class Actinomycetes; order Mycobacteriales; family Nocardiaceae; genus Nocardia; species Nocardia sp. NPDC052316. The sequence continues at coordinate 131,419 of NZ_JBIUBB010000006.1, forward strand.
CCGCGCGCCGGTCGTTCCCGGAGCCGGGCGCGCCAGTCCGGCGGAATGACCCCGATGCCACCCACTCCGCGCACCCGGTCGAGCCCAGCTCGTCGAGCATTCTCGAGCATCACGCCGACCATAACCCCGGTAGCAGGGGAGCGCACGACAGGCGCTGCGCACCGGCTACCGTCTGACAGGTGTGCAGAGAATCTCGCCGGTCGACCATTCCACCTTTCTACGTGATGGATGTCTGGAAAGCTGCTGCGCAACGGGCCCGAACCCATGGAGATGTGATCGTGCTGGCCGCGGGGCAGCCGTCGACCCCCGCGCCCGCGCCGGTGCTGCGCGCGACCAAAGCCGCGATCGAAGCCGAATTGCTCGGCTACACCGAGACTTTCGGCATCCTGCCGCTGCGTGAGGTGATCGCCGCACATCACACCGCCACCTACGGCTACGCCGTCGACCCGGACGACGTGGTGATCACGACCGGTTCGTCCGGTGCGTTCTCGCTGATCTTCCTGGCCGCTTTCGATCCAGGAGACACCGTGGTGGTGGCCCGCCCCGGCTACCCCGCATACCGCAACACCCTCACGGCGCTCGGCTGCCGCGTGATGGAGCTGGACTGCGGCGCGGAGACCAGATTCCAGCCGACCGTCGCCATGCTGGAGGCGCTGCCCGAACCCCCAGCGGGGCTGGTGGTCGCGAGCCCGGCCAATCCGACCGGCACCATGATCGCGCCCGCCGAACTGGCCGCGCTGGCGCGCTGGTGCGAGGCGCACGGCACCCTGCTGATCTCCGACGAGATCTACCACGGCATCACCTACGACAGCGGAGATGCCGAAACCTCGTCGGCCTGGGAAACCTCGCGGGAATCGGTCGTCATCGGGTCGGTGTCCAAGTACTTCTCGATGACGGGCTGGCGGCTCGGCTGGATGCTCGCGCCGAGCGGTTTACGCCCCGCCTTGCAACGGCTGGCCTCCAACCTCACCGTGTGCCCGCCCGCGATCTCGCAGTACGCGGCGCTGCACGCGTTCGGCGCCGAGGCCAAGGCCGAGCTCGACGGCCATGTGCGCCGCTACGCGATCAACCGGCGGATACTGCTGGAGGGCTTGCCGAAGATCGGCATCACCGACCTGGCTCCGGCGGACGGCGCCTTCTACGCCTACGCCGACATCGGCCACCTCACCAGCGATGCGCGCACCTGGTGTGCCGACGTGCTCGACCACACCGGTGTCGCGCTGGCGCCCGGCATCGACTTCGACACCGTGCACGGAAATCGGACAGTTCGCTTCTCCTTCGCCGGTGCCACCGCCGACATCGAGGAAGCGGTGGTTCGTCTAGGGCACTATCTCAGTATTCGATAGTCGTGTAAGACAACAACTTTCCGCAGTTCGGCACCGTAGCCGCGCGGATACGGTAGAACATCGATGGTTGCTTTTCCTCGCTGATTTCCCCTGGAAGAACTGATGACGACTGGCACGATGGCACGGTGATCACCGCGACGACCCCGAAAGGCGAACGGCGTCGCCAGGCTCTGGTAGCTGCCGCCGCCGAGTTGTTGCTCGAAGGCGGGTTCGAGGCGGTGCGACACCGGTCGGTCGCGACCCGCGCCGACCTTCCGCTCGCGTCGACCACCTACTACTTCGAATCGCTGGAAGATTTGATCGCGCGGGCGGTCGAGTTCAGCGGCAATGTGGAACTCGACGCGATGCGCCGCCGGGTCGGCGAGGTGAGCCACCGCCGCCGCGGCGCCGAGGCGACCGTCGACCTGGTCCTCGACCTGCTGGTCGGGGTCGACGGGCAGTGGCACGACGAGGGCGCGCGCGGGCAGTTGATCGCGCGGTACGAGCGGTCGGTGGCGTCCGCGCGGCACCCCGAGTTACGCGAGGTGCAGTTACGGCTGCGCGCGCAGCTCGACGAGTTGCTCGCCGATGTGCTGCGCCGCTCCGACCGGTTGGTGCGCCCCGAGCAACTGCGCAGACTGGTCGCCGTGGTCGACGGCGCGGTGGTCGCGGCGCTCACCGAATTGGAGCCCGAACCGCGCCGAATGGCCCGCGGGGCGCTGCTCGAGGTGATCGACATTGTCGCACCGCCGACGCCCCAGCAAGCGGACCGTTTCCGCGCATTAGACTGACAAGACGTGAGCCTCGTCCCGAACGTCCTTGCCACCCGTTATGCCAGTCCCGAACTGGTTCAGCTGTGGTCACCCGAGCACAAGATCGTGCTCGAGCGGCGACTCTGGCTGGAGGTGCTGCGGGCCCAGTCGGAACTCGGCATCGACCTGCCCCCTGGTGTGCTCGCCGATTACGAGCGGGTGATCGATCAGGTCGACCTCGCTTCCATCGCCGAGCGCGAGCGGGTCACCCGGCACGATGTGAAGGCGCGCATCGAGGAGTTCAACGCGCTGGCCGGGCACGAGCATGTGCACAAGGGCATGACCAGCCGCGACCTCACCGAGAACGTGGAGCAGCTGCAGATCCGGCTCTCGCTCGAGCATGTGCACGCGCACGGCATCGCGGTCGCGGCCCGGCTCACCGAGCGGGCCGCCGAGTATCAGACGTTGGTGATGGCGGGTCGCTCGCACAATGTCGCGGCGCAGGCCACCACGCTCGGCAAGCGGTTCGCCTCGGCCGCCGACGAGTTGCTGATCGCGCTCACCCGGGTGCGTGAGCTGATCGACCGGTATCCGCTGCGCGGCATCAAGGGTCCGATGGGCACCGCTCAGGACATGCTCGATCTGCTCGGCGGCGATCCGGCCAAGCTGTCGAAGCTGGAGCAGCAGGTGGCCCGGCACCTCGGGTTCGCGAACGTGCTCACCAGTGTCGGCCAGGTATACCCGCGCTCGCTCGACCACGACGTGCTGTCCGCGCTGGTCCAGGTCGGTGCGGGGCCGTCGTCGTTCGCGCACACCATCCGGCTGATGGCCGGGCACGAGCTGGTCACCGAGGGCTTCCAGCCCGGCCAGGTGGGCAGCTCGGCGATGCCGCACAAGATGAACACCCGCTCGTGTGAGCGCGTCAACGGACTCCAGGTGGTGCTGCGCGGTTACGCGTCGATGGCCGCCGAACTGGCCGGTGCGCAGTGGAACGAGGGTGATGTCTTCTGCTCGGTGGTGCGCCGCGTCGCGCTGCCGGACGCCTTCTTCGCCATCGACGGCATGATGGAAACCTTCCTCACCGTGCTCGCCGAGTTCGGCGCCTACCCCGCCGTCATCGCCCGCGAACTGGACCGCTACCTGCCCTTCCTCGCGACCACCCGCATTCTGATGGCCGCCGTCCGCGTCGGCGTCGGCCGCGAGACCGCGCACGAGGTCATCAAGGAACACGCGGTGGCGGTTGCCCTCGCCATGCGCGAGCAGGGCCGCGAACCCGACCTCCTCGACCGCCTCGCCGCCGACCCCCGCCTTCCCCTCGACCGCCCCGCCCTCGACGCTGCCCTGGCCGACAAGTCCGCCTTCGTCGGCGCCGCCGAGGCTCAGGTCTCCGACGTCGTCGCCGCCGTCCAGAAACTGGTCGACCAGTACCCCGCAGCCGCCAACTACACCCCTTCCCCAATCCTCTAGCGGGAGCGGTGATTTCGCCGCGAATTCGCTAGCAGGTGTCATAGCCGACCGGTATCGTCCCTCGGTGGCCATTCACGCGTTCGTGGACGAATCGATTCGCCGGGACCGGTACATCCTTTGTGCTGCCCTCATTCCCGCCGATCGGTTGGTCGCTGCCCGCGCCCTGGTCCGCGGTCTCTGCCTGCCCGGTCAGCGGCGGTGGCACTTCGCCAAGGAGCCGGACTCGAGACGCCGACACATTCTCACCGCGATGGCGGGTTGTGCGGGGGTGCGGGTCGCGGTCTTCGTCGGGCGAGGGATCGAGATGCACGCTCGCGCGGACTGCATGGCTCGACTGGTGACGTACCTGATGGATCTGCGGGCTGCCCGGCTGGTGATCGAGTCGCGGGAAGGCTTGGACCACCGCGATCGGCACTGCATCGCCGCTGTGCTCCGCAAAGCATCGGTCGATTTGCCGTACGCCCATCTCCCGCCGCATACCGAGCCGGGGCTGTGGTGGCCGGATGCCGTGGCGTGGGCTTTCGGCGCGGGTGGGAAATGGGAGGCGATGGTTGCGCCGCTGGTGCAGACGGTCTTCGAAGAGGTCGGCCGCGAATAGCGCGAAACCCGACTGCTCACCGTCCGGAGAGGAGCCGGGTCCACTTCTCCCAGCTAGTGCCAGGAGCTGGCTCAATGCTACTGCATCTGGTGCTCGGTGGCTACGCGATTGCGTAGCCACCCGCGCAATCCGACTTCCCATCGTCCGGTGACGAGCCGGGTCCACTTCTCCCAGCTAGTGCCGGGAGCTGCCGTCAGTATGGGCTTTGCCGCCCGGTCGCGGGTAGCGAATTTGTCGAGGGCCGGGAGCGGGGTGGAGCGTTAGGGTTTCGGGGTGAATCCGTACACGATTTTTGGGGACATCATCGCCGGTCGGGCGGAGGCCAGCCGGGTGTATGAGGACGATGATGTGTTGGCGTTCATGGATATTCGGCCGATGACGCCGGGGCATGTGCTGGTGGTGCCTAAGGTGGTGGCGCGGAGTCTGGCGGAGTTGGATCCGGTGGTCGGGGGGAAGTTGTTTCAGGTGGGGCAGCGGATCGCGGCGGCGCTGCGGACCAGTGAGGTGGGGTGTGATGGGGTGAATTTCTTTCTGGCGGACGGGGTGACGGCGGGGCAGGAGGTGTTCCATGTGCACCTGCATGTGATCCCGCGGACGCCGGGGGACGGGTTCGGGTTGCGGGGGCGGCCGACCAGTCCGCGGCGGGCCGATCTGGATTATCTGGCCGGGTCGATTCGTGGTGCGCTTAGCCGCTGAGCGGTTCGCAGGCCTGCGCCCGAACTGATGATTGCTGTCTGAACGCCAGCACGCGCCATCTCTTCCCCGATAACCTGCGGTGAGCTACCTTTAAAAGCCGTTGGGATGCGGTGATGGAGGTGTGAGCATGCGTCGAACACCAGTTGCTGCGGCAGTGCTGATCTTGGCGCTCGCGGTACTCGGCCCTGCGGCCATCGGTCCTGCCACGGCCTCGGCCGCACAAATCGAGCGGGTCGAGAACCTGAGCCCGACGCGCGCCGCGGTGTTCATCGACTCGCCCGCGATGGGGCGCACGGTGCAGGTGCAGGTGCTGCACCCGGCGGGCGGCGGCCCACGCCCGGCCTACTACCTGCTCGACGGCCTCGATCCGGGGCTCACCCAGAGCACCTGGACCAACGCCACCGACGCGGAGCGGTTCTTCGCGGGATCGAACGTCAATGTGGTGCTGCCGGTCGGCGGCCAGGCCAGCTACTACACCGATTGGGCGGCCGACGATCCCCGATTCGGGCGCTACCAGTGGGAGACGTTTCTGACCGAGGAGTTGCCGCCGCTGATCGACGGCTGGTTCAACGGCAACGGCGTCAACGCGATCGGTGGACTGTCGATGGGCGGCAACGCGGCGTTCATCCTGGCCGCCCGCAAGCCGTGGCTGTATCGCGCCGTCGCGGGTTACAGCGCCTGCCCCGACACCGGCCTGGCGACGGGCGGTGTGATGTTCTCGATCGCGAACCGTGGCGGCAACCCGCTCAATATGTGGGGCGCACCCGGCAGCCCGGCCTGGGCCGAACACGATCCGGCACTGTTGGCAGAACGCCTGCGCGGCAAGACAATCTACCTGTCCAGCGGCACCGGTATCCCCGGTCAACATGAGCTGGAGATCAAACCCCAACTGGCGGAAAACATTTTCCTCGGCGGCCCGGTCGAGGTCGGCATCAACACCTGTGTGGTCGCGTTCGAGCAGCGCCTGCGCGGCCTCGGCATCCCCGCCCGAATCGACTACAGCGCCACCGGGACTCACTCCTGGTCCTACTGGCAGGACACACTGCACGCGTCCTGGCCAACCATCGCCCCGGCAATCGGCGCTTGACGCCCTAGGGCCTGCCCGCGTTCAGCACGACAATCGCGATCTGTACCCGATTCTCGGCGTCGAGCTTGGCGAGCAGCCTGCTGGTGTAGGACTTCACCGTCGCCACGCTCAGCCGCAACTCCTTGGCGATATCGGAGTTGGACAGACCGCGGCCGATGGCTTCGGCGACGTCGCGTTCCCGTTCGGTCAACGAACTGAGTGCGTCCCGAGCCTGTCGGCGCGCCGTCTCGTCGGTACTCGGCCCGGCGGTGGCGACCGAGATCAGTTGCGCGGTAACGCTCGGCGAGAGCATCGGCCGACCCGCCGCGACCTGTTTGACGGCGGCGACGATCTCGGCGGGCGGCGTGTCCTTGAGCAGAAACCCGTGCGCTCCGATCCGCAACGCTCGCAACACCATGTCGTCGGCGTCGAAGGTGGTCAGCACCACCACCCGCGGCGGGTCGGTCAGGCGCAGTAGCTCGCGGGTGGCGTCGAGCCCGTCTCGGACCGGCATCCGGATATCCATCAGCACGAGGTCGGGCGACTGCGCGCGGACCAGCGCGACCGCCTGGGCACCGTCGGCGGCCTCGCCGACCAGTTCCAGCTCGGGATCGCCGCCGAGGATCAGCGTCAGCGCCGAGCGAGCCAGCGGCTCGTCGTCGACGACGAGCACCCGGATGCGGGCACTCACCGGTCGCTCGTCGCGACAGCCGCGGGCCACGGCAGCACCGCCCGCAGATGGAAGCCGCCGGCCGCGTCGTGACCGTAGTCCAATGTGCCGCCGACCAATTCGGCCCGCTCGGCGAGCCCGAGCAGGCCGTAGCCGGACGACGGTAGCGCGAGCCCGGGTCGCAGTGGCGCTGAGTTGCCGACATCGACGGTCAAGTCCTGGCCGGGCCCGCCGTCGATGCGCACCCGGACCGGGGCGCCGGGGGAGTGTTTGCGCGCGTTGGTCAGTCCCTCCTGGGCGATGCGATACGCGGTGCGCGCGCTGGTCGCCGGCAGATCGGCTGTGGTGGTGTCGATGATCGACACATCCATGCCCGCCGAGCGCGCCTCGTCGACCAGGCGGGTGAGATCGGCGAGCGTCGGCTGCGGCGGTTCCGGCGCGCCGGTCAGTGCCTCGTCGCTGGTGCGCAGCACGCCGAGTACTTCGCGCAATTCCTGCAACGCGAGATGCGCGTTCTCGGCAATGGTTTTCGCGGTGGCGGTCGTCTGCTCCTTGGTCAGATCGGTGCGGAAGCCGAGCGCGCCGGCGTGCATGGCCACCACCGAAATGCGATGTGCCAGCACATCATGCATCTCGCGGGCGATGCGGTGGCGCTCGAGCAGGCGTGCCTCGGCGGCCCGCGCGTGCTGTTCCCGCTCGGCGGTCTCCGCACGAGAGCGCAACGACCACACCAGATCTCGCCGCGCGCCGACCGCGAAGCCGACCGCGACAATGGCTGCGACGCCCGCCGTGAGCACCGACGGACCATACCAATCCGGCTGCACGTCCGGCTTTTTCGGGTAAATCAGGCTATTGGTGAGCAGACCGGTGCCGATGCAGACGATGGACAGCGCGATCGTCTCGGGGTAACGCCGCCGGGTGGCCAGGGAACACAGCACCAGTGCCGCCGCGCCGTTGGAACTCACCGAGGCGGTGGACAGCACCAGCACGATCGCCGCGATGGTCACCGGATATCTGCGTCGCAAAAAGGTGAGCAGCAGGCACACCACGCCGAGCAGCGGATCGCCGATCTGGAACCAGGTGAGCAGCGCCCCCTCGAGCGGCGCCGTCTCCGTCCTGGTCCCGGACCACGCCACCAGGCCGATGGCCACGACCGCCGTCGTCCGCCAGGCGTGCGACCAGAGCCGCAGCGGCGGCGCCGACGACGGAGGCGTGGTGGACATGCCGCGACTGTAGGTGGCGGCCGATCACCCGCGCATCGCCCTGCAGGGCGAATTCGGATCGACCAAAGGATGAATCACCCGTCGACCGCCGGCCGATGTGCGATGACCGAGGCCGTCACCACCATGGGACGCGCACTGCCAGCCAACCGAGAAACGGAGCACATCATGGGCAAGAACGCGTGGGTCGGACTGCAGATCGTCGGCATCGTGGTGATGGTCGCGTCCGCCCAAGCCGTGATCCGCCTCCTGATCGACCACAGCAAATCCCAGGTATGGGGCCTGCTCGACTGGGTCCCCGGCGGCTGGGGCGGTCAACTCACCGTGCTCGTCGTCCTCGCCGCCGCAGGCGCGCTGCTCGCCGGACGCGCGAACCACAAGGTGAAGCTGCTCGAAGCCTGACGCCGCGGCCCGTGTGCGCCGCAATGGGCATCCGGCGAGGGTCAGGCGCGCAGCCGCGCCAGCAGGGTGGTCAAAACCGCTTCGGCATGCGTCCACAGCAGCGCGCCGCCCGCATCGGGCACGAGGTGGCGGCGTGCGCCGGGGATCCGAGTGGTCAACAAGGCGCCATGGTCGGGGGAGTGGCCGGTGTCCAGCGCGCCGTACCAGATATCGACCGGCACCGTGATTCGGTCGAGCCGCAACGGCCACCTGCGCATGGCGAGCACGGTGTCGCGGGCATACCCGCCCGCGCCCGGCGCGAACGCCTCGGCCAGCGCACGGCGATAGGCCGCCGCGAACCTCGGCTGCCGGTACACGGCGACGTCGGACGGCGCGCTCGTCTCGATCACCATGTCCCACATGGCTGCTGCGGTGAATTCGGCGAAGAATCGCTCGGCCTCGTCTGCGTCACGGGCAGCCTTGTCGACGAGGTCGCGCAGCGTTTCCGGTAGGGCGGTCGCGAACTCCGGTGCGGCGATGTCGTCCGCACCAGAAACCACGGCCGACACGGTCGCAACGCCCGCCTGCGCGCACGCGAGCGCGAACGGTGCGCCCTGCGAATTCCCCACCACCGCCGGGCGACCCAGCTGCCGCGCGGTGGTGAAGGCGCGCATGTCCTCGGCGAAATCGAGCAACGTTCGCCCAGGCGCGGACGTCGAGACGCCCAGCCCGGGACGGTCGACCGAGATGAGACGAACCCCGAGCGGTGCGAGCAGATCGGTGCCGAACCCGAGCCAGCGGCTCGTCGCCGCACCCGGACACAACAGGACCGGCACGCCGTCGGCCGGCCCCCACTCCGACCATCCGAGCGCTCGCCCATCCGGCAGCCTGGTCGTACCGAGTCGAGCCGGGTCATCGACGGACACGTTCATGCCGCCATCATGATCAACTCATCGACCCTGGCGCACCGGATTTTCGGCGCGCACCGATCGCCGGTGCGGCGCGGCGACCGGCTCGAGCAGCGGCGGTGCCGGGTCCTGCCGGGACGGGCGGTGGTCACGCCGCTACGGTGGAGCGCATGGCTCTCGACAGCGGTACCGGAACGATCTCAGACCTCGACGGGGCGGCGCCGCCGATCGCCAAGACGGTGCCCACCGAACGCGTGCACCACGGCGATGTGTTCATCGACGAGTACGAGTGGCTGCGGGACAAGGACAACCCGGAGGTCATCGCGCACCTCGAGGCGGAGAACGCCTATACCGAGGCGCAGACCGCGCACCTGGCGCGGCTGCGCGACTCGATCTTCGACGAGATCAAGGGGCGCACCCAGGAGACGGACCTGTCCGTGCCGACCAGGATGGGCGACTACTGGTACTACTCGCGCAGCTTCGAGGGCAAGCAGTACGGCGTGCACTGCCGGTGTCCGATCGCGGCCGACGCCGAGGGCATCGACGCCTGGACCCCGCCGCAGCTGGAGGCGGGCACCGAGGTGCCGGGCGAAGAGGTGCTGCTGGATAGCAATGTGGTGGCCGAGGGCCACGATTTCTTCGCGCTCGGCGCGTTCTCGCTCAGCCACGACGGCAACCTGCTGGCCTACTCGGTGGACACCGTAGGCGACGAGCGTTACGTGCTGCGCTTCAAGGACCTGCGCACCGGCGAGATGCTGCCCGACGCGATCGCCGAGACGGCGCCCGGCGCGACCTGGTCGCTGGACGGCACGCACGTCTTCTACCAGACCGTCGACGAGTCCTGGCGGCCCGACACCGTGTGGCGGCACCGCCTCGGCAGCCCGACGGCGGCCGATGTGAAGGTGTTCCACGAGCCCGACGAGCGCTACTGGGTGAGCATCACCTCGACCCGCTCGGAGAAGTACCTGATGATCTGGGTCGGTTCCAAGATCACCACCGAGGGCTGGGTGCTCGAGTCCGACGACCCCGAGGGTGAGTTCCGGGTCATCCTGCCGCGCCGCGAGGGCGTCGAGTACTCCGCCGAGCACGCGGTGGTCGGCGGCGAGGACCGCTTCCTGATCCTGCACAACGACGTGGTCGACGGCGTGAAGGCGGAGAACTTCGTGCTCGCCGACGCCCCGGTCGCCGACCCGGCGAACCTGCGGCTGTTGATCGAGCACCGCGACGACGTGCGGCTCGAGGATATCGACGCCTACGCCGATCACCTGGTGCTGAGCTACCGGCGCGAGGCCCTGACCAGGGTTGCGGTCTGGCCGCTGACCGAGAGCGGGTACGGCGAGCGGCGTGAGCTGGAGTTCGACCTGGAGCTGTTCGCGGTGGGCGCGGGCGCCAACCCGGAGTGGGCGCAGCCGACCCTGCGCATCGGGCTGACCTCGTTCATCACCCCGGTGCAGGTGTTCGACTACGTGCCTGCCACCGGCGATCTGCTGCTGCGCAAGGAGCAGCCGGTGCTGGGCGGCTACGACGCGAACGACTATGAGCAGCACCGGGATTGGGCGGTCGCCGAGGACGGCACCCGGGTGCCGATCTCGCTGGTGTGGAAGAAGGGGCTGCCGGAGGATGCGCCGAAGCCCTTGCTGCTGTACGGGTACGGCTCCTACGAGGCCAGCATGGATCCGTCCTTCTCCGTCTCGCGCCTGTCGCTGCTGGACCGTGGCATGGTGTTCGCGGTCGCGCACGTGCGCGGCGGCGGCGAGATGGGCAGGCTCTGGTACGAGCACGGCAAGACCCTCACCAAGAAGAACACCTTCACCGACTTCGTCGCTTGCGCACGGCATCTGATCGACACCGGTGTGACCGCGGCGGACCGGATGATCGCCGACGGTGGTAGCGCGGGCGGGCTGCTGATGGGCGCGGTGGCGAACCTGGCGCCGGAGCTGTTCACCGGCATCCTGGCGAATGTTCCGTTCGTCGACCCGCTCACCTCCATCCTCGACCCGTCGCTGCCGCTGACCGTCATCGAATGGGACGAGTGGGGTAACCCGTTGGCGGACAAGGACGTCTACGACTACATGAAGTCCTACGCCCCGTACGAGAACGTCGAGGCCAAGGACTACCCGGCCATCCTGGCGATCACCAGCCTCAACGACACCCGCGTGCTCTACGTCGAACCGGCCAAGTGGGTCGCGAAGCTGCGCGCCACCAAGACCGGTGACGCGCCACTGCTGCTGAAGACCGAGATGAGCGCGGGTCACGGCGGGGTGAGCGGGCGCTACGAGAAGTGGAAGGAAGTCGCCTTCGAGTACGCCTGGGTGCTGGACCGGGTCGGTCTGGCCGACGCGTAGGCCGAACCGAAGAGAACGTGTGTCAGGGAGTTCGTCGCACGGTCATCCGGCCTGCACGTTCAGTACATCTGCCCCTGGCACCGTGGGTTCATGAACGCTGAGCTGATCGTCTCGATTTCCGGAATCAGGGACACCACTCGGGATGCGGCGATCGAGTTCGCCGCCGAGATGGATCAGCGGGGGGTGCCACTGTCGCTGCTGGTGGCGCCCCGGTTGAAGGGCAAGTACAAGCTGGTCGAGGATCCCGCGACGCAGGCGTGGCTGCGCGGGCGCCGGGCGCGCGGCGATGCGATCGTGCTGCACGGTTACGACCAGGCGGCGACCAAGCGCCGCCGCGCCGAATTCGCCACGCTGCCACGGCACGAGGCGCGGCTGCGGCTCACCGCCGCGGACCGGGTGATGGAGCGGGTGGAGCTGCGCACCCGCCTGTTCGCCGCGCCGCGCTGGGACGCCTCCGCGGGCGCGATCGAGGCACTGCCCGAGGTCGGCTTCCGGGTCGCGCTCGGGCTCACCTCGATCCTTGACCTGGAACACAATGTGGCGCAGAAGGTTCGGGTGTACGGCATCGGCGAGGGTTTCCGCGCCGAACCGTGGTGGTGTCGGGCCATGGTGATGGGTGCCGCGCGGATCGCGCGTCGCGGCGGTTTGCTGCGCCTCGCGGTCTCGGCCGCTCAGCTGGAGCGGTCCGGGCCGCGCCAGGCGATGCTCGACGCCGTCGACCTCGCCCTGTTCCACGGCGCCGCGGGCGCGGTCTACCGCTGGGAGCCGCCCGCCATCGCGCGCGCGGCCTGAACGATGGTGCGACGCCGCGCGTCGACAACGTCGCGCACAGGCACGATCAGGCAGGCTCGATCTGCTCGTCGGGCACCACCGCCGTCGCGCTGTGCGTGAAGCCTCCCGCTTCCCGCCTGGTGAGCGAGGTCGAAAACGGATGCCGCGCCAGCTGTTTCACACATCGGTCGAAGTCGGCCAGCAACAGATCGGCCATGTCGACGGTGAAGCCGTGCCGGATCACCGCCCGCATGATCGTCTCGTGCTCCCGGTTTGCGGGCAGCGGGTAGGCGGCGATCAGCCAGCCCCGGCTGCGCAACCGATCCGACAAGTCGTACAGGTTGAACCCGGGATCGCCGCTCGACCGCCACGCCACGGCGGCAATGCCCCGGTGTGGATCGCCGTCGTGGATCATCTCGAACACCCCGAGCTCCCGCAGACCCGCCGCCAGGTGCCGGGCCGCACGGTAGATCGCGGACTGCACGCGGGTGTATCCGGTGCGGCCGAGCCGGATGAACTCGTAGTACTGCGCGATCGCCTGACCGCCGGGGCGGGAAAAATTGAGATTGAAGGTGCCGATGCTGCCGCCGAGATAATCCACCTCGAAGACCAGCTCGGCGGGCAGATCGGCGGCCTCGCGCCAGATCGCCCAGCCGACACCGAGTGGCGCGAGCCCGGTTTTGTGGCCGGAGGCGTTGATCGACTTCACTCGCGGCAGCCGGAAGTCCCACACCAGGTCCGGGGCGGTGAACGGGGCGAGGAAGCCGCCGCTGGCCGCGTCCACATGGATCGGGATGTCCAGGCCGCTCGCCGCTTGTAGCCGATCCAGCGCGCCGCTGATGCCCGCCACGTCCTCGAACAGCCCCGTGAACGTCTGCCCGAAGGTCGGCACCACCATGATGGTTCGCTCGTCGCAGTAGGCGGCCACGTCGTCCGGGTGCATGGTCAGGCGGTCCCCGCGCAGCGGAACGCGGCGGATCTCGACGTCGAAATACCGCGCGAACTTCTCCCAGCAGACTTGCACCGGCCCGCACACGAAATTGGGTGTGCCGGTGCCGCCGCGCTGCCGCCAGCGGAACTTGGCCGCGAGCCCGCCGAGCATCGCGGCCTCGCTGGACCCGGTGGTCGAGGTGCCGTGCGTGGTAGACGGATCGGGACAATGCCACAGGTCGGCGATCATCCGGACGCAGCGGCGCTCGAGCTCCGCGGTCTGCGGATATTCGTCCTTGTCGACGATGTTCTTGTCCAGCGACTCGGCCATCAGCCTGCGCGCCTGGTCGTCCACCCAGGTGCTGCAGAAGGTCGCCAGGTTCATCCGGGAGACGCCGTCGAGCATGAGTTCGTCGTGCACGATTTCGTAGGCGACCTCGGCGAACAACTCGTGCTGTGGGAAGCCGGCCTTGGGGGCGACCCGGCTCATGCCGGGTAGGGCGAACAGGTCCTCGGAGTCTGCGCTGTAGGACATCGGATGGCCTCCGGAGTGTCGGCGTGCGGGTACCGAACTGCAGTCGCTCTCCACCATCACACACCTCTCGCCCCCGGCGGCCGATGCCTGCGCCGGTAAGTCGGGCGACACGGACTGCTCGGTCGACTACCTTCAACCTTCGAGCTGAGCGGTTCGTGCCACAGTGCGGCAGCGGCGCTGCCGTGGGGGGACCGTTTCCGTATCCGGGTGCGCGACGAGAGCGCGACGACACGAAGAAGTGAGGCGCTGGCCATGACCGACGATTCCCGCACCGCCGAGCTGCGCAGCAAGGTGGCCGCGCTCATGCCGCAGGCGAAAACCGATCTGACGCAGCTTGTTTCGTTCAAGTCGGTGGCGGATCCGCGCCAGTTCCCGCCGGAGGAGTGTGAGCGCGCCGCGCAGTGGGTGGCCGACGCGTTCGCCGCAGCGGGGCTGACCAGGGTGGGGTTGCACGAAACACCGGACGGCAGCAAGGCCGTCATCGCCGGCCGCCCCGGCCCGCCCGACGCTCCGACGGTGCTGCTGTACTGCCACTACGACGTGCAGCCGCCACTGGACACCGCCGCCTGGCGCACGCCGGTCTGGGAGCTGACCGAGAAGAACGGCCGCTGGTACGGCCGTGGCGCCGCCGACTGCAAGGGCAACATCGTCATGCACCTCACGGCGCTGCGCGCGCTGGGGCCCGACCTGCCGCTCGGTGTGCTGATGGTCGCCGAGGGCTCCGAGGAGCAGGGCACCGGCGGGCTGGAGCGGTTCGTCGAGGCCAACCCGGAGCTGTTGCGGGCGGACACGATTCTGATCGGCGACTGCGGCAACTTCGCCGCGGGCGTGCCGACGCTGACCGAAACCCTGCGTGGCGGCGTGAGCGTGATCGTCACCGTCCGAACCATGGCGGGCCCTTTGCATTCCGGCATGTTCGGCGGTGCCGCCCCGGACGCGCTCACCGCGCTGATCCACCTGCTCGCCTCGCTGCGCGACGCCCACGGCAACACCACGGTGGCCGGGCTGCCGAACGATCAGCGTTGGTCCGGCGTCCAGTACGGGGAGGACCAGTTCCGCACCGACGCGGGTGTGCTGCGCGGTGTCGAGCTGATCGGTGACGGCTCGGTCTCCGACATGCTCTGGGCGCGACCGGCTTTGACGGTGCTCGGGATCGACGTCCCGCCGGTGGTCGGTTCGACCGCCGCCATCCAGCCCTCGGCGCGCGCCAGGCTCAGTCTGCGTATCCCGCCGGGCACCGACCCGGAGGAGGCGCGCAAGGCCCTCGTCGCACACCTCGAGGCGAACACACCGTGGAACGCCGAACTCACCATCGAACTGGACGGCATCGGCGCACCGTTCCGGTCCGGGAACGGCGGTCCGGCCCGCGAGGCGATGGAGGCGGCGCTGGCCGCGTCGTACGGCCGCGCCGCCACCACGCAGGGGCAGGGTGGCTCGATTCCGCTGTGCAACGTCTTCGCCGACACCTACCCCGAGGCCGAGATCATGCTGCTCGGAGTCGAGGAACCGAAGTGCCTGATCCACGCCCCCAATGAGAGCGTGGACCCCTCCGAGATCGAGCACATGGCGTTGGCCGAGGCGCTGTTCCTGCTGAACTACGCCGAGCGATCCCGCTAGCAACGGCGGCCACCTGTCGTCCCGGCGGAATCCGAGAGGGCAGGTGGCGCAACCGAAGTGCTAGAACTCGCGCTGGTCTTCCGGCTCCACCACCGTGAATTCCGTACCGGCTGGGCCCATTTCGGAGAGCCTGCCGAAGTAGATGCCCTGTGCCTCCTGCGCGATGATGCCGTAGTGGATGGGCAGCGCGGTGCGCGGCGCGACCGCGCGCAGGTAGTCCACCGCCTCGCTGAGCTTCATCCACGGCGCGGCCGCCGGGATCGCGAGCACGCCGACCGGGACCGGCGGCACCCACAGCGAGTCGCCGGGGTGCACCAGCTGCGCCGGATCGTCGGGGGTACCCAACTGGAACACGGTGTTGTCGACGACCGGGATGTCCGGGTGAATCACCGCGTGCCTGCCGCCACCGCCGGTGATCCGCAGGTCGCCGAGGGTGAGCACGTTGCCCGCGTGCACCGCCTCCCACCGCTCGCCGCGCTGCTGGGCGGTCTGCGGATCGGCCAGCAACCGGGCGCCGGGGTTGGCGTCGACCAGGGCCTCGATCCGGTTCGGGTCGATGTGGTCGGGGTGCTGGTGGGTGATCGCGATGGCGTCCAGCTCGGTGAGCCCTTCGAAACCGTGCGAGAAGGTGCCTGGGTCGAACAGCACCTTCTTGCCGTGTAGCTCGACGAGCAGGCAGGAGTGGCCGAAGTGAGCTATGCGCATCCCGCCATGTTATTGCCGGACCGCGACCGCGGCACCCCGCCGATTTTGGCCGACCCCGAGGATGCCGCGAGCAACCAGCACAACTACGCTGCTCAGGTAACCCCCCACCACCACATGAGGAGCAACGCGTGGCACGAGTCGTGGTCGAGGTGATGCCGAAGGCTGAGATCCTGGACCCCCAGGGACAGGCCATCGTCGGTGCGCTCCCGCGCCTGGGATTCGAGGGCATCTCGGATGTACGGCAGGGCAAGCGATTCGAACTCGATGTCGACGACACCGTCGGTGACGCCGAGCTCGAGCAGATCGCGGAGTCGCTGTTGTGCAACACCGTGATCGAGGAGTGGAAGGTCACCCGCCTGTCATGACGGCGCGCATCGGAGTCATCACCTTTCCTGGCACGCTCGATGATGTCGACGCGGCCAGGGCGGTGCGCCTGGCGGGCGCCGAGGCGGTCAGCCTGTGGCACGCCGACGCCGACCTGAAGCAGGTCGACGCGGTGGTCGTGCCCGGCGGTTTCTCCTACGGTGACTACCTGCGCGCGGGTGCCATCGCCCGGTTCGCGCCGGTGATGGGCGAGGTCGTGCGGGCCGCCAAGGCCGGCCTGCCGGTGCTCGGCATCTGCAACGGCTTCCAGGTGCTGTGCGAAGCGGGCCTGTTGCCCGGCGCGCTGACCCGCAACGAGGGGCTGCACTTCATCTGCCGGGACGAGTGGCTGCGGGTGGAATCGGCGTCCACGGTGTGGACCTCGCGCTACGAGGCAGGCGCGCAGATTTTGATCCCGCTGAAGTCCGGTGAGGGGCGTTTCCAGGCCGCGCCCGCCGTGCTCGACGAGCTGGAGGGTGAGGGCCGGGTGGTCTTCCGCTACGCGGGCGACAACCCGAACGGTTCGCAGCGCGGCATCGCGGGCATCGCCTCGGCCGACGGCCGCGTCGTCGGCCTGATGCCGCACCCGGAGCACGCGACCGAGGCACTGACCGGCCCGAGCGACGACGGCCTCGGCCTGTTCCTCTCGGTGCTGGACGCCCTGGTCTCCGCGTAACCACCCAGAGCCGCACACCTTTTCGAGCCATCACGCACCGTATGAATGCGTGGTGCGCTCGATAGGGAGTGCGGCTCAGGTGATTCTGGCGACGATGTCGAACTCGACCCCGTTCGCACGGGCGATATAACCGTGCTGGATGGCCTGGTTGCCCTGGAAAGCGCGCAGCCCGCCGGGGGTTTCGAGCAGTACACCGTGATCGATCGCGCCGAGCACATCGGGCACCCGCAGCGAGCCCACCGCGTGCGCGAGTCCGGCGAGGGTGTGGATGGCCTCGTAGGTCATGTTGCTGAAACTGGTGAGCGCCGGCGCGAACTCACCGTGCAGTTTGCGGTAGCGGCCGACCCGCTCCCGCCCGTCCGCGGTGCGCTCGTCGATGAAGAAACTGGACGCGGCATAGAAGTTCTGGTTGGCGCCCGGGCCGCCCGCCAGCAACACGTTCTCGTCCGCCGCGGGGCTGATCCGCAGCTGGGTCGCCGCGCGCCCGGTCGCGGCGAACTGCCGGTTGAACCGGGACACGTCCGCGCCGACCATCAGGATCACCACGCCGTCGGCCCGGTCCAGCGCCGGATGGCCGAGGAAGTCGCCGAAGTCGGGAGCGCCGAGCGGCACGAAGCGCTCCAGCACGATGGCGCCGGGGTCGGTCAGGCTGTTGCGGATCGCCTTGGCCGATTCACGCGGCCAGATGTAGTCGTTGCCGATGATGGCCCAGCGGCGCACGCCGTGCTCGCGTTCGAGCCACTGCAGCGCGGGCAGTGTCTGCCCCGCCGGGTGCTCGCCGAGCATCAACACCCCGGGCAGCTCGTCCGGCAGCCCCTCGTGCCCGGTGGCGAATAAATAGGGCACCCGGCTGTCGGTCGCGCGGGCCACCACCCGGCGCACAGCGGAGGTGTGCCAACCGGTGATCGCATCCACCATGCCGGTCGCCAGCAGTGCGGAAACTTCGCTGGCCACCTCGTGCGGCGCCCGCCCGCCATCGATATTCGTAGTACGAATTTCTCGGCCGAGAATTCCTGTGCCCCGGTTGATTTCGTCGACGGCAAGGGAAATCGCCGCATCGCAGGAGGGTGCCACGATCCCGCCCGGTCCCTGCATGGGGACTATGTTCAGGATCTCGATAGTGCCCTCTGGGCTCTCGCCGAACGCTGACATTCGGTACTCTTCTTCTCGTTCGAGCGAAATTCATGGCAGGCAGGAAATAACAATGACGACCATTGTAAGCGGATATTCGACGCTGCATGGTGCGCTGCGTGCCGCAGAACGCGGTTGGCTGCGTCACTTGGACGCCGCACTGTGCGCTAGGCAGCTCACGGCCGATCAGTGGTCGATGTTGTCGAATCTCTCCAGTGAGACCGGCATCACCATGAGCGAGCTGGCGGCCAGGTCGCAGCTGGCGCCGTCCTCGGCGACCCGGCACGCGGACTACCTGGCCGAGCGCGGTCTGATCTTCCGGCTGGCGGCCCAGGACGACCGCAGGCGGATCCTGATCGGGCTGAGCCGACTCGGTGCGGAGCTGGTCGCGTCGGTGCGGGCCGAGGAGTCGCGGGCCGAGCAAGAACTGCGGACGCGAATGGGTGCGCGGCGCTATGCCGAACTCATGCGTTTATTGGAACTTGTTTCCGCGAACCCCGAGTAGGGCTAATTCGTCCGACGAATTCCGCGCGGTCTGATCCGTCGTCGGACGCACCCGCGGCCGTCCTTGCGCGCCATCTTTCTGCGGTGCCGAATGGAATTAATGTGGCCGCTCGTCATAGCAAAATTTGAAGTGTCGGCAATCCTGAAGTTTGCCTGCCGTGGACGCCGGTAGCGGTTCACGTGCGCGAGGTTGCGATCCCCTTGCTCGACACGCCGGGCGGCGCGCGCCGGGGACTTCTCCCGCGTACTACCGTTTCACTTGGACCAAGATCTCGATCTGCACCATCGCGTACGTTCTCTCCGCCGAAACGGAAAGTGGTGTCCGATGCGGTTGTTCGGTTCATGGCGACGCGGGGCCCTGGCTGCCGCTGTGGCGGCCTGTTTCGCCGCCGGGGTGGTCTCGGTACCCGCGCACGCGGCGACCGCGGGAACGGTGATCTCCGTGCTGCCCCAGCCGGCGGGTTGGCGCAACGTCGCCAACGGGTCGGTCGTCGAGTACTGGATGGCCGGTTCGGACGGTACCCCGAAACCCGCCAGCGGTGCGGTACTCATTCCGCCCGATCCGGCGCCGGCGGGCGGCTGGCCGATTCTCGCCTTCGCCCACGGCAGCTTCGGCCTCGGTCCTGGCTGCGGCGCGCAGTCCGATCCGGCCAGCGGGCCATGGCCCGAGTTGCGCGTCGCCGAGGACAAGTTCGTGGCGAGCTTCCTGTCCAAGGGGTTCGCCGTGGTGGCGCCGGACTATCTCGGGCTCGGCCGGTTCGACACCGGCCCGCACCCGTACCTCGAGCTGAAGACCGAGGCGACCGCGACCATCGGCCTGATCAAGGCGGCACGGTCGCACTTCGCCGAACTGTCGCGCACCTGGGTGGTCCTCGGCGGTTCGCAGGGCGGGCATGCCGCGCTGGGAGTCGCGCACCTGCACCGGAACTACGCCCCCGAGTTGGACTTCCGCGGCGCGATCGCGATCGACCCGGCCTCCGACGCGGAGAGCCTGCTGCCGATGGCCGGGCCGTGGGGACCCGACCTGCCCAGCGAGGTCGGTCAGGCGCTCACCGTGTTCGTCGCCAGCGTGCTCGCCGGACTGCGCACCGCTCGGCCGGACGCGAACATGGACAGCTACCTGACCCCGCGCGGCCGGGAGGTGCTCGACACCGTCGGCCGGCTGTGCCAGGACCGGATGGTCGAGGGGATCGGCGGTACCGGAATCAGTCAACTGCTGTCGAAGCCGTTGACCAACAAGCACTTCCAGCACGTCCTCGCCGACTATCTCGGCGTGCCGACCAGTGGCTACGATGCGCCGATCCTGTTGTTGATCAACGCGACCGACATCTCGGTACCCTCGCCGCTGCACGCGGCATTGGCAGCCCGATTCACCGCGAATCGAGTGGACTATAAGATGGTGGTCGGTACGGGCCGACACCTCCAGATCAATCGGGAGATGCACGCGGCCATCGATGCCTTTCTTGCTCGGATCCAACCCGTTTCGACGGGTCAGAACTAGCGTCTCCAGACGGTGGTGCGAGATGTGCTGCGCACCGCCGAGTTTCTTTGCGACAACCATGTTTGGGCAAACGAGATGTCGGCCGAAAGCGCGGTGCCTGGCGCGCGCTGAATCGGCGAAACCTGTAGAAACAGAAGGGTTCCGGTTATGCATGGTCAGTGCGACAAGAAGGTGTGTCGTTGCCTCGATAAGCAACCGCGATGGTCGATGCTGGTGCCCATGAAATCGACTTTCCCAGGCGTAGAAAGGCGTAGGTCCCGGTGCGCCTTCGTGGCCGGTACCGCAGTAGCAGGACTGCTTGTCGGTGTTATGGCCGGTTTCGGCGCGGTGTCGGCTTCAGCGGAGCCGGGCGTCGCCCGGATTCCCACCGGCGCGGTAGCCCCGGATGGCTCGCGCATTACCGGTGTCGAACAAATTGATGACCACAGCATCCGGCTGCAGGTGCACTCCGCGGCGATGGACAAGACGTTTCCGGTCGATGTCGTCCGCCCGGCGGATACCTCCCGGCCGCGGCCGGTGCTGTATCTGCTGAACGGCGCCGACGGCGGCGAAGGTCTGGCATCGTGGCAGGCGCAGACCGACATTCCGAAGTTCATGGCGGACAAGAATGCCAACCTGGTGATCCCGGTTGGCGGGCCGTTCAGCTATTACGCGGACTGGATCAAGGATGATCCGGCGCTCGGTCGCAACAAGTGGAAGACCTATTTGACCGAAGAGCTGCCGCCGCTGATCGACGCGGCACTGGGCACCAATGGCGTCAACGCCATCGCGGGAATCTCCACCGCGGGCACCACTGTGCTCACGATGCCCATGGCGAAGCCGGGTCTCTACAAGGCCGTTGCCGCCTATAGTGGCTGCGCGCAGACCAGCGACAAACTCGGCACGGCTTTCGTCAAATCCGTGGTCGGCATGGGCGGCGGCGACGTGGAGAACATGTGGGGCCCACCCGGCTCGCCCGAATGGCTGGAAAACGATGCCTACATCAACGCCGAGAAATTGCGCGGGCTCGATCTGTACCTCTCGTCGGGCGACGGCAGCCCGGGCAAATATGACACGGTCGACGGGCGGGCCGAGCAGCTCGGTGGCGGCCGCACCCAAATCGATGGCGACGACAACCAGCTCGGCGTCGAGACGCTGATCAATCAGATCGCGGTCGGCGGCGCGATCGAGGCCGTCACCAACTTCTGCACGCGCAATATGCAGCAGCGGCTGGAGTCGCTCGGAATTCCGGCGACCTTTCGGTACACCTCGGGAACGCATTCGTGGGGCTACTGGCAGGACGAGTTCAAGCAGTCCTGGCCGTTCCTTTCCCGCGGGCTCGGCCTCTCGTAGTACCGACGCTCGATCGAGCTGAATTCGAGCAAGTTCACAAGTGGGGCCGACGGCTGTCGTTCGATAGCCGTCGGCCTCGTTTGCTATTCGACTCCCGATATCGGTGAGATTCACCGGCCGGCACGCCCGAAATGTGCGTCTCGTCGTACTTCGAAGCTAATTCACCACCCGCCGCTATTCGCCCGGTGGGACACGCCGCGCCGCTCGTGGACCGGCGGTATCGGCCGTATATCCTGCCTGCATGGTATCTACAGAGACCCTGATCAACGATGTTTCGGACACGGCGCGATGGGCAGCTGCATATCGGGCCATTGAATCTTCCCGAAAAGACGCACTAATCTGTGATCCATTCGCCGATCGCATGGCAGGAACCAGTGGCTACGAGATCATCCAGGCGGCGCCGAAGAAAGTGCGCAGCGGACTGGGTGTCGTAGTTCGTACCAAGATTATCGATGACCTGATTCAGGATTCACTGGCCCATGGTTGCACCAGGGTGCTGAATCTCGCGGCGGGCCTGGACACGCGCCCGTACCGGCTCGACCTGCCCGCCGAACTCACCTGGATCGAAGCCGACCTGCCCCGCTTGGTCATCGAGAAGGAGCAGTTGCTCGCCGACGAAACACCCAAGTGCCGGTTGGAGCGGCATCAGGTGGATCTCTCGGATGCGGCGACCCTGCGTTCGTTCCTGAAGTCCGCTGTGGTGGATCCGGCCAAGACGCTGGTCATCACCGAGGGGCTCATCCAGTACCTCGAGGATGAGCAGGTGAGCGAGCTGGCCGACGCGCTGCGCGCCGCGAACGTCCAGTGGTGGATCGTGGACGTGATGAATACGACCATGCAGAACGGCATGGAGAAGTCGTACGGAACCATGTTCGAGAACGCGCCGTTCCGATTCGCCTCCGACGATCCGATCGCCTATCTGGAAGAACGCGGCTGGACGGCAACGGATCTGGAATCGGTGTACACGCACGCGCGCCGGGCCGGTCGTCTCCCGCTGAAGATGCGCCTGCTTTCTTCACTGCTGGAGTCGGACCCGCGCAATACCGGCGGTCGGCCGTGGGCCGGTGTGCTTCGCATGTCTCCCGCGTGAGTTAGCGGCGCGGCTTTCGAAAACAACAAAATGCGGGGCCGAGCGTCTGCAGTCGCTCGGCCCCGCATTTAGGTTTAGCTCAGAGATGGTTTAGAGCAGGCCCAGCGCAGACACGGCAATCGCGACGACGCCGGCGAGGCCCAGGCCCAGGGGAACGGTCACGGACAGCAGCATGAGTGTGCTCCTTCTCGGTTCAGGTGAGCGGTCGACCCGGTGAATCTCGAAGGGGTTCGACAAAACTCGGGAATTAGAGTGGACCGAGCTCTTCTGGGTCCACTGTGCTCAATGGGCTGAGATTCTCAGATCAAGCCCAGAGCGGCGACCACCAGGCCGACAGCAGCAGCGACACCGAGGCCCAGCGGGACGGTAACAGACAACAGCATGAGTAACTCCTTCATTGGCAGATGAGTGTTGGTCTAACGCGCGAGATTCTGATTCCGACTCGAACAGATCTCGGAAAATCGGGAGCAGGACCGAGGCTCCCCTCTGGAAGCACTCGGCCCCGCCTTCTCAATTAGCTGCTTTTGCTCAGAGCAGCCCGAGAGCGGCCACAACCAGGCCGAGAGCAGCAGCAACACCGAGACCGAGCGGGACGGTAACAGACAACAGCACGAGTTACTCCTTCGTTGGACGGTTTATTGTGGTGTAGCAGAAGAGATCATGCCAAGTGTGGCGTTGTTAATGCTGAACTGACCCGGCGTGTCGGAAATTTCGCGCCGACCTGTCTACCAGGACCAACGGCCTATAGCAGCTTTTTCCGCGCTGTGTGTCCGAATGAATAATCCGAACAAAAGGTCTGAAATATTCGCGTTCGAGCGGCGTTCGGTCCGCGGAAGTGGTCGTCGATCCGACTCTGGGGTCAGCTGTCGGCGCTATGCCTCAGTAGCGGTCGCAGGAGGCCGTGACTTTGCGGATCGCCGCACGCGCGTCGGCGTTCGCATCGGCACTCGCATCGGTGGTGGTGGTGTTGTTCGCGTGCATTGCCGTCATCTGGCCGAAGCTCTTGTTGAACATCTCGAATGCCGCTTGGCGCTGGGAAACCGGCTGCGAGAGTGTGGTTTGCAGAACGGCCTTCTGGATCGGGTCCGCATCGAACTTCGCCGCGACAGCGGGTTCCATGTCGCGCATCGCCGCATCGAACTGGCTGAACGAGCATTTCGTCGTCATCAGGGGCGCCAGGTCGGTGGCCAGATCGGCGGACGCCGCTCCTGATCCGAACAATGCAGTGGCGGCGGAGAATCCGCTGAAGGCGAGTGCGGCGATCGTGTATCGGGCTTTGCGCATCGTCATGTAGTCACCCTTCGTAGAGTTCATCTGACTGTCGGGTCGGTGACCCGGCGGTGATGGTACTCAACAAACTCGGTGGTACGAGCGGGCAACGCGCGCATCGCGGCCGAAAGTTCTTGCGCCATGCGCGAACCGAAGGCGTCACCGTGACGAAAGAATGGTAGATCGAGGAAACGGCCGATCGTGTATCCATGGACCGACCCGGCGCAGTCGTATTTAAATGGAAGAGCGTGCGGTATAAGCGGATGTGCTGTGCCGTCACGAGAAAACCGGCCTATTCGGTGTGTTATGCGGCGGGGCAGGTTGTTTCCTGGCATGGTGGCGCCGTGCCGCTAGCGGCGTCCGCCTGCGGAACGGTGCGGCGAATCGAGCCGCCTCGTGGACGCGAAGACGATCGTGCGACGAGTGGAAGGTGCGAATTCTACGTGTTGGAAATTTCGAGCTTGGTCAAGCGCTACGGGGACGTTGTCGCGTTGTCCGACATGACGTTCGACGTGCGGCCCGGTGAGTTGTTCGGGTTCGTCGGATCCAATGGCGCGGGGAAGACGACAACGATGCGGATCATCATGGGGGTGATGGCCGCCGACGCCGGTGCAGTTCGATGGAACGGCAGGCCGGTGGATCTGGCGACGCGGCGGCGCATCGGCTACATGCCGGAGGAGCGGGGCCTGTACCCGCGCATGAAGGTGGGCGCGCAGTTGCAGTACTTCGCTCGGCTGCACGGTCTTTCGGATTTCGAGGCGTCCACCGCAGCGCAGCTGTGGATGTTGCGCCTCGGGATCGAGCAGCGCGCCCAGGACGACGTGCTGAAACTCAGTCTCGGCAATCAGCAGCGGGTGCAGTTGGCGACCGCGCTGGTGCACAATCCCGACGTTCTGGTGCTGGATGAGCCGTTCTCCGGGCTGGATCCCGTTGCGGTCGAGGTGATGAGCTCGGTGTTGCGCGAACGCAGCGCGGAGAAGGGCAGCCCGGTGCTGTTCTCCTCGCACCAGCTCGATCTGGTCGAACGGCTGTGTGACCGTGTCGGAATCGTCCGGAACGGGACCATGGTGGCCTGTGGGACAGTTGATGAATTGCGCGGTCGGGCACCGGCGTTGGTCGCGATCGACGCGCCGGGCCTGGACGACGACTGGATCACCCGCATGCCCGGGGTGTCGGTGAGCGGGCGCGAAGCGTCCCGATGGATCCTGCGCCTCGAGGACCACGTCGACGACCATTTAGTGCTGACCACCGCGCTGGCCGCCGGGCCGGTGCGTGAATTCGGCAGGGTGCAGCCCACTTTGACCGATTTGTTCCGGGACGCGACCGTCGACTCGGCGGAGGTGGCGGCATGAGTGAGCGCCTCAGTGACCCGAAGCTGTCTCCGATCCAAGCGATTCGCATCGTCGCCGGCCGCGAGATCAACGTGCGGGTGCGGTCGAAAGCCTTCGTCGCGATCACCGCCATCCTGGTCCTCGCCGTCGCGGGCACGGTGTTGCTGTTCCACTTCATCGATCGCGGCACGACCGTCGCGGTGGAAAAGGTTGGCCTGACGGCGGATACCGTTCAGTTCCAGCCATTGCTGGTCGCCGCGGGCGCGGCCGCCGGTCAGTCGATCGAGACCACCGTGGTCGACCGGAACGCCGGTGAGGAGCAGATCCGTGCCGACGATCTCGCGGCCCTGCTGGTCGGTGCGGCGGATGGGCAGTTGCAGGTGGTGGTGAAATCGGCACTGCCGGACGGGCTGCGCACGGCGTTCGGTCTGGTGGCCAGGCAGGCCGCGCTGCATCAGGAGATCAGTTGGCTCGGCGGGGATCCGGCCGCCGTGGAGACCGCGATCGCCGAGGCGAAGATCGCCGTGCAGCCGCTGCAACCGGCCGACGATCACCGCGGCGCGCGCATCGGCATGGCGGCCGTGATCGGCGTGCTCACCTACGTGATGCTGCTGATCAGTATTCAGCTGACCGGGCAGGGGGTCGTCGAGGAGAAGGCCAATCGCATTGTCGAGCTGCTGCTCGCGACGATCCGTCCGTGGGAGCTGTTGGCGGGCAAGGTGATCGGTATCGGCCTCGTGACGATCATCCAGGTGGCGTTGATCGCCGCGGTGGGGATGGCCACCGCTTTTGCCACCGGGGTGCTGGCGCTGTCGACCACGATGGTCGGCAGCGTGGTCGGCTGGGCGGTGGTGTGGTACCTGCTCGGCTACTTCCTCTACGCCCTTGTCGTCGCGGCGGCCGCCTCGCTGGTGTCGCGGCAGGAGGATCTCGCGTCGGTGGCGGTCCCGGTGTCGGTGGTACTGATCGCGGCGTATCTGATCGGGCAGTCGATCGTGCCCGCGGATCCGCACGGGACCTCCGCGACCGTGCTGTCGATGATTCCGCTGCTCTCACCGGTGGTGATGCCCATGCGGGCGGCCTACGAGGTGCCCGGCTGGCAGATGACGGGCGCGCTGGTGGCCATGGTGCTGACCATCGCGCTGGTGGCTCGGTTGGCAGGCCGGATCTACGGCAACGCCGTCCTGCTCACCGGCAGCCGAGTGTCGCTGCGCACCGCGCTCCGGGCGCACGCATAGTGAAACGGCAATGACACGCGACTGGACCGGATAGTCCGTTTTGTGACTGGTGTGACTAATAGCATCGGGCCACACCCACTGTCAGGTTCGGTCAGGAGGCTTCTCGATGTCGTTCGGTCCCCGTCTACGCGACAAGGCGCTAGGTCGCGGCACAGCCCTACGTCGCTGCCGACAGGCAGCGCTGATGTGCTGTGCCGCACTGGCCGCGGGATCGGCCGCCGTCCCCGTCTCGGCCGCCCCGCCGCCCGCGGCAATCTCCCTGCCGCCGAGCCTGATCGACGCGTTGCGGCGCGACCTCGGCATCGACGCCGCGGAGTACGCGCGCCGCGTCGCGCTGACGAATAGCCTGTCCGAGTACGCCAGGTCGGCCCGGATCGCCCACCCGGCCGCCTTCGCCGGCGTCCGGATGGACGGTGGTCGCCCGATCGTCGCGCTCACCGACGGGGTGAGTTCCCGGCACGCACGGGCGGCCGCCGAGGCGGCGGGGTTCACCGTGGAAACGGTGTCGGCCAGCGAGGCCACCCTGCGGGAGCGGCGCGCCGCGTTCGAACGCTGGCTGGCCGCGCAGACCGGCGCGGTCGCCGAGTCGATCTTCGGGTACGGAATCGACATGGCGGACAACAGTTTCGCGGTACGGGTCGCCAAGGACACGCAGCTGCCCGCGGAGGCGGGACCGGTTCGCGCGATCGCGGCGACGATGCCGGAAGCCCGGCCCGACAACACCGTGGACGAGGTGCGCCCCATCGCGGCCGAGGGACCCGACGGCACCATCGTCGGCGGCCAGTCCTACGCCTTCGAGGTCGACGGCGAGGTCCACCGATGCTCGTTCGGCTTCCACGCCACCGACGCGAAAGGCCGCGCGGTCAACATCACCGCGGGCCACTGCGACCCCAACAACCTTGTCGCGCAGGCGAAGCGCAAGCGGGAACCCCAGCGCGTCTTCAGCGTGCGTGGCACGTCGGACAAGGAGTACGTGCCCGGCGAGAAGCCGAAGCTCGGCACCGAACTCGGCCACTTCGATGTGTCCAGCTTCAGCCCCTACGACTACGGAATCCTGCGGATCAACGAGGCGGCCGCGCCCCGGTTCCGGAACAACCTGGTCTCGGCGGGCGAGCTGTCGCCGCCGACCCAGTCGGTGGTGCCGCCCAGGCTGGATACCGGCAGCAACACCAGCCAGGTGCCGGACTCGTCGATGCGCGACAGTGGGGTCGTGCCCATCGACGGCACCGCGGATCCGATCGACGGCGCCGTGGTGTGCAAGGCCGGATTCCGGTCCGGCTACTCCTGCGGCGTGGTGCTCGCGTCCGGCCAGGTCGCCCGGCTGAAAGGCGTGCCGGGCCACAGTGATCCGGTCCAGTTCGAGGACATGTTCATCACCACCCTGTGCGGTCATCAGGGCGACAGCGGCGGCCCGATCATGGCCGGTACCAAGGCGGTCGGCATCACCAGCTCCATCGTCACCACCGCCACACCGTTCGACGGCACCTGTGGTCACCTCCCGGTGCTGCTCGGTCAGCCGCTGAGCACGGTGCTGCGCGACCATCCCGGCTTGAAAGTCCGCACCAGCTGATCCGGCGGTGCCCCCTAAGATCGCGAACATGCCCGTTTCCACGACCGCCGCTACGGCCACCGGATTGTGCGCGTTCATCGACGCGTCGCCCTCGCCCTTCCACGTCTGCGCGACGGTGGCCGAGGAGCTGGACGCCAACGGCTTCACCCGGCTGGACGAGTCGGCGCCGTGGCCCGCGGACGGCCCGAGCAAGCATTACGTGGTGCGCGGCGGCTCGCTGATCGCGTGGGCGACGGCGGACGCCACCGGGGTGACACCGTTCCGAGTGGTCGGCGCGCACACCGACAGTCCGAACCTGCGGGTCAAGCAGCACCCCGATCTGACGTCGGCGGGCTGGCAGCTGGTCGGCCTCGAACCCTACGGCGGCGCCTGGCTCAATTCCTGGCTGGATCGCGAGCTCGGCCTGTCCGGGCGGCTCAGCGTGCGGGACGGAAACACCGTGCGCGAGCAGCTGGTTCGCATCGATGAACCGATCCTGCGGGTGCCCCAGCTTGCCATCCATCTCTCCGACGACCGCAAGGGCGTCACGCTCGACCCGCAGCGGCACGTGAACGCGGTGTGGGGTGTCGGTCACGAACCGCGGTCCTTCCTCGCGTTCGTCGCGGAGCAGGCCGGCCTCGACCCGGACGCGCTGCTCGGCTGGGAACTGATGACCCACGACCTGGCCCCGAGCCGGCTCGTCGGCCGCGACCAAGATCTGGTCAGCGCGCCCCGGCTGGACAATCAGGGCACCTGCTACGCGGGCCTGCAGGCCTTCCTCGCCGCGGCCGCCGAGCCGGGCGCGGCCATCCCCGTGTTCGCCACCTTCGACCACGAGGAGGTCGGCAGCCAGTCCGATCGCGGCGCGCAGTCCGATCTGCTGCCGACGGTGCTGGAGCGGATCGTGCTGTCCCGCGGCGGCGATCGCGGCGAATTCTTCGCCGCCCTGGCCGGTTCGGTCTGCGCCTCCGGCGATATGGCCCATGCGACGCACCCCAACTACCCGGAGCGGCACGAGCCCGCGCACCGCATCCAGGTGAACGGCGGACCGGTGCTCAAGGTCAACCAGAACCTGCGCTACGCCACCGACGCGGCGGGCGCGGGCGCGTTCGCGCTGGCCTGTGAGCAGGCGGGAGTTCCGTTGCAGCGCTACGTGCATCGCGCCGATCTGCCGTGCGGATCGACCATCGGCCCGATGACGGCGGCGGGCACCGGCATGACGACGGTCGACGTCGGCGCGGCCCAGCTGGCGATGCATTCGGCGCGCGAAATAATGGGCGCCGCCGACGTTCCGGCCTACGCCGCGGCGCTGGCCGCCTTCCTGACACCCGCCGTCACCGGGTGATAGGCCGCCACCGCGACGACGAACACCGCGAGGGTGGCGAGCACGTAACTGCTGCCGATGAGCTGCTGCCACCAGGCCCAGCCGAGTTCTTTGTCTTGGGAGTGCGGCAGCAGCCACTGCGGTCCGATGAGGAACATGACGCTCATGGCGCCGACGGAACCGAGGAACAGCGGGCTGCGGGTGTTCCAGGTGCCGCGCGCGGATCCGTCGCCGCTGCCGCGCGCGATCGCGTCCGCGGTCACCACCAGTGCGGGCGCGATCCACACCCAGTGGTGCGACCAGGAGACCGGCGAAACCAGTAGTACCACCGCGGCATTCACCATCAGTGCGGCGACGGTCGCGCCGGTGTCGATCAGCCTGCGCATCCAGACCGCGGCCAGCACGACCGCCACCAATGACAGGGTGATCCACAGCAGCGTGGCCACCGAGTCGGCGACGCCGAGCCGGAACACCATGCCCTTGATCGATTGGTTGCCGGCGAAATACGGCGGGCCGATCCGGCCGGTGTCGGCGAGCGTGTGGAACCAGTACTCGGCCGAATCACTCGGGAACAGCAGGAAACCCAGCCCGACCGCCCCGATCGCGGAGACGACCAGCGTGCCCGCCGCCTTCCAGTCCTTGCGCAGCAGGAAGTACAGCAGGTATCCGCCGGGGATCAGCTTCACCGACACCGCGATGCCGATGAGCATGCCGCGCGGCCAGAATGGCTTGCGCACCAGGCAATCCAGCGTGATCGCGGCCATCAGCACCAGGTTGATCTGGCCGAAGCCGAAGGTCTGGCGCAGCGGCTCGAACGTCTGCAGCAGGGCCACCGCGCCGATGACGAGCGTCCAGGCGGTGATTCGGGACAGCTCGGGCCGGATCCGCGCGAGCACCACCCGCAGCGTGACGGCGAGGCTCGCCAGCGACGTCACCAGGACGAGCACCTCGGCCACCGGCAGCGGCAGCAGCGCCAGCGGGGCGAAGAACAGCGCGGCCAGCGGGGGATAGGTGAACGGCAGGCCGATACCGGCGACCGGCGGCATCGGCCCGTACAGCTCGCCGTCGTCGAGCCAGACCCTGGCACCGTTGCGGTACACCTGCAGATCGATGTAGCCGGACCACCAGTGCACCACGAGCGACAGCGCCGACGACGCGGCGAAAAGGCCGACCGCGATCAGCAGCCAGCGCAGCTGCGCACGCGACAAAGGCACGCGCGCCGTCGAGGTGGCGTTCGGGTTGTTCGAGGCAACCGGCTCAGCGGAATCCGCAACCCCCGATCGTTCGTTCACGGGCCCCAGCGTATCCGTGGCCGGTGTGTGACCCTCGTCGGCGCGCACGGTGGCGCCGACGACCTGTGACCTGGCGCACAGGAATCCGGCGAACCGGGCGTGGGGCCCATGCGGCCCGGTGCCCGCCGACGGTCACGGCTAAACTTCCAGGCGAATCCCCAGCTTCGCGCTCCCGGCCCGAAAGGTCCCCTGACATGGTCGGGTCAAGCGCGGAGGAGGTAGCGCAGCGTAACCGCGCAGCGCGCCCGATCATGTCGAAAGGACGCTGCACACCGTGACTTCGCAGGTCGACACCGTCAGCGCAGCCGCAGCAACTCCTGACGTGCCGCAACCCTATAAAGAGCTGGGTTTGAAGGACGACGAGTACGCGCGCATCAAGGAAATCCTCGGCCGTCGGCCGACCGACGCCGAACTGGCGATGTACTCGGTGATGTGGAGCGAGCACTGCTCCTACAAGTCGTCGAAGGTGCATCTGCGCTATTTCGGCGAGACCACCACCGAGCAGATGCGGGCCTCGATGCTCGCGGGCATCGGCGAGAACGCGGGCGTCGTCGACGTCGGCGACGGCTGGGCCGTCACCTTCAAGGTCGAGAGCCACAACCACCCGTCCTATGTCGAGCCGTATCAGGGCGCGGCGACCGGCGTCGGCGGCATCGTGCGCGACATCATGGCGATGGGCGCGCGCCCGATCGCGGTGATGGATCAGCTGCGCTTCGGCGCGGCGGACGCGGCCGACACCCGGCGCGTGGTCGACGGTGTGGTGCGCGGCGTCGGTGGCTACGGCAACTCGCTCGGCCTGCCCAATGTCGGCGGCGAGACCGTGTTCGACCCGTCCTACCAGGGCAATCCGCTGGTGAACGCGCTGTGCGCTGGCGTGATGCGGGTCGAGGACCTGCACCTGGCCTTCGCCTCCGGCACCGGCAACAAGATCATTCTGTTCGGCGCGCGCACCGGCCTCGACGGCATCGGCGGTGTCTCCGTGCTCGCCTCGGACACCTTCTCCGGTGACGAGTCGGGTACCGGCCGCAAGAAGCTGCCCAGCGTCCAGGTCGGCGATCCGTTCACCGAGAAGGTGCTCATCGAGTGCTGTCTCGAGTTGTACGCGGCCAAGCTGGTGGTCGGCATCCAGGACCTCGGCGGTGCCGGACTGTCCTGTGCCACCTCCGAACTGGCGGCCGCCGGTGACGGCGGCATGCGCATCGAGCTGGACCGGGTGCCGATGCGGGCCACCGGGATGACCCCGGCCGAGGTGCTCTCCAGCGAATCGCAGGAGCGCATGTGCGCGGTGGTCACCCCCGAGAACGTGGATGCGTTCATGGCGGTGTGCCGCAAGTGGGACACCCTGGCCACGGTGATCGGCGAGGTCACCGACGGTGACCGGCTCGTCGTCACCTGGCACGGCGAGACCGTGGTGGACGTGCCGCCGCGCACCGTCGCGCACGAGGGCCCGGTCTACGAGCGCCCGGTGCGGCGCCCGGACGAGCAGGACGCGCTGATCGCCGACAGCACCGACAAGCTGACCCGTCCGAAGACCGGCGACGAACTGCGCGCGACGCTGCTGCGGATGCTGGCCAGCCCGCAGCTGTGCAGCCGCAAGTGGATCACCGAGCAGTACGACCGGTACGTGCGCGGCAACACGGTGCTCGCCGAGCACGCCGACGCAGGCGTCATCCGGATCGACGAGCAGACCGGCCGCGGTATCGCGCTGGCCACCGACGCGTCCGGGCGCTACACCAAGCTGGACCCCTACACGGGCGCGCAGCTCGCGCTGGCCGAGGCCTACCGCAATGTCGCCACCACCGGCGCCACCCCGAAGGCCGTCACCAACTGTCTCAACTTCGGCTCGCCGGAGGATCCCGGCGTGATGTGGCAGTTCCAGCAGGCCGTCCGCGGTCTCGCGGACGGCTGTGTGGCGCTCGGCATTCCGGTCACCGGCGGCAACGTGAGCTTCTACAACCAGACCGGGCAGACCGCCATCCTGCCGACCCCGGTGGTCGGCGTGCTCGGCGTGATCGACGACGTGCACCGGCGCATTCCGACCGGGCTCGGCCTGGAGCCGGGGGAGACGCTGATCCTGCTCGGCGAGACCCGCGACGAATTCGGCGGCTCCATCTGGTCCCAGGTCGTGCACGACCACCTGGGCGGCGTGCCGCCCAAGGTAGATTTCGCCCGCGAGCAGTTGCTGGCCGAGGTGCTCACCGCGGGTTCGCGCGACGGCATGATCAGTGCCGCGCACGACCTTTCGGAGGGTGGGCTCATCCAGACCGTCGTCGAGGCCGCGCTGGCGGGTGAAACCGGTTGCCGCATCCTGCTTCCCGAGGATGCCGATCCGTTCGTGACGCTGTTCTCCGAGTCGGCGGGCCGTGTGCTCGTCGCGGTGCCGCGCTCGGAGGAGACCCGGTTCACCAAGATGTGCACCGCCCGCGAACTGCCGTGGGTGCGCATCGGTGTGGTCGACCAGGGCGCGGACTCGGTTGAGGTGCAAGGACAGTTCACCGTCCCCATGGACGAGCTGCGGGCCGCGCACGAGGGCACGCTGCCGAAGTTGTTCGGAGCAAGCGCCATCTGATGCTCCCCCGCCTCTCCGAGTATTCAGGCCAGGCCTAGGTGCGGGGCGAGGAGCGTCGGCGTCCGGCGGTTGGGATTCGGCTGGGTCAGCTGGTACCCGGCGAATTACCCATGTTCGTGCGAGATCAGTTGTCCTTCTCGCTGTTCGGGGTCGTCGTTGCCACGCTGTTCTTCGCGCTGTCGCTGACACCGTCGCTGCTGCCGCGGGATTGGCTGTTCGAAGGGCTGATCGGCGGGGTCAACGCGGCCATCGGCTACGGCGTCGGGTGCCTGCTGGAGTGGGCGTACCGCAGGTGGATTCGGCCGCGGGTGCGGCTACCCGCTTCCGTGACAAAGGTATTGGCGGATCTGCCCACCTGGTTGCCCGGTGCGATCAAGCTGGCGGTGCTGCTCGGCTGCGTGGTCGTCGCGATCGTGATGCTGGTGCAGTCGGCCCGGTGGCAGCGCGAGATCACCGCGCTGATGGGCATGGACGACATCACCACCACCGGATTCCTGCGGACCGGCGCGCTGAGCGCCGCCGTGATCGCGCTCGTGATCGGGGTGTTCCGCGCCGTCCGATGGCTGATCAGGTGGGTGGCGGGTGAGTTGACCGCGCGGGTGCACATCCCGCGCCAGTTCGCGTTGCCGATCGGCGCGCTGATCGTCACCATCCTCGCCGTCACGCTGTTCAACGGCGTGCTCGCCAAAGCCTTTTTCGCGGCGGCCAACTCGGCGTTCAGCGTGCGCAACAGCCACACCTCGCCCAACGCCGCCCAGCCGCAGCTGCCGGAACGGTCCGGCAGTCCGAGCTCGCTGGCCAAGTGGGAGACCCTCGGCTCGGAGGGTCGCTGGTTCGTCTCCTATGTGCCGAGCGCCGACGACATCGCCAGGGTCACCGGCAAACCCGCGCGCGAACCCATCCGGGTGTACACCGGCTTGGAATCGGCGGACGGGCCTGCGGCGCAGGCCGAGTTGGCCGCCGCCGAGCTGGAGCGCACCGGTGCCTTCGACCGCAAAGCGCTGGTCGTGGTGACCACGACGGGCACCGGCTGGGTCGACTCGACCAGCGCCGAATCCGTCGAGCTGATGTACGGCGGCGACACCGCGATCGTCGCCACCCAGTACTCGTATCTGCCCAGCGTGCTGTCGTTCCTCTCGGACAAGGAGAAGGCGACGCGGATGGGAAAGCTGGTGTTCGACAAGGTGTATGAGCACTGGTCGGCGCGTCCGGCGAACGCCCGTCCGAAACTGCTCGTCTACGGAGAGAGCCTCGGCTCGCAGGGCTCGGAGGGCGCGTTCACCGGCCTGTCCGACCTGCGGACCAAGTCCGACGGGGTGCTGTGGGTCGGACCGCCCAACTCGAACCGGTTGTGGAGCGAGTTCGTGGCCCGCCGCGATCCGGGCTCGCCCGAGGTGTTGCCTACTTACGCCGACGGTCTGGTGGTGCGGTTCGCCGACGGCCGCGGCGACCTGTGGCGGCCGTCGAGCACCTGGCTCACCCCGCGCATCGCCTACCTGCAACACGCCTCCGACCCGGTGGTCTGGTGGTCGCCGGATCTGCTGTTCACCGAACCGGATTGGCTGCGCGAGCCGCGCGGCTCGGACGTGTCGCCGACCATGGCGTGGTATCCGATCGTCACCTTCTGGCAGGTGGCCGCGGATCTGCCGAACGCGCAGGGCGTCAACGACGGGCACGGGCATCGCTACGGCACGCTGGTGCTCGATGCCTGGGCCGCGCTCGCCGAGCCGCCGGACTGGTCGGCGGAGCTCTCGGATCGGATCCGAAACTACTTGGAAGCGTCGGCGGTTCGCGAACGCTCGCTGAAGTAAAACGCGGACCTGGGCGGGCCGGGACCCCTCGTGCACAAGGCCCGCCCAGGCGCGTCGTCAGGTCACGGTGTTGAACGGATCGTGCTCTGCGAGCAGCTTTTCCAACCGTGCCTGATCGATGCGACCGTGTACGGTCGCGGCCTCGTGCTGGTCACGCACCACCTTCGCCAAGGTGAAGGTGCTGGTCACCAGGAACAGCAGCGACATCGCGAGGAAGCCGCGCTGCCACATGTCCAGTGGGAGATAACAGATTCCGATGCCCGCCCCGAGAAAGCTGACACCGAACGCGATCGCGGCCTGCGCGATGAAGGCCGAGGTGGTCTTCGACTGTGCGTTGGGAGTGCTCATAGCCGAGAAGTCTGCCGACACGCGCACGCGCGCAACCGTGTACAACTACTCGAGCGGTCTGGGTAGTTGCCGATCGTCGGCGTGACACTCGAACCCGGCGCACGGCGTCGCGTCGCGCACCCCACCTTCGTAGCCGGGGTGGGCCAGGCCGCCGGGCTGCAACACCGCGTCGGCCTACCGTGTCAGAAATATTTGTGCGTCGCCCGCCATACTGTTGCGGTGATGATCGCAACGGACCCGCCCGCGGCCGAACTCCGCGCGCGCTGAGTCCCGTGCTCGTGCCCGCCTCCACCATGACGAAGCTGCGTGCGCGCAGCGTCGTCATCGTGCGGCGTGCGGAAGACATCATCGATCTGAACTATGCCGGGCTCGTCGTTGCCACGGTGTTCTTCGCCCTGTCGGTGACGCCGTCGCTGCTACCGCGCGACTGGCTGTTCCAGGGTCTGATCAGCGGAATCAACGCCGCGCTCGGGTACGGCGTCGGCTGTGTGCTGGAGTGGCTGTTCCGGCTGTGGGTGCGGCCGCGGCTGACCAGGATCCCGCCACCACCGACGTGGGTGCGCTACGCGGTGAAGTCCGCGATCTTGTTCACCGCCGCGCTGAGCGCGGCACTCATGCTGGTCCAATCGGCGCGCTGGCAGCGCGAGATCACCGCGTTGATGGGCATGGAAGGCACCACGACGCCCGCTTATCTGCGCACCGGTCTGCTGAGTCTGGCGGTCGGCGTCGCGGTGGTCTCGGTGTATCGGACGGTGCGCGAGATCATCCGATTCTTCGCCCGCCTGCTCAACCAGTGGGTGCGGGTGCCGCGCGAGCTCGCGCCCGCCGCCGGGTTCCTCGTGCTCGTCCTGCTGGCCGTCACCATCTTCAACGGTGTGGCCTCGCGCGCGTTCTTCGCCGTGGCGAACTCCGCGTTCAGCGTGCGCAACGATCACACCTCCGCGAACGCGATCCAGCCGGTGCAGCCCGAGCGCTCGGGCAGCCCGGCCTCGCTGGCGAAATGGGAGACCCTCGGATACGAGGGGCGATGGTTCGTATCGCACGGGCCGACCGCGAGCAAGATCGGCGAGGTGACCGGCAAGCCGGCCCGCGAGCCGATCCGGGCCTACGTGGGGCTGGAATCGGCCAAGGCGAACGAGGATCCGGCGGAGCTGGCCGCCGCGGAGCTCGAGCGCACCGGCGCGTTCGATCGGAAGGTGCTCGTGGTGATGACGACCACCGGCACCGGCTGGGTGAACGCCATGGCGGCGGGCGCGATCGAGTACATGTACGGCGGGGACAGCGCCATCGTCGCCTCGCAGTATTCGTATCTGCCCAGCGTGCTGTCGTTCCTCGCGGACCGGGGCAAGGCGATGACCGCGGGCCGGGCCATGTTCGACGCGATCTACCGGCACTGGAGTGCGCGGCCGCGGGAGCAGCGCCCCAAGCTGCTGGTGTACGGGGAGAGCCTGGGCTCGCAGGGCTCCGAAGCGGCCTTCGACGGGCTGGCCGATCTGCGGACGAAGGTGGACGGCGCGCTGTGGGTGGGCCCGCCGAACTCGAATCGGCTATGGCGGCAGTTCGTTTCGCGGCGCGATCCCGGCTCGCGGGAGGTCCAGCCGGTGTACGCCGACGGGCTGGTGGTGCGATTCGCCTCCGACAGCGCCGATCTCGCCCGACCGTCCACCGAGTGGCGGCCACCCCGGATCGCCTACCTACAGCACGCTTCGGACCCGATCGTCTGGTGGTCCACGGATCTGATCTTCTCCCAACCGGATTGGCTGTCCGAGCCGCGCGGCGCGGACGTCTCCTCGCAGATGCGCTGGTGGCCGTTCGTCACCTTCTGGCAGGTCGCCGCCGACCTCACCAATGCGCAGGCCGTCACCGACGGTCACGGGCATCGCTACGGCAGCCTGGTGCTCGACGGGTGGGCGGCCGTCGCCGCACCGCCGGACTGGAACGCGGGCATGTCCGACCGGATCAGGGCCGAGATCGAGGCCACCGAGGACTTCGAGCGGAAGATCAAGTGAGTAGAGTTACGGAAACTATTGTCGCTATGGGCATTCCGCTGGCGTGGAGCAACTGGGTGCTGCCCGGACTCGAGCTCGGCGTGCGCGGCCGGACCGTGGCCAATGCCGGATTCGCCACCGCCTACGCCGTCGCGTTCCGTGGCGAGCCGAAGTGGTGCTCGGCGAGAGGCTTTCGATACGGAGCCGTGTCCGCCGCGCTGGTCGCCGCCGGTTACGGGGTAGCCCTGGCGATTCCATCGGTGCGGAAAGGGCTGCGCGAGTTCATTGATCGCGGGCCGGAGGTAGGCACCGCCGAATGGATCATGGTGCATATCCCGATCGGCACCGTCTACGGCGAAGAGATGATCTTCAGGGCCACCCTGGAACCGTTGCTGGACAACGTCTTCGGTGTCCGCGCCGGATCGGTGCTCGGTGCGTCGACCTTCGGACTCTGGCACGTGCACCCGGCCCGTGCCGCAGGCGACAGTGTCCCGGTTGCCGTGGCCGCCACGGCTGCGGGTGGTTTCGCGCTCGGCTGGCTGCGCCGCCGCACCGGAAGCGTCACGGCTCCGGCCATGCTGCACCTGGCCACCAATGCGGGTGGCGCTGTCGCGCCGCGCCTGGCACGGCTGCTCGGCACAGCCGAAAAGTAAACCGGCTCAACATGTCCTGGGGGCAGTGGCAAGCCGCTCTTCGGGCCGCTGCCGACGTTCGTTAGCTCGTTTCGCACCGCCACCCGACATCGCTGCGTCTGGTTGCGTACAAGGTAGGAACGTCATGCGCACTTGCGAACAATGTTCCGCTATGCGTACAGTGTTCGCAACAGGAGAGCGGCGTACATGCCGACTGGATGCAGAGCAGGAGAACACAATGTCGAACACCGTGAGCTGGGGCGCCGAGGGTGACTGGAAGACGCAGGGGGACTGGGGCAGCACCGACTCGACCGGGCGGGACTTCTCCGTTGCGCGCTGGCAGCGGCGGCTCGACGAACTCCGGGCCACCCACCACGTGCCGGGTGCCGCGCTGGCGATCCTGGTCGACGGCGAAATCTACGAACTCGCCAGTGGCGTCCTGCATCGCGGTACGGGTGTGCAGGTCACGCCCGACTCGGTGTTCCTGTGCGGCTCGATCGCCAAGGTCTACACCGCCACGATGATCATGCGCCTGGTCGACCAGGGCAGGCTCGACCTCGACGCGCCCGTCGTCGACGTGCTGCCGGAGTTCGCCACTCCCGACGCGGAAGCCACCGAGGTCATCACGGTGCGGCAGTTGCTCAGCCACACCGGCGGCGTGACCAACGACTTCAACTACGACGGCGGCCGCGGCGACAACTGCCTGGCCGAATATGTCAGGGCCGCAAGGGAAGTGGCACTCGACTGCAAGCCGGGGGCGGGGACGTCCTACGGTGGACTCGGTTTCGTGGTGCTCGGCCGGGTGATCGAGGTGCTGACCGGCAAGACCTTCGACGAGGCCGTGCAGGAGCTGCTCGCCGCCCCGCTCGGCCTGGACCAGCTGATGACCTTGCCGGAGCAGGCGCTGCGGTTCCGCGTCGCGATGAGCCACCTCGGCGAGCCGGGGCGGTACCCGGATCCGGCGCCGCAGTGGGACATCATGCCGCGCTCGGTCGCGCCAGCGGCACGGGTCATCAGCTCCGCGGGTGACATGGTGCGGTTCGCCAGGATGCACCTAGAGGGTGGGCGCGCCGCCGACGGCACCGTGGTGCTGTCGCCGGAGATCGTTGCGGCGATGCGGCAGCGGGAGGTCGACGTGCCGGACAAGTGGACCGTCAGCGCGGACGGCTGGGGCCTGGGCTGGACCCTGTACGACTGGGACGGCATCAAGGGCTTCGGTCACGACGGCGCCGCGATCGGCCAGTACGCGTACCTGCGAGCCATCCCCGCGGCGGGTGTCGCCGTGGCCCTGCTCACCAATGGTGGTGGCGCACGCCAGCTTTACGCCGCGCTGTTCCGGGAACTGCTCGCCGAGCTGGCCGGCGTGCGGATGCCGGAGCCCTTCGCACCCGCGGACCCGCCGGTGCAGGTGGACATCGCACCGTTCGTCGGCACCTACCGCCGCGCAGGCGTTGTCGTCACCGTCAGCAAGCGCGACGACGGCTCCGCACACATGCGCTACGAATTCGTGGACGAGATGAAGGACATGTCCCCGCCGCTGAGCATGGAGCTCACCCCGGTCGCCGACGCGGTGTTCGCCGCCTCCGGTGCGGGCCCGTCGTTCAGCGAGGACTACATGCCCGTCGTCTTCGCCACCCTCGCCGACGGCACCGAGGTCTGCTATGTCGGTATGCGCGCCACCCCGAAGCAGTCCGTCGGCTGATCGATCCGAAACCGAAGGGCCGGGCCATAACCCGGCCCTTTCGTCATGAACCGGGGGTCAAGCTCCGGTCTTCGTGACCGATATCGCTGCTCGGCGGGCCGCTTGCAGCGCGCTGTTGATCGCGATCTCGCCACGCATCCCAGGGGCGGCGACTTGGTCACCGATCAGGTAGACGTCGTTGCCTCGGTCGATGGCGGGCCGGTCGCGCCAGGTCTGACCGGGCAGGTCGAGTGCGCCGGTGCGGCCCTTCGCGGCGCCGGTGCGGTGGAATGTGCTGCGGTCACGCCAACCGGGCAGCACGGTGTCGGCGAACCGGCCGAGCCGAAGTTGCGTGTCGCCGGGGGATTCGCCGGTGCGGGTGGGCATTTGGAGTTGGAACAGCGATTCACCCGGCGGCGCGATGGTGTCGTCCTGCATGGTGTAGCTCTCGTGGAACCCGCCCTCGTCCAGATCGAACACCAGGGTCCGGTCGCCGCGCGACGCGGTGACGGCGATGTCGAGCAGGGCGCACTGGCCGCTGGTCCACTGGAGGCTGTCGTCGCCGAGCAGCATTCTGGCGGAGCTCAACTCGGTGGCCACCAGCACCGGCCCGTCGGTCGGCAGCTGGTCGACCCGCGTGTCGGTCTCGATGACGACACCGAGTTCGGTTGCGCGCTCGGCCATTCGGCCGATGACGCGTTGCCAGCCGCCGCGTACCCAGCGCACCGCGGGAATGTTCGGCCCGAAGACGCGCTGGAACAGCTCCCACACGAAGGCCGCGGACAGTCGGCCGGTGTCGGCGTCGTAGGTCACCACGCTGATCGCGTTGGCCAGTTGCTCGGCGGTGACCTCGCCCCAGCGGGCCGCGGCCCAGGACCGGAAGTCCTGATCGACCGGCGCCCGCAGCCTGCCGCGGGCCTGGGCGCGCAGCATCCCGATCGGCGGCACCGCGCGCACCCGGCCGTCGACCCGGAAACCCGCCCGCGCCAGGTCACCGGGGCCGGGCCACCCGAGATCGCTGACGAAGCCGTGTTCCTTCAGCCAGGTGTAGTGCGGGCCGTCGGCGTAGAAGACATGCGCGCCGTCGTGGGCGACATACGGCGGCGCGGTGGCCCGGCCGCGGCCGCCGAGGGTGTGGTGTGCCTCGTACAGGCGCACGGCCGCGCCTGCCT
The DNA here is from genome assembly GCF_044547795.1 of Nocardia sp. NPDC052316. Classification (NCBI taxonomy): domain Bacteria; kingdom Bacillati; phylum Actinomycetota; class Actinomycetes; order Mycobacteriales; family Nocardiaceae; genus Nocardia; species Nocardia sp. NPDC052316. The sequence goes on from NZ_JBIUBB010000006.1 coordinate 172,206, forward strand.
CGGCCAGTGTGATGGCCGCGGTCAGGCCGGCCAGGCCGCCGCCGATCACCGTGACGGGTGTTTTCATGCTGTTCCCTCTCCCTGTGTGCCGGTCCACCCCAGTCGGGCGACGACCATCTCGGCGATGGAGCGTAGATAGCGGTCCGGGTCGACCGCGGTGGGGTGGTCGCCGCCGAAGGTGTCACTGATCAGCCAGTAGTGCGCGACCGCGCCGACGAGTACCGCGGCGGCGGCCTCCCAATCCTGGTTCTGCCGTTGCGGATCGGTGAGCTCGCGCAGTCCGCGCAGCACCGCCGAGACGAAGACCAGGTACTCCTCGCGGCGGAATACCTCGAGTACGTCGGTCCCGATCGAGTTGTCGCGCATCAGGATTCGGTTCACATCGCGGTCGTGTTCGAGCCTGGCCAGGCCGATCCGGAACAGCAGGGTCAGCTTGTCGACCGTCGAGCCCTGCGGCTCCAGCGAATCGAGCCAGGCCAGCACGGAGAAATCCGGGTCCAGGAAGGACGCCCATTCGCCCCGCTCGGTCAGCCGCGACCGCACCGCTTCGACCAGCAACTCGTCCTTGGACCGGAAATGCCGGTACATCGCCCCGGACCCACCCGAGAGTCCCGCCGCCCGCTCGATCTGCGTCACGGTGGTCCGGGCGAAACCCTGCTCCCCGAACAGCCGCAGCGCCGCCGCCATGACCCGTTCCCGCGTCGAGTCAGCCATTCGCACTCCTGTAAGTAACTACTTACTTACTGTAGAAGCGAGTGGCTCAGCCGCGCAAGCGTTTCCACGTTTTGCCTGGTCTGCGCGGTCGACGGTGACCGGGTCCGATGCTGCGGCACCAGGACAAAATTCGGTGGCGATACCGGCCCGCTCTCGGTCATCGTTGGGGCGACGAAAGGACCTCATGCTCGACGACACGCAGATCGAATCCTTTATCGCCGATGGCTTCGTCAAACTGGAGCAGGCGTTTCCGAGCGAGGTCGCGGCGGCGGGCCGGGCGATTCTGTGGCGCGCGACCGGCTGCGACCCCGAGGACCGCTCGACCTGGACGCAGCCGGTGATTCGACTCGGCGACTTCGCCGACGAACCTTTCGCGCGCGCCGCCACGGCACCCGCCTTGACCGAAGCGTTCGATCAGCTCGTCGGCCAAGGCCGCTGGTTGCCGCGAAACAGCCTCGGCACCTTCCCGGTTCGCTTTCCGGTCGGCGGGCCGCCCGGTGACGACGGCTGGCATATCGACGTCAGCTTCCCCGGTGACGATCCGGCCGACTACTTCACCTGGCGGGTGAATCTGTGGTCGCAAGGCCGCGCCCTGCTGATGCTGTTCCTGTTCTCCGACATCGGCGTCGCCGACGCGCCGACCCGCATCCGGGTCGGGTCGCATCTGCGGGTGCCCGCGCTGCTGGCACCGTTTGGGGAGGTGGGTGCGGACCTGGCTCAGTTCCCGTATGCGCAGGCGACCGCCGACCTACCCGAGGCGGTGGCCACCGGCCGGGCCGGCGACGTCTACCTCTGCCACCCGTTCCTGGTGCATGCCGCGCAACGACATCGGGGTACGTCGGCGCGTTTCCTGGCCCAGCCGCCGTTGCTGTCGCGCGGCCCCTGCGTACTCGAGCGGCCGGACGGCGCGTACTCGCCGGTGGAGCGCGCCATCCGCCGCGGACTCGACCGGTAATCTCGGGTACGTGGCTCGACAATCGGTGAGTCCGGCCGAGCTGCGGTCGGCGGTGGATGCGGTGCGTGCGTGGCTGCGGGACGACTCGCTGGACGCGCCCGCGCGCACCGAACTCGCGGCGGCGGTCCGCACGACCGCGCGCACCCTGGCGGCCGCGGCCCCCGGGCACTCGGTGGAGGTGCGGGTCCCGCCGTTCGTCGCGGTGCAGTGCATCGAGGGCCCGCGGCACACCAGAGGCACCCCGCCGAACGTGGTCGAAACCGACCCGCGCACCTGGCTCCTGCTGGCCACCGGCCTGCTGGACTTCGCAACCGCCCTCGACTCCGGCGCCCTCACCGCCTCGGGCAGTCGCGCGACCGAAGTCGCCCGCTGGCTTCCGATCGCCCGCCTGGCCGACGACTGATCGCCGCACTTTTTCGGCGGGATCGCACCCGCTCCAGGGGTCCGCAGCGAGTGCGGATCCCGCGAGCGAGTGCGGATCCGACCTGATCAGGCGGCGACGCGGTTGCTGCGGTGCAGGCCTTTGCGGTCGTAGAAGCGGGTGATGACGGCGCCGAAGGCCAAGCCGATCGCGAGGCCGGCCACGGCCATCCAGACGCCGCGGGCCAGGCCCGACTCGAAGTTGGCGTCGAAGTAGAGGATGGCGCGGATGCCGAGGAACACCTGGTGCATCGGTTCGAAGGAGGCCAGCCAGCCGAAGTACTGCGGCGTCGCCTCGATCGGGACGGTGCCGCCGGAGGAGGGCAGGCCGAGGATGATGAACAGGATCAGGTTCACCAGCAGGCCCGCCGAGCCGATCGCGGCCAGCGTGGACAGGCCGGTGACGCCGACGGCGATCATGGCGAGCGCGCTGTAGAGGAACAGCGCGAGCGGATGATCGATCGGCATGTCCAGGATCTTGCCGACGATCAGGAAGACCGCCGAGACGATGTTCGCGGTCACCACCATCACGCCCCACTTGATCAGCAGGGTGCGGAAGCGGGAGATGGGCGTCGGCGGATAGTGCACGTACCACGGCCCGTACTCGGTGGGGATGAAGCCGAGCTGGGCGTCGATCATGGTGTGGATGACCATCGCGCCGACCACCCCGGCGAGCAGCAACAGCAGTGCGTAGAAGAACGCGCTCAACCCTTGGCCGGTGCCGTCGGGCAGCGGATGGTACTGCTGGACAACCACTTTCACCGGATCGGCGAGCGCGACCCTGGCCGCGCCGGACAGCTCGGGCGCGGGCGGCGCGCCGGCCTGCGGCTTCAGCTGCTCGGTCACCTGATCGGTGAGCTGCTTGCCGACCTGCTTGTTCACCTCGGTCAGCGCTTGATTGCCCACCCGCAGCACGATCTGGGTGCCGAACGCACCCGTGCGCGGGTTGGTCTGCAGGGTGATGATCGGGCGTTCCATGTCACCGGGGATCACGCTGCCGACACCGAGGATGCCGAGGCGCTTGCTGAAATCGCTCGGGATGACCAGCGCGCCGTAGACCTCGCCGGACTGCATCTGCCGCTCGGCCTCGCTGATGCTGATCACCCGCAGGTCGACCTTGTCGGCGGGCACGCCTTTCTCCAGCGCCTCGGTGATCTGGTTGCCGAAATTCACCTGCTGCTGACTGTCGGCTTTTTTGATGACATCGCCCACATCCTGGTTCACCAGGGCGATGGGGAAATCGTGCAGATTCTTCTCCGGATCGACGACGTAATCCAGATACATGATGCCGAGCAACGCCGTCAGCAGCGTCAGCACGCCGATGGGGAACAGCACCAGCCGCGCCCATGGCCTGCGCTGCGGCGTGGTGCCCCCGGTGTTCGATCCCGCCCCGCTGCCTGAATCCGCGCTGTCGGTAGTCGTCACGGATCGCACCGTAACAGCTACCGTCGCCGGATTCCCCGGCCGCAGCGCCACGCCGGATTGCTACTGGTATGCGGTGGCGGTGATCGCGATCGGAGTTTCACCCGTAGAATGAAACGTGCCCCCAGCCCGCCCGAACAGGGAGCAAACGGTGACCAACGCCGAACTGCCGGTTGACGCTACTTCCGCCACCCCCGATCAGGACGAGAACGAGCCACGCGAAGAGTGTGGTGTGTTCGGAGTCTGGGCGCCGAGCGAGGACGTGGCGAAGCTCACGTACTACGGCTTGTACGCGCTGCAACACCGCGGGCAGGAGGCGGCGGGCATCGCGGTATCCGACGGTTCGCAGATCTTGGTCTTCAAGGATCTCGGCTTGGTCAGCCAGGTGTTCGACGAGCAGACGCTGGCCGCCATGCCTGGCCACATCGCCGTCGGGCACTGCCGCTACTCCACCACCGGCGGCGTGACCTGGGAAAATGCCCAGCCGATCTTCCGGACCACCTCGGTGGGTTCCGGACTTGCCTTGGGCCACAACGGCAATCTCGTCAACACCGCCGAATTGGCAGGCCGGGCAAGGGAACTCGGGCTCATCGGTGCGACGGTGGCCAACGGCCGCCCGCAGCCGATCGCCGCGACGTCGGACTCCGATGTGATCACCGCGCTGCTGGCGCACGCCTCCGCCGACTCCAGCATCGAGCAGGCGGCGATGGAGCTGCTTCCGACACTGAAGGGCGCGTTCTGCCTGACCTTCATGGACGAGCACACCCTCTACGCCGCGCGTGACCCGCACGGCGTCCGGCCGCTGTGCCTCGGCAGGCTGGACCGTGGCTGGGTCGTTGCCAGCGAAACCGCAGCACTCGACATCGTCGGCGCGGCGTTCGTCCGGGAGATCGAGCCCGGCGAACTGCTGGCGATCGACGCCGACGGCGTGCGCTCGATGCGCTTCGCCAATCCCGAACCCAAGGGCTGCGTCTTCGAGTTCGTCTACCTGGCCAGGCCGGACAGCACCATCTCGGGCCGCTCGGTGCACGCCACCCGCGTCGAGATCGGGCGCCTGCTCGCCAAGGAGCATCCGGTCGAGGCGGATCTGGTGATCCCCGTGCCCGAATCCGGCACCCCGGCCGCGGTCGGTTACGCCCAGGGTTCGGGCGTGCCCTACGGCCAAGGCCTGATGAAGAACGCCTACGTCGGGCGCACCTTCATCCAGCCGAGCCAGACCATCCGTCAGCTCGGCATCCGGCTCAAGCTCAACCCGCTGCGCGAGGTCATCCGCGGCAAGCGACTAATCGTGGTGGACGACTCGATCGTCCGCGGCAACACCCAGCGCGCACTCATCCGCATGCTGCGCGAAGCGGGCGCACTGGAGATCCACGTCCGGATCGCCTCGCCGCCGGTCAAGTGGCCGTGCTTCTACGGCATCGACTTCGCCTCGCCCGCCGAACTGATCGCCAACGGGTCCGGCGCCGAAGGCAGCTTCGACGAGATGGTGGAGGGCGTGCGCCGCTCCATCGGCGCGGACACCCTCGGCTACATCTCCACCGAGGGCATGATCGCCGCCACCGAGCAGCCCCGCTCGCGACTGTGCTGTGCCTGCTTCGACGGCAACTACCCGATCGCACTGCCCACCGAGGCGGCCATCGGCAAGAACGTGCTCGAAGGCATGCTCACCGGGCAGCCGGAGGCGCTGCTGCTCGGCGAGAACGCGAATGCGAGCGCGCTGAGTCGTCCGTAGCGCTCGGGCGACCCGGTTTTCGGGCTGTGCCATCGTGGTCCCTGTCTGTCCTCGGCGCCCTTAGCCGTGTCCATCGCTCGGCGGGGACGGCCGTCATCCCTTCTCGAGCCGCCATTGCCGGCGGACACCGAAGCGTGAGCGCCCCGGGTACCCGTGCGTCCATCCGTCATCAATCAGTCCGTCCGTTGCCGGTCTGTCCGCGCCGGATGACTCCTTCCTGCACCCCTCGCGCTGCCGCGTTGTCGGTATCTGCGACACCCGGCCGCCTATCTCGGGCAGGTCTCTTCCGCCTTGGTACGAGCCGCCATCCGCTGCGCCGAAACGCGCCCATTTCGTAGCGCGCACACGGCGCGTCGATTTCGCGCGTCGCGGTAAACGGCCTGTTTTGTCCGACTGCGTGCCATGGCGTCTTCGAGACGCCCACACCGGCGATCCAGTGCGTTCCTGGACATTCGTCCGGTGATCTGGCCCCCTCGGTGCACTATTTGCAACGCCTGCTATCGACCCGGTGATTTTTTCTGTGAAAACGCAACGTGCCGGAAATGGTTCGTGGGTACGGTGCCCGTCAGATCGGAAGTTCATTGCGTCCGCACCTGTCCTGCGATCCAGGACAGCGCGGTGCGGCGCTCGAGAAGTGGGGCCCTGATGTTGGTTTCTAGAACACCTGGGGGCCGGACCCGGACGCGAACTATCGCGGCCGTCGGCCTGGCGACGCTGGTTGCGTCGTCATTGGCAGGCTGCGGTTCCGGCCGGACCGGTGATGGTGGTGACGGTGGCGGCCTGCTGGCCGGCACCACGGACAAAATCTTCTCGCTCGACCCGGTAGCCGCCTACGACAACGGCTCGCTGGTCGCGGAGACGCAGTTCTACCAGTACGTACTGAACTTCGCCCCCGGCGACGCGACGCCGAAGCCGGACGCCGCGGAGAAGTGCGAGTTCACCACCCCGACGGTGTACAGCTGCACCATGAAGCCGGGCCTGAAGTTCGCCAACGGAAACCCGTTGACCGCCAAGAGCGTCAAGTTCTCCTTCGACCGCATGGTCAAGATCAATGACCCGAACGGGCCCGCCTCGCTGCTCGGCAACCTCGAGAAGACCGAGGCCCCCGACGACCGCACCGTGAACTTCACGCTGAAGGTCGCCAACGACCAGACCTTCCCGGCGATCCTGCCGACCCAGGCCGGGCCGATCGTCGACGAGAAGGTGTACTCGCCGGACAAGGTGATGGCCGACGAGGACGTGGTGAAGAACAAGGGCTACTCCGGCCCGTACACCATCACGAGCTACGACAAGAACAAGCTGGTCGAGTACACGGCGAACCCGGATTACAACGGGATCCTCGGCACCCCGAAGACCAAGACCGTCTCGACGAAGTACTACGCGACCACCGACAACATGAAGCTCGACCTGCAGAACGGGTCGCTCGACGTTGCCTACCGGTCGCTCACGCCGACCGACATCGAGTCGCTGCGCGGCGACAGCAAGGTCACCGTGCACGAGGGCCCCGGTGGCGAGCTGCGCTACATCGTGTTCAACATGAACACCATGCCCGGAGGCACCCCGGAGCAGAAGCTGGCGGTGCGCAAGGCGCTCGCCTCGACGGTCGACCGGGCCGCGCTGGCCAAGAACATCTACAAGAACACCTACACGCCGGCGTATTCGTCGGTGCCGCAGGGCGTTCCCGGCGCGACAGAGCCGTTCAAGGAGATCTACGGCGCCGATCCGAGCAAGGAGAAGGCCGCCAAGTTCCTCGCCGACGCGGGCGTCGCGACGCCGGTCGAACTGAACCTGCAGTACAACCCGGATCACTATGGTTCGAGCAGCTCCGAGGAGTACGCCTCGATCAAGTCGCAGCTGGAAGCCAGCGGGCTGTTCCGGGTGAACCTGCAGTCCACCGAATGGGTGAGCTACCAGCGGGAACGGGCGCGCGATTCCTACCCGCTCTACCACTTCGGCTGGTTCCCGGACTTTCCGGACCCGGACAACTACCTGACCCCGTTCTTCGGTCCGAACAACTTCCTGCAGTCGCACTTCGAGGATCCCGCCATCACCGCGCAGCTGATCGCCCAGATCACCGAGCGCGACAAGACCAAGCGGATGGAGATCCTCAAGAACGTGCAGTTCGATCTGGCGCAGAAGCACCTGCCGATCGTTCCGCTGTTGTCCGGCAAGCAGATCGCCGTCTCGGGTAAGAACGTGCAGGGAGTGGAGCAGACTCTCGACGCGTCGTTCAAGTTCCGTTACACGGTGCTGAGCAAGTGACATCCGGCGAAGCCGGGCCCGGGACGATAGCTGCTCCAGAAACGAAGCCAGCGCCGGCCCGGGCCCGGCGCTTCGGCGTGCCACGAGTACGGAAGGGCGGCGGCGATTCTCGCCAGCTCGCCCTGCTGCGCTACCTCGGCGTGCGACTGATGCTGATCCCGGTGACCGCGTGGATCCTGGTCACCGTCGTGTTCTTCCTGATGCGCGTGGCCGGTGATCCGATCAGTGCGGCCATGGGTGGGCGGATGACCCAGGAGCAGATCGAGGTCCGCAAGGAGGCGGCCGGGTTGAACCGGCCCATTCTGTCGCAGTACTGGGAGTACATCACCGGTCTGCTGAGCGGGGATTTCGGTAAGTCGCAGGACAATCGGCAGATCAGCGAAGTGGTGATGACCTATGGCGCCGCGTCGCTCGAGCTGATGTTCTGGGCGCTGATCGTGGCCTTCGCGGTCGGCATTCCGCTCGGTAGATACGCGGCGACCCGGCGTGATTCGCCGACCGACACCGGCCTGCGACTGTTCGCAATCCTGGCCTATGCGGCGCCGGTGTTCTTCGTCGGCTTGCTGCTCAAGCTGATCTTCGCGGTGAATCTGGGCTGGCTGCCGGTGGCAGGGCGGGCCAGCACCAACGTCGAGTTGCAGCTGCAGCACGTCTCGCCGAAGACCAACATCATGCTGATCGACGGAATCCTCTACGGCGACATGGGTTACCTGCTCGATGTGCTGAAACACGCTGTGCTGCCTGCGATCGCACTGGGGCTGCTCACCGCGGGCATCTTCCTGCGGCTGGTGCGGATCAACCTGATCCAGACCCTGCGGGCCGACTACGTGGACGCCGCGCGGGCGCGTGGTCTGTCGCAGCGGGTGGTCACCGGCCGACATGCCTTCCGCAACGCGATGATTCCGATCGTCACGGTGATGGGCATGCAGATCGCCATGATGCTCGGCGGTGCCGTGCTGACCGAGACCACCTTCGAGTGGAAGGGCCTCGGCTATCAGCTCGCGACGTATCTATCGGCGCGTGACTTCATCGCCGTGCAGGGCATCGTCGCGTTCATCGCGCTGGTCGTCGCGGTGATGAGCTTCCTGGTGGATGCCCTTGTGGCACTGATTGATCCGAGGGTGAGGTTCTGATGACCGCACCGGAACTGCTGAACGAACCGGTGATCGCGCCGCCGGTACCCGTCAAGGCGCGCCGGGGCATCCCCGGTCTGCGCTTGTTCTCGATGACCGCGGGCCTGCAGCGGGTGACGCTGATCTTCGGGCTATGTCTGGTCGGGTTCTTCGTGCTCGCGGCCGTCTTCGCACCGCTCATCGCGCCCTACGACTTCGCCCAGAGCGCCGCCGACGGTGTCGATTTCGCGCGTCAGCAAGCACCGTCGGCCGAGCACTGGTTCGGTACCTCGGTCCGCGGCGAGGACGTGTTCTCCCGGGTGATCTTCGGGGCAAGGACCGCGCTGTTCGTCATCGCGATCTCGCTGGTGCTCTCGCTGTTCGTCGGAGTGCCGCTCGGCTTGCTCTCCGGCTATGTCGGGCGCTGGCTGGACCGCGTGCTCGTGCTGTTCATGGACGCGATGTACGCGTTCCCGACGCTGCTGCTGGCGATCGTGGTGTCCATCGTGGTCTCGGGCGGCCGGTCCACCAGTTTCGGTGGCGTGCTGTCGGCCGCGGTGGCCATCACGGCCGTCTTTGTGCCGCAATACTTTCGGGTGGTGCGCAACGCGACCATCGCGGTGAAGAACGAACCGTACGTGGATGCCGCCCGGGTGACCGGCGCGTCCACCACGCGAATCCTGTTCCGGCACATCTTCGCCAACGTCACGCAGTCGCTGCCGGTGATCGTCACCCTCAACGGGTCCGAGGCCATCCTCACGCTGGCCGGGCTCGGCTTCCTCGGGTTCGGCATCGAGCCGACCCAGGCCGCCGAGTGGGGCTACGACCTGAACAAGGCGCTGTCCGACGTGTCGAACGGCATCTGGTGGACCGGTATCTTCCCCGGTTTCGCCATCGTGCTCGTGGTACTCGGAATGACCCTGGTCGGCGAGAGCCTCAACGAGGTGCTCAACCCGATCCTGCGTACCCGGCGCTCGGTCGCCTCGGCGCCGGGCGACGCCATCACGGTCGCGGGCATCGAAGTCGCCGACCCGGCCGAACTCGACCGTGCCGCCGACACCGAAACCGACGGCGAGAACGTCGATTTGGTCAAGGACGGCACTGCCGGGAAGGAGACACCATGACCACCCCAGCGGTGACGGCCGATCGCGGGCAGCCCGCGCTGTCCATCGAGTCGCTCTCGGTCACCTTCGCCACCGACGCCGGACCCGTCTACGCGGTCTCCGACGTCTCCTACGAGGTGTTCCCCGGCGAGGTGCTCGCCATCGTCGGGGAGTCCGGTTCGGGTAAGTCGGTCAGTTCGCGCACCGCGATGGGTCTGCTACCGCAGACCGCGCGGGTGCGCGGCCTGGTCACCCTCGGCACCGAGACCATCACCTCGATGAACGAGCGCCAGCTCACCGCGCTGCGCGGCGGCGCCATCTCGATGGTGTTCCAGGAGCCGGGCCTCGCGCTCGACCCGCTGTTCACCGTCGGCTTCCAGATCGGCGAGGCGCTGCGCGCGCACTCGCAGATGAGCAAGAAGGACGCGAAAGCCCGCGCCGTCGAGCTGCTCCGGATGGTCGGGCTACCCGACCCGGAGCATCGGGTGAACTTCTACCCGCACCAGCTCTCCGGCGGACAGAAACAGCGCGTGGTGATCGCCATCGCCATCGCCTGCGAGCCGAAGGTGATCATCGCCGACGAGCCGACCACGGCCCTCGACGTGACGGTGCAGGCGGAGATCCTCGAGCTGCTGCGCGACCTGCGCGACCGGATCGGCAGCGCCATCGTGCTGATCACCCACAACATGGGCGTGGTGGCCGACCTGGCCGACCGCGTCGTGGTGATGCGCAACGGCAGGGTGGTCGAGCAGGCTCCGGTGGACGAGCTGTTCGCGAGCCCGAAAAAGGACTACACCAGGGCGCTGCTCGCGGCCGTCCCGCACCTGGGCACCGAGCAGCTGGCGCACGGTCCGGCCGAAGAGGTGGCCGCGACCGCCGAGCCGGTGCTCGAGGTGTGCGATCTGGTGGTCGAGTTCCCCGGTTCGTTCGGGCGGCCGCCGTTCCGCGCGGTCGACGAGGTGAACCTGTGCATCGGGCCCGGCGAAACCCTCGGCCTGGTCGGCGAATCCGGCTCGGGCAAGTCGACCATCGGCCGCTGTGTCGCCGCGTTGCAGCGGCCGACCTCGGGCGTGGTGAAGGTGCGCGGGCAGGACATCGCGGGCCTGTCCGGGCGGAAGCTGCGGCCGATCCGACGGCGCTTCGGCTTCGTGTTCCAGGACCCGGCCAGCTCGCTGAATCCGCGGCTCACCGTCGGCGAGTGCGTCGCCGAGCCACTGCTCGTGCACAAGATGGGCAGCGCCGCGGAGATCAAGGCCCGGGTGCGCAAACTGCTCGACGACGTGCAACTGCCCGCGGGCACCGAGCGCCGGTACCCGCACGAGCTGTCCGGCGGTCAGCGCCAGCGCGCCAGCCTGGCCAGGGCACTGGTCCTGGATCCGGATCTGCTGGTCGCCGACGAGCCGACCAGCGCGCTCGACGTCTCCGTGCAGGCCGCGGTGCTGGAGCTGTTCGGCCAGCTGCAGCGCGAATGCGGGTGGGCCTGCCTGTTCATCAGCCACGATCTCGCGGTGGTCGATCAGCTGGCCGACCGGATCGTGGTGCTGCGCAACGGCGCGGTGGTGGAGCAGGGCGATCGCGATCGCATCCTGCGCGCTCCGACCGAGGAGTACACCCAGCGGCTGGTCGCCGCCGTGCCGGTGCCGGACCCGGTGGAGCAGCGCAGACGCCGAGCGGAGAGCGCGGCCTTGTTCGCGACAGAGATCGAATGATGCGACAAGTGATCTCGTAGGCGCAGGGGGAGCTCGTCGGGTACGCCCGGGACCCGACGAGCAACTCCCGCTGTCAAGTCCCGCGACGCTTTCCACCGGCAAAATACGCGTCAGAGGCGGATCAGCGGCGGGACAGCTGCGAGGTCGTTATCCGGTTCCGGTAGCGTGAGCAGGCATCTATCCGCCGATTCGGTTTGGAGCTTTCCCCGAAAATGACTGAACAGACCCCCAGTGGTGGTGCCTCTTACGCCGCGGCAGGCGTGGATATCGAGGCAGGTGACCGCGCAGTCGAGTTGTTCGGGCCATTGGCGAAGAAGGCGAGCCGACCCGAGGTGCAGGGTGGTCTAGGCGGGTTCGCCGGGCTGTTCGCACTCAAGGGCGGCTACCGTGAACCGCTGCTCGCCGCGTCCACCGACGGGGTCGGCACCAAGATCGCGGTAGCGCAGGCGATGGACAAGCACGACACCGTCGGCCTCGACCTGGTCGCGATGGTCGTCGACGATCTCGTCGTGTGCGGTGCCGAGCCGCTGTTCCTGCAGGACTACATCGCCATCGGCAAGGTCGTGCCGGAGAAGGTCGCCGAACTGGTCTCCGGCATCGCCGAGGGCTGTGTACGGGCCGGCTGCGCGCTGCTCGGCGGCGAGACCGCCGAGCATCCCGGCCTGATGGACCCGGACGACTACGACCTGTCCGCGACCGGCGTCGGCGTGGTCGAGGCCGATGCGGTGCTCGGCCCGGACCGGGTGCGCCCCGGTGACGTGGTGATCGCGATGGGCTCCTCCGGTCTGCACTCCAACGGCTACAGCCTGGCCCGCAAGGTACTGCTCGACATCGACCGGATGTCGCTCACCGGGCACGTCGAGGAGTTCGGCCGCACGCTCGGCGAGGAACTGCTCGAGCCGACCCGGATCTACGCCAAGGACTGCCTCGCGCTGATCGCCGAGACCGACGTGCGCACCTTCGCCCACGTGACCGGCGGTGGCCTGGCCGCCAACCTGGGCCGGGTGCTGCCCGCGGGCATGGTCGCCGAGCTGGACCGCGGCACCTGGAACCCCGCACCCGTGTTCAAGATGATCGCCCAGCGCGGACGAGTCGAGCGGGTCGAGATGGAGAAGACCTTCAACATGGGTGTCGGCATGGTCGCCGTCGTCGCCCCGGAGGACGTCGACCGCGCCCTGGCCGTGCTCACCGCCCGGCACATCGAGTGCTGGACCCTGGGTACCGTCAAGAAGGCCAAGGATTCCGACGCCCTGCGCGCCGTCCTGGTCGGCGAACACCCGCGCTTCTGAACCCTCACGCAAACACAAACCAGCGTCCCGCATCGCTCAGATGCGGGACGCTGGTGTGTTGTAAGCCTTTTCGGCGGTATCCGTCAACGCGCGGCAACGCCTGAAGGGGGAGGAACGCTGTCCTCCCCCTTCAGACGTTGCTCCGAGTCAGCGGCGCCAGTCGTCGTAGTCGTCCTCTTCCCACTTGGATGAGGACTTGTCCGCGTCGTGCTCATCGGACAGCACACCACTCCGTTGGGAGTTGGGGCTTCCCGAAAGCTCGCGCTGAAGGCTCGCGAAGTCGCTCGGCGGGCTGCTGTACTTCAGCTCGCGTGCGACCTTGGTCTGCTTTGCCTTAGCCCGGCCACGGCCCATGGCTGACCCCCTCGCGTCACTGCGGGGCGGCCTGGGGTTTGGTTGGCGGCCCCGTTCGAATTAATACTCTTCCTGACAGACACTTTAGCGTGTGTCCGGCCGTCCCGCTTCCAGGAGTGGGTGAAGAACCTCCGAAGTGGTTCCGTTTGCCCGGTTGTCGCCCTCGGTCCGCCCGGCTAGAGCACCCCGGGGATCGCCCGGATCACGCCGACCCTGGCCCCGCCGCCGAGCACCGGAGGCGCCGCGAGCTCGGCGTGCGCGTCGGTCCAGTCGATCCCGATCCGGTGCAAAATGGCCAGCGTCAGGGGCATTCGAGCCCGGTCGCTACCGTCGTCGATCTTGTATGCGAACGCGGTGCCGTCGGGGAGCGCGCCCGCGTGCACACCGTCCGCGCCGATCTTGCAGACCAGTCCAGGGGTGGCCTGCATGGTCAATAAATCGGGGGCGTTGGTGCCGGAAATCACTCGCGGATGGGCGCGGATGGCGTCGGCGACGCGCCGCTCCGGCGCGTCGGGCGCGGCGGTCGCCATGGTCGCGAACACCCGGGCGAGGTTCACCAGCGACACCGGAATGATCGGCAGGCCACAGCCATCGATGCCGAGATCGGTCTCGGGTTCGCCGGTGAGATCGGCGACGGTGGCGAGCACCGCCTGCTGCAGCGGATGACCCTCGTCGAGGTAGCCCTCGGTCGGCCAGCCGTTGATCGCACAGGTCGCCAGCATCGCGGCGTGCTTGCCCGAACAGTTCATGTAGATGCGCCGAGATCCCTGCGAACCCGAAAGCACGGCCGCGCGCGCCTTGTCGTCGACCGGCAGATCCGGCGGGCACTCCAGCGACTTCTCGTCGAAGCCGAAGCGGTCGAGCAGCCTGCGCACCAGCGCGACATGATCGGGTTCGCCGTAGTGCGACGCGGTCGCGATGGCGAGCTCGGCGTCGTCGACCGGCTCGAACCCGTGGCGCAGCAGGGTGATCGCCTGCATGGGCTTGTTGGTGGAGCGCGGGAAGATCGGCAGGTGTACCTCGCCGAGGGTGAGCGTCGGCTCGCCGTCGGGATCGAGGATGACCGCCGAGCCGCGGTGTACGCACTCGCGGAATCCGGAGCGGACTACTTCGACCAGTTCCACACTCACAGTTGTGCTCCCGTGTCGAGTTCGGCGCCACGTCGGGTGGCCGGATCAGCTGGTTCGCCCGCACGCTGCCGGGCCGCGCGGTCGGCGTTGGCCTGCCTGCGGGCGTGGCGCTCGATCTGCATGCGGATGTCGTCCGACAGGGTGGGCTCCGCGGCCGCCAGGAACGCGAGCCGGTCCGGGTCGGCGCCGGTGAAGACGTCGCGGACGGTGATGCCGTGGTCGGGTACGTGCACCACCGCCACCTGGTCGCCCGCGCCGATCGTGCCCTCGGTCAGCACCCGCAGGTACGCGCCGGTGTCGCTTTGCAGCGCGAATCGCTTGACCCACTTGGCTTCACCGGCCCAGTGCTGGAAGGTGGCGCACGGCACCCGCGGCGCGCTCACCTCGAGCAGCGTGTCGCCGATGGTCCACCGGGCGCCGACCACCGCGTCGCTGACCGGGAGTCCCTCGATGCGCAGGTTCTCGCCGAACCACCCTGCGGGCAAGTCCCGGTCCAGCTCCCCGGCCCAGCGCCGGGCGTCTTCGTCGGCGTAGGCGTAGACGGCCTGGTGCACACCGCCGTGATGCTCGACGTCGCAGACGTGATCGCCGTCGAGCCCGAGCGTGTGCACCGGCACCCGGCCCGGCCTCGGTCGTTTGTCGATGGCGGACTTGCCGACGCGGCCTGGCACGTCGAGGTCGGCGTGTACCACGCAGACGGCCAGCACCTGGCCGGTATCACCTGGTCGCACAGTCACTTCCTCTCGGCACCTGATCGGGGGTCGGCGATGCGCCGCAATGGCGGGATGTGGTCGCTGCGCTTGTGCTCAGCGGGCGACGGGGGCTTGTGCCCCTGCGGTATTCGATGGCCATGGCGCTCAGCGGCCGCGGAGCCGATCGACGGCGAGCCTGCCCGCCTGTGGTTCGTCGTCCCTCGGGACGGAGTCGGGATCGATGGCCGCGGCGGTCGTTCCGGTCGTCAGCGCGGTGTCCGCCGGGACGGTGCGTTTGATCAAGGCGAGCGCGATGGGGCCGAGCTCGTAGTGGTCGATGACGGTGCCGAGGCGACCGACGGTGCGGCCGCCCGCGGTGATGTCGTCGCCGATCGCGGGGCGCTCGTCGGCCGACCCGTCCAGGTGCAGCAGCACCAGGTGCCGGGGCGGCTTGCCGAGGTTGTGCACCCGCGCCACCGTCTCCTGGCCGCGGTAGCAGCCCTTGTCCAGGTGCACGGCGCCGTATTCGGCGACCCCACCGATCCAGCGGGCCTCGTGCGGGATGGTGCGCTCGTCGGTGTCCAGGCCGATTCGCGGTCGCACGGCGGCGACCCGGAGCGCCTCGAACGCCCACATGCCCGCCGGTTCGGCGCCGGCCTCGGTCAGCCGGGTCCACCACTCGGCGAGCCGGTCGCGGGGGATCAGCAGATCGTAGGAGTCGGCGGTCGGCCACGGCATGCGCCGCAGGAAACCGCCGCCGGGCAGCGGCACGGCCCCGTAGGCGCCGGGCAGGGTCGCGACGCCGACGGCCGCGATCACCTCGGCGGTCTTCGGCCCGAGCAGGCTCAGCACGGTGTACTCGGACTCCGCGGGCTTGGCGTCGGCCCAGAAGACCATCTTCCGCAGGAACTCCAGCAGTGCGGGGCCGCGGTCGCCCTCGGTGTCGATCCAGACCGTGTCGGCCAGCTCGGTGAGCACGAAATGGTTCAGCACCCGGCCGTTGAGATCGAGGTCGAGGTTCTCCGCCGACTGTCCGTCGCTCATCGCGGCGATGTGCTGGCTGCTGATGGTGTGCAGCCAGGTCAGCCGCTCGGCGCCGGTGATGGTCAGGACGAAACGGTGCGAGCGATCGACGATCGCCGCGCGCTGGACGGCGGCGCGTTGTTCACCGAGCGGATCACCGTAGTGCCACGCGACGGCGGCATCCGGCGAACCCGGCGCTCCCGCGACGGCTCCCGAAACAGCGAGGATGGGGCTGGGCGCAACGACCACG
Source organism: Nocardia sp. NPDC052316 (assembly GCF_044547795.1). Lineage (NCBI taxonomy): Bacteria > Bacillati > Actinomycetota > Actinomycetes > Mycobacteriales > Nocardiaceae > Nocardia > Nocardia sp. NPDC052316. Next base: position 188,373 of record NZ_JBIUBB010000006.1, read on the forward strand.
GACACGTTTCCACTGTAGGCGGGGCCGGAGTCGGGTGCCGGAACCGGGGCTGCGGGGAGGGCGTGCGAGGCCGCGCGGAGACGCTCGTGACGGCGAGCGCGCGGCGTCCGGGTGAACCTCGGGCGGCAGCTTGTAAAAGATGTCGCGAAGTCTGCCGTGACATAGGCGAGACATAGCAACACCGCCTACTCTCGACGCATGGTAGATCGGGTTCTTGTCTCACTCGACGGCGCTGTCCGGGATCCGGACGCGCCGTTGTTGTATGCGGACGATATCGGCGTATTGCGGGGCGACGGTATTTTCGAAACAGTTCTGGTGCGCGCGGGCAACGCGTGTGCGATCGAGTTTCATCTAGGCAGGCTGCGCCGGTCGGCGCAGGCGCTGGATCTACCCGAGCCCGAACTGGGTCGGTGGCGGGAGGCGGTCGAGCGGGCCGCGAAGGAGTGGGGTGCGGACCGCGAAGGGGTGATGCGGCTGGTCCTCACGCGCGGGCGCGACTCCGAGCTATCGGGCGTGACCGAGAAGGTGACGACCGGCGATCTAGCGGCCGCCGTTCCGGTGCCCACCGCCTACGTGCTCGTGCTACCCGTGCCGGATCGCGTGCAGAAGGCGCGGACCGACGGTGTCGCGGTGGTGACGCTGTCCCGCGGCATCTCGATCGACCTGGCGCAGGCCGCGCCGTGGCAGCTGCTCGGCGCCAAGACGCTGTCCTACGCGTCCAATATGGCGGCGCTGCGGTTCGCGGCCAGGATGGGTGCCGACGACGTGATCTTCACCAGTACCGAGAACCGGGTGCTGGAGGGGCCACGCTCGTCCGTCGTGATCGCGCGGGACAAGCAGCTGATCACCCCGCCCGCGAAGAACGGTGTGCTGCCGGGCGTCACCCAGCGCGCGCTGTTCGCCGAGGCGGAGAAGGCGGGGTGGGAATGTATCTACAAGTCGCTGTTCACCGCCGATCTGCTCACCTGCGACAGCGTGTGGATGCTGTCGAGCATCTCGCTGGCCGCGCGGGTGAACTCGCTGGACGGCTTGCGGATGTCGGCGCCGGACAACGCGCAGGAGATCATCGACCTGGTCGACCGTGGCATCGAACGGGCCGGGGCCATCGGCGACTGGTGAAGCGGCGCGGCGACCGGTGACTGCCCGCACCGGCCGCCGACGGGCGACAGTCGACGTGATGTGCGTCCTACTCGCACGGCCGCAGGGCGGTACGAGCCTGTAGAAGCGCTGTTGAAGGCCGAAAGTCCCCGTGTGTCGTGTCCTACGACTCACTTCTTCCGACCCTCCTCCGACGTAGTATTACTACGTCATGTCGTAGACGACGAGGAGGTCGTGGCACCGTGAGCGAGCGAACCGATGACGGAGCCGCCCCGGCGGTCATGACGCAGCCGAGCGCAGGCGAGGCGCGGTGATGAACGCGCTGGACATCTCGCGGTGGCAGTTCGGGATCACCACGGTCTACCACTTTCTGTTGGTGCCGCTGACCATTGGACTCGCACCCCTGGTCGCCGCCATGCAGACCGCCTGGGTGATCACCGGTAAGGAGCACTGGCTTCGGCTGACCAAGTTCTTCGGCAAACTGTTCCTGATCAACTTCGCCCTCGGTGTCGCCACCGGCATCGTGCAGGAGTTCCAGTTCGGGATGAACTGGAGCGAGTACTCCCGCTTCGTCGGTGACGTGTTCGGCGCGCCGCTCGCGCTGGAGGGCCTGGTCGCCTTCTTCATGGAGTCGACCTTCCTCGGGCTGTGGATCTTCGGCTGGTCCCGATTGCCGAAACTCGCACACCTGGCGGCGATTTGGATGGTCGCCATCGGGGTGAACGCGTCGGCGTACTTCATCGTCGCCGCGAACTCGTTCATGCAGCATCCGGTCGGCGCGCGGTTCAATCCGGAGACGGGCCGGGCCGAGCTGGAGAGCATCGTCGCGGTGCTCACGAACAACACACTGCTGGCCGCCTTTCCGCACGTCGTCGCCGGATCTTTCGTCACGGCAGGCACTTTCGTGGCGGGCATCGCGGGCTGGTGGATGGTGCGCAAGGCGCGCAGCGGGGACGCCGCCCAGTTGGCGGAGGCGCGCACCATGTGGCGGCCCGCAGCGCTGGTGGGCACCTGGGTGATGCTGGTGTCGCTGGTGGCGTTGTTCTTCACCGGGGACACCCAGGGCAAGCTGATGTTCGAGCAGCAGCCGATGAAGATGGCCTCGGCGGAGTCGTTGTGCCACACCGAGACCGATCCCGACTTCTCCATCCTCACCGTCGGCACGCACAACAACTGCGACAGCGTCATCCACGTGCTCGAGGTGCCGGTCGTGCTGCCGTTCCTGGCCAAGGGCGAGTTCAGCGGCGTCACGCTGCCCGGCGTGGTCGACCTGCAGAAGGAATACAACGAGAAGTACGGCGTCGGCGACTACCGGCCGAACCTGTTCGTCACCTACTGGTCGTTCCGCGCGATGATCGGCCTGGCGGCGGGCTCGGCGTTGCTGGCACTGGCCGGGCTGTGGCTCACCCGCCGCGGCCGGGTGCCGAACCAGCGCTGGTTCTCCTGGCTCAGCCTGCTGATGATTCCGACACCGTTCCTCGCCAACAGTGCGGGCTGGGTGTTCACCGAAATGGGCCGCCAGCCTTGGGTTGTCGTGCCGAATCCGACGGGCGACCCGAACCTGCGGCTGATGGTGCAGCAGGGCGTGTCGAACCACTCGGCCGGGGTGGTGCTGTTCTCGCTGATCGTCTTCACGCTGCTGTACGGCGCGCTGGCGGCGGTCTGGTTCTACCTGATGCGGCGCTACGTGGTGCACGGGCCCGATCCGGCCCCGGTGGTCACCGGCGACGACAAGCCCGACGATACCGGCGGACCGGGTAGGCCCGGGACCGAAGAGCCTGCCGTCGAACAACTTTCGTTCGCCTACTAGGAGCCGACGATGAGTCTGCAAGAGTTCTGGTTCGTGCTGATCGGAGTGCTGTTCACCGGGTACTTCGTGCTGGAGGGCTTCGACTTCGGGGTCGGCATGCTGATGCCGATCCTCGGCCGCGGCTCCGACACGCGAAGGCGGGTGGTGCTCAACACGATCGGGCCGGTGTGGGACGGCAACGAGGTCTGGGTGATCACCGCGGGCGGCGCCATGTTCGCGGCCTTCCCGGAGTGGTACGCCAGCATGTTCTCCGGCTTCTACCTGGCGCTGTTGTTGCTGCTGGTCGCGCTGATCCTGCGCATCTGCGCCATCGAATACCGCGGCAAGATCAACGATCCGCGCTGGCGGGCGCGCTGCGATCTCGGGATCGGCATCGGTTCCTGGATTCCGGCGCTCGCGTGGGGCTGGGTGTTCGCCAATATCGTGCGCGGGGTACCGCTGAACGAGAAGAAGCAGTTCGCCGGCTCGGTGTGGGATCTGCTCGGCCCCTACGCTTTACTGGGCGGGCTGACCACCGGACTGCTGTTCGCACTGCACGGCGCGGTGTTCCTCGGGCTGAAGACCGGCGGCGAGGTGCGCGACGACGCGCAGCGCACCACGCGGCTGCTGCTGGCGCCGACCGCCGTGATCGTCGGCGCGTTCGGGCTCTGGACTCAGCTGGCCTACGGCACCGGATGGACCTGGATCCCATTGGGGCTCGCGGTACTCGGGCTGGTCGCCGCCTGCGCCGCGGTGCTCGCCGATCGCGACGGGTGGGCCTTCACCGGCACCACCGTCACGGTGGCGGCGGCGACCACGCTGCTGTTCGGGTCGTTGTTCCCGAATGTGTTGCCCTCCACCATCGATGCGGCGTTCGACCTGACCATCCACAACGCGTCGTCCACCCCGTACACGCTGAAGGTGATGAGCTGGGCTGCGGTGATCGTCACTCCGGTCGTGCTGCTCTACCAAGGCTGGACCTACTGGGTGTTCCGTAAGCGGATCACGGTCGACCAGATCCCGGCCCCGGTCGGGCTCCCGCTGAAGGACTGAGCCATGGCGCGCCCGCCCGTCGACCCGCGCCTGTGGCGGTATGCCCGCTCGGCTCGCCGCTACCTGGTGCTGAGTGTCGCACTGTCCGTGGTGATCACCGGATCGATCGTGGTCGCGGCGGTCATGCTGGGCCGGGTGCTGTCCGGGGTCGTCACCGATCCCCGGCAGCGCACACTCGGCGCGTGGACGACCGAGCTGCTGGTACTCACCCTCGCCATCGCCTGCCGGGTGCTGGCCACCTGGCTGCAATCGCGGCTGGCGCACCGGGCGGGCGCGGGCGTGGTGGCCGAGCTGGAAGCCGCGGTGCTCACCGCCGGAGCCCGGTTGCCACCGCGGGAACTGGAGACCCGCAGAACCGAACTCGCGGTGGTGGTGGGCACCGGACTGTCCGGGTTGCGCGGCTATCTCATCGGTTACGTTCCCGCCCTGCTGCTCGCGGTGCTGGTGCCGCCGATCGTGTTGGCCGTCATCGCGATCCACGATCCGCTCTCCGGCCTCATCGTGGTGATCACGCTGCCACTGATTCCGGTCTTCATGATCCTGATCGGGCTGCTGACACAGGGGCGCGCGGAGGCGACCCTCGCCGCGACCACCCGGCTGTCGGATCAACTGCTCGACCTGTTCGCGGGGATGCCGACGCTGCGGGCGCTCGGTCGGGAGCGGGGCACAATGGTTGCCGCGGAACGGGACCCGGAGCACGCCGCGGTCGATGCGCCGGCGGTCCGCGCGGGCACGATGGCCGATCGGGTGCGCGCGCTCGGCGACGCCTTGCGGCAGCGGACGATGCGCGCGCTGCGGATCGCGTTCCTGTCCTCGATGGTGCTCGAGCTGCTCGCGACGTTGAGCGTCGCGCTGATCGCGGTGTCCATCGGACTGCGGCTGGTGTTCGGTGAGATGAGCCTGTACGCGGGCCTGGTAGCCCTGGTGCTGGCCCCGGAGGTGTATCTGCCACTCCGGATGGTCGGCGAGCGGTTTCATGCCGCACAAGACGGAATGGCGGCCGCGGACAAGGCCTTCGCGGTGCTCGAGTCGGTGCCTGGGGCAGCGGAATCCGGTGGACCGGACAGTGGCAGCGTGGCGGGCGGCGTAGCGCCGTCGCGGGTTGCCGGAGTTGTCGAACTGCGCGAGCTGTCCGTCCGGGCGCGCGGCGGTTTCGCACCCGACGGGCTGTCCGCGCTGGCGCGGCCCGGTGCTGTCACGGTCCTGGCTGGGCCCAACGGCAGCGGGAAATCGACAGCGGTGCAGGCGATCCTGGGCTTGATCGAGCCGGACCATGGCGCGGTGACCGTCGACGGCATCGATGTGCGTGAGCTGGATCAGGACGCATGGTGGGCCCGCGTCGCGTGGCTGCCGCAGCGCCCCGTCCTGGTGCCGGGCACGCTGCGCGAAAATCTCGAACTGTTCGGCGCGCGGGCCGAGCCGTCGAGCGCGCACGGACCGGCCCGCGTCGTCGACGACCTCGAAGCCGCTTGTGTGGCTACCGGATTCGACACGGTGCTGAATGAACTGCCCGCTCGGTGGGGCACCGTGGTCGGTCCGGGCGGCGTCGGGCTGTCCCTCGGCCAGCGCCAGCGACTGGCGTTGACCAGGGTGCTCGCCGCGGACCGGCCGATCCTGTTGCTGGACGAGCCGACGGCCCACCTCGACGCCGACAGCGAGACCGCCGTCCTCGCGGCGTTGAAGCAGCGCGCTCGCGACGGCGCGACGGTCATCGTGATCGGCCATCGCCCAACGGTTCTCGCAGCGGCCGACCAGGTGATTCGAGTACGCGCATCGATCGATGAGCGGGCAGAGGTGGGGGTCCGATGACTGCGGTAACCGACGGCGCCGCCGTGAAAGCGCCAACCGAGCCGCCGGTGGGCGCGGCGACGGGAAGCGTGACGCTGCTCGGCGATCTGCGCCGCATGTGGGCACTGCTCGAACTGTCCCGCTGGCGGGTCGTGGTGGCCGTCGCCTGGGGCGTGCTCGCGCTCGGCAGCGGGCTCGGACTGGCGGCACTGGCCGCGTGGCTGATCGCCCGCGCGTGGCAGATGCCGCCGGTGCTGGATCTGAGCATCGCCGTGGTGACCGTGCGGGCGCTCGGCATCTCGCGCGGACTGTGCCGGTACCTGGAAAGGCTCGCCACCCACGACGTGGCGCTGCGCGCGATGGCGACGGCACGGACCTCGGTCTATCGAACGCTGGCCGGATCGGATTTCTGGCTGCGCAGGCCGTCGAGCGGTCGACGATCCGCTGTCGCGGGCGCGGACAGGTCGGGTGGGCAGCTGCGCCGGGGCGACCTGCTTGTCCGAATCGGTAGCGACATAGACGATCTCGGCGCTGTCGTGGTGCGGGTATTCGTCCCCGTCGCGGTCGCGATCGTGCTTTCGGCGGTCGCGATCGGCCTGCTCGCCACGATTTCGGTGGCCGCGGCGGCGATTCTGGCTGGGGCACTGGCCCTTTCGGGGGTCCTCGCCCCGTGGCTGTCGGCAAAGGCCGCGCGGGACGCCGAACGGGCTGTGCGCGCGGACCGTGCCGAGTTCACCGCGCAGGCACTGACGGTGCTGGACCACGCGGCCGAACTGCGCGTCGCGGGTCGGCTGGACGCGGCACTCGGTGCCGCCACCAAGGCCTCGCGCCGGGCGGTGGCGGCGGAGGACGCGGCGGCCGCACGCAGCGCGTGGTCGGCGGCGGCCACCCCGCTCTCGATCGGCGTGAGCGTGCTCGGGGCCTTGCTGATCGGCATCGCCCTGTACGGTCCGTCGGGCGGCGCACCGGGTGCGATGACACCGATGGCGCTCACCGTGCTCGTCCTGCTCCCGCTGTCGGCCTTCGAGGCGGTCGGCCCGCTGCCCGCCGCCGCGCAGGCGTTGACGACCGCCCGCGCGGCGCTGCGCCGGCTGACCGAGCTCGATGGCGACGACCCCGGGCCTGCCGACCGCGCACTGGAAGGCATTTTGTCGCAGCAACTTTCGGAGCTGCCCGAGGGCCGCCGCATCGCGGTGGTCGGGCCGAGTGGTGCCGGAAAGACCACGCTGTTGATGGCCTGGGCCGGACTCTTCGACACGCCACGGCCCGGCGTGACCTTCTTCGCCGAAGACGCGCATCTGTTCGGCACGTCGGTCCTGGAGAACCTGCGCGTCGCTCGCGGCGACCTCACCGCGCGCGAAGCCGAGAAAGCCTTGGCCAGAGTGGGGCTCGGCGATTGGCTCGACTCGCTGCCCAAGGGTGTGCACACCGATCTGATCGGTGGCGCGGCCGCGGTCTCGGGCGGCCAGCGCCGCCGCATCCTGCTCGCCCGCGCACTCGTCTCGCCTGCCCGGGTCTTGCTGCTCGACGAACCGACCGAACACCTCGAGGCCGAGGCGGGTGCCGAGTTGCTGCGCGAATTGTTGGATGCCGACAGCGGTTTGGTGGAACCCCACCGAATTGTGGTGGTCGTCACACACCAGCTGCCGCCGCGGCACCGCGCCGACGTTGTTGTCCGAGTAGCGGCATCAGCGCAGGTGACGGCCGATTTCGTGGACCGTGTGCTGCCCACTTCCGCCCTCGGAGAAATTCCGTTGCCGACCCGCTGATCCGTGGCTAAATTCGTCAGTACACAGGAAGGAGGTGGTTCGAAGAATGGTTATTCAAAGGACGCGTGAGGTGGCTGCGCGCTAGCGCCACCGCTGCAGTGTTTTCGCCGCGCGAGCGCTAGCGAATTCCACGCAGTCACCCGGCCCCCGAGCCCCTGGTTGAGTCCGACCAGGACCCGAGCGACTAACCCCGCTCAGGTATGGCTCGGGGGTCGTTCCTTTTACCCGCGAAAATCAGCAGCCGCGTTCCGATTCAGCCGATGTAGCGCTGGAGGCGGGCCGAGAGGCGAGGCTCGAGCGGGCCGTCGGCTACCACGCGTTCCTCGACGTAGGCGAGATCGCCGCCTTCGACGATGCCGTAGAGCCGCTTCGCGCCGCCGACCACGATGCCGGACTGGCTGCGGATGACCACGTCGGTGGCGAGCTCCCAGGAGGACTGGGTGAGCGCCTGACCGTAGAAAAGCTCGACGATGCCGGTGCTGTGCGTGAGCAGCAGCTCGATGACCTCGTCGTTGCCGTCGATGCCGACCCGCCAGAAACCGCTCTCGCGCAGATCGGGCCCCGCGTAGTTACCGTCGGCGTCCAGTGCCCAGGACCGCGATTCCCAGGACAGGTAGTCGCCGCCGTCGTGCGCGACAACGATCTGCTGACCGAAGCGGTAATCACCACGCTCCGGGTTGTTGCCCTCACCCTCGCCACGCCACACGCCGACCATCGGCAGCAGCGCCAGCATGGAGGAGCTCAGATCGGGCCCGAGCCGCAGGTTCGCGGTGTCCTCGGGCAGCGGCAGATCCGGCAGCACCGGAATGTTGCGGGCGCCGGTCGTCTTGGCCCGCTCGACGGCCTCGGACACGGCTTGATCGCCGCTGCGGCGACCAGCCGATTCGGGGGAGCCGTTGCCGTTCAGTTGTTCACTCGCTTGCTCGGCCGGATTGGAACCTTCGCTCGCGAGATCACTCATGACTCGGTGAACAGCCGGTAGAAGACGTACAGGCCGAACCAGCCGATGAGGATGGCGACGGCCACCAGCAGAATCTCGAAGAAGAGGACCACGTCTGGAGTCTATCGACAACCACCGCCGCATATGCAGACGACCCCGGTGCTTCCCGTCACGGTGCGGGAAGTCCGGGGTCGTTAGCTGCGTACGGTCTCTTACTTGGCGACCGCGACGTCCACGGGGTGGATTCCCGCGCCTTCCGGACGAACCTCGGCCGAACCGTTACCGGCCGAGGAGAGCGCGCGCAAGGTCCATGCGCCCGGCGCCGCGAAGAAGCGGAAGTCGCCGGTGCCGGAGGCGACGACCTCGGCCGTGAAATCACCGTTGCCGTCGAGCAGGCGCACGAACGCGCCGCCGACCGGCTGGCCGTCGGTGCTCAGGACGCGGCCGGTGATGACCGTTTCCTTCTCCACGTCGACGCCTGCCGGGATGGCCTGACCCTGGGTAGGTGCTGCACACATGTTGATTACGCTCCCAACTCGATCGGTGCACCGACGAGGGAGCCGTACTCGGTCCAGCTCCCGTCGTAGTTCTTGACATTGCTGTGGCCGAGCAGTTCCTGCAGCACGAACCAGGTGTGCGAGGAACGCTCGCCGATCCGGCAGTAGGCGATGGTCTCCTTCTCGCCGTCCAGGCCCGCTTCCTTGTAGATCTCGGCGAGCTCGGCGTCGGACTTGAAGGTGCCGTCCTCGTTCGCGGCCTTGCTCCACGGCACGTTGATGGCGCCGGGGATGTGGCCGGGACGCTGGCTCTGTTCCTGCGGCAGGTGCGCCGGGGCCAGGATCTTGCCGGAGAACTCGTCGGGCGAGCGGACATCGACCAGGTTCTTGGTGCCGATGGCGGCGATGACCTCGTCGCGGAACGCGCGGATGGTCACGTCGGGGGCGGCGGCCTTGTACTGGGTGGCCGGGCGGTTGACGCCGTCGGTGGACAGCGGGCGGCCGTCGAGCTCCCACTTCTTACGGCCACCGTCGAGCAGCTTGACGTTGGTGTGGCCGTACAGCTTGAAGTACCAGTACGCGTACGCCGCGAACCAGTTGTTGTTGCCGCCGTACAGGATTACCTCGTCGTCGTTGGCGATGCCGCGCGCCGAGAGCAGGTCGGAGAACTGCTCCTGGTTCACGAAGTCACGACGAACCTGATCCTGCAGGTCCTTCTTCCAGTCGAGCCGGACGGCGCCCTCGATGTGGCCGTTGTCGTAGGCGGAGGTGTCCTCGTCGACCTCGACGAAGACCACGCCGGGGGCGTTGAGGTTCTCTTCGGCCCAGTCCACGGAGACCAGGACATCGGAGCGAGCCATGTTGTTCCTTTCAGAGATGAAACAGCGGATCAGTTCGGTGCCGGGGACGGGGTAATCCGGCGGAAGCGGGCGACCAGGGGATAGATCTGGCAACCCAGGCAGATCCCGAACGCCGCGTTCAGGAACGCGGCGAACAGGGCAAGGCCGGCGAAGACCGCGCCGACAACTGTGGAGCCGAGCGCGAAGCCCAGCAGGCTGACCACCGCGAAGACGAAGCCGAGCAGCTGCGCGAACTTCAGCGGCGGCACGGGTTCGGTCTCGGTGGTCGGGGCCACCCGCGGCGCGACGAACTTCGCGTAGAGGCGGCCGTACGGATGCTTGCGCGGACCGTAGGCGGCGCCGATCGCGAAGACGACGGCTTGCGCGGCGATGAGCACCGCGGCGGCGACGGGGGAGAAGATGGCGGCGATCAGCACCAGGACCAGGACGGCGGTGGTGACCCACGCGGCGAACCGAGGTCCGCGAACGTCTACCTGTCCCTGGGGAATTGGCTGATTCTGCGAAGTGTTACCGATTTCGGTGGACATTGTGCGTACTCCTGCGCTGGATGCGACTGATGGCTGGAAAATTGCCAGTTCGCCGGGGGATCAACGAGATCACTCGCACGGCGGACAAAGGTCGGCGTCAGGAAATCTGAGGAGAGCCGACCGCTCAGCGGCACAGGCAGCAACAACCACCGAGGCGGCACAGGTCAACTGTGCGGCGTCGGGTGAGCATCAGCTCGTGGTCGTAAAGCACGAATGCAGTTTACCCAATCAGGCGGGGGAATTGGACCCCGGGTTGATCACAGCCGTCCGGGGACCTTGTCAAGGCCGCTAGGCGGCTATGGTCAGCGGCTCGAGCGCGGAGCGCAGATCGGTCACCTTCGGCACGCCGGAGATCCGAAAGCGTTCGCGGCCTTCACTATCGAAGACGAACGTGGTCGGCAACGAGAGCACGTTCAGTTCCTTGGCGAGCACGGGGTCGGCGTCGATATCGATCTCGATGTCCAGCGGCGGCTGCGCCGACTCGGCGAGCTGGCCGGTGACATCGGCGACGACCCGGCGCACCGCCACACAGGGCCCGCACCAGTCGGCGGAGAAGTGCAGTACGGCGGGGCCGGTACCGGTCACTCCGACGGCGGCGAGCAGATCGGCACGTACGGACCGGTTTTCGGCATCGCGCCGGCTGGTCGCGAACGCATCGGCGGCGCGGACCTTGCCGTCGCGGCGCCGCAGGAAAATGCCCACCGCCAACGCGGCGAGCAACACCACTGCCAGAATTGTGATTTCAATCATGATTGCTGCAATCGGTCGAGGTCGATCGTCACATTCACACCCTTGCCCTCCGCCACGATCCACCCACCGTCTGCACGCACCTTGGCGGGTTGGACACCGAACGGCAATTCTTTGATGTCGATAGTACGGGTGAATCGCGCGAGCACCGCGGGCTGATCGGGCTGCGGAAGCAGCGCAAGCGGGATGGTGTCGGTCTCGGCCGGGCAGGAGCCGGTCGCGGTGATCTTCACCTCGCCGCCGTCGACCACGAGCTCGGCCCGCACGGCGACCTTCTTGCCTGCGAACTGCTTGTCCGTCCCGTCCGGCAAACTGCCGGTGAGGCACAGCACGCCATCGGTCGCGGTCATCCCGGATCCGCCCGACCCGCCGGTGCCGTCGGATTTATCCGCGGGCGGGCCCTTCACCTGCAGGTCAGGGATGTTGAACAGCCTGCCGAGCTCGGTCGGCCCGATGCGCAGCGAACTCTCCACCCGCTCCACCGGCACGTTGCGCAGGCTGCCGTCGACCAGCTCGCCCAGCGGCAGCCGCACGCCGGTCAGCGTCGCTTCGAACTCGTACTCGCCCGGTGTGTGCGGCTGGTTTCCACCGGCCCTGATCCAGACATTGTCGTAGCGGCCGTCGAGCGCCTGCGCGAGGAAGGAGACGCCGCGGATGGCCACCGCCGGATCGGCGGGCAGATCGGCGCCCTTGCGGAGCGCGCGCGAGACGCGGTATTCCGAATAGGCCGCGACGCTGAAATCAGTGACTACTGCGAGTCCCGCGAGAATCAGCAGCCCGATGATGAGCTTGCGCATTGGTGCACCTTAGCCATCCCCGGCACGACGGTGCATTTCTGGTATCAGACATATCACTCGCGATGACTCGGCTACCCGGATGACGAGGTCATCGGGGTCGACACGCTAATCTTGCATCGAATTACCTGTGATCAGCGACGTGGCCCCCGGCAGTGCGGCTGTTGTCCTCGGAGCTACGAGATGGGAGGAGAGCTTGTGGAGCTACTCCTGCTGACCTCCGACCCCAACCCCGAAGCGGTGCTGCCTTCACTGGCGTTGCTGGCGCATCACGTGCGCCCGGCACCCACCGAGGTCTCGTCGCTGCTGGAGGCGGGTAGTGCGGATGTCGCGCTGGTCGACGCACGGACCGACCTGGCCGCCGCGCGCGGTCTGTGCCGCCTGCTCGGCAGCACCGGGTCGTCGGTGCCGGTGGTCGCCGTGCTCACCGAGGGTGGCCTGGTCGCGGTCAACGCCGACTGGGGCCTCGACGACATCCTGCTGCCCGGCACCGGCCCGGCCGAGCTGGATGCCAGGCTGCGGCTGCTGGTCGGCCGCAACGGCGGCGTGGCGAGCCCGGAGAACTCCGGCAAGATCACCCTCGGCGAGCTGGTGATCGATGAGGGCACCTATACGGCCCGCCTGCGCGGGCGCCCGCTCGATCTCACCTACAAGGAATTCGAGCTGCTCAAGTACCTCGCGCAGCACGCCGGCCGGGTGTTCACCAGGGCCCAGCTGCTGCAAGAGGTGTGGGGTTACGACTTCTTCGGCGGTACCCGCACGGTCGACGTGCACGTCCGGCGGCTGCGCGCGAAGCTCGGCAGCGAGTACGAATCGCTCATCGGCACCGTGCGCAATGTCGGCTACAAGGCGGTGCGGCCGTCCAGGACGGCGAGCAAGGGTGAGCAGGCCCCCGTTGCGGAGGACGAGACGGACGACGCGCCGCTCGCTCCGGTCAACGGCTCTGTGCAGTGAAGTCGATGGGCGCGGCGCAGTGAAGTCGACGGGCGCGGCCGCCCAATCCGAAACACCGTTGCGTCATTATGTGTTCGCGCTGCGTTCAGCCCGGTATTCGAGGCGGCGCGCGCAGGCCGTGCACCGGCCTACACCGGACGCGAAATGCCGAGCCGCGCAATGACGTTGTCCGAGTGGGCAGCCCGGTCGGGATGCCGCGGCAGGCGAGGAATGGGAGTCCGATGAACGGCGTGGCACAGTGGACCGAGCGGCTGGATTCGGCCGAAGCAGCCGCCGTCCGGCAACTACTCGAACGCGCGACCGCCACCGACGGTGTTGCCCCCGTTTCCGAGCAGGCGGTGCTGTCGCTGAGCGCGGGCGATGATCCTTCGGTGCGGCACCTGCTCGCGGTGCGCGACGACGTCGTGGTCGGCTACGCGAATCTGGTACCGGCACATGGCGAACATCCGGCGATGGCCGAGGTCGCGGTCGATCCGCCGGCGCGTAACCACCGCGTCGGCACCGAACTGGTGGCGGCCGCGCTGACCGAGGGCGGTCCGGGCACCCGGGTCTGGGCGCACGGAAACCTGCCCGCCGCGAAGGCTGTTTCGGCCCGGCTCGGCCTGGCCACCGCACGCGAGCTCTGGCAGATGCGCCGACCGCTGGCAACTCCAGAGCTACCGCAGGTTGCCGCGCGCGGGGGAGTGACGATCCGGACCTATGCGGGCGCCGACGACGATGCCGAATTGTTGCGGGTGAACAACGCCGCCTTCGCCTGGCATCCGGAGCAGGGTGGCTGGACCGAACGCGACATCGCGGCACGCCGGGCCGAGCCGTGGTTCGACCCGAAGGGCCTGTTCCTCGCGACCGACGCCGCCCACCCCGACCGGGTCCTCGGATTCCATTGGACCAAGGTGCATTACGACGAGTCGCCTGCGGTCGGTGAGGTCTACGTCGTAGGCATCGATCCGGCCGCGCAGGGGCGCGGACTCGGCCGACTGCTCACGGTGGTCGGCCTGCACTATCTGCGTGATCGCGGCCTCGCCGAGGTGTTGCTTTACACCGAGGCCGACAACACTTCAGCGGTGCATACCTACACCCGGCTCGGGTTCACTCCGGCACACATCGATGTCGCCTATGCGGCGGGCTCGACTGAATAGCAGGGGCCACGCCGGGGGCCGCCGAGTAAAACTGCGGCTAATGTCACACATAACGCCCTAATCGCGCTTGCCTGTTCACTCGCCGTTCACTCAGTTCGGTCCAACTGTAAACCACGTGACTTTACGTTGAGTGGTGGGCAGCCCACGGCTGCCTGGTGCGCAAGTTCCCCGCGAACAGCACCACATCACCCGTCCGGGCCGGTGAGGGACCGGACGAGTAGGACGCCTTTCCGGAGGAATCAGTGAATTTCAAGCGCAGCAGCGCCCTCGTTGGTGTGCTGGCCGTTGGTGCCATGACCCTCGTCGGGTGTGGCAGTGACGACAACACGGCCGGCACCGAAGGCAACAACGTTAATTCGGAGATTGCCTGTGGTGGCAAGAAGGCGCTGAAGTCGAGCGGTTCGTCGGCGCAGAAGAACGCGATGGACCGTTTCGTCGCCGCCTACGAGACCAACTGCGACGGCAGCACGCTGAACTACACCTCCAGCGGCTCCGGTGCGGGCGTGAACGAGTTCCTCGGCGGCCAGACCGATTTCGCCGGTTCCGACTCGCCGCTCAGCGCCAAGAAGGACGAGCCCGCCAAGGCGCAAGAGCGTTGTGGTTCCCCCGCCTGGAACCTGCCGACCGTGTTCGGCCCGATCGCCATCACCTACAACATCGACGGCGTCACCGACCTGGTGCTCGACGGCCCGACCGCCGCCAAGGTGTTCAACGGCACCGTCACCACCTGGGATGCCCCGGAGATCAAGGCGCTCAACCCGAACGCCAAGCTCCCCTCCGACAAGATCGCGGTGATCTTCCGCAGCGACGAGTCGGGCACCACCGACAACTTCCAGCTCTACCTCGACGCCGCCTCCGAGGGCGCCTGGGGCAAGGGCGCGGGTAAGGCGTTCACCGGCGGTGTCGGTGAGGGCGCGAAGGGCAACGAGGGCTCCTCGGCCGCGGTCAAGAGCACCAAGAACGCGATCACCTACAACGAGTGGTCCTTCGCCAAGGCGCAGAACCTGTCCATCGCGCAGATCATCACCTCGGCCTCCAAGACCCCGGTGAAGCTGGACACCGCGTCCGCGGGCAAGGCCATCGACAGCGCGAAGATCAAGGGCGAGGGCAACGACCTGGTGCTCGACACCAGCTCTTTCTACAAGCCGACCGAAGCGGGTGCCTACCCGATCATCCTGCCCACCTACGAGATCGTCTGCTCGAAGTACAAGGACGCCGACACGGCCAAGGCGGTCAAGGCGTTCCTGACCACGGCGATCAGCAACGGCCAGAAGGGTCTCGACGAGGCCGGGTACGTCCCGATCCCGGAGAAGTTCAAGACCCGCCTGACCACCGCGATCAACGCCATCTCCTGATCGCACAGCCATGACCGTGCACCCTGAGGTGACCGCCGCCGGCTCGTCGGATTCGACGGGCCGGCGGGCGGCCGGAGACATCGACCCCATGTCCAGTGAACCGAGCACCGAGCCGGCCAAAAAGGCTCGCCCCGCCCACAACCACCGGGCCGAGATCATTTTCCGGTCTCTGGCCACGGCATCGGGCGCGATCATCGTCGCCGTTATCGCGCTGATCGCGCTGTTCTTGCTGATCCGCGCGGTGCCCTCGGTCATGGCGAACGACGCGAACTTCTTCACAAGCAGCGAGTTCAACACCTCGAACGCGGACAATCTCCGGTTCGGTATCCGTGATCTGTTCATGGTGACGGTGCTGAGCTCGATCTTCGCGCTGGTGATCGCGGTGCCGATCGGGGTTGGCATTGCCCTGTTCTTGACGCACTACTCGCCGAAGCCATTGGCGCGGCCCTTCGCGATGCTCGTCGATCTGCTCGCCGCGGTGCCGTCGATCGTGTTCGGCCTGTGGGGCTTTCTGGTCCTCGCGCCGCACCTGAAGCCGGTGCAGGAGTTCCTGAACGACAATCTCGGCTGGTTCTTCCTCTTCTCCGACGGCAATGTGACGATCTCCGGTGGTGGCACGATCTTCACCGCGGGTGTGGTGCTCGCGGTCATGATTCTGCCGATCATCACCTCGGTGTCGCGTGAGGTCTTCGCGCTGACGCCGCCCGCGCACGTCGAGGCGGCACACGCCCTCGGCGCGACGAAGTGGGAGATGGTGCGGATGACCGTGCTGCCCTACGGCCGCAGCGGTGTGATCGCGGGCTCCATGCTCGGGCTCGGGCGCGCGCTCGGGGAAACCATCGCGGTACTGGTCGTGTTGAAGACCTCCGCGCAGGTCGGCGGCTGGTCGCTGTTCGACGGTGGATACACCTTCGCTTCCAGGATCGCGGCCTCGGCCTCGGAATTCAGTTCGCCGCTGCCGACCGGCGCCTACATCGCGGCCGGCTTCGTGTTGTTCGCGCTGACCTTCGTCGTCAACGCGCTGGCCCGGCTCGCCGCGGGCGGAAGGGTGAACGGGTAATGACCACGACAACGCTCGACAAGCCGATCAAGGCGCCGACCTTCCGTGACGTCAGCACGAGTCGCCGGCTCCGCAATCACCTTGCGACCGGCCTGGTCTGGCTGTGCTTCGCCATCGCGCTGATCCCGCTGGCCTGGGTGCTCATCATGGTGGTGAGCAAGGGCTTCGAATCGGTCATCTCCATCGACTGGTGGCAGAAATCGCAGAAGGGCATCCTGCCCGACCAGTCCGGTGGCGGTGTGTACCACGCCATCTACGGCACCATCGTGCAGTCCGCGATCGCCGCGGTGATCGCGGTGCCGATCGGCATCATGGCCGCCGTCTACCTGGTCGAATACGGTCGCGGCTGGCTGGCCAAGACCACCACGTTCATGGTGGACATCCTCGCGGGCGTGCCGTCCATCGTCGCGGCGCTGTTCATCTTCGCGCTGTGGATCGCCACCCTCGGCGCACCGCAGAGCGCGTTCGCGGTCGCGCTGGCCATGGTGCTGCTGATGCTGCCGGTGGTGGTGCGCAGCACCGAGGAGATGCTGAAGCTGGTCCCGGACGAACTGCGCGAGGCCGCGTACGCGCTCGGCGTGCCGAAATGGAAGACCATCGCGCGGATCGTGATCCCGACCGCGCTGCCCGGCATGATCAGCGGCATCCTGCTCGCGCTCGCCCGCGTCATGGGCGAGACCGCGCCGGTGCTGGTGCTCGTCGGCTACAGCAAGTCGATCAACAGCAATGTCTTCGACGGCAACATGGCCTCGCTGCCGCTGATGATCTACCAGGAGCTGGCGAACCCGGAGCCCGAGGGGCGGGCCAGGGTGTGGGGCGCGGCGCTGACGCTGATCCTGCTCATCGCGCTGCTGTACGCGGCGGCCGCGGTCGTCAACAAGCTGCTCACGCGGAATCGATAGGAAACTCAGATGGCCAAGCGGATCGACGTCAAAGACCTGAACATCTTCTACGGGAAGTTCCACGCGGTCGCCGACGTGGACCTGACCGTGCTGCCCCGCAGTGTCACCGCCTTCATCGGCCCGTCCGGTTGCGGCAAGTCCACCGTGCTTCGCTCGCTCAACCGCATGCACGAGGTGACGCCGAACGCCCGCGTCGAGGGCGCGGTGCTGCTGGACGGCGAGGACATCTACGGCTCGCAGATCGACCCGGTGGGCGTGCGCCGCACCATCGGCATGGTGTTCCAGCGCCCGAACCCGTTCCCCACCATGTCGATTCGCGACAACGTGGTGGCCGGGCTGAAGCTGCAGGGCGTGCGGAACAAGAAGGAGCTCGACGAGGTCGCCGAGCGCTCGCTGCGCGGTGCCAACCTCTGGAACGAGGTCAAGGACCGCCTCGACAAGCCCGGCGGCGGCCTGTCCGGCGGTCAGCAGCAGCGCCTGTGCATCGCCCGTGCGATCGCGGTCTCCCCGGACGTGCTGCTGATGGACGAACCCTGTTCGGCGCTCGACCCGATCTCCACGCTCGCGATCGAGGACCTGATCACCGAGCTGAAGAAGGAATTCACCATCGTCATCGTCACCCACAACATGCAGCAGGCCGCCCGCGTGAGTGACCAGACCGGCTTCTTCAACCTGGAAGCCCAGGGCAAACCGGGTCGGCTGGTCGAGATCGACGACACCGAGAAGATCTTCTCCAACCCGGGCAAGAAGGCGACGGAAGACTACATCTCCGGTCGGTTCGGATAGTCCCGAATCGGTTGGTACGAACCACGAATGGCCCGCGCGGTGCGCGGGCCATTGTCGTGTGTGCGCGCTGTTCCGCGGTTGCTCAGCCTTCCTGCTCTGCGGGTTCAGGTGGTTGGATCACGTAATTGTTCGGGCGGTGCTCACCGTTGGATTCGGCGCCGCGGGTCGGGGAAGGCAGGCCGAAAAGGCTGCTACTTGCGGGGGAGGCAGCGGGACTCGCGGTGGACGCGGGAACGCTGGTGGCGGCAGGGGTCTGCTCTGCGACTGAGCTCTGCGGTTGGGTATAGGTTGCCGCGGGGGGTGTTGCCGGTGTGCCGGATTGCGGTGTTGCGGGTGTGCCGGATTGCGGTGTAGCCGGTGTACCGGGCTGTGGTGTTGCGGGAGTGCCGGATTGCGGTGTAGCCGGTGTGCCGGATTGCGGTGTTGCCGGTGTGCCTGACTCTGGTGTTGCGGGTGTTCCTGACTGCGGTGTCGCGGGTGTGCCGGACTGCGGTGCGGCAGCCGGCTCGTCCTTCTTCGGTGCCTCGGCAGGCGCGTTGTCAACCGCCTTGTCGACGCTGTTGATCACCTTCTCGGCCGCTGTGCCTGCGGAGTCGAGCAGCCCCTTGCCTGCCTCGCCGCCCGCCTTGATGATGTCGTCCCAATCGTCGTCGAATTTGGCGACCGACTCGATCAAAGTGGGCACGTTGCCGGTGATGGTGCCGATCGTGCTGATCAGGTTGATGACGTTCTCCGGCTTCCAGGAGTCCGGATTACTGGCAGGGCCGGACGTCGCAGGGGCTGCGGTGGCCGGTTCGCTGACGGGCTTGGCCGCCGGGTTGTTGTCTTTGGATTTCTCGGTGACCGCGGGCTGTTCCGTGTTGGGCTTGGCCTGTTCCGCAATGTTTTTCGGAGTCCCCGCCGCTGGCGTCTGCGAGTTCTCTTTCGACTTCTCCTCGGTCGAGGCGGGAACCGTGGCCGGCTGTTCGGCGCTGATCTGCTGTGCGGTGAGCGTCGATTTCGGCTGTCCGGTCAGAGTAGTGAGCGGATCGCCGGTCCCCAGCGCCGCGCTCTGCGTCTGCACCGCGGTGTTCGCCTGCTCGATGGCGGTGGTGATGCCGGATTGCGTGCCGACCATCTCGTTGAGCGCGGTGGTGATCGCCGTCTGATAGGTGTGCAGATCGTCGCCGGAGCTCTCGCCCGACGCGGTGACCTGCCAATCCTCGGAGACCTGGTATCCGGCGGTGGTGGCTTCGGTGACCTTGTCCAGCAACGCTTGTCGGTAACCGGTGAGCGTGTTGCCGCCGTTGATCAGCGCGTTGGCGAGTTCGGTCGTCTCCTGTGCCATCTTGTTCGCGGTGTCCCGGTCGCCGGCGATGCGGTCGTAGGCGGCGTAGTAGGCGTCGCCGCTCCAGTGCGAGCCGGCCTCCCGGATCTGGGTGACGGTCTTGTCGATCATCGTGACGAAGTCGGTGTTGCGTGCCTTGATTTCCTCGCCGGCCTCGTTGAGTTTCCAGGGCTGCCACTGTGTTTGCACCTGGCTGAGCGTCGGAATCGCGGCGGCGGTCTGGTCGCCGCTCCTCATTGTCCGCCGCCGAGCGCTTTGATGCTGTCGCGGAAATCCTGATCCGTCACTTCATAATTGGCGGCACCACCTTTGGCGATATTGGCTATCGCCTTGCAGCGCTCCGCCATTCGCAGCCAGCCTGCTTCGATCTGGTCACCGGCGGTTGTGCACGCCGCGGTGATCGTGGAACCGGGCAGCGCCGCACTCAGCGCATCGGTCTTGGTACGCGCTTTCAGCGCGGCGATCTCGCCACTGATGGTGTCCATCGATGTGGCCAGCGCGCGCAGCTCTGTTGGATCGACCTTCATTTCCGCCCCTTCGTGCCGTAACTCCCATAACGGCATCCGCGCAGCGAGTCCTGCATCGCTCTACTGCGCGGTCAATCTTTCATCTCTCGACTGTGCGACGTCAAGCCTCACAGCGGAAGACTGCCTGCCATCCTGCGACAGGTCGGCAGGCAGTCGCGGCTCACGACTCGACGTCGGAGTCCGGCGGCAACACACCGGTGACGAGGAAGATGACGCGGCGGCCGATCTCGACCGCGTGGTCGGCGAAGCGCTCGTAGTAGCGACCGAGCAGGGTGACGTCGACGGCGGCGGCGACGCCGTACTTCCAGTCGCGATCCATCAGCAGCGTGAAGAGGTGACGATGCAGGTCGTCCATCGCCTCGTCGTCCTCGTTGAGCTGCGCGGCGCGCTCCGGGTCGCGGGTCTCCAGCACCTCTTTGGCGCCCGCGCCCATGTTGACCGCGATGCGGCCCATCTCGGCGAAGTAGCCGTTGACCGCCTCGGGCAGCGCGTGGTTGGGGTGGCGACGCCGGGCCACCTTGGCCACGTGCAGCGCGAGCGCGCCCATCCGGTTCACGTCGGCGACGATCTGGATCGCGCTCACCACCTGCCGCAGATCGCCCGCGACCGGTGCCTGCAGCGCGAGCAACGCGAACGCACGCTCCTCGGCGTCCTGGATCAGCTCGGCGATCCGGTCCGACTCGGTGATCACCTGCTCTGCCAGAGCGAGGTCGGCCTGGAGCAAGGACTGGGTCGCCCGGTCCATGGCCGATCCGGCCAGCCCGGCCATCTCACCCAGCAGGTGGGCGAGATCGGCCATTTGCTCGTTGTAGATGACACGCATGAAACCAGACATTAGTTGGCGGCGCTGACCAAGTCACGAACGGAGGGTGAATGGCCGGTGCCGAACGTTAGCGCTGGAGTTGCCGCAGGTCGCGGCTCCGCTCACTTACAGGTCTCGTCCGCGGCGTTGACGTGCTCCAGATCCGACGGCAAGGTGACCGGCGTCGCAGGCGCGGTCATCGCGGGCACGTTCGAGATGACATCGCCGACCGGGGTGGGCGCGCGCACCGTGCCGGTGAAATCGCCACCGATGACGACCTCGACGATGCCGCCGAGATCACTCGCCGACTCCATCAGCGCACCGGGTATCGAGCTGGCCACCGTCGCCGCGGCGGCCTCCTGCCCAGGGCCGTAGCGCACCTTGGAGGTGACCTCGCTACCGCCCGAATAGTTGCCGATGTTGAAGATCTGGAAACCCTGGTTGCCGAGCTTGGTCGCCGCCCGCTGCGCCAGACCCGAGGTGCCCGAGGCGTTGGAAACCAGCAGCGACACCGTGCTCGGATCGACCGCATTCAACTTGGGCGGGGCAGGCGGTGCCGACGGGATGGAGCCGGGGGCGGGGGTCACCTTCTTCTCACCGGGCAGCGGCTGATCGTCGCGGATCGCCTTGAAGATCGCCTTGATGTCCTGCTCGCGCGGGATCTCGTTGCCGTAGGAGGTGGTGCCCGCGGTCGGGATGGTCAGGAAGGTGACGGTGCCCGCGTCCAGCTTCTGCAGCGAGCGCCCGAGTGTCAGCAGGTCCGACGGCTGCACCTTGTCGACCCAGGTGTGCTTGGTGAACTCGCCGATGAAGCCGTTCAGCTTGCCGGGATCGAAGAGCACCTTGCTGGACAGCGCGCCGCGCAGCAGCGAGGCCATGAAGCGTTGCTGCCGGTTGATCCGGTCGTAGTCGCTGCGCTCCTCGCCGTAGACATGCCGGGCCCGCACGTAGTTCAGCGCGGTCGAGCCGTCCACCTTCTGCTTGCCGGGGTGCTCGAGCACGGTGCCGAGCACCTCGTCGGTGATCGGCTTCGGCGCGCACACCTCGACGCCGCCGATCTGATCGACCATGGCCTCGAAACCGGCGAAGTCGACCGCGATGAAGTGGTTGATCGCGCTACCGGTCATGCGCTGGATGGTGGTGAACAGGCACTTGGGCCCGCCGAGCGCGTAGACGGCGTTGAGCTTGTCGCCGATGGCCGAGGGGAAGGTCTCGTTGGTGTACTGGACCTTCTCGTTGTCCCAGCCGTTGCACTGCGGCCTGGTGACGTCGAGGTCGCGGGGGAACGAGACGACCACCACCCGCGAACGGTTCTTCGGGATGTTCACCAGCATCACGGTGTCCGCGCGGGAACCCTCGGCATCGTCGAGCGTGCCCGCGCCGACC
Source organism: Nocardia sp. NPDC052316 (assembly GCF_044547795.1). Classification (NCBI taxonomy): domain Bacteria; kingdom Bacillati; phylum Actinomycetota; class Actinomycetes; order Mycobacteriales; family Nocardiaceae; genus Nocardia; species Nocardia sp. NPDC052316. Next base: position 210,473 of record NZ_JBIUBB010000006.1, read on the forward strand.
TGGCTGTTCACCCCGGCGCGGGTGTCGGTGCCGACGAGTAGATAGTTCTCGTCGCCGAGCTGGGCATTGGAGTCGACGACGTCGTCGGTGTTGTTGTCGATCGCCGAGATCTGGGTGAAGTTGTTGCCGGTGGACCGTAGATAGCTCCAGCCGCCACCGGTGGTGAGCAGGCACAGCACCGCGAACATGGCGAGGGCGCTGCGGCCGGCGAGGCGTAGCCGCTTGTTGCGGCGCTGCTTGCTGGCGGCCAGGCGCGACAGTGGCGCCGCGCCGACGGACTTGGGTTGTGCGGCACCGGCGTCGTCGTCGGTCTTCTTGCGCTTGGCACGGGTGGTCTCGGCCAGCGGCGGCAGGATGTCGGTGACCTCTTCGGCCGTCTCCGCTTTCCCCCGGGTCGGTGCGGAGGCGTTCCTGCCGTCATCGGAACTCGGGCCGCGACGATTCGGGGTGCGTGCAGCGGGGGTGCCGGTGATGTCCTGCACGACCGGTGAACCGGCGGTGCGTGGTGGTGGGCCCTCGGCGGAGCGACGCGGGGCCTGCTCGGCCGGGCGTCCCGGTGCTGCTGGGCGTCGAGTGGTCGGCTCACCTTGGCGGCGGGCCGCCTGGTCCGGCTGCCGGGGCGGCTCGCCCTGGCGGCGCGTCGGATCCGCAGGGCGGCGCTGGGTGGGTTCGGCGGGTCGTTGATAAGCCGGGTCGGATCCGGCTGGCGGTTCACCGCGTCGGCCGCTTCGGCTCGGTGCGGGGGGCTCCGGCTCGCCGCGGCGGGCACCTCGGTTCGGTGCGACCTCGGGTTCACCGCGTCGCGGACCGCGGTTAGGCGCGGGTGCGGCGGCCTCGGGTGTGGCCGCGGCGCGCCGGCCACGGCGGCCGGACCGCTCGTTGTCCACCTTTTGCACCAGGTCCTGCACGGTCAGCGGGGCGGCGCCCTGGTCTGCCGTGGCATCGGTATGACGGGATCGCCGAGACGACCGACCACCGTCTCGCTCGGTGTTGTCCTCCGTGGGATAGCGCTCCCACGGGGCGCGATCTCCGGGCCGTGGCGAACGCCCGTGCCGATCGTCACCCACCAACGAACCTCGCTTTTCGTCTACGTCGCCGCCTCGGGCCGTACTCGACCGGCATGACCGATTCCGCAATGATAACGATTCCGCCACGGCGGGCCACCTGAGTACGAAATCGAATTGGCCACAGTGTCGTTTGGATACCCGATTCGCCGTCGCCTCGACCGGGTATCAGCCCGGTCGATGTCGCTCGGTTCTCAGCCGCCGCTGTGCATTACGTCGGCGCCGTGCGGGACCGCCGGGTCCTGCGGGTCGTCGAGCCAACCGTGCGGCAGCGCGACTTTGCCTGGGGAGCCTTGTCTTCCGCGCGGACCCTCTGCGTCCCTGGGGAACGGGGCCGTCGGATCGAGCTGTCCGACAAGGTCTTCCAGCTCGACGAGGCTGGACACCGTCGCGAAGGCGCGGCGCAGCTCGGCCCCGACCGGGAAGCCCATCAGATACCAGGCCATGTGCTTGCGCAGGTCGCGCATGGCCTTGTCCTCGCCGACATGCTCGGACAGCAGGGCGCCGTGCCGGTACAGCACCTCGCCGACCCGGCCGAGGTTCGGCGGTTCGGGCAGCTCCTCCCCGCGCAACGCCGCCTGGAGCTCGGCGAACAGCCATGGGCGGCCGAGGCAGCCACGACCGACCACGACGCCATCGCAGCCGGTTTCATCCATCATCCGGACCGCGTCGGCGGCCGAGAAGATGTCGCCGTTGCCGAGCACCGGAATGGTGCTGACGGCCTCCTTCAGCCGGGCGATGGCGGTCCAGTCGGCCTGCCCGGAGTAACGCTGGGCGGCGGTCCTGGCGTGCAGCGCAACCGCTTGCGCGCCTTCGGCTTCCGCGATGCGGCCTGCGTCGAGGTAGGTCAGGTGCTCGTCGTCGATGCCGATCCGGAACTTCACCGTCACCGGGACGCCCGCCGGTTCGGCGGCCTCCACCATGGCGCGCACGATCCGGCTGAACAGTGCCCGCTTGTACGGCAGCGCGGCGCCGCCGCCGAGCCGGGTGACCTTGGGCACCGGGCAGCCGAAGTTCATATCGATGTGATCGGCCCAACCCTCACCGACGATGATCCGCACCGCCTCGGCGAGCGTGGCCGGGTCGACGCCGTAGAGCTGCATCGACCGCGGCGACTCGTCGGCGTCGAACGACATCATCTCCAGCGTCTTCTCATTGCGCTCGACCACCGCCCGCGCCGTGATCATCTCGCAGACATAGATCGAGGTCGGGCTGCCGAATTCGCGGCACAGCTTGCGAAACGCCAGATTCGTGATGCCCGCCATCGGCGCGAGCACCACCGCCGGATCGACCGGATACGGCCCGATCCGCAGCCCACTCGCCACCCCGGTAGTCATCGTCACGCCGTCCAGTCTCTCATTTCCGCACGTAAGGAGGCTGTGGGGGTGTCGGGCCTGAGTGGCGTACTTCACGACGGAGCGACCGCGCTGAACCGGATCAGACGATGGTGGGGAGTCGGGCGGCCAGGTCGGTGAGTTGCCAAGGGCCGTCGGTTTCGATGGTTCCGGTGGGGGTCCAGCCGGTGAGGGTGGAGATTGCGCCGCCCTGGACGGCGAAGACCTGGCCGGTGATGGGGCATTTCTCTTGGGCGAGGTAGGCGACGATGGGGGCGATGTTCTCCGGGGCGAAGGCATCGAATTCGCCGGCGGGGACCTCGGCGGCGAACATGGCGCCCATGCCGGGGGTGGCGAGGGTCAGGCGGGTGCGGGCGACGGGGGCGATGGCGTTGGCGCGGACGCCGTAGCGCTCCAGTTCCAGCGCGGCGACCTCAGTGAGTGCGGCGATGCCCGCTTTGGCGGCGCCGTAGTTGGCTTGACCGGGGTTGGGTAGGAAGGTGCCTGATGCGGAGGCGGTGTTGATCACCGATGCGGCGACCGGCTGCCCGGCCTTCGACTGCGCTTTCCAGTACGCGGCGGCGTGGTGCAGTACCGCGAAGTGGCCCTTGAGGTGCACCGCGATCACCGCGTCCCACTGTGCCTCGTCCATCGCGGCAATGAACGCGTCGCGCAGGATGCCCGCATTGTTCACCAGGATGTCGAGTCCGCCGAAGGCGGTGATCGCCTGCTCGACAAGGGCTTTCGCGCCCGCCCAGTCGGCGATGTTCGCGGTGTCGGCGATCGCGCGCCCGCCCGCCGCGGTGATCTCGTCGACCACCTGCTGCGCCGGTCCGGCGTCGGCGCCGACGCCTTCGTTGTTCCCGCCGAGGTCGTTGACCACGACGGCGGCTCCTTCGGCGGCGAGCAGCAGCGCGTGTGCACGGCCGATGCCGCGTCCCGCGCCGGTGACGATGGCGACACGTCCGTCCAGCGAACCCATGTCGTTCCTTTCGAGTAGGTGCGTACGGTCAGGCCAGCAGGCCGGCGAGGTTGGTGAGGGAGGCGTCGAGTTCTTTGGTGCTGGCGCGTTCGATCGCGCCGCCGATGGCGCCGACCATCATCTGGCTGACGAACTCCGCGTCGATACTGACCTCGGAAACGTTGTCGCCCTTGGCCGCAACGGTGAGGGTGAAGGTGATCCGCGCGCCCGCCAGGCCCGTGCCGGAGAATTTCGTCGAGTTCGGCGCGTCGTACTCGTCCACCGTGAAGGTGATGGTGTTGGCCATCCCCATGATGGTGAGCACCTCGGTCATGGTGGCCCCGGTGGACAGCTGAGCGGGCGGCGGCTCCTTCCACTTGGTGTGCACCGTCAGCCATTCCGCGAAGCGGTTCGGGTCGGACAGCACCGCCCACACCTTCTCCTGCGCGGCCGGAAACTCTCTGGAACCGTTGGCTTGTGCCATGGAATTGATCCTTACTCGGGTGGATGGACGCTGACCGGTGTTGCCCAGCGCGGGCGGTGATTTCGTGGGTACATGGGTAACTCGCCGGGTACGGGCTGGCTCGGGTACGACGCCGCCGCCTGTCGCCGACGCGGCTGCCGCGGCACTCAGGTCTGGCTTGAATCCGCGGGGCGGGCGAGCCGGTACGCGGTGACGATCGCCGCGCCGCCCAGCCCGATGTTGTGCGCGAGCGCAACTTTCGCGCCGTGGACCTGGCGCGCATCGGCCTCGCCACGTAACTGCCAGGTCAGTTCGGCGCACTGCGCCAGGCCGGTGGCACCGAGCGGATGTCCCTTGGAGATCAGGCCGCCGGACGGGTTGACCACCCACCGCCCGCCGTAGGTGGTGTCCCCGGCGTCGATCAGCTCGTGTCCCTCGCCGGTACCGCAGAGGCCGAGCGCCTCGTAGGTGAGCAGTTCGTTGGGGGAGAAGCAGTCGTGTAGCTCGATCACATCGAGGTCGTCGGGGCCGATGTCAGCCTGCTCGTACACCTTTCGCGCGGCCGCGGCGCTCATGTCGACACCGACCAGCGAGCGCGCCGTGTTGGTAGCGAAGGTGGATTCGAGGTCGGTCACCATGGCTTGGCCGACGATCTCCACGGCTCGGTCACCGAGGTCGTGCTCGTCCACGAAGCGTTCGCCGGCGAGCACCGCCGCGCCGGAACCGTCGGAGGTGGGCGAGCACTGCAATCGGGTCAGGCCGAGCGGCTCGTAAACCATTTTCGCGCTGGCGATCTCGTCGAACGAGTACACGTCCTGGAACTGCGCGTACGGGTTGTCGGCCGAATGTCGGTGGTTCTTCTCCGCGATCTTGGCGAAATGTGCTGGGGTGGAGCCGTATTGCTCCATGTGCTCGACGCCCGCGGCCCCGAACATCCAGGGCGCCACCGGCATCGCGAAGTCCCGCAGTCGGGCCAGCGCCTCGATGTGGCGCAGCAAGGGCTGCTCGCGATCGGTGTATCCGGCCTCCAGCGAACCCGACTGCATCTTCTCGAAGCCGAGCGCAAGGGTGCAGTCGGCGAGCCCGCCGCGAATCGCCCTGGCGGCCAGGTACAGCGCCGACGATCCGGTGGAGCAGTTGTTGTTCACGTTGACCACCGGCAGTCCGGTCAAGCCGAGCTCGTAGACGGCGCGCTGGCCGCTGGTCGAATCGCCGTAGACGTAGCCGACGTACGCCTCCCGCACCTGGTCGTAGCGGATGCCCGCGTCCGCGAGTGCCTTGCCGCCGGCTTCCTTCGCCATGGCCGGGTAGTCCCAGCCTGCGCGGCGGCCCGGCTTCTCGAATTTCGTCATGCCGACACCGATCACAAAAACTCTGTTGGTCATGGTGCTTCCTTCTCGATTGCGGGCTCGAACTCCGCGAGCCCGTCCTGGATGACGAATCGGTCGCTGTCCGAGCAGGTTTCGAAGGCGTAGCGGTCACGCCCGCCGTGCCTGCCGGTGGCCCACGCCGCGGTGGTGATGGTCTGACCGGGGAACGCTGGCGAACTCAGCCGCACGGCCAGCCTTTTCAGCCGGGTCGGGTCGTCCGGGCTGATCCGGGTGATCAGCGCGTGTGAGATGAACGCGATCGTGCACAGGCCGTGCACGATGATCCCGGGCAGCCCCATCGCCTTGGCGAACTCGTCGACGAGGTGGATCGGCATCGGATCGCCTGCGGCGCGGGCATAGCGGAAGGTCTGGTCGGCGTCGAAGGTCTGGGCCGTGGTGAAGTCCGGCTCACGGGCCCGCAGGTTCTCATCGAAGGAGTGCGCCGGGCTCGGCTCGCCGCAAGCGCCGTCGAATCGGCCACCGCGGAAGAAGCCGACGAAGTACTGCTCGTTGACGAGGTCGCCGCGGCTCACGCTGTAGGTCTCGATGTGCGAGGTGACCACCACGCCCGAGGATTTGCCCTCGATCCCGACCGGCCGCGCGCGCACCTCGAGCAGCTCACCGGGCTCGATCGGCCGGTGGAACCGGAAGTCGTGCTCGCCGTGCAGGATCCGCAGCATCAGATCGTCGGGCACCACCGACATCGCGGCGTCGGCCATCATCACCGTGACCGGCACCACGGCGAAAACCGGTGGCGCGTATACCCCGTCGCGATGGTGCCGGATCGGATCGTTGGTCGCCGCGGCGTAGGCGATCGTGCGCGCCCGATCCACCTCGAACCGGTCCCATGCACCCCAGCCGCCCAGCCGGTCCAGGTTGAAGGTCGTCCCGTCCGGCACCGCCGCCGGTGTGCCGCGGGAGTTCCCGCGCTCCGGCTTGCAGACGAGCGCGGCGCCCTGTGTCTCGTCCGGCCGCTCGGCCGTCGCGTCGTTGCCCATAACCCAACGCTAGGAATCGGCACCCCCGCTCGGGATGACCGCGCGGCGCACGTTCGGTGACCGCCGCGCTCACCGCATCCGGCCTGGTAGGTTCGCCTCGACCAGGGACGCAGGAGGTATTGGTGACGGCGAGGACGGTGCCGATCGACTTCGTGCGCTCCGCCGTCGCCACCGCGGAGCGACAAGGCGTCGACATCGGCCAGCTGCTCAGCAGCGTGGGGGTGGCACCGGAGTTGCTCGCCCAGGATCGTGCGCGCGTGACGGTCGAGCAGATGGCCGCGACGATGCGGCAGCTGTGGCGGATCACCGACGACGAACTGTTCGGCCTCGGCCCGGCGCCGGTGCCACGCGGGTCGACCAGGCTGGTCGGCTTCGGCTTGGTCGGCTGCCCCGATCTCGGTTCGGCGATCGCACGGTTCGGCGAATACCAGCGACTGCTGCCCGGATTGCCGCCGATGGCGGTGGTCACGACCGGCGGGCGCACTCGGTGCACGCTCGATACCAGCGTGCTCGCCGCGGCCGAAGAGCTGCTCACCGTGTTCCTGCTCGCGGCGATCCACCGAATGATCTCCTGGGGCATCGGCCGCCGAGTTCCCTTGCGCCAGGTCGAGTTTCCGTATCCGCGTCCGCGCAATGTCGCCGACTACGACCTCGTCTTCGGTGCTCCGCTCGTCTTCGAGGCCACCACCGCGGCGATCACCTTCGACAGCGAACTACTCGCCGCCCCGCTCACCAAGACCGAGGAAGACCTCATCGACTGGGCGCGCAACGCCCCGATAGATGTGCTGTCCCGGCGCGACTACGGGACCTCGCTCGCCGAGCAGGTCCGCAAGATCCTCGCGCGCGGACTGCACGGTGGGCGCGAGCGGTCGGCCGGCCGGGCGGGTGAGCACTGGCCGACCGCGGACGAGGTGGCCAAGCGGCTGGCCATGAGCCCGCAGACGGTGCGGCGCAAGCTCGGCGAGGAGAGCACCTCGATCACCCAGATCCGCGAGGACATCCTGCGCGACGCCGCGGTGGCCAGCCTGGTGCGCGGCGACGAGACGGTGGAGGCGCTATCGGCTCGGCTCGGCTTCTCCGAACCAAGCGCGTTCCGGCGTGCGTTCCGCCGCTGGACCGGCAGTCCGCCCGGCTCCTACCGAAATGCGCCGCCGGCGGAAAGCTGAATCCAGCCGCGGGTGGCAGTGCCGTGGGATCGATCGGGATGCCGCGTGAGCGAAGTGGAGATAGGCGGGTCGCGGTGAGCGAACTCCGGCTGCCCGGACGCCGAAGTCGGCTCGGGGGCGGCGCTGCTCACTCTCCGCGCAAACGACGGTGGTACCTCTCCCGAATCTCCGGATCGGGCTGGGCGTAAGCCGTTGTCGCCCCGGTGATTCGCGCGACCACGAGCTGCGCCCGGTACGGCAGCAACTGCGCGGACTTGATGATCGCGGCCAGCCTGCGCGGCACGGTGACCAACGGCTTGCCCTTGACCACCGTGCGCACGATCGCCTGCGCGACATCCTCGGGGTCTACCGTCGTCATCGGCTCGATCCACCCCGGCATGTTGGCACCGGCCGACAGCTCGGTGCGCACGATGCCGGGCAGCACCGCCGAGACCTGCACGCCGTGCTCTTTCAGTTCCAGATGCAGCGCGGAGGTGAAGCCGACCACCGCGTGCTTGGTCGCACAGTAGGTGGCCAGCCCCGGAAAGCCTTGCGTCCCAGCCAGGGACGCGATGTTGATGAGGTGCCCGCTGCCGCGCGCCAGGAAGCGCTGGGTGGCCAGCCGCGACCCGTGGATCACCGCGCGCAGGTTGATGTCGACGATCCGGTCGGTCATCGCCTCGTCCTCGTCCGCGAACAACCCGGTCGGCATGATGCCCGCGTTGTTGACCAGCACGTCCAGCGGCCCGAGCTCCTTTTCGAGGGTGTCGAGGAACGCGGCGAACGATGCGCGGTCGGTCACGTTCAGCGGCAGGCCGATGATCCTGGCCGCCGGGTCGGCGCCGAGTTCCACCGCGGTTTTGTCGACCAGCTCCACATCGATGTCGCCGATCGCCACCGCCGCGCCCGCCCCGAGGAACGCCTCGGCGGTGGCTCGGCCGATCCCGCGCGCTCCGCCGGTGATCGCGACGACCTTGCCGCTGAGCGACGCTTCGCCATTCGGTGCACTGGTCATTTTCTCGGCCTCCCTGTGGCCCGCGGGGTTCGGCAGGGGTGGCCCGGCCCGTCGGTCACAGCCACCTCGGCGCTGTATCCAGTGTCGACGCTCGGCGAAGGATTGATTGCGGATTCGGCAATCACGGTGCGGCGGAGCAGAATCGGGCGCTCAGAGGCCGCGCGCGATGATCTCCTTCATGATCTCGTTGGTGCCGCCGTAGATCTTCTGGATCCGCGAATCGGTGAAGATCCGCGCGATCGGATACTCGGCCATGTAGCCGTAGCCGCCGAACAGCTGCAGACAGCGGTCGGCCAGAATGTTCTGCTGCTCGGACAGCCACAGCTTGGCCTTGGCCGCAGTCGGAATGTCCAACTCGCCTGCGATGTGCTTCTCGATGCACTCGTCCAGGAAGCTCCAGCCGACCGTGACGGCCGTATCGCACTCGGCCAGCGTGAATTTGGTGTTCTGGAACGCGAAGATCGGCTTGCCGAAGGCGCTGCGTTCCTTGGTGTACTCCAGGGTCAGCTCGACCGTCTTCTCCATCGTCGCCATCGCGGTGACGGCGATGATCAGCCGCTCCTGCGCCAGCTGCTGCATCAGCTGGATGAAGCCCATGTTCTCGGCCGCGCCGATGAGGTTCGCGCGCGGCACCCGCACGTCGTCGAAGAACAGTTCGCAGGTGTCCTGCCCGTGCTGGCCGATCTTGTGCAGATTGCGCCCTCGCCGGAAACCCGCCCGGCTCGTCTCGACCGCGATCAGCGACAGCCCGCCCGCGCCGCCCTGCTCGTTGGTCTTGGCGACCACCAGCACCAGGTCGGCCAGGAAACCGTTGGAGATGAACGTCTTCGCGCCGTTGACGACGTACTCCTCGCCCTGCACGGTCGCGGTGGTGCGGATCGCCTGCAAATCCGATCCGGTGCCGGGTTCGGTCATCGCGATCGCCGCGACCATCTCGCCGGAGGCCAGCTTCGGCAGCCAGGTCTTCTTCTGCTCGTCGGTGCCGTAGCCGGCGAGGTAGTGCGCGATGATCGTGCTGTGCACCGGCCCGCCGAAGCTGGGTGCCAGCGCGCGCACCTGCTCGATGGCGATCACCGCGTCATGCCGGAAGTCGCCGCCCCCGCCGCCGTACTCTTCCGGGATGCTCGGGCACAGCAGGCCGAGCTCGCCCGCGCGCAGCCAGACCTCGCGGTCGATGTGCTGCTGCTGGGCCCAACGCTCCTCGTGCGGTGCGCACTCCTTGCCGAAGAAGTCACGCGACAGTTCGGCCAGCGCGTCCATCTCCGCATCCATCCACCGTGAGCGGTGCCTTGCCATGTTCGCCCGTCCCTTCGCGCATCCGACGCCGTCGTCGTGACCTCACGGTAGAAACCGCCGGAGCGGACGGGGAGGACCGAGCCGCCCGAATCCGATGACCGCAGCGCTCTCGTACCGGCGCAGGGATAATCACTGATTCGGCACTCCGACAAGCGGCACATCAATGGTGTGACGAATGGGTTCGAGCCGAATACAACGTGCGGTCGGCGAACGATGCGAACGAGCTCGAATTTCCTGGTTCCAACTGGAAGATCGCCGAGACGGGCGGAATCGACGTCGCGCCATGATGTCGGTGAAAGGCGACCGTCACGATGTTTGAAGGTTTATTGCGTCGAAGCGATCTTCGACGCAATAAACCTCAAAACTCGGTAATTGCTGAGGCAGCGTTAGCCGAACATACGCGAGCCGCCGCCCGGAAAGTCCGGGCGACGGCTCGAGGTCTATCGGAAGCGAGCTCAGCTCGCGGTGCTGCTCGCCATCTGGCGTTCGGCCTTGGCGGCCTCGCGGGCGAGCATGCGGTCGCGCTGCTCCTCGAACTTCACCACGTCCTTGCCGAGCTTGTCGAGGTACGCGGCGAGCCGCTCGCGGCAGGCCTCGCCGCGACCGGTGAAGTCGGTGCGGTCGAAGATGTTCCACTTCTTGAGCACCGGCTGCACCACCTCTTCCATGTGCTGGCGCAGGTCGTAGATGCCGTGCTTGGCCATCAGCACGCCGTTGCGGCGGAAGTTGGGCATACCCGCGCCGGGCATCTGGAAGTTCTCCAGGATCAGCGTGATGGCCTCGATCGTCTGGTCCGGGGCCAGGTCGAGCGCGGCGCCGCACATGTTGCGGTAGAAGATCATGTGCAGGTTCTCGTCCGCGGCGACGCGCTGGAGCATGCGGTCGGCGATCGGGTCGTCGCAGACCTTGCCGGTGTTGCGGTGGCTCACCCGGGTGGCCAGCTCCTGGAACGTCACGTACGCGACGGAGTGCAGGAAGCCCGCGTCGGCCTCGGTCGGCGACGCGAAACCGTTGGTCATGTGGATCATTCGCGCCTCTTCGAGGGCGACCGGATCGACGCCGCGGGTGACTACCAGGTAGTCGCGCATCACGATGCCGTGCCGGTTTTCCTCGGCGGTCCAGCGGCCGACCCAGGTGCCCCACGCGCCGTCCTGGGAGAAGTTCTCGGCGATCTCGCGGTGGTAGGAGGGGAGGTTGTCCTCGGTGAGCAGGTTGGTGATCATGGCGGCTTTCGCGACCTCGTTCAGCCGGGACTGCTCAGGATCCCAGTCGATGCCCCCGAGTGCGGCGAAATTGCGGCCTTCATCCCACGGGACGTAGTCGTGCGGATGCCATTCCTTTGCCAAGGAGAAGTGCCGGTTGACGTTTTCTGCGGCAACCGGCTCCAACTCCGTAAGAAGCTCGAGTTGAGTCAGATCCCTTGCCATGTATGAACCCTTCAGTCTGTGCGTCCGGTCGTGCAGGTCATCCCCCCAAGGTAGACCGATGCCGTGCGGCCATACCTTACGGCACCGTAGGTGTGATGCGAAACGCATCCGAATGCCTGTTGATGCCCCGTGATACACGTCATACGCCCTCGTTGGCGCTCGGCGACCACTGTCGAGTGTATGGCTTCGGCCCGCAGCGAGGGGATTATCGCTACGGGCCGAGCAGTGTTAGCGCGGCGTGCCGCACTGCACACGCGAGGGTCGGATCGTATAGTCCGCCCCGGTCAGCGTTTCCCGCCGAACAGACCGCCGAGTACGTTTCCCAGCGCGCCGCCGGCGTTCTTGGCCAGTGCCTCGCCGATCGCGCCGCCGATGCCGCCGCTCTTGCTGCTGCCGCCGAGCAGCCCGCCGAGCAGGTCGCCGATCCCGCCGTTACCGGCTTGCGACTGGGTCTGCGGCGCGGCGTCCGCGCCGCCGCCGGTGAGCTGCTTGGCCAGGTAGGCGAGCACGATCGGGGCGAGGATGGGCATCAGCTTGGCGATCAGGTCGTTGCCGCCGGTGCCCTCCGTCGAGCCGAGCGCGCTGATCACCGTGTTCTTCTCGTCGCCGAAAACGTTCTCGACGATCTTCGAGCCGTCGGCGACGTCGACCTGGTCGATGTCCACCTGACCCGCGCCCTCGACCAGGCCACCGTGGTTGTCCAGTGCGCCGACCAACGAGGCCGCGCCCTCGGGTCGGGTCGCGTTCGCCTGCAGACCGCCGAGCAGGGTCGGCAGCGCCGCTTGGACCGCGGTGGTCGCGGTGTTCTCGTCTACGCCGAGCTTCGCGGCGATCTGGGCGATGGGTACCTGAGCGAGCAAATCATCGAAGGAAGTCATCAGCTCCGCCTTGTCGAGGGAAGACCAGGATTGCCCCTGTCGCGCTCACAGTAGGGGAATGCTCGGAGGGAGCGCGGTCTTTCGAGCCCGCGCGCCGGGGGTGCGATGACGGCCGCTGCGAAACGAGATCGGGCGCCCGGTAGAACCGGGCGCCCGACAAGTGCCCCCAGTAGGGCTCGAACCTACGACCTGCGGATTAAAAGTCCGTAGCTCTACCAACTGAGCTATAGGGGCGCGGTGGGCCAGTGTAGTAGGCGCTGCCGCGATGGCCCAAATGGGGGAGCGGGCGCGTCGCGCGTCCGCCGCTGCCGCTGTGCGCGGTTGTCGGGGTGGGCCGGCAATCCGGCGCCGAGACTTGTTGTGGCGCCTGGTAACGCGGGGCGTGTGGCGCGCGATCCTGTCGGTAAACATTTGGTACCCAACTTTGTTCATCGCGCCGATAATTGGCTACCATCCAATCATGTTGGCTAGCAATGTCTTTGGATTTGCGGGGGGTGAGGGGTCTGAGCTCGGGTGCGTGCGCCGGTGGGGTGAGCGGGCAGGCTCGCGGCCGAGGGCCGGTGCGCCGGTCGGCCGGTCTCCTCGGGTGAACGTTGCTGCGACGCTGACGAATTGGGGGACCGGGTATGCGCGAAAGTTTGGTTGCGAGATGTTTGCTGTAACAGTAAACCGACCCGATCAGTTACCTGACTCGTCGGTTTGCCGCGTGTCGGATGTGGTTTCCGGGTACGGTGACGACTTGATGAATTCCGGAAGAATCGCCGACTGGTCCGGTGATTCGGAATTCGGCTTATCGTTGATGTGCCCGAACTCGTCGCGACCGGTCCGGCCGATCGCGGCTTCCCTGAAGACAACGCCGCGGGAGGCAGATCCGAGACAAAGGAATACCCGGGTGCGCACCCCCTGCGGTGCACCCGGGCAGGAAAACTATACCAGCTGGTGTGTTTCAGGTTTTTCGCAAGTTTTCGTACCGAAAGTTTGAAACTGGGCGAAAACCCGGTTTGAAGTATTGATAAAACTCATAACTTCGCGCCAAGGGCCCGTTCCTTTGGGGGTGGCTGTTTGGCGGCGAGTAGGCTTCGGAGGCGTTTCGAGCATGGCACGGCAGCAAGAGCGGGCCCGCCGGACACGTGCGGCGATTATCAGGTCCGCCGCCGTTGAGTTCGGGAAGAGCGGCTACGCCGCTGCATCGCTCAACCGCATATTGGAAGGGTCGCGCGCCACCAAGGGCGCCATGTACTTCCATTTCGATTCCAAGGAAGATCTCGCGCGCGCCGTACTGGAGACGGCGGTCGAACGCTATCGCGCCTCGGCCGAGCGTTGGCTCGGCCGAACGGATCTCGGACCACTGGACGTCATGCACGGCATGATCGACGAGATGGCACTACGGCTCGAACACGACATCATCGTGCAAGCCGAATACCGGCTGATCATCGAACCGGACTTCTACCGAGACGTGCAAAGCGGTGGCGGACGGATCCTCGGGCGCGCCACCCGCGCGCTCACCGTCCGCGCCATCGATCAGGGACAGCTGCGCGCCGACGCGGACGCGGACCGGTTCACCCGCACCCTCACCGCCGCACTGGCCGGCCAGCGCTACCTGGTCGACGCCCACGGCACCGGCATCGATCTGCGCGCCCGCTTCGAGGAAGCACTCGAAGTCGTCGTCGAGTCCATGGCCACCCCGGAATGGACCGAGAAGTTCCGCAACGACGGCTGGCGCACGCGCGCCCGGCTCGAAGAGCTCAGTTTGGGCCTTTGACCAGCCGGTTTGGGAAACGAGTCCGGTCTGTCATAAGCTAACCGGGCTCCCAACGGATAGCCGTTGAAGCCGGTTCCGGAGAAATCCGGAGGCGAGCCCCCTTCGTCTAGCGGCCTAGGACGCCGCCCTTTCAAGGCGGTAGCGCGGGTTCGAATCCCGTAGGGGGTACGGTCTTCGGACCGTTGGTAGTACGCAAGGCCCTGTGGCGCAGTTGGTTAGCGCGCCGCCCTGTCACGGCGGAGGTCGCGGGTTCGAGTCCCGTCAGGGTCGCAGAAGAGGCGCCGGAGCAATCCGGCGTTTCGCGTATGGCATTCAACTCGGGTGCCTGCGGCCAGGTAGCTCAGTTGGTACGAGCGTCCGCCTGAAAAGCGGAAGGTCGCCGGTTCGATCCCGGCCCTGGCCACCAAATCCCCTCGACATATCACCAGGTCGGGGGGATTTTCGCGTTCGTACCCCCTGGGGGCACCTGGTGATTGTTGACCTTGGTTGACCGGCGAATACCGGGGCTTGAGGCACGCGGGGTGCACGAGCGCTCCGGCGACTTCACTCCCCCCACCTTCCTCATACTGGCCATCCCTGAGCCGAGGGAGGGCGTGTCAAGGGCGTCCTTTCCCTTGACTCGTCCGAGTGAGGTCAGACAATTGGGCCATGAGGAGGCGGGGAGCCACGTGACCCATAGCCCCATCCCTCACCGCGGCTTCCGTTCCCTACTCGGCTCCACCGACCGGGACCACAGCCAGTCACCCCGTCCGGCGCCGGCCGATTCGTGCTCGGGCTGCGGAAGAGCAAGCCGGGTACGGCTCACGTCGTGCCCACACCTATTCGGATATGCCAAAAGCGACCCTGAGTGTCCTGGAGTGACATTGGAGGCGCATGCCGTGCCGCCGACGCGCTCGACGCGCCGGGGCGACGTTCCATCAGACCCGCTGCGCGTCGTAGCGCGGCGGCGGCGCGGTAGCGCCGCCGCAGGCGCTCTTGATCCTCAATGGCGGAATTCGGCAACAACCGTCGTTGGTGAGGCGCGTACGGGAACCCCGGGACTGTGAAGCTCGCGCAGCCTGATCAGACATCGACACGGGCTCCTGGTCGTGGAATGGGCTGCGTTCCAACGGTTCCGGTCGGAGGGCTGGCGTAGGGTGGTGCCACCTCTTTCCGAGGGGCGGTGGACATGGTCCAGACATCGCGCCCAGGAAGGAGGTGGTGGGTTTGGCGAAACATCGCCGGAAAAAGCAAGAGGCTCCGGTCGACTACGGCATCATCTTGGTAGTTGCCGCCGTGGTCGCCGGAGCGCTCGTGCTGGTCCGCTGGAAGCGGGCTAAGTAACCCATCGGATGGGGCGTCGTAGAGGCGGCGTCCCATCCTCCAGCATCACTTGCGTGACATGTACAACTGTACACACTGTACGCACCTACGCAGCGCTGATCGCGGCGTGCATCAAGGCGTCGGTTCGCTCGGCTCTCGTAGCTAAAGCGTCAAGAGCACGCTGGACCGGGTCGACTGCGAGTTGGATCGCCGAGATGGTCTTGATGGGGAAGTTGTCGACAAATGGACTGAGGGGCGTAGCAACGATGCCCGCTGCACCTGCGCTGAGTGAAGCGGTGATTCGGCGAGATGATCCGTCCCACAGTCGGAAGGCGTCCCCCGCGGCTTCGTGGATGGCATTCACTTCGTCCACGCTGACCTTGGCGATCTTTCCCCCTACCGGCAAGACACCCGCATGGCGAGCCGCTCGCGCGAACGTGGTGTCGAACACAGTGCCTCCGAACATCGGATGACTGTAAATGGTGGCGGGACTGGGCAGTTGACGAAGAAGGTCTAGCGCTTCAAGCCGGGTGAAGTCTCGTAGAACTGCCATTGGAGTTACCCCCCGGCTTGCTGCGTGGCGAAAGTCGGCGGGCTGCCAGCAACACGGAAGGAGCCTGGATGGCTCGGCGACCTCAAGCCACAGGTCGAGGATTGCGGCGCGCTGGTTGGCGTCGAGAAGGTCACCTCGTGTAGTCGATCCGGACAAGATGAAGTAGTCCACCCATGTTCGTGCAGCTCGTTGTGCATAGCGTCGGGTGGCCGAAACGTCGACAGTGCCTTGGTCTGTCCGAATGGTGAGTGCGGGAACGACTACGTCGAACGTCATGACGGTCGCACGACGCGATGGATTGCGTCCGCTGACGCAATGGGATCGAGGAGGGACGTGTCGACGCTAATATCGGCGTCGGTAAGCTGCGGTGTCGCATCCCACGCCCTAAGTCGAGCCTCAACATCGCCGGTGCTCCGGCCGATGATTCGTGACTCTGCTACATCTCGCGGGCACCACAGTTGCCCGATGGTCCACGTTGCCGTTGGGGTGGCGCGGCGTACGGCGGTGATGACTTCGGGTTGCCCGGCATGGACGACGGGAATCAGGTCGCCGTCGAGCATTTCGACCAACCTCGGACGATCGATGACGTAGCGCGCGTCGTAACGCGTGTTCTCCCATACGATCTCGCCGGATCGCTCGAGTTCGGCAAGCACATTAGCTGTAACCATCCGGTAGCCGATCGTCCGGCCCGGACCGAGCTTCATTCGGTGGAACAAGCGGTACCGCGGATCGAACGCTGTCAGAGCGAAGGTGACTGTGTCCTTCCCCGATGCAGGAGGGCCATAAAGCACCAATCCCTGACTCACGCGGTGGTCTCGTTCTCTGCTGATCGCCGGATATCGTCGAGAAGGCGTCGAGCTTGGGCCTGAAGCGGCTCGCTGTCAGGATCGTTGTCGACTACGACGTGCGGCGCCTCGGGGCGAAACGACAGATCGACACGGCTGACGTAGTCGTCCCAGTTGGCAAGCTTCCAACTGTCACGGGCAGCCCCTCGGCGGCGAAGGTAGAGGTGCATGGTTTCGATGGTGCATCGGACCCATACGAACGTGACCTCCGCGTTGTCGGCACCCATCCGAGCAACGACGTTCTCGACCCAGGATCGGTCATTGAATTCGCGCAGGTAAGGCGCGGTGCCGATGCAAGAGTTGCCACATTCGATGTTGTCGTGGATGACCGCTTCCAGAGCTTCGTACTCGCGTGGGCGAATCCGCGTCAGATAGATGTCGGATTCCCGGTCATCGAAGGTCGAGCCAAGGTCTTCGAGAGCTGGCTCAATGATTGGTCGGGCGATCGTGTCCTTGTCCAGCAGCGCCCAGCCGGTGCAGCGCGCCAGTACACGAGCGAACTCCGACTTCCCGCTGCCGGGCCAGCCGCCGACGAGTATCACCTGGGGCCGGACGGGGCGGAGCGGCTCAGGTATCGCCAGCCGAATGCTGAGATCCGCAGGGATCGTCACGACCCGCCCGGATCTTGCCTTACTGGTGACGAATCCGTCCTTGGTCAGTAGATCCATGGCTTCGCTGATGGTGAAGACGCTGACGTCCCACTTGGCGGCCAGCTCGCGAGTGGATGGCAACCGCTCGCCGTCGCGGAGGCGTCCGGCCTCGATGTCGTTCCGTATGGCCTGAGCGACTCGCCGATGCATGGGCATCCGCGATTGCTGTGACTCGGGCATGGGTTCCTCCAATACCAGTTGACGCGCAGAGCCTAACAGTTGACCTTGGAAAGTTCCGTGTCAGTACAACTGGGGCGCACTTAGCTGCACTTTTGCTGGAAATAACAGTTGATATGCTTCATAACAACTGATAGGTTCGTGATATTCCGCACACAGGGTGCGGGGTTTACGAACCGCAGGGAGTACGCAATGGCGATCCAGAGGGGTCACAAGTTCCGTATCGAGTCCGACGAGGCGTTCCCGCAGAAGCTGATCTTGCTGGGGACCATCACGCAGAAGATGAAGTACAACCCGGACCCTCGGGCGTTGCCGGAGCCGGTGTTCGACATCGACCGGGAAGGGCAGGGGACTGGCCTTCCGGTGTGGGTGGCTTCGGTGACCGATCCGCATGAGGGTGCTGAGGGCAGGGCGGCGCGGGCGTCGTTCCAGATCGAGTTCGTTGCGTCGCATCAGCCGGTTCCGGTGACCGATGAGATCGTGCCGGGCACGGGGATGCGCATGATCGAGCTGGAGGGATTGACCGCTGAGCCGACGGTGGTGCGGCAGGGGTCGGGGGATAAGAACTTCTCCTACGTCGCTTACCGGTTCCGCGCGACCGGGATCAAGGGCGATACCTCCGGTGCCAAGCAGGCCCCGAACGATCCGGGTGCGTCCCGGCCCGCGGCTTCTAAGGCGGCGTGATGATGGCGGCGGGCCAGGTAGCGGGGAAGCGTTGGGCGCGCTGGTCCGCCGTGGTCATCACCGTGGTGATCGGGGTAGCCGCGTTCGTCGTGAGCTTCGCTGCGTTGCGTGATCTGGCGATTCTTGCCAACACTCCGAAGCGGTGGGCGTGGCTGTTCCCGGTGATCATCGACGGCACCATCATTCAGGCCACGATTTCGGCCCTGGTGCTGCCCGAACGTCGCTGGTTTTCCTGGGTACTGGGCATCGGTGCGCTGGTCTCGATCGCAGGCAACTCTCTGCACGCGGTCGCGGCCGGACAGGTGTTGCCCTGGTGGGCTTCGGCGCTCGTCGCTGCGATCGCCCCGATTTCACTGCTGGTGGATACCCATGGTCTGGCGTTGCTGTTCCGTGCGGCCCAACCCGGTTCGGCGGTCGAGGTCGATCCGGTAGGTATGCCGGCCGATCTGGTCGCGGAGGTATCCGCAGATCCGGTGCCCGAACCGGTCCAGCCTTCCCCTGTTGAACCCCTGCCTGCGCCTGCGCCGGTTGCTCGGGTTCGTCCCGCACCGACACCGGTGCGTTCTATTCGTCCCGTGCGGCCGGTGCAAGAAGCCCTGCCGATCACGGTTTCCTGATCAGGAGTTCCTGATGGCTGAAAAGTACTACCCACGACACACCACCGGTGCTGATGACGACGTGCTGGTGACGATGGCCGTGCAGCACGTGTCCTTCGATGTCCACTATTTCGACGGCAAGATCCTGGTGTACTTCGGGTCCGCCTGCGGGATGCACCTGAGCGCCGAACAGGCCCAGTCGCTGAGAGACCTGCTTGATGCGGGCATCGCTGATGCCCTGGACGCCCGCGAATCAGCTTCTGCGCGTGTCGATCTGGTGAAGGCGGCGGCGTGATGTCCACCTTCAATTCCGTTCCGAATCCGCCGTTCCTGGCCGTGGTGCTTGGGGTGCCTGCGGTCACGATCATGGCGACAGCGGTGCTGCTGACCGCCGACCGCACCCCGGCTCCGGTGTCGTATCAGAGCAGTACCCGTGCTGATGGATGCGCGATGTATTGCGACGACGCAGCGCCCACGGCGTTGTTCGTCAGTGCCGGTCCCAACGCTGGCGGCGATGGGTGCGTGATGTTCTGCGAGGACGTGCCCAAGGCGTCGTTGCGGGACGCCAACTGTGCTGATGCGCCGCCGTTGATCAATTTCCGGCCGTGGAAATGCGATCCCATCGATGCGCCTGAGCCGAAGGGTGGCCGGTGATGAGTACTCCTATCGCGGGTGAGTTGCGGAACGTGAAATACGTTGCGGCGTCACCGTTCGAGCCGGTCGAGTCGGCGGCTCGAATGTCGTTCCTCGTCGGCGGCACTGAGGTGGTGCTGAGCATCGATGATGCCCGGCTGCTGAGTCAAGTGGTGCCGAACGTGCTCGCTGAGCATTCGGTGTCGCTGTCGTTCGAGCCGCTGCGGGGGTGGGTGTGATGGCGCTGACTGATCTCGCTCTGGCCGGTGGTGCGGTCCTGGGCGCTGCTGGGCTGATGTGGATGCGTTCACTCGGTGCCGGTGTCCGCCCGGTGACGGTGGCCGATATCGCCGCGGTCGCGCCGGTCGAATTGCGTACGGCTGTGTCGATTCTGGCTGATCCGCCGCAGACGAACATGATGCTGGCCGCGCTGGATCTGGGTTCGCCCGAGTCCGGGTTCCCGTACGTCGAGTGCTGGGACTACGACGCGCACGGCCTTTACGCCGATGTGCTGATGCTGGGCGGTCAGAAGCTCAAGGACTGGAACAACGAGGACGTGTGCGCCCAGTTCGCGACCTACCTCGGGGTGGCTGAGGTGACGGTGTCGTCACCCGCGCCGAGCTGGGTTCGTCTTCAGGTGAGGGTGTACGACACTCTCGCCGCTCCGACACCGGCGTCGGTAGCGGTCCCCAACGTTGTGGACCTGGAGGCGATCCCGGTGGGGATGCTGGAATCCGGGGACGTGTGGAAGCTGGCGGTGCTGTACCGGCATCTGCTCATTGCTGGGGGCACCAACGCCGGTAAGGGGGGGGCTGGTGTGGGCGATCATCGCCGGACTGGCTCCCGCGATCAAGGCCGGACTGGTGGAGTTGTGGGTCGCTGATCCCAAGGGCGGCATGGAGTTCTGGCGGGGCCGCAAGCTGATGGTCCGCTGCGAATTCACCGACGAGGGCATCGTCACCATGATGGGCGAGGCCGAGCAGCTGATGCTCGAACGGGCGAACCGCTGCCGGGAAGCCGGTATCGAAAAGCACGTCCCGACTGTCGATGAACCGTTGATCGTGATCATTGTCGATGAGGCCGCGTCTATGACGTCCTACGCGGACAAGGCCACGATCGAGAAGTTCGAACGTCACTACGGCAAGCTGCTCACCCAGGGCCGCGCTCCGGGGTTCTGCGTGATCACCTGCGTGCAGGACCCCTCCAAGGAGACCCTGCCCATGCGTCAGCTGATCCCGGTGCGGATCGCGTTGCGCCTGGACGAGAAAACCCAGATCGGCATGGTGCACGGCGACTCCGCCCGTGACCGGGGTGCCCGCTGCGACCAAATCCCTTACAACACACCAGGTGTCGCCTACGTCCGCGACGACGGCACACCCAACATCGTGCGGGCACGCTCCTACTTCGTCTCCCGCGAGGACATCGGCTACCTGGTCGAGCACTACACCCCCGACTACAACCGCGAGCCCGAACGGCCCGCGATCGCTGAGTACGCCGATTTCGACCCTGATGACCTCGGTGACGAGAACGAAGACGGGGTGGCGGCATGAAACGAGGATTCGTGACCGAAACTCACGTCGTCATCTACTGCGACATGTGTGGCGACATCTACACCGAGAACACCGGTGAGTCGATCTGTTTCGACTCCACCCAACAGGCCGTGGACTACATCCAACTCCGCTCGGCCGGTGTCGGCTGGGTCTACGACGGTGACCGGATCTGGTGTGACGGCTGCATGGCCGCCGATCACTGCGACCGCAACGGCCACCAATTCCCCAACACGTGGCAGGCCACCCGACGCCTGCTCGGCATCTCCACCCGTTCCCGCACCTGCATCGTATGCGGCATCCCTGAAATCGAGGCCCTGCCATGACCATTCGCCACCTGAACCCCGCTGACGGGTGCGACCGTGACGACATCGACGCCGCGATCCACCTGCGTTCGGCCCGCCGCTGCCACCTGGAGCGCCGCGGCTTGGACTCGATCGCCATCGCGGTCCGCCTGCTCGCCGAGACCGGCGAAGCGCCTGGCTGGGATGACGGGCTGGACGATGTCGACGGTTCTGATTGGGACTGGGCAGCATGAGCACCGTTCGGGGGCCGATCTGCTGCGGGACATCGATGTCCATTGAGCGGGTCAGCGTGTGGCCCGACGGAGATGTCATGCACTGCTACGAGTGCGGGCACTGGGAACCCTACGAGACCAGCGACAGCGGCCATTACTGCGGCGATCCCGAATGCGAACGCTGCGGCAGCTGGCCGCGCAACGACGGCCGGGCACGTTCCGATGACCGCTGATTCCAGCCGCAGAACCGTGCAGTGGGGCGTACTGATCGGACTGGCGGTGCGCCCCCTGCCCAAAGCCCGCAACGTCACTGACGCGGTGCTCTACGCCTGCCATCTCCAGACCAGCAAACGACTGAAAGCCAGTGTGGTGTACCGGGATTCGGACACTGAGAACTGGCGCAGATGGATCGATGAAACCCCGGTGCCGACACAGCTGGCGCTGGATTTGTACGACAAGGAGGCCCAGTGATGGCCGCGAAAAGCAGTGAGACACATAAGGAACCGGCCGAGGTGGTCCTGGAGGCCCTCGCGATGCTGGTGTGGCTGATCCTCCAGGCGGCCGTGGTGACGTTGTGGTGGGCGGTGTTGTTCCCGGTGGTGTCGATTCCGGTCGCGGGAGTGGTCGCCGCCGGCCTTTTGCTCGGGTGGCCGTGGGCGGTCGTGGTGGTCGGGGTGTCCATCGCGGGGATGGTGCTCTGGCGTGCGAAGCATCCGGAGACCTTCGAGCGGTGGCTGTCCGGCCGTGCACGTGCCCGGTTCCTGCGCTGGTGGCGCTACCGGCTGCGCTGGGACAAGCGACTGCAAGCCTGCAAACTCACCGTGGACACCAGCACGGCAACCTTCGTTCCCCGGCTCCAGAACGCCCAGATCGGGAAGGTCACTGACCGGGTGCGGGTGAAGATGCTCCCCGGCCAATGCCCCGACGACTACGAAAACCGCGTCGAGCGCCTGGCCCACACCTTCGAAGCCCTCGAATGCCGCGCAACCATCGTCGGCCCCGGCGTCATGGAGCTGGTCTTCCGCTACGCCGATGCCCTCGCCGAACCCGTCGACCTGCCCCGCATCGTCCCCCGTTTCCGGAAGGGCGCCGCCTGATGAACACCACACCCGAACCAGCCCAGGCGGGAGGGACAGCGGCTCAGCGCCGCGCCCTACCCAACCTCTTCGGGATCGCCCAGGCCGCCGCCGAGCAGTACCAGGTGTGCAAACGCCCGATCGCCATGCGGATCGAGGACCCCAAGACCGGCACCATCACCTACGAGGGCTCGCCGTGTAAGTCCACGATCGAATCGGTGTGCCCGGCCTGCGCCAAAGCCAACCGGCTGCTACGGATCGCCCAATGCCGCGAAGGCTGGCACGCTGAGTCCGAACCCATCGCCCCGGCCACGGACCCGACCGACGAGCAAATCGGATTGCTCACTCAGCGTGCTGATTTCGTGGCCCAGTACCGCAAGGCTGTGCAAGACGACGACGCTGAGCTTGCCGACGAAACCCGTGCGCTCATCATCGAACTCGATCAGCAACTCCGGGACTCCGGGCTGCGTGGTCGTCTACCGGCCCTGGAGGCCACCGCCAAGGATCGGCGTCGACGCTCCACACGTCGCCGTCAGGACGTGCCGAACCTGCCCCGCCGCAAGGTCACCAAACGCACTGTCGGAGCACCGATCGGGGGACACCTGTCTTCCATGTTCGTCACCTTGACCATGGACAGCTACGGCAAGATCCACCAGGACGGCGCGGTTAACGGCAAAGGCCAACCCTGCTCGGACGGTTCACCGGTCGACCCCGATCACTACGACTACCCTCGCGCCGCACGCGACATCGTGTTCTTCTCCCGGCTGGTCGACCGGTGGATTCAGAACCTGCGTCGTGCGGTCGGTTACGACGTGCAGTACTTCGCTACGGTCGAACCACAGAAGCGCGGTGCCCCGCACCTGCACATCCTGATCCGGGGCGCGATCTCGCGCGAGATCCTCAAGCAGGTCACCGCAGCTACCTACCACCAGGTGTGGTGGCCGCGCTTCGACGCCGAGAACCAGGTCTACGGCGGCACGCACCTGCCGGTGTGGGACCACAAGAAGGCGACGTTCGTAGATCCGGATACCGGGCGGGCGCTGACCTACTGGGATGACGCGCTCGACATCCTCGACGCCGTGGATGACCTCGAGCCTGCGCATACGGTGCGGTTCGGGGCGCAGATGGACCGCAAGCAGATCACCGGCGTCGCTGCCGGGACGGAAAAGGCCGGCCGGACCATCGGCTACGTCACCAAGTACCTGGTCAAGTCCATCGCCGAAATCGTTGAGCCGCAATCCGATCGCGCCGCCGAGCATTACGACCGATTGCACGCTCAGCTGCAGCACACCCCGTGCTCGCCGCGCTGCGCGGTCTGGCTGACATACGGCATCGTGCCCCAGGGCGCCAGCGATAAGACCGTGCCCGGTCGCTGCCGAGGCAAAGCACACCGCCGAGACACCCTCGGCTTGCCTGGCCGCCGAGTCCTGGTCTCGCGCAGGTGGTCCGGCAAGACCCTGCCTGACCACAAGCAAGACCGTGTCGAGTTTGTTCGGCAATTGCTCGCCGACGCCGGAATCATCAAACCCGACACCAGTCACTTCAAAGTGACGCCGGTCGAACCTGGCGACAAGTCCCGGCCCCTGCGCGAGCACCTGATCATGGGCGCGATCGCCAAACGCACCACCTGGCGCGCCGAACTCGTCAGAGCCCAACTGGCGGCCGACCTACCAGAGCCACCAGAAACTTCGGCAATTCAGCAAGCAGCGGCATAGGGGAGGGCAGAGCAATGGATATCGCACCGAGATATGTGGACGTAGCAGGCGCAGCGGTGTATCTGGGGACGGGAGAACGCTTCATTCGTCGGCTGATCGCCGAACGGCGAGTCGCGTTCCACAAAGTCGGCACCCATGTGCGATTCAAGGTCAGTGACCTGGAGGCGTTCGCACAAGCTGGCCGGGTAGAACCGATTTCGGTTCGCTGGAGCGGCGGCAAGGCGGTGGCGTAATGGGGCGCAGGCGTTTCGGCTCCGTGCGCAAGTTGCCATCAGGACGGCACCAAGCATCATTCATCGGCCCGAATGGTCAGCGGCAGACGGCTCCCCACACGTTCCGGACCAAGACTGACGCGGACAAGTGGTTGGTCAAGGTCGAAGCGGATATCAGTCGAGGTACCTGGCTGGACGAGCAATTGGGTCTCACGCTGTTTCGTGACTACGCCAGCGACTATCTCCGGGATAACCCGGATGTCGGTGCGCGATGGGAGGAAACCTGTCGGCGGAACATGCGGTTGCACATGGCCGAGCTTCTCGACAAACCACTCATCGCGATTACCGGGCCGGTCGTGCGTAGCTGGCACGCAAAGGCATTGGCGGGAACGGGCGGTAAGACCTCGATCGCGCAGTCCTACCGGTTCTTGCGCGCGGTCCTCAATCAGGCCAAGCGCGACAATGCGATCTCGGTGAACCCGTGCACGATCAAAGGCGCGGGCTCGGACGGCTCGAAAGAACGCAATGTCGCGACCGTGACGCAGGTGGCCGAACTAGTCGAGAAGATCACCCCTCGGTACAGAGCGGCTGTACTCCTGGCGGCATGGTGTGGGCTCCGGCGCGGCGAGATCATCGGCCTGGCCGTCGCCGATCTGGACCTAGAGACCAACGAGGTTCACGTGCGCCGAAATCGGGTCGAGCTGCTGGAGTCTGACGACGCGTTCGACAAGGACCCCAAGACCGACGCAGGTAAGCGACCCGTATCGATACCACCGCACCTTCGGCCGTACCTGGTCGAGCATAAGGAGAAGTGGGCGGGCAAGACCTGGCTGTTCGTCGGCCGTGACGGTGAGCGGATGCGCGGAAACGCTGTCTATCAGGCATTCGTGCGGGCACGGGAGCGTGTCGGCGTCGAGGTGACCTTTCACGACCTGCGGCACACGGGCCAGACCCTGGCCGCAAGCACCGGCGCAACTCTCGCCGACCTGAAGAAGAGGCTGGGGCACTCTTCCAGCGCAGCCGCGATGCGATACATGCATGCCGTCGACGGGCGAGACAAAGAGGTAGCAGCCGAGCTGAGCAAGCTGGCGGCCGGGGGTGATGCGGCCGGACTGCCCCGAACAATCGTCGTGCAGCACTGACAGGAGATATCGCACATGGAACGCACAACAACGAAAAAACACCCACTGATCAGCACTTTTGTGCCTGACTGAAAAGCGGAAGGTCGCCGGTTCGATCCCGGCCCTGGCCACTCGGAAGCGAGGGAACTCTGCGCGCAAAGAACGCGCGCTGGAGCTCCCTCGTCTTTTTTGTTTTGTGGGGTGCAACCCCACACCCGCTCGGCGGGGCTTCGCCCCCCGAACCCCCCGGCCGTGGTTGCGTTGGTGTGGAAGCTGCGGATCTGACTAGAACGAGCTTGTTGGTGCTTCGTCCCGAATGCCCGCCTTGGTTGCACGGAGTGGTGGCTGCGGACTCCGGTCTGCACCCCGTCGTGGGCAGGTTTCGCCTCCCAGGCCGTGGTTGTGCGGGTGGGACGTCTATGCCGTTGTCCGCCAATCGCTTCGCTCCTCGGCATCTGGCGCCACCGGTGACCGGCTCGCGGGTCGGACATGGGCGGCGAAGTGTGAGTGGTGCCTGCGTGGTGTTTCGTTAGCGAGCTCGTCCGTAGGCTGGCCGGGTCATGGTGACTCTTTTGTTGGCGCTTGCGGGGTTCGCGGTTCTGGATTCCTTGGATGTGCTGTTGGTGGGGGTTACTACGGCGGTGGTGGCGGACAGTCGGCTCGGGCGGCGGTCGCCGGTGCCGGGTGGGGTGAGTTTTATCGCGGGGGTTTTCGCGGTTACCACGGGGTTCGGGCTCTGTACGGTGCTGGGGTTGAATTTTTTGACCGAGCTGGTGGCGTTCGAATTGACGCCTGCGATGCGGTATTGGGGGGAGGTGGTGTTGGGGGTGGTGTTGGTTGTGGTCGGTGCGGTGCCGGTGGTTCGGCAGCGGGGGGCGCCGGCTTGGGCGGGGGTGTTGCGGCGGCGGCCGTGGTTGTTCGGGTTCGTCGGGGTGGCCATCGGTCTCGTGCAGGCGCCTACGGCGGTGCCGTATCTGGCGGGGCTGGCGATGATCTCGGCGCAGGATCCGTTGCCTGCGTTCTGGCCGTTGATTGTGGTGGCCTACTGTGCGTTGGCTTTGTTGCCGCCGTTGCTGGTGTTGTTGCTTTCGCTGCGGCGGACGCGTCGAGCCAGGCGGGTCTATCGCACGATCGTGCGTGTGCTCACTCGGTACGCGCCGCCGGCATTGCGGGTCCTTTTCGTGACGTTCGGCGCAATTCTGCTCGTCGACGCGCTCGTCAACGTCCGCCACCTCGCGTGAGTGGGGCACGTCGCGGGTAGTTCACGCCGTGGTGTGCCACACACGACAATCATGATCTTGGAAAAGCCGTGTGGGGGCCGCCGACGGTGGAATGCTGGAGGCATGGCTGAGCGCTGGTATTACTGCTTGAAGCACAAGCGGGCCGAGAAAGGTCGGCAGTGCTGGTTCCAGGATCGGATGGGACCGTATCCGGACCAGGCGACCGCGGAGCGGGCACTGGAGATCGTCAAGGCGCGCAATGCGCAGGCCGATGCCGCGGACGCCGATTGACGCGACGGTGACCGGCGCTTCTCGCATGTGCTGAGTGGCAACCGATTTCGTCCGAGCAGGGGTAGCTTGGCGGGCACGGGCTGACTATCGCGGGTCGCCGATGCCGCTCCATCGCATGCTGAGCGGGGCCTGAGGCCTGGAGAGGCGAGGGAGGCCTGTTCAGGTCTATCAAGTACGGTTTCTCAGAACTCAGACGAATGCTCGGTGGTCCTGACGTGGGCTGCGGGCTGGACCAGGATCAGCAGGGAGGGCGACCCTTGAGGGTTACCGTTGTTGTGCCGACCTACAACGAGCGGGAAAATCTGCCGGTTGCGGTGGCGCGGCTCACCGCGCTGCCGGTGCCCGACCTGCACGTGCTCGTGGTCGACGACAGTTCACCGGACGGCACCGGTGAGGTCGCCGACAAGCTGGCCGCGGAGCTGCCGAACGTGGTCGGCGTGCTGCACCGCACCGAGAAGGACGGCCTGGGGCGGGCCTACATCGCCGGGATCACGCGGGCGCTGGACGAGGGCGCCGACGTGGTGATCCAGATGGACGCCGACCTGTCGCACCCGGCCGAGGTGATTCCGGCCATGCTGGAGCGGCTGACGACCACCGACGCGGGCGTGGTGCTCGGCTCGCGCTACGTGCCGGGCGGCTCCACCGCCGAAGAGTGGAAGTGGCACCGCAAGGCGCTGTCGGCGTGGGCCAACTTCTACGTGAACCTGATCCTGCGGCTGCATGTGAAGGACGCCACCGCCGGGTTCAAGGCGTGGAAGGCGGACACGTTGCGCGCCATCGACGTGGCGTCGATCCGCAGCAACGGGTATTCGTTCCAGGTCGAGATGAACTACCGGACGGTCAAGCGGGGCATCGAGATCGCCGAGGTGCCGATCCGCTTCGAGGAGCGCACCCTCGGCGCGTCCAAGATGAGCCTGAAGGTGCAGTTGGAGTCGGCGCTGATGCCGTGGAAGCTGCTTTTCGGCAAGTCGGTCTGAGCGCACCACCGAAACAACCAGCAGGGCCCCGTCTCCGCAATGGAGAGGGGGCCCTGCGTGGTTCGTGGCGGATCAAGCGGTCAGTCCGCGACGCAGCGCCTCCAGTCCGACAATGATGGCCGGGACCAGCACCAGGTGCATGACCGACAGCGCGATGGTGCTGACGGTGTCGAAGGTGGCGGCGACGGTCAGGCCGATGGTCGCCACGGCGAGCACGCTGCCGACGACCTGAGCCACCCGCAGCACGCCGACCCAGCGGTAGGAGAGCAGCGCGGCGACGGTCATGCCGATGAGCAGCGGCACCGCGGACGAAATGACAACGCCCGCGCCGCCGACGTAGGTGGTGACGCCCTTGTCGACCACCTCGAACGAGCCGCCCGCCGCCTCGCCGATCAGCCAGACGACAAGGTTGACGGCGACCGCGGCGATGACGCTGCCGAGGACGGCGACCGGACGGTTGACCGCCGGGATACGCAGGGCGGGGGCGATGGTTTGCGTGGTGGTCATGATGTTCTCCTCATCCGAAGCTGTGTGCTTGGTACTGAGAACAATGGTGAAACCTGAACAATTCTTTAGGTCAAGCCGAGCGCGAAGTGACCTGAATCACAGCAAAAACTCCGCTGCAGCGGAATGCGGGGCGGCGCAACGGGGTTCGCGCGAGCGCCGGTCAGTCTGCGTCGGGCTCCGGCCAGTTCAGCAACGTATCCAGGTACAGCTGCCGGACCCCCGCGACCTTGTCGTCCATCTCGTTCGGATCCCAGCCGCTGACGTCGATGGGGTCGAGGATCGCGACGTCCACGGTGCCGGGCCGCGCGACCATCGAGTTGCGCCAGCAGATTTCGCCCGCGTTGCGGATGACGATCGGAATGATCGGCACCCCGGCCTGGATGGCGATGTGGAACGCGCCCTTCTTGAACGGCCCGACATCCGGTGTGTAGGAACGGGTTCCCTCGGGGGCGACGGCGATCGACAGTCCACTGCGCAAGGTGTCGACGACCGGTGCGAGCGCGGCCTTGGCCTTGTCGGTGCTGGACCGATCGATGAAGGTGACGCCGACGAAACGCATCAGCGGGCCGAAGACGGGGTTACGGGTCAACTCCTTCTTGCCGATTCCGGTGACGCCGCCACCGAGCACCTCGGGGACGATGATGATGTCGAACTGGCTCTGGTGGTTGAACAGGAACACTGCGGGCCGGGGCGCGCGGGCGTTGGCGGCGCCGGTCACCCGCAGGTGCACGCCTGCGATGCTCAGCGTGTTGCCTGCCGCGTGCTCGAGTAGGGCGTCGGCCATCTGCCGACGGTCCCTGGTGGGTGACTTGGCCGCGACACCGTAGAACGCGCCGCCGAGCAGTCCGGCGAAGCCCGCCGTGGTGCGGACGTAGTCGGCCGGGCGGGGCTCTTGTCGGGGGCGGAAGTGCAGTGCCGGCCAATCATGCTCCGCGGCGATGGCGGTCAGCTGCTCGTCGGGGTTCACCGCGACCGGGCGGCCGACCAGCGACAGCAGTGGCAGATCGGCGGCGTTGTCGGTGTAGGCGTAGCTGCGCGCGAGATCGACGTTGTCGGCGGCGAATTCGCGGACGGCTTCAGCCTTGCCGTTGCGCCACAACGTCTTACCGTCGACGTAACCGGTGAGTATGCCGTCCTGGGTCGCCATCGGGGTGTACAGCACATGCTCGATGCCGAGCGCGGCCGCCACGGGGGCGACCTGGAAGCGGGTCAGCGAGCTGGCCAGCACCACGGTGTGCCCGGCCGCCTGATGCGTCCGGATCAGTTGCCATGCTTCGTGATACAGGTGGCCGTAGACGGTGCGCCGGAACAGCCGCTCGCCGAGCGCAGCCAGTTCGTCCTCCGGTTTGCCCGCAAGCACCTCGGTGAGCTGCCGCAGGTATCGCGCGTACTCACCGTCGGAGAAGCCGGGACGGATTCCACCGAGCAGGACGGCATCGGCGCCGCGCCGGCGAAACAGGCTGGGGCGGGTGAACCCGCTGACGACGGTGCCGCTGAAGTCGAAGATCGCGGCTACCTCGCGACCTTGCGGACCGGACCGAATCGCGTCGAGCGCGGCGGGCAGATCGGTACTCACCGGGTCTCCCGGTTGGACGGATCGAGCGCGGCCGCCTGCGAGATACGCGCGCCGATGGTGCGCAGTCGATCCGCGAACTCCACCCGGCGTTCGGTCAATTCCGCTCTGCGCTTGGCCGAGTCGTTCGACACCGATTCGAGCAGACCGTAGTTGTCGGCGAGTTTCAGTGCGCTGGCGAACAATTCGGTGGAGACCGACTCCGGGCTGTGCAGCCGCTGTTGCAGCATCATCTGCTTGCCGACCGCGACGCACTCGGCAATGAACTGCTTGCGATCGAACTCGATCTCCGGGTCGCGGTCGGCCAGTCGTTCGGCCACCACCAGCTGCGCGTCGAAGAACGAGCGGAGCACGCGGTGCGCCATCATGAAGCCGGAGTCGGTGAGCTTGGCCATCACCTCGGTGCCGAGGATGTTGTCGCGGGTGTGGCTGCGCCACTGCGGGTCCAGCAGCAGCATCTCCGCCGTGATCTGCTCGGCGAACTCGGCCCGCTCGGGGAAGAAGAACTCGAACTTCAACAGGTCGCGCAGCCGGAACGCCTCGTCCCAGCCGGTGCTCAGCTGGTCGGCACCGTCGCTGTCGAGCGCGGCCAGGATGGACAGTTCGAGAATGGCGCGGTGCACGAACCAGTGCACCGCGCTGTTGCGATAGAACGCGGCCTCGAGGTGGGCGCCCGCCTCGATCGAGTACACCGGTTCCAGTCCGCCGCGGTAAACCGTCACCACCTTGGCCAGCGAAAGCTGTTCCAGCACAACGGCAAGGCCCTGATCGTCCTGCAAGGTGTCCAGCTCACCTTGCGGCAGCCCGCGCTCGCGGATGTAGCCGAGCACCGGAGCCAGCACCGTGCGCACCTCACCGAGGGTGAGCGCGCGCTCGTGCACACCGAGCAGCGCCAGAGTGACCAGTGCGTTCACCGTTACCGGCGTGACCGCGTTGATCCCGACGGCGATCTCGAACGCCAGCCGCTGCACGGCCTTGCGCTCCAGCTCGGCGACCTCGGGCGCGTCCGGCTCGCCCTGGCCGGTCTCGGTGAGGCCGGCCGGTGCGGGCTCGGTGCGGTGCAGCGGGATGGTCAACGGTGGTGTGACCAGCGGATCGCCGTGTGCCGCGAGGCGGTCGCGCGCCGAGAGCGGTTCGCCGAACCGCACGTACACGTGCCCGGCCGAATGCTGTTGGCTCCGTATATAACGCGCGAGCCAGGCGAGACCCTCGGGTTTCTTCCGGCCGCCGACCTGTTCGTTGGCGATCGCCCCGAGTTCGTTCAGGCGCTCGTAGGTGATCGACACCGGGACCAGCATCACGTCCTCGACCCGGTCCGCACGCACCGCCGCCGCAAGGTAATTCAGCAGCCCGTAGCGCGGCGGGCGCAGCTTGCCGGTGCGGGTACGGCCGCCCTCGAAGTACCACTCCAGGTTGAATCGCTTGGCCAGCAGGAAGGCGAAGTACTCCTCGACGACCGCCTTGTACACCTCGTCGTCGCCGAAACTGCGCCGGATGAACACGGTTCCGGTGCGCCGGGCGATCGGCCCCATCGGCCAGAAGCTGAGGTTGGCCCCGCCGATCACATGATTGGGCGGGAAGTCGTTGCGGGCCAGCACATCACCGAGCACGAACGCGTCGACATAGGAGCGATGCGAGGGCAGGAACACCAGCGGGTAGCGGCGGTTGAGGTCGCGCAGCGCGACCAGCCCCGAATCGTCGGAGTCCACCTTCCAGGTCGAGGCGTGGATCGGCCGCATCGCCTGGGTGAACAGGTCGGAGACCAATCTGCTTTGCGCGGCGACGAGTTCGTTCAGCGCCTTCTCCGCACGGCGATAGACCTCGTGCGGTGCCGCGCCGATCTGGTCGGCGATGAGCTCGAGCCTGCGCAGGAAATCGGGGGAGTCCATGATTTCCTCGGCCACCAGCCGGGGCACCTTGTACCGGTCGCCGATGATGGTGCGTTCGGCGCGCTCGAGCGCCACCACCGCGGCGCGCACGATGGCGCGGGCGAACGGCTCGGTCGTGCCCTTGGTGACCAGCGCGGCGGCTTCCGGGTTGTTCGTGCGCAGTTCGCTGAGTAGCGCGGGCTGCCCGGTCAGCACCACATGCCGGTTCGCTTGGCCGACCAGCTTGCGCTGCGCCAACCGGTTCGGCTTGCGCGGGTTGGTCAGCAGCGCCATGTCCGCGAAGGTGATCCGGCGCACGCCGTCGCGCTCCGGCGGCAGCCAGAGCACGCGCACCGGCACCACCAGCGGATCATCGTGCCTGCCGACCAGCCGGGTCGCGATGGCGCCCGCGTCCAGATCCAACTGGGTGATCGGGGCATCGGTGCCGAATTCCTTGGCGATACCGCCCTCGGCCAACCAGTTTCCGATGAGCTCGCGCTCCACCGCGGAGGCCGCGTCCACCAGCGCCACCACCGAACCCGGTGCCGTCGTTCGCCCGATGTCCGCGGGCGCTGCGCCACGGTGCTCGATCATGCTCTGGTTCCCTCCGACTGAAGATCTCCCTATTGAATCCCCCCGGGTCTGTTTCGCGCAGGCACTCGGGCGTGCAAGTTGAACGCGCGGCCAGGATCCCGCGTTCCTTCGGCGCGGCGAACTACGCTGCGCTGATGGATTGGGCCTTACGCGCGTGCGGTTGGCACGGTCACTACACCTATGCGCCGGTGGAGGCGGAGCTGGCCGAACGGCTGCGGGTCGACACCGTGGCCGGAGTGGCGTGGCGCTGTCTGCGCTGCGGGACCTTCGTGCCGGGTGCGCCGGTGGGGTCGGGGCCCGCCGATCATGCGCCCGAGGTGCCGCGTGGGCGGCTGCTGCGAGATCGCTGGCTGATGCGGGCTTTGGCGATCGAGCGGTTGCTGCGCGGTCTGCTGCTCGTGGTCGCCGCGCTGGGGGTGTTGAAGTTCCGCTCATCGCGGGAGACCATGCGGGCCGCGTTCGACCAGGATCTGCCGCTGCTGCGGCCGTTCGCCGACCAGATCGGCTGGGATATCGACCGGTCCAAGATCGTGCATGTGATCGATGAGGCGTTCTCCCTGTCGAACACGACCTTGCTGTGGGTAGCCGTCGGCATCTTCGTCTATGCGACGTTGCAGGGCATCGAGGCTCTGGGACTGTGGCTGGTGAAACGCTGGGGCGAGTACTTCGCCGTCGTCGCGACGAGCCTGTTCCTGCCGCTGGAGATCTATGAATTGACCGAGAAGGTGACCGCCCTGCGGATCGGCGCGCTCGTGGTCAATATCGCCGCGGTGGTGTGGCTGCTGTACTCCAAGCGGCTGTTCGGGCTGCGCGGTGGCGCGGCCGCGTACCACGCGGAACACAGTGCGGAGAGTTTGCTGAGCGTCGAGCGTTCGGCGCTGGCTGTCCCGGCGAAGTGACCGCGCGGGGGCTCGGTCGCTGTGTCCGCGAGCACACTACCGGCATAGTCAGGTAATGCTAACCTTACCTCCAAAGATGGGCCAGCTAGAGCTTTGGAGGATCGTTGTCGACCACGGACGAACGCTTGCGGGTTGAGTATGTGACCGATCCGGCGGCAGCGATGTCCCGGCTGGCGGGGGCCGATCGGTTCGGTGAGTACGTGATGTACGAGCGACCGGGCGAGTGGGTGTTCGCGGCCGATCCGATCGGCGGAGTCGAACTGGATGTCGAAGAACTGCGGGTCACCTGGGAGGGGCAGACCACCGCGACGCCGTGGGAAGGCCGACCGGCCGGCGTCGTCGATCGGGCACTCGGCTCGCTACCGCTCGACGGGCGCAATGCCTACGGCTGGATCGGATTCGAGTTCTGCGCCTGGGCATTCGACGCGACCCAGCACCTCGACCCGCGGACCACGCTGGTGCAGTTGATGATTCCGCGCATCGAGGTGCGGATCGGGGAGTTCGGCGTCCGGGTGTCCGGCGCCACCCCCGCCGAGACCGGCGACATCCATGACCTGATCGCCGAATCGCAGGAATCCGAACTGCCGCAGCCGCATCCGACCGATATCCGGCTGGACCCGACTGCTTATGCCGATCGCGTTGCCAAGGCGGTCGGCGAGATCGAGGCGAACCGCTATCAGAAGGTCATCCTGTCGCGGAAGGTCGACCTGCCGTTCGTGGTGGACGTGCCCGCGACCTATCGACTCGGGCGCGCGCACAACACTCCCGCGCGTTCGTTCCTGCTGCGACTCGGTGGGCTCGAGGCGGCAGGCTTCAGCCCGGAGCTCGTCGCCTCGGTCGACGAGAACCGCCTGGTGACCACCGAACCGGTCGCGGGTACCCGAGCCTTCGGGCGTGGCACGGACATCGATATGGCGGCGCGGGCCGACCTGCTCACCGACCCCAAAGAGATCGTGGAGCACGCGATCTCGGTGCAGACCTCCTTCGCGGAGATGGCCTCGGTGTCCGATCCGGGTACCACCAACGTCTCCGACTTCATGGCGGTGCGCGAGCGCGGCAGCGTGCAGCACCTGTCCTCCACGGTGTGCGGCACGCTGGCCGCCGACCGGTCCAGTTGGGACGCGCTCGAGGTGTTGTTCCCCTCGGTGACCGCCTCCGGGATCCCCAAGCGCGCCGGTATCGATTCGGTGTTCCGGCTCGATCACGACCCGCGCGGGCTGTATTCCGGTGCGGTGGTGACGGTTTCGCCGACCGGAGCGCTGGAGGCGACCTTGGTGCTGCGCGCGATCTATCAGACCACCGAAGGCGCCTGGTTGCGTGCGGGGGCGGGCATCGTCGCCCAATCCAAGCCGGAGCGGGAATTCGAGGAGACCTGCGAGAAGCTCGGCAGCATCGCGCCATACGTGGTGCGGGCGAAGTAGCGAACGTTACCCGGCGTCCGCCGGGCAGCACGGCCGTCGGGCAGCGCATCGAAAGGTGCGCTGCCCGGCGCATTTACGGCGAGGCGCTGGTCCGACGACCCCTCAGCTCTCGGCGGCGCGCAGTGCCTTCTTGTCGATCTTGCCGACGGCCGTGATCGGCAGCTGTGCCGAGCGTCGCAACACATCGGGCAGCTTGTACGTCGCCAAGCCACGCGCTGCGAGGAAGGCCTTGATCTCGGCCAGGGCGGGCATCTCGCCGTCGACCACCAATACGGCGCAGACCTTTTCGCCGAGCGCCGGATCGGGCAGCCCGACGGCCGCGGCGTGCCGGACGGACGGGTGGGTGAGCAGATGTTCCTCGAGCTCGTCGCACGAGATGTTCTCACCGCCGCGGTTGATGACATCCTTGATTCGGCCTGCGACCACCAGGTGCCCGCTGGGCAACCGGCGCACCAGGTCGCCGCTGCGGTAATAACCGTCGGGGGTGAAAGCTCGGGCGTTGTGTTCGGGCGCGCGGTAGTAGCCGCGAATGGTGTACGGGCCCTTGGTGAGCAGCTCCCCCTCCTCGCCAGGTGCGACATCATTGCCTGCCGCGTCGACGATCCGGATCTCGTCGGCGGGCGAGAGCGGCCGCCCCTGCGTGGTGTGCGACAGCTCGTCGTCGTCGTCGAGCCTGGTGAAGTTGAGCAGTCCCTCGGCCATGCCGAACACCTGCTGCAGGGTGGCGCCGAGCGCGGGGCCGACCTCGCGGGCGTTGACCTCGGCGAGCCTGGCGCCCCCGACCTGGAGCAGGCGCAGCGAGCTCAGGTCGGCCGCCTCCCATTCGGTTGCCGCACACCACAGCTGTGCCAGCGGCGGCACCACGGCGGTCACCGTGACCCCGTGCCGTTCGATGGTGGCGAACGCGCTCTCCGGACTGGGGTCGGTGACGAAAGCGACCGCGCCGCCGACGCTCACCGTGCCGAGGATGCCAGGGCAGGCCAGCGGGAAGTTGTGCGCCGCTGGCAAAGTCGCGAGGTAGATGTCGTCCTCGGTGAGCGCACATACCTCGGCACTTGCGGTGGCGTTGTAGGCGTAGTCGTCGTGGGTGCGGGCGATCAGCTTCGGCAGACCCGTGGTGCCCCCGGAGACCAGCATCAACGCGATATCGCTCGGATCGACACAAGGCAGCGAACCGCCCTCGCGCGGTACCGAATTCAGGTCGATGCCGAACCCCGGCTCACCGAGCACCAGCACGTGCCGCAGCGAGGGCACCGACGCGCGCACGGTGGCGGCCAGTTCCCGATAGTCGAAATCGCCGAGCTGGTCGATGACGACGTAGGCGACGGCCTCGGAAAGCGCCGCCAGATGCTCGATTTCGGCCCGCCGGTGGGCAGGCAGGGTCAGTACCGGAATGATCCCGGCGCGCAGGAGGCCGAACAGCACAGTCAGGAACTCCGGCACGTTCGGCAGCTGCACCACCACCCGGTCACCGGGCGCGATGCCCAGCGCCAGCAGCCCGTGCGCCATCCGGTCGGCCTCGGTGTCCAGCCAGGCATAGCTGCGCGCGCCATCGGCATCGAGCAGCGCGGGCCGGTGCGGATGCCGCCGTGCGGTCTCGCGCAACAGCTCACCCAGCGCGCACCCGCGCCAGTACCCGGCCGCCCGATACGCCGCGCCCGCCGCGGTGGGGAAGGGCACATAGCCGTCGCGATGCGGGGTGGATGTCGAAGTCACGGTCTGCCTCACAGGTAGCTCACGCCGATCCCGGCGAAGATAGGTAAGGCAACCCTATCTCAATGCGATACGCTCGATCGAGCAGTCTCGATCCGCCGGACACGGCGGCGACCAAGGAGTGACAGCGCCAGATGGAGCCAGCACAGCGACCGGGGGACGGGGCGGAACGTAAGGAAAGCGGAGTCAGGGGACCGGTGATCGGGCGCGCCGACATCCGCGCCACGCTCGCCGAGCAGCTCGGCGTGCCCGCCGACGCGATCGACGACGACGCCGACCTCATCCAGCTCGGGCTCGACTCCATCCGCACCATGAAACTGGCCGGTGGGTGGCGCAAGCGCGGCGCCGAGATCAACTTCGCCCAGCTCGCCGCCGCGCCCACGGTCGCGCAATGGGCGCAGCTGCTCGGGGCCGACGAGGAGAGTGCCGCGCCCCCCGAGACGCCGGATCTCGTCGCGGCACCCGAGGACGAGTCCGCCCCCTTCCCCCTGGCGACGATGCAGCATGCCTACTGGATCGGCCGCTCGGACGAGCAGGATCTTGGGGGTGTCGCCGCCCACCTCTACGTCGAGTTCGACGGCACCGCAGTCGATCCCGGGCGACTCGAGCGCGCGGTCGGCGACCTGGTCGCCGCACATCCGATGCTGCGCACCAGATTTCTGCCGGACGGCACGCAACAGACCATGGCGGCGCCGGGTCGCCCGGTCTTCTCGGTGGTCGATCTGCGCGGGCTCTCCGGCGATGCGGCCGAGGCGGAACTGACTCGCCTGCGCGACACCAAAACACACCAGCGGCTGGCGATCGAGGACGGTCAGGTGCTGGATGTGACGCTGAGTCTGCTCGCCGATGACCGGACCAGGCTGCACCTCGACGTCGACATGCTGGCCGGTGACGCGATGAGCTATCGGGTGCTGATCGCCGACCTCGCCGAGCTGTACCACGGCGCGACGTTGCCGCCGCAGGGCTACAGCTATCGGCGCTACCGCACCGAGCGCACCGCCGACACTGCCGCGCGGGAGCGGGACCGGCAGTGGTGGCAGCGGCGGTTGCCCGAACTACCGGGCGCACCCGAACTGCCGACGATTCCGATCAGTGAACGCACCGACCCGCACCGCACCGTCCGCTACGACCATTGGCTCGCGCCGGCGGCGAAGCAGCGACTGCTCGCCGCCGCGCACGCCCGCGGCATCACCCCGGCGATGGCGTTGGCCGCGGTGTTCGCCGAGACCATCGGCGGCTGGTCGGCGCAGAGCCGGTTCCTGCTGAATGTGCCGCTGTTCCATCGGGAACCGGTGCATCCGGAGGTGGAGCGCGTCATCGGCGATTTCACCTCGTCGATCATGCTCGAGGTGGACGTCAGCGCGGATGTGACGGTCACCGAGCGGGCCAAGGCCTTACAGCGCGCCATGCACGAAAGTGGCGCGCACACCGCGTATTCGGGGCTCGAGGTGCTGCGGGACCTGGGGCGGCAGCGCGGCGAGCCGGTGCTCGCGCCCATCGTCTACACCAGCGCGCTCAACCTGGGCGAACTGTTCGCCGAGTCGGTGACCGACACCTTCGGCGTGCCCGTCTGGATCATCTC
This sequence comes from Nocardia sp. NPDC052316, assembly GCF_044547795.1. Classification (NCBI taxonomy): domain Bacteria; kingdom Bacillati; phylum Actinomycetota; class Actinomycetes; order Mycobacteriales; family Nocardiaceae; genus Nocardia; species Nocardia sp. NPDC052316. The sequence goes on from NZ_JBIUBB010000006.1 coordinate 248,459, forward strand.
GCAGGGCCCACAGGTGTTGCTGGACGCGCAGGTGACCGAGGTCCGCGGCGGACTCCTGCTCAACTGGGATGTGCGGGAATCGGCCTTCCCGGCGGGGATGATCGACGCCATGTTCGCCAGCTACACCGATGCCATCGGCAGGCTCGCGAGCCCGGCCGGTTGGGACGCCGAAGCCGCTGTGCGCCTGCCGGTCTCGCAGGCCTCGGTGCGGGCCGCGGTGAACGCGACGGACGGACCGGTGAGCGGGCGCGCACTGCACGAGGGCTTCTTCCAGCACGCCACCGCCACCCCCGATTCGCCCGCGGTGCTGTGGGGCGTCGACGACGGCTGGACTTATCGCGAGCTCGCCGCCCGCGCGCTCGCCGTGGCGGGAGCGTTGCGCGACAACGGAGTTCGGCAGGGGCAGACGGTGGCGGTACAGCTCCCCAAGGGGCCCGACCAGATTCTGGCCGTGCTCGGTGTGCTGGCCGCGGGCGCCTGCTACCTCCCGATCGGATTCGACCAGCCGGTCGGGCGTCGCGCGGAGATTCTGCGCACCGGCGACGTGGTCGCGGCACTCACCGTCGACGGTGCGGATTTCGGCCGCGCCGAGATCACCTGCCTGCCGCTGCCTGCGGCGCGCGACCATCCGAACCCGCTGTCCGAACCGGTGATTCCCGAGACGGACGCGATCGCCTACGTGCTGTTCACCTCCGGCTCCACCGGCGTGCCGAAGGGCGTCGACGTGCCGCACAGCGCCGCGATGAACACCATCGACGCGGTGAACGATTGGTTCGAGGTCGGCGCGCACGACCGGGTACTCGGGCTCTCCGCATTGGAATTCGATGCCTCGGTCTACGACATGTTCGGCATGTTCTCGGTGGGCGGCGCCGTGGTCGCGCTGGACGCCGAGCAGCGCGCGGAGGCCACCACCTGGGTGGAACAGCTGCGGCGCCACCGGGTCTCGATCCTCAACTGCGTGCCGAGCATGCTGGACATGATCCTGGACATAGGCGGCGACCAGCTCGGCGATTCGCTGCGCGCGGTAACACTGGGCGGTGACTGGGTAGGCGCCGACTTGGCGCGCAGGCTCGCCCGCCAGGTCCCCGGCTGCCGCTTCGCCGGCCTCGGCGGCGCGACCGAAACCGCCATCCACAACACCATCTGCGAGGTGACCGACCCGCCCGAGCACTGGACAACGGTGCCCTTCGGGGTGCCGCTGCGCAACGTGCGCTGCCGGGTCGTCAACGCGGCGGGTCGTGACTGCCCCGACTGGGTGCCCGGCGAATTCTGGGTCGGCGGCGCGAATGTCGCGGCGGGCTACCGCAACGATCCGGAGCGGACGGCCGAACGTTTCGTCGTGCACAACGACGTCCGCTGGTACCGAACCGGCGACCTGGCGCGGTACTGGCCGGACGGCACCATCGAATTCCTCGGCCGCGCCGACCATCAGGTGCAGATCCGCGGCTACCGCGTGGAACTCGGCGAGGTGGAGAGCGGACTGCGCAGCGCACCCGGAGTGCGGCACGCGGTGGCCGCGGTGGTGGGCGGCGCGGCACCGAAACTCGTCGCCGCCGTCTCCGGCGCGACCGGCACCGTCGCGGAGATCGTCGCGGCGGTCTCGGATCTGCTGCCCGGCTACATGATTCCGTCGAGGATCGAACTCCTCGACCGAATGCCGCTGACCGACAACGGGAAACTGGACCGCCGCGCTGTGCTCGCGCTGCTCGAACCGGCAGGCGCCGAAGTGCGGGACGCGGCGCCGAGCGGTCCGCTGGAAGCGGCGCTGGCCGCGATCGTCGCGGAAGTGCTCGGCCTGGACCGGATCGGCGTGCACGACGACTTCTTCGCGGCGGGTGGCGATTCGGTGCTGGCGACCACGGCCGTCGCCCGCGTGCGCGAATGGCTCGATGTGGACCACGCATTGGTCGCCGACCTCCTCATCGGCCGCACCGTCGCCGACCTCGCCCAGCGGCTCACGGCCAGGGAGACCGGCCTCGGCACCCCCGACCGATTACACGGCGTCGCCGAGCTGTACCTGGAGGTCGCCGCGATGAGCGACGACGAGGTGCTTGCTCGGGCATGAACCGGTAGCCGGTTTAAACTCGCCGGTATGAGCAGGTGGGATACCTCGGCTATGCCCGATCAGACCGGTCGCACGTTCATCGTGACCGGCGCGAACAGCGGGCTGGGGGCGGCCACGGTGCGCGCGCTGGCCGGGGCGGGCGCGCGGGTGGTGCTCGCCTGCCGGAACGTGGCCAAGGGGGAGCGGGTGGCGGCGCCGTTCGGTGACCGCGCGGTGGTGCGCAAGCTGGATCTCGCGGATCTGGCGTCGGTGCGGGAGTTCGCCGCGGCGGCGGAGCCGGCGGATGTGCTGATCAACAACGCGGGCGTGATGGCGCTGCCGGAGCTGCGGACCGCCGACGGCTTCGAAATGCAGATCGGCACAAACCATCTCGGGCACTTCGCGTTGACCGGGTTGCTGCTGGACAAGATCTCGGAGCGGATCGTCACCGTCGCCAGCGGCGCGCACAACATCGGCAAGATCGATCTGGACGACCTCAACTGGGAGCGGCGCAAATATCAGCGCTGGGCCGCGTACGGGCAGGCGAAGCTGGCCAACCTGATGTTCGCCTATGAACTGCAGCGCAAGCTGACCGCGGCGGGTTCGTCGAAGATCTCGGTCGCCGCCCATCCCGGGTACGCCTCGACCGAGTTGCAGTCGCACACCGAGTCGATTTTGGACGCGGTGATGTGGCTCGGCAACCTGGTGCTCGCGCAGAGTGCCGAAATGGGCGCGCTGCCAACGCTGTACGCCGCCACGACGGAGGTCGAGCCGGGCGGCTACTACGGTCCGACCGGCCTGCGCGGTCTGCGTGGCTATCCGGGTGTCTCCGGCTCGTCGAAGGCCTCGCGAGACACCGACGTCGCCCGCGGACTGTGGGAATTGTCGGAGCAGCTGACCGGCGTCACCTACGAGTTCGCGAAGTGAACGCCTGCCACGTCAGCTGAGGATGTGCAGGTCGTAGAACAACTGGTAGCGGCTCGGATCGTCGGGCAGGAACCAATGGAAGCCCTCCAACGCGAAGACGGCAACCAGGTTGATCGCCAGCACGATGCCGAGGAACCACAGCGCGATCAACCCGACGAGTCGATGCGGTGTCGGCGGGATCGTCAGCGCCGCAGTGCCGTGGGAAAACGACAGCAGCGCACCGACAGTCGCGATCGCGGCGACGAAAAGAATCAGGGCCCAGACATAGAGGTGCAGACCGAGCACCGGCGCACCGTAGCCGGGGTCGCCGGGCAAGATGTGCAGCATGGTCTGCCGCCAGGACGTGAATCCGCCTGCGACACAGCCGACTATGGCCAGACCCCAGCCCATCGCATAGTCACGGGCAGCGATCGCGCCGGTCATGCCCTTGCGGACGATGACCGCGGCGCCCAGCGCGGCGAGCGCCATGAACATGCGCTGCACCATGCACAGCGGGCACGGATAGTCCCAGCTGCCGAACTGCACGCCGAGCCCGCCGCAGATCACGCCGGTCCAGCCAACCACGAAGAGCACGGCCAGCCAGTACTGGAGCTGTCCCACAACGGACTCCGTCGTCCGGACGGGCACGGTCTCGGTGGCCATCAGTAGTTCAACCCGAGGCCGAGTCCGCTGGTGATGTGATGCGCCATCAGCAGCAGCGTGGCGATCAGCAGCACCCACCAGGCGCCGAGCACCATCCGCCGGGAGCGCTGCCCGCACAGGATTGCCAGGACCGCGAGCAGGCCGCCGAAGATGAGCGTATCCATAGCTGGAGCACATTACTCCGGTCTGGGGACGTCGATCGTGGACACGCCGCGCTCTGAGCTGCGACGATCGATCGAAATCAGGAAGTGGTCCACGTCACCCGATTTGTCGAGTCACACTCTGCCGACCCGTGTCGTCCTCCCTGTGTAGACGCAGAACAACAAAGGAAGGCACTCCCATGGAACCCCGCTTCAACCTTCACGCCAACCCCATCGCCGCCAGCTTCGCCAAGCGGCTCAACATGGCGTCCAAGGTCATCAACGACGCAGGACTGCCCGCCGCCACCTACGAACTGGTGAAGATCCGCGCCAGCCAGATCAACGGCTGCGGCTACTGCACCGACATGCACACCAAGGACGCCGCGCACGCCGGGGAAACCTCCGTGCGGCTCAACCTGATCGCCGCCTGGCACGAGTCGACCGTGTTCACCGAGGCCGAGCGGGCCGCACTCGCGCTCACCGAGGAGGCGACTCGGATCGGCGACGGCCGCGACGTCGGCGACGCGGTGTGGCAGGAGGTGCGCAAGCACTACGACGACGACCAGATCGCCGCGCTGATCGCCGCCATCGCGATGATCAACGCCTGGAACCGGATGAACGTCATCGCCCGCACCCCGGCCGGCGACTATGTGCCCGGTCAGTGGGGCTGAGCTTGTCCCACGATCCGCTGCCGCCGCGCACCGGACGTCGAGCAGGCGTTCGGTGCGCGCCGCGATATGCGCGACCGGGCCGCACTGTGCGATACGGCACGGTCTCCGCTCCCCTCGATACCCGCCTGGTACAGTCCGTGACGTGCAGCGCGCGTATTTCTGGTTTAGCAAGCCGGCCCTGGGTGGGCAGGTCTGCGGCTACCAGCTGCGCTGACGACATTCCACCCCGAGCCGGATTATGGACCGGCTCGACGGGGTTTCACGTCCGTGGGGTCGGCCGAAGAAAAGGAACCCACGACCATGACTACCGCAGCCGACATCGATGCGCGGCACTCTGATCTGGACGATCAACGCACCCTCAGTGTGAGCCCACTGCGCTCGCCCGCCGAGGTACGCAGCGTGCACCCGATCACCGACGGACTCGCCAATACAGTCCGCCGCGGCCGCGCGGCCACCGTGGACGTGCTCAACGGTGTGGACGACCGCCTGATGGTGATCGTCGGACCGTGTTCGGTGCACGACCCGGCCGCCGCCCTCGACTACGCGCGCCACCTGGCCGCCAAGGCCGCCCAGCTGGACGACCGGCTGCACGTGGTGATGCGGGTGTACTTCGAGAAGCCGCGCACCACCCTCGGCTGGAAGGGGCTGATCAACGATCCGCACCTGGACGGCTCCTTCGACGTCAACACCGGCCTGGGCTTCGGCCGCAAACTGCTCGCCGACATCAGCGCGCTCGGCCTGCCGGTGGCCTGCGAGTTCCTCGACCCGATCACCCCGCAGTACATCGCGGACCTGGTCTCCTACGGCGCGATCGGCGCACGCACGGCGGCCAGTCAGGTGCACCGCCAGCTGAGCAGCGCGCTGTCCATGCCGGTCGGCATCAAGAACGGCACCGACGGCGACGTGCAGGTGGCGGTGGACGGTGTCCGTGCCGCCGCGGCCAGCCACGTGTTCCCCGGCACCGACCTGGACGGGCGCGCCTCGCTCATCCGCACCACCGGCAACCCCGACTGCCACGTCATCCTGCGCGGCGGCACCTCCGGCACGAACTACGACGCGGCGTCGGTCGCCGAGGCGTGCATGCTGCTGGAGAAGGCAGGCCTGCCGCAGCGACTGGTGGTCGACGCCAGCCACGGCAACAGCAACAAGGACCACAACAAGCAGGTCGACGTGGTCACCGATATCGCGGCCCGGCTGGCCGTCGGCGAACCCGGCGTGGTCGGCGTGATGCTGGAGAGCTTCCTCGTCGCCGGTCGGCAGGACCTGACCCTCGGCCACGCCGCCGAGCTCACCTACGGTCAGTCGATCACCGACGCCTGCCTCGACTGGGACACCACGGCCCGCCAACTCGACCGCCTCGCGGACGCGATCGAGCAGCGCCGTAACCTCTGACCGCCACGGGTGTTTCAGCTTCCCGCCCGGGTTCCAGGCGGGAAGCTGACAGTCCGACCGCACCGTCGATCACCGGGCCAGCAACCTCGAAGTGGACCGAGACGGGTCGGCGTGGGTGGGTGACGATCGACGTGTGATCGAAATGGCGGCGGTGTTCGGGGTAGCGGTTGTGGCGTTGGGGTTGGTGCTGACGCCGGGGCCGAACATGATGTATCTGGTTTCCCGGACTGTGTCGCAGGGCCGGCGCGCCGGGTTGGTGTCGCTGGGCGGTGTCGCGGCGGGCTTCGGGGTGTATTTGATAGCGGCGGCGGTGGGGATCACCGCGGTGTTCGCGGTGGTGCCCGGGTTGTATCTCGCGGTGAAGCTGGCCGGTGCGGTTTATCTGCTGTGGTTGGCCTGGCAGGCGTTGCGGCCGGGCGGGACTTCGGTTTTCGCGCCCTCGGCGTTGGCTCCGGATCCGGCGCGGCGGTTGTTCACGATGGGGTTCGTCACGAACCTGCTGAATCCGAAGATAGCGATCATGTACATGGCGCTGATCCCGCAGTTCGTGGCGCCCGACCAGGGGCAGGTCTGGTTGCAGAGCCTGTGCCTCGGGCTGGTGCAGATCGTGGTGGCGTTGACGGTGAACGGGCTGATCGTGCTCGGCGCGGGCAGTATCTCGACCTTCCTCGCAGGCCGCCCGCTCTGGCTCCGCACCCAGCGGTACCTGATGGGCACCATGCTCGGCACGATCGCGGTCCTGGTCGCCACCGATCGCGCCCGCCCCACCCCGGCCTGACGCCGCGGCGCGTCCGCATCCGCGCCTGTCGGTGTGGAGTGCGTGGCGGGGTATGACACGGTGAGCGGCATGATGGATTTGGGTGCGGACGTGTCGCTCGCGTACTTCGGGTCGGCGGCCGGCGCGGTGCAGCATGTCGGCGAGTTGTTCGGGGTGTTCGCATTCGCGAGTTCGGGTGCGCTCCTGGCCGTGCGGCGCGATTTCGACATCTTCGGCATCCTGGTGCTCGCCTGCGCCACCGCGCTCGGCGGCGGCATCATCCGGGATGTGCTGATCGGCCGCACCCCGCCCGCCGCGTTCGTCGACCTCAGCTACCTGTACACGGCGATGCTGGCCGCGGCGGTCATCTTCTTCTGGCATCCGTCGCGGCGGCTGACCCGCGGTCCGCTCGAGGTCGCCGACGCCTTCGGGCTCGGCTTGTTCTGCGTGACCGGGACGGTCATCGCCTACTCACGCGGACTCGGTGCGCCGTCGGCGGCGGCGCTCGGCCTGGTCACCGCGATCGGCGGCGGCGTGATCCGTGACCTGCTCGGCGGCCAGACGCCGAATGTGCTTCGGCCGGACCAGATCTACGCGGTGCCCGCCTTCATCGGTGCGGCCATCACCGCAACCCTGCTGCACTTCGGCGTCTATCAGGCGTGGACCGGAGCGCTGGCCGCGCTCGGCGCCATCGCCTTTCGCCTGCTCGCGCTGCGTTTCGGATGGCATGCGCCACAGGCTCGTCGGTATCCGCGCGCCCGGCCACCGGCCGATCCGACGCTGCCGCACCCGTCCTGAGCGAAATGCCGGACGGGTGCCGCACGACGGCTAGCGCGACAACCGGTAGCGCAGCTCCGCCCACTGCCCGATGTGCGTAACCTCGACGAGTTTCATTCGCGCGGAGAGGATTCGGCGCGGCAGCAATGGCGCGCCCGCGCCCAAGGTCACCGGCGCGATGCCGGCGATGATCTCGTCGAGCAGCCCGGCGTCGGCGAACTGGCCGACCAGGTCGCCGCCGCCGAGGACCCAGATGTTTCGCTCGCCTGCGGCTTCCGCCATCTCCTTGTGCACCGACTCGACCGAGCCGGACACGAAACGCAGGTTGGCGCCCGAAATGGTAGGCAGCGTGCGATGAGTGAAGACCCAACATGGGATGTCGCCGTAGGTCTTCGCCCAGTTCTCCGGCGGGTCGTTGGCCATGATCCACTCGTAGGTGGTCGCGCCCATGCACATCGCACCGACCCGCCCGAAGAATTCGGTGATGTTGTGCTCTGCGGAGCCGTCGGTGTCGTCGATCTCGAACAGCCAGTCGAGCGAGTTGTGCTCGTCGGCGATGTAGCCGTCGAGACTGGTCGCGGTGAAGTATTGGGTTGCCATGCGCCATACCCTGTCAGCGAACCTTGACAGGGTATGGCAGGTTTTCTGGGGGATCTGCGCGCGCGATTCAGCGGGCCGCGCGGAGGCGGCGCACTCCTTCGTCGAGCGTCTCGTCGCGTTTGCAGAAGGTGAAGCGCACCAGATGGCTCCAGGACGCGGCATCATCGGCGAAGACACTGACCGGGACGGCGGCCACGCCGAGCCGCTTGGGCAGCTCGCGGCAGAAGGCGAGACCGTCGGACGCGCCGAGGGCCGTGATGTCGCCGCACACGAAGTAGCCGCCCGCACTGGACTTCACCCCGAGCCCGGTGTCGGCGAGCGCCGCGGAAAGGCGAAGACGCCGGTCGGACAACGTGTCGCGCAGTCCGGCGACCCACTCGAGCTCGTTATTCAGCGCGTGCGCCACCGCGGGCTGGAACGGCCCACCCGCGACGAAGGTCATGAACTGCTTGGCGGCGAGCACGCCGTCGATCAGTCCCGCCGGGCCGCACGCCCAGCCGGTCTTCCAACCCGTGACGTTGAAAGTCTTTGCCGCACTGGACACCACGAGGGTGCGCTCGGCCATGCCTGGCAGGGTGGCCAAACTGATGTGCTCGGCGTCGTCGTACACGAGATGCTCGTATACCTCGTCGGTGAGCACCAGAATGTCGTGCTCGCAGGCGATTTCGGCGATCGCCAGCAGATCGGCGCGGCCGAGCACGGTGCCGGTCGGGTTGTGCGGGGAGTTGACGATCAGCATCCTGGTCGCCGGGGTGATCGCGGCGCGCAGGCTGTCCAGGTCGAGCACGAACCGATCGCCGTCGGCGACCAGCCGCGCGGTGCGTCGCCGGGCACCCGCCAAAGCGACTGCGGCGGCGTAGGAGTCGTAGTAGGGCTCGATCAACACGACCTCCGACCCCGGCTCGACCAGGCCGAGTACGGCGGCGCTGATCGCCTCGGTCGCGCCGACGGTCACCAGCACCTGAGTGTCGGGGTCGTAGTGGGTGCCGTAGCGGCGGGCCCGGTCGTCGGCGATCGCCCGCCGCAGCACCGGCATCCCGCGCCCCGGCGGGTACTGGTTGAGGCCGTCGGCGATGGCCTGCCTGGCGACCTCGAGCATGCCGGCGGGTCCGTCGGTGTCGGGAAAACCCTGGCCCAGATTGACCGCGTCGTACCGGACGGCGAGCTCTGTCATCTCGGCGAAGATGGTGGCGGCGAACGGGCGCAGTCGAGCAACGGTGGCGGGTTGCGGAGGCATGTTCGGAGACTAGCCCAGCATTCGTGGTGTGAATCCGGCCACATCGGGGGTCGACGGATCCGCATCCGGTCTGCTACGGCGGGGCGGGGCCGAGCTGGTCGCGAAGCCTATCCCGGCCATGGATCGAGGCCGGTTCGGTTCTGGTGCCGCGTCAACCCAATCGAATGCCGGTGAGCTTGGCCGGATTCGCGAGATCGTAAGTGCCCCAGACCAGTCCGTCGCGCACCGTGAAGCCCATGACGCGAGCGGGATGCCCGTTGCCCGCAGCGACCACCAACCCCAATTGTCCATTGACCGAGGCGAATTCGTAGTCGTAGGTCGGCTCCACGTCGGTGCCGTCCAGTCCGTATTTGCGCACCAGCCCCAGGTAGAACCGTGCGATTCGGTCCGCGCCGCGCAGGATGTTCACCGCGGTCGAGGTGGTCCCGTCGGCGTCGCCGATCACCACCGAATCCGGGTGCAGCGCAGCGGTTACCGCGCCGACATCCCCGGACCGCAGCGCCGTCAGGAAACGCTGCACCGCGACCTCGTGCTCGGCATCGGGCACCGGCGGCGGGGTCTGGGCCACGGCCTTGCGCGCCCGGACCGCGAGCTGCCTGGCCGCGTCGGGGGACACCTCCAGGATCTCGGCGATCTCGTCGAACGGCACCGAAAGCCCGTCGTGCAGCACGAAAGCCACCCGCTGCGGCGGGGTCAGACTGTCCAGCACCACCATGGCGGCGAGGCGGTACTCCTGCTTGCGCACCACCGTCTCCAACGGATCCGGCGTGCTCGACGGCGTGCGCCCGGTCACCACCGGCTCCGGCAGCCATTGCCCCACATAGCTTTCCCGGCGCACCGCGGCGCTGCGTAGCCGATCCAGGCAGATGCGGCTCACCACCGTCGTGAGCCAGGCCCGCGGGTCGTCGATCTCGGATTGCCTGGCGCCCGCCAGGCGCAGCCAGCTTTCCTGCACCGCGTCCTCGGCGTCGCCGACGCTGCCCGTCAGCCGATACGCGACCGAGAGCAGATGCGCTCGATGTGATTCGAACAATCCGGCAAGCAGAGCGGCAACCATCACCGAGATTCTACGAGCTCCCCGCTGGTCGATTCACCGCGGTGCCGCCGACCGAACACGCGGTAAACCCGATGAACTCGCCGGGCGATTCGTGACAACATGACTCGATGGACGCACAAGCGCTGTCGAACGGAACCCTCTGGCTCTCCATCCCCACCGAGGCGGACGTCGACGTCATCACCGAGTGCTGTCAGGACCCGTCCATCGGCGAGTGGGTGACCATCCCGGTGCCCTACACCCGCGACAACGCCCAGACCTTCATCGACGACATCGTCCGCCCGGGCTGGGCGGGCCACAGCCCCACCTGGGCGCTGCGCCTGCGGGAGGGCGGCCCCGTCGTCGGCATGATCGGCTTGGGCGAACGCGACGAGTCGTCCGCCGAGATCGGCTACTGGCTGGCCCCGGATGCACGGTCCCGCGGCCTGATGACTCAGGCCGTGAACCTGGTCTGCGACTACGGCTTCCGCCCCGCGGGCATGGCCTTACAACGCATCAGTTGGCGCGCCTTCGTCGGCAACTACGCCTCCGCCGCGGTCGCCAGGCGGGCCGGTTTCCACTACGAGGGCCTCGCCCGCCAGGGCAGTCTGCAACGCGGCCGCCGCCGCGATCACTGGCTGGCCGCTCGCCTGCCCGCCGACCCGCCTGGCCCCGCCCTCGACTGGCCCGCCGAGTTCCACCGCACCCTCGAACAGACCCCTCGACCGCACTGAGCCGCCCGCGCCGAGACCGCGATTGTCGTGGTCAGGGGACCGGCCGTGCCGGGCTGTCGGAGGCCTCAGGGAGAATGGTCGGCGAATCGATGCGAGGAGGGGCTGTGACGGACGGTCCGCTGATTGTGCAGAGCGACAAGACGCTGCTGTTGGAGGTCGACCACGAGTTGGCCGACGCCGCGCGGCAGGCCATCGCGCCGTTCGCCGAGTTGGAGCGGGCGCCCGAGCACGTGCACACCTACCGGGTGACCCCGCTGGCGCTGTGGAACGCGCGGGCGGCCGGGCACGACGCCGAGCAGGTGGTGGACGCGCTGGTCAGCTTCTCCCGGTACGCGGTGCCCCAGCCGTTGCTGGTGGACATCGTGGACACGATGGCGCGCTACGGGCGGTTGCAGCTGGTCAAGCACCCGGCGCACGGGCTGGTGCTGGTCAGCCTGGACCGGGCGGTGCTGGAGGAAGTGCTGCGGCACAAGAAGCTGGCGCCGATGTTCGGGGCCCGCCTCGACGACGACACGGTGATCGTGCACGGTTCCGAGCGCGGCCGGATCAAGCAGATGCTGCTGAAGATCGGCTGGCCCGCCGAGGACCTGGCCGGGTACGTCGACGGCGAGGCCCACCCGATCGAGCTGGACTACTCCGACGACAAGTGGCACCTGCGCGACTACCAGGAGATGGCCGCCGACTCGTTCTGGGCGGGCGGGTCCGGTGTGGTGGTGCTGCCGTGTGGCGCGGGCAAGACGATGGTCGGCGCGGCGGCGATGGCCAAGGCCAAGGCGACCACACTCATCCTGGTCACCAACACCGTCGCGGGCAGGCAGTGGCGCCGCGAGCTGCTCGCGCGCACCTCGCTAACCGAGGAGGAGATCGGCGAATACTCCGGCGAGCGCAAGGAGATCCGCCCGGTCACCATCGCGACCTACCAGGTGATCACCCGCCGCACCAAGGGTGAGTACAAGCACCTCGAGCTGTTCGACAGCCGCGACTGGGGCCTGGTCATCTACGACGAGGTGCATCTGCTGCCCGCGCCGGTCTTCCGGATGACCGCCGATCTGCAGTCGCGCCGCAGGCTCGGCCTCACCGCGACGCTGGTCCGTGAGGACGGCCGCGAGGGCGATGTGTTCTCGTTGATCGGCCCGAAGCGCTACGACGCGCCGTGGAAGGACATCGAGGCGCAGGGCTGGATCGCGCCGGCCGAGTGCATCGAGGTGCGGGTGACGCTCACCGACGCCGAGCGGATGGCCTACGCGACCGCCGAGCCGGAGGAGCGCTACAAGCTGTGCTCGACCGCGCGCACGAAAATCCCCGTGGTGCAGTCCATCCTGGCCAAGCACACCGACGCGCCGACCCTGGTGATCGGCGCCTACCTCGACCAGCTCGACGAGCTCGGCGCCGCGCTCAACGCGCCGGTGATCCAGGGTTCGACGAAAACCAAAGAGCGCGAAGAGCTCTTCGAGGCGTTCCGGCAGGGCGAGATTCCGGTGCTGGTGGTGAGCAAGGTGGCGAATTTCTCCATCGATCTGCCGGAAGCGTCGGTCGCGGTGCAGGTTTCGGGCACCTTCGGCTCCCGGCAGGAGGAGGCCCAACGCCTCGGCAGGCTGCTGCGGCCGAAACACGATGGCGGCCAAGCCCATTTCTACTCGGTGGTGGCCCGCGACACCCTCGATGCCGAATACGCCGCGCACCGGCAGCGTTTTCTCGCCGAACAGGGGTATGCCTACCGCATCATGGACGCCGACGACCTGCTCGGTCCGGCCATCGGATAAGCGGAGGCTTTTCCTCCGCAAACTGTGCTAGGAATAGGGACGTGCGACGCTTCGAATTTCCGGTGGACCGCAAGCATGCCCACGCGGTCAACGAAGTCTTCGCCGACCAGCGGCGACTACGCATCATGGCGCTGGCCGCGGCGGTCATCGCCGCGGCGGGCGCCGGGTATCTGATCTGGCTCGACCACCCGTGGGCCTACCTGCTGGCCGTCGTCTTCGTGCTCGGTGCGGTGGTGGCCCTGTGGGTGGCCTTCTGGACCGCGCGGCACGCCAGCATCGACAAGCTGTACACCGACGGTGAGCTCGTGCCCGCGGTGGTCTCGGAGACCTACCCGTCGAGCGTGGTGCTGCTCGCCCTGGTCGATGTGGCCAAGCCGGGCGCCGCCGCTGCCCGTTACGCGCTGGTGATCCGCCGGGTCCGCGCGCTGCCCGGCCATGCGGCGCGGGCGGGGGAGCGGGTGCCCGCGGTCGCGGTGCGCACCGATCGGGCGCCGCGGCAGGTGGGCGAGCGCTGGCAATCGGTCAGCGCCATGCCGATCGCCTGGGGCACGACCGACGAGGCGGTCATCGAACGCGCCCGCGCCGCGATCAGCGACGTCGAATGGCGTCTGCTCGCCGACAATCTCGCGCTCACCGACAAGGTGCGGCGCGCGCCCGCCAAGCGGCTGCTGCTGGATCCGCATCAGCTGCCCGACGATTTCGGCTCCTGAGTCCGCAGGCGATCTGCCCTTTTTCGGGTTGCGCGCCCGCTTAGACTCCGTAAATGGTTCCAATGTCCAACCTGCTGGCGTTCCTCGCGGCGGCGACCATCCTCATCATCGTCCCAGGACCCGGTGTGCTGTTCACCATCGGGCGAGCGCTCACGCTGGGCAGGCGCGCCGCGCTGCTCTCGGTGGCCGGGCACTGCATCGGTGTCTTCGTCGTGCTGGTGCTCGTCGCGGTGGGGCTGGGCACCTTGCTCATGGCATCGGCGCTGGCACTCACCGTGATCAAGTTCGCAGGCGCGCTGTATCTGATGTACCTGGGGGTCCAGGCGTTCCGTGAGCGTAAGTCGCTGCGCGCCGCGCTCGGCACCACGATCGAAGCCGTGCCGGACGCGAAGGTGCTGCGGCAGAGCATCATCGTCGGGCTGACCAACCCCAAGGCGATCGTCTTCTTCGCGGCGATCCTGCCGCACTTCGCCGAGCCATCCGCCGGCTCGCTGCCGCTGCAATTCCTGATCCTCGGCTCCGTGTTCCTGGCGGTGGCCGTGGTCTCCGACAGTGCGTGGGCACTGCTCGCCGCCTCGGCCAGGACCTGGTTCGCCCGCTCGCCGCGCAGGCTGGAAGCGGTCGGTGGGGCAGGCGGGATGATGATCGTCGGCCTCGGCGCGTCGGTGGCGCTCAGCGGCGGCACGGACTGAACCGGCTACCATCCATCGGGGTCGGTACGAGCGTACCGAAAGGTGGGGGGCGAAAAGGGGTGGTTGGCGAATGAGGTTGTCCGGCTGGATAAGCGCCGCGGTCGTCGGCGCACTGGTCACCGCCGCGGTCCCCGCTGCCGCCGAACCGCCGCCCGACCCGATCACCGGGTCGTCCGGGCTCGGCGACCCGTACTACCCCGAGGACGGAAACGGCGGCTACGACGTCCGGCACTACGACGTCACCATCGACTACGACCCACCGAGCCATCAGCTCACCGGGTCGACCCGCATCGACGCCGTGTCCACCCAGCCGCTGCGCGCGTTCAACCTCGACTTCGCCGGGCCGGACGTGCGGGTGGTGTCCGTGAACAACCTGCCCGCCGCGTTCCACCGCAACGGCGCACACGAACTCACCGTCACGCCCCTGCTGCCGCTGCTGCCCGGCCTGCCCTTCACGGTGACCGTGGACTACGCGGGCCCCGCCGTGGACACCGAGGGCGAGGGCTGGACGTTCGCGCCGAGCGGCGGTGCCTTCGCCGCGGGCGAGCCGCACTCGGCGACCACCTGGTACCCGCTCAACGACACCCCGCTGGACAAGGCCACTTTCGCGCTGCACGCGACCGTTCCCGCGGAGTGGGAGGTCGTCTCCAATGGCCTGCGCACCCAGGACGTGGTGCAGGGGGAGCGACGGACCGTCAGCTGGGAGGCCCGTCAGCCGGTGCTCGGCTACCTGACCACCGTGGCGATCGACAAGTTCAGCTTCCTTGACCAGCAGCGCGCCGACGGCACCCCGCTGATCAGTGCCTTCGCCCCCGGCGCGGAACGCAACCGGGAGACCGAGCAGCGCCTGCCGGAGATCCTCGACTTCATCGAAAGCCTCTACGGCCCATACCCGTTCGACTCCTCGGGCGGCATCTACGTGGACGCCGACATCATGTTCTCGCTGGAGACCCAGACCCGCCCGATCTACGCGCCGTGGACCGACCTGCCGACGGTGGTGCACGAGCTCGCCCATCAGTGGTGGGGCGACTCGGTGTCGGTGCGCCAGTGGTCCGACATCTGCTTGAACGAATGCTTCGCCAGTTATACCGCCGACTACCTGTGGCCGGAGCACAAGGAAGGTAAGGACGTCGACCAGCAGTACCGCGAGACCGTCCAGCAGTACCTGGGCAACAACGAGTTCTGGCAGATACCGCTGGGAAACCCCGGCGCCGGAACGGAATTCACCTCGGTCTACTACCGCGGTCCGCTGTTTCTGCACGCGCTGCGCAAGCAGCTCGGTGACGACGTGTTCTTCGCGGCGGTGCGGGAGTTCAACGCGCGCCACGTGTATGGGAACGCGTCCATGCCGGAGTTCCGCACGTTCGTGCAGTCGAAGTCGCCTACGGATCTGACCGGGTTCTTCGACGCCTGGCTCGACCAGACGGCGCCGCCGCCGCCGGAGTATCTCTTCCCCGGCGGCCTGCGCGGCTGAGCCGGTCGCTGCGGACTACCGAATCCTCAGTCGGCGAGGGTGTTTCGGCTACTCGCCGTCGACGCGCTCGCGCGCTCGCTCGACCCAGCGCTCCACCCGATCGAGCTGTCGTTGCGCCGAACGTAACTGGTCCTGGGCGGTGCGTTCGGTCGTGCGGCAGAACTGCCGCTCCTGCTCGGCGCGCGCGAGCTCTTCCTTCAACTCGGTGATCCGAGTGTCGATGTCACCCAGCCGGTCGGCGGCCTGCTCGACCTCCTCGTGCGCTGAATCTCTTGCCGCACGGGCGGATTCGAGTGCCTCCAGCGCTTCGTCCAATTCCTGGCGCGGATTGTCCTCGGCCTGCGCCGCGGCGGCGGGCTCGGGGGCCTCGTCGTCGACCGCGACCAGGCCGGGGCCGGCGGGGCCGAACCCCTCGTAGGTCGCCGCGGTGGCCAACGTGCCCGCGTGCACCCGCTCGGCGACGTCCGGGTCGGCCAGCGCCGCGGTCAAGGTCTGTCCGATCTCGCGCAGCACGCCCTCGTTCACCGGGTGCCCGTGTTGCTCGGCCAGCGCGCCCGCCTTCTTCGCCAGCGCGTTGACCGCCTGCTGTCGCTGCGCGGTGAGGCTGCGCAGCTCGTCGCCGGAGAGCTTCCGCTGCGCCGAACGCAGGGCAGCGCCCAGCTGCAGCAGCGCCTCGACCTCCGCGGGCGCCTCGCGGGCCAGCAGGTTCACCGTCCACGCGGTGATGGTGGGTTTACGCAGTTTGCCGACGGCGGTCGCGAGCTCCTTGTCGCCCGCCGCCTTGGCCTGTTCGACCTGGGCAGTGCGGGCAGCGACGAACTCACTCGGCGCGAGTCCGTACAAGTCGCGGGCAACGTCGTCCAGCGTCATACTGGCCAAGCGTAACGACTCGGTCTGTCGAAGCGAAAGAACCCACGTATTGGACGAACGTCCACGTTATGGGTGATACGCGAAAGGCGTTGCTAGTGAACTTCTTTGGATTGCAAGTGCTCGGCAGTCTGCTACCGAGGATCCTCGGGTACGCGTTGCTCGGCATGTCCTACATGTTTTAGGCCCGCCGCATCCCGTCCGCCGATATCACCCCAGGAGCTGATGCGGCCCTACTCGGCGTCCGGGTATCCTCACCGCGTTCGCGAGCGGCGTGAATGTGTTCGGTGAGAGAGGTTTTCAGGTGAAGTTTCCAGGAGCGAGGCTGCTGGCACGC
This sequence comes from Nocardia sp. NPDC052316, assembly GCF_044547795.1. Classification (NCBI taxonomy): domain Bacteria; kingdom Bacillati; phylum Actinomycetota; class Actinomycetes; order Mycobacteriales; family Nocardiaceae; genus Nocardia; species Nocardia sp. NPDC052316. Next base: position 265,256 of record NZ_JBIUBB010000006.1, read on the forward strand.
GTGGTGCTTGCCCTCGTAGCGGTGGCGGCGGTGGTCGTCACGGTGGTCGGTTGTTCGGCGGCCAAGGACGCGAGCAAGTCCGACACGGCCAAGGCCAACGTCGGTGACTGCATCAATGTCACCAAGAGTTCGTCGACCGACGCCAAGACCGAGCCGGTCGACTGCTCGTCGGAGAAGGCGGTCTACAAAATCGCGCAGACCTTCGACAAGAAGACCGAGTGCCCGACGGACTACACCTCGTATGAGGAGACCCTCGCGGGCGGCACCACCGCGTTCCTGTGCCTGGCGCCCAACTTCAAGCAGGGCAGCTGCTACAACGAGAGCCCGGCCACCGGCTACAAGCACGTGGACTGCACCACCCCGGAGGCGAGCTTCAAGGTGGTGAAGCGGATCGACGGCGAAGCCGACGAGCTGCTGTGCGGGGCCGACGCGGACAGCTTCCGCCTGATCTCGGAGACCCCGAAGATCACCTTCTGCCTGGCCAAGCCCAAGGCTTGATCACTCGAGCAGGGCGACCGACGCGATCCGGTGCAAGGTGAAGTGCCGGACCGCGCCGGTCACCGGGTCGAGCGCGTCCAGCTGGCCGTTGCCGACCTTGAGCGGTTCCACCACGCGCTGCGTCGCCACCCCTGAGGCGTCGACGTAGCCGATGTTCACCGACCGCCGCACCCTGGCCGCCAACTGCAGCAGCGCCAGGGTCGCCGCGGTATTGGTGCGGGTGCCGTCCATCCGCACCGACTGCCCGGACCGGGCGCTGGTGGCGCGGTCGGCGGCCCGCAGCTCGGTGACGAGCAGTTCCAGCTGTTCGGTGCTCGGCGGCGTCGGCCGCCACGGCGGTCTGGCATTGGGCCGCGCCGAGATTCGGGCGCCGCGCTGACGCAGATCCACGATGATGCCCGAGGAATCCTCACCCGCGGGCGCGAAACCGGCCGCGCGCAGCTGCTCGAGCACCTCACCGAGCGGAGCCTGGGCGATCGCCACCGTCGGCGCGATGGCCCGCAGCGCCAGCCCCGCGGCCACCGGCGCGGCCAGCACCTGGGCCAGCAGCGTCGGGTCGTCGCTGCGCAGGAACGACTGGGCCATGCCCGCGCGCAACTGCCCGTGCCGCCGGGCGACATCGTCGATCAGATAGGTCAGCGCCTGCGGAATCGGCGTCCGCGAATGCTTCGTGAACAGCGCGTGCAGTTCGGCCGCGGTGAGTCCGGCGTCGAGCGCGCGCCGGACCGACGTTTCGCTGATGCGGTAAACCGTTGCCGCACCTGCGGATTCGACGTCGGCGACCAGCTCGACCCGGTGCTGTAGTTCGGCGGTGAGCGGGCCGGGCGCGATCACCGTCAGGTCCGCCTGCACCAGCACATGATCGACCGGCGCGGGCAGCGCCGCTTCCATCGCCGCCTCGGCATCGGCGGCACTGGTCGGCGCGCCGTGCAGCAGCGCGCGGGCGGGGGAGCCGAGCGCGCCGCGGCCGACGAAGCCGAGCGCGGCGGCCTCGGCCAGCGTCTGTTGCACCGCGTCCAGCCGGAAGTGCCTGCGCCAGCGTGGTTGCCGCCAGGCGAGCACGCGGCCGATATCGGCGGGGGTGAGGGCGCTGCCGGACGGATACTCGGCGAGCAGGCCGAGCATGGCGTGCCGGTCGCGCGGCGCGTGCGGGTTGCGCAGCTCCAGCGCGAGGGCCGCGAGGGGTTTGTCGTTGGCGTCGCGCATGCCGATCATCCATGGCATCCGGTCCAATTCGAGCCAGGCCATGGCCAGCGCGACCCAGCGGCGGGCAGGCGGCGCCTCCAGCCAGGCGTCGACCGCGGGGGTCGGCGCCCAGAAATCGTCGGCCGAATCGACCTCCGGCGGCGGGTCCGGCAAACCCTTCTCGATCAGTCGCGCGGCGGCCAGCAGTTCGACCAGCAAACCCGCTCGTGGCTCGTCGATGCCTGCTTGCTTGGCGATACGGCGTAGCTCCCGCACGCCGAGCCCGCCCGCGCGTAAGGCGGGTGCGGGTGCCTGGCCGAGGTTGTCCAGGACGGCGGTGCAGTGCCGCAGCAGCTCGCCGACCTCGCCCGCCGCGACCGCGTTCACGTCGGCGGCGGCCTGCTTCTTCGGTTTCGGCGCGGGCGGCGTCAACGCGTGCGGGTGCGTGACCGGCTCGTCGCGCAGCACCTGCCCGACCGTGACGGGCAACTCCACCGTCTCGTCGTCGATCCGGTTCAACAGCCTGCGGGCCAGTAGCTGCTGGACCGGGCGGTCGGCCGGGGTGCCAGGCGCGGCGTCCCTGGTACGTCCGCGCGGGCCCGTGGCGGCCAGCTTGTCCAGCAATGCCCGCGCCGCCGAAGTGAGCTCCGGCAACGCGTCGCGCACTTCGGGCTCGGTCAGCGAATCGGGAATCTCGGTGGTGCTGCCGATCGGCCATGGCAGCGCCTCGACGGCCGCGGTGATCAGATGCAGCTCGTCCGCGCTGGTCCAGACCAGCGCGCGGGCGGTCAATCGCTCGACGGCGGCGTCGATCGCGGCGGCGGACACGCGATCGCTCAGCTGCACGTGCAACTCGGCACGGGTCAGCGGGGCGCCATTGCTCTCGGTTCGCGTCACCCCGTGCACCGCAAGGGTTTCCAGGATCGCGAAATCGAGAGTGTCCAGGTCATCGGTGGCGCGCAGCACCGAGGCGCGCTGCTCGGCCCGCGCGGCCAGCACGGCCATCGACGAGGGCAGCGGCACAGCCAGATCGGGCCGGAGCTCGAGCAGCGTTACCAATTGGGCATCAGTACGCGCACCCAACCACCCGGCCAAGGAGGTCGCAATCATCCGATCCAGCCTACGGTCTCGGTGGAACGCACGCTGGTGCGGAGCCGCGAGCCCACCGAAGAGGCCATGCCGACTGACTTCGGCCGCTGACGGCGGCTGCAAAGTTGCTCTGCTCGGCTCGCATGCCAGAATGGGCTTGTGGTGAACAAATCGAAGAAACCGTATGTCGACAACGGCTGGCCTAAGGTCGCCGAAGGTGACCACGCGGTCACCGAACTCTCGTCGACCCGTTCCGGTGGGCTCTCGCCGTACGGTGAGGACACCGAGTTTCCGATTCCGGCGGATCAGCTGCCTTACATGCACCCGAACACGGTGATCAACCGCTGATTTCCGGACGGAGAGTCCGTAGATACGAATAAGGCCCCGCATCCGAGGATGCGGGGCCTTATTCGTGGTTGATCAGGAGGGCAGGAGTCCCTTGTTCGCCTCGTAGAAGTTCACGATGGCGGGATCGAGCTTGGTGTTGCTCGCCTTGGCGGCGTTGAAGAAGTCGAAGGCTTCCTTGGGCACCTGAACGCCCTGGCTCTGCACGACCTCGAGTGCGCGGTCGACGGCCGAGAAGACCTGCTGGGTGCTGTCCGGCGCGGCCTGCGGGGCTTGGGCCTGCGGCGCGGGCGCCGGGTTCCAGCGGGGGGTTTCGTTGGTGGCGGGAGCCGAACGCGGGGTGGGCGCGCTGCTCAGACCGAGGTTGGCGGAGCAGCTCGGCCAGGCGCCCCAACCCTGAGAGGCGAGCACCTTCTCGGCGACTGCGATCTGCTGTTCGCGGGTGGCCTGGTTGGCGCTGGCGGCATACTCGCCGCCGCCGTGGGCCTTCCAGGTGCTCGGCGAGAACTGCAGCCCGCCCTGGTAGCCGTTGCCGGTGTTGATGCCCCAGTTACCGCCGGCCTCACACTGTGCGAGGCGATCCCAGTCGGAGTCGGGTGCCGCGCTGGCGTTGCCTGCCAGGGCCACACCTGCGGTGCCCATGATCGCGCCGGTCACGGCAACCTTGGCAACCGTGCGCCCGGTGGAGCTTGGCTTGCGATGGCGTCCACTCATATCGGGTTCGTCTTCCTCTCGACGCACCTGCGAGGTCATCGGTCGGGCTGGACTGAGAGGTCGTCATGCCCGCCCTCGCCCCTACGTTTCCGTCGGGTTTCCGGGTCCCGCGGGGCGAGGTTCGGTGCGGCGGGCCGGTGGTTGCCGGTTGTCCCGGCTCGGTAAGAACGGTACGACGATCGCCGGGAAAAATCACCATTTGATAACCGGCGTGTACGAGCGGGTCTCGGTGCGGTCTCGGCCCCCAGGTCGACCCTTCTTTGCAGCTAGAAGCGGTGCGCTCGGACCAGTGCCGGGCCGTCACCGGTCCGTGACCTCCCCGTTATGTGACTAGGATCACAGTCGGGATTTGGTAACGACAGACTCGGGTAACCCGTCCGCAGCCCGCTGGTGGCCGTTCCGTCAGATCGGCACGACGCCCAGGTGGGAGTTGCCGCGATCAACCGACAGCCGCGCCGATCAGCGCGAGCGCCGACCCGAACGCAGGGTGAAGACGATCGCGACGAGAAACCCGAGTGGCGCGAGCATCGCAGCGAAATAGAGCCACAGTCCCGGCGTGCCATCCGACAGCACCGGGATCAAGAAGATGGCGATGATCGCCAGCAACCCCAGCGCGAACAGCCCCAGCGCGACTTGCAGCAACCAATCACCCGGCCTGCGCCCACCGCCCCCGCTCGCTGCGGGATCGGCGTCGCTGGACGGTGGCGGAGCGGGAGGGTTCGTCACCGCATGACCGTAAAACTGATGTGCTTGCGTTATGGGCACCGGGGTAGACTCTTAGACACGCGCGTCCCGCATCACTGCTGGGCGCGTTCTTTTCGCAAACAGAAAAGGACCTGCTCGTGGCGTTGTGCCACAGCGGGTTCCGTGGACAGATGTGCTCGGGCCGGTGGGGTCCGAGTTTTCGATGATGAACGGGTGAGCGCAGTGCCGACCGGCAGGGTGAAGTGGTACGACGTCGAAAAGGGCTTCGGCTTCCTTTCCCAAGACGAGGGTGAGGACGTCTACGTCCGCTCCTCCGCGCTGCCCGACGGAGTCGAAGGACTCAAGCCGGGCCAGCGCGTCGAATTCGGGATGGCCGCAGGCCGCCGCGGACCGCAGGCGCTGAGCCTCAAACTCCTCGAAGCGCCGCCATCGGTCCGCCAAGGCCAAGAACGCCAGGAACGCGAGCGCGCCCGCAAGGAGCCCGTCGCCCGCAGGCACACACCGGACGAACTGCACGGGATGGTCGAAGACATGATCACCCTGCTCGAAGCGACGGTGCAGCCCGACCTGCGCAAAGGCCGCTACCCGGATCGCAAGACCGCGCAGCGCATCTCCGAGGTCGTCCGCGCGGTAGCGCGCGAACTCGACCACTGAATTTTTGGCCGCGTGGCCACGAACGGCGCTCGTAAGACTCGCGCTGTGCGTGGCCGGGTTGCCGATGGGAAGGTGCGCGTTGGTTGTGCGCGGTTACGTTGCGGTGCTGATCGACCAGGCTGCGTGGGGCAGGTAGAACTCTTTGCCGGTGTCCTTGTCTTTGGCGAGGATCGGGAGTTGGAGTTCCAGGCCGACGAGGCGCAGGTCGGGTTCGGGGCGCGAGTCGATGGTGACGGCCATGGCGCCCTCGGGGAAGTTGGTGTGGTTGATCACCCGGTCGATGCGGTCGCCGTTGGGAAGGGCGTAGACGAGCTGCGCCAGCCAGGGTGCGTCGGCGATCTTCTTCGGGAGCGACAGCTGCAAGGGGTAGTCCGGCGGGACGTCGAGCTGGACGGTCCGGCCGTAGCGGCAGTCCTCCATCTTGACCGAGCAGTAGACGTACGGTTCGACCTGGACGGTCTTGCCGTGGGCGTAGGCGGTGATCACCGGGTCGTGCTCGTCGGCGTTGCGCACGAGGACGACCAGGATGCCGACGAAGGCGACGGTGCACACGAGTAGGGCGGCGACGACCAGCGCGAGGATGGTGCGGGGGTTCTTCACGCCGCCACCTCGGTGACCCACGGCCGCGCCGTGAGCACAGCTGCTGTGTCGAAGGTTCGCTCGCTCACTGGCTGGGGTCTCCTATTCCTGGTTGGATACGGGTCGTCTCGCCGCCGCCGGACGCCGGCTTACGGTATGCGTTCGCAGTGTGTGGCATCGGCCGGGTCGGGGGCACTTCCTGCTCCGCGTGTTGCGGACGATTTCCGCCGAGGCCGGGCAGCAGCGAGTGGCCGCGGTAGCTGACGAAGGTCTGCACCAGGCCGATCACCAGGACGGCGGTGATGACCGCGAAACCCTTCCAGTAGTCGGTCGGCAGCAGCACGCCTGCCGAGCCGCCGACCACCCAGCTCAGTTGCAGCACCGTCTCCGAACGGCCGAAACCGGAGGCGATCGACTCGGGTGGCAGATCGTCCTGGATCGCGGCGTCCAGCGACACCTTCGCCAGCGCGCTGGTGCCCGAGGCGACCACGGTGGCGATCGCCGCGCCGAGCAGATTGTTGGTGAACGTCGCGAAGAGCGCCACCAGCGCACAGGCGGCGGTGCAGGCGAGCACGATCAGCGTCGGTTTGCCGAGCTTGAGCCTGGCGCCGGTGGCATTGCCGGTGAAGTTGCCGAGCGCCGCCGCCGCGCCGACCACGCCGAGCATGGCGGCCTGCTGGGCCGGGCGATGTTCGGTGGCCTTGGCGACGAACGCGACGTAGAAGGTCAGGAATCCGGTCAGCACCCGGATGGCGCTGTTGCCCCATAGGGCGGTCACCACCGAACGACCGAGCGGCTGCCTGCGTTTGCGCGGCGGGGTGGTGGATTCCTGCTCCGGCGTGAGCACCTCGGTGGGCGCGTGATAGCTCAGCGTCGCGGGCACCTCGCCCTCGGTGACCTCGACCCAGGACGGGATCCGCAGGCTGAGATAGGTTCCGGCGCAGGCGATCAGGATGGCGAAGATGAGCGCGCCCTTGGAGTCGGCGATCGCCGCGGCGAGTGCGGCGATCGCGCCCGCGCCGATGGTGCCGCCGACCAAGCCGAACACGGTGAGCCGAGAGTTGGTGCGCACCAGGTCGATATCCGGTGGCAGCACGCGCGGCGTCACCGCGCTCTTGAGCACCGAGAACGATTTACTGCCGATCAGCATGCACAGCGCGAGCGGATACAGTGCCCAGCTGTCGAATTCGAGGATCAGCACCACCGCGACCACCGCGCGCAACGCGAACGAGGTCGCCAGCGCCACCCGGCGCCCGTGCTGCAGCCGGTCGAGCATGGGGCCGATCAGCGGGGCGATCACGGCGAAGGGGGCGATCGTGATCAGCAGGTACAGCGCGACTTTCGTCTTGCTCTCCGCGGTGGCGCTGGCGAAGAACAGCGTGTTGGCCAGCGAGACGGCGACCGCGGCGTCGAGGGCGAAGTTCGCCATCGTCGCGTAGGTGAGCGCGGTGAGGCCGGACTTGTCCGCGCCGTCGGCCTTGGCCGCGCGCTGGAAAGTGGCGATGCCCTTCTCGGTCAACTGGCGGCCGCGCATGGCGGCGACGCGGGTAACTGTGAGCTTGCGCGGCACTCGCGCGGTGCCGGGCGGTACGGGTGCTTCGGTGGCCGCGGCGGCGTCCGGTTGCTCGGGCAGCGGTGCGGTGGGTGGCGGCGCAGAGTGCTCCGGGTCCGGGCCGCGTGGGGGATCCGGCCGATGCGGGAAAACGCGCCGGGGAGTTCTGGCCGCCGACGGATCGGCGCGAGGTGATGGGTGTCTACGGGTCTCGGCATCCGGGGAGACGGGTACCTCGTTGCGCCGGGTCGGTGGCTCCGGTCGATACCCGCGGTCCGGGTCGAGCGGCGGCAGTGGCCTGCGGCCTGCGGGCGCGTTCGGCGGGGGATACCGGTCGAAACCGGGATGCCGTTCGACCGGCGGGTACTCCTCGCCGCCCCACCGATCACGGTCGGGACCGGAAGGTTCGCGGGGAGTAGTCACGTCGTCAATTCTGTCGTACTTCGGTACTGGGCGTTCACTCGCTGTCGAAGGTGTCGGCGGAAGGTGACGTTCGTCGCGTCGCGGACGGCGGGGCATGTCACTAGGACTTCCCCGCGGCCGCGACGCGCAAGCGAATCGTGGTGTGGAGCTCAGGCAGGCACGAACCGGACCTCGAAGGTGGTAGGCCAGTTCTTCCCGGCGAGGAGGAACCTGTCGGTGCCGGGGATCTGCGCGATGCCGTTGAGCGCGTCCTCGCTCGTGCGCGTCCGGTGTGGCAGCAGCGCGCCCGCGTCGATCACCGCGAGCACCTGGCCGGAGTCGGGATCGATGCGCAGGATGCGATCGCTGGGCCAGTCGTTGGCGTACACCGAACCGTCCTCCGCGCAATCGAGTTCGTTGAGGCGTGCGTTGTGGTTGCTGGTAAGACGGATCGAGCCGGTCGGCGCGAAGGTGACCGGATCGCGGAAGGTGAGCGTGTCGGTGCCGTTGCTCATCACCAGCCGCCCGGCCCTGGCGCACAGGCCCCAGCCCTCACCCTCGTAGGACGCGCGGCCGACCTCGGCCAGCGTGCGCGGGTCTCTGGCGAAGGCGATGTGGTTTTGCCAGGTCAGTTGCCACAGTGTGTCCCCGGCAACGGTGATCCCCTCACCGAAGTAGGGCACGGGCAGCTCGGCCCTGGCCAGCTCGGCACCGGTGCTGAGGTTCGTCGCCCGCACGCTCGACGCGCCCAACAGTCCGGTGCCTTCGTAGAGCACGTCGCCGTGGATCTCCAGGCCCTGAGTGAATGCCCGCGGATCGTGTGACCTGGTGGCCACGACCTCGATATTCATCGTGGGCGACGGTTCTTCGGCCGCGCCACACCCGCTCCAGATGACCAGACCGACCAGCACACCTATGGCCAACGAACGCCGATTGCGTTTCATACGGCAAAATGTAGGCCGTGAGCGCAGTTTCTGTTTCTGAGTCCGGTGTCAGGCCGATTTTGGCCGACGCCGTCGATCTGGCCCGCCGTGCGCTCCTGGAGTTGGAACCAGCCGGTGTCGGGGCGCATCTCGGCGTGGCTGCCGAGGACGACAGCGCGGCGACCCACCACTTCGAGGCCACGCTGCCCGGCTATCGCGGCTGGCAGTGGGCGGTCGTGGTGGCGGCCCCGCCGGAGGCCGACTACGCGACGGTGAGCGAATCGGCGCTGCTGCCCGGCCCGGATGCCCTGGTCGCGCCCGACTTCGTGCCGTGGGACCAGCGGATCAGGCCCGGCGATCTCGCGCCCGGCGACCTGCTCGCCCCGCCGCCGAACGACCCGCGCCTGGTGCCGGGCTACGTCGCCAACGGCGACCCGGCCGTCGACGAGGTCGCCACCGAGATCGGCCTCGGCCGCACCCAGGTGATGAGCCTCGAAGGCCGCGAAATGGCCGCCGAGCGCTGGTACGCCGAGTTCGGCCCGGACACCGAGATGGCCAAGGCGGCACCGTCCACCTGCGGCCTGTGCGGCTTCTACCTCCCGCTCGCCGGTTCCCTGCGCGCCGCCTTCGGTGTCTGCGGCAACGCCATGGGCGCCGACGGCCACGTCGTGCACGCCGCCTACGGCTGCGGCGCCCACTCCGACACCGTCGCCCCCACCGGCGGCGGTTCACCGCTCTACGAGGCATTCGACGACGCGGCCGTGGAACTGATCCCCGCCGAGGAACTTGCGCCGGTCAAGGAACCCCCTGCGGCCGAAGCCACGGCGACAGAGGCGGCCGACCCAGTCGGGGAACCCGCCGCGGGCGAAGCCACCGCGACGAAGGCGGGCGGCCCTGCGGTGGAAACCGTTGCGGGCGAGGCTGTGGCGACGGAAACGGCCGACCCCGTGGTGGAAACCGTTGCGGCCGAGGCTGTGGCGACGGAGGCGACCGGTCCCGCGATGGAAGCCGCTGCGGGCGAGGCTGTGGCGACTGAGGCGGCCGACCCAGTCGAAGAACCCGCTGCGGGCGAAGCCACCGCGGCGGAGGCGTCCGGCTCTGCGGTGGAAGCCGCTGCGGCCGAGGCTGATGCGGCAGCGACGCATGTCACCGACCCTGTAGCAACTTCTGCGGTCGACGCGGATGCCGCTGCGGCGGCGCAGGTGAACGACCCGGCGGCAACGCCTGCGGTCGACGCGGGTGCGGCTGCTGTGGCGCAGGTCGGCGACGGTGCTGCGGAAACCTCTGCGACCGAGGGCGAAGCGGCGGCTGCCCCGGATGCGGTCGCACCGGTAGTGGAAACGCCCGACGTGTCCGTTGCGTCGGCGGCGGACACCGCGTCGGAGGACGGCGCTGCTGTCGCCGAGTCGACACCGACTGGGGAAGCGCCCAGTGCCGGGGTCGAATCGGCCAGTGCCGAGATCGGATCGGCCGAGGCGCCGGTGGTCGAGTCCGCGCCGGACGCCGAGACCAGCGTCGCCACCGCGGATGCCGAGGCCGCTGTGGACAACTCTGGCGAGGCGGCCGCTCAGGCTGACGAGGCCGAAGTCGCGCAGGCGTCCTTGGGTGACGAGCAGGTCGCCGACGGTGCGGCCGAGGCGGCTGAGGGCGGGGCGGTCGAGTCATCGCCGCAGAACTGACCGAGACGGCCGATCCGTTCGGCACGTCGGCGTTGCGGGCGGGTGTGCTTGCCGCATGGCGTGATTCGCCGACCCGGTTGCGCGAGGACGCGGCGACCGAGGCGGATCTGGTGCGGGCCGGCTACCGTGACCGGCTGCTGACCGAGCTGGCGCAGAATGCCGCGGACGCGGCCGCGAAGGCGGGTGTCGCCGGGCGGCTGCTGGTTCGGCTGGCCGACGGTGCGCTGCATGTCGCCAATGCCGGTGCGCCGCTGGATGTCTCCGGTGTGCACGCGCTCACCGCGCTGCGGGCGTCCGGGAAGTCTGACGTCACCGCTGTCGGGCGGTTCGGTGTGGGTTTCACCGCGGTGCTGTCGGTCAGCGATGAGATCGAAGTGCGTTCCAGCACCGGGGCGCTGCGCTTCTCGCGCGAGCTGACCTGGGATGCCCTGCGACAGCACGGCATTGCGCTCCCGGGCGGCTCAGCGGCGGACAGCGACGCTTTCACGCCACCGGTGCTGCGGATGACCTGGCCGATCGAGGCCGCGCCGATGGCCGGTTTCGATACCGAGGTCGTACTGCGGCTGCGCCCTGATGTGGATGCCGCAGCGCTGCTCGCGGCCATGCACGCGGAAGCCATCGACCTATTGCTGGAACTGCCTGCGCTGCAGCGCATCACGATCGATACGGCGGAGTTCACCAGCACCACCATCGAGCTCGGGAACGGCGTGCAGGAGGTGCGGGTCGCCGGCCCTGCCGACGCACAGCGAGTCTGGTGGCAGTACTGCGCACCACACGCCCGCTGGCTGCTCCCGATCCGCAACGGCAGGCCGATCCCGGCCGCCCCGGATGTGCTGCGTGCCCCGACGCGCTCCGACGAGGAGCTGTCCCTCCCGGCCCTGCTGATCGCCGACATCGCCATGCAGCCGGACCGCCGCCGCCTGCTCCCCGGTGCCCGCCTCACCGAATTGGCCGCAGGCTACGCCGATTTCGCCCGCGCCCTGCCGCCCAGCGACCGCCTGGTCCTGGTCCCCACCCCAGCCTTCGCCCGTAGTGAAGCCGACGGCCTGCTCCGCGAAGCCCTCGTTCGCGAACTCCAGACTCAACCCTGGCTGCCGGTCGTCGCCACCCAGCACGCCGCTGACGCCGCAGCCACAGGCCGGTACGACCCCGTGCCGCACCACGGTTCGCCCGCCACGCCCTATTCGGCTGGCACGTCGGCATCGGGTTCGCCCGCAGGCGGGACTTCCGAGGCCGACAGTTTCGCCTTGTTCGACACACGAAGCGCCGAATCCGTCGAAGCACCGGCCGCCGACTCGCTCGACGCATCGCCTTCTGATTCGCTCGGCGGGCCGCTCGCCGACCCGCTCGGCAGACCGCGCGCCGATTCGCCCGGCGGGCTGGTCGACGTCGCCGTCCCGACCCGGGCGAGCGCGCTCACCGGCCTGACCGAGGAATTGGCGCGACTGCTCGATGACGTCGTCGGCCCCTTGGTGATCCCGGAGTTGTCCGGCCGCGGGCAAGCCGAGGCGCTCGGCGTGCTGGACGTGCACCGCCTCGGCCTGGCGCGCGTTGCGGAACTGTCGAGCGGCCTGGAGCGCCCGCCGCACTGGTGGTACGCGCTGTATGCGGCGCTGGAACCGTTCGTGGTCGATCCGCTGGCCGCCGAAGAGCTTGGCGCGCTTGCTGTTCCGCTGGCCGACGGGCGCCTGGTGACCGGTCCGCGTACGGCGGTGCTCGACGATCAGCTCGAGGTCGCGATCCCGGTGCATTGGGCCAGGCTCGTGCATCCGGAGGCGGCGCACCCGCTGCTGGCGAGGCTGGGGGCGCGTTCGGCGACCGCCGAAGATCTGCTGAGTGAGCCCGATCTCCGCGCTGAGCTGGCAGACCACCCGGACGACCCGGACATCACCGATGCCGTGCTCCGCCTAGCCGCGCACGCCGATCCGGCCGCGCTCCCGTCCTGGCTCGGGCTGCTCGAATTGCCCGATGCCGACGGCGAATCCCGGCCCGCCGACGAGCTGCTGCTGCCCGACGCACCGCTGCGTGAGCTGCTGGTCGAGGATTCACCGTTCAGCTCGATCGACCCCGCCATGGTGGAACGCTATGGCGCACAAGCGCTGCGGGCCATCGGGGTCGGCTGGGACTTCAGCGTGGTGGTCGAGGCCGATCCGACCGGCCCGGACCACGACCTGGACGACGAGGACACCTGGTGGTCGACGCTGCCGGAGGACCCGCCGGAGCTCGCGGCCGTCCGCGATCTGGACCTGGTGGACGAGGCCGCGTGGCCGGAGGCGTTGTGGCAGTTGGCTTCCGCGCCGCGCACCCGTCGTCTGCTCACCGATCGCGACGGCTACACGGCGTGGTGGTTGCGCGCCAACGCGCGCATCGACGGCACGCCACTGGGTTTGTTCCGTCACCCCACCGACACCGAGTTCGCGGGCCTGCTCCCGACATTCGCCGTGCCCGGCCTGACCGACGACGCTGCCGCGGTCCGCGCGGTACTCGCCGATCCGTCGGTGATCACTCCGGAGTTGGCCGCAGCCTTGCTCGAGGCTCTCGCGGATCCCGCGAAAACGCCTTCCCCTGAGGTCATTTCGCGAACACACGCGCGATTGGCCGCCGCTGTCGCCGCGGCACACCTCGATCTCGACGACCTCGAGCTGCCCGATCGGGTCCGGGCACTGTCCGGTGCTGTCGTCGATCCCGCGCAGGCCGTCGTTCTCGACCAGCCCTGGTTCGGTTTCGCGCTGCCCTCGAATCGCCTGGTAGTCGGCGACATCGACACCGCGCCCGCCCTGGCGACGCTGCTCGACCTGCCGCTGGTCTCGGAGTCCGTCACCGCCGAGGTGCTGAGCGCGGGCCGCCGCACCAGCTGGTCCGCCGAGCCGCTGGGTGTCGTACTGCGCCAACTCTTCTCATTGCCGCCGCAGGAAGGCGACCTGGTGCTGCACGACGACCTGACGGTCCGGCTGCACGGCGCGGTCGAGGTCACCGCCTCGGTGCCATGGTGGCGCGCGGGCGACACCGTGCACTTCCGGGTGCCGCGGTAGCGAATCCGGCTGTGCCGCAGCGGTAGCGGGCTAAGCCGCGTACTCGGAGATCATGTGGCTGAGCAGATCGAGCTGCGCGCGCACGCTCTCGCTGTCGTTGTCCACCAGCCAGCGCAGCACCACTCCGTCGATCACATTGAGGGTGAATCGGCTGAGCGAGGTGAGCGGGACCGACCACTGATTCCCGGTCGCGTCGCGCGCGTGCTCCAGGATGTCGGCGACGGTGGAGTCGTTGAAGTTGTACTGCTCCCTGGCAATCGCGAGTTTCGCCGGAGTTTGCTCACCCTCGCGCAGTGCGTAAGTAGTCGTTTCATAAGTGAGCAGTTGACGTTCCGGAGTGGCTTCTATGTTGAGCCACATGAGTTCCAGTCCCGCGCGGATCAATTTTTGAAGTGCTTCTTTTCCACTTCCGACGTCTTGCCATACCGTTTCATTGGCGTCGACAGAATCGCGTAATTCCATCGACAGCGCCTTGACCAGCTCGGTCATCAGCGCGTCCTTGTTTTCGAAACAGTAATGGACCACACCAAGCGAGACGCCCGCCGCTTGGGCGACATCGCGCGTGGTCACGCCCGCAACGCCCTTTTTTTCGGCAAGACCGATCGCGGCCTCGATAAGGTGGGCCCGTCTTTCTTCGACGCTCAATCGGGAGGACACCCAAGGGAGTTAAGCGCTCACGAAGCGTGCAGTCAATTCGTCGGTGGAAAAATCTCGACTGGACGAGTGACCAGTTGTGTGGTTCAGTGCCATCAGATCGAAGGAGGCGCGTATGTCGCTGTCGCGCAGAGCCGTTCTTGCCCGAAGCGTTGTCGGTTCGGCGACGCTGGCCGCCGCGGCGGCGGTGCCCGCCATGTCCGGCCCGCTCGGTGCCGCGGCGGCGGCCGATCCCGGTGCCGGCGGGTACGAGATCGGTGTCGGGCTTTCCGACATCACCGGCCCGGCCGCCGAATGCGGAATGATGGGCTATTCCCAGCTCGAACAGCAGACGGCGGGTATCCACCTGCGCCCGCGGGCCAGGGCGTTCATCATCGGCCACGGCGGGCAGCGCGTCGTGTTCGTCGTCGCGGACAACGGCATGATCTTCCAGTCCGTGCACCACGGCGTGCTCGCCGAGCTGGCCCGCCGCTTCGGCGATCGGTACACCGAGCAGAACGTGCTGCTCACCTCGACGCACTCGCACGCGACCTGCGGCGGCTCCAGTAACGATTACGCATACAACCTGTCCATCTTGGGCTTTCAGCAGCAGGTGTACGACGCGGAGGTCGACGGCATCGTGGCGGCCATCGTCGCCGCGGACGCCGATCTCGGCCCCGGCTCGCTGGCCCTCGGCCGCGGCGAACTGCACAACGCGAGCGTCAACCGGTCGCGGGTGGCCTGGGAGCTCAATCCGGTTGCCGACAAACAACACTTCCCGGCCGCCATCGATCCGGCGGTGACCGCCCTCTCCCTCGTCAAGGGTGGTCGGCAGGTCGGCGCCATCACCTGGTTCGCCACCCACAACACCTCGATGACCAACGAGAATCGCCTGATCAGCTCGGACAACAAGGGTTACGCGTCCTTCGCCTACGAGCACATCGAGCACGGCGTGCGCTACCTCGACGGCGCACCGGATTTCGTCGCCGCGTTCGCGCAGACCAACCCGGGCGACATGTCGCCGAATCTGAATCTGCGCCCCGGCTCCGGCCCCACCGAGGACGAGTTCGAGAACACCCGCATCATCGGCGAGCGCCAGTACGCGGCGTCGAAAGCCGCACTGGCCCAGGCGCGGTCGATGAGCGGCCCGGTCGACTCCATGCTCTGCTACATCGACCTGGCCGATATCGCCGTCGACGGCCGGTTCACCCCGGACGGGCAGCCCAAGCGCACCGCGCCCGCGGCGGCGGGCGTCTCGCTGGTCGCGGGCAGCGTAGAGGACGGCCCCGGGCTGCCCGGCGCGCCCATTCCGGAGGGGGTGCGCAATCCGTTCCTCCAGGCGCTGGGTGGCCACGATGCCCCCGTGCCCGCCTGGCTCGCGGATGCCCAAGCGCCCAAGGCCATTGCCGCGCCGCTCGGGCTGCTGCCGCCGGTGCCGTGGGTGCCGAATGTGCTGCCGATCCAGCTCGTTCGACTCGGCGAGCTCTACCTGGCCGCCGCGGGCGGCGAGTTCACCATCACCTCGGGCCTGCGCGTGCGCCGTGCCGTCGCGGCCGCGCTCGGCGTGCCGCTGCAGCAGGTGCTCCTGCAGGGCTACGCCAACGCCTACCACGAATACGTCACTACCCCTGAGGAATACGACGCACAGCAGTACGAGGGCGCCTCGACGCTGTTCGGCCGCTACACCCTCTGCGCCTATCAGCAGGAATTCGCCCGGCTCGCAACGGCATTCGCCGCCCGCCAAGCGGTGCCGCGCGGTCCGGCCCCGCGTGACGTGTCCAACCTGCAGCCGAATTTCCAGCCCGGCGCCGGGCCGGACACCCTCCCGCCCGGTCGTAGCTTCGGCGACGTGCTGACCCAGCCCGCCCCGGCGTACGCCCCGGGCGCGCAGGTCGCCGCCGAATTCGTCTCCGCCCACCCGAAACACAACATCCGCCGCAACGGCACCTTCCTGGAAGTGCAGCGCAGGCAGGCGTCGGGGGAGTGGGTGCGGGTGGCCAACGAGGGCGAATGGGCGGTGAAGTTCTTCTGGAGCAAGCGCGGCACGGCCGAGTCCGTTGCGCGGTTCACCTGGGACATTCCCGCCGACGCCACGCCGGGCCGGTATCGGTTCCAGCACTACGCCGACAGCCTGAGCCCCGACGGCGCACTGCACCCGTTCACCGGAACTACCAACGACTTCCAGGTCGGCTGAGCCGCTTACAGCCCCGTCTGCGCACCCTTGTCGCCGCGGCGCGCCCCGCGTCGCTGGATCAGGAAGATACCCAGCGCGAGCACGCCGACCACCATGCCCATCAGGCAGACCGGCAACACCGAGGCCCACCGGTCGCCGGTGGCCGACACCACCACGGTGGCGAGCAACCACAGCGCGCTGCCGACCGCGAGCACCGGCCGCGGGTCGGTGAGCCGCGCCGGGATCTGGGGCACTTTCTGCGTCACAGTCATAGCCTAGCGGCGAGAACACGCATCGGACGCGCACCCGTCCCGTATCGTTCACCTCTGTGACAACGCCATCCGATGTTCGAGCCCTCGCTGGTGAGCTCTCACTGGCGGTGGTTCGTCTGACGCGTCATCTGCGTGGCCGCCGTGCCGACTCGCAGATCTCGCTGACGCAGCTCTCCGCCCTCGCGACCCTGTCTCGCGACGGCGCGATGACCCCCGGGGCGCTTGCCGCCAAAGAGCGCGTCCAGCCGCCGTCGATGACGCGCGTCATCGCCTCGCTCACCGATCTCGGCTTGGTCGAACGCAAACCGCATCCGACCGACGGCAGGCAGATCATCGTCTCGCTGTCCGACGCGGGGTGCGCCCTCATCGCCGATGAGACCCATGCCCGCGAGGCCTGGATGACCGAGCAGCTGTCCAACCTCACCGAGGATCAGGTCGTGGTGCTCACCAAGGCGGTCGGCATCATGAAGCAGATCGTCGCCGAATCCGAGTGAGGTTGTCCGGCCGGTGCTTTCGCCGGTGCTAGCGGGCGCCGAACGGCTGGTCGCTGTCGACGATGTCGCGCCCGAGCGGGAACAGCGACAGCGGGATCAGCTTCAGATTGGCCCAGCCGAACGGGATTCCGATGATCGAGATGAACAGCGGAATGCTGGTGAGCAGGTGGCCGAGCGCGAGCCACCAGCCCGCGACGACGACCCAGATGATGTTGCCGATCAGCGACCCCGTGCCCGCTCCCGGCTTCTCCACCGTGGTCCGGCCGAACGGCCACAGCGCGTAGGCCGCGATCCGGAACGAGGCGATGCCCCACGGAATCGTGATGATCAGGATGCAGCAGATGACCCCGGCCAGGATGTAGCCGAGTGCCATCCACAACCCGACGAACACCAGCCAGAGGACGTTGAGGACGAGCTGAATCGGCTTCATGCCCACCAGCATGCCAGCAGAGCGCCGATCCGGACATTTCTCCTGGATCAGAAGAACCAGCCCAGAACGGCGTCCCGGTCGGTGCCGAAGGCTTCTTCGAACGCGCGCAGGTGGTTGGTGTCCTTGGCCTGCAGGCGGTTCGCGGCGGCGAACACCCGGGCGGGATAGGCGCCGAGGTACATGCTGCCGAGGACGTCGATGCCGAGCTCGATATCGGCGGCCGCAGTGGTCGGCGCGCACTCGGCGATGCCGTCGCGGACGGTGAGCGCGAACGCGCCACCCGCCTCGCGGAACGGGTCGGTCACCGCGAGTACCAGATCCAGATCCCGTCGATAGGTGCGCGCCGTGAGTGCCGCGGGAATGTCCATGAGCCGCAACCACAGTCCGTCGTAGCGGCCGGCGGTCCGCACCAGGCGGGTGTCGGTCAGCAGGTAGGGCAGTGGATCGTTGTCGCTGAGCACGGCCGACACCTGCTTGACCAGATCGAGCCCGAGCAGCGCCCGCCACAGCGCCGCGTGCGCCTCGGCGGTCACCGCGCGCAGCTCGACCACGTCGACGTCCATGCCGGTTTCGCGGTAGTGGTACCGGTACAGCGCATAACCATCCGGGTGGGTGAACACGAAAAGGCTGGTGCCGCCGCGCCGGGAGCGTTCCGCGTCGGCGAACAGCCCGGCCCAGGAGGCGTCCGGGCGCACCTGCGCGCCGGGCACGAGCCTGCGCCACCGGTCGTAGACGGCCGTGATGTGCTCGGCGACCTCGTCCGGCGCCGCCAGCTCGACACCGCCCGGATCCGGGGCGGACGGCCGGAATTCGGCGAAGCGGCGGTCGATGGTGACCGCGTTCTCGCGCACCGTCGGGCCGTAACCGAAGCGACCGTAGATGGTGGCTTCGCTCGCGGTGAAGATGGTCAGCGGCAGCCCGGCCGCCTCGGTGCGCCGATGCTGCTCGGTGTACATCGCGCGCAGAATCCCGCGCCGCCGATGCGTCGGCGCCACGCCGACCGCCGCGATCCCGCAGGCGTCGACCGCTCGTTCGCCCGGCACGGTCACCGTCATCGTCCTTGACTGCACGTGCCCGACGATCCGCGCGCCGTCGGCCGCCACGATCGCGTCCGCCGGTGGGAACAACTGCCGGTAGCGGTCGAGCTCCGCGTCGTCGGGTCGACCGCCGAAGGAGGTGGCCACCAGCGTCCGGATCGCGGGCGCGTCATCGGGGGTGGCCGATCGGATGGTGATGCCGTTCGTCAGCGTCATCGTTGCACCCTCCCACGCCGCGACACCGCCCCGCACTCGAATTTCGGCGGGCGCGCGGCCTACCGTCGCCCGTTGCCGCCACGCGCCTCCCCACCGGCGGAAATCGCACCTGCTCCGGTGTTTGTCCGAATTACCCGGCAGGATGTAGCCGTGGCCGAAGTGATCGATATCGACGACCCCGCCGACCCGCGGGTCGATGACTTCCGCGACCTCAAGTCCGCCGACCGCCGACCCGATCTGCCCGGCCGCAAGGGCTTGGTGATCGCGGAGGGTGTGGTGGTCGTGCAGCGGATGCTGGACTCCCGGTTCGCGCCGACCGCGTTGCTCGGGGTGGAGAAGCGCCGCGCGGAACTCGCGGACGATCTCGTCACCGTCGACGTGCCGTACTACCGCGCCTCGGCCGAGGTGATGGCCGAGGTGGTCGGGTTCCACCTGAACCGGGGCGTGCTCGCCGTCGCGCGCAGGCCCGCGGCACTGGAGTTGGACGAGGTGCTCGACAAGGCGAGCACGGTGGCCGTGCTGGAGGGCGTCAACGACCACGAGAACATCGGCTCGATGTTCCGCAACGCGGCCGGACTCGGCGCGGCGGCCATCCTGTTCGGCGACCGGTGCGCCGACCCGCTGTACCGGCGGGCGGTGCGGGTGTCCATGGGCCATGTGCTGCGCGTTCCGTTCGCTTCCGTCCCCGACTGGCCGGACGGCCTGGATATACTGCGGCGCAAGGGTTTCCAGATCATCGCGCTCACGCCGAACCCGGCGGCGGTGAACCTGGCCACGGCGATGACGGGAGAGCGGGTGGCACTGCTGCTCGGTGCCGAAGGACCGGGTTTGAGCGAGGACGCGATGCGAGCCACCGACGTACGGGCGCGCATCCCGATGTCACCCGGCACCGACTCGCTCAATGTGGCCACCGCCGCCGCAATGGCGTTCTACGAGCGGGTACGGACGTGAGGCAATGGCAGCGAGCGAACCGAGGACACGGCGTGCCGGAGCCGAGCACCGGCGGGGCGCAGTCGTGAGTTACCCGCCGTATCAAGGTCCGACCCCGTGGGGCGCAGGCGTCGGCGTCGCGATCATGGTCGCCCTGCTGGCCGCGGTCGCGGTGTTCTCCTTCGGCCGCGCGCTCGCCGAGGTGCACCCGCTGCTCGCGGTGGCGGTGAACCTGATCGCGGCGGGCGGTGCCGCGCCGACCGCCTGGCGGATGCGGTGGGAGCCGGTGACCAGGTGGGTAATCGGCGGTGGTGCGGCGGGTGTGCTGCTGGGGTGGGTGGCGTTGCTGATCAACGGACTGGCGGCCTGAGCAGGACCGCAGTCAGGACACGCGGTCGTGCCCGCGTAGCCAGCTGAACAGACCGCGCTTGGGTCGCACGTCGGCCGGCTCGTGCTGCGGCGGGGCGAGGGTGGCCGGGTCGGGCGCTTGGCCTTTCGGGTACAGCGTGAACCCGCACACCGCGACGTCGCCGGGCACCAGCGCGCCCTCGGCGGCCGGGGCGCGGTAGTGGAAGCCGAGCCACTCGTTGTTGGCGGCGTCGGCGAAGTCGGGTGGGTCGAACGGCAGCGTCTGCGGGTCGGGCAGCTCGCCCGCGTGCCAGCGCACCGGGTGTTCGCCCGCCCAGTACGGGCGCTCCCAGACCAGCGGCAGGCCCTCGTCCTCCAGGATGTTCACCCGGCTGGAGCTGAACGCCCTGCGGAATTCGCCACGCTCCCAATGCGCGAACGCACCCCAGCCATGCGCGGTGTCGAAGGACACCAGATAGGTGTGCTCGGAGGCCAGCGGGCGAACCAGCAACTCCGGAAGTTCGGTCGGGTGGATGCGGGCCGCCTGCGCCGAACACACCACCGTCACGCCCGGATAGCAACCGATGTACACCTCGTCGAGGTCCGGGCCCGCGCAGCCCGCGAGCGTGCCGACCATGATCGGCAGCACGTCCCGGTCGCTGTGCAGCTGTTTCGCAAGCGCCAGTGCGGCATCGGGATCCGGATCATGGTTGGCGCGCAGTACCGTCAACGGATCGGGTGCGTCGACGTACCAGAGGGACGAAGCTTTCGATAGCATTTCCGGCACCTCCCGATGGTTGCACGAATCAGCTCCGCGAACTTCGAGCAACGCACGGGGTTTCGAACAATTCACCGCTGCGGTGAATCACCCGACGCCGTCGCACGCCGTCGACAACACACCAAAAAATCTACTCGCCTCCAGCCCGTCCGGACGGACCTTCCGCTGCGGAACACGCTGGGAAAACCGGCTATCCGGTTGCGCGCAATGCTGCGGGGTAGCTGACGAAGGCACGCCACCGTGGTGGCGTGCCTTCTTGTCGTTCAGCTTGGGAGGCGCTCAGTGACCCGAGCTGCGGACTCCGAGCAGGACGTCCTCCCAGGAGGGCATGGGTGCCTTGCCGCGCTTGGTGCGTGCGGGCTTGGCCGTCGTCTTGCCGTTGGCCGCGGGCTTGGCCGGTTCCTCGGCGGCGGGCTTCGTCGACGCGGCGGGCGCGGGCGGGGCGGTCTCCGCAGGGGGTTCGGCCGGCGGTGTCGGCGTCGGCGTGGTGGGCGCGGGTGCCGGGTTTGCCGCGGCGGGCGTGGCCGTGGTTGCGGCGGTGGGGGTTGCGGTCGCGCCCGCGGTGATCGCGGGGGTGCTGCTGCCACCGGCCGCGACGGCACGCTGCTCGTAGTACTCGTCCAGGGTGGGCTGGCTCTGCCGGGCGGCGGGGCGCGCGGGCGGCGCCGTCGGGGTGGGGCGTGGCTCGACCACCGGCTCGGGCTGCGGCGCGGGCGCGGCCACCTCGGGCTCGGCGGGCAGGATCGTCGCGAGACCGCGTAGCGCTCGGCCGAAGTCGGGATCGATCAGGTCGGAGGCGGGGTCGTCGAGCGGGGAGACCGAGCCGCCGTGCGCGTCGGGCTGGTAGCGCCAGTGCGCGGCGATCTCGGAACGCCCGTTCTGCCACTGCAACTGCGCGACCCAGAAGCCTTTTTCGTCTTTCCAGGCGTCCCATTCGGCGCCTTCGATGTTGTGTCCGCGCTCGGTGAAGGCGGCGGTGACGACATCGATGAGGGTCTCCACGGCGGGGCCGTCGGGGCGGACGGGATGCGCCTTCTGCGCGAGTTCGGCAGCGCGGGCACGCTCCAGCAGCACCGGGTAGGCGAACCGCTCGACGCGGCTGGCCGGCATGCCGGATTCTTCGGTGACCTGGTCGACGGAGGCGCCGGCCCGGATTCGAGCCTGGATATCGCGAGGACGCATAGTTGCTTCCATTTCGATCTCTATCTGGCCGAATCGGGCAAGGTCTCCGCGTGCTGCGGCTCGTAGCTTGTCGTCGGCGGGAAGCCGGTACTTCGCTCCGGACTCGGTGTCGATACACACGATGTGCGTGGAGTCGGGCGTCACCCCGATCACTCGAAGTTCACGCACCGTTACCTCCTTACCGCGTCGACTCGCGACACCGCCCACTTTCCGAAACAGTAGTGCACTTCTGGGATCCATGGGGCGAGACACGCGGGGCGGAAATCTCTGTGCAGACTCCCGCACCCCGCTAATCTGCTCTGTTCGACTTAGCGCACCACCTGAAGCGGCGTGTCGATTGTGGCGTGTCGCGCTCGGATTCGGCTGTCGTCAGCCCAGATTCTGCACGACCCAGTCGATGCTACGGGTCAACTGGCTGATGTCTTCCGGGTCGATGGCCGGGAACATGCCGACGCGCAGCTGGTTACGGCCCAGCTTGCGGTACGGCTCGGTGTCCACGATTCCATTGGCACGCAGTACCTTCGCCACCGCGGCCGCGTCGACCGAGTCGGCGAAGTCGATGGTGCCGACCACCTGCGAGCGGTGCGCCGGATCGGTGACGTACGGCGTGGCGTACTCGCTGGACTCGGCCCAGTTGTACAGGCGCGACGACGAATCCAGCGTCCGCTTGACCGCCCAGTCCAGGCCGCCGTTGCCGTTGAGCCACTCGATCTGGTCGGCGAACAGCAGCAGGGTGGCCAGCGCCGGGGTGTTGTAGGTCTGGTCCTTGGTGCTGTTGTCGATCGCGATCGGCAGCGAGAGGAACTCCGGGGTCCACCGGCCGGTCGCCTTGATCTCCTCGACCCTGGCCAGCGCGGCCGGGCTCATCAGCGCGACCCACAGACCACCGTCGGCGGCGAAGCACTTCTGCGGCGCGAAGTAGTAGACGTCGGCGTCGGTGATGTTCACCGGCAGGCCGCCCGCGCCCGAGGTGGCGTCGATGGCGATCAGCGCGTGCTCCGAGCCCGCCGGGCGCTGCACCGGAATGGCGACACCGGTGGAGGTTTCGTTGTGTGCCCAGCCGATCAGGTCGGCCGAGGGATCCGACACCGGCTCCGGCGCGCTGCCCGGCTCGGCCGAGATGACGATCGGGTCGCCGATGAACGGGTTGCCCTTGGCTACGGTGGCGAACTTCGAGCTGAACTCACCGTTGGTCAGGTGCAGCGAACGCTCGCGGATCAGGCCGAAGGCCGCGGCATCCCAGAACGCCGTCGTGCCACCGTTACCGAGCACCACCTCGTAACCGTCAGGCAGCCCGAACAGTTCGCGTAGGCCCGAGCGCACCCGCGCGACCACATCTTTCACCGGCTTCTGCCGGTGACTTGTTCCGAACACCGAGGCGCCGACCGTCACCAGGGACTGCAACTGCTCCGGTCGCACCTTGGAGGGGCCACAGCCGAACCGTCCGTCGGCGGGCTTGAGGTCGTCGGGAATCGTCGGGAACGCAGTGGTCATGCCGAACAGGGTAAAGCGTGTCGGACCAGCTCGGTTCGTGCGGGTCGGCAGCTGTGCCCTCCGCCACCGGCGCCCGCGCGGGCGGCCGACGCCGGAATTGTCACGGTCCACTCCGGTTGCGGTGGTATTGCTGTGTCGCGCACCACACTCCAGCTAACCTTTGCGCCCATGAACATGGCGCCGGCTAACTCGGGGTGGCGATTGCTCGGTCGACGACCACTGACCTTCGGTATGCGCATCGGCGAACTGTCCGACGGGGCGCGCCGCGAGTTGCTGCTACACGGCACCCTCGGTTCGGCAACAATTCTCGGCGTGCGGCCGAGCAACAAAGCGGTCGCGGGCGCGCACGACGCGAGCGAGGCGTCGCTGTGTCAGGAGTTCTGGGTACGGGTCGAGGTCGACGGCGTGGCGCCATACGAGGCCAGGGTGCGGCAGCGGGTGTCGGCGGCGAACCTGGAGTGGATGCAGTCGGGCGATGTCGTGTGCTGCCGGGTCGACCCGGGCGACCGGGACCGGTTGGTGCTGTACGTGTCCGATTGCGCGGAGACCGGCCGGGTCAGCGTGTCGAAGATTCTCGCCGACGGCCGCCGCGCCGACGCGACGGTGCTCGCCGCGGCCCCGGTCGCGGCGGACTACGTCGGTCGCGAAGACCCGGTGCTGCGCCTCGACCTGGAGCTGCGTGCGTGGGACGAGCCGACGCCGTGGCTGGTCCGCCTCGTCCAGCCGGTTCCCTTGGCCGCGATCGGCCTGGTGGATCTCGGCCAGCACCTGGAGGTCGCCTTCTTCACCGTCGACCACGGCGAGTCCGTCGCCGTGGATTGGCCCGCCTCCCTCGGCGAGGACTGACCCGATCGCCCATAACGCGCGCCTCGACGGTTAGGTGCGCTGCGGCGAAAAGCTTGCGGCTCACAGGTGGACCTTGCGGCTCACAGGTGGACGAAGGTGAACCCCATGTCGCGCAGTGTGGGCAGGACGGCGATCATGCCCGCGCCGGTGCCGGACTGCGGGCGGTGCATGTGGGCGAGCGAGATCGCCCCCGGCGCAGCGGCGTTCATCGCGGCGCGGACCTTGGCGGCGCTCGCGGTGGCACCGTAGTCGGCGTTGATGCTGAAACCGACCGGGGTTTCGCCCAATTCGTGCACGATGGCGACCGCGACGTCGTCGTAGTGCGCGGTGCCCGCGCGAAAGAAGCGGGGCGGCTTGCCGACCAATCCGGTCAGCCGCTCGTGGTTGGCCCAGACCTCGTCGGCCGCCTCCTGCGCCGAGCCGGTGCCCGCGATGCCGTAGGCGGCGCGGCCGTTCACCGAAAGCGGCTTGTGCGCGACGCCGTGATTGGCCAGCTCGAACAGCGGGTTCACGGCCAGTTGGCCTGCCCGCACCGGGTTGGCGTCGATCCAGCGCTTGTTCAGGAACAGCGTGGCCGGAATCTGCTGGGTGACCAGGAAGTTGATGAGCGAGTCGTCGATGTCGTTGTTGCCCGGCCCGCCGCACGCGTCGAAGGTCAGGGCCAGCTGCTTGCGGGTGGCCGCGAAAGTGCTCGTGATGCCCGGCATTTGCACGCCCCACCGCTGCGGCTGGTCGGTGGCGTGCCTGGCGGCCACCGCCGCGGGCGAGTTGTCCGGCGGCGGTGCGGTCTCGGACGCCACGGCGGCGTCGCCGATCGAGGTCCGGGCGCGGGTCGAACTCGGTGCCGCGGCCGCGGTATCGCTGTGCGCGGTAGCGCATCCGGTGGCGGCGAAGCCGGCGGCCAGCGCGGCGCCGACGCCGAACATCCGCCGCCGCGACAGTCCTCGTTCCTGCACCACTGCCCTCCTCCGTCCGTCCGGACCCGGATGCTACGCGAGCCGAATGTCCTGATGGTGCAGGACATTCGGCTCGCGAATGATGCTGTTCAGCTATTGCTAGGCGTGCTGGATGCTCGCCCAGCCCGCGACGTCGGCAGGCTGCCGCGGAGCCGGTCCGGTGTAGATGGCCGCCGGGCGCACCAGCTTGCCGAGCTGCTTCTGCTCGAGGATGTGCGCGCACCAGCCCGCGGTCCGGCCACAGGTGAACATGGCGGGCATCATGTGCGCGGGCACCTCGGCGAAGTCGAGGATCACCGCGGCCCAGAACTCCACGTTGGTCTCGATCGCCCGGTCCGGCCGGCGCTCACGCAGCTCGGCCAGCGCGGCCTGCTCCAGCGCGGCGGCCACCTCGTAGCGCGGCGCGGCGAGCCGCTTCGCGGTGGCGCGCAGCACGCGGGCGCGCGGGTCTTCGGCCCGGTACACCCGGTGTCCGAAGCCCATCAGCTTCTCCTTGCGGTCCAGGATGCCCTTGACCAGCGCCCGTGCGTCACCGGTCTTCTCAACCTCTTCGATCATCGGCAGCACGCGGGCGGGCGCGCCGCCGTGCAGCGGGCCCGACATCGCACCGATCGCGCCGGACAGCGAGGCCGCGACATCGGCGCCGGTGGAGGCGATCACGCGCGCGGTGAAGGTGGAGGCGTTCATGCCGTGCTCGGCGGCCGACACCCAGTAGGCGTCGATCGCCTCGGTGTGCTTGGGGTCCGGGTCGCCCTTCCAGCGGGTCATGAACCGCTCGGTGACCGTGTTGCACTCGTCGATCTTCTTCTGCGGGACCGCGGGCTGGTAGATGCCGCGTGCGGACTGCGCGACGTAGGACAGCGCCATCACCGAGGCGCGCGCCAGGTTGTCGCGCGCGGTCTCGTCGTCGATGTCCAGCAGCGGCTGGTAGCCCCAGATCGGGGCGAGCATGGCCAGGCCGGCCTGCACGTCGACGCGCACGTCGCCGGTGTGCACCGGCAGCGGGAAGGGTTCGGCGGGCGGCAGTCCGCGACCGAACTCGCCGTCCACCAGCAAGGCCCACACGTCACCGAAGGTCACCTGGCCCTCGACCAGGTGCTCGATGTCGACGCCGCGGTAGCGCAGCGCGCCGCCGTCCTTGTCGGGCTCGGCGATGTCGGTGGTGAACGCCACCACACCCTCGAGGCCGCTGACGAAATCGCTGGGTACGGCGGTCTGCCCGGTAGGCACCGCGGGGCTGGTAGTCATGTCGGGACTTCTCCTTGCACTTCGGGACGCGCTCCGTAGCGACTGCTCGCAGCTCGCTAGAACAGGCCTGATCCTCGGCGATGAGGGATATAACGCGGCTCGCCGAGCACATGCCGATCAACAACACCTTAGATCCTTGCTACCCCGGAGTAACGTCTGGCCCATGCGTGACCTGGACAATTCACTTGGCGGCGAGGAGACGGCCGATCACCTGGCGAGCACCGATCTGGCCGGCATGCGCGCCGAGTACGGCGGCGCCCCGTTCGGCAGCGGCGAAGACGTCGATCTGGACGAAACATGGCTGGCCGGCGGCTGGGAGCCGTTGCTGCGCCACTGGATCGAGCAGGCGACCGCGGTCGGCGTCGCGGAGCCGAACGCCATGGTGCTGGCCACCGTGTCGCTGGCCGACGGCTCGCCGCGACCGGTCGCCAGAACCGTCCTGTGTAAAGGCCTCTCTCCCGAGGGTGTGACTTTTTACACGAACTACGACTCGGCCAAGGGCAGCCAGCTCGCGGCCGTCCCGTTCGCCGCCGCCACCTTCGTCTGGCCCGCGCTCGGCAGGCAGGTGCATGTGCGCGGCGCGATCGAGCGGGTGCCCGCCGAGACGACCGAGGTCTACTGGCGCTCCCGGCCGCGCGACTCGCAGCTCGGCGCGTGGGCCTCGCGGCAGTCGAAGCCGATCGGGTCGCGGGCCGAGTTGGACCGCACCATGGCCGAGACGATCGCGCGCTTCGAGAACGTCGACGAGATTCCGGTGCCGCCGCACTGGGGTGGCTTCCTGCTGCGCCCGGACGAGGTGGAGTTCTGGCAGGGTCGGCGGGGCAGGCTGCACAACCGGATTCGGGTACTCATCGATAACGGCATCATGACGGTCGAGCGACTACAACCCTGAACTATTCCCGACCGGTCGGTGAGAAATCTCGTATCGAGCCGGTCGGGTTCCAGTCGCTACGCTGCCGCCGGTGAGATTGCTGGCCGATACCGCTCCGCTGCGAAACCCCGACTTCCGCCGTCTGTGGACCTCGGGCATTGTCACCATGATCGGTGCGCAGCTGTCCATCGTCGCGGTACCGCAGCAGATCTTCCAGATCACCGGCAGCTCAGGGTATGTCGGCCTGGCCGGGCTGTTCGGCCTGGTGCCGCTGATCGTGTTCGGGCTGTGGGGCGGCGCGCTCGCGGATGTGATGGACCGGCGCAAGCTGATGCTGATCACCAACGCGGGCACCGGGCTCACCGCGGTCGCGTTCTGGGCGCAGGCCGCCTCCGGCATCGACAACGTCTGGGTCGTGCTCGGCCTGTTCGCGGTGCAGCAGGCGTTCTACGCGGTGAACCAGCCGACGCGCAGTGCGGCCATCCCGCGGCTGCTGCCCGAAGACCAACTGGCCGCGGCGAATTCGCTCAGCATGACGGTGATGCAGTTCGGCGCCATCGCCGGGCCGGTGCTGGCGGGCGCGCTGATCCCGGTGATCGGACTGTCCACCCTCTACCTGATCGACTCCGTCGCCCTGCTCGCCACACTCTGGGCGGTGTGGAAGCTGCCCGCGTTGCCGCCGACCGGCACCGCGCGCAAGGCCGGATTCCGCACGGTGCTGGACGGTTTCGGGTATCTGGCCACGCAGCGGATCCTGCTCGCCTCGTTCGCGGTGGACGTGATCGCCATGGTGTTCGGCATGCCGCGCGCGCTGTTCCCGCAGATCGCGCACGAGACCTTCGGCGATCCGACCACCGGCGGGGTCGCGCTCGGGCTGCTGTTCGCGTCCATGTCGGCGGGCGCGGTGCTCGGCGGGGTGTTCTCCGGCTGGATACCGCGCATCCAGCGCCAAGGCCTGGCCGTCCTCGTCTGCATCGTGCTGTGGGGCCTGGCCATGGTCGGCTTCGGCGCTGCCGTCGGATTCACCGGGCACGGCCTCGGCCTCGGCCTCGGGCTGACGCTCGCGCTGGTCTGCTCGGCCTTCGGCGGCGCGGTGGACATGGTCTCGGCCGCACTGCGGGTCACCATGCTGCAGCAGGTCGCGACCGACGAGATGCGCGGACGGCTGCAGGGCGTGTTCATCGTGGTTGTCGCAGGTGGGCCTCGAATCGGTGATGTTGCCCACGGTTTTGCGGCGGCGAGTCTGGGTACCGCTGTCGCGGCGGCCGGTGGTGGTGTTCTCGTGGTGATCGGCGTGGTGATCGCCGCGATCGCGTTCCCGGCATTCGTGCGATACCGGGTAGGCCGCGCACATGCGGAAACGGTGGCACCATGAGCCGTGCGAATATCTGGCAATCGCTGTTCGGCGCGTACTCCGGACCTCACACCGCCATGAGATGTTTGTGAGGTCGCACAGGACTACCCTCCTGGTTGTCCGCGTCGGTGAACGTCTAGCGTTGAGACAAGTGCATCGTGCGCCGACCGCGACGATGCCTATGGTTCTAGCCTGAGAGGGATCCTTCCGTGCCCGCTGAGAACATCATCAACGTCGACGAGGACGCCAAGCCGGTGCTTACCTACCCCGGCGGGGAGTTCCCGATGACGGTCGCCAAGGCCGCCGAAGGCAACGACGGAATCGAGCTGGGAAAGCTGCTGGCCAGCACGGGTTACGTCACCTACGACCCGGGCTTCATGAACACCGCCCCGACCAAGTCGGCGATCACCTACATCGACGGTGAGGCGGGCATCCTGCGCTACCGCGGTTACCCGATCGACCAGCTCGCGGCGTCTTCCACCTTCATCGAGGTCAGCTACCTGCTGATCTACGGCGAGCTGCCCTCGCAGACGCAGCTGGAGGACTTCACCGACCGGATCCGCAGGCACACGCTGCTGCACGAGGACCTGAAGCGCTTCTTCGACGGCTTCCCGCGCAACGCGCACCCGATGCCGGTGCTCTCCTCCGCGGTGAACGCGCTGTCGGCCTACTACCAGGACTCGCTCGACCCGCGCGACCCCGAACAGGTCGAGCTGTCCACCATCCGGTTGCTGGCCAAGCTGCCCACCATCGCGGCCTACTCGTACAAGAAGTCGGTCGGCCAGCCGTTCCTCTACCCGGACAACTCGCTGAGCCTGGTGGAGAACTTCCTGCGGATGACCTTCGGCTTCCCGGCCGAGCCGTACGAGGTCGACCCCGAGGTCGCCGCGGCGCTGGACATGCTGCTCATCCTGCACGCCGACCACGAGCAGAACTGCTCCACCTCGACGGTCCGGCTCGTCGGCTCCTCCGACGCCAACCTGTTCACCTCGGTGTCCGGCGGCATCAACGCGCTGTGGGGCCCGCTGCACGGCGGCGCCAACCAGGCGGTGCTGGAGATGCTCGACGGCATCAAGTCCGACGGCGGCGACGTCAAGGAGTTCATCCGCAAGGTCAAGAACAAGGAAGACGGCGTGAAGCTCATGGGCTTCGGGCACCGCGTCTACCGCAACTACGACCCACGCGCCGCCATCGCCAAGAAGCACGCCGACGCGATCCTCAACAAGCTCGGCAACGACGAGCTGTTCGAGATCGCCCAGGCGCTGGAAGAAGCCGCCCTCACCGACGACTACTTCGTCGAGCGTCGCCTGTACCCGAACGTCGACTTCTACACCGGCGTCATCTACAAGGCCATGGGCTTCCCCACCCGCATGTTCACCGTGCTGTTCGCGATGGGCCGACTGCCGGGCTGGATCGCGCACTGGCGCGAAATGCACAGCGAGCCACTGAAGATCGGCCGCCCGCGGCAGATCTACACCGGCTACGGCGCCCGCGACTACCGCGAGATCACCAACCGTTAGTTCCACCATCACCACCATCACCCACCGAAGGGGATATGCCGAATGACCAAGCCGGAGATCGAGTTCCAGGGTGGGCCCGCGCCCGCCGAGCTGGTGATCAAGGACATCATCGAGGGCGAAGGCAAAGAAGCCGTGCCCGGCGGCAACGTCGAGGTGCACTACGTCGGCGTTGAGTTCGACACCGGCGAAGAATTCGACTCCTCCTGGAACCGCGGCGAATCCATCAACTTCCCGCTGCGCGGCCTGATCCAGGGCTGGCAGGACGGCATCCCCGGCATGAAGGTCGGCGGCCGCCGCCAGCTCACCATCCCGCCGGAGCTGGCCTACGGCCCGACCGGCGCGGGGCACCCGCTCGCGGGCAAGACGCTGGTCTTCGTCATCGATTTGCTGGACGCTAGTTAATCTGCCGCGTGGCCGCGGCGTGTTCGCGGCCCCCGGTTGTCTCGCGTCCGAGCGGACGAGACTCGCGCCTTCGGCGCATGCGCTTCGTCCACTCGGACGCGAGACGGGCCGCGAACGGGTCGCTCGTAAGACTCGCTCCGTTGTGGCTGGGTTGGTGGTCCGTGTTCCAGGTCTCTGGGACGCGGGCCATTGCCGTTTCAGTTGCGGACGATCTCGACCGGGTCGGTGAGGGCCAGGGCGAGCGCGGATTGCTGGGCCGAGCTGCGTTGGGGGAGGGCCTCGACGGCTTTGTCGGTCTGGGTGCTCAGGTTGTTGACGATGGTCTGCAGCTGGGTGACGCCGCCGGTGAGTTGGCTGATGGCGCTGACCAATTGGGCGCCGCCCTCGTCGGCCAGCTTGGGCAGGCCCTCGGCCAACTTCGCGCCCTCGGTCAATTGCGCACTGGCACTGGTCAATCGGTCGACCACGGTGCGAAGCAGCGTGCCGAGGTCGGTGTTCGGGTCGACCGCGCCGCCGACCAGCGAGCCGAGGCCGGTGAGCTGGGCGCCTGCTTGACCCGAAATGCCTTGTAATGCCTCGAGTTTCTCGATGATGTCGGCCAGCGCCGGATCGTTGGCGAAGGGCAGGGCGCGCAGCAGCGGGAGGATCTGGTCCAGGCCGGAGTTCACCGTGTTCGCCGTCTGCTCCACCTGGGCGATCGTGAGGCCGGTCGAATCCAGCGCGGTGGCAAGCTCGTTCGCCTGCTCGGCGGCGCCGTCGACGGTCGAGTTCAGCAGTGCGATGGCCGAAGTCAGCTGCGCGGAGCCCTCTTTGGCGAAACTCAGGAAGCCGAGCAGCTGGTCGGCGCCCGCGCTGAACTGCTCGGTGCCGGAAGCGGCCGTGTTCACTCCGGCTTTGAGCAACTGTGCGGTGAACTGCACCTGCGACATCTGGCTGCGGGCCTGCCCGACCGCCGCGAGCGCGGCGTCGACGCCTGCCGCGCCGACCCGGTGCGTCACCTCCGACACCGCGCCGTTCACCAGGTCGGTGTCGGCACCCTTATGGGTGGCGACGGTGACCTTGGCCCGGCGCGGCTGGGGGCCGGCCAGGGTGCCCATGGATTCGGTGAGGTCGGCGGGCAGGGTGATCACCGCGGCGTAGTCGTCGGTGCTCGCCGCACCCGGCGGCGCGGCGGTCCATTCGTACCCACCCGCCTCCGTCAGCGCCTTGACGACCCGCGCACCCGTCGGCCCGGTATCGGCGTTCACCAGGGCGATGCCGGTGGGCCCGTCGTCGGATCGGCCGCACGCGGTGAGGCAGGCACCGAGCGCGCCGGAACTGACGAGAGCAACGGCGAGAAGAGCCCAGCGGGCGCGTTTTCCGATCACAGCCAGACGATAGAGCCGCCCTTTGACCCCACCGCTGGCGTTTCTCTGAGAGTTCGTTAAGGACCCGCGGCGCTCAGGTACTTGTCCGATCGGGCAGGTCGAGGACGAGGCGAATACCGCCAAGCGTCCCATCATCGAAATAGGCGCGTCCGCCGTGTAATTGGGCTTGCTGGGCGACCAGTGCCAGGCCGAGCCCGGAGCCGCCCTTGCTCGCCTGACTGCCGCGGAAGAACCGATCGAACACGGCCTGCCGCTCGTGCACCGGGATGCCGCGACCGTTGTCGTCGATGCTGATCACGATGTGCCCGTTCGGCGCACGGTGCGCGGACACCAGCGCCTCGGTGGCCCGCCCGTGCTTGACCGAGTTGGTCAGCGCGTTGTCCACCGCGAGCCGCAGGCCCGCGGGCAGCCCGCGGGTGACCAGCTCGGTGTCGCTGTCGATCCGGACCTTCAAGCCGGGGAAGTGCCGCATGGCGTCGTGCGCGGCCTGGTCACACAGGTCGCCGACGTCGGTGGCGACGTGGTCGCGTTCGTTGGTGAGATCGCCGGTGGCGAGGCGCTCCAGCGCGGCCAGCGTGGTCTCCACCCTGCCCTGACTGCGTTGCAGGTCGGCGAGGATCTCGGTGCGCTGCGCCTCGTCCAGATCCAGGGTGCGCAGAACCTCGAGGTCGGTGCGCATGGCGGTGAGCGGCGTGCGCAGTTCGTGCGCGGAGACGGCGGCGAAATCGCGCGCGGTCTCCAAGGCGGCCGCGGTCGCGGACTGCGCTTGGTCCACCCGTTGCAGCATCGTATTCACCGCGTCCGCCAGCTTCTCCGCCTCCCGCACGCCGGACCCGTCCACCGGGGTCGGCGGATTATGCGGATCGGGCAGTCCGCTGCGCGCGCCGACCTGGCGGGTGAGCCGCACGATCGGGCGCACCGCGCGCCCGGCCAGCAGCCAGCCGAGCGCCGCCGCGGCGGCGATGGCGAACAACGCCCCGCCGAGCACCCAGCGCTGCTGGTCGGCGGTGGCCGCGGCCGCGGAGGCCGCGGGGATGCCGATCGAAACCACCCGCCCCGCAGGCTGATTCTCGGTCGTCGACAGGATCCGATAGGGCGTGCCACCGACCGGGACGGTGCGTGAACCCGGTGCCAGATCTGGCAATTGGGTCGGCGTGCTCGCGGTGACGCTGCCGTGGTCGCGGACCGTGACGGCCATGTCGTTGTTCAGACCCGTCAGGCTGACGAACCGGACCGCGATGACCGGTTCGATCAGCACGATGCGCGCGGCGATCGCGAGCTGCTGATCGGATTGCTGCACATTGTTGCGTTCGATCGCGTGAATACTGATCACGCTGATCACCGAGACGATCACGACCGCGCCTGCCGCCGCCGCGCCCGCGACCCTGGTGCGTAGCGAAAAGGCCCGGCGCCGACGGGCTTTCGGCGCGACGACCTGCGTCATTTGGGCGCCCGCAGCACGAACCCGACCCCGCGGATCGTGTGCAGCAGCCGGGGCGCGCCGTCCACCTCCAGCTTGCGCCGCAGGTAGCCGACGAAAACGTCCACCACGTTGGTGTCGGCCGCGAAGTCGTAGCCCCACACCAGTTCCAGCAGCCGCTCGCGGCTCAGCACCACGCCCACATTGCGCGCCAGCGTGGACAGCAGCTCGAATTCCCGCTTGGTGAGCTCGATTTCATCGCCGTTCAGCAGCGCGCGATACCCGGCGACATCGACCTCGAGCGGGCCGACGGTGATCGCGCCCGGCGTCGCGGGTGCCTGGGTGTCGGTCCGCCTGCGCAGCAGTGCCCGGATCCGCGCGACCAGCTCGGCCAGCACGAACGGCTTGACCAGGTAGTCGTCGGCCCCGGACTCCAGCCCGGAGATGCGATCGTCCACCGAGGCGCGCGCACTGAGCACGCAGATCGGCACCTCGTTGCCCATCGCGCGCAACGCGGTGACCACCCCCGCGCCGTCGAGCACCGGCATGTTCATATCGAGCACGATCGCGTCCGGCGCGTGCTCGTTCACGCTGCGCAGCGCCTGCGCCCCGTCCCTGGCGACCAGCACATGGAAGCCGGACAGCCGCAGCCCCCGCTCGACCGAGGCGAGCACGTCCTCGTCGTCATCGACGACGAGGACGGTCGGAGTAGAGGGCGTCACATCAGTCATTGTGCCGTCACCGATCGGTCCAGCCGGTCAGGTGGGCGATGCGCGCCTGTCAGTAGTTGTGGCAAGAATCGGCGACCGTGCGGATGGTGTCGCGCAGCTGGGCGTACCGCGGGTCGTTCTGGGCCTCCTGGACCGCGCCCGGGTTCTCGTCGATGGCCCGCTGGAGTTCGGCGCGGCGCTGCTCGACCGGCTGATCGAACTTGCGCTGCAGCTCGGCCTTCTGCTTCGGGTTCGCGTCGAGCATGGCGGCGAGCTGCGGGGCCTTGTCGTGCAGCGCGGCGTCGACCTGGGCAAACGAACAGTCCGAGGTGAGCAGCGGGCCGGCGAGCTCCATCGGGTCGGCGGAGGCGATGGCCGGGCTGAGGAACATGGCGACAGTGGCCAGCCCGCCTGCGGCGAATGCGGCGACAGCGGGGCGGCCAACGGAACGCTTCATGTGTGACTCCAAATATCGAGGGGTATTAGCGCCCTCGACGCTATGCCGCCGCACTGGCACGCGTGTGAACGCTTCCTAAGGAATCTCTGAGCAGTCGAGACCGGCGAGCTGCGGTACCGAACGGAAAATTCAGCAGGACAACTGATCTCGTGAGCAGCTGGATAACGCGTCCAGCGCGGAACCGTCCGTCTGTCACTCGCCGCCGGGCGCCGACCTCGCAGGCGCGGCACTCGCGTCCGGCCCGAATCCGGGCAGCGGCGACAGCGGCCGAGCCGCGAGAATCTGGTCCTCCAAAGCCTGCAGCACCGCGGGGTCCTCGATGGTGGACGGCACCTCGTACGGATCACCGGAGGTGATCTGCCGGATCGTCTTGCGCAGGATCTTGCCGGACCTGGTCTTCGGCAGCGCGGTGACGATGACGGCGTCGTGCAGCGTGGCGATCGCGCCGATCTGGTTGCGCACCCGCTCGATCAGCTCGTCCCGCAACTGCGCGGGGTCCACCTCGACTCCCGACTTGAGCACCACGTACGCCAGCGGCCGGTGCCCCTTGAGCTCGTCGGGCAGCCCGATCACCGCGCACTCGGCGACCGCCTCGTGGCCGGCGATGGCCGCCTCGATGCTGCCCGCCGACAACCGGTGCCCTGCCATATTGATCACATCGTCGCTGCGGCCGAGCACGTAGAGGTAGCCGTCCTCGTCGAAGTAACCGGAGTCACCGGTGAGGTAGTGGCCGGGGTAGGCGGACAGGTACGAACGCTTGTAGCGCTCGTCGTCGTGCCACAGCCCGGTCAGGGTGCCGGGCGGCAGCGGCAGCCCGATCACGATGTTGCCCTCCGTATTCGGCGGCACCGGGTTGCCCTCGGAGTCGAGCACCCGCAGGCGATACCCGGGCACCGGCACCGACGCCGAACCCGCCTTGATCGGAAGTTGTTGCAGCCCGAGCGGGTTCGCGCAGATCGGCCAGCCGGTCTCGGTCTGCCACCAGTGGTCGACGACGGGGCAGTCCGTGCGGTCGGCGAGCAGTATCTCGTCGGCCCAGGCGTAGGTGGCCGGATCTAGTCGCTCGCCCGCGCAGAACAGCGCGCGCAGCGAGGAGAGGTCGTGGTTGTGCGCGAGCGCGGCGTCCGGGTCGGCCTTGCGGATGGCGCGCAGCGCGGTCGGCGCCGTGAACAGCACGCGAACATTGTGTTCGGCGATCACCCGCCAGTACGCGCCCGCGTCCGGGGTGCCGATCGGCTTGCCTTCGTAGAGCAGCGTGGTCGCGCCGACCAGTAGTGGCGCGTAGACGATGTAGGAGTGCCCGACGACCCAGCCGACGTCGGAGGCCGTCCACATCACCTGGCCGGGGCCTACGTCGTAGATATTGCGCATGGACCAGGCGAGGGCGACCGCGTGACCGCCGTTGTCGCGCACCACGCCTTTGGGTTTCCCGGTGGTACCCGAGGTGTAGAGGATGTAGAGCGGGTCGGTCGCGGCGACCGGAACCGGCTCGGCCAGTGGCGCACCTCGGACAGCGTCGTCCCAATC
The DNA here is from genome assembly GCF_044547795.1 of Nocardia sp. NPDC052316. Lineage (NCBI taxonomy): Bacteria > Bacillati > Actinomycetota > Actinomycetes > Mycobacteriales > Nocardiaceae > Nocardia > Nocardia sp. NPDC052316. The sequence continues at coordinate 301,278 of NZ_JBIUBB010000006.1, forward strand.
GAGCCACTGCGCCGCGATGGTCTGCGACGAGCTCGGCAGTGATTCGGTCGCGGCCTGCGGCGCGGAGAAGTGAATGGTCGGGAACTGCGGGCGCTGCTTCACAATCACGGTGCGCGGCGCGGTGGTCTCGGCTAGATCCAACGCCTGCAACACAATCGGGGGGTATTCGAGCTGTTTGCCCGGTTCCAGGCCGCCGGATGCTGTGATGATCAACACGGGCTTCGCGTCATCGATGCGCGCGGCGAGCTCCGGTGCGGCGAAGCCGCCGAACACCACCGAGTGCACCGCGCCGATCCGCGCGCAGGCCAGCATGGCGATGACGGCCTCGGGGATCATCGGCAGGTAGATGACGACGCGATCGCCCGCGACGACGCCGAGCCTGCTCATTGCGCCTGCGAATCTGGCTACCTCTTCCAGCAGCTCCGCGTAGGTGAAAACGCCTCTGGCGCCGGTCATAGCGGAGTCGTATATTAAGGCGGGCTGATCCGCTAGGCCCCCCTCCGCCGCGACGCCACCGTGCACATGCCGGTCGAGGGCGTTGAAGGAGGTGTTGAGGCGAGCGTCGGTGAACCACCTGGCCACTGGACGAGTGGCGGTGTCCACAATGTGGGTCGGCGGAACCTCCCAATCGATCGCGTCAGCCGCCCCGGCCCAGAACTCGGCGGGGTCGACCAAGCTGGTCTGATAGACCGGTCGGTACTCGTGCCGCACGTTCAAACCCGTGACTCCCTAGCCTCGCCTCGATGCCCGCCTCGATAGATCTGGTTGATTGTGGCAGACTTCACGCGACGCCCGGGTGGGTGTTGTGACCATTGGTTTTGCCTGGAACGGGCAGGTCAAGGATCGCATGCTTACTCGGAGTCACCCAAGAAGTTATTGATCCGTTAGAATCTGATGTCACTTATTTGGGCCGTCGTAGACGCAATTTCTCGGCCAGCCGCAGTTCTCGGCCAGCTCCGCCTGTCGAGCCAGTATGCGTGTGGAGGTTCGCTGATGGCGCGTGGTTGGGGCCAGTTTGGAAAGTGAGTGGGAGATGCGTGAGGCCGCTAGGTCCGGCAGAAGGCGCTGGGCGCTCGGCAACTGGGACCTGCGCTGGAAGGTGACGGCGGTGCTGGCCGTCCCGCTGGCGGTCGCGGTAGGCCTTGGCGTGTCCAGGATTTCATCGGAGTTCACCAACTCGGGTCGGCTCGCCGATGTCGCCGAGAACGTGGGGGCAATCCCCGCGGTCACGGCGCTGAGCGCGCAGACGGCAACGACCGTCGGTTCGCAGATGATCGCCGTCGCGCCGAACGTGTCCGTGGTGACGGATCAGAACCTCGCCGATCTCGACAAGGCGATCGCCAACGCGGAGAAGGCAGCCGACAGGCTCAGCGGTGTCGCCGGCGCCCGCGCGGCGCTGGACAGCATGCTCAACCAGGCAAAAGCCGTTCGCCAGCAAGGCAAAGCGGTGAACACCGGGTCGAGCGAGGACGCCATCGCGCTGATCGACCGGGTGCGCAACGACAGCGTGCGGATCGTCGAGACGACGGTCGGCCAGGTCAGCGACACCGCGGTGGATACGGCCAAGCTCCGTCTGGTCGATTCGCTCAACACCCGAGCCACGCTGGTCGGTGAGGTCGCGGCGTTCCCAGCAGTATTGAAGGACCCGAAGGCGGGCACACCTGGCTTCCTCACCGCGGCCAACACCGAGCGCTCGCTGCTCGGCGTGCTGTCGCACCGGTTCTCCGACGGTGACACCTCGATCGCCGATCTCCGCGCGGGCATCGACACTCGCGTCACGCTGCTGAACAGCCCGGAGGCCCAGGCCGGCCGGATTCCGGTCGGCGAACTGAAGAAGTCGCTGACCGACAGTCTCGCGGTCTACGAACTCGTGGTGACCAGGGCGACCAAGGACATCGACAGCGCGATGAACGCGCTGGTGTCCACCGCCCAGCGGGACGCGTGGACCTACACCGGCGTCGTCGTCGCGACCATCCTCGCCGCGCTGTTGCTCGCCGTGTTCGTCGCGCGCTCGATGATCGTTCCGCTGCACCGACTTCGCCTCGCGGCGCTGCGCGTCGCCGAGAGCGACCTGCCGCACGAGGTGGCCCAGCTCCGTAACGGCGCGTCGCCGGAGGAGGTGCCGCTGGAACCGATGCCGGTGCGCAGCACCGAGGAGATCGGCCAGCTGGCCCGTGCCGTCGACGACATCCACGGGCAGGCTCTGCGTCTCGCGAGCGACCAGGCGCAGATGCGTTCTCAGGTCAACGACATGTTCGAGACGCTGGCCCGGCGGTCCAAGTCGCTGGTCGACCATCAGCTCAGCCTGATCGAGGCGATGGAGTACGACGAGAAGGACCCGCGCCTGCTGGAAAACCTGTTCCGGCTGGACCATCTCGCCGCTCGCATGCGCCGTAACGGCGACAACCTGCTCATCCTCGCCGGCACCAGGCAGCGCCGCGCCAAGTCCGCCCCGGTCGAGATCGCCGACGTGCTGCGCGCCGCGATCTCCGAGGTCGAGGACTACGAGCGGGTGAAACTGGGTGCCACACCGCGTGGTTCGCTGGTCGAGCCCGCCGCCTCCGACATGGCGCACCTGTTCGCCGAGCTGCTCGACAACGCGCTGCGCGCCTCCCCGCCGGAGACCGACGTGAAGTTCACCTTCGCGCAGGCGCACGATCAGGGCATGCTCATCGAGGTGGCCGACCGAGGCATCGGTATGCCGCCCAGTGAGATGGCCGACATCAACCGGCGACTGGAGCAGACCGCGGAGCCCGGCCCCGACACCGCGCGGCACATGGGTCTGTTCGTGGTCGGCAGGCTGGCCGAGCGGCACGGTCTCACCGTGCGACTGCGCCCGACCTTCGACACCGCGCGCGATCCCGGCGTCACGGTGACCGTGCACGTGCCGGGCAATCTGATCGTGGCGGGCAAGCCGATCACGGCCCAGCCGGTCACCCCGTCCCCGCAGGCCCCCGAGCGGCCGCGGCCGTCCGCCCCGTCCTCGATGCAGATGCGGGCGATCACCCGGACCCCAGGCGGCAACGTCATGGTCACCGTCGATCCGGGTGTGAGCGGGCCGATTCCGATCAGCAAGCCGAATGCGAATCCGAGCGGGCCGGTTCCGGCAGGCGGCGGATTGCCACAGCGGCAGCCGGGCAACACCATGGCGTCCGGGCTGCAATCGAACGCGCAGCAGGCCAGCCCGACGCTGCGACCCGCACCGGGCCAGCAGTCGAGCGGACCGCAGCGCGGCAAGCTCGCCGCCGCGAACCTACCCAAGCGCAGCCTCGCGCCCGGCGGTCCGCCGCCACGGCAGCCGGGCGCGCCCGCCGAGCCGACCGTGACGGGTCTGCCGCCGCGGGACGCGAACTCCGGTGACCTGCCGCAGCGGCAGCCGGGCACCAACGGCGTGCCGCAGCCGAGCATCAGCGGCCTCGCCCAGCCACCCAGTGGCCTGCCGCAGCGGCAGCGTGGCGAGAACGGGATGCCACCGCGGGATCCCAATGCGGGTGGTCTGCCGCAGCGTGATCCGAGTGCCGGTGGTTTGCCGCAGCGGGACACCGCCTCCGGTGGTCTGCCGCAGCGTGAACCGGGCGCCGGTGGTCTGCCGCAGCGGCAGCGCGGCGAGAACGGTCTGCCGCAGCGGGAGCCGAACGCGAGCGGTCTGCCACAGCGTGATCCGAGTGCGGGCGGCTTGCCGCAGCGGGACCCCAATGCGGGTGGTCTGCCGCAGCGGGAGCCGAACGCGAGCGGTCTGCCGCAGCGCGACCCGAGTGCCGGTGGTCTGCCGCAGCGTGAACCGGGCGCCGGTGGTCTGCCCCAGCGCCAGCGCGGCGAGAACGGTCTACCGCAGCGGGAGTCCGCGTCCGGCGGTTTGCCGCAGCGCGACCCGACCGCTGGTGGTCTGCCGCAGCGCGACCCGAGTGCCGGTGGCTTGCCGCAGCGAGATTCGATTCTGCCGCAACGCGATCCGAACGCCGGTGGGCTCCCGCTGCGGGACACCGCCTCCGGCGGTCTGCCGCAGCGTGATCCGGGTGCCAGTGGTTTGCCACAGCGGGATTCGAGTCTGCCCCAGCGGGATCCCGGCGCCGGTGGTCTGCCCCAGCGCCACGCGGCGGCGTCGGGTCTGCCGCAGCGCGACGCGACGCCGACCGGGCTGCCGCAGCGGCAGCCGGGCAGCCAGGTGCCGCCGAATCTGCCGCAGCGGGAACCGGGCGACGGTCTGCCCCAGCGGGATTCCACGCCGGGACTTGGTCTTTCGCAGCGGGGACGCGGTACGCTGCCCGGCAGCGACGAGCAGCCGAAGGACACCGAAGCCGCCGGCGCCGACCCGGGTAGGCACAGCTACCGGGCCAACCCGTCCAGGACGGCGTCGTTCTTCCAGACCAGGCTCCAGCCCGCGGTCGAAAGCGGCGACTCCGTCATGGGCGGAACACCGATTTTCGCGGAAATGATGTCGGCGTGGCTCTCAGACCCGAATATGGACAGGTCCCAAGTGGCCGCGTCCTTCGAGTCACCGGGTGACGAAGGTTGGCAGGCGGCTCGCCGGGCCAGCGAGGCACAATCCGAGACGAGGACGGCGGCTGGGTTGCCGCAACGCAATCCGGGCGGAAGGCTGGTCCCGGGCGCCGTCAACGGTGCGGTGGAACGGGCACCGAGCCGTGATCCAGAAACGATCAGGTCCAGCTTGAGTCGTCATCAGCAGGGCGTCCGGGATGGCCGCGCAATGAGAGCAATGAACTTAACCGGAGATAAAGGAGACCGATGAACCCCGATCTAGGTGGTACGAATCGTCAGCTGGATTGGCTGGTTTCGAACTTCGCCAACGAGGTTCCTGGCGTAGCCCATGCCGTCCTGGTCTCGGCTGACGGCCTACTCATGGCCGCGAGCGCGCAGCTGCCCGTCGACCGTGCCGAGCAGCTCTCGGCCGTCACCGCCGGACTGGCCAGCCTCTCGGTCGGTGTCTCGAACCTGTTCGAGGGCGGCACCGTGCTGCAGTCCGTCGTCGAGATGGAGCACGGCTACCTGCTACTCATGGCGGTCGGCGACGGCTCGTACCTTGCCGTGCTGACCAACACGTCGTGCGACATCGGTCAGGTCGGTTACGAGATGGCGTTGTTGGTCGAGCGGGTTGGCCAGACAGTTCAGGCCACGCCACGCGTCACGATGGGTTCCTGATGGTGGGATGGACATAGAAGATCACCGCTTGGGGAGCGCCGAGCCCAGTCTCGTCCGCCCATACTCGTTGACCGCAGGCCGAACGAGGCCCGCGGTCGAGTTGGCGTTGGAGGCTCTCGTCGCATCGCATCCGGTCGCCCTGGAGCGGCAGTTCGAACTGACCAACATCGAGACGTCAATCGTGGAGTTGTGCAGAGAATCGCCGTCCGTTGCCGAGGTAGCAGCCCGACTTGGTATCCCCATCGGGGTGGCACGCGTGCTGGTCGCCGACCTGATCGAGGCCGGGCATGTACGCGTTTCGGCGACTTTGAAAGACGATTCCAGCGACGATGAACGTCGCGAGCTGATCGAAAGGGTTCTCAGTGGACTCCGGCGTATTTGATTCGACGGCGCAGGTCGACACCCGCACCAGCAAGCCGACGTCGGCGAAGATCGTCGTCGCGGGTGGCTTCGGTGTCGGAAAGACCACGATGGTCGGTGCTGTCTCGGAGATCGTTCCGCTGCGCACCGAGGCATTGGTGACCAATGCCAGTACCGGAATCGACAATTTGACCGGCATTCCGATGAAGTCGACCACCACGGTGGCGATGGACTTCGGCCGGATCAGCCTCGCCGACGATCTGGTGCTGTACCTCTTCGGTACGCCGGGCCAGTACCGATTCTGGTTCATGTGGGACGACCTCATCCGCGGCGCCATCGGCGCCGTGGTGCTCGTCGACACCCGCAGACTGGAGGACAGCTTCGCGGCTGTCGACTACTTCGAAGCGCGCGGCCTACCGTTCCTGGTGGCGCTCAACGAATTCGACGACGCGCCGCGATACCCGATCGAGGACATCCGGCAGGCGCTCGCGGTGCCTGCGGACGTGCCGATCCTGTCCATCGACGCTCGGCGTCGCGAGCCGGCCAAGCAGGCGTTGGTCGCGCTCACCGAGTACGCCCTGCGCAAGGTGATGCAGGGCTACTGACCGTTCGCGGTCAGCGTCCCGCCCGCCGGTTACCGAGTGGATAAGCTCCCTCGGTGAAGATTTCGGCGCGCGAGCTGCTCGGGCAACTGCTCGACACCGACTCGTATGTCAGCTGGGACCGGTCACCGATCACGGTGGCCGCGACCCCGCGGTACCGCGAGGCGTTACGCACGGCGGCGGTCGCGGCGGGCACCGATGAATCGGTGCTCACCGGCGAGGGGCTGTTGCGCGGCCGCAGAGTGGCCGTAATCGCCTGCGAGTTCGGCTTTTTGGCGGGCTCGATCGGCGTCGCCGCGGCGGAACGGATCGTCTCGGCGGTCGAGCGCGCCACCGATCTCGGGCTGCCCCTGGTCGCTTCGCCGACCTCCGGCGGCACCCGGATGCAGGAGGGCACCGTCGCCTTCGTGCAGATGGTGAAGATCGCCGGTGCCGTCGCCGCGCACAAGAGCGCGGGCCATCCCTACCTGGTCTATCTGCGCAACCCCACCATGGGCGGTGTGTTCGCGTCGTGGGGTTCGTTGGGGCACATGACTTTTGCCGAACCCGGAGCCTTGATCGGCTTCCTCGGCCCGCGCGTGTACCAGGCCCTGTACGGCGAGCCCTTTCCCGAGGGCGTGCAGACCGCCGAGAACCTCTACCGTCGCGGTGTCATCGACGGCGCCGTCACGGTCCGCGTTTTCCGGCGCATCGCGCATCGCGCACTCAGCGTATTCAGCGGCGTCCCGGTGCCGGATTCGACTGTGGGTGAACAAGATCCGGCCCTGGACCGAAGCGTGGCAGCCGACCCGGTTTCGGCGTGGGAATCCGTGGAGATTTCCCGACGCCCGGATCGGCCCGGCATTCGCGACTTGCTACGTCATGTGACGCAACGGGTTCCGCTCAGTGGAACCGGGCAGGGTGAGTCCGATCGAACCGTGGTGCACGCGCTGGCGCGCCTGCGCGGCCAGCCGTGTGTGGTGTTCGGCCACGACCGTTCCGGGCAGCAGGACGGGTACCCGATGGGGCCCGCCGCGCTGCGCGAGGCGCGCCGCAGCATGGCGCTTGCTGAGGAGTTGCGCCTGCCTCTGGTTCTGGTCATCGACACGGTGGGGGCCGCCTTGTCCAAGGAGGCGGAGGAGCGCGGATTGGCCCCCGAAATCGCCCGCTGCATCGCGGATTTGGTGACATTGGACACCCCGACCATCTCGGTGCTGCTCGGTCAGGGCACCGGTGGCGGCGCGCTGGCCCTGCTGCCCGCCGACCGCGTCCTGGCCGCCACCCACGCCTGGCTGGCCCCGCTGCCACCGGAGGGCGCGAGCGCCATCGTCTACCGCGACACCGAGCACGCCGCTGAACTGGCGCAGTCCCAGCGCATCCGCGCCACCGACCTGAGGGCGGATGGTGTCGTCGACCGCATCGTCCCCGAATTCCCCGACGCCGCCGACGAACCGGTCGACTTCGCCCGCCGCATGGTCGCCGCCATCGCCGACGAGCTCGCCCTGCTGCGCGACCGACCCGCCGCCGAACTCCGCGCGCTCCGCAAGCAGCGTTACCGCAGGCTCGGTCTGCCTGGCACCGTCGACCATCCGGCGGACGGCTAGATCCGCGCTGTCCGCACCCGCCGGCGCGACCGCTGCCAAAAGCTCGGCGGACCGCCGATCGAGTCATCACCATCACTGTCGGGCGGTGCGAAAGTGCAGGTCGAACGGTAAACCGGGGGCCAACACGCCACGGGGCAGCGTTGACGGCTCGCCGCCACACTTCTACCGTCGCAGGGTGACCTTCAGAAGCGAGACCTCCGCCGTCCCCTCGATCGTCCTCAACGACGGGAACGTGATCCCGCAACTCGGCTTCGGTGTGTTCCAGGTGCCCGAGGACGAGGTGACCTCGGTGGTCACCACCGCGCTGGAGGTCGGCTACCGCAGTATCGACACCGCGGCGGTCTACGGCAATGAGGAGGGGACCGGTCGCGCGATCCGCGATTTCGGGCTGCCGCGCGACGAGATCTATGTCACCACCAAGGTTTGGAACTCCGAGCAGGGCTTCGACTCCACGCTGCGCGCGTTCGACGCCAGCATGCAGCGGCTCGGCCTCGACTATCTCGACCTCTACCTGATCCACTGGCCGGTGCCCAAGGCCGACCGCTACGTGGACACCTTCCGCGCGCTGCAGGCGCTCAAGACCCAGGGCCGGGTCAAGTCGATCGGCGTCTCCAACTTCAACCCCGCGCACCTGGAACGGGTCATCGGCGAGACCGGTGAGATCCCCGCGGTGAACCAGATCGAGCTACATCCGCGGCTCGCGCAGCGCGAGCTACGCGAGTTCCACGCCGGTCACGCCATCGCCACCGAGGCGTGGAGCCCGCTCGGCCAGGGCACGCTGCTCGACGACCAGACCATCACCTCGGTCGCCGCCGCGGTCGGCCGCACGCCCGCCCAGGTGATCATCCGCTGGCACCTGCAACTCGGCAATATCGTCATCCCGAAGTCGGTCACCCCGTCGCGGATCGCGGAGAACTTCGACGTGTTCAGCTTCGAACTGTCCCGCGATCAGATGGACGCGATCAACGCGCTGGACACCGGCTCCCGCATCGGCGGCGACCCGGAGACGCTCACCATGGGCCTGGACGACTGAGGGTCACTGCGCGTTCAGATATCGGGTGAGCTCCGTGGCCGCCGCGCGCCCGGCGCGGTTCGCGCCGATCGTGCTCGCGGACGGTCCGTAACCGATCAGATGGATGCGCGGATCCGCCGCCACCTGGGTGGCGAGTCGCCCGGTCATGGTGATGCCGCCGCCGGGCCCGCGTAGTCGCAGCGGCGCCAAATGGTCCAGTGCGCTGCGGAATCCGGTGGCCCACAGGATCACCTGCGCGTGCTGGAACGAACCGTCGGCCCAGCGCACGCCGTCCGGTTCGATGTGGTCGAACATCGGCAGCCGGTGCAGCGCGCCGCGTGCCTTGGCGGCCCGCAGACGATCGTCGAGCCGCAGCCCGGTCACCGAGACCACCGACCCGGGAGGCAGGCCCCGGCGCACCCGGTCTTCCACCTTCGCCACCGCCGCGCGTCCGTCCTCGGGTCCGAAGGAGTCGTCGCGGAAGATCGGTTCGGTCCTCGTCACCCAGGTGGTCGAGGTGACCTGGGAGATCTCGTCCAGCAACTGCACCGCCGAGACGCCGCCGCCGACCACCACCACATGCTTGCCCGCGAACTCCGCCGCGGCGCGGTAGTCGTGGGTGTGCAGCTGTCGTCCGGCGAAGGTCTCCGCGCCGCGATAGCGGGGGATGAAGGGGTGTTCCCAGGTGCCGGTCCCATTGATCAGGCCGCGCACCCGGATCGTGCCCGCCGCGTCGGTCTCGGCATTGAGGATCGGCCCGTGCTCGGCCGGGCTACCGTCCTCGGTCCGGTCGCAGACCACGGTGACCGAGACCTGCCTGCGCACCCGCAGGTCGAAGCGCTTCTCGTAGAGCTCGTAGTAGTGCGGCACCGCGGTCGCGGCGGGTGCCGACTCCGAGCCCGGCGGCAATGTTTCCGCGAACGACATGCCCGGGAGGTCGTGCACCCGATTGACCGTGGTCAGGGTGAGCGAAGGCCAGCGGAACTGCCAGGCGCCGCCGGGGCCGGGTGCATGGTCCACGATGAGAAAGTCCTGTTCGGGGCGTAGCCCGAGGCGCTGGAGGTGATACCCAGCCGACAGTCCGGCCTGACCAGCGCCGATCACCAGGATTTCGAAGTCTGTCGGCACAGCCGAAGATCGTATCCGGTTGAGCGGTCTGGGCCGTCGGCTGTGGCAAAGTGAATGTAACCAGACGGATCGCTCAGTTGGGGAGGTCGCATGCTCGGAGTTAGCCGAGACGGTGACGTAGTGACCATCGAACTTCAGCGGGAGGAGCGGCGCAACGCGCTCAACCTCGAGCTCATCACGCTGCTGCGCGAAGCCGTTCTCGCCGCCGTCGCGGACGGCGCTCGGGTGATCGTGGTGACCGGCCGCGGCCCCATCTTCTGTGCGGGCGCGGATCTGTCCGGGGTCTACTCCGAGGAGTTCCTGGCCGGCCTGATGGAGATGCTGCACACCGTCGAGTCCGTGCCGGTGCCGGTGATCTCGGCGATCAACGGCGGTGCGCTCGGCGCGGGCGTGCAGCTGGCCATCGCCTCGGATCTGCGGGTGATCTCGCCGGACGCCTACATCGCGATTCCCGCGGCCAAGCTCGGCATCTCCGTCGACCGGTGGACGATGCGCAGGCTGGTCTCGCTGATCGGCGGCGGCCCGGCCAGGACCATCCTGATCGGCGCGGAGCCGGTGACGGCGGCCGACGCCTACACCTTCGGCTTCGCCAACCGGCTCGGCTCGCTGGCCGACGCGCAGGCCTGGGCCAAGCAGATCGCCGAGCTGGCCCCGCTGTCGCTGCGGCACATGAAGCTGGTGCTCAACGACGACGGCACCCGCGAGCCGGAGACCGCGCAGCAGCGCGACGCGCTCGCGGCGGCGTGGTCCAGCGCCGACGCGCAAGAGGGCAGGCTGGCCAGACAAGAGAAGCGCGCCGCGAAATTCGTGGGGCGATGATGAACATCCGAAGCATTGCCGGTGCCGCGGCGGGCGCGCTCGGCCTCACCTGGGTGGTCCGGGCGGCGTGGGGCATCCCCTCCGCGATGGGTGCCTCCATCTCCGCCATCCAGCCGTACGCGGCGGGCGCGACCACCTACCGCGACCGCCAGTTCCACAACACCGAGCCGAGCAGTCAGCTGGCCGCGGGATCAGCGCCGTCGCTGCTGGTTTCGGCGTTCACCAAGCGCAATGTGGGCCGCCCGACCGGGGTGATCCCGCTCCAGACGCCGCAGCTGCCGGAGTCGGCCGCCGACCTGGCCGTCACCTGGTACGGCCACGCCACCGCGCTCATCGAGATCGACGGCTACCGAGTGCTCACCGATCCGGTGTGGAGCGAACGGGTTTCGCCGTCCGCGCTGGTCGGGCCGACCCGGATGCATCCGGTGCCGACGCCGCTGGCCGAGCTGCCCGCGGTCGACGCGGTGCTCATCTCGCACGACCACTACGACCATCTGGACAAGGACACCGTCCGCGAGCTCGTGCTGCGCCAGACCGCGCCGTTCCTGGTGCCGATCGGCATCGGCGCCCACCTGCGGCACTGGGGGGTGCCGGAGCATCGCATCATCGAATTGGATTGGGGCGGTTCGGTTTCGCTGTCCGCGCTGGGCCGAGCCCACGAGGGCTCCGATCTGGTGCTCACCTGTACCGAGGCGCGGCACTTCTCCGGGCGCGGGCTGATCCGCAACACCACCCTGTGGGCGTCCTGGTCGATCGTCGGGCCGACCAAGCGGGCGTACTTCGGCGGCGATACCGGCTACACCAAGGCGTTCGCGGAAGCCGGTGCGGCCCTTGGCCCGTTCGATCTGACGCTGCTGCCGATCGGCGCCTACGACGAGCGGTGGCGCGACGTGCACATGAACCCGGAGGAGGCGGTGCGCGCGCACGCCGACCTGTGCGCGGGCGAGGCGGGCCACGGTCTGCTGGTGCCGATCCACTGGGCCACCTTCAATCTGGCGTTCCACGGGTGGTCCGAGCCGGTCCGGCGGATGGTGACGGCGGCCGAGGCGGCGGGCACCGCGATCGCGATTCCGATGCCGGGCCAGCGGGTCGACCCCGGTGGTGTACCACCGCGGGATTCCTGGTGGGAAGATGTGGGTTGACATCCTGCTAGTGGGCTAGAGGAAGGATCGGAAAGCTATGAGCTTCGCAGATACTTTGAAGGGCCTCGTCGGCAAGGGCAAGGACGCGGCGGCCAAGAACGCGGACAAGATCAACGACGCCATCGACAAGGGCGGCGACTTCATCGACCAGAAGACCCAGGGCAAGTACTCGGACAAGATCGCGAAGGGCAAGGAGGCCGCCAAGAAGGTGGTCCCGCCGGAGGATCAGCCGGGTGCGCCGGGTCAGCCGGGCGGTGCGGGCGCGCCGGGCACCACGCCGGATCAGCCCGGCACCACGGATCAGCCGGGCACCCAGGCCTGACGAGCGGCGGGGGCCCACTTTTGTCGGTCCCCGCCTCTAAAATCGTTGTCATGGCGTCCCGCCGGCGGTTCGGGGGTATCGAGGTTGAACTCAGCAACCTCGACAAAGTGCTGTATCCGGCCACCGGCACCACCAAAGGCGAAGTCATCGCCTACTATTCGGCGATCGCGCCGGCGATGCTTCCGCATATCGCCGGTCGCCCGGTCACCAGGAAGCGCTGGCCCAACGGGGTCGACGAGCCTTCCTTCTTCGAGAAGAATCTCCCCGCGCACGCGCCGTCGTGGATCGAGCGGCACACCATCCAGCACTCCGACCGCAAGGTCACCTATCCGGTGATCGACTCCGAGGCCGGGCTGGCCTGGCTCGGGCAGCAGGCGGCGCTGGAAGCACATGTGCAGCAATGGCGTTTCGACGGCGACTCGGTGGGGCCGGCCACCCGCATCGTCTTCGATCTCGATCCTGGTCCCGATATGAAGCTCGCCGATTGCGCGCGGGTGGCGCTCGCGGTACGCGACATGATCGAGGACATCGGGCTGCGCGCGTTCCCGGTCACCAGTGGTAGCAAGGGAATTCATATCTATGTCCCGTTGGACCGCGAGGTGAGTTCGAGCGGCGCGTCCACCGTCGCCAAACAGGTGGCCACGAATCTCGAACGGCTGCACCCGGATCTGGTCACCGCGACGATGGCGAAGGCAGCCCGCGGCGGCAAGATCTTCCTCGACTGGAGCCAGAACAACGCCGCCAAGACCACCATCGCGCCGTACTCCATGCGCGGTCGCGCGGAGCCCACCGCGGCGGCCCCGCGCACCTGGAAGGAGATCGAGAACCGGAAGAAGCTGCGGCACTTGCGGTTCGACGAGGTCCTCGCCCGCTGGCGGGCCGACGGCGATCTGCTCGCCGAGCTCGATCCGCCACTGCCGCAGGGCAATACCGGTTCGCCGGAGTCCGGTGCCGACGCGCTGGCCAAGTATCGGTCGATGCGCGACCCGGCGCGAACGCCGGAGCCGGTGCCCGCCGAGCGGCCGGAGCCGGGGGAGGGCAACCGCTACGTGGTGCAGGAACATCATGCGCGGCGGCTGCATTGGGACGTGCGGCTCGAACGCGGCGGCGTGCTGGTGTCCTGGGCGGTGCCGAAGGGCCCGCCGACCACCTCGGACCAGAACCGGCTCGCCGTGCACACCGAGGACCACCCGCTGGAGTACCTGACTTTCCACGGCGCCATCCCGAAGGGGGAGTACGGCGCCGGTGAGATGACGATCTGGGATCACGGCACCTACGACACCGAGAAGTGGCGCGACGACGAGGTGATCGTCCGATTCCACGGTGAGCGGCTCAACGGGCGCTACGCGCTGATCCAGACCAACGGCAACCAGTGGCTGATGCATCTGATGCGCGAGCAGCATCCCGACGGCGCCGACCCGAGCGACAAGGCCGCGAGCAGTCTGGGCGAAGAGCCCGCCAGGCCGACCGGCCGCATCATCCGGGTGTCGAGCGGACCGTCGCCCTTCCCGAGGGGGTTGGCGCCGATGCTCGCGACCCCAGGCGATGTCGCCGATCTCACCGCCGACGAGTGGTGCTTCGAGACGAAGTGGGACGGCTTCCGGCTGATCGCGGAAATCGAGTCCGGCACAGTCACTTTGCGCAGCCGTCACGGCATCGTGGTGAACAATCGCTACCCGGGGATGGCGGTGCTCGGCGACGAACTGGCCGGGCACAACGTGGTCCTGGACGGCGAGGCGGTGGTCTTCGACGACCACGGGGTGGCCAATCTCGGCCTGCTCCAAGCGGATGCGGCGCGGGCCGTGTTCGTCGGCTTCGACGTGCTGTATTTGGACGGTACTTCGCTTGTCCGCAAACGGTATTCGGATCGGCGCCGGGTGCTGGAGGCGCTCGCCGGTACCGCGCCCTCGCTGCTCGTGCCGCCGCGACTGGACGGCTCCGGGGCCGAGGCGGTGCGCTACAGCCAGGAGCAGGGCATGGAGGGCGTGGTCGCCAAGCGCAAGGACTCGGTGTACCTGCCAGGCAAGCGCGGCCACTCGTGGGTGAAGCAGCGCAACTGGCGCACCCAGGAGGTGGTCATCGGCGGCTGGCGGCGCAGCGACGCGCGGGAGTTCAAGTCGCTGCTGGTCGGCATCCCGTACGAGGGCAGGCTGATTTATGTCGGCCGGGTCGGCACCGGATTCAACGACACCGACATGCGGGAACTGGCCGGCCGGCTGAATCCGACCGAGCGCAAGACCAGCCCGTTCGACAACGACCTGACCGCCGAGGAGCGCAAGGGAGCGGTCTGGGTGACCCCGAAAATCCATGGCACGGTGCGCTTCATGAATTGGACCGAGACCGGCCGCCTGTGGCATCCGGCGTGGTTGGGCGCCACGGACTGAGCGCGGATCGGCGCGCATACTTCCCGTTACCCGCGCCCATTACAGTGATCCGCTGGTAGACCCATCTCGAACGAGGAGTGCGTAGTGGACTTCAAGAACCTGGCGAACAAGGCTGTCGACCTGGCCCAGCAGCACGCGGACAAGGTGGAGACCGTCATCGACAAGGCGGGCGACCTGGTCGATAAGCAGACCGGCGGCAAGTACGCAGGCCAGGTCGATTCCGCCCAGGAAGCCGCCAAGAAGGCCCTGCGCGAGCAGAAGTGACCCGGCTCGCCTGCGCCTGAGGCACTTTCGACACGCTGGCCCCGGCCGCGCCGGACATTCGCGGCGGTGGATGTGACCACGGGTTGACCGTTGCTGAGGGTCCGGAACTGTCCGTACCGTGAATGGCCTCGAGGCCCGAGTGCGTCGGCGCGGACCCGTATCCGGCGCACGGCGTCGTGGCCGCACCGGACAGGGGAGGTCCCCATGCGCAGCAGCCACGAACCGGCCGGAGCCGGTGTGCCCGCGCTATCGATACTGGTCGGCCGGGTATGTCGTTCCGGCAACAAATCCGGAGTGTCGGGGAAACGTCGCGCGAGTGCCGTCCGGTTCGGCCACGCGCAAGGTAGGTTGCCTGCCATGGCGACTCCGTACGGAATCGGTAGGGGGACTTCACTCCTCGGCAGCAGATTGGCTCGGATCGGCTCGTCGGCGGTGATCATGTCGGTGCTGGCGCTGGCCTCGACCTTGATCGTGGCGCCGGGTAGCGCGCGGGCTCAGGTGCCGCCGCCCGACGCGGACCCGTTCTACGCGGCGCCCGCCGACCTCGCCGCCTACCCCGAGGGTGCGATCGTGGCGTCGCGCCCGAGTGCGCTGTTCGGCCTGCCGTTACCGATCTCGACGTGGCAGGTGAAGTACCGGAGCTCCGACGCGGGCGGTAACCCGGTGGCCGACGTGGCCACCGTCCTGGTGCCGATGGTGCCCTGGCTCGGCCCCGGCCCCCGCCCGCTGCTGTCCTATCAGATCGCCGAGGACAGCCTCGGCACCCGATGTGCGCCGTCGTACGCGTTGCGCGGCGGTGGTGATCCCGGCGGTGCGCAGGCGTTGATCGACACCCCGTTCATGGCCGACGCGCTTCGCCGCGGCTGGGCCGTGGTGACCAGCGACTACGAGGGTCCGCAGTCCCGGTTCCTCGACGGCGTCAACTCCGGGCGCGGCGTGCTCGACGGTATCCGGGCCGCCCGCGCCCTGCCCGCCGCGGGCCTCGGACCGTCGACTCCCGTTACCGCATGGGGCTATTCGGGCGGCGCCTTCGCCACCCTGTGGGCCGCTCAGATGCAGCCGCACTACGCGCCGGACGTTCGATTCGCCGGCATCGCCGCGGGTGGCGTCCCGTCGAATTGGCCCGCCATCGCCCAGCACGTGGACGGCACCATGCAGGCGGGGCTGGCCATGCTCATCGTGATCGCGGCGGTCCGGGACAATCCGAACGCAGGCCTGATGGACCTGCTCAACGACCGTGGCCGCGCGATGATCGCCGCCGACGGTGCCGCCTGCGGCCCCGACCTGGTGGCGAAATACATGAACGCTCGCGTCGACGATTACGCCGCGGTGCCGAACCTGCTGGCGCACCCCGCCTTCCGCGCGGCGACCGACCCGCACGAACTCGGCAACCCGGCGCCCACCGTCCCGATGTACCTGTACCACAGCACCACCGACGACGTGGTGCCCGTGGCGGGCTTCACCGACATCCTCGGCCGCTACTGTGCCCAGGGCGCGACAATCACCTCCGTGCACTCCGCGTTGCCCGGCCACAACCCGGCCGCGGTCGGCGAGGCGCTCGGCGCGATGTCCTATCTCGCGGACCGGGTGGCGGGTGCGCCGGTCGCGCCCGGCTGCCACGCGAGGTAGCGCAAAGCCGGTCCCTCGCTACGCAGACAAGGCTGCGGCCCGCACCGAACCGTCGAGGATTCGGTGCGGGCCGCGTTCGGCCGATCCCGGTCAGTTCTTGCCGCGACCGGTGTCGTCCATCCACTTCGTGGTCCCCGGCGGCGCGGCGAGCGTGTTGATCAGGTCGATGCCCGCGACGATCAGCGTGGGACCGCCCGCCACGATGGTGCCGATCACCCCGCCGATGGCCGCGCCCGCCAGCACGCTGGCGATCACCGTCGGCCCGCCGAGGATGCCGGTCAGCCCGACCACGGCGCCGATCACGGTGCCGATGAAACCGCCGACCGCGGTGGCGATGCCGAACTGGGTGAGGAAGGCGTCCTGGGCGCGCTGGTTCTCGAATGGCGAGGCGATCGGGGTCGCCGCCGGGCGGGCCTGCGTGAAGTCCTTGACCACGGTCAGTTCCAGCACGCGGCCCCCGTCACGCACCGCGTGCGGGAGCGGAAATTCCAGACCGTCCTGCCGGAACGCCAGCGGCATGGTGACCACCGTGCTCCCGGCCTGGTCCTTGATGTCGACGACATTGCCCGCTAGTTCGAACGATCCGCCGGTGAGCGTGGTGATGATCTTGTCGCCCACCAGCTGTGCCGCGTAACCGATCTCGGGAGTCGGCGCGGTGGCGGGCTGCGCATGGGCGGTGCCCGCGCCGACCGCGACCGCGGCGACGAGCGGCACTGCGGCCGCAGTGATCTTGCGGAAAATCATTCGGGTGTTCCATTCTTCATCAGGTTTTTCGAGCAGCGGAGAACGGCGCGCACGTCCTATTTCCTTTCCCCCACTGCGGTGCGCGGCCACGTGATCAACGGACAGCTACTCTGCAGATAACTCTACTGCCTCGACGGTGCTCGAGCCCATGAATTAGGGGGCATCGGTCCTTTTAAATACCGCGAAACAGGTTATAGCCGTTGGCTATTCGGTACTTCGGTGCAGGACCATGATCGAAGCGCACGATGACCACTGCGCGTGACGATGGCTCGCCCCGCTCGACCCGCACCGGTTCGAGGATCGACACCGCCACCGAAAGCAGCGCCGCTGACCCGAGCAGCAACCATTCAGATTCGAGTAAGAATCCCTCCGGCAACCCGATCATCGCCACGGCGGCACCGTGACTCGCCCCGGCCCGCCGAATCGTCGGTCATGCGACTACAGGAGCGCGAAGCCGAGCGTGAAAGCACCCGCACAGACCGCGACGACGACGATCAATGCGACGGCGTCGCGCCGACCGGGCGAGCTGGGGTAGGCCGCCAGCTCGCCGGTGCCACCGCGCGCGGTGATCGCCTCACCGAGTTCGCCTGCGCGCCGGGTGGATACGGCCATGGCGGCGGTGAGGATATCGATCAGCGGGTTCTCCGTGGCGAGAGCGACCAGCGTGTTCTTGGGGCGGAGTTTGCGGGCCGCGCGCAGCACCCGGATCTCCTCCATCAGCAACGGCAGGCCCCGCAGGGTGAGGGCGACCACGACGGCCCATTCATCCACCGGCAGCCGGAGTTTGCGCAGTGGCGCACCGAGTTTGGCCAGCGCGGGGGCGATATCGCTCATCGGCGTCGTCCAGGCGACCAGGAACGACGTGGCGACCAGCAGCAGGCCGAGCACCACCGTCTGCGCGTAGCGCAGCACCGCCTGACCGTCTACCGCGGCGTTGACCAGCCCACCGATCCCGAGCAACCCCCAGAACCACCACGGCAGGCGCGGCAGGGTGCCGAGCGGGATGCGCGCCAGCACGCCGATGAACACCAGAAACACGACCATCACGCCGAGCACCGGCCAGGTCGGCAGAAACATGAGCAGACTGATCAGGAACGCGCCGATCATCTTGGTACCGGCCCACAGGTTGTGTACGGGGCTCTGCACCGGAACCCGGCGAAACAACACAACGCTCATGCCTGCACCTCGCTGGCGCTCGGTTCCGGCATGTGCGTAGCACGCTGTGACATGATTCGCTCGCTTCGCTCACTCATGATCGACCTCCGTGCTCGATCCGCCATGCGGGTTCGCCCGGCCGGGGTGGGGGTGCCGCAGGACGGGAATCACGCTCGGGCGCAGGGTGATCGGCCGCGGGCGCGGCGTCGGGCACCGCATCGTCGGCGAGTATCCGCCCGGACCGCAGGTGCACCGTCCGGTCGCACACCGTGGACATGTCCTCCACATCGTGCGAGATGACGATCAACGTCAGACCGGAATCTCGCAGCCGGGCAAGCAGTTCCACGATGTCGGCCCGGCCTTCGGGGTCGAGCCCGGCCAGCGGCTCGTCCAGCACGACCACCTGCGGGTGGCTGGCCACGATGGCGGCGAGCACCACCCGTTTCGCCTGTCCGCCACTGAGTTCCTCGATCGACCGCGCGGCCAGCGATCGATCCAGGCCCACCGCGTCCAGCGCCCGGCCGACGGCGCCGGATCCGGTGGCCCGCCCGCCCCAGTCCGCGATCTCCGTGCCGACCGTCTGCTTCTGTAGCTGCAACCGGGAATGCTGGAACGCCAGCCCGACCCGGCCGAGCTGCTGGGTGACCGCCTTGCCGTCGAGTTGGCAACGGCCGGAGGTCGGTTCGACCAATCCGGCGATGATCCAGGCCAGCGTCGACTTGCCCGAGCCGTTGCCGCCGACGATGAGCAGCGCCTCGCCGCGGCGCACCGACAGGTCGACCGAGTGCAGGGCCGCCGCTTCCCAGGGTGTGCCGCGGTTGTAGGTGTATCGGACGTCGCGCAGTTCGAGCAGCGGCTCACCCATCGGCCTGCGCCGCACGTCCCGGACCGGGCGCGGCCAGGCGGCCAACCGGTCGACCGCGCGGCCCTGCGCCAGGTGCACCACCCGGCTCGCCGCGGCCGCGTCGGCCTCGTGGTGGGTGACCAGAACCACCGCCATCCCGTGGCGTTTCGGCAGTGCCGCAAGCAGTTCGACGAGTTCGCGGCGGCCCTGCGGGTCGATCATCGAGGTGGCCTCGTCGGCGATGAGCAGCGCGGGTTTCCTGGCGAGGGCCGCGGCGACCGCGAGCCGCTGCTGCTGCCCGCCGGACAGGGTGGCGGTCTCCTTGTCGCCCATGCCGTCCAGCCCGACCTCGCGCAGCAGGCCGGCGACATCGACCGCCGCGGCGAGTTCCGCGGGCAATCCCCACACCACGTCGTCGGCGACGAGCACGCCGAGGGTCTGGCTCTCCGGCCGTTGCAACACCAGCGCGGTGCCGCCGAGGTGCCCGAGCCCCGCGGAGCCGGGTCGCTGCACCGTTCCGGTGGTGGGCGGCAGCCCGGCGAGCAGCCGGGTGAGCGTCGACTTGCCGGAGCCGTTGTGTCCGACGACCGCGACGAACTCGCCGACGTCCACGGTGAGGTCGATGTCGCGCAGCGCGTCGCGCACCGCGCCCGGGTAGCGGAACCCCGCCCCGCGCAGCGTGACCGGCAGCGGTGCGATCGCGCGATCGTCCGGCGGCGCGTCGAGCCGGTCGTGACCGGGCAGCCAGGCCAGCCGATCCAGCACCGAGCCGAGCACGAACCAGGAGAACAGCGCGGTCGTCACCATGCCCGTCACGACACCGCCGCCGACCCAGACCCACCACCAGCGCAGCACGGAGTCGGTGACGTCGACGGCCACCCGCCCGAGTGGCGCCAGCTGTTCCTGGCGGTCGGCGAGTTCCTGGATGCCGCGCGAGGTGTTGCGGACGGTGTCGAACAGCAGGTTCCGGGTGGCGGAGAGCAGTTGCAGCATGCCGACCGCGAAGCCTGCCCAGAGCAGGCCGGCCAGGGCGGAGAGCCCGAGTACCGCGCCGATGCCACCGCCACGCCGTTTCGTCGTGCCGATGATGCCCGCGATGGTGGCCGTCGCCATCAGTCCGGTGGTGGCCAGCAGGCCGGTCGCGACGAAGGCGACCACGGTCGCCGCGACGGCCGCGGTGACCAGCGCGCGCAGCCGGTAGCGCTGCGCGAGCAGCCCCATCGGCACGGCGGCGACCAGGTTCAGCGCGGCCGCCAACGGGATCACCGAGCCGACGGTGACCAATCCGACGGTGGCACCGCCCAGCACGGCGCCGAACGCCAGCTCGATCGGTCGCAGCGGCCCGTGTTCGGCCGTGCCGTCAGCTATCGGGCGTCCAGTCACGGCACAAGTCTGCCAGTGCGCGCGGGCGGTCAGTGTGTGGGCGCGTTCCGGCGGCGCCCCGCTCGGTAGCGGTCATGCGGCCGGAGTGAGGGTGTAGTCGGCGGGGTCGAGCTTGCGCAGCCTGCGGCGATAACTGGTCTGCGAGCCGGGCCAGTTGTTGGTGATGCGGCCCGCGGCGTTGCGGTACCAACTGGCGCAGAAATTCCACGGGGTGCGGGCGAGGCGTTGTTGCAGGGCCTCGTTGAACCGCGCCTCCTGATCGGCGCGCACCTCCAGCGTGTGCCCTGGATTGCGGCCGAGCAGCTCGACCGCCTGGCGAATGTAGCGGGCCTGCGATTCGATCATGTAGATGATCGAGCCGACACCGAGATTGGTGTTCGGCCCGTAGACGAGGAACAGATTCGGAAACTCCGGCACCGTGACGCCGTAGTATGCGTGCGCCCCGTCGGCCCAGACGTCGGACAGTTTGCGCCCCGCGCGGCCGTAGATGTGCATCGGCCAGAGGAACTCGGTGCCCTTGAACCCGGTGCCGTAGATGATCACGTCGACCTCGTGCACGGTGCCGTCCGCGGTGCGCACGCCCTGCGGCACCACCTCGGTGATCGCCGCGGTCTCCACTCGCACATTCGGCTGGGTCAACGCGGGGTAGTAGTCGTTGGAGAACAGGCCGCGTTTGCAGCCGATCGGATAGTCGGGGGTGAGCTTGGCCCGCAGCTCGGGGTCGGCCACCTGCTTGCGCAGATGGCGCTCGGCGAGCGTCGCCACCAGCCTGGCGATGGCCGGGAACTCGACCAGGCCGAGCGAGACGAACTCGGCGATCGACCACCAGCCGAAGCGTTCGACCAGCAGCGCGCCGGGCAGCCGGGCGAACAGCCGGTGCTGAATGGGCGAGTAGTCGGTATCGAATTTTGGGATGACCCAGGCCGGCGTGCGCTGGAAAAGCGTCAGCCGAGCCACCTTCGGCTGGATCTCCGGGATGTACTGGATGGCGCTGGCACCGGTGCCGATGCAGGCCACGCGCTTGTCGCGCAGCTCGACGCCGTGGTCCCACTCGGCGGAGTGGAACGCCGCGCCCGCGAAGGTGTCGAGCCCCGCGATATTCGGCAGCGCGGGCCGCGACAGCTGACCGACCGCCGAGATCAAGACTCCGGCCGTCCTGGCGGTGCCGTCGGCGGTGCGGACGGTCCACCGGCCGGTGGCGTCGTCGAACTCGGCGTCGGTCACCTCGGCGCCGAACCGGATCGTGTCGAACACGCCGTTGCGCTCCGCGACGCCACGTAGATAGGCGTGGATGGACTCGCGCCCGGAGTAGCGCTGCGGCCAGTCCGGTTTCGGCTCGAACGAGAAGGAGTACAGCGGGGACGGCACGTCGCAGGCGGCGCCGGGATAGGTGTTCTCCCGCCATACGCCGCCGAGGTCGGCGGCCCGCTCCAGGATGGTGATGTCGTCGAAACCGTTGCGGCGCAGTTCGATCGCCATCCCGATGCCGCCGAAGCCCGCGCCGATGATGAGGACCGATGGCCGGTTGTCCGCTGTCATGTGACACTCCTCACAACACCCGAGATGATTCCACTGTAGGGGGCGTCCGGATAACCGATCGAGAAATTCGGCCAAGCACCTGCGAGTCGCGGATACGCGAGGCCGCATACTGTCCGCTGTGGAGCGGGTGCAGGATCCGGGGATCCGTGACTGGAACTTTCCGCGCGGGGTAGCCAGCGTGGCGCTGATGGTCGGCTATGCCGCCGAGCACGGCGTGTCCGCGGAGCGCATGCTCGCCGGAACGGGGTTGTCCGAGTCATTGCTGCGTGATCCGGACGGGCAGATCGACGCGCACATCGAACTGGCGGTGGTCCGTAACCTGGTGCGCGAACTCGCCGAACGGCCCGCGCTCGGGGTGGAGGTCGGCCGCCGCTACCGGATCACCACCTTCGGCATCTTCGGCTTCGCCTGTGTCAGCAGCCCGACCCTCGGCGAGGCGATCTCGTTCGCGCTGCGCTATCTGGAGCTGAGTTTCACCTTCTGCCTACCCGTCGCGGAGTGGCGGGCAGGGGAGTTCGTGGCCTGGGTGCACGACGAGCTGATTCCGGCCGATGTGCGGCAGTTCCTGGTCGAACGCGACGTCACCGCCATGCAGCAGGTGATGAGCGACCTGCTGGGCAGGCAGCTGCCGCTCGCCAGGGCCGAGTTCCGTTTCGCGGAACCGGCGTACGCCGATCGGATCCAAGAGATCACGGGCGTGCGCCCGCGCTTCGGGCAGCCGCGCAATCTCTTCGCGATCGAGCCCGCCGTGCTGGAACAGCCGCTGCCGCAGGCGAACGAGCAGACCTGGGCCATGTGCCTGACCCAGTGCCGGGAGCTGGTGGATCGCCGCCGGGCCCGCACCGGCATCGCCGCCGAGGTGCGCGAACGCCTGGTCCCCGGCGGCGCCGACGGCTTCACCGCGCCGCCCGGGATCGACTCCGTCGCACGCGATCTCAATATGAGCACGCGCACGCTGCGCCGCCACCTCGACGCCGCGGGCACCAGCTACCGCGCGCTGCTCGACGAGGTGCGCCGCGCGCTGGCCGAGGAGATGCTCACCGCGACACCGCTTTCGGTGAGCGATGTCGCGATCAGGCTCGGCTACGCGGAATCCTCGACGTTCATCTACGCGTTCAAGCGCTGGACCGGCGCGACGCCCGCCGCCTATCGCCGCGAACGGGCGTTGCGGCGCTGACTACCCTCACGCGCCCTCGCCGCGACCGGTTCGGCTGCCCGAGTACGCGAATTCCCGCACCTTGCCGACGATCCTGGGCAGCAGTTCCACGCCGTCCGGGTGGTTGAGCATCGGGTCGAAGTAGTCCGTCCGATGGTCGGCGGACTCCGATGGGCGCAGCGTCAACTCGGCCAGGCGCATGGTCGCCCCGGTCACCCCGCTCGCCAGCAGGGTGAACGAGATCGGCTGCTCGCGCAGGTGCTCGGTCAGCTCCGCCAGCGACGCGGCGGTCGGCTGGCCGGTGTCCGGTTCGGCGAAAAACCACAGCGGCGCGGTTTTTCCGACCCGATAGGGCATCAGGCTGCCGTATCGGGCGCTGGCCCAGCCGCGAGCGGGTGTGATCAGGAATTTGCTCAGCGGTCCGCCGCCGGTGGTGGCCAGCGCGAAATCCCACGGCTCGTCCTGGCGATCCAGCACCCGGAACGCCAAGCCGAGCACGTCCGGCAGGCTGCCCGGCGTGCCCGCCCCCTTCGACAGGCGCGCGATCACGGCACGCTCACCCGTGCCGAACAGATGCTCGTACTCGCTTTCCGCGTGCAGCCGCCCGGATAGGTGCAGGCCGTCGGGGTGGAAGACCCTGGCATGGCGCAGCTTGGCCCCCACGGCGAAGGTGCTGCGCACTACAGAAGCGGCGAGATCGGTCATCGGAGTTCCTTCGAATCGAGGGGAACTGTCATCCCTCGACTGCCCGGACCCAAGGCGGCTAAACGGCCCTGCACACCTCAGTTCGGCGCGACGCCGAGCCAGCCACCCATCGGGATGGAGCGGAAATGCGTTGTCAGGCTGTGCTTTTCATCGATCATGTGCAGTGCGACGGCGGGGTCGGGTGCGTAGTCCATCACATGGTCGGGCAGGTCCAGCTCCCAGACGCCGCCGAGCACCGACGCGGTACTCGGCGCGACCAGCAGCGGACGCCCCGCGAATGTCGTTGTCGCCGCGGAGTGCGCGTGCCCGGTGAGCACCGCGACGATGCGCTTGTCACCGGCGACCAGTTCGGCGAACTTCTCCGGCTCCTGCAGCGAGATCTCGTCGACGATCGGGCTGAACAGATACGCGGGCGGGTGATGCAGGGCGAGCAACACCGGTTTGTCGGCCGGGGCTGTGGCGAGCACGTCGTGTAGCCAGGTGTAGGTCTCGTCGGCGAGCCGGCCGCTCGGTTCGCCGGGAATGCTCGAATCCAGCAGTGCGACGGTCAGATCCCCGATCCGGTGGGCGTGGTTGATCGGCGCGGTCGAGGCCGGCTCGCCGAGCAGCGTGCCGCGAAAGGCGGAGCGGTCATCGTGGTTGCCGGGGATGGCGTACACCGGAATGTCGATGTCGAACGCGAGCCTGGCCTGGGCGTACTGATCGGGCTTGCCCCCGTCGGTGACGTCGCCGGTCACCAGAATCGCGTCCGGCCTGCGGCGCAGGCCGCTCAGGAAGGTCATGACCTGCTCGACCCGCTCGGCGTTGCGGGCGCCGAGATCGAAATGTGTGTCGCTGACCTGGGCCACCAGGATCATCGGCGTTCGCTTTCTCTGGGGGATCGCTCCGTTGCGTCAGAGTGTGCCCGCCTCCCGTGCGCGGCACGTAATAAGGCTAGTTGACCTGCGTGTTACGCGTCGCCATGAGGCTCACCACCGGCGGAAACCTGCGCGGCGGTCTGTGTGCGTGCTCACGGCGACTGTTCTTCGACGTGCGCCGCCAGGGCTTGCAGCGAGCGCAGGAAGACGCGCCGATCCGCCGCGGGCAACTGCGAAAGCAGGCGATTTTCCACGTCTTGGATATCGGCCTGCACCCGGTCGCGCAGACCACGGCCGGTCGCGGTGATCGACACGAGATTGACGCGCCGATCCGCCGGATCGGGTTCGCGCCGGATCAACCCGCCCTGTTGCAGCTCGTCGAGCACCGCGATGATGCGGGTCTTGTCGGCATTGATCGACTTGGCCAGCGCGGCCTGGGTGTACACGGGCTCCTTACCGAGCCCGAGCAGCACCGCGTAGCCCCACATGGACAGTCCATGTCGTTCGAGCACAGGCAGTTCCGCCGCCATGAGCGCCCGCATGAGTGGGGCCATCATCGCGGCGAGATCGGGACGATGAGCTTGCGGCATGGGTAGAAAATACTGCTTGGCAGATGATAAGCAGACGCATACGATAGGTGCGTACTTATTATTTGGCCCTAGTAGAGAGCAGCCACAGATGGCGACCGATTCGGATACCAGCGCGGAACTGCGCACCCTCGACGCGCTGATGAGCACCGTCGACCTCATCGCGTTGCACGAGCGGGCGGTGCGGACGAGCATCGGCCTGGTCGAGCAACTGACCGGCGCGGACCTGAACAAGCCGACGCCGTGTGCCGATTGGACGCTGCACGGCCTGTTGACGCACATGATCGCCCAGCACTACGGATTCGCCGCCGCATCCCGCGGCGACGCCGACCCGGTCCAGTGGAAGGTGCGTCCGCTCGGCGCGGATCCGGTGGCGAGCTATCGAACCGCCGCTGAGCACGTGATCGCGGCGTTCGCCGAACCAGGCGTGCTCGACCGGAAGGTTCCGCTGGTGGAGTTCAGTACCGACTTCGAGTTCTCCGGCACCCAGGCCGTGAGCTTCCACTTCATCGACTACGTCGTGCATTCCTGGGATGTGGCAAAGACTTTGGGGTTGCCGGTGCGGTTCGAGGACGAACTGCTCGATGCCGCGTTCCCGGTCGCCGAGGCCGTCCCCGGCGGCGAGCTACGGTTGGCTCCCGGCGCCGCGTTCGGGCCGCAGGTGCCGTCATCGAGCGCGGATCGGCTGGACCGGATCGTCGCGATGCTCGGCCGGTCGCCGGAGTGGCCGCACTGACCTAATCGCCGCGCAGCAACTCGCTCGCGCGGCGCAGTAGGTCGGCGGGTTCGTTCGGCTCGGCGTGGATCGGACGCCAGAAGTCCGCGTCGGGTGTCGCCGCCAGCGCGAGTTCCGGCGGGGTCCGCCAGTCCGCCGTCAGGCCGAGCCGCCACGAATGCAGATAGGCGCGTTCGTGCGCGCCTGTCTTGTCGAACAGCGGGTCGCCGACGATGGGGTGGCCGATCCAGGCCAGCTGCACCCGAATCTGGTGGCGGCGCCCGGTGATCGGGCGCAGCGCGAGCACCGCGTAGTCGTCGCGGCGCAGCACCGTGGCGAACTCGGTGCGGGATGGATAGTTCTTGGTATCGAGCAGATCGGCGTCGGCGACGAACCAGCGATTCGCGTCGCGCCGAATGCTCTCGCGCGGCGCCGCGATGCGGACCCGGTTCTTGCGCCCGACGCTCAGCGGCAGGTCGATCGTCCCGGTGTCGGGCAGCTGACCCGCCGCCACGATGGCGAGGTAGGCCTTTTCGGCGGTCTGCTTGTTGAACTGCCTGGTCAACTGGCCGTGCGCGCCGAGTTCCTTGGCCAGCAACACCAGTCCGGAGGTCACCTTGTCGATGCGGTGCACCGGATAGAGCTTCTCGCCCGCCGCGGCGGCCAGCTCGACGAGGTCGGTGTCGTGCCGCTCGCCGGTGACCGAGATTCCCGCGGGCTTGTGCAAGGCCAGGATCGCCTCGTCTTCCTCGACAAGGAATCGCGCGCGCAGCTCGGACCAGTCCATTTCCACTGGGACGAGCTTAGGTCGCGGCCTGCGCCGCGCGAGCAGCGGTGCTCAGTGGTTCTTCTCGTTGCGCCGCAGTACGTGCGGGCGCAGCCGGTTGAAGCCGCGGACGCGGACACTGCGCAGGTTCTTGATCGCGAACTCCGGCTCGCCGTCGAGCGCCGCCGCGGCCTCGTCGTCGATGAGTACCGTGCCGGGCCTGGCGACGCCGGTGAGCCGGGACGCGATGTTCACGACCGAGCCGTACAGGTCGCCGAACCGTTGCAGCACCGCGCCATAGGCCACGGCGACGCGCAGTTCCGGGGTGCCGCCGACCATCATGGTGGACTCCTGGATGGCCAGCGCGATGCGGGCCGCGTTGGCGGCGCTGTTCGCGGCGAACATCACCTCGTCACCGACGTTCTTGACCACCCAGCCGCCGTTCTCGGTGATCGCGGCGGTCGTGGTGGATTCGAACGACTCCAGCAGCAGCGAGAGCTCGTCGGGGTGCAGGTGCCTGGTCAATCGCGTGTAGCCGACCATGTCCGCGAAGCCGACCGCCAGCTCGCGCACGGTCTCCCCGGCGGAGGTGCCCGGATCGAGCGACCGCGAGAGTGCGGCGGCGAGGTGGCGGCGCCAGGCGTAGGTGTTGAGCTGTTCGAGGGTCGCGATGGCGCCCTCGGTGGCGGTGCGCACGGTGTCCTCGGGGTCGGCGCCGGGGTCGGCCGCGGCGATGCGCTCGCCGATCTCGGCGAGCACCAGGTCGACCTGCCACTCCGCGAGCCGTGCCATGCCCTGGCCGAGGGTGCGCGCGGTCGCCGCCTGCTGCCGTGAGTCGGCGGAGGCCAGCACGTTCAGGTTGCGGAAGTTGCGCAGCGCGGCGATGTCGGCGTCGGTGTAGTCGACGGCGTCGTCGTCCAGCCCGGCCGGGAAGCCGAGGGCGGTCCACAGGCGCTTGGTCAGTGCCGTGGTGGTTCCCGCCTGCTCGGCGACGTCGGTGCGGCTGTACTGCCTGGTCCCGTCCAGTAGATACGGCTCGACGATCGACTGCACCAACTCGGACTTCTCGGTGGGCACCATGCCGGTACCTTACGACGACCATGGCGCTACTTGCCGCAAACACCGCCACCATTGGGCCACCTCACAGCGGGCGGCCCGGTCGGCGTGTCCCGGGAACGGTCAGCCGAGGCGCAGCCAGCGGCCGAGCGAGGGCACGCCACGGGGGTCGACGGCGAAGATCAGGTACCAGCCCGGCGGCGCGAGCGCGGGGTTGTCCGGCATCGTGATGGTCAGCGAATCCGGTGCGGCGCTGGTGAATTCGAGGTCGACCAGGCGTTGTTCGTTGTCGCAGGAGTGGGTGCACGCGCAGGGGCGGACGAGGTTGATCTCCCGCAGCGCCGCGGCGCTGGTCGCGGTGATCGTCGCACCGTAGGCCGCCGCCTCCGCGCCGAGCTGCAGACCGGGCCGATCGCCCTGGAAAAGGTAGGGCGGCCAATATATTTCGATCCGCAGCTCTTCGGTCTTACGGGCCGGATTGGAGCCCGCGGTGATCACCTTGCCGTCCGGGGTGAGCAGGGCGACGGAGTGGTAGAGCCGGGGAACGCGGCACTTCGCGGTGTGCATCCAGCGACCCGCCGCCGGGTCGAAGATCTCGGCGTGCGGCGGCGCGGCGTGCGCCATCTCCTCCATGCCCGAGCCGCCCGTGGCCAGCACGGTCCGGTCCGGCAGGATGACCGCGCTCAGATGCATGCGGGCGTGGTCCATCGGCGGGCCCGGCTGGTAGGCGGGGGTCGGCCCGGAGCAGTCGACGATCCGCGTGTCGGCCAAAGCCGGTGCGGGACTGTGCATATCGAATCCGCCGCCGCCGAGGATCATCACCCGCTGCTCTTGCGCGGGTGGCAGCAGCACGCTGGCGGATTGGTTGCGCGAGCCCGGATCGGCGAGGCCGGGCACCTCGGTGGTCGCGCCGGTCGCCGGATCCCAGATCGACGGCCGCATACCGTTGTTGCCGCCGTACTGGCCGCCGGTGTAGAACAGGCGACCGTCGGCCAGCAGGATCAGGTGGCCGTACATCGGGATGGGTCCGGGGACCGGCAGCTGCGACCAGGTCTCGGTCACGGTGTCGAAGAGTTCGGGCACCACCGAGAGGAAATTGTCGGCGCCGAGGCCGGACACCGAGACCACGTTGCCGTCCGGCAACGTGACGAGCGAGGGGTACCAGCGGCCGAAAGCCATGTCCGGCATGCGGTTCCAGGACAGCGCGGCGGGGTCGAAGATCAGCGCGTCGGGCAGGCCGTAGAACGGGTCGTAGCGTTCGGTGCCGCCCGCGGCGAGCAGCCTGCCGTCCGGCAGCATGGCCTGGCCGACGCAGAACAGGTCGATCGGGGTATCCACCGAGTCCAGTCCCGGGTTCGGGTAATGCCATACGCGCGTGCGGAAGTCGTGTGCGTGGTGCCGATCGGGGTCGTTGCCCGAGCCCGCGAAGAACAACACGTCGCCGGTGTGCAGCAGCGCTGCGTGCACCGGATTGATCTCGGTACCGAAATCCAGGATCCGCCACACGCCCATGTGCGCGGCGTGCGTCAGGTCGGTCTCCAGCTCGACCACCCGCAGGTAGCCCGCGTTCTGGCCGGGCAGCGCGTCGATCGTGCAGACGACCAGCTCCGGCGGCGCATCCGGCCGGGTGAGCAAAGTCGTTGCCGCACCTTGGTTTTCGGTGAAACCCCAGGCGGGCACCGTGGACCAGCCGCTCCACCCGTCGACCGCGTGACCGGAGCCGTCCAGCCCCCAGCCGATGGTGTACACCCCGACATTGCCCTCAACCGGATTGTCCACCGTGAACACGATCAGCTCGGGCCGACCGTCACCGTCCAGATCCGCGACCGCGAGCCCCGCGCCCTGGTTTTCCCAGCCGTACCAGTCGGGCACCGCCAGCCACGGTGTCCACTCGGCCACCGACCCGTCCGCCGCCAGGCCCTTCGCCAGCCGGAACTGACCGCTGTTCTGGCCGGGCGGGTTGTCCACGGTGAGCAGGATCAGCACCGGTTGTCCGTCGAGCACGGTGAGACAGATATCGGCGCCCTGGTTTTCCCAGCCGAACCAGTCCGGCACCGGCAACCACGGCGTCCAGCCGCCGGTCACCGTGCCGTCGGCGGCCAGGTCGCGACCGATCCGGTAGTAGCCCTGATTCTGGCCCGGCGGGTTGTCGACCAGGAAGATGACCAGGTCGAGTCTGCCGTTGCCGGAGAGATCGGCTAGGGCGATGCCCGCGCCCTGGTTCTCCCAGCCGAACCACTCCGGCACCTCCAGCCACGGCCCCCACGCGGCCACCGTGCCGTCGGCCGTGAACCGCGAGCCGACCCGGTAGAAACCCGCGTTCTGCCCCTCCGGGTTGTCCACCATGAACACCACGACATCGGTGTCTCCGTCGCCGTCGATATCCGCGACCGCGACGCCGCAATCCTGGTTTTCCCAGGCGAACCACCCCGGGACGGGAACAAAGTGTCCTGCCACACCTCCATCGTCGTCCGTCGTGGCCGATCCGGCGAGACCATCCTTTCGTGGTTACCGAAAAACGGGGACGTAGCCCGGAGTGTGCTGTCCCGGGCCGTGGGTACTCGATCAGCGTGGATCACTCGAAGGCACCGCTTGTAGACGCTCTGGCCGAGTACCACCGACTCGGCCGTTACGGCTTCACCCCGCCGGGCCACCGCCAGGGGCGAGGCACTGACCAGCGCGTTCTCGACGCGCTCGGCGCGGACGCGTTCCGCTCCGACGTGCTGGCCGGCCCCGGACTCGACGATCGGCTCTCCCGCGGTGGCTATCTGCAGGATGCTGAGGAATTGATGGCCGACGCGGTAGGCGCCGAGACGGCGTTCTTCTCCACCTGTGGCAGCTCGCTGTCGGTGAAGGCCGCGATGATGTCGGTCGCCGGTGGCAGCAAAGACGGCCTGCTCGTGGCGCGGGACAGTCACAAATCCATCATCGCGGGCCTGATCTTCTCCGGCGTCCAACCCCATTGGATAACGCCGCGATGGGACGCCGAGCGGCACTTCTCGCATCCGCCGTCGCCGGAGCAGGTGCGCAAGGCGTGGGAGGAGCATCCGGACGCGGCGGGAGCGCTGATCGTGAGCCCCAGTCCGTACGGCACCTGTGCGGATCTCGCGGGAATCGTCGAGGTGTGCCACGAGCGTGGCAAACCGCTGATCGTCGACGAGGCCTGGGGCGCGCATCTGCCGTTCCATGCCGATCTGCCGACCTGGGCGATGGATGTCGGTGCGGACGTCTGCGTGGTCAGCGTGCACAAGATGGGGGCGGGCTTCGAACAGGGCTCGGTTTTCCACCACCAGGGTGATCTGATCGACGCGAAACACCTCAGCTCGTGTGCGGATCTGCTGATGACGACCAGCCCGAATGTCCTGCTGTACTCGGCCATCGACGGATGGCGCAGGCAGATGGTCGAGCAAGGACACGAATTGCTCGGCAACGCACTGAAACTCGCCGATCGAGCCAGGGCCGAACTCGCCGCGATACCGGACATCGAGGTGATGGAGGACGCGCTGCTCGGTGTCGAGGCCTCGCACGACCTGGACCGCATGCAGGTACTGATGGACGTATCCGCCACCGGCGCAAGCGGTTACCAGGTCGCCGATTGGCTGCGGGAGAACCGGCGCATCGATATGGGGCTGTGCGACCACCGCCGCATCCAGGCGACATTGTCGTTCGCCGACGACGAGGCGACGATCGACGGCTTGGTCGACGCGCTCAGCGCATGGCGAGACCAGCACGACGGGCACACCGCCCCGGAAATCCGGCTGCCCGCACCGGACGAACTGCAGCTGGAGACCGTGATGCTGCCCAGGGACGCCTTTTTCAGCCCCGTCGACACCGTTCCGTTCGCCGAGTCGGCGGGCCGGATCGCGGCCGAGCAGGTCACCCCGTACCCGCCGGGAATACCGGTGATCCTGCCCGGTGAACAGATCGATGACGCCGTCATCGAGTACCTGCGCTCCGGCATCGATGCGGGCATGAATGTGCCCGATCCCGCGGATTCGGAGTTGAAGACCATCCGGGTTGTCGCCCGCTGAGCAACTCGCCGCGGGGCTTACGACCCGGGCTGGCTCGCCGGGCTCCGGGTGTCGGCAAAGAACAAGCAGCGGCCGGTGTCGCCTACCGGCGGATCAGGCGGCGACCGGTACGGAACCCGTTTTGCGCCAGACGGTTCCGCGACGTTCGTAGGCGATCAGCTGCTCCACGGCGTGTGCGACCTGGGGGCCGAGTTCGCGTTCCAGTAGGTACAGGCCCACGTCCAGACCCGAGGTGGCGCCGGCACCACAGATCAGGTCACCATCATCGATGACGCGGGCGTTCACCACCTGAGCGCCGGTGCGCGCGAGAGCCGCCATGCCTAAAGCGTGTGTGGTTGCCGGGCGGCCGGTCAGCAGACCGGCGAACCCGAGCAACAGTGAGCCACCACAGACGGTCGCGACGGTGAGCTCGGGCCGGGCCACTGCCGCTTTGAGCAGGTCGGACAGCTCGGTGTCGAGGGCTTGGACGAGGACGGTGAGCACGCTGTCGTCCCGATAGTCCTCCGCGTCCGTGGGCATACGACCCATCCCGCCTGGCACGATCACCAGGTCCGCGCGGTCCGGTGTGAGCGGGCCGGTGGCTCGCAGCGACACCGGGTGTACCCCGCTGGGTACCTCCCGCGCACCCTCCGCGGAGACCAGCTCGACCTGGAGTGACCCGCCGGTGATCATGCCGCCTGCACCGAGCAACTCGTAGGGCGCGAGCACGTCCAGCGGGTCGAATCCGTCGAACAGTACGAACTGTGCGAGCATCGAAAGTCTCCTTCTCGTCGGTGATTACGACGCTAAGCGCCGCTCCGGTCCGCGAGAAGTAGCTCGATCGTCAGGTTCCAACGGATTCTCGCCAGGCGGGTCTGCTACCTGACACGAGTCAGGAAAGCGTCGATGGCGGACCACATTTGGGGGTTGAGCTGCGTGTGCGTCCCGGTGCCCGTGACCGTCTGGAAGTCGACGCCGTTGGCGGCGAACTGAGCGGCAAGTGCCGCGTGCAGCGGGGACGGGACCGTCGTATCGGTGACGTTGAGCAGCAACAGGATCGGGTCGTCGTAGCCGCTGGTCGGCACCGTCAGGTAGGACTCGTAGGCGGCCCGGACACGACTGTCGGACAACGGCTTCGACAGCAGCTCACCGATGCCGACACCATCTACCCGCGCCTCGATCTCCGGCTTGCACATGGTGCCGATCTCATCGAGCAGCGTCCGCCCCGCCTGGCTCAGATACTGGTCGAAGTCGATGTCGGGGCGCGCGGCTCGGAAGCCGGCGAAAATGCTGGTCACGAAGCCGAGCGTCTCCGCAGTGCCCGGCACCGTCGGAATGGTGGGACCCGCGATGGGCAGCACCTTCTCGACATCGGACTCCGGGTCGATCGCGATGGTGCCGCGGTAGTCGAGGTCCGGGGCGTAACTCGCCTGGAGGTGTCCGGCGCCCAGCGCGGCCTGACCACCCTGCGAGAGCCCCAGCGCGGCCCAGGTGCGCGAGAGCTCGGGGTGCGCGGAGCGGGCGGCGCGCAGCAGATCGATGGTGGCGGTCGCCTCGGTCTTCAGCTCCAGATACGGGTGCGGTCCGGTGTCGAACAGGCCGAGTCCGAGATAGTCGGGCGCCACCACCGCGAACCCCTGATCGACCAGGCGCAGCATGATGTCGTCTTCCTCGGTATGCCAGTGCGAGTTCGGCGCCGTGCGCGGATCGGACTCGCCACCGCACCCGCGGCCGAGACCGGTGGTCCCGTGATCGAACGCGATCACCGGCCACCCGTCCGGCGGCGGCGTGCCCTCCGGCACGAACAACGCCCCGCTGGCCCGCTGCGGCGTGCCGTCCGACCCGGCCATCCAATAGGTGATGACCGACCCGTTCGGCATCGGCCGCCAGCCGTCGGCCTGCGGAGTCGACGAGATCAGCAGCCCCGCAGTTTCCGCGGCGGCCGGAGCGGCCTGTAGCCCGAGCAGGACGCTTGCCGAGACCAAGGCCAGGGTCACCGAACTCTTCCAACCACGATTGATGCGCATCGAAGACTTCTCCTTGGTGCTATATCGGCGACCAGTTGAGGAGCGGCTCATGACAGCTGTGTAGGTAACACATTCGAGGTATGGCGAACTATAAGCAAACTCACCGTACTCTGCGCGGGTGCCCGGTCGCTGTCGCGCATCGCGGGGCTCGGCCGTCGCAAGGGTCTACTCGGCTGAGCTCACCGCTGTGCTGGTCAGTGGTGCGGTGACGGCCGCGCTGAGATGGGGCGAGCGGACTCGATGGGTGAGGTCGAGAGCTTGCTGCCGGTGCGCGGCGGCGGCTGCTGGATCGCCCAGGGCGGCGGCCAGTTCGGCGAGGTAGTAGGCGACCGGTTCCAGGGTGATCAGGCCGCTGCCCGCGCCGGCGAGTTCGGTTGCGGCGGGCAGGAGTTGGTCGTAGCAACGCCGCATGGTCGATGTGTCGCCGAGCGGGTGGGCGGCGCGGGCGACGAGGCAGATGCGTAGTTCGAGCAGCAGGTCGCGTGGGGAGTCGGGGACTTCTCGCAGGGCGACGGCGGCTTCGTCGCGAAGGCCGTTGTCCAACAAGGCGATCGGGCGGACCCATGGTTCGTATGGGCCCAAGGTTGCCGTGTCGTCGCCGGGCGGCAGTCGGTGTTGGAGTCGCAAGCACAGCAGTGCGAGGGGGAGCAGGCCCTGTTCCACGCCGGGCATGCCGCTGCCGGTGAGCATTCTGGCTGCGGTGCGATAGGCGGTCTCGGCGGCGTGGTGGGTGCCGGTGAGTGCGGTGCGCAGTGCGGTGTACCAGTGGGTGAAGACGCCGACCACCGGTAGCTCGTATTCGGTGGCCAGCTGGTCGGCGGCCGCCGCGTGTGCGTCGGCGGAAGTGAGATCTGCTGCAGCACAGTCTGATTGGATGCCGATCAAGTTACCCAGGACTTCGAAGGTGACCAGCCGATGGCGTCGTGCGACCGCGATGAGTTCGTCGGCGATGCG
Organism: Nocardia sp. NPDC052316; assembly: GCF_044547795.1. Taxonomy (NCBI): domain Bacteria; kingdom Bacillati; phylum Actinomycetota; class Actinomycetes; order Mycobacteriales; family Nocardiaceae; genus Nocardia; species Nocardia sp. NPDC052316. The sequence goes on from NZ_JBIUBB010000006.1 coordinate 336,181, forward strand.
AGCTCGTTCCGCGCTGAGTCCGGTGCGCTGAAAGGTATGCATGAAACGGCCGTTGAGGGCGAATGACAGCAAGGCGGGGTCGCCGAGCTCCCTGGCGATCGCCTCGGCTTCTTCGGCGGCGAGTAGCCCGCGGTCGTCGTTGGCGCCGCGCAGTTCGAGGGCGACGGTCGTGCACAGTCCGGCGCGCAGCACGCGCTGGTCGGCGGGCAGCTCGGCGAGGACGCGCTCGGCGGCCGTGACGATGTCGCGGGCGAGGTCGGGGTTGTCGTTGCTGGTCCAGATGGCGGGGACGTCGAATGCGCTGATCACGCGGGCGGCCTGCACCGGATCGGCCCACTGTCCCGCCTGTGCGATGGCCAGCCCGCGGTAGTGCCTGGCCTCGGCCAAGTTACCGGTGACCGCGAACGTGCGAGCGAGTCCGGTGATCGCGTCGAGTCGCGCGGCCGGATCGGGTCGGGACATCCGGTCGAAGGCGTCGAGGGCCGCGCGCCATTGCCGCACCGCATCGGTGAGAGCGAACCCCCGTTCCGCCGCGACCGCCGCGGCCCCGGCGTACCTGGCCGCGCTCGCGGCGGTGGTCCGGCTGTTCGCGCGGACGAAATGATGCGCGAGGACGGAAACGTCTGCGACACCTACCTTTTCGAGTAGCGCACCGGTCTCGCCGTGCCAGCGGGCCCGGCGCGGACCGCTGATGTCGCGGTATACGGTGTCGCGGACCAGCGTGTGGGTGAATCGCAGCGATCCGTCCGGCGATTCGGTGAACAGCCCTGCCGTCAGCGAGGTCTCGAGGTCGTCGAGGGCGCCCGCTGCGTCATCCGCCAGATCCATGAGGATTTCGCGGTCGACCTCCTCACCGAGTACGGCGGCCTGCTGGACCAGGGTCTGCGCGGACTGCGGCAGCGTCGCCATGCGATGCCGAATGACCTCGCGGACACCGGCCGGGACGGTGTCGAGCGCGTCGGACCCCTCGTCGCGGAGCAGCCGAGCCAGTTCGCGAACGAAGAACGGATTGCCGTTGCCGCGCCGGTGGATTCGGTGGCCATCGTGCTCGGCGATATCCGGCCCGGCGATCGCCCGAACCAGCGCGACGGTGTCGTCTTCGGGCAGGCCGCTCAGGTACACGCGAACCGGCTCGGCGGGTGCCATCTTGGCCAGCGCGGCGGTGAGTTCGGCGGTGATGTCGGTGCTGCGGTACGTCGCCAATATCAGCACCGGTGCCTCGATACCGCTGGTGACGAGCACGGAGAGCAGATCGAGGGTCTCCGAACCGGCGTTGTGTATGTCGTCGAACACCAACAGAACTGGCGCGCGTCGCGCCGCCGACGCCAGATAGTCGGCCGCGGCACGATGGAATAGGAAGCGCGCCTCCACCGGATCCGCCGGTGCGCCTTCGTTGTTCGGGACGGCCGGACGTTCGTCGCTGTTCACCGAAGGACGCTCGTCACCGTGTGCTGTGCCCGCGGAGTTAAGCGCCGTGCGGATCCTGGTCCAGGCCCAGCCCGGTGGAACGCCGAGGTCGGCCGGGCTCTCGCTACGCGCGACGATCCAGCCAGCGTCGGTCAGCGCGGACGAAACCTGTTCGGCGAGAGCGCTTTTACCGGCGCCGGCCTCGCCGGCCAGTAGCACCAGCCGGGTATGGCCGTGCCGGGCAACGTCGTTCGCGACGTGCTGTATGGCGGCGAACTCCTGTCGACGCCCGACGAAATCCTTTCCGGGCGGCGAGGTTCGGGCGGGTGGGGCCGAGGAAAGCAGCTGAGGCGCGTGCGCCAGGATGTCCGCCTCCACCCGCTGGAGTTCAGGTCCTGGGTCGGTGCCCAACTCGGTGCGCAGCAGGTGACGGATGCGGCGCAAGGCGGCGAGCGCGTCGCTCTGCCTGCCGGAGCGATAGAGCGCGACAGCGAGCAGCTGCCAGGCGTGTTCGCGCAATGGATGTTCGGTGAGCAGGGCATTGAGCGCCGATTCGGCCTCGGCGGGCCGTGCGAGCTCGATCAGCGCGGCGGCCCGCTGTTCGACGGCCAGCAGTCGCAACCCGTCGAGCCGGTCGACTTCGGCACGCGCCCAGCCCTGTTCGGCGAATTCCGCATAGGCAGGGCCGCGCCACAGTGCGGCCGCCACATCGGCCATCGTCAATGCGCGCTCGAACTGTTTCGCGGCGAGCAGCTCTGCGGTCCGCGCGACGGCGGCCTCGAATCGGTCGGCGTCTACCGCTTCCGGTTCGGTGCGCAACGCGTAGCCCGGCGCGACGGTCACCAGCACCTGCGCCGGTGTGCGTGGTGCGCGGTCAGGCTCCAGCACCCGCCGCAGCTCGGCGACGAAGGTCTGGATCGCGCCAAGCGCGCCGCGCGGCGGTCGTTCCCACAGATCGTCGATCAACTGATCCACCGTGACCATGCGCCCTCGTGCGACGAGCAACCGCGCCAGCACCGCGCGGTGCTTCGGCCCCTTCAGCGGCAGCGGCGTCCCGGCGCGCTCGGCACCGATGGGCCCGAGCACACCGAAGCTCAGCTGCGCCACGCGCCCGCCGACGCCGTACTCAGTCGCTGCTGACCAGTTGCTGAGTGCGCGAGAAAAGACTGTCCACCGTCACCAACGAACATCGGAAGGACACCTCATGGCACCGAAGATTACCGGATTCGACTACCAGCGGATCGCCGTCGCCGACCAGGTCGAACTCAATGTCGCCGTCGGCGGTTCCGGCAGCCCCGTCGTGCTGCTGCACGGCTTCCCGCAAACCCATCTGATGTGGCGCCACGTCGCCGCCGACCTCGCCGCCGACCACACCGTCATCTGCCCCGACCTGCGTGGTTACGGCGACAGCGACAAGCCCGCCGACCTCGACGGCACCACCTACGCCAAGCGCACCATGGCCGCGGACATCGTCACCCTGGCCCGCACCCTCGGCCACGATCGTTTCGCCCTCGCCGGCCACGACCGCGGCGCCCTCGTCGCCATCCGCGCCGGCCTCGACCACCCCGACACCATCACCCACCTCGCCTCACTCGACGTCCTCCCCACCCTCGACATGTGGGACGTCATGCACGGCGTCACCGCCGCCGTCGGCTTCCACCTCTACCTCATGGCCCAACCCCCCGGCCTCCCCGAAAAAATGATCGCCGCCACCCCCGACCTCTTCTTCGCTCACTTCCTCGACACCTGGACCCACGACCCCGCCGCCATCCCACCCGAATTCCGCACCGCCTACCTGCGCGCCTCCGCCGCCGCCATCCCCAGCATCGTCGCCGACTACCGAGCCTCCGCCACCATCGACCTGGACCACGACCGCACCGACCGCACCGCAGGCAACCACCTCCGCATGCCGGTCACCGTCCTCCAACAAGACTGGGGCGCCGCCCTAGGCTTCGACGCCCAATCCCTCTGGAAAGCTTGGGCCCCCAACCTCACCCACACCACCGTCACCTCCGGCCACTTCATGGCCGAAGAATCCCCCGCCACCGTCACCCAAGCCATCCGCACGCTATTGACCCGCTGACGGGTACGCACAGACCGCCGAGTTGCTCGTGGCCGATGCCGGTTCGATCACGTCATCGATGATTCATAAAACGATCTCAGGGGCATTCGATGGCAATTGATCGGTATATCGATCATCTCCGCCGCATGCGGCCAAGGCCAGCATCGATCCGAGCCGTCTTCTGGGTATCAGGCAACAAATTCCCGTGACCGTGGAACGCCGCTTGGCAGGGTCCACGGCCAGTCTTCTAGTGGTATGCATTGCGTTGGTCAAGAGCCAACGCAATGCATACTCTCCGGAGGTGGTACCGGTCGCTGGGCGTCGCAACACCCGAAGCGGCACACGTGCTATCTCAGCCACGCACAGCGCTTTTCGGCGGTGCGTCAGGATATCTAGGCTCGGTCTTCGAGCACGCCCAAGGCGGACGGATACGGGTTCGATACCGCACTGACCGATTGGCCAAATACTCACCGGAGATCACGCGCTATCTGCCTGTGCTCGCAGCGGCGATCAAACGGCACCCCCTCCGCTTCAGCCTTGAACCAGGCCAGGGATACGTGCTGCACAACCATCGTTGGCTACATGGCCAAGCGGCGTTCACGGGTGACCGAGTCAGTACAGACTGAATCTGGATCCTCACCCCGAGTTCGCGATACCGTCCGGCTTCGCGAGGCCGGACCTGCCGGTGGTGGTTACTGGATGAACGTCGATTTCGACACGGTGCGTATAGCTGTGCGCTTCGAGAACGGCTCAGACGACCCGAACTCTTATCCCTATTACGACCACTGTGGGTTCGACCCTGGCCCGCTTAATACGGTCCAGGCACAACGACTTTCGCAGATTCACTTGCATAGCGAGTCTGTTCGGTGCAGGCAGAAGGAAGCCGCACTATCGACGTTGGAAGCCGCCGGGCTGCTGAATCGCGCCTCGCGATCGGGCATTCGCTCATGAGCGGGGCGTTTGGTCGGTTTCCCACGGCCGGTCTACCTCGTCAGCAGACTGAGATAGACGCCGTGATCGGCTCGGTACCGGGCAGCGCACCCAGAGTCAATGAGAGCGAGGGAGCGCCGACCAATCGACGAACCGCAAGTGCCTGTCGCCGGTCCCGGTCACGAAAACAACGACACACTGGAGGGCGACCAACGGTAGTGAGCCCGCCGGATACACATGAAACCCTCGCGCTTGATGTTACTGACGGGATGTTCCGCTGCCGCATAGCGACGCCGTGAAAGGACTCAATTGTCGTACTGGTTGTGGTAGCTCCATCCTGTATTACTCCACAGGAGTACTCGTCGCGAGAACGACGGTGCGAGCCATAAGTGAGTGATCTCTTCCGGCAACGGCGGCGGCTCAGGAGGAATCGCCTCGCCGCGCCTCAGTCCATCAGCAACAGGAAACGGCAGTGCACTGAAATGGATTGGAATGAAAAGGTGACGTTCGTCCGCGTCGGCTCGGGAGAGCTTTTCGATGTGACGCGGCAGATGATGTTCTCCGAACGCCTGCTGTAAAGCTCCACGCAAACCTTCGAGCGAGACATCTACAGCGCCACCGCGCCCCCTGGGAACCAGCATCGCGGAACGAACTTTCTCACCGTCCACCGCTGGTACCGTGCTGTGCCCGAACATTTGTGAGGTCGATTCCTCGACGAGCCAGCGCAGGTCGGAGTCGGAGGTCCGGCGATGCCAGATCAGTTCCTGCGGTCGCTCGACGCCTGCTGCCTCACATGCCAGCGCAATATTTTGATACGAGTTCCGCAGGCGTGGGATGTCTGAGGGGTCGCCGACTCGAATCGTCCACGTCCACGCGCCGGGCAGGGGCCAACTGTTGTCGTCGGCGTAGAGCAGGGCATCGGTTTGAATTGCCCCAGCAGCTGCGAGCACTGTCACCTCGAACGCTGCTCTTCTCCCATCTGCGAGTGCGAGCATGGCATCGACGGCACCGTTCCGGCCATCGACGTCCCAGGGCTCGGCCACGGCACCCAAGACGCGTTCAGCAATCTGGCATGCAACCTGCTCCTGCTTACTCAGGCCCCTCAGTCGGCTCACGACATCTACCACATCACATTCGGATGAGGACTGTACAGCGAGTTTGCGTCTGTGCGTTCCTCGTCGGTGTGTTTTGCCGAGGTGGGAGCAGTGGTTGGATTCGTAGCGCAGTTTCCGCCGCTGTCGTTCCGGATGTATTCATGATCAAGCTGCCGAACAACGCACTGATGCGGTCGTCGGCCGATACGAGGGACATTGGACGACGAGCGAGTTGAGCTTCTGGACGTCGAGTACTGGCTCGGAGGCGGATGGGGCAGGAACAGCTCGGTGAAGCGAGCGATTCGGCACAACTGTGGCAAGTCGGCATAGAAGTACACCGCAAATCCTCACTGACCTGCGGGGGAGATTGTGCCCTCGGCAGGATTCGAACCTGCGACACCCGCTTTAGGAGAGCGGTGCTCTATCCCCTGAGCTACGAGGGCTGGCCCGGTGGTGTCGATGGTGCGCCACTGGGACGTCGGGGAGTCTACCGGGTCGAGGCCGTCGGTACCGCATCGCTTTCGATGTGCGAGCGGAATCGTCGTGGCCACGGCGAGCTGGTGGCGGTATGGCGCGAGTGATGAACGCCACCAGATCTCCGTGGTCTTGGGGTATCTGGCCTCGGACGGCCCTTGTCGGACGTCAAGAGCCGCTGGTCAGCCAGCTGAGCGCACGATCGAAGGCGGAGTCGCGGTTTTCGGCGAACTCCTCGTCGGTGAAGACCGGCTCGGTCAATTCGGGTGGGATGCCGGTGCCGTCGAAGGTGCGGTGGTCGGAGGTCAGGAATTCCTCGTTCGGCACGCCGAACCACCAGTCCTCGTGGCCGGGGCCGGGGAGTTTGCGCTGCATGACGTCGGAGAACACGCCTTGGGTTGGTTGTCCGATTCGTGTTGTGCGGGAGGGGCGTTCGAGCATGGCCTGAGTGAAGGTCTCGCCGGCGCTGACGGTGGAGCCGCCGGTCAGGATCGCGACGGGGCCTGCGTATGCGCCTTGCGCGGGTTCGACGCGTTGGGGCTGGGGGCCGAGGGTTCGGGTTTTCTTGGCGTATGCGAAATATGGGCGGTCGGTGAGGCGGGCGGCCAGTTGCAGGCCGAGACTGTCCGAGCCGCCGCCGTTGACTCGCAGGTCCAGGATCAATCCTCGCAGCCGGATGCGGCGGTCCTCGGTGAAGATCGCGTCCAGGGCGCGGTCGAGTTCGGCGCTGTCGGCGGCGAAGGTTCGTTCGGTGGTGTAGCCGCTGAACGCGGAGAGCCGCAGGTAGCCGTAGTTCTGGCCGGGCAGGTCGGCATAGCCGATGCGGCCGTTGGCGTATTCGGTCAGCGGGTGTTGCTGGAGGTCGCGATGCTGAACGTACTCCTTGACCTGGTGGTCGAGTTGCGGACTCGGGACGGTTGTCCCCGGCCGTACGGTGCCGAAGAACCTGCCGTCGCCTGCCGACACGACCACGTGTGCGTCGTGCAGTGGCGCGACCATGTCCCGCAGCACTCCGAAGAGCGCATCATCGTCGCCACGCTGCTCGGCCTGGGCGGCGCGCGGCTGAAAAGTATCCCGAACCTGCTGCCAGTCAACGCCTTTCGTCGCGAAGAAAGGGTAGTGCTCCTGGAAGGTCTGCCAGAAGACGTCGAAGGCGGCGGGCACGACGGAGCTGGTGCACGACAGCGGTAAGGCGGAAAGGCGGCGGAGCGTGCGATCGCCGGGCGACCCGTCGATGTGCAGCGTGGCCTGGTCCGGGCTGCCGCCGGGACGCAGGGTGAGCACGTCCTTGCCCTCGGTGACGAAACGGCCCTGGCTCCCGGAACGCACCGCGGTGTCGTCCTTCAGACAGCTGAGCGCGGTCAACTGGTAGGTCTCCAGCTTGTCGGCATGCACGGAAAGCACGCTGCCGTAGTCGTCCACCTGCCAGAAGCCGGACGGAAAGTCAGCGGCGGGCGGTGTGTCCGTGGCGTATCCGCAGCTCGTGATCGTGCCGACGGCCACCAGTGCCGCGGCGATGGCTGCGGTTCGCTTGCGCTGCATGGTCATTCGTCAACCGTTCACCATGGCTCGGCGCGGGGGCAAGCGGGGAAACAGGTCGAATGATGGTGGGGTTAACCGTAGTACTCGGCAAGCGCGGCAGATTTGCCGTCAGTTCGCCAACGCGTCCAACGGGTCTCAGAAGCCACCACCGTCGAACCCGCCACCACCGTCGAACCCGCCGCCGCTGTCGAACCCGCCGCTGTCCCAGCCCCCATCGAATCCGCCTGTGTCACCGCCGGACTCGTACCCACCGGAGTCGACCGCCCCGCTCTCGCCACCGTCGTACCCACCGGCACTGTCCCCGGCGGCCAGCCCATCCTGATACCCGTCGCCGTACCCGCTCTCGAACCCTTGCGCGTCATACCCGACTCCGGCCATCCCGGTGAACAGCGACGAGAACAGCAGCGCCGACCCGATACCCCAGGCCCCGCCGATCAAGGCGGGCTTCCACCAAGGCTCGGAGTACCACCCCGCGGGCACCGGCCGCCCGGCCACCCGGCCGCCCGGGTAGTAGTTGGGCGTCGCCGACGAGGGATTGGGCGAGGCCGCGATCTCCCGCCCCTCGTGCTCGACCACCCGCCGCTCAGTGACCTTGCCCGCGGCGTCCTGCCCATCGAGCGCGGGCACATCGGGCCCGGGATCCATGCCCATCGCAGTGCGCGCGGCCCGGATGTAATACAACCCTTCCACCGCGGTCTGCTTGGCCAACCGCGCCTGCATGGGCGTGCGTGCCTGATCCAGCTGCGACCCGGCGGCGAGATGCCGTTCGGACGCGTCGACCAAGGCCTGCTTGGCCGCCGCATTGCTACCGCTGAGGTTGTAGATCTGCCCGCCGAGCCGCTCGTTGACCTGGCGGGCGTCGGCCAGCGCGTCGGCGAGCGCGTCGGCCGTGCGCTGCCTGCTCTGCCGGGCCAGCACGAGGACGAAGGCGCCCACCGCCACGATCACCACGACGATCAGTAGCCACAACACCGCGCACCTCTTCCGTTGCCGGGATCCGAACCGATGTCCAGTTTACTGGGCGCTTGCTGAGACCTGGCTGAAAACGGTGGCGCGGTCGACTCGGGGTCAGCGCGCCGCGGCCTGCGCTTCGTCGAAGTCGGCGAGGTCGAAAGTCTTTGTCTTCCAACGGTAGAGCACGGTGGCCCCCGGCCAGTTGTTGGTGATCCGGCCCGCAGCGTTGCGGTACCAACTGGAGCAGAAGTTCCACGGCGTATCTTTCAGCCGCCGTTGCAGCCAGTCGTCCCACTGCTGTTCGGCGTGCGCGCGGGCGGCGAGATAACGGCCGGGCCGGTCGGTGAGGTACTGCACCACCTGACGGATGTAGCGGGCCTGCGATTCCAACATGTAGATGATCGAGCCGGAGCCCACATTGGTGTTCGGGCCGTACATCATGAACAGATTGGGGAAGTTCGGCACAGACAGCCCGAGGAAGGCCCGCGCGCCTTCCGCACCCCAGACGTCGGTCAGCTTGCGGCCGCCGATGCCGTAGATGTTCATCGGCGCGAGGAACTCGGTGCCCTTGAACCCGGTGCCGTAGACGATCACATCTACTTCGTGGTCCACGCCGTCGGCGGTCCGAATACCGGTCGGCGTGATCGCGGCGATGGCGGTGGTCTCCACGGTGACATTCGGCTGGGCCAGCGCCGGGAAGTACTCGTTGGAGAACAGGCCGCGCTTGCAGCCTGCCGCGTAATCGGGCGTCAGCTTCGCGCGCAGGGCGGCGTCGGGGACCTGCTTGGCCCGGTGCCGGTCGGCCAGCGCGATCACCGGTGTCTTCATCGCCGGAATATCGGTCAGGGCCAACGCGAGCACCTCGAACACCGACCAGATGGCGAACCGTTCGGCGAGCCGGGTCGGCGGCAGGTATTTGAACACCGCCTTGTGCGTGGAGCTGTATTCGGTGTCGAACTTGGGCAGCACCCACGCCGCCGAACGCTGGAACAGCGTGAGGTGCGCGGCGTCGGGCTGGATGCGTGGAATGTATTGGATCGCACTGGCTCCGGTGCCGATGCAGGCGATTCGCTTGCCGCTCAGTTCGACGTCGTGATCCCACTCGGCGGAGTGAAAGGCCGGGCCGGTGAAGGTGTCGATGCCGGGAATGTTCGGCATGGCAGGGCGGGACAGCTGGCCGACCGCGGGCACGAGGATGTCGGCGCTGAGCTGGGCACCGTCCGCGGTGGTGACCGTCCAGCGGCCGGTCTGTTCGTCGAACTCGGCATCGGTCACCTCGGTGCCGAACCGGATGAACCGCTCGAGCTCGTGCTTGCCCGCGACCCCGCGCATGTACTCGTGGATATCGCGCTGCTCCGAAAACCGCCGTGGCCAATCGGATTTGGGCTCGAAAGACCAGGAGTACAGCGGCGATGGCACGTCGCACGCGGCGCCGGGGTAGGTGTTCTCCCGCCATACCCCGCCCAGATCCGCGGCACGTTCCAGGATGGTGAACGTCTCCACCCCGGCCCGCCGCAGCTCGAGCGCCACTCCGAGCCCCGCGAACCCGGCTCCGATAATGATGATCGACGGCGTTGTCATGATCCGAGCCTAGGGTGCGAACCCGCAGGTCCGAAGAGATCCGCGGTCAATGAATCGACATTTTCGGCCACCTGTACCGCGGAAGTCCGCACGGTTTCGGTATCCGCGCGCACGACCCTTCGGGGGCCGCCGCGGATACCGACGACGGGTGCGGCGGTCAGTTGCCCGCGAGCTGACGGGCGATGACCAGCCGTTGGATCTGATTGGTGCCCTCGAATATCTGCATCACCTTGGCCTCGCGCATGTAGCGCTCGACCGCGAAGTCCTGGGTGTAGCCGTAACCGCCGAACACCTGGACGGCGTCGGTGGTGACCTTCATGGCGGCGTCGGTGGCGATGAGTTTCGCGACGCTGGCCTGGCGCGAGTAGGGGAGCCCGGCGTCGCGACGGCGGGCGGCGTCGAGGTAGGTGGCGCGGGCCGAGTCGACCGCGGCGGCCATGTCGGCCAGCACGAAACCGAGGCCCTGGTGGTCGATGATGTGGCGGCCGAAGGCTTCTCGCTCCTTGGCGTAGGCGACCGCGTCGTCCAGCGCGCGCTGCGCCAAACCCGTTGCCACGGCGGCGATGCCGAGCCGACCGGAGTCCAGGGCGCTGAAGGCGATCGAAAGCCCCTGCCCCTCTTCGCCGATCAGCCGCTCGACCGGCAGGAAGGCGTCGTCATAGGCGGCGGTGGTGGTCGGTACGGCGCGCAGGCCCATCTTCTCCTCGGGCTTGCCGAAGCTCAGACCCTCGGTGTCGCGCGGCACCAGGAAACACGAGATGCCGCGGGAGCCTTCGCCGGTCCGCGCGAAGAGCGTGTAGAAATCGGCGCGGCCACCGTTGGTGATCCAGGCTTTCGCGCCGTTGATCCGGTAGCCGCCGTCGACCTTCGTCGCCCGGCAACGCAGCGCGGCCGCGTCGGAACCGGCGTGCGGCTCGGAAAGGCTGTACGCGCCGATGGTTTCACCGGAGAGCATGTCCGCGAGCCAGCGCTGCCGCTGTTCCTCGGTGCCGAAGGTGAACAGCGGATGGCAGGACAGGCTGTGCACGCTGACCGCCACCGCGACCGCCGCCCAGCGCGCCGCGAGCTCCTCGAGCACCTGGAGATACACCTCGTAGGGCTGGGCGCCACCGCCGAACTCCTCGGGGTACGGCAGGCTCAGCAGGCCGGCCGCGCCGAGGGCAGGGAAGACGCCGTCGGGAAAGGTCCCGGTCTTCTCGCACTCGACCACCCGCGGCTCGAGCACCTTGTCGGCGATATCACGGGTCAGCTCGAGCAGGTCCCGAGCCTCGGACGTCGGCAGCATTCGATCCACTGGCATGCCCCTACGCTAGCGAGTCCGCCGCCCGTCGGGGCGTCAGGTCGTCCCCGGCTATCGGGTAGCCGGGGTGGCACCTCTGGTCGGGGTCGCCCGACCGCGTTGGGGAAGCGCGGAATCCGCTGTGCCCGTTTGTTATCCGGCGCACGGTACATTCGACCGTGACCCTCGTTGGAAGGAATACGGTGGTGCGCGGTACTTCTCGTCGCGGCAGGCTCATCGTCGTGCTCGCCCTTGCGGCGCTGAGCATGCAATTCCTGCTGGCCGCGCCGCCGTCGGCGCGGGCGGCGGTGGTCGAGCGCGCCTTCGCCAACGCGGCGGGCAGCCGCGACTACTACCTGCACGTCCCGCCCGGCGACCCGGCGGGCAAGCCGCTGATGATCTATCTGCACGGCTGCACCGACCCGTGGCGCCAGCTCGCCGACACCGGATTCTCGCTGACCAGGATCGCCGACGAACTCGGCTTCGTGCTCGCGTACCCGATCCAACCCGCCGCGGCCAACGACCGGTACTGCTGGAACTGGTTCGATCCGGCGAATCAAGCACGCGGGCAAGGGGAGTCGTCGATCATCGCCGACCTCACCACCGCGTTGATCGGCGAGTTCGGGCTGGACCGATCGCGGGTCTATGTGGGCGGATACTCCGCGGGCGGCGCGATGTCCACCGTGCTGGCCGCGACCTACCCGGACCTGTTCGCGGCCATCGCGCCGATGGCAGGCGGCCCGTATCAACTGGATCCGCAAACGTTCGGCGCCGATCTGAGTGGCGCGTCGATCGTGGCGGCGATGGGTAAGCGGGCCAGGCCGGTGCCCGGGTTCTTTGTGCAGGGTTTGGCCGATCAGACGAGTCTGTATCCGATCGGGCGCACGAACCTGGTGCAGTGGCTCGGCGCGTACCGTCTCGCAAGCGATCTCGCGATACCCGCCGTGCCCGGCGCGGTCACGGCGAGCCCGGATCCGGTGCCGACCACCATCGAGCGGTACGACGTGGGCGGTTGCGTTCTCGCCGAATTCCGTACGCCGCTCGGGCCCGACCACATCGGGGGCGGGTTGCTGCTGCAGTCCGAGCGTGGTCTCGGCCTGCAGCGCGAGCTGATGAATTTCCTACTGGCACACCGGCTCGGCGGTCCGCGCCAGGCTTGCGGCTGAGCGGCCGCCGCGTAGTCGGTGCGAGCCGACCGGTCGGCCCGCGATGCACGTGCAGATGTGAGTGCATCGCGATGGCTCGAACTTTGCTGGCGCGTGCCGGAATTCGCGCAGGTCACAGCGGTCGCCACGGGGTAGCCAGTACTGGCCGACCGGCTGGTTTTGTCTCATTCGGGATGATATTCGGCAGGTCTCCTGGCGCAGTAGTGCCATAGCGGCTAAGTATGTGAGTGGTTCGATCGGGACGGACCGGCATGTCGGCGGCCACGCAGGGGGTGTCGCCGCCATTCCGGTCCGAGGGGGAACGGGCGCGCGATTCGGGGTAGCCGCGCCCATCCGTCCGCTCTATTATCTGCGTATGAATGCAGATAGCCAGGAAGTCCGCCCGCTGGCGGACGACCAGGTGGGCCTGGTGGTCGAGGTCTTCCGAATGCTGGCCGACGCGACCCGGGTTCAGGTGCTGTGGGCCCTGGTCGACCGCGAACTCTCGGTGAACGACCTGGCCGGCTGGGTCGGCAAACCCGCGCCCTCGGTCTCCCAGCATCTGGCCAAGCTGCGGATGGCGCGGCTGGTCAGTACCCGCCGCTCCGGCACGACGATTTATTACAGCCTGGAGAACGAGCACGTCCGGCAACTGGTGGTGGACGCGGTATACAACGCCGAGCACGCCGGCCCCGGCGTACCACCGCATCACCGCGACGACGCTACTGTTCGCACGTTACCGGGACGGCGGGCGGCGGAATGAGCTGCACGAAACATGGCACCGGACAACACATCTCGGCGAGCGCTGGGGGCGCGCACGGTCGAAGTGACGGGGTGCGCCACCACGTGCACGAGCATCCGAAGGGCTTGCGCGGAGTCCTGCGCGAGATCTTCGTGCCGCACAGCCACGACGCGGCCGACAGCGTCGATGACGCGCTGGAGGCCAGCGCCGTCGGCATCCGGGCGGTGCAGGTCAGCCTGGCGGTGCTCGGCGTCACCGCGGTCTTGCAGGTGCTGGTGGTGCTGGCGTCCGGCTCGGTGGCCTTGGCGGCCGACACCGTGCACAACTTCTCCGACGCGCTGACCGCGGTGCCGCTGTGGATCGCGTTCGCGCTCGGGCGGCGCGCGGCGACGCGACGTTACACCTACGGATTCGGTCGCGCCGAGGATCTGGCCGGCCTGTTCGTTGTCGCGATGATCGCGCTGTCGGCCCTGATCGCCGGGTACGAGGCGGTTCGCCGGATGATCGCGCCGGTGCCGATCCAGCATCTCGGCTGGGTCGCGCTGGCCGGCGTGATCGGTTTCCTCGGCAACGAGACGGTCGCGCTGTACCGCATCCGGACCGGGCGGCGCATCGGCTCGGCGGCCCTGGTCGCCGACGGCCTGCATGCTCGGACGGACGGATTCACCTCGCTGGCGGTGCTGCTCGGCGCGGCGGGTGTCGCGCTCGGTTTCCCGCTGGCCGACCCGATCATCGGTCTGCTGATCACCGTCGCCATCCTCGCCGTGCTGCGCACCGCGGCCAGGGACGTGCTGCGCCGCCTGATGGACGCGGTCGAGCCGGGCCTGGTGACGGCCGCCGAGCGGGCTCTCGCCGCCGAGCCCGGCGTGCAAGGCGTGCGCAGCCTGCGCATGCGCTGGATCGGGCATCGGCTGCACGCCGACGTGGAATTGGACGTCGCACCGACCAGCACCCTCGCCGACGCCCACCGCGTCGCGCACGAGGCCGAGCACACCCTCACCCACGTGATCCCCAAGCTGAACACCGCCGTCGTGCATGCCTACCCGGCGCACGCGGGCTGAATTCACGTCACACCACTTGCCGACTGATTTCGTAGGCACATGGGTAACTCATCGGGTACGGGCTGATTTGCCCACTAGCGCCACCGCCGGTCGCCGACGCAACTATCGCGGTACCTGAATCTGGCCTGAATACGCGGAGAGGCGGGACAGGTAGCATTCGCGATGTGATGTGGCTCATGGTCAGTGTGGGGTGAACAATGCTGACTCGCGTCCGGAACCTCTCGAAGCTGCCTGACCTGCTCCATCGCAGCCGGATTCCGGATGACCTCGAGTCCGTCGCGAGCATCGGTGCCGAGGCGGAGCCGACCGAGCTCGGACTGCCACCCGACTACGCCGAGCGGATCTGGCGGCGGATGCAGGTGGTGTACCGCAGCGGCGTCCACCCCGCCATCCAGGTGTGTGTCCGTCGGCACGGCGTTGTCGTCTTCGATCGAGCCCTCGGCCACGCGCACGGCAACGGCCCGGATGATCTGCCGGAGACGCCGAAGGTGCTCGCCACGCCGAGCACCCCGTTCGTCACCTACTCGGCGTCGAAGGGGGTCACGGCGTTCGTCGTGCATCTACTCGTCGACCGTGGCTTGATCGAGCTGAACGCGCCGATCTGCCGGTACATCCCCGAATACGGTTGCCACGGTAAGGAATCCATCACCGTCGGGCAGGTGCTGGCGCACCGCTCCGGGGTGGCGAACCTGCCGAGAGAGGCGCTCACCGCCGAAGCCGTGGCGGATCGTGCACTGCTGGTACGGAATCTGTGCGCGGTGCGGCCGTCCGTCGCACCCGGCCGATTCCAGTCCTACCACGCGCTGTCCGGCGGATTCATTCTCGGCGAAGTGGTCCACCGGGTCACCGGCAAGGACATTCGCACCGTGCTTGCCGAGGAGATACTGAACCCACTGTCGTTCCGGTGGACCAATTACGGTGTGGTACCACGGGATTTCCCTGCCCTCGCGCGGAACTACCGGACCGGTATCGCCCCGCTGCCGCCGCTGTCGCTGGCGATGGAGCGGCTGCTCGGCGTGTCCTTCGCGGAGGCCGTCGAGACCGGCAACGACCCCGCCTATCTCAGCATTATCGCGCCTGCGGCGAATGTGGTCAGCACCGCCAATGAGCTGTCGCGCTTCTACGAGATCTTCCGGCGCGGTGGCGAACTCGACGGCGTCCGGGTGATGCGGCCGGAAACCATTGCGGCCGCGCTCGTTCCGCAGTCCAGGATCGAGCCCGACCTGTCGCTCGGCATGAACTTCGGCTTCGGCTACGGCCCGATGCTCGGCGGCCGGGTGGTGAGCCTGTTCGGCCCCGACACCCGCCGGGCCTTCGGCCATCTCGGTTTCACCAACAACGCGGCCTGGGCCGACCCCGAGCGCGCGCTCTCCTGCGCCGTGCTCACCAGCGGGAAACCGATCCTGTATCCCGAACTGGTCCGGTGGGTCGGGCTGCTCTACGGGATCACCTCGGAGACACCGAAGGTCGCCGAAACAGACTTGGCTTTCTGAGTGGAAGTCACTGAAGAAAAAGGAGTTCCGATGTTGAGCACTATGCAGGACGAGCCGTTGTCGCTGGCGACGTTGCTGCGCTACGCATCGACGTTTGTCGGCGATTCGACCGTGTCCACCTGGACCGGTACGGGCGTGCGCACCATGACCTATCGCGAGCTCGGCGCGGACGCGGCGCGACTGGCGAACGCGCTTCGCGAGCTGGGAATCGGCGTCGGCGATCGGGTCGGCACCTTCATGTGGAACAACAACGAGCACATGGTGGCCTACATCGCGGCACCCGCGATGGGTGCGGTGCTGCACGCGCTCAATATCCGGTTGTTCCCCGACCAGCTGGTCTACGTGGCCAATCACGCCGAGGACAAGGTGGTGCTGGTCGACGGCACGCTGCTGCCGATGTTCGCCCAGTACCTGCCGAACCTGAAGACGGTGCGCCACGTCATCGTGGTCAACGGCGACGCGTCGACGCTGGCCGCCCCCGAGGGTGTGCAGGTGCACTCCTACACCGAACTCCTTGCCGCACAGCCGGACACCTATGACTTCCCGGTGATCGACGAACGGTCCGCCGCGGCGATGTGTTACACCTCCGGCACCACCGGCGACCCGAAGGGCGTGGTGTATTCGCACCGCTCGAACTGGTTGCACGCCATGCAGGTGTGCTCACCGAGCGGCATGGCCTTCACCGGCCGGGACTCGATCCTCGCCATCGTCCCGCTGTTCCACGCGAACGCGTGGGGCATCCCGTACGCGGCGTTGATGTCGGGCGCGAATGTGCTGATGCCCGACCGGTTCCTGCAGCCAGGCCCGCTGCTGGAGATGATGGCCGCGCAGCGGCCGACGTTCGCCGCCGCGGTGCCGACCATCTGGGGCGGCGTGCTGGCCGGGCTGGCCGCGCACCCGCAGGACATCACCCATCTGCGTACCGCGGTGGTGGGTGGCTCGGCGGTGCCGCCGTCGATGATGCGGACCTTCCAGGAAAAGTACGGTGTGCGAATCCTGCACGCCTGGGGCATGACCGAGACTTCCCCGCTCGGCAGCGTCGCACATCCGCCGGCCGGCGTGACCGGCGAGGACGAGTGGGAGTACCGCTACACCCAGGGCCGGTTCCCGGCGAGCGTGCAGGCCAGGCTGGTCGGTGACGACGGCACCGTGCTGCCGAACGACGGAGAAGCGCTCGGCGAGTTGGAGGTTCGTGGTCCGTGGATCACCGGCTCCTATTACTCGCCGGATGGTGCCGAAATCGACCCCGACAAGTTCGACGACGGCTGGCTGCGCACCGGCGACGTCGGCAAGATCAGCAGCGACGGCTATCTGACCCTGGTGGACCGGTCCAAGGACGTGATCAAGTCCGGCGGCGAATGGATTTCGTCGGTGGACCTGGAGAACGCCGTGATGGGGCACCCCGCCGTCGCCGAGGCGGCCGTGATCGGCGTGCCGGACGAGAAGTGGGACGAGCGGCCGCTGGTGGCGATCGTGCTCGCCGAGGGGGCCGAGGCCAAGGCCGACGAGCTGCGTGAGTTCCTCGCTGACAAGTTCGCGAAATGGCAACTGCCGGAACGCTGGACGTTCATCGCCGAGGTGCCCAAGACCAGCGTGGGCAAGTTCGACAAGAAGCGCCTGCGCGCCCAGTACGCCGACGGCGACCTGACGGTCACCACGCTGTCCTGATCGGACCCGGTCGACGCATCGGCCCGGCGCGGCGGAAACCCTTGCCGCGCCGGGCCGTTGCGTTCGACGATCAGCAGTTACGCAGTTCCGGGCTCTGATTCAGCAGCTGGGCCCTGGTGCCGATGAACGTGCGGTAGGTCTCGCCGCCGACCGCGGCGAGCGGGAAGGCGGCCACCCGGTGGCAGTTCTGGAAGGCGAGTTTCACGCCGAAGTGCCGTTCCAGGCCGCCGCGGATCGCGTCGGAGGCCATGGCGCGCAGCAGCTGCCCGCGGGCCACCTCGTCCGGCGGCGGAACCACGTTGTCGGCGTATTCGGCGGTGCCCGAACGCAGGTCGCCGGCCACCCGACTCACCACTTCCCAGGCGTAGGGCAACGACGTGCGGACAACCTCGACGAAGTCGGCGTCGTCGACTTCGCCGCGTTCGGCGCGTTCGAGCAGTGCGGTGGGGACATCGAGAGACATAGCGCTCCTCCAGTGGATGGCCGATGCGATGCGTCTCGATTCTAATCGAAAGTCGTTGTCAACAAACCTGGATTCGTCGCGAAAGTGCTGCGTTCAGTGCGGATTTCGTATCGGCCGCCAGCGTGCGGACCAGTTCGCCGGCCGGTAACTCCGGTGCCAGCGAATGGGTTTGCCCCGCCCAGAGATTCACGTTGTCCGCGTTGCCTGCGGCTCGCGCTTCGGCCCGCAGAGGTGCGGTGGCGTAATGGATCTCCGGGTACGCGGCTGGTGCGCTCGCGCTGTGCTCGACCATGAACTGATTGCGCAGGCCACGGGCCCGGCGGCCGGTGAAGGCGCGGGTGAGCATGGTCGGGGTTTCGGTGGCAAGTGCGGCGCGGTGCACCGGATTGGTGCCCGCCTCCGGGCAGCGCAGGAACACCGTGCCGAGTTGCACGGCCACCGCCCCCGCGGCGAGTGCTGCCGCGATGCCCGCGCCGGTGCCGATGCCGCCGGTGGCCACCACCGGTCGATCCGTCGTCGCGGTCAGAATCTGCAACAGGGCGAGCGTGCTGAGTGGATCGGTGGCGTCGTCCTCCGGCCGGTCGACGAAGGTGGCGCGGTGCCCGCCGGCCTCCGCGCCCTGCGCGATGAGCACGTCGGCGCCCCGCTCGGCGGCGATCCTGGCCTCGGCCGCCGAGGTGACCGTCACCCAGCTCTCCGAGCCGACCGCGCGCAGCCGGGCGATCTCCTCGGCGGTCGGGCAGCCGAAGGTGAACGAGACGACCGCGACCGGATCGGCGACGAGCAGGTCCAGCTTGGCGGCCCAGTCGTCGGTGTCGTATTTCGCCGCACCGACCGGAAGGGCTTGCGCGAGTTCGGCGAGGTATCCGGCGTAGTGCTCGGCTGGGGTCGCGGGGCCGGGCACGAAGAGATTGACGCCGAACGGTGCGTCGGTCGCGGCGCGGGTCGCGGTGATCCGGGCGGCGGTGTCCTGCGCGCTGAGGTAACCGGCGGCCAGCAAACCGAAGCCACCGGCCGCGGTGACGGCGACGGTCAACTCGGGCGTGGAGGGTCCGCCTGCCATCGGCGCGAGCACGATGGGGACGGCCAAATCATCGATGATCACGGCTCCAGTGTGGCTTACTGGACGACCGACCCGGTGTTTACCTGCGTCTTTGCGCAGAAGGTTGCGGAATGGTCACGCTGGCGTAGAGTTCCCATCACAACGGATGCCAAACCGTTACATCGCAAGCTTGATCGGATCGTTACCGAACCCGCTCGTGAGAGGCCAGGCACCGCTGAACCACCTGTTCTTCGGACGCAAGGACGCAGCTTTGTCGCACCATCGGGTAGGCCCCAGTTCCATTACCGTCATGAGCCTTATCGGCGATGAGATTTCGGGTCGGCCGACGCGGCATCGCGTCGAGTCCACCGCGACCGAGCGGGTGAAGGCCGCCGCCGGTGTCGCGGTCGCGGCGGGCGCCTTGATCGGCACCGTCACCCAGATCGCCCCGGCTGTCGCCAGCCCGTTGCTGCCCGGTGCGCACGACGGCGACGAGGCCGACGCACCCATGACGTTCCGTGGCACCGGCATCATGCCGGTCGCGCAGACCAAGATCGCCCCCGCGCCGGAGGCTCCGGCCCCCGAGGCGCCGGTCGCCACCCAGGTCGCCGCGCCGGTGGCCGCCCCGTTCGGCCTGCCGAACCTGCCGCCGGAGATCGCGGGCCCGCTGGCCCAGGCCGAGCAGATCCTCAAGGGTGTGCAGCAGCAGGTCGCGCCTGCCCCCTCGGGTGCGGTGCGCCCGGTCGGTGGCGAGATCAGCTCCGGATTCGGTAGCCGCTGGGGCGAATTCCACTACGGCCTCGACTTCGCCGACCAGATCGGCGCCCCCATCCACTCGGTGAGCAGCGGCACCGTGATCGAGGCGGGCCCCGCGTCCGGCTTCGGCCTCTGGGTCCGTGTGCAGCAGGACGACGGCACCATCGCCGTCTACGGCCACGTGAACGAGATGCTCGCCAGGGCGGGCCAGCGAGTGAACGCGGGCGACGTGATCGCCACCGTCGGCAACCGGGGCAACTCCACCGGCCCGCACCTGCATCTGGAGATCTGGGACCAGGGCGGCAACAAGATCGATCCGATGCGTTACCTCGCGGCCAAGGGTGTGCCGCTGCAGTGGGGCCCCTCGGCGCACTGATCGCGCTGCCGGGCTTGATATTCCGCCGATCCCCCAGCCGCTCCGCGGGCGGGGCTCCCCACAAGGACCGGTCGGTCGATAGGCTCGGGCCGTGACCGAGCTGGGCGACATCTTCGAGCCTGGATCACCACACGGCCGGACCTATGCCGTGCTGGTGCATCATCCGCGATCGAGTCTCGCCGATATCGCGCAGTATCTGGGCGTTTCGGAGGAGACGGCCGCGGCCTCATTGGACGTGCTGTGTGACTTGCGCGCCGCCGTGCGCGTGAGCACGCCCGACGGCGCGCCCGCGGTGTGGGACGCCCACGCCCCGGAGTCGTTGTCGGAGGCCGAGGCTCGGCGAAGACAGCAGCAGATCAATCAGATGCACACGGCCGCAGCGCGGCTCAGCGAGACGTTCCGTTCGGTGCGCCGCTCGCCGCGCAGCAACGGCGCCGTGGTGCCGGTCTTCGAACGCCTGGAGATGCTCGCCGATTTCGAGGAGATGCAGACCGCGGCGCGCAGCTGCGTCAAGGTCATCGAACGCGGACCGTATCTGAGCGATGTCGAGCGCGAGCGCCAGTTGTTCCTGCTCAAGCGCGGCCGACTCGGCGAGGGCATCCGCTACCAGACGCTCTATCAGGACACCATCTACCAGGATCCGGAACGGCTGCGGCACGCGCTGGCCACCAATGCCAGTGGGGCACAGGCGCGCACGCTGCCCGAGCCGCCGTTCAAAATGATTATCAGCGACGACGAACGCGCTAGCCTGGTGCTGCACGTCGACGAACGCCGCCCGGACCCCATGGGCTTGCGGATCACCGGCTCACCCGCGCTGGATCTGCTGATCAAAACCTTCGACGTGCTGTGGTCACTGGCCGCTCCGATCTCGGTGAACCCGACGGCGGAGGCACTGGACGAACGTGACCGCGCGATCTTGACCCTGATGGGTCTCGGTGCCACCGACGACACCATCGCGCGCAGGCTCGGTATGTCGCGGCGTACTGTGGTCCGCCGGACCGCGCGACTGCTGGAGCGGCTCGGCGCGAGCACCCGATTCCAGGCCGGGGTGCAGGCAACCCGGCGTGGTTGGTTGTGAACTAGTTCACCGATCCGGGTACTCCTGCAACGCGACCGGCTCCAGACCGATATAAACCCTGGCATCTGGCAAGACACCGCTTCCATGGGGGTAGCGGCGGATGTATGACGTGAGAACAGGAGCCGAACAAGGGGGCGTCCCGCTGTCAGCGGGGCGTAGTAATCCAAGACAGCACTGCGTGGACACCGATCAGTCCCTTATATGATTGCTCGGACCGCGCTGGCCCCGGACGATACGCCCTTGATATAGGGGTAGGGCCGGGTCCTAGCTCGATGCGAGAGGTGAATGCACTCGAATGGAAACTGCCCGTCGTTCCGCTCGTGGTAGCCGTCGCCGCAGGTCGGGCAGCCCGCTGTTCGGGCAGTTGCTGACCGCCGCCGTCGAATCCGAGGCCAATGAGGTCGCCGTCCGCTTCAATCCGTCGGGCCAGCTCGACGACGAACGCCAGCTCACCTATGCCCAGCTCGATGCGGCCTCCTCACGGCTGGCCAGGGAACTGATCGAGCGCGGTGTCGGACCCGGCGACGTGGTCGCCATCGGCATCGCCCGCAGCCTCCAGTCCGTCGTCGCCGTCTGGGCCATCGCGAAGACCGGCGCGGCGTATGTGCCGGTCGATCCGGCGTACCCGGCCGATCGGATCAACCACATCCTGTCCGACTCGGGGGCCGTGGTCGGGCTGACCACCTCGGCCCACCGCCCGGTGCTCGGCACCGGCGTGTACTGGATCGAGCTCGACGACCCGGTGCAGGCCGCGCGCATCGCCGCCAGGCCCGAGCACCCGATCTCCTACACCGACCGGGTGCGTCCGCTGGACGAGCGGCACCCGGCCTATGTCATCTACACCTCCGGTTCGACCGGCCGTCCCAAGGGCGTCGTCGTCACCCACACCGGCCTGGCCGGGCTGGTGGCCGCCGAGCGTGACCACTACGGGGTGACCGCCGATTCGCGCGTGCTGCACGTGTGCTCGCCGAACTTCGATGTGTCGGTGCTGGAGTTGCTGCTCGCCTTCTCCACCGGGGCGACGCTGGTGATCGCGCCGCCGTCGGTGTTCGGCGGCTACGAACTAGCCGATCTGCTGCGCCGCGAACGGGTCACGCACATGCTGATCACGCCGGGCGCCCTGGAGTCGGTCGACCCGACCGGCTTGGACGACCTGCGCGTCGTGGTGGTGGCCGGCGACAAGTTCGGCCCGGAACTGGTGGGTCGCTGGGCCGCCGACCGTGAGTTCTACAACGGCTACGGGCCGACCGAGGCCACCATTCTCGCGACCAGCTCGGCGCGGATGCTGCCGGGCGACGTCATCA
The DNA here is from genome assembly GCF_044547795.1 of Nocardia sp. NPDC052316. Lineage (NCBI taxonomy): Bacteria > Bacillati > Actinomycetota > Actinomycetes > Mycobacteriales > Nocardiaceae > Nocardia > Nocardia sp. NPDC052316. The sequence continues at coordinate 358,632 of NZ_JBIUBB010000006.1, forward strand.
CCATCGGCTCGGCGATTCCGGGAGTCGGTGCGTTCGTGCTGGATTCGCGGCTGCGGCCGGTGCCCGCCGGTGTGGTCGGCGAGCTGTATCTGTCGGGTCCGGCGCTCGCCCAGGGGTATCTGGGCAAGCCGGGTCTCACCGCGGAGCGTTTCGTGGCCAGCCCGTTCGGCGCCGACACCGACACTCCTGGCGCGCGGCTGTACCGCACCGGAGACTTGGTTCGCCGCACCGAATCCGAAGACGGCGGCGTGATCGAGTACCTCGGCCGCTCCGACTTCCAGGTCAAGATCCGTGGCTTCCGTATCGAACTCGGCGAGATCGACAACGCACTGACCGCGCATCCGGACATCGACTACGCCGCCACGCTCGGCAAGACGCTGCCGTCCGGCGCGACCGCGCTGGTGTCTTATGTGCTGCCGCGACCAGGAACGACCGTGGACACCGGCGAACTCGCCGAGTTCCTGGGGGAGTCCTTGGCCGCGTACATGATTCCCGCCGCCATCATGGTGCTCGACGAGATCCCGCTGACCCCGGTCGGCAAGTTGGATCGCGCGGCACTGCCCGCTCCGGTGTTCGCCGCCAAGGCTTTCCGTGCCCCGTCCACGCCGGTGGAGGAGATCGTCGCCGACGTGTTCGCGGCGCTGCTGATGTCCGGGGACGAGGGCCGCGTCGGTGTGGACGACGACTTCTTCGAACTCGGCGGCAACTCGCTGCTGGCCGCGCAGGCCGCCGCCCGGATCGGCTCGGCGCTGCAGGTGCGGGTGCCGGTGCAGTTGCTGTTCGAGGCGACCACCGTCGCCGCGCTCGCCGAACGGGTCGAGCAGCACGCGGGTTCGGCTGCGGGACAGGCGTTGCACGCCAGGCCGCGGCCGGCCAGGGTGCCGCTGTCCTACGCGCAGCAGCGGATGTGGTTCCTGAACCGTTTCGATCCGGCCAGTGCCGTCAACAACATTCCGGCCGCGGTGCGGTTGTCCGGACACCTCGACCTCGACGCGCTGCGGGCCGCGGTGCGCGATCTTGCGGAGCGGCACGAGGTGCTGCGCACGGTGTACCCGGAGATCGACGGCGAGGGCTACCAGCGCGTGCTGCCGACCGGCGATCCGCGCGCGGTACCGGAGTTCGTGGTCGAGCCGGTCACCGAGGCCGAGCTGCCCGGGCAGGTGGCCGCGGTGGTCACCGAGGGCTTCGATGTGACCGTCGCACCGCCCGTGCGGGTCCGGGTGCTCGAGCTGAGCGAGACCGAGCACGTGCTGGTCTGCGTGGTGCACCACATCGCGGGCGACGGCTTCTCCATGGGCCCGCTGACCCGCGACCTGATGGCCGCCTACCTGGACCGGATGCGCGGTGGCGCACCGGAGTGGCCTGCCCTCGAAGTCCAGTACGCCGACTACGCGATCTGGCAGCGCGAGATTCTCGGCGCCGAGGACGATCCGGAATCGGTGCTGGCCAAGCAGATCGAGTACTGGCGCACCCAATTGGCCGCGCTGCCCGAGCAATTGGAGCTGCCCGCGGACCGGCCGCGCCCCGCGGTGGCGTCCAACCACGGCGCCACGCTCGGCTTCGAGATCGGCCCCGACGTGCACGCCGCGCTGAGCAGGCTTGCGCACAACCACAATTCGACGCTGTTCATGGTCGTGCACGCCGCCCTCGCGGTGCTGCTGGCCCGGCTCTCCGGCACCCGCGACATCGCCGTCGGCACCCCGGTGGCCGGCCGTGGTGAGGCCGCACTGGACGACCTGATCGGCATGTTCGTCAACACCCTGGTGCTGCGCACCGATATCGACTCCGGCGCGACGTTCGACGACCTGCTGCGCGAGGTGCGCCGGATCGACGTCGACGCGTTCGGCCACGCCGATGTGCCGTTCGAGCGGCTGGTCGAGCTGCTGGATCCGGCGCGTTCCGCGGCCAGGCATCCGCTGTTCCAGGTGATGCTGACCTTCCAGAATCTGGCGCGCACCGAGCTGGAACTGCCGGGTCTTTCGGTGTCGGCGGTGGATCTGGCGATGCCGCTGGCCAAGTTCGATCTGCAACTGGCGCTGGTGGAACGGATCGACCGGCATGGTGCGGCCGAAGGCATTTCGGCGGCGTTCACCTACGCCACCGATCTCTTCGACGAGGCCACCGTGCAGGACTTCGCCGATCGCTTCGGCCGGATCCTGCACGCGGTCGCGAACGACTCCGGCGTGACCATCGGCGACATCGACGTGCTCGCCCCGGGTGAGCGCGAGCTGGTGCTGCACGAGTGGAACAGCCCGGGCGCTTCGGTGCCCGAGGTGACCCTGGTAGACCTGATCGGCGCCCAGGCCCGCAGGCGCCCGGATGCCGGTGCGATCCGTTTCGGTGACACCACACTTACCTTCGGTGAGTTGCAGCGCCGCGCGAACAAGGTGGCGCGGGCGCTGATCGCGCAGGGCGTCGGCCCGGAATCACTGGTCGCCGTGGCGGTTCCGCGTACAGAGGAGCTGCCCGTCGCGCTGCTCGCGGTGCTCACCGCCGGTGCCGGGTATCTCCCGATCGATACGACCTACCCCGCGCAGCGGCTGGAATTCATGCTCGCCGATGCGGCCCCGGCCTGCATCCTGACCACCGCCAGCGAGCTGGAATCCGTTCCCGCGGGTGACATTCCGGTGATTCTGCTGGAGGACACGGCGGACTTCGCCGATGGTCGGATCCGCTCCGCGGAACGGATCGCACCGCTGCGGCCGGACAACCTGGCCTACGTCATCTACACCTCCGGCTCCACCGGCGTGCCCAAGGGCGTCGGCGTCGCACACCGCAATGTGGTGCAGCTGTTCGCCAACACCCAGGCCATGTTCGAGTTCGACGAGACCGACGTGTGGACCCTGTTCCACTCGTTCGCCTTCGACTTCTCGGTATGGGAGCTGTGGTGCGCGCTGGCCAATGGCGGCACCGTCGTAGTGGTCGACTACCTCACCTCCCGGTCCCCGGAACTGTTCCGCGAGTTGCTGATTCGCGAGCAGGTCACCGTCCTCAACCAGACGCCGTCGGCGTTCTATCAGCTCGCCGAGGCCGACCGGGCCGCGCAGACCGCCGATCAGGCCAAGTTCGCGCTGCGCTACGTGGTGTTCGGCGGTGAGGCGCTCGATCTGCGCCAGCTGCAGCGCTGGTACGACCGGCACGCGGTGGACGCGCCCTGGCTGGTCAACATGTACGGCATCACCGAGACCACGGTGCACGTGTCGTTCCTGTCGCTGGACGAGCAGATGGTCGACAACGCGGCCAGCGTCATCGGCCGCGCGCTGCCCGGCCTGGACGCCTACGTGCTCGAGGACCGGCTGCACCCGTCGCCGGTCGGGGTGGCCGGTGAGATCTACGTCGCCGGTCAGCAGCTGTCCCGCGGCTACCTCGGCCGTCCCGGCCTCGCCGCGACCAGGTTCGTCGCGAATCCGTTCGGCGCGCCGGGATCTCGGATGTACCGCACCGGCGACATCGGCCGCTGGGTCGGCTTCGGCGGGCAGGCGACGCTCGAGTACGCCGGTCGCGGCGATCAGCAGGTGCAACTGCGCGGCTTCCGCATCGAGCTCGGCGAGATCGAGTCGGCGCTGGTGCGCTGCCCCGGCGTGAGCCAGGCGGTGGTGCTGGTGCGCACCGACGAGAACGCGGGTGACCGGCTCATCGGATACGTGGTGCCCGACACCGGTGCTCAGCTCGACCCGCTCGAATTGCGCGGTCAAGTCGGCGAATTCCTCACCGGCTACATGGTTCCGGACGCGCTGGTGGTGCTGGACGTGCTGCCGCTGACGCCGAACGGCAAGCTGGATCGAAAGGCGCTGCCCGCACCGGAGTTCCTGAGCACGGCCACCTTCCGCGCCCCCGGCTCGCCGGTCGAGCAGGCGGTCGCCGAGGTGTTCGCCGGCCTGCTCGGTACCGGCGAGGTCGGCCTGGACGACGACTTCTTCGGCCTCGGTGGCAACTCGCTGCTCGCCACCAGGGTGGTGGCCAGGATCAACGAGGCACTGGACGCGAATCTCGTGGTGCGCGAGCTGTTCGAGTCGCCCACCGTGGCGGCGCTGGCCGCCCGCGTCGTGCCAGGCGCAGGCACGGCGGCAGGCGCGCGGCCGCCGCTGGCTCGGGTGCCGCGCACGGATCGGGTGCCGCTCTCGCTTGCCCAGCAACGGATGTGGGTGCTCAACCAGTTCGATCCGGACTCGCCCGCCTACAACATCCCCCTGGCCATCCGGTTGTCCGGTGTGCTCGACGTGCCCGCGCTGCGCAATGCCGTCGCCGACGTGCTGGAACGGCACGAGACGCTGCGCACCCGCTACCCCGCTGACCCGTCCGGGGTGGCCTACCAGGAGATCCTCTCGGTCGGCGAGGCGCTGCCCGGCGGCCTGGAGACGGTCAGCACCGCGGACCCGATCGGCCGCATCACCGAGCTGATGGCCACCGGTTTCGATGTGACGCAACAGGTTCCGGTGCGCGCGCTGCTGCTCGCGGTCGGCCAGGACGAGCACCTGCTCGCCTTGGTCGTGCATCACATCAGCGCCGACGGCGCGTCCATGGCACCGCTGGCGCGCGACCTGGTGACCGCGTATCTCGCTCGTATCGGCGGTAACTCGCCGCGCTGGTCGCCGCTCGAGGTGCAGTACGCCGACTTCGCCAGCTGGCAGCGCACCGTCATCGGCACCGATGACGACGAGAACTCCATCGCGGCGCGGCAGTTGGCCTACTGGCGCAACCAGCTCGACGGACTGACCGGCGAGCTGAACCTGCCGCTGGACCGCCCGCGCCCCGCCGTCCCGTCGATGCGCGGTGCCGCCACCGGCTTCGCTGTCGCCCCCGAGGTGCACGCGGCGCTGGTTCGGCTGGCGCGCGAACACAATTCGACGCTGTTCATGGTCGTGCACGCCGCGCTGGCGGTGCTGCTGGCCCGGCAGTCGAACAGCAGCGACATCGCCATCGGCACCCCGATCGCGGGCCGCGGCGAACGCGCGCTGGACGACTTGGTCGGCATGTTCGTCAACACGCTGACGCTGCGCACCGCGGTCGAGCCCGGCGTGCGGTTCGGCGAACTGATCGACCGGGCCCGCGAGACCGACCTGGCCGCCTTCGCCAACGCCGACATCCCGTTCGAACGGGTCGCCGAGGTGGTGGCCGCCGGTCATGCCTCGGTCTACAACCCGCTGTTCGGCGTGGTGCTCTCGTTCCAGAACAACGAGCAGCCGTCGCTCGAGCTGCCCGGACTGACGGTCACCGGCCTGGACGGTGGCGAGATCGCGGCCAAGTTCGACCTGCAGGTGAACGTCGACCCGCGGCACCGTCCCGACGGCTCGCCCGACGAGCTGATCACCGCGATCACCTACGCGACAGACCTTTTCGACGAGTCCACGGTGCAGGCACTGTGCCGCAGGCTGGAGCGGGTGCTGACCGCGGTGGTGGCCGATCCGCAGGTACGCGTCGGCGATATCGATCTGCTCGACGCGCAGGAGCGCGAGCGGGTGCAGTCCGCCGCGGAGTCCGCGCAGGAGCCCACCGCCAAGGGCGGCACCGCCACCACCGGAACCGCGCTGACGCAGGCGCTCACCGCCGTGGTCGAGGACGACCCCGACGGTCCCGCGCTGGTCTTCGGTGAGGACGCGGTGAGCTACCAGGAACTCGATGCCCGCTCGTCTCGCCTGGCGCGTGTGCTCGCCGCCCGTGGCTGCGGCCCCGGCGACGGTGTCGCCGTGCGGTTCGACCGCGGCGTGGACGCGGTGGTCGCGACCTGGGCCGTGCTCAAGGCCGGTGCCGCGGTGGTACCGGTGGCCGCGCTCGACGCGCCGATTCCGGCGGGTCCGGTCGTGAAGACCGGGCTCACCAGTGCCGCGGCACCGGTGGCCGGCGAGGTCGATTGGCTCGTGCTCGACGATCCGGCGGTGGCCGCTCAGATCGCGGCCGAATCGCCGCGGCCGGTCACCTACGCGCATCGCACGCGGGTGCTGCGCGGCACCGACCCGGCTTTCGTCGGGGCGCGCACGCTCGACTACGACCAATTGGCCGGTGCGGCAGACCGGTTGCGCACGGACACCGAGCTGACCTTCGAATCGCGGACCTTCCAGTTCGGCGGTTCGGCGGAGCTGGCGTTGATCGAGGTGGTGGCCGCGGGTTCGTGCGGGACCTCCATGGTGCTCGTGCCTTCCGACGCCGACCTGACCGAGGCGCTGGCCGACGAGTGGGTCAGCCACCTGCTGACCGACCGAGCGGGACTCGGTACCCTCGATCCGACGGCGTTGGAGGATCTGCGGGCGGTGGCGCTCGCCGACGGCGCCGATGTCGACAGCGCATGGACGCAGGTGGCGACCGTGGTCGCCCTGTCCGATCTGCTGCGTGCGGGGTAAAACCCGTCAAGTACCGGGTGCAAGCCCCTAAAAACATGACTAGGGTCACTCGGGACCGGTTTGCCGAATCAGGGCAGCCGTTGCAAGTGTGGCGTAAACATGTTCGACAGGCAGGATGAGCAGAGTTTCATGGTTCGTGTAGTGGGGGACGTGCGGTCGGCTCGGCGACGGGGAAGCAAGACCCTGGCACTGGTGACCGCATGACGCGTCCCGCTCGTGTCCGTCCGGCCCGAACCCGGCGGCCCAGGGTCATCACGCTGCCGCAGTTGATGGCGACGGCGGTCGAGGCGAACCCCGACGGCATCGCGCTGCGCTACGCCGACGCCGCCGCGACACTGGCGCAGGTGAGCTACGCCGAGCTCGACGAGCGGTCGACCCGGCTGGCGCGGCTGCTCATCGACCGCGGTATCGGCCCGGAAGACCTCGTCGCGATCGGCATTCCCCGCTCGATCGAGTCCGTGCTCGCGGTCTGGGCGGTGGCCAAGTCCGGTGCCGGCTTCGTGCCGGTGGACCCGAACTACCCGGCCGACCGGGTCGAACACATGGTGAAGGACTCCGGCGCGGTCTTCGGCCTGACCACCGCGCAGGCGGCGACCCAGCTGCCCGGACAGGTCGAATGGCTTGCCATCGACGGTGATTCGACGCTGCACTCGCTCGAACAGCACTCGACCGAGCCGATCACCAACGCCGATCGGGTGCGTCAGCTGCGCGCCGAGCATCCGGCCTGGGTGATCTACACCTCGGGTTCGACGGGCGCGCCGAAGGGCGTCGTGGCCACCCAGGCCGGGATCGCCGGTTTCTGCGAGGAGCAGCGCACCCACTACGGCGTCACCAGTACCGCACGCACCCTGCACTTCTCGTCGCCGTCGTTCGACGCGTCGATGCTGGAGCTGCTGCTCGCGCTCGGCGGCGCGGCGACCATGGTCGTGGTCGCGCCGACGGTGTTCGGCGGCGACGATCTGGCCGAGCTGCTGCGCCGCGAGCGGGTCACCCACGCGTTCATCACCCCCGCCGCGCTGGCCTCCATCGACCCCGCCGGTCTGGACGACCTCGGGGTCGTCGCGGTCGGCGGCGAGGCGTGGCCGCCGGATCTGGTGCGGCGCTGGCTGCTTCCGGTGTCCGGCGGGATGCGCGCGATGTTCAACATCTACGGGCCGACCGAGACCACCATCGTGGTGAACATCGGTGCGCCGCTGGAGCTGGACGCACCGCTGACCATCGGCGGGCCGATCCGTGGCGTCACCGAATACGTGCTGGACGAGCGGCTTTCGCCGGTGCCGGACGGCGTGGTGGGCGAGCTGTACATTTCGGGCGCCCAGGTGGCGCGCGGTTACCACGAGCGGCCCGCGCTCACCGCGACGCGCTTCATCGCGAACCCCTTCGACCCCAGCGGTTCTCGGCTATATCGCTCCGGCGATCTGGTCCGCTGGACAGCGGACGGCAGGCTGGAGTACGCGGGGCGCAACGACTTCCAGGTGCAGGTGCGTGGTTTCCGCATCGAGCTCGGTGAGATCGACGCGGTGCTCGCCGGACACGACAGCGTGGACTTCGCGGTCACCATCGGCCACCAGCTCGACAGCGGCGCCACGATTCTGGCGTCCTACGTGCTCGCGGCCCCCGGTACGGCGGTGGACACCGACGAGCTGATCGCGCTCGCCGAACGCAAGCTGCCCGCGCACATGGTGCCCACCAGCATCACGGTGCTCGACGAGATCCCGCTGACCCCGGTCGGCAAGCTGGACCGGCGCGCGCTACCGGCACCGCAGTTGCAGACCAAGGAATTCCGTGCGCCGAGCGGCGAACTGGAGCTGCTGGTCGCCGACATCTTCGCGGAGCTGCTCGACGCCGACACCGCGATCGGCGCCGACGACGACTTCTTCGCACTCGGCGGCAACTCGCTGATCGCCACCAAGGTGGTGGCCAGGCTCGGCGCGCAGATCGGCGCCAGGGTGCCGGCCAGGACGGTTTTCGAGGCACCCACGGTCGCCGGCCTGGCGGCCCGGCTCGAGCCGATCGCGGGCTCGGGCGGGCGGCAGGCCTTGACGCGGATGCCGCGCCCCGAACACATTCCGTTGTCGCTGGCGCAGCAGCGGATGTGGTTCCTGAACCAGTTCGACACCGCATCGGCGGCGAACAATATCCCGTTCGCGATCCGGCTGTCCGGCGCGCTGGACGTGCCCGCACTGCGGGCGGCGGTCGCCGACCTGGTCGAGCGGCACGAGACCCTGCGCACGGTCTACCCGGCGGTGGACGGCACCGGTTACCAGGTGGTGTTGCCTGCGGCGCAGGCGATTCCGGAGCTGGCGGTGACCGAGCTCGCGGCGTCGGCGCTGCCGGACACGCTGGCCGAGTTCATGCTGGCCGGTTTCGATGTGGCGGCCGAGGTGCCGCTGCGGATGGCGCTGTTCCAGGTGGGCAGCGACGACTACGTGCTCGCGGTGGTCGTGCACCACATCGCGGCCGACGGCACCTCGATGGCGCCGATGGTGCAAGACCTGACCGTCGCCTACTTCGCGCGCGCCGCGGGCACCGCGCCCGCGTGGGCGCCGTTGCCGGTGCAGTACGCCGACTACGCGCTGTGGCAGCGCGCGATGCTCGGCGACGAGAACGATCCGCGATCGGTGGCCGCCGCCCAGATCGCTTACTGGCGAACCGCTCTGGCGGGTCTGCCCGGCCGGCTCGAGCTGCCGACGGATCGACCACGGCCCGCGCTGGCCTCCGGTCGCGGCGGGGTCTACACGTTCGAGGTGGACGCGCAGATCCGGGCGAAGCTCGAGGCGATCGCCCTCGACACGGGCGCCTCGCTGTTCATGGTGGTGCACGCGGCCTTCGCGGCGCTGCTGGCCAGGCTGTCGGGCTCCGCCGACATCGCCATCGGTACCCCGGTGGCGGGTCGCGGCGAGGCCGAGCTGGACGGGCTGATCGGCATGTTCGTCAACATGCTCGTGCTGCGCACCGACGCCGCGCCCGGCCAGTCGTTCCGTGCACTGGTCGAGTCCGCCAAAAAGGTGGATCTCGCGGCGTTCTCGCATGTCGAGCTGCCGTTCGAGCGGCTGGTCGAGGTGCTCGATCCCGCGCGTTCGCAGGCGCACCACCCCCTGTTCCAGGTGGCGCTGTTCTTCCAGAACATGGACAAGCCCGCGTTGGAACTACCGGGGCTGTCCGCGACAGCACTCGATCTCGACGGCGCGGCAGCCAAATTCGACCTGCAGCTGACCGTCACCCCGCACGAGGGCGACGACGCGGGTCTGTCCGCCATGTTCACCTACGCCACTGATCTGTTCGACGAGGCGACGATCGCGCGCTTCGCCGCCAGGCTGCGCCGACTGCTCCGTTCGGTCACCGCCGATCCCGACCGGGCGTTCGGCGACGCCGACCTGCTCTCGCTGGTCGAGCGCGATCGAATCCTGTTCGAGTGGAACGACACCCGGCAGCGGGTGGCACCGGACCTGCTGCTCGACGGCTACCGGCAGATGGTGGCCACGACCCCGGATGCTGTCGCGGTGGCCTACGAGGGCACTTCGCTTACCTATCGTGAGTTCGACCAGCGGGTCAACCAGCTTGCCCGGCTGTTGATTTCGCAGGGTGTGGGTGCGGAGTCGCTGGTAGGGCTGGCGATTCGGCGTTCGTTGGATCTGGTTGTCGGTATGTACGCGATCGTGACCGCGGGTGGTGCGTATGTGCCGTTGGATCCGGATCATCCGGCCGAGCGGATCGCGCACATCCTCGATACGGCGCAACCAGCCTGTGTCGTGACCACTTTCGCTGATGCGGCCGCTGTGCCCGCCGGCGTTGCGACCGTGACCATCGACACCGCCGACCTGGCACGGTTCGACAGTGCCCCGGTCCGCAAGGACGAGCTGCTGCGGAAGGTGCTGCCGCAGCATCCCGCGTACGTCATCTTCACCTCGGGCTCGACCGGTCGGCCCAAGGGTGTCGCGGTCTCGCATGCGGCGATCAACAACCAGATCGAATGGATGCTGGCGGAGTACCCGCTCAACCAGGACGACGTCTACCTGCAGAAGACCGCGACCACGTTCGATGTGTCGCTGTGGGGCTTCTTCATGCCGCTGCGCGTCGGCGCGAAACTGGTCGTCGCGACCCCGGACGGCCATCGTGACCCGGCCTATGTCGCGGAAACCATTGCCGCACAGTCGGTGACGGTCACCGACTTCGTGCCGTCGATGCTGACGATCTTCGCCGCGCACACCGCGAAGGGTGCCGTTCCGACGCTGGAGCAGATCTTCGTGATCGGCGAGGCGCTGCCGCCGGAGACGGTCAGCGCGGTGCACGCGGTGATCGACGCGGACGTGCACAACCTCTACGGGCCCACCGAGGCCGCGGTGTCGGTGACCTACTGGCCGGCCGACGGGTCGGATACCCGGTCGGTACCGATCGGGTTGCCGCAGTGGAACACTCAGGTCTACGTGCTGGACTCGCGGCTGCGGCCGGTTCCCGACGGCGTGGCGGGTGAGCTGTACCTGGCCGGTGACCAACTGGCTCGTGGCTACGTCCGCAGGCCGGACCTGACCGCGGATCGCTTCGTGGCGAGCCCGTTCGGTACCGGGCAGCGCATGTACCGCACCGGCGATCTCGTGGTGTGGCGCAAGGCCTCCGGTGCCGACGCCGACGACGAGATGGTGCTCGACTACCTCGGCCGCACCGACTTCCAGGTGAAGTTCCGCGGCCAGCGCATCGAGCTCGGCGAGATCGAAACCGCGTTGCTCGCCCACGATTCGGTGAGCCAAGCCGTCGCGCTGGTCAGCCAGTCATCGCTGGGTGACCAGCTGGTCGCCTACGCGGTCGCCGCGCCCGGCGCGCGGATCGACCCGCAGGAGCTGCGGGCCGCCGTCGCGCAGACACTGCCCGCCTACATGGTTCCGGCCGCCATCGTCGCGCTCGACGCGTTCCCGCTGAACCCCAGCGGCAAGCTCGATCGCAAGGCGCTGCCCGAGCCGATGTTCACCGCGCGCGAATTCCGGGCGCCCGCGACGGCGGTCGAGGAGATCGTGGCCGGCGTGTTCGGCGAGGTGCTCGGCTTGGCCAGGGTCGGCGCCGACGACGACTTCTTCGCCCTCGGCGGCAACTCGTTGATCGCCACCCAGGTGGTGGCGCGGCTCGGTGCCGCGGTCGGCGGCCGGGTGCCGGTGCGGACGCTGTTCGAGGCGCCCACCGTGGCAGGCCTCGCGTCGGTGATCGACTCGCAGGTGCACGGACGCCCCGGCGTCGAGCTCGGCAGCATCGCGCGACCGGACCAGTTGCCGCTGTCGCTGGCGCAGCGCCGGATGTGGTTCCTCAACCGCTTCGACCAGGACGACGAGACGGCGGGCTCGGCCGCCTACAACCTGCCGTTCGCGCTGCGGCTGACCGGCGCGCTGGATGTCGCCGCGCTCGGCGCGGCGCTGCACGACGTGGTGGCGCGGCACGAGGTGCTGCGCACCGTGTACCCGGAAACGGCCGACGGCCCGATCCAGGTGGTGTTGCCGCCCAACGGTGTTGCCCTCGATGTGACGCCGCGGCTGTTGAGCGAGGCCGACGTGGCGAGCGCGGTGTACGCGCTGGCGTCGAGTTCGTTCGACGTGACCGCCGAGGTCCCGGTCCGGGTGGCGCTGCTGCAGGTCGACGGCGTGCCGGACACGTATGTGCTGGCCGTCGTCGTGCATCACATCGCCGCCGACGGTTCCTCGATGGGCCCGCTGGCGCGCGACGTGATGATCGCCTACGCCGCGCGGACCGCGGGCGAGGCGCCGAGCTGGGCGCCGCTGCGGGTGCAGTACGCCGACTACGCGCTGTGGCAGCGGGCGGTGCTCGGCGACGAGTCCGACGCCGAATCGATTGCCGCGCAGCAGATCGGCTTCTGGCGTGCGCACCTGGCCGACCTGCCCGACCTGCTGGAGCTGCCGACCGATCGGCCACGCCCCGCCATCGCGTCGATGGCCGGTGCCCGGGTGGACGTGCAGATCGATGCGGCCACCCATGCCGGTCTCGTGGAACTCGCTCGCGCGCACGGCGCGACGCTGTTCATGGTCGTGCACACCGCCCTGGCCGTCCTGCTGGCCCGGCTCTCCGGTGCCACGGACGTGGCCATCGGCACGCCGCTGGCCGGTCGCGGTGAGCGCGAGCTCGACGACCTGATCGGCATGTTCGTGAACACGGTGGTGTTCCGGACCCAGTTCGAATCCGGCGAGTCGTTCGCCGAACTGCTCTCCAGGCAGCGCGAATCCGACTTGCAGGCGTTCGCGCACGCGGACATCCCGTTCGAGCGTCTGGTCGAGGTGCTCAATCCGCCGCGGTCGACCGCCCATCACCCGCTGTTCCAGGTGGGGTTGTCGTTCCAGAACATCGCCCGCACCGCGCTCGAGCTCCCCGGCCTCACGGTCGCGGGGCTGGACGCGGATCTGGCTGTGTCGCAGTTCGATCTGCATCTGATCATCGGCGACGGCTACGACGAGTCGGGTGTGCCGACGGGCATGGGTGGATTCTTCACTTATGCGACAGATCTTTTCGACGCCGCGACGGTGCGAGGTTTCGCCGAGCGGTTGACGCGGATCCTCGCCGCCGTGGTGGCGGACGCGCGGGTGCCGGTCGGCGATATCGAGATCCTCGATGCGGCCGAACGCGATGCGGTGCTGGCGCATTGGAACGTGACCGAGCAGCAGGTGGACGAGTCGGCGACGCTGGCATCGCTGTTGGATGCCGCGGTGGCGGCCGATCCGCGATCGGTGGCGCTGGTGGCGGATCTGCCCGCGGGTCGCATGAAGGTGACCTACGGCGAGCTGGACGCTCGGGTGAATCGTCTTGCGCGGCACCTGATCTCGATGGGCGTCGGTCCGGAGTCGCGGGTTGGGTTGGCGTTCCCGCGTTCGGTCGATTTGATCGTGGCGATGTATGCGGCGGCGAAGTCCGGTGGTGCGTATGTGCCGGTGGATCCCGCGCAAGCGGCCGAGCGTACGAGCTACATCCTCGAGTCCGCGGCACCGGTGTGTGTGCTGACGAACGCGGCGGCTGAGTTCGATACCCCGGTCGCGCCTTTGGTGCGGATCGACGAGCTCGACCTCGAGGAGCTGGACTCTTCCCCGATCACCGATGCCGATCGGGTTGCGCCATTGCGTGCGGCGAATACGGCGTATGTGATCTTTACGTCGGGTTCGACGGGTCGGCCCAAGGGTGTGGCGGTGTCGCATGGGGCCATTGCGAATCAGTTGCAGTGGAAGGTTACTGAGTTCGGGTTGGATGCGGCGGATGCGATTCTGCTGAAGACGGCTGCGACGTTCGATCTTTCGGTGTGGGAGTTCTGGTCGGCTGCGGTGTGTGGTGGTCGTTTAGTGATCGCCTCGCCGGATGGTCATCAGGATCCGGCGTATCTGAACGAGTTGATGGCTCGGGAGTGGGTCACCACGCTGCACGTCGTGCCCTCAATGCTCGACGCGTTGGCGACCGCTGACTTCCCGACCTCCCTGTGGCGGGTGCTGGCGATCGGCGAGGCGCTGCCCGGTGGCTTGGCGCAACGCTTCCTGCGCGACTATCCCCGCGTCGAACTGTTCAACCTCTACGGCCCGACCGAGGCCGCGGTGTCCATCACCAGTCATCGGGTCACCCGCAACGATCAGGCGTCGGTGCCGGTAGGCGCCCCCGAATGGAACAGCCAAGTCTTCGTGCTGGATTCGCGACTGCGCCCGGTCCCCGTCGGCGTCTCCGGCGAGCTCTATCTGGCCGGTGCGCAGCTTGCGCGTGGTTACTTCGGTCGGGCGGATCTGACGGCGGATCGGTTCGTGGCCAATCCGTTCCAGATCGGTGAGCGGATGTATCGGACCGGTGACCTGGTGGCGTGGAATGCCTCCGGTGAGTTGGAGTATCGGGGTCGCACCGACTTCCAGGTAAAGATCCGTGGCTTCCGCATCGAGCTCGCGGAGATCGAGGCCGCGCTGCTGGCGCTGCCGCAGGTCGCCCAGGCCGCGGTGCTCGCGAAGTCGGACCCACGCACCGGTGACCGCCTCGTCGCCTACCTCGTCCCGGCGACCACGGCTGTCGATGTCGCCGAGGTGAAGGCGGCGCTGACCGCTGGTTTGCCGTCGTACATGGTGCCGTCGGCGTTCGTGGTGCTGGATGCGTTGCCGCTCAATGTGAACGGCAAGTTGGATCGGAAGGCGTTGCCGGAGCCGGAGTTCGAGGCTCAGGTCTACCGCGCCCCATCCACCCCGACCGAGGAGATCGTGGCCTCGGTGTATGCCGAGGTGCTCGGTGTCGAGCGGGTCGGCGTCGATGACGACTTCTTCGGCCTCGGTGGTAACTCGCTGCTCGCCACCCAGGTCGCCGCTCGCATCGGTGCCGCGCTGGACTCCCGTGTCCCCGTTCGTACTCTGTTCGAAGCCTCGACCGTCGCGGGCTTGGCCGTCAAGGTCGAACAGCACGTGGGCACCGGTGGCCGTAAGGCCCTGGTCGCTGGCCAGCGTCCGGACCAGATCCCGCTGTCGCTCGCGCAGCAGCGCATGTGGTTCCTGAACCAGTTCGACACCGCCTCGGCCGTCTACAACATCCCGGCCGCCATCCGCCTGTCCGGTGAGCTCGACGTCGCCGCGCTGCAAGCCGCGGTGCGGGATCTGGTGGCCCGCCACGAGATCCTGCGCACCACCTACCCGCAGACCGAGCACGGCCCCGTGCAGTCCATCGCCGCGCAGGTACCGGTCGATCTCGCGCCCGCGCGCATCGACGCGGCCGACGTGGCGGACGCGGTGTATCGAGTCGTCGCAACGGGTTTCGATGTCACCACCGAGGTGCCGTTCCGCGCGAAGCTGTTCCACGTGGCCGAAACCAGCGACCACGTCCTGGTCTTCGTTGCCCACCACATCAGCGCCGACGGCTGGTCGATGGGCCCGCTGACCCGCGACCTGGTGCTGGCCTACGCCGCGCGCACCGGCGGCGCGGCACCGGCCTGGGCGCCGCTGCCGGTCCAGTACGCCGACTACAGCATCTGGCAGCGCGACGTGCTCGGCAATGAGGACGACCCGCAGAGCCTGATCGCGCAGCAGGCCGAATACTGGCGCACCGCGCTGGCGGCGCTGCCCGAAGAACTGGCCCTGCCCGTGGACCGCCCGCGACCGGCCACCGCCTCCTACCGGGGCGCGACGCTGGACTTCGTGATCGACGCCGACCTGCACGTCGCCCTCGATCGCGTTGCCCAGCAGCACAACTCGACCCTGTTCATGGTGGTGCACGCGGCGCTGGCCGTCCTGCTCTCGCGGTTGTCCGGCAGCACCGACATCGCCATCGGCACCCCGGTGGCCGGTCGTGGCGAGGCCGAGCTCGACGACATGATCGGCATGTTCGTCAACACCCTGGTGTTGCGCAACGAGATCGAGCCGGGCGCCACCTTCGACGTCTTGCTCGCCGACGTCCGGCAGACCGACGTGGCCGCCTTCGGCCATGCCGACCTGCCGTTCGAGCGCCTGGTGGAGCTGCTGGATCCGGTCCGCTCCGCGGCGCGGCATCCGCTGTTCCAGGTGATGCTGGTCTTCCAGAACCTGGCGCAGACCTCGCTCGAGCTGCCCGGACTCACCGTGTCCGGCATCGACCCGCAGGTCAAGCCCGCGAAGTTCGACCTGCAACTCACCGTCGCGGAACAGCCAGGCACCCAAGGCATGTCGGGGGTGCTGACCTACGCGACCGATCTGTTCGACGCCGCGACCGTGCAGAACTTCGCCGACCGTTTCCGCCGCATCCTCGCGGCGGTGGCGGCCGACGACGCGGTAGTGGTCGGCGATATCGACCTGCTCGCCGCCGGTGAACGCGAACTCGTCCTGCACGAATGGAATTCGCTCGGTGCCTGGGTGCCCGGTGCCACGCTGCCCGGCCTCATCGCCGATCAGGTATGGCGTCGCCCGGACGCGGTCGCCATCCGCTTCGGCGACCGCACCTTGTCCTTCCGCGAGCTGCAACGCCGCGCCAACCAGGTGGCCCGCGCACTGATCGCCCAGGGCGCAGGCCCGGAATCATTGGTGGCCGTTGCCGTTCCGCGCACCGAAGACCTTCCCGTCGCGCTGCTCGGTGTGCTCGCCACCGGTGCCGCCTACCTGCCGATCGACTCCACCTACCCGGCGCAGCGACTGGAATTCATGCTCGCCGACGCGGCCCCGGTCTGCGTGCTGACCACGCTGGACGAACGCGCCGCCGTACCCACCGGTGACCTGCCCGTCGTCTTGTTGGAGCAGACAGCGGCTTTTGCCGACGCGCCGATCCACGACGCCGACCGGCTCGCGCCGCTGCACCCGGACAATCTGGCCTACGTCATCTACACCTCGGGCTCGACCGGTGTGCCGAAGGGCGTCGGCGTCGCACACCGCAATGTCGTCGAGTTGTTCGCGAACACCCAGACTCTTTTCCGGTTCGACGAGAACGACGTCTGGACGCTGTTCCACTCGTTCGCCTTCGACTTCTCGGTGTGGGAGCTGTGGTGTGGCCTCGCGCACGGCGGCGCCGTCGTCGTGGTCGACTACCTGACCTCGCGGTCACCGGAGCAGTTCCGCGAGTTGCTGATTCGCGAACGCGTGACCGTGCTCAACCAAACCCCGTCCGCCTTCTACCAATTGGTGGAGGCCGACCGGGCAGCCGAGCCGGACGCGCTGGCGCTGCGCTACGTGGTGTTCGGCGGTGAAGCGCTGGACCTGCGCAAGCTGGAGCGCTGGTACGAACGCCACGGCGCGGCAACCCGTCTGGTCAACATGTACGGCATCACCGAGACCACGGTGCACGTGTCGTTCCTGCCGCTGGACGAGCGGGACCGGCACAATCCGGCCAGCGTGATCGGCCGGGCGATCCCCGGTCTGGACGCCTACGTGCTCGATCCGCGACTGCACCCGACCCCGCTGGACGTGCCCGGCGAGATCCACGTCGTCGGTGCGCAACTGTCCCGCGGCTACCTGGGCAGGCCCGGCCTCACCGCGACCCGCTTCGTGGCAAACCCGTTCGGCGCGCCCGGTTCTCGCATGTACCGCACCGGTGACGTCGGCCGCTGGCGGGACTGCGGCGACAAGGCGCAGCTCGAATACGCGGGCCGCAGCGACCAGCAGGTGCAGCTGCGCGGTTTCCGGATCGAACTCGGCGAGGTCGAGGCGGCCCTGCTGCGCTGCGACGGCGTGCGGCAGGCCGTCGCCCTGGTCCGTTCGGACGGCAACGGCGACCGGCTCATCGGCTACGTGGTCGGTGACGGCGCCATCGACCCTGGGACCGTTCGGGCCCAGGCGGCCCAGTTCCTCACCGGCTACATGGTGCCGGACGCGATCGTGCCGCTCGACGTGCTCCCGCTGACGCCGAACGGCAAGCTGGACCACAAGGCCCTGCCCGCTCCGGAGTTCATCAGCGCAACCGTCTTCCGGGCACCGAGCTCGCCGCTGGAGCAGACGGTCGCACAGGTATTCGCCGAGCTGCTCGGCGCGGAGACGGTCGGGCTCGATGACGACTTCTTCGCACTCGGCGGCAACTCGCTGCTCGCCGCGCAGGCGGTCGGCCGACTGCGCGAGGCCACCGGCGCGACCGTCAGCGTGCAGTGGTTCTTCACCGACGCCACGGTGGCCGGTCTCGTCGCGCGGATCGACACCGCGGACGAGTCCGACGCCGACGCCGCGATGCAGGTGCTGCTGCCGATCCGTACCGGCGGCACCGCGGCACCGCTGTTCTGCCTGCACCCGATGTACGGCCTGGCCTGGAGCTACGCGGGGCTCACCCAGTTCCTGCCCGCGGACCAGCCGATCTACGGCGTGCAGTCACCGGCGCTCGCCGAGGACGGCGACCTGCCCGCCTCGATCGCCGAGCTGGCGCACCGCTACGTCACCGAGATCAGGGCCGTGCAACCGCACGGGCCGTACAAGCTGCTCGGCTGGTCGCTCGGCGGCGTGCTCGCCCACGCGATCGCGACCGAACTGCAGGCCGACGGTGCGCAGGTCGCGCTGCTGGCCATGATGGACAGCCACCCGAACCCTGACGTGGCGGGCTTCCGCGCGGCGGTGCGCGGCGCGCTGGCCGAACTCGGGCTCGGCAGCGACCTGATCGCCGACGAGGACGACATCTACGACCTGAGCGACCAGGCCCTGGCCGCGCTGCACGCGATGATCCCGCCGGAACTGGTCGCACTGACCCCCGAACGGTTGCGCCGGATCTATCGCAGCGCGGTCCGCTCGGCCGAACTGATCGCCGAGCACCGTCCAGGGGTGTTCCACGGCACGCTGGAGTACTTCAGCGCCGCCGTGGCCGATCCCGCGGATGTGCTTCGCGCCACTGCGACCGACTGGGCTCCGCACGTCACGGGTGCGGTGCACGACCGGCCGATCGGGGTGACGCACGCGCAGATGACCGCACCGGAGGCGCTGGCCGACATCGGTGCTCAACTGGCCGTTCTGCTCGATACCTCGAGCTGAGCGGCCCCGGCCGAGGTGAGATCACCAATCTCGCCTCGGCAGGGAATAATCGTTCCCGGCGCTCGTTTTCGCGCGGTCGGGGAGCGGTCTGTGGCACAGATCGCGAGGGCTGTGTTCGGTGTGCGCCGGTGCGGTCGGTAACGATGGGTATGCGCGCATTCGATGTCCATGGGGGTGGGGGCCAGCGAGGCGTGTGTGCGGCGACAACAGGCAGGGTGAGGCATCTCCATGGTTCGGTCGGTCGGGCAGCGGTATGACGACGCTCGCGCAGCGGTGTGCGCATGACCCGCCCAGCCAGAGTTCGGCCTACCCGAACCAGACGAGCCAGGGTCACCACACTGCCGCAGCTGATGGCGACTGCTGTCGAGGCGAACCCGAACGGCCTCGGTGTGGTGCTCGCCGACGCCACCGGCACGCTGGCGCAGCTGAGCTACGCCGAACTGGATGAGCGCTCCACCCGGCTGGCGCGGCTGCTGATCGACCGGGGCGTCGGCCCCGAGGACCTGGTGGCAGTCGGCATCCCGCGCTCGATCGACTCCGTGGTCGCGGTCTGGGCGGTGGCCAAGGCGGGCGCCGGTTTCGTGCCGGTGGATCCGAACTACCCGGCCGACCGGGTCGAGCACATGGTCGCCGACTCCGGCGCGGTCTGCGGACTGACCGTCGCCGCGGTACGTGACGACCTGCCGGACCGGGTCGACTGGCTGTCCATCGACACCGCCGACTGCGCAAGGTGGCTCGAGGAGTTCCCGGCGGACCCGGTGACCTATGTCGACCGGGTGCGCCCGCTACGCGCCGAACACCCGGCCTACGTGATCTACACCTCGGGGTCCACCGGCACGCCCAAGGGCGTCGTGGTCACCCAGGCCGGCCTGTCCGGCTTCTGCGACGAGCAGCGCGAGCGCTACCAGGTGACGAGTGATTCGCGGACGCTGCATTTCGCGTCGCCGTCGTTCGACGCCTCGGTGCTGGAGCTGCTGCTCGCCATCGGTGGCGCGGCCACCATGGTCGTGGTGGCGCCGACCGTGTTCGGCGGCGAGGAACTCGCGGGGCTGATCCGCAGAGAGCGCGTGACGCACGCGTTCATCACGCCTGCGGCGCTCGCGTCGGTGGATCCCGCCGGACTCGACGAGCTGCGGGTGGTCGTCGCGGGTGGCGAGGCGTGCCCGCCGGAGTTGGTGCGGCGCTGGGTGGTACCGGTGTCCGGCAAGCGGGTCCGGGAGTTCTGCAACGGGTACGGGCCCACCGAGACCACGATCATGACGAACATCAGTGCGCCGCTGGCCCCGGACGCGCCGGTGACGATCGGCGCGCCGATCCGCGCGGTCACCGAGTACGTGCTCGACGAGCAGTTGGTGCCGGTGACCGGCGCGGCGGTCGGCGAGCTGTACATCACCGGCGCGCAGCTGGCCAGGGGCTACCACGACCGGGCCGGGCTGACAGCGGCCCGCTTCATCGCCAATCCCTTCGACGCCAACGGCACTCGGCTGTACCGGACCGGTGACCTGGTCCGCTGGAACGCCGATGGTGAGCTGGAGTATCTGGGCCGCAACGACTTCCAGGTGAAGATTCGTGGCTTCCGCATCGAGCTCGGCGAGATCGACGCGGTGCTCGCCGCCCACGAGACGGTGGACTTCGCGGTCACCGTCGGCCACGAACTGGACAGCGGCGCCACGATTCTCGTCTCCTACGTGCACTCCGCGCCCGGCATGGCCGCCGACGCCGCCGAGCTGGCCGCCGTCGCCGAGCAGCGCCTGCCCGCGCACATGGTGCCGACGGTGGTCATGGTGATCGCCGCGATTCCGCTGACGCCGGTCGGCAAGCTCGACCGCGCCGCGCTACCCGCACCGCGCTTGCAGACCAAGGTGTTTCGCGCTCCGGTCGGCCCGCTGGAAGAGCTGGTCGCCGACGTCTTCGCCGAGTTGCTCGGGCCCGGCGCCCCGGTGGGCGCCGACGACCACTTCTTCGAACTCGGCGGCAATTCGCTGATCGCCACCCAGGCGGCGGCTCGGCTCGGTACGGCACTGTCCGCTCGGGTGCCCGCGCGGCTCATCTTCGAGACGCCGACGGTCGCGGGCCTTGCCGAGCGGATGGAGTCGTTGAAGGGCGCCGGGGATCGGCGTGCGCTCGCGCCGATGGAACGGCCCGAACACATTCCGCTGTCACTGGCGCAGCAGCGGATGTGGTTCCTGAACCAGTTCGACACCGCGTCGGCGGCGAACAATATTCCCATCGCGGTCCGGCTGTCCGGCACGTTGGATGTGTCAGTGCTGCAAGCCGCGATCATGGATGTGATCGAACGGCACGAGACGCTGCGCACCGTGTACCCGGCCATCGACGGCACCGGCTACCAGGTGGTTCTTCCTGCAGCACAGGCTGTTCCGGATCTGGCGTCCAAGCCGCTCGCCGAGCACGAACTGGCGGACTGGTTGCGCGGGCTCGCGCTGGCCGGGTTCGACGTCGCCGCGGAGGTGCCGCTGCGTGTCGCGCTGGCCGAACTGTCGCCCACCGAACACGTGGTCGTCGTGGTCGTGCACCACATCGCCGCCGACGGCGCCTCGGTCGCCCCGTTCCTGAGGGATCTGCTCGGCGCCTTTCTGTCCCGGCGCAACGGCGCCCCGCCCGCACTGCCGCCGCTGCCGGTGCAGTACGCCGACTACACGCTGTGGCAGCGCGCGGTGCTCGGCGACGAGAACGACCCCGACTCGGTGGCCGCCGCGCAGATCGCCTACTGGCGCGCCGCGCTGGCAGGCATACCGGATCGACTGGACCTGCCCGCGGACCGGCCACGCCCGGCCATCGCCTCGAATGCCGGAGCGGAGTACACCTTCGAGGTGTCCGCCGAGGTGCATCGCGGACTCACCGAGCTGGCCCAGCGGTCGGGCGCTTCGGAGTTCATGGTGGTGCACGCCGCGTTCGCCGCGCTGCTCGCCCGGCTCACCGGCACCGACGACATCGTCATCGGCACACCGGTCGCCGGCCGTGGCGAGCGCGAGCTCGACGGGCTGATCGGCATGTTCGTGAACACCTTGGTGTTGCGCACGCCGATCGCGCCCGGTGCCTCGTTCGCCGAGCTGCTCGCCGCGACCACAGAGACCGACCTGGCCGCGTTCTCGCATGCCGAGCTACCCTTCGAGCGGCTGGTCGAGGTCCTCGATCCGGTGCGCTCGCAGGCCCACCACCCGCTGTTCCAGGTGGCGCTGTTCTTCCAGAACATGAGCAAGGCGCACGTCGAGCTGCCCGGCTTGTCCGCGCACGCGGTCGAATTCGACGGCGCGGTGGCCAAGTTCGACCTGCAGCTGACCGTGGTGCCCAAGGCCGAAGACGGGTTCTCCGCGCAGTTCACCTATGCCACGGATCTGTTCGACGAGTCGACCATCGCGGAGTTCGCGCGACGCTTCGAGCGCCTGCTCGCCGCCGTCGGCACGGACCCGGATCGCGCGGTCGGGGAGATCGATCTGCTGGCGCCGGATGAGCTGGCGCGGATTCTGGTCGGCTGGAACGAGACTCGGCACGCGGTCGCGCCAGAACTGCTGCTCGACGGATACCGGCGGACGGCGGCGGCGCATCCCGATGCCGTCGCGCTGGCTTACGAGGGCACTTCGCTTACCTATCGTGAGTTCGACCAGCGGGTCAACCAGCTTGCCCGGCTGTTGATTTCGCAGGGTGTGGGTGCGGAGTCGCTGGTAGGGCTGGCGATTCGGCGTTCGCTGGATCTGGTTGTCGGCATGTACGCGATCGTGACCGCGGGTGGCGCGTATGTGCCGTTGGATCCGGATCATCCGGCCGAGCGGATCGCGCACATCCTGGAGACGGCGCAACCAGCCTGCGTGGTAACCACGTCGAAGGATGCGGTGCAGGTGCCCGCCGGCACGACGGTGCTGACCCTGGATGCCGTCGATACCAGCGCCTTCGACGGCGCCCCGGTCCGCGAAGAGGAACTGCTGCGGAAGGTACTGCCGCAGCATCCCGCGTATGTCATCTTCACTTCGGGCTCGACGGGTCGCCCGAAGGGTGTCGCGGTCTCGCATGCGGCGATCAACAACCAGATCGAATGGATGCTGGCGGAGTACCCACTCGGTGCCGACGACGCCTATCTACAGAAGACCGCGACGACCTTCGATGTGTCGCTGTGGGGCTTCTTCATGCCGCTGCGCGTCGGCGCGAAACTGATCGTCGCCACGCACGACGGACATCGCGATCCCGTGTATGTCGCGGAAACCATTGCCGCACAGCGGGTCACCGTGACCGACTTCGTGCCGTCGATGCTGACCGTGTTCGCCGCACACACCGCGGCGGGTGCCTGCCCGACCCTGCGGGACGTCTTCGTGATCGGCGAGGCGTTGCCGCCGGAGACCGTCGCCGCGTTCGCCGCGGTGTCGGACGCGCGGGTGCACAACCTCTACGGCCCGACCGAGGCCGCGGTGTCGGTCACCTACTGGCCCGCCGACGGGTCGGATACCCGCTCGGTGCCGATCGGCCTGCCGCAGTGGAACACCCGGGTGTATGTACTCGACGGGCGACTGCGTCCGGTCCCCGCCGGGGTGCCGGGCGAGCTCTACCTGTCCGGTGATCAGCTGGCCCGCGGCTATGTCCGGCGCCCCGATCTGACCTCGGATCGGTTCGTGGCCGACCCGTTCGGCTTCGGCGAGCGCATGTACCGCACCGGCGACCTGGTGGTGTGGCGCGACCGCACCGCCGATCGGTCGCATCGGCTGGATTACCTCGGCCGCACCGACTTCCAGGTCAAGTTCCGCGGCCAGCGCATCGAGCTCGGGGAGATCGAGACCGCGCTGCTGGCCCAGCCGTCGGTCAATCAGGCGGTGGCGCTGGTCAGCCGATCCACGTTGGGCGACCAGCTGGTGGCTTACGTCGTCGCGGTGCCGGGACAGCGGGTCGAGCAGGCGGACCTGCTCGCCGCGATCGCGGAAACGTTGCCCGCCTACATGATTCCGACCGCGATCGTCGCGTTGGACGCCTTCCCGCTGAACCCGAGCGGAAAGCTCGATCGCAAGGCGCTGCCCGAGCCGACCTTCACCGCCCGCGAATTCCGCGCGCCCGCAACGCCGGTCGAAGAGATCGTCGCCGAGGTGTTCGGCGAGGTGCTCGGCCTCGACCGGGTCGGCGCCGACGACGACTTCTTCGCCCTCGGCGGCAACTCGCTGATCGCTACTCAGCTGGTGGCCCGGCTCGGCGCCGCGGTGGATGCCAGGGTCCCGGTGCGGACGCTGTTCGAGACGCCGACGGTGCAGTCGTTGGCCGCCGCGATCGACTCACAGACGCACGGCGCGCGCGGCGTGCCGCTGGGTAGCATCGCCCGCCCCGACCGGCTGCCGTTGTCGCTCGCGCAGCGACGGATGTGGTTCCTCAATCGGTTCGACCAGTCCGACGGTGACGCGGCGGTAGGTTCGGCCGCGTACAACCTGCCGTTCGCCCTGCGGCTCACCGGCGCGCTGGATGTCGCGGCGCTGGGTGCGGCCCTCGACGACGTGGTGAGCAGGCACGAAGTGCTGCGCACCGTGTACCCGGAGCACGCGGACGGCCCGATCCAGGTGGTGCTGCCCGCGAGTCGGGTGAAATTGGACGTCACCGCCCATCCCGTCGCCGCGGCCGAGGTGCCCGGCGCGGTGTACGCCCTGGCGGCGACACCGTTCGACGTGACCGACGAGGTGCCGGTGCGCGTGCGCCTGCTCCAGATCACCGACGGCACAGCGGCATCGGACCACGTCCTCGCGGTGGTGGTGCATCACATCGCGGCGGACGCCTCCTCGATGGGCCCGCTGGTGCGCGACGTGATGGTGGCCTACGCCGCCCGGACCGCGGGCGAGGCGCCCGGCTGGAATCCGTTGCCGGTGCAGTACGCCGACTACGCGCTGTGGCAGCGGGCGGTGCTCGGTGACGAGTCCGATCCGGAATCTATTGCCGCGCAGCAGATCCTGTACTGGCGCAAGCAGCTCGCGGGGTTGCCCGACCTGCTGGAGCTGCCGACGGACCGGCCGCGCCCGGCGATCGCGTCGATGGCCGGTGCCCGAGTGGACGTGCAGATCGATGCGGCCACCCATGCCGGTCTCGTGGAACTCGCTCGCGCGCACGGCGCGACGCTGTTCATGGTCGTGCACACCGCGCTGGCGGTGCTGCTCGCCCGGTTGTCCGGCTCCGGCGACATCGCCATCGGCACCCCGGTGGCCGGTCGCGGCGAGCGCGAACTCGACGACCTGATCGGCATGTTCGTCAACACGGTGATCTTCCGGGCCACGATCGACGGCGGCGCGGCGTTCACCGATGTGCTTGCCGCGCAGCGTGATACCGACCTGCAAGCCTTCGCGCACGCGGACATCCCGTTCGAGCGTCTGGTCGAGGTGCTCAACCCGCCGCGGTCGATCGCCCATCACCCGCTGTTCCAGGTGGGGTTGTCGTTCCAGAACATTGCGCGCACCGCACTCGAGCTACCCGGCCTTGCCGTGACCGGCGTCGACGCGAACCTCGATGTGTCGCAGTTCGATCTGCACCTGATCGTGGGGGACAGCTACGACGAGTCCGGCACGCCAACCGGTCTCGGCGGGTTCTTTACCTACGCCACCGATCTTTTCGACGCCGCGACGGTACAAGGCTTCGCCGAGCGGCTCGCGCGGATCCTCGCCGCCGTGGTAGCCGACGCCACGATCCCCGTCGGCGATATCGATCTGCTCGCCGCCGACGAGCGCAACTCGGTGCTGTCTCAGTGGAACGACACCGCGCACCAGGTCGACCCGGCCGTGACGCTGCCGTGGTTCCTGCAGCGCGCGGTGCTTGCGGCGGCACCCGAGGCCGTCGCGGTGGTGGCCGACCTGCCCGACGGCGCCCGGCACGAGCTGACCTACGTCGAGCTGGACACCAGGGTGAATCGCCTTGCCCGCTACCTGATCTCGATCGGGGTCGGGCCGGAGTCGCGGGTGGCGCTCGCCTTCCGCCGCTCGGTGGACCTGGTCGTCGCCATGTACGCCGTCGCCAAAGCCGGTGGCGCGTACGTGCCGGTCGACCCGGACCAGGCCGCCGAGCGCACCCGCTACATCCTGGCGACCGCGGCACCGGTGTGCGTGCTCACCAACGCGGACGCCGACTTCGACACCGAGGTCGCGCCGGTGGTGCCCGTCGACGAGCTCGTCCTGAGCGCCTTCCCCAGCGGGCCGCTCGCCGACACCGAACGTCGTGCGCCGCTGCGCCCCGCGAACACCGCGTACGTGATCTTCACGTCGGGCTCGACCGGTCGCCCGAAGGGCGTCGCCGTCTCGCACGCCGCGATCGCCAACCAGTTGCAGTGGAAGACGGCCGAATTCGGGCTGACCGAGCGCGACGCCGTGCTGCTGAAGACGGCGGCAACCTTCGACCTCTCGGTCTGGGAATTCTGGTCGGTGGTGGTGTGCGCGGGCAAGCTGGTGCTCGCCGCCCCGGACGGGCACCGCGACCCGGCCTACCTCAACGAGCTGATCACCAGGGAAGCGGTGACGACGCTGCATGTCGTCCCGTCCATGCTGGATGCGCTGCTGGTGCACACCGGCACCGAGTCCGCGCCGGAACCGTCGCCGTTGCGGCGGGTGCTCGCCATCGGTGAGGCGTTGCCCGCCGCGCTGGCGCAGCGGTTCCTGGCGACGCGGCCCGAGGCCGAACTGTTCAACCTGTACGGCCCCACCGAGGCCGCGGTGTCGATCACTCGGCACCGGGTGACCGAGGCGGATCATGGCTCCGTGCCGATCGGTGCGCCCGAGTGGAACAGCCAGGTCTACGTGCTGGATTCGCGACTTCGCCCCGTGCCCGTCGGTGTCTCCGGTGAGCTGTACTTGGCGGGGGCTCAGCTGGCCCGCGGCTATTTCGGCCGGGCCGATCTGACCGCGGATCGGTTCGTGGCCGATCCGTTCCAGCCCGGCGCGCGCATGTACCGCACCGGTGACCTGGTGGCCTGGAACCGCGACGGCGAGCTGAACTACCAGGGCCGCACCGACTTCCAGGTGAAGGTCCGTGGTTTCCGGATCGAGTTGGGCGAGATCGAGGCCGCGCTGCTGGCGTTGCCGGAGATCGCCCAGGCCGCGGTGGTCGCCAAGTCCGATCCCAAGACCGGTGATCGCCTGGTTGCCTATCTGGTCGGTCGAGCCGAAGCCGCCGCCCCCGCCGCTTCCTTCGCCGTGCAGGCCGCCGCCTCCGCCGCCGCTGGCGAGGCGTCCGAGGACGCCGGTCTCGATGTGGCGCAGGTGAAGTCGGCGCTGAGCGAGGCGTTGCCGTCGTACATGGTGCCGTCGGCCTTTGTGGTGCTGGACGCCCTGCCGCTCAATGTGAACGGCAAGCTGGATCGGAAGGCGTTGCCGGAGCCGGAGTTCGAGGCTCAGGTGTTCCGAGCGCCGTCGACGCCGATCGAGGAGATCGTGGCCGCGGTATACGCCGAGGTGCTCGGCGTCGAGCGGGTCGGCGCCGACGACGACTTCTTCGCCCTCGGTGGCAACTCGCTGCTGGCCACGCAGGTCGCGGCGCGCATCGGTGCCGCGCTGGATGCTCGCGTCCCGGTCCGCGCCTTGTTCGAGGCCGCCACGGTGGCCGGGCTCGCGATCAAGGTGGAGCACACCACCGCGGAGACCACCCGCACTCCGCTGGTCGCCCAGCCGCGCCCCGCGCACATTCCGCTGTCCTCCGCGCAGCAGCGGATGTGGTTCCTGAACCAGTTCGACACCTCGGCCGCCGTCTACAACATCCCGGCCGCCATCCGGCTGTCCGGTGACCTGAATGTCGACGCGTTGCAGCAGGCCGTCGCCGATCTCGTCGCGCGCCACGAGATCATGCGCATCGTCTACCCGGAGACGATGGACGGTCCGGAGCAGCGCGTCCTCGCGCCGCACGAGGTCTCGGTGGATCTGGCCCCCGCGCAGATCGGCGAGGAACGCGTGGCGCACGAGGTGCAGCGCATCGTTTCCGCCGGTTTCGACGTCACCATGGAGGTGCCGTTCCGCGCCAGGCTGTTCCAGCTGGCGGCCACCGAGTATGTCCTGGTGTTCGTCGCGCACCACATCAGCGCGGACGGCTGGTCGATGGGCCCGTTGACCCGAGATCTGATGCTGGCCTACGCCGCGCGCAGCGGTGGCGAAGCGCCCTCCTGGGCGCCGCTGCCGATCCAGTACGCCGACTACGCGCTCTGGCAGCGCAGCGTACTCGGCAGCGACGAGGACCCCGAGTCCCTCGCCGGCGCGCAACTCGCCTATTGGACAACCGAACTCGCCGATCTGCCGGACGAGCTGAACCTGCCTGCCGATCGGCCACGGCCCGCGGCGCAGAGCTTCGCGGGCGGCAAAACCGATTTCGTCGTCGACGCCGACGTGCACGCCGCGCTGGTCGGGTTGGCCAAGCAGCACAACGCGACCCTGTTCATGGTCGTGCACACCGCCCTGGCGGTGTTCCTGGCACGGATGTCCGGTACCGAGGACGTCGCCATCGGCACCCCGATCGCGGGCCGCGGCGAGCCCGAGCTCGACGATCTCATCGGCATGTTCGTCAACACGCTGGTCCTGCGCACCCGGGTCGCGGCCGATCTCGGCTTCACCGAACTGCTCGCGGCCAACCGGGAGACCGACCTGCGGGCCTTCGCCAACTCCGACACCCCGTTCGAGCGGCTGGTGGAGGTGCTCGATCCGGAGCGTTCCGCGGGTCGCCACCCGCTGTTCCAGGTGGCGCTGTCCTTCGAGAACCTCGCCGCCACCAGCTTCGAGCTGCCCGGTCTGAGTTTCGCCGCGCTGGACCCGGCCGCGGACACCGCCAAGTTCGATCTGCTGCTGACCGTGCGCGAGCAGCGCACCGAGGCGGGCGCCGAAGCCGGCCTCGCCGCCGAATTCACCTATGCCCGCGACCTGTTCGACGAGCACACGGTCGCCGAGTTCGGTCGCCGCTTCCGCGGCATCCTCGCCGCCGTCGCGCAGGATCCGGCCACCGCCGTCGGTGACCTGGAGATCCTGGACGAGTCGGAGCGGGCCGAGCTGGTCACCCGCTCGGGCGGCGACGCCATCGCGCCGCGCAGCCTGCCGGAACTGATGGCCTCGGCGGTCACCAGGAATCCCACCGGCGCCGCCCTCGTCGTCGGCGGCCGGTCCTTCAGCTACGTCGAACTCGACGCCGCCTCTTCGCAATTGGCGCGCACACTCATCGATCGCGGCGCGGGCCCGGATGTGCTGGTCGCGCTTGCGGTCCGGCGTTCGGTGGAATCCATGCTCGCGCTGTGGGCGATCGCCAAGACCGGGGCGGCGATCGTACCGATCGACCCGACCTACCCGCCCGAGCGCATCGCGCACATGGTGGCCGATTCCGGTGCGGCGCTTGGCGTGACGCTCACCGCCGAGCTCGGCGCGCTGCCCGCCATGGCGGGCGGACGCCCCTGGTTCGTGCTCGACGATCGCGACTTCACCTTCGACGTCGCGTCCCGCTCGGATCGCCCGATCAGTCTCACCGAACGCCACGGCCCCATCCGGAGCAGCAACGCCGCGTACGTGATCTACACCTCCGGCTCCACCGGGCTACCCAAGGGTGTGGTGGTCACACACGCGGGCCTGGCCAACTTCAGCGCCGAACAGGTGGAGCGCTACGGACTCGACCAGTCCACCCGCGCACTGGCTTTCGCCTCACCCTCGTTCGACGCCTCGATGCTCGAGCTGCTGCTCGCGCTCGGCTCGGCGGGCGCACTGGTGGTCGCGCCGCCGCTGACGTTCGGCGGTAGCGAGCTGGCCGACCTCATCCGGGCCGAGGGCGTGACGCACGCCTTCCTCACGCCCTCGGTGCTCGCCTCGCTCGACCCGGACGCGCTCTCGGGCATGCAGGCGATCGTGGCGGGCGGCGAAGCCGTGCCCGCCGACCTGGTCGCTAAGTGGGCGGGTGCGGAGAACCGGC
This sequence comes from Nocardia sp. NPDC052316, assembly GCF_044547795.1. Classification (NCBI taxonomy): domain Bacteria; kingdom Bacillati; phylum Actinomycetota; class Actinomycetes; order Mycobacteriales; family Nocardiaceae; genus Nocardia; species Nocardia sp. NPDC052316. Next base: position 388,273 of record NZ_JBIUBB010000006.1, read on the forward strand.
GCTTCTACAACGGTTACGGCCCCACCGAGACCACGATCATGACCAACATCAGCGACCCGCTGCGGCCGGGGGAGCCGGTCACCATCGGCGGTCCCATCCGCGGCATGCGGTCGCTGGTCCTGGACCGCAGGCTGCGTCCGGTGCCCGAAGGTGTTGCGGGCGAGCTGTATCTGGGCGGCATCCAGCTGGCGCGTGGGTACCACGCCAAGCCGGGACTTACCGCGAGCCGGTTCGTCGCGGACCCCTACGGCGTGCCCGGTGAGCGGCTCTATCGCACCGGCGATGTCGTGAGGTGGCTGCCTGCATCGCGAAGCGATTCGATGGGGGGCGGCGGCCGGGTGGCGGGCGGGCCGCGCTCCGGCGGCGAGCCGGTCGTGGAGTATGTGGGGCGCAACGACTTCCAGGTGAAGGTGCGTGGCTTCCGGATCGAGCTCGGCGAGATCGATGCCGCGCTCACCGCGCAGCCCGGCGTCGAGTTCGCCGTCACTCTCGGCCGTGAATCCGGCTCGGGCGCGACGATGCTGGTGTCCTATGTGTTGCCCGCCAAGGGCGTAACGCTCGACGTCGCTGACCTGACCGACGAGCTCGGCACCGTACTGCCGGAGTACATGGTGCCCACCGCCATCGTCGTGCTGGACGAGATTCCGCTGACACCGGTCGGCAAGCTGGATCGGCGCGCACTGCCCGAACCCGCCATCGAGACCACCGCGTACCGCGCGCCGCAGACCCGGGCGGAGCTGACCATCGCCGAGGTGATCGGCGAGGTCCTCGGCATCGACCGGGTCGGCCTCGATGACGATTTCTTCGCCCTCGGCGGCGACAGCATCGTCTCCATCCAGGTGGTGTCGCGCTCGCGCGGGCGTGGCGTGAGCTTCGCTCCGCGTGACGTTTTCGAGCTGCGCACCGTCGCCGCGCTGGCCAAGGCCGCCACGGTCGAGGACGGCCCCGGCGACGAATCCGGCGATCTGCCGTTGACCCCGCACGCGGCGCGGCTGCTCGACACCGGCGTCGAGGTGCGCGCCATCGCGCTCGACGTGCCGGAGAGCTGCGCCGTCGAAGCCGTGCACACCGCGGTCGGCAAGGTGCTCGAGCAGCATCCGATGCTGTGGGTCCGGCTGGATCGTTCGGGGGACACCCCGGTGCTGCGCATCCCGCCCGCCGACGAACGCACCGGCGAGGCGTTCCGCAGGCTCGACGCGCAGCACGGCGAAACCACGCTGCCCATCGACGATGTGGTGCAGGCCGCCGCGGCGGCGCTCGATCCCGAGCAGGGCCGCAATATCCACTTCGTGCTGACCGGCGGCCCCGAGGGCCGGTCGACGCTGATCGTCGTCGCCAACGGCCTTGTCGTGGACGACATCTCGTGGCGGACCATGGTCGACCAGCTGACCGCGGCCTGGAGCCGCGGCAGGCACGCCGCGCCCGCGGCGCCGGAGTCCGGTCTCGGCGTGCTCATTCGCGCGCTCTCGACCAAGGCGCACGATCTGCGCACCGTCGGCGAGCTCGGCTGGTGGGAGCGCATGCTGGCGACCGTCCCCGAGGGGAACGTCGCCGACGGGCACGATCTGCGGGTGCGCAGCCGCGTCTCGCTGGCCATCACCGCGGAGGGCGCCGCCGCCGTGGTCGCCGCGGCAACCGCCTACCACGCCACCGTGGACGACGTTCTGCTGACCGCGGTCGCGCTGGCCCTGCAGACCTCGGCGGGCGAGTCGGTCACCCGCGCGCTGGGCTCGGTGATCCGGCTCTCCGCCGACGAGCGGTCCGCGACCGGTGCCGACGAGAGCATGGTCGGCGGCTTCACCACCGAGTATCCGCTTCCGTTGCGGCTCACCAGAATCGACGCCGACGACGCACTCGTCGGTGGTCCGGCGGCCGGGGCCGCGCTGGCGCAGATCAAGGAGCTGCGCCGCGCGGTGCCCTCGCACGGTGTCGGTTACGGCCTGCTGCGCTACCTCAACGCGGACACCGCCGCCGAACTGAGCGAGCTCGGCCGCGGTCGATTCGCCTTGCGTTACCGGGATCTGCGCCCGGCCCGGGTGCACACCGACACCCCGGCCGACGATCTGCTGCTCGACCTGACCGTCGACGCCGCCGACGACGGCCTGGTGGCCCGGTTCGACTACGCCGCCGCGGTATTCGCCGCCGACGAGGTGAAAACCTTTGCCGAGCACTGGATCTACGCGCTGGGCGGTTTGGCCGAGCACGGGCTGCGGGCGGACGGGGTCACCTACACGCCCTCGGACTTCACGCTGGTCCGGCTGAAGCAGCCAACCATCGACCGGCTCGCCGCCGCCTATCCGAACCTCACCGATGTCTGGCCGGTGACGCCGCTGCAGTCGGGGATGCTGTTCCACGCCTTGCTCGCCGAGTCGTCGGTCGACGTCTACACCACCCAGTTCGTCCTCGACCTCGGCGGCACGGTGAACGTCGGACGGATGCACGCCGCGGCGCAGGCCGTACTGGACCGGCACGACAACCTGCGCGTCGCCTTCGCCGAGGACGACGCGGGCAATCCGCTGCAGGTCGTGCAGGACTCGCTCGAAGTGCCATGGCGCTACATCGATCTCGGCCAGCTCGCGCCCGAGGCCGCTGCGGCGGAACTGGCCGGTATCAAGGCCGCCGACCTGGCCGATCACTTCGATATGCGCACCGCGCCGCTGCTGCGGTTCGCGCTGATCCGGTCCGCCGCGGCCGATCCCGCGACCGCGGACGGCCCCGCCACCGGCACGTACCACCTGCTGGTCACCAGCCATCACATCCTGATCGACGGCTGGTCGATGCCGCTGCTGATGAAGGACCTGCTGACGCTGTACGCGCTCGGCGGCAATTCGCGGCATCTGCCCAAGGTTCCGTCCTACCGGGGCTACCTGGCCTGGCTGGTCGCGCAGAAGGCCGACGCCGCCCGCGAAGCCTGGCGGGCCGCGCTGAACGGGATCACCGAGCCGACGCCACTGGCGCCGGTCGATCCGGGCCGCGAAATCTCGGCCGGGGTCGGCGAAGTCGGCTTCGAGCTGGCGCAGTCCGACACCACCGCGCTCACCCGGCTCGCCTCTGGCCTCGGCGTCACCGTGAACACGGTCGTGCAGGCCGCGTGGGGTCTGCTGATCGGGCGCAGCGTCGACCGAGACGACGTGGTCTTCGGCGCCACCGTCTCCGGCAGGCCGCCGCAACTGGACGGCGTCGAGAGCATGGTCGGCCTGTTCCTCAACGCGATCCCGGTGCGGGTGCGCCTCGGCGCCACCGACACCCTGGGCGGGCTGCTGCGCCAGCTGCAAGCCGAACAGGCCGGGCTGCTGGACCACCACTACCTCGGGCTGAGCGATATTCAGGAAACCGTCGGCGTGGAAGGGCTTTTCGACTCCCTGGTGGTGTTCGAATCGTTCCCCGTCGACCGCGACGGCCTGGACAAGGCCAGCGCCATCGACGGCATGAGCGTCACCGGCGTCGGCGCGGTCAACGGCACGCACTACCCACTCACCGTGATGGTGGTGCTGGACAGTCAGCTGCGGGTCTCGGTGAAGTACCTGCGTGACCTGTTCGACGAGGCGGCGGCACAGGCGCTCGCGCAACGGCTTTCGGCCCTGATCCGCCGCTTCGTGACCAACCCGCAGGCGCGCGTGGCCGACATCGACGTGCTGCTGGACAGCGAGCGGGCCGAGCTGGCCGCGCGCAACGCCACCGAGGTGCCGCAGCTGCTCGACGACGCGACGCTGCTGTCGCTGTTCGACGCTCAGGTGGCCCGCACGCCGGAGGCGGTCGCGGTGCGCTTCGGCGAGGTCACGCTCAGCTACGCCGAGCTCGACCTGCGCTCCCGCGCGCTGGCCGTGGAGATCGCCCGGTGGGGTGTCGGGCCGGAATCGCTGGTCGGCGTGGCGATGCGGCGCGGTATCGACCTGGTCGTCGCCGTGTACGCGGTGCTGCGGGCGGGCGCGGGCTATCTGCCGATCGACCCGGACCACCCGGCCGAGCGCAACGAGTACGTGCTGGCCAGCGCCGCCCCGGCCTGCGTGCTGACCACCGGCGACGCCTTCGTGAGCGACACCGATATCCCGGTCGTCGCGGTGGACACCCTCTACCTGCCGCTGGACTCGGTCCCGCGCACGGACACCGGGGTGCGTCCGGACAACGTCGCCTACGTCATCTACACCTCCGGCTCCACCGGCCGGCCGAAGGGTGTGGTGATCACGCACCGGCAGATGGTCAACCAGTTCCGCTGGGCGCAGCGGGCTTACCCGCACGACACCGGCGACGTGGTGCTGCACAAGACGCCGATCACCTTCGACATCTCCACCTGGGAGCTGTTCTGGCCCTTGCAGACCGGCGCCTCGATCGTCGTGGCCGAGCCCGACGGCCACCGTGACCCGGTGTATCTGGCGAAGGTCATCGCCGAGAACGCGGTCAGCACGGTGCATTTCGTGCCGTCGATGCTGGACGCCTTCCTCGTTCCGGATTCGGCGGCGGACTACCCGAGCCTGCGCCGGGTGTTCGCCGCGGGTGAGGCGCTGTCCACGGAGACCGCGACGACCTTCGCGCACACCATTCCGGATACCCGACTGGTGAACTGGTACGGGCCCGCCGAGGCGACCGTGGTGACCGACTACCGGGTGGAAGAGACTGCCGGACTGTCGGTTCCGATCGGTACGCCGGTGGCCAACACCCAGGTGCACGTGCTGGACCGGCAGCTGCGCGCGGTGCCGCCCGGCGCCGCGGGCGAGCTGTATATCGCGGGCGTACAGCTGGCCCGCGGCTACCTCGGTGCCCCGGCCCTCACCGCGGAGCGTTTCGTCGCGCACGAGGGCGGTATGCGCCTGTATCGCACCGGTGACATCGTCCGCTGGCGCGGTGGCGCGCTGGAGTACCTGGGCCGCAGCGACTTCCAGGTCAAGCTGCGCGGTCAGCGCGTCGAACTCGGCGAGATCGAGACCGTGCTGCTCGGCCACGAATCGGTGCGCCACGCCGCCGTTTCCCTCGTCGGCGGCCCGTCGGGTGACCGGCTGGTCGCCTACCTGGTCGCCATGCCGGGGGAGACCGTCGACCAGACCGCGGTGCTGTTGCACGCGCGCGGCGCGCTGCCGTCGTACATGGTGCCGTCGGCGTTCGTCGTGCTAGAGGCGTTGCCGCTCAACGCGAGTGGCAAGCTCGACCGCAAGGCGCTGCCGGTGCCCGAGCTCGCCGCCCGCCCGTACCGGCCGCCGACCACCCCGCTGGAGCGGACCATCGTCGAGGTGTTCGCCGAGATCCTCGGCGTCGAACGGGTCGGCCTGGACGACGACTTCTTCGATCTCGGCGGCAATTCACTGGTCGCCACCCGCGCGGTCAGCCGGTTGCGCACGCTCACCGGCGCCGAGGTCAGGGTGCAGTGGTTCTTCACCGACTCCACCCCCGGCGCATTGGCCACCCGCATCCTCGCGGCGCTGGCCGGCGACCACGACTACGACCTGGACTCGAACGCGGCGCTCGGTGTGCTGCTGCCGATCCGCACCAGGGTGCCGCACGACACGGCCGCCGCCGAGCCGCTGTTCTGCCTGCATCCGATGTACGGATTGTCCTGGTGCTACGCGGGTCTGGCCCGCTATGTGCCCGCCAGCAGGCCGATCTTCGGTCTGCAGTCGCCCGCGCTGACCGAAGACGGCTATCTGCCCACCTCGCTGGCGGAGATGGCGAGCCGGTACGTCGCGGAGATCCGCGCCGTGCAGCCTGCCGGGCCGTACCGGCTGCTCGGCTGGTCGCTCGGCGGTGTGCTCGCGCACGCCGTCGCGACCGAACTGCAGGCCGCGGGCGAGGAGGTCGCGCTGCTGGTCATGCTGGACAGCCACCCCGACATCGATGTCACCGACTTCCGGGCCGCGATCCGGGAGGCGTTGAGCGAGCTCGGCATCGGTGCCGACGCGCTGCTGCCCACCGAGGGCGATATCCACGACCTCAGCGACGAGGCGCTCGCCGCGCTGCACGCCACCATCCCGCCGGACATGGCCGTGCTCACCCCGGAGCGGGTGCGCCGGATCTACCGCAGCGCGGTGCGGTCGGCCGAGCTCATCGCCGAGCATCGCCCCGAGGTGTTCCGCGGCAGGCTCGACTACTACAGCGCGGCCGGGCACGAGACGGCGGCAGCCAACTGGCAACCGTTCGTCGACGGCCGTGTCGAAGATCACCCGGTCGGCGTCGCGCACGATCAGATGACCACGCCGGAGGCGTTGGCCGAGATCGGCCCCGGCCTTTCCGACCTGCTCGACCCGCGGGCGCACTAGGAACGTGCGAAGGTGGGTCGAGCGCGCCGGAACGGGGGTAGTTCAGGCATGATGGGGCAACCCGGCGGTAACGATCACCCCTTTTGCCGCGACTACATAACCCGTATGGTCTGCCGTGGTGTGTCCAGGGCATCCACCGCAGGCGCGCGGGGAAATGCAGATGGAATCTCGAGACGAAGCGAAGGTGCGAAATTGATACGTCGACAGACCCGGCGCAGCGGCCTACGTGCCGCCGCGGCGATCGCGGCCACGGCGGTCCTTGCGGGAGTGATGACCGGTCTCGGCGTGACCACCGCGTCGGCAGCCGACCCGATCATCGAGGGCAAGAGTCTGCTCGCCAACCCGACCGCCCCGGACGGATCACGTATCACCAAGGCTGAGTACAAGGATGCGCGCAACATCCGGCTGTACGTGTACTCGGCGGCGATGGACCAGAAGGTCATCATCGATGTCCAGCGCCCGGCCGACGCGTCGGTGCCGCGCCCGACCCTCTACCTGCTCAACGGCGCGGGTGGCGGCCAGGACGACGCCTCCTGGCAGGCGAAGACCGATGCGCTGCAGTTCCTTTCGGACAAGAACGTCAATGTGGTGCAGCCGATCGGTGGCAAGTGGAGCTACTACACCGACTGGATCAAGGACGACCCGGCGCTCGGGCGCAACAAGTGGAAGACCTTCTTCACCGAGGAGTTGCCGCCGCTGATCGACGGCGCGCTGGGCACCAACGGCGTGAACGCGATCTCGGGCCTGTCCACCTCGGGCACCACCGTGCTCGCGCTGCCGATCGCCAAGCCGGGCCTGTACAAGGCGGCCGCGGCCTACAGCGGTTGCGCGCAGACCAGTGACCCGGTCGGCTCGGAGTTCGTCAAGCTGACCGTCGAGACCTGGGGTGGCGGCAACACCGACAACATGTGGGGCCCGCAGGGTTCGGCGGAGTGGGTGGCCAACGATCCGTACGTGCACGCCGAGGGGCTGCGCGGACTGGACCTCTACATCTCCACCGGCAACGGCCTGCCCGGCCAGTACGACACCCTCGACGGCAAGTACGCGCTGCCCGGCGCCTACGGTCTGGCGAACCAGATCATCATCGGCGGTGTGATCGAGGCAGGCACCAACTACTGCACGAACAACCTCAAGGGGAAGCTGGACTCGCTGGGCATCCCGGCGACCTACAACTTCCGCAACAGCGGCACCCACTCGTGGGGCTACTGGCGTGACGAGTTCCAGCTGTCGTGGCCGGTGCTGGCCCGCGGCCTTGGCATCTGAGGCTCGCAGCTTCAGCCACTGAATACGGACTGACCGCCTGGTTATACCTTCGGGTATGACCAGGCGGTCGGCTTTTCGGGGTAGGGCTAACCAAAAAGTTTGGGAACCCGTAAAATTCTGTTCCGTGAGTGCAACGATGGTCGAGTCCGCTAAATCTGTGTCCCAGCGGGCCCGTGCGGCCAGCCTCTTGCTCGGGCCGGCCTTCGTGGCGGCGATCGCCTATGTGGACCCCGGCAATGTGGCGTCGAACATCAGCGCGGGCGCGCAGTTCGGGTATCTGCTCGTGTGGGTCATCGTGATGGCCAATGTGATGGCCGGACTCGTCCAATTCCTCTCCGCCAAGCTCGGATTGGTGACCGGCATGTCGCTGCCGGAGGCGGTGCGGGAACGGGCGGGCAAGTGGACCAGGCTCGGCTACTGGGGGCAGGCCGAGACCGTCGCGATGGCCACCGACCTCGCCGAGGTGGTCGGCGGCGCGATCGCACTCAACCTGCTGTTCCAGTTGCCGCTGCTGGTCGGCGGCGTGATCACCGGTGTGGTGTCGATGGGACTGCTGCTTGTGCAGGACCGCCGCGGCCAGCGGCCGTTCGAGCGGGTGATCACCGGGCTGCTCGCCGTCATCGCCATCGGCTTTCTGGCCAGCGTGTTCATCTCACCGCCCTCGGTCGGCGGCACCATCGGCGGACTGGTGCCGAGGTTCCAGGGCGCCGAGAGCGTGCTGCTCGCCGCCGCCATGATCGGCGCGACGGTGATGCCGCACGCGGTGTACCTGCACTCCGGCCTGGCCAGGGACCGGCACGGTCACCCGGCGCCCGGCGCGTTGCGGGTGCGGCTGCTCAAGATCACCAAAGTGGATGTCGCGCTGGCCATGGTGCTGGCGGGCACGGTGAACCTGGCCATGCTGCTGATGGCGGCGAATACGCTGCGCGACCGGGAAATCGAGACGCTGCAGGACGCGCACACCGCCGTCGGCGACGCGCTCGGACCGGTCGCGGCGCTGCTGCTCGCCATCGGCCTGCTCGCCTCCGGCCTGGCCTCGACCTCGGTCGGCGCCTATGCGGGCGCGATGATCATGCAGGGCCTGCTACGCAAGCAGATTCCGCTCATGGTGCGCCGCCTGGTCACCCTGATCCCGGCCCTGGTGATCCTGGCCGTCGGCATCGATCCCACTCGGGCACTGATCATCTCCCAGGTGGTGTTGTCCTTCGGTATCCCGTTCGCGCTGATTCCACTGGTGCGATTCACCAGCGATCGAGTACTGATGGGCAACGACGTCAACCATCGGGTCACCACCGCACTGGCCTGGCTGATCGCCGCCATCATCTCGGCACTCAACGTCGCGTTGATCTATCTGACGCTCACCGGCGCCTGAAAGCCGCACGGCCGCCGGGCATTCGGGGTGGATCGTCAGACCCAGTTCTCGATCCAGTATTTCCAGATGAGCGGTGCGTAACCGGCCAGCGGCGGCACCTTGATGTCGGTGCCGGCGAGGGCGGCGGTGGTGTTGCGGCAGTCGAACCAGCAGCTGAACTCGCTGTGCTCCAACACATCCTGGGGCACGCCGACGCGGGGGAGCACCCAGCTGGCGCCCGGTACCTGCAACACCATGTCGAGCGCGCGCTTGGGCATCACCTCGACCAGGTGCGGCGCTCCTGCCTCGTCGGCGAACAGGTTCAACGCCTCGGCCACGCTCTGTCTGCGCGGATCGACCAGATGGTAGGTCGTCGCGTCCGAGCCTGGTTGGTGCGCAATGTGATCCAGCGACCGTGCCACGAAATCGACCGGGACCATGTTGGTTTCGCCGAGTTTCGGCACCAGCACCGGCAGGATGCGAGGCAACTGCGCACCCATGCGCAGCAGCCGGAAAAAGTAGTAGGGGCCGTCGATCCGGTCGATCTCACCGGTCCGGGAATGGCCGATCACGATCGAGGGCCGGTAGATCCGCCACGGCAGTACGGCCGCGCGCACGATCCGCTCGGCCTCGAACTTGGCCCGCTGCGTCGGCGTGGTCAACACCTGACCCACATCGAACATGTCCTCGGTGAACAGGCCCTCGGCCGAGCCGGCCACCTCCACCGTCGAGACATGATGAAGCAGACCGGCTTTCAAGCTTTCGGCGACATCGACCACATGCCGGGTGCCGTCGGCCCGCTCCGCCAGGTCGTAGCTGGACGCCAGATGGAAGACATGGTCGATCGAGCCGCGATGCGCGGCCAGCCACGCCGGGTCGATCCCCAGCCCCGGCGCACCGAGGTCGCCGGGCACCGGTAGGACTCGATCCGCCGCATCCCACTCGCGGGCACAGCAGGCGAACCGGTCGGCGGACTCGGCGCCCGGCCGTACCAGCACATGGATGTCGCCCTCGCGTTTCAGCAGCTCGGGGATGAGGAACCGACCGATGAACCCAGTTGCCCCGGTAACCAGGTAGCCCATAGCCGATGAGCCTAGCTGTTCCGCCTCTCCGGGACTTCAGGCCGGACACATGCGCGTTTGGTGTCGCGTTGGCGGCCGGCGGTCGGGTTGGGAGTTGGGTTAGCCGGTGCCCGGGGAGTTACCCATGTACTCGCGAAATCAGTTGTCGTGCCGACATGGTTCGGGTTTGGGGTAGTCAGTCTCCGAAGACCGGCTTGCGCTTGGTGAGCATGGCGGTGGCGCCCTCGATGAAGTCGGGGGAGGTCAATAGTTCGGTCTGGCCGGACTTTTCGGCCGCCAGCGCGGTGTCGAGCGAGGTCAACGTCGCTTGGTTGAGGGCCTTCTTGGTGAGTTCGAGGGCGCGACGGGGGCCTGCGGCCAGCTTGGCGGCGGCGGCTTCGACCTTCGCGTCGAGATCCGCCTCGGAGACCACCGCGGTGAACAGGCCGGCCTGCTTCGCGGCGGTGGCGGGCAGGCGTTCACCGAGCAGTGCCATCTCCGCGGCGAGGGGGCGGCCCGCGGCGGCGGCGATCATGGCGGCCGCGCCGCCGTCGGGCATCAGGCCGATATTGATGAAGGCCAGCAGAAGGTAGGCGTCCTCGCTGGCGTAGACCAGATCGGCGGCCAACGCGATGGCCACGCCGACGCCGGCCGCCGAGCCCTTGACGCGGGCGATCACCGGGATCGGGGCGTCGACGATGGCCTTCACCAAACGGTTCGCGGCGTCCATGGTCATGTCGGGGGTGATGCCGCGCTGAGCCTCGCGCGCGGTGGCCGAGAGGTCGGCGCCGGTGCAGAAATCGCCGCCCTCGCCGGTCAGCACGATCACCCGCACCGAGCGGTCTTCGGCGGCCGCGACGAAGGTGTCCCCGAGGGCGACCATGGTGTCGTAGTCGACGGCGTTCTTGCGCTTGGGGTTGGTGATCGTCACCCGGAGCACCTTGCCGTCGTGCACCGCCGAAAAGCCCGTCACCGGCGTGGCGGACGCGGCAACTGCCGCAGAATCGGTGTTCGTCATGTCTGCTCCTACGCTGGAACTCAGCGGCTACCCTGCCATGAATACTGGTTAACTTTGCGAATTGTGGTTAACTTAGGTTCCATTGTCGGGCGCTGTCAACCAGCGGCGCCGCCGGAGAACGGAGAGGTGCATGGTCGCGGATCGCAGCGAGGCCGGCCTCGCTTCCGCGCGGCCGGATGCCGATAAAGCGGGCAGCGGTGGCCGGGCCACGGCGAGTCCGGTGCGCCGCAGGCCCAAGGATCGCAAGGTGCAGATCATCCGGGCGGCCGCGCGCGCGTTCAGCGATCGCGGGTACTACCCGGTCGGCGTGGACGAGATCGCCGCCGAGGTGGGGATCTCCGGGCCCGCGCTGTATCGGCATTTCACGAACAAGTACGCGTTGCTCGTCGCGGCCGCCGAAGAGGGGGCCCGGCACCTGCTGAACGTGGCCCGCGCCGCGGATGACGCGGAACTGGCACCCGAACAACGGCTGGACGCACTGATCCGGGCGATCAGCGAACACACCATCGAGATCCGCCGCGAGGCCGGGCTGTACCGCTGGGAGCGGCGCTACCTGGAACGCGAAGATCGAGTCCGGATCCGGCAGATCTACGACGACCTGAACGGCACGCTCGCCGAGCCCATCGCGCTGCTGCGGCCGCAGGCGCCGCCTGCGGATATCGCGATGTCGGCGGCCGCCGTGCTCAGCGCGATCGCCAGCATCTCCGCGCACCGCAGCGCGCTGTCCGGCGCGCGGCTGCTGCCGCTGCTGCACGACATGTCGTGGGCGATCCTGCGCGCCGAGTTGCCGCCCGCCCCACCGGAACCGGACCCCGGACCCGTCACGCGCGGCCTGCCGGTGTCCTCCAAGCGCGAACAACTGCTCACCGAGGCGATCCGGATCTTCGGCAGGCAGGGCTATCACGAGGCGAGCATCGAGGAGATCGGCGCGGCCGTCGGCATCAACGCCTCCAGTGTGTACCGCTACTTCGCCAGCAAGTCCGACCTGCTTGCCGCCGCGTTCTATCGGACCGGCGATCGGGTCGCCCTCGCGATCACCGAGGCGCTGGCCGAGGCGACCAGCCGCGAGGACGCGGTGCGCCGGATCGCCGAGCGGCAGGCCCGCCTGACCTTCGCGATGCCGGAGATCATGCCGGTCTACTACGCCGAATTCAGCAATCTGCCGCAGGCCGAGCAGCACAAACTGCGCGCCATTCAACGCCAGAACGTGCTGGAATGGGCCAACCTGCTCGACGGTGATCCCGTCGAGGCCCGATTCCGGGTGCACGCCGCCATCGGCCAGGTGATCGACGTCGGCCGTCTGCTCCGATTCGACTCCCGCCCCGCGCAATTGGCTCGGGTCACCGCCTTGATGCAAGCGGTCCTGCTCGGTTCCAAGGCGTAAACGCACACCTGCCGGCTTTCGCACGCCGAGTCGCTGTGCGGAAAGCCGAGGGGTATGCGGCAATTCAGGCGCGGCGACCGTGCCTGATACGGAAGATGGTCCTGGCCAGACGGAGATGACGTGGGTGGCGGTCGAACGTCGACAGGTTGACCGGTGCCTGGTAGCGCTTGCGGGCGATCGACAGCGTGCGGCTGAACTCCCGCAGCCCCTGATCGCCGTGACTGTGCCCCTGGCCGTATTCGCCGACGCCGCCGAAGGGTAGCGCGGGGATGCCCGCGTAGGCGGTCGAGGAGTTGATGGTGACCACGCCGACGCGTAGGTGCTCGGCGAAGGTCTCGATCTCGTGCACGTCCCTGGTGAACACCGAGACCGCGACATCGTTGCCCACGGCATTGATGCGCTGGGCGGCCTCGGCCATGCTGGTCACCTTGTTCACCACCAGCACCGGCCCGATGCCCTCGCCGGTGATCGCCAGGCTCTCCTCGGGCACCTCGGCGAGCACGACGGGTTCGATATACGGCTCGCGGATCGAGTCCAGTCCGCCGACCACCGCGCGGCCGCCGCGGGCCAGCGCGTCGCGAATCTGCTTGCGCACCACCTCGACCTGCGATTCCAGGATCATCGGACCGTACGACGCACGCTTGTCCGCGCCTGGCCGCAGCTTGACCGCCTGCGCGACGACCAGCTCCAGGAATCGGTCGTACACCGACTCGGCGACGTAGGCCCGCTGGATACCGGTGGCGTTCTGTCCCGCATTGGCCATCGCGCCGAACACCGCGGCCTCGGCGGCGTCGTCGAGCTTGGCGTCGACGTGCACGATCATGCTGCCCTTGCCGCCGCGCTCCACCACCACCGGCGTCATCGTCTGGGTACACAGCGCGATCACCTCCCGCGCGCCGGACTCCGAACCGGCGTAGGCGATCTTGTCCACCTTGGCCCGGCACAGCCCGGCCCCGGTCGCCTGGTCGCCGGTAACCACTTGCAGCACCGGCTGATTCGGCGCCAGCCTGGTCCAGCTGTCGGCCAGCCAGACCCCGACGCCGGTGGTCAGCTCGTGCGGCTTGAACACCACGGTGTTGCCCGCGGCCATCGCGTAGGCGATCGAGCCCATCGGCGTGAACACCGGGTTGTTCCAGGGGCCGAGCACGCCGATCACGCCGAGCGGCAGGTAACCCACCGAGGCGCGCTGATTACGGGTCAGCCAGGTGGAGCCGAGTTTCTGCCTGCCGAGCGCGCGCGCCGCGTTCCGGGCCGCCCAGTCCAGGTTCTCCACCGCGAGCATCACCTCGATCGCCGCGTCCGCCTCCGGTTTTCCGGTCTCCTCGGACAGGATCTCGACCAATTCGCCTGCGCGGCGGGTGATGTCGCGCTTCCAGTCGAGCAGCCAGCGCTTGCGTCCGCTGAATCCCAGTTCGGCCCACCATTTTTCGGCCGAACGCGCAGCGCGCACAGTGCGATTGATTTCACCGGCGCCCATGACGGCGTAGTTGCCGACGGTCTCGCCGGTGCGCGGGTCGTAGGACGTCAGCACGTTCGATCGGCCAGATCCTCCCGGCTGCGCCGCCACTCGGGGCTGCGCGGACTCGGCCATGATCACCTCTCGCAGTGTCGAAATCGGCGTGCGGGCCACCGGTGGGGCGGCCGCCGCGGACGAGTGAGTGTTCCCCCGATTAGCAGACTATGGTCGCCGCGCCGGGCCGACAAGGCTCGTCCGCTGCCGCCGCGCTGCCCTTGACACGGTCGACCAGCGCCGATCTGCGCCGCGCCGGACGGATATCAGCGAGTGTGAGTAAGGACACAATTAGTCTGCGGTCCAGTTGGGTACCGCGCGGGCGACCCGGTGTGAATGCTGCATGCCGGTAACATCACGCCAAGCGCTACGGATCATTCATGGGGACGTATACGCGCGCGCTCCGGCGGCCCCGAGTCGTCGCAATTGCCGATAGTGGAGAGTTGATGCCGAGCTTGAACCAAGCAGATCTGCATGCCAGTGAGCCAGCGGTCCGGGTGACGGACGTTCGGAAGTCGTTCGGCGATGTGCATGCACTGCAGGGGGTCAGCTTCGTTGCCGACCGCGCCTCCGTCCTCGGCATCCTCGGCCCGAACGGTGCGGGCAAGACGACGATGGTGAAGATCCTGTCCACGCTGCTGCGCCCGGACTCCGGCACCGCCGTGGTCGCCGGGCACGACGTGCTGAAGGACGCGGCCGGAGTGCGCCGGTCGATCATGATGACCGGGCAGTACGCCGCCCTCGACGAGAACCTCTCCGGCCGGGAGAACCTGGAACTGTTCGGTCGCCTGATGGGCCTGACCAAGAGTGCCGCGCGTAAGCGCGCCGACACCTTGCTCGAGGAGTTCGACCTGGTGAGCGCGGGCCGCCGGGCGGTGCGCCACTACTCGGGCGGCATGCGCCGCCGGGTCGACATCGCGTGCGGCCTGGTGGTGCGACCGGAAGTGGTGTTCCTCGACGAGCCGACCACCGGCCTCGACCCGCGCAGCCGCCAGGGCGTGTGGGATCTGGTGAACGCGCTGAAGGCCCAAGGCATCACGGTCCTGCTCACCACGCAGTACCTCGAGGAAGCCGACGTGCTCAGCGACAACATCATCGTCATCGACAAGGGCACGGTGATCGCCGAAGGCACCGCCGACGAGCTCAAGGAGAAGACCGGCGGCAGCTACTGCGAGGTGGTCCCGCTGGACCCGACGCAGCTGCGCCCGACCGCCGCCGCCCTCGGCGACCTGGTGCCCGCCGCGGTACTCGCCGACATCAACGGCGGCGACCGACTCTCCATCCCGGCGCCCGAGGGCGCGGCAACGCTGACCGAGGCGCTGCGCCGCCTCGACAGCGCGGGCATCGACCTGGCCGACATCGCGCTGCGCAGGCCCTCGCTCGACGACGTCTTCCTGTCCATCACGGGGCGCTCGGGTGGCACCGCGTGACCACCGCTACTGCTCCTGATCGGGCCGCGGACGCGGCCGCACTGTTCGCGGACCTACCCGAGGCTCGACTGTCCTCGTTCGCGCAGTGGCGCGCGCTCTCCGGGCGCATCGTCTGGACCATGGCCACCAAGGGCGAACTGATCGTCGCGGTGGTGACGCCGCTGGTGTTCACGCTCGGCTTCTACCTGCCGCTGCGCTTCGTGATGAAGTTCCAGGGCATCGACTACGCCCAGTACGTCATGCCGATCATCGTGCTGCAGACGATGGCCTTCACGATGATGTCGAATGCGCAGCTGGCTGCGTTCGAGGCGTTGACCGGGCTGAGCACTCGAATGCAGACGATGCCGATCGGCACGCTGGTTCCGCTGTCCGCGCGGATCGCCGCTGGGCTGGTTCGCTCGGTCACCTCGCTGACCGCGGCGCTGATCTTCGGCTACCTGATCGGTTTCCGCTTCGTCGCGGGCTTCGGGCAGGCCGTGTTGTTCTGTGTGTTCTCGTTGGCGGTCGGCACCACGCTCGCGCTCGGCGCCGACGCGCTCGGCAGTCTGACCAAGAGCCCGGAGTCGCTGAGCCAGGCGCTGACCCTGCCCACGCTGATCTTCGGCATGCTCTCGTGCGGGTTCGTCCCGGAACGCAGCTTCCCGGAGTGGATTCAGGGCTTCGTGCGCAATCAGCCGATCTCCCAGTTCTCCTTCGCGCTGCGTGACATGGCCGCGGGCGGCGTCAGCTGGCAGGTGTTGTGGGTACCGCTGACCTGGGTGATCGGGCTCGCGCTCGTGTTCATCCCCCTGTCGATCTGGGCGAGCGTGAGGCGATCATGAGTTCCGTAGAGGCCACCATGGCGCCCATCGACGAGACCGACAAGATCTCTTGGAAGACACCGCTTCCCGAGGTCGCGGCGACACCGGAGAACTCGCTGCGCAACTGGTTCACGCACAGCCTGATCCAGTGCAAGCGGCTGCTGCTGGTCTGGGCGCGTGATCCCGCGACCACGATCCAGACGCTGGTGTACCCGGCGCTGACGCTGCTGATGTTCAAGATCGTGCTCGGCAGGTCGATCACCAACTACACCGGCCAGCCGAGCATCTACGCCCAGATGGCGTTGCTCACGCTGGTCGCGGCGATGTCCGGCGCGGTGGTGAGCGCTCTCGGTTTCAAGGGCGAGAAGATGTCCGGCCTGCTCGGCCGATTCTGGACCATGCCGATCCACCGGGCGGCGGGGCTGACCGGACGCCTGCTGGCCGAGGCGGTGCGGGTGCTGGTCACCACGCTGTTCGTCGTCGGTGTCGGGCTGCTGCTCGGCTTCCGGTTCAATCAGGGCCCGCTCGCCGGCCTCGCGCTGATCGGCATCCCGGTGCTGTTCGGTATCGCCTTCGCCGTGCTCGTCACCGCGCTGGCCACCGTCACCGAGGGTGTGATGCTGGTGAATATCATCGGCATCATCAACACGCTGCTGATGTTCTTCAACACCGGCTTCGCACCGGCCTTCGCCTATCCGGTCTGGTTGCAGTCGACCATCCAGAACCAGCCGATGAGTTGTGCGATCGACGCGATGCGCGGCCTGTCCTACGGCGGGCCGGTGGCCGAGCCGCTGATGAAGACCGTGCTGTGGACGCTCGGCCTGATCGTGGTGTTCGCCTACCCCGCGGTGCGCGGCTATCGGCGGGCGGCCGAGACCGGCGCCTGATCGAAGTCGTAGTCGAGCCAGCGATTGCGGTGGGTCCAGCCGACCAGGTCGTAGCGCCAGTGGAACGGCCAGGTGTGCGCGACGGTGTTGAACAGGACCGCGCCGAGGGCGGTGTAGTCGTCGTGCGCGGACAGCAGGGCGCGCTGTCCGCGCGGCGAGGCGTTGAAGAACGCGTCGAACATGGCGATGGACTGCTCGGTGGTCAGTCGGCCGAGTCCCCACAGCCCGCGCATCCGCATCCAGTACACCAATCGGGCGCGGCGCGGCCACAGCTCGGCGATCGGGTCGCGGCCCTGCTGTAGCGCGGTGACCGCGGTATCCACCAGTGCGAGTGAGTCGGCGACGCTGTAGCCGGTGCAGGGGTGCATCATGCCGCCGCGGGATCCGAACGGAACAGCCTGGGCGACGCCCTTTTTCGGCGGTCGCTGATCGAGCGGATAGTGCGCGGCCTCGGTCGGTTCGGTGCCGGTGAGTCGAATGCCGTGCGAGGCAAGCCGGTTCAGGGTCCGTTTGCGCAGCTCGTGCTGCGGCATGCCACCGCGCAGGCCGAGGCTGGTCTCCTCGAAGATCACCGTGCCGTCGCCGAGCGGCACGGAGTAGAGGAACGACGGCGGCTCGTCGGGGCCTGCGCCGTTCTCCGGCCGCCAGTCCAGCAGCAGCCCCTCGCCCTCCTCGACCATCGGCGCGGCCGTCTCGGCGGCGACGAAGATGCCGTGCGCGCTGGCGGCCCGGCGCCGGCCGAGCGTGGGCAGGCCGCGGGTGTCGAAAACCGTCGCCGCGGTCACCGCCGTGCCGTCGGCGAGGGTCACCGCGTGCGCGTCGACCTGGGTGGCGCGCCCCGCAAGCACGGTGGCTCCGTCGAGCGGGAGCGCCTCGCGCAGGCCCGTTTTCGACAGCACGCAGTAGGGGCGATCGATGCGCAGCGCCGTTTTCGTCCAGACGGTGGGCTGCGGAATCGTGCTGGCGATCGCGCTCGCGGGCAGCCAGTCCGGCAGTTCATCGACCCAGCAGGAGTAGGTGGGCGGCCACAGCCGATCCGGCCGCGGATCGACCGCGGTCACGCTGAGTCCGGCGCGCAGCGCACGATGCGCCAGTGCCCGGCCGGTCGGACCGAGCCCGACCACACACACGTCGACTTCTCGGACCGCGCTGACACCCATGAGGGCATTCAATCCGCTGCGGCCGGGCCGACGCAACTATCCGCGCACATCGAGCCCCCGGAAATCGGGTCTCGCATTCAACCGAACACGGTGAAAGCAACGGTTCGAGAATTGCGTTTGACCGTGCCCCCAGAATTGGTGGCCCAGCAACTTCAGTGATGAAAAAGTGCTGTGTCAGACCGTAGTCTCGGTGCCGGACGCGGGTGGTTTCCGCGTTCAGGAGAAGGGGAATCATGAGTGGCAATACCCTCCGTTGGCTCGGTGTGCTCGCAGTCACAGTCGGCGCGACTGTATTCGCGGTTATGCCGGCATCGGCGCACGGTGCGCCCGCGGAGTCCGCGATTGTCGCGGTGCAAGAGCACGATGCGCGAAAGCTCACCTTGACAATTCACTCCGCGGCCATGGATCGCGATATTCAGGTGGAGACCCAGCGGGCCGCCGACACCAGCGTGCCCCGGCCGGTGCTCTACCTGCTGCAGGGCGCGGGTGGCGGCGAGGACGGCGTCACCTGGGAGACGGAAACCGATGCGCTGCAGTTCCTTTCGACCAAGAATGTGCACGTGGTCTCGCCGATCGGCGGCATGTTCAGCTACTACGCGGATTGGATCAACGACGATCCGCGCCTCGGCAAGCAGAAGTGGAAGACCTTTCTGACGCGCGAATTGCCGCCGCTCATCGACGAATACCTCGCCACCAGTGGCCGCAATGCCATCGCAGGCCTCTCGATGGCGGGCACCACCACGCTCGCGCTCGCCGCGACCAGCGGCGACCTCTACTCCAGCGTCGCCGCCTACAGCGGCTGCGCGCAGATCAGCGACCCGGTCGGCCAGGAGTTCATGAAACTCACCGTGGAGACCTGGGGCTGGGCGAAGCTGTCCAACATGTACGGCGCGGCCAACGACCCGCGCTGGGCGGCCAACGACCCGTATGTGCAGGCCGAGGGGCTGCGCGGCAAGTCCATCTACATTTCCAGCGGTGGCGGTATCCCCGGGAAATACGATGAATTGAACGGCAAATACTCGCTGCCCGGTGTCGACGGTATCGCGGCCCAGCTCATCAAAGGCGGCGCCATCGAGGCGGCGACCAATTACTGCTCGCGAAATATGCAGACCCGCCTGAATACTCTCGGTATTCCGGCAACGTATGACATTCACCCGGACGGCACCCATTCCTGGGGATATTGGGAAGACGCGTTGAAGAACTCGTGGCCCGCGCTGTCTGCTCCGTTGGGAATTTGAGATGTGGATTCGCAAACAGGCCGCGCGGATCGCCGGCCTGATGTTCGCTGCCGCCTGCGCGGCGGTACTGCACGCCCCCGCCGCGGCGGCCGCCCCGCCGATCCCCGCCTTCGCAGGCGCCAACGATTGGGCCTGCCGCCCGTCGGCGGTGCACCCGCAGCCGGTCGTGCTCGTCCACGGTTCGGGCACCGACGCGGCCAACAGTTTCGCGCTGCTCGCACCACTGCTGCGGGCCGAGGGCCACTGCGTCTTCGCCGCGAATCTCGGCCCAACCCCCGGGTTGCGTGATGTGGTGAGCGGCCAAGCCGGTTCCAGCGCAGTGGGTATCGGCCCGGTCGGCGCCGCCGTGCTCGGTCGCACCATCTACGGCGTCGCCGACATCGATCGGATGGCGACCGAGTTGAGCGACGTCGTGCAGGCCGTGCAGAAATCGACCGGCGCGCAGCAGGTGGCGCTGGTCGGTCACTCCACCGGCGGCAACGTGATCCGGCAGTACCTGCGTTCGCACGGCCCGACCGCGGTGACCCAGGTGATCACGCTCGGTACTCCGTACCGGGGCTCGACCTGGGCTGGACTCCGCGACAGCTACCCCGACCTGGCCTCGCTCGGTCTGGAAAACGCGCAGATCGCCGCCCAGGTCTTCGGAACTCCGGGTCAGCAGCAGGTGGTTGGGTCACCGCTGCTGAACCGGCTGAACGCGGGAGGCGAGACCGTGCCCGGGGTCCGGTACACGGCCCTCGCCTCCCGCGCCGACGAGATCATCACCCCGCAGGAGACCGCGCTGCTCACCGCGCCCACCGGTGACAACCGCAATATCTGGCTGCAAGACGGCTGCCCGACCGACATCGCCAATCACAGTGGGCTGCTGGGAGATACGCGGGCGGCCGCGGCGGTGCTCAGCGCGCTGGCGAACGACAACCGCCCGCTGCCCTGCTGAGGACGGGTGCGACTACTTCGGCGTGACCCAGGTGGTGATGTCGGCGTGCACGACCTCGAGGCCGTGCTTGTCGTAGACCGACACTGGGACGATCAGGTCCCGGCCCTCGGTGATCGTCGCGAAGTCGGGGACCTCCGGCAGCTTCGCGACGGCCCGCAGGCCGGTCTCGGCCTTGGCCAGGTACTGCACGTTCATCGCCTTCGGAATCCAGCGGTGCGTCTCCGGAACGGTCGCCTCGCTCAGCATGCCCATGGCCACCTCGGCCAGGTTGCAGGCGGCGATGGCGTGATAGGTGCCGAGGTGGTTGTGGATGCCGAACCACTTCGGCGAGGTCACCTCGCACAGGCCCGGCTCGAGTCGCACCACGCTCGGCAGCACCGTGCCGAAATACGGCACCCGCGCCACCATGCCGAGCGAGAACAGCGTGTGGCCGAGCCGATTGTCCGGCAGCTTCTGCCAGCTGCGGTAGGTCGCGGTCGCTTTCGTCATGGAGTCATCTTACTGCGGAGTAAGTTCGGTCGGTCGAGTGTGCCCCAAATCACCGCGAGAGCGGTCCGGGGCTTTCTGGACGCCTGCCCGAGTTGTTAAGCTGATCCGTTGCGTCGATCGATGACGGGACTGGGGGCCGACGCCATTTCTGTTGGCGTAGAGGGGAACTGGGAGTTCTCGAGCATGGGTATTCGCACAATCGTCGCCGCCGTCGGTATCGCGCTCGGCGGCGCTGTCCTCGCGACATCCGCAGGGGCGGGCCAGGCTGCCGCCGTTACTCCGGTCATCGCGCCGGAAGACGGCATCTATCTCGGCCTCGAACTCGATCACAATGAGACGGTCGCGCTGCAGCGCAGCCCGCTCATGGGCGTGCTGAACGGTCCGCTGACCACCGACGGGCTGTTCTATCTCGATGAGGATTCCATCTATCAGGGCGGCGAGCTGATCGATGGCATCCAGTACAACGATGACCTCGAGTTCTCGGGCGTCACCGCCGAGGCCGCCGCCACGCGCAGTGGTTCGATCGCCATCGCCGTGGTCGATCCGGCGCTCTACGATGGCTCGAAGTATGTGATCGTGCAGGTGCTGCGCTGACCTGATCCGCCTCCGGCGGGTGGGGTCGAATAGGCGAACGACGGCGGTCGTGCCGGTTCCTCGGAATCGGCACGACCGCCGCTGTTGTTGCCGTGCCGGCACGCCGATGACCTGGGCGGAGCCGTTCCTCGGGGCCGGATTTGAAGTAGCCGAGCGCGTCGGGCATACTGTTCGGGTTGCCTTGCACCGGGCCGTGCCTGTTTCCGAGTTGAGACGGGATGGCTAGGGAAGGCGAGCAGTACCAATCGTGTACCTCACTGGTTCATCCGGTGTGGGTACGTCCGGGAACACGATTCCAGGCCTGAGATGAGTTCATCCAGTGCCGAAGAATGAGCGGATGGGCGACACGCCCGACCGCGTGGACCGGAGAACCATGACAGATGAACAGCGGCGAGGATCGAGCATGCGTGCTTGATCGCGGTCTCACGTGAGACGTCTTCGTGTGTTCGGGCTGTGCAAATTGAGGGTGGTACGGAAGCCAGCTTCCGGATCACGAAGGTATAAGCGGAGAAAAGGACACTTAGCGTGGCGGGACAGAAGATCCGCATCAGGCTCAAGGCCTACGACCACGAGGCGATCGACGCGTCAGCGCGCAAGATCGTCGAGACGGTGACCCGCACTGGGGCCCGTGTCGTCGGGCCGGTGCCGTTGCCGACCGAGAAGAACGTGTACTGCGTCATCCGTTCGCCGCACAAGTACAAGGACTCGCGCGAGCACTTCGAGATGCGTACGCACAAGCGGCTTATCGACATCCTCGACCCGACGCCGAAGACGGTCGACGCGCTCATGCGCATCGACCTCCCGGCCAGCGTCGACGTCAACATTCAGTGACGGGGACTGGAGATATGACTGACAACAAGAACAGGCCCGCGGCGGGCATCCTCGGCACCAAGCTCGGGATGACCCAGGTGTTCGACGAGAAGAATCGCGTCGTTCCCGTGACCGTCATCAAGGCCGGACCGAACGTGATCACCCAGATCCGCACCGTGGAACGCGACGGCTACAGCGCCGTTCAGGTTGCCTTCGGCGCCATCGACCCGCGCAAGGTGAACAAGCCGGTCTCCGGCCAGTTCGCCAAGGCCGGTGTCACCCCGCGTCGCCACGTTGCCGAGATCCGCGTCGCCGACGCGTCCACCTTCGAGGTCGGCCAGGAGATCAACGCCGACGTCTTCGAAGAGGGCACCTACGTCGACGTGACGGGTACCAGCAAGGGCAAGGGCTTCGCCGGCACCATGAAGCGGCACGGCTTCGCCGGTCAGGGTGCCTCGCACGGTGCGCAGGCTGTGCACCGTCGCCCCGGCTCCATCGGTGGCTGCGCCACCCCCGGCCGCGTGTTCAAGGGCATGCGCATGTCGGGTCGCATGGGTAATGACCGCGTCACCACGCAGAACCTCTCGGTGCACAAGGTCGACGCCGAAAACGGCCTGCTGCTGATCAAGGGAGCGATCCCGGGTCGTCGCGGCAATGTCGTGATCGTCAAGAGCGCAGTGAAGGGTGGTGCGCACGCATGACCAGCCTCGAAAAGAAGGCCAACCTGACCCTGCCGGTCAAGGAACTGGGCGGCAAGACCAATGGCACCGTCGATCTCCCCGCGGAGATCTTCGACGTGACCGCGAACATCTCGCTGATGCACCAGGTGGTCATCGCGCAGCTGGCCGCGGCCCGTCAGGGCACGCACTCCACCAAGACCCGCGGTGAAGTCCGCGGTGGTGGCAAGAAGCCGTACCGGCAGAAGGGCACCGGCCGCGCCCGTCAGGGCTCGACCCGCGCGCCGCAGTTCACCGGCGGTGGCGTCGTGCACGGCCCGCAGCCGCGCGACTACAGCCAGCGCACCCCCAAGAAGATGATCCGCGCCGCGCTGCGTGGAGCACTTTCGGACCGGGCGCGTAACGAGCGCATCCACGTGATCACCGAACTGGTTGCCGGGCAGGACCCGTCGACCAAGACGGCCAAGAGCTTCCTCGCGGAGCTGTCGGACCGCAAGAAGTTCCTGCTCGTCCTCGGACGTGAGGACATCGCGGCCTGGAAGAGCGTGCAGAACCTCGAGTTCGTGCACCCGATCGCGCCGGACCAGCTCAACACCTATGACGTGCTGGAAAGCGACGAGGTCGTGTTCAGCGTGGAGGCCCTCAACGCCTTCGTGCACGGCCCCGCCGAGGCGGCACAGGAGGAGAGCAAGTGACCACCATCGCCGACCCCCGCGACATCCTGCTGGCGCCGGTCATCTCGGAGAAGTCCTACGGACTCATCGAGGAAGGCACCTACACCTTCATCGTGCACCCGGATTCCAACAAGACGCAGATCAAGATCGCCGTCGAGAAGGTCTTCGGTGTCACGGTTACCAGCGTCAACACCGCCAACCGTCAGGGCAAGCGCAAGCGGACCCGCTTCGGTTACGGCAAGCGCAAGAACACCAAGCGCGCGCTCGTGACCATCTCGGCCGACAGCAAGCCCATCGAGATCTTCGGAGGCCCGGTCGCGTAAGCGCCTGGGACTCCAGAAAGAAGAGAAGAACTCATGGCAATTCGTAAGTACAAGCCGACAACCCCGGGTCGCCGCGGGTCGTCCGTTTCGGACTTCGCTGAGATCACTCGGTCGACCCCCGAGAAGTCGCTGATCCGTCCGCTGCACAGCAAGGGTGGTCGTAATGCGCACGGTCGCATCACCACTCGGCACCGCGGTGGCGGCCACAAGCGGGCCTACCGTCTGATCGACTTCCGTCGACTGGACAAGGACGGCATCCCGGCCAAGGTCGCGCACATCGAGTACGACCCGAACCGCACCGCGAACATCGCGCTGCTGCACTTCGTGGACGGCGAGAAGCGCTACATCATCGCGCCCAAGGGCATCGCGCAGGGCACCCCGATCGAGTCCGGCCCCACGGCCGACATCAAGCCGGGTAACAACCTGCCGCTGCGCAACATCCCGACCGGTACCACCATCCACGCGGTGGAGCTGCGCCCGGGCGGCGGCGCGAAGATGGCTCGTTCGGCCGGATCCAGCATCCAGCTGCTCGGTAAGGAAGGCTCCTACGCCACGCTGCGTATGCCCTCCGGCGAAATCCGCCGCGTCGACGTGCGCTGCCGCGCCACCGTCGGCGAGGTCGGCAACGCCGAGCAGTCGAACATCAACTGGGGCAAGGCCGGCCGTATGCGCTGGAAGGGCCGTCGCCCCACCGTCCGTGGTGTCGTGATGAACCCGGTCGACCACCCGCACGGTGGTGGTGAAGGTAAGACCTCCGGTGGTCGCCACCCGGTCTCGCCGTGGGGACAGCCGGAAGGCCGTACCCGCAAGCCCAACCGCCCGAGCGACAAGCTCATCGTCCGCCGCCGCAAGTCCGGCAAGAACAAGCGCTGAAGGAGGAGGTAAGAAATGCCACGCAGCCTCAAGAAAGGCCCGTTCGTCGACGACCACCTCCTCGCGAAGGTGGACGTGCAGAACGAAAAGGGCACGAAGCAGGTCATCAAGACCTGGTCGCGTCGTTCGACCATCATCCCCGATTTCATCGGCCACACCTTCGCCGTCCATGACGGTCGCAAGCACGTGCCGGTGTTCGTCTCGGACAACATGGTCGGGCACAAGCTCGGTGAGTTCGCGCCGACCAGGACGTTCAAGAGCCACGTCAAGGACGACCGGAAGAGCAAGCGGCGATGACGACTGACACTCAGAATCCGACTGCACGCGCGACGGCGAAGCACGTGCGCGTGACCCCGATGAAGGCTCGTCGCGTCGTGGACCTCGTCCGCGGCAAGCGAGTCGAGGATGCCCTGGCGATCCTGAAGTTCGCGCCCCAGGCCGCGAGCGAGCCAGTTGCCAAGGTCGTGGCCAGTGCCGCGGCGAACGCCGAGAACAACCTCGGCCTGAACCCGGCCACCCTGGTCATCTCGACGGCCTACGTCGACGAGGGTGCGACCATGAAGCGGTTCCAGCCGCGCGCCCAGGGTCGTGCGTTCCGCATCCGCAAACGCACCAGCCACATCACCATCGAGGTCGAGAGCATCCCCACCGCCGGTGGAGCAACTCGCAACCGCCGGAAGGGAGGGGCAAAGTAAATGGGACAGAAAATCAATCCCCATGGCTTCCGCCTCGGTATCACCACCGACTGGAAGTCGCGTTGGTACGCGGACAAGCAGTACGCGGACTACGTCAAGGAAGATGTCGCCATCCGCAAGCTCCTCGCCACCGGCATGGAGCGGGCGGGCATCTCCAAGGTGGAGATCGAGCGCACCCGTGATCGGGTTCGGGTCGACATCCACACCGCTCGTCCTGGCATCGTCATCGGCCGCCGTGGCGCCGAGGCCGATCGCATCCGGGCCGAGCTGGAGAAGCTCACCAAGAAGCAGGTGCAGCTGAACATCCTCGAGGTCAAGAACCCCGAATCGGATGCGCAGCTCGTTGCTCAGGCCGTGGCCGAGCAGCTGTCCAACCGCGTGGCGTTCCGTCGTGCGATGCGTAAGGCCATCCAGTCGGCCATGCGCTCGCCGAACGTCAAGGGCATCCGCGTGCAGTGCTCGGGCCGCCTCGGTGGCGCCGAAATGTCGCGCTCGGAGTTCTACCGCGAGGGTCGGGTGCCGCTGCACACGCTGCGCGCCGACATCGACTACGGCCTCTACGAGGCCAAGACCACCTTCGGTCGCATCGGCGTGAAGGTCTGGATCTACAAGGGCGACATCGTCGGTGGCAAGCGTGAGCTCGCCGCCGCGGCCGCTCCGGCAGGCGATCGCGATCGCCCGCGCCGCGAGCGTCCGTCTCGCCCGCGTCGCTCCGGATCCGCCGGTACCACGGCGACCAGCACCGAGGCCGGGCGCGCCGCCACCGCGGTGGTGGACGCTCCGGCAGAGACACAGGAGGGCTGACGCAATGCTGATGCCTCGTAAGGTCAAGCACCGCAAGCAGCACCACCCCGGTCGTTCCGGCATGGCCAAGGGCGGCACCTCGGTGGCGTTCGGCGAGTTCGGGATCCAGGCGCTGGAGCCTGCTTACGTGACCAACCGGCAGATCGAGTCGGCACGTATCGCGATGACCCGCCACATCAAGCGTGGCGGCAAGATCTGGATCAACATCTACCCGGATCGCCCGCTCACCAAGAAGCCCGCCGAGACCCGCATGGGTTCCGGTAAGGGTTCGCCGGAGTGGTGGATCGCGAACGTCAAGCCCGGCCGCGTGATGTTCGAGATGAGTTACCCCAATGAGGAGATCGCTCGTGAGGCCCTGCGCCGCGCGATGCACAAACTCCCGATGAAGTGCCGGATCGTGACCAGGGAGGAGCAGTTCTGATGGCTACTGAAACACCGGCCGCAGAGCTCCGCGAGCTCACCGAAGAAGAGTTGGTGCAGAAGCTGCGCGACTCCAAGGAAGAGCTGTTCAACCTGCGCTTCCAGATGGCGACGGGTCAGCTGGACAACAACCGTCGGCTGCGCGTGGTTCGTCACGAGATCGCGCGCATCTACACGGTCATGCGCGAGCGCGAGCTCGGTCTGGCCTCCGGACCCGCTGACAAGGGAGATGCGGCATGAGCGAACAGAAAGCAGAGCAGCGCGCCAGCCGCAAGGTTCGAGTTGGCTACGTTGTCTCGGACAAGATGACCAAGACGATCGTCGTCGAGCTGGAAGACCGTAACCGGCACAAGCTCTACGGCAAGATCATTCGCACCACCTCCAAGGTGAAGGCGCATGACGAGAACGAGATCGCCGGCATCGGCGACCGCGTCCAGCTGATGGAGACCCGACCGCTGTCGGCGACCAAGCGCTGGCGTCTGGTCGAGGTGCTGGAGAAGGCCAAGTAGGTCTTTTCGGTCTGTAGGCGAAGGCCCGCTTCCCAGTTGGGAGGCGGGCCTTCGTCGTTTCGCGCGGCAGTTCGATCTCCACGTTACTTTCACGTGGTCCACGTGGTATACATGTGGCATGTCCAAACGTAATCTGACGATCCAGCTCGATGAAGAGGTGATCACCTCCGCGAAGGTGATTGCGGTACAACGAGGCACGTCGGTCAGCGCGCTGGTAACGCAGTACCTGCGCGAGATAGTTCAGGACGCCGAGCGCTACGAGTACGCCAAACAGCAGGCGCTCCAGCTGATGGCCGAGGCCGAAGGGCACGGAGGGCGCATCACCTGGAGTCGAGAGGAGCTGTACGACCGAGGGGAGCGGAGGTACGCGTGATCGCGGTCGAGCGCACCTTCATCGACACCAACATCCTCATTTATGCTCACGATATCGAGGCCGGGGAACGGCACCGGATCGCTCGAGATGTTCTCGCGGACTTGTGGCGTCGCGGCGTCGGTTTGCTCAGCACCCAGGTGCTGCAGGAGTTCTACAACGTCGCGACGCGCAAGTTGACGCCACGGATGAGTCCAGCGAAGGCCCGCCGGGTCATTGCGACCTACAGCGAATGGTGCGCGCGCGACACCGACCCGCTGGTGATTATGAACGCCTCATTTCTTGCCGAAACACACACGGTGTCGTGGTGGGACGCATTGATCATCGAGGCCGCGTCCCAGTCCGGCGCCAAATACATACTCTCGGAAGACCTTCAACACGGCCGCAGCTTCCTCGGGCTAGAGGTGCGCAACCCCTTCCTCGAACGAGCGGGTTAGCCAAGACCCGGCCCCGCAGGAGATCGCGGCGAGGGCTGAACAGTCCGGCGGGCGCGTACTGCGGTTGCCGGTCGCGCCCGTCCTTGTAGTGTCGTGTTGACGGCGAACACTGCGTCGAAGCACCTGGTTTCGGTAGCAGTGCCGGCCGATGCGGAGGTGGGACAGTTGGTGCAGCCATACGACCGGGCGCTGCTACGTAAGCACTTGCTACAGACTCGGATAGCGGGCGATGTCGCGACGCCACGCGAGGGAAACCTGGCGCATTACCGCAGAATGGTTGCCAAGGATCCGGGGTACCAATTCGGGTTGGCGTTGAAGGACTGGACGTTCGACGAAACCTTGGACATGATGGCGCGGCTGTGCGGCGTCAACCCCGACCCGCGGCACCGGCAAGGCGCCGACACCATCGGCGTCGACCTGACCATCGATGCGCTCGACGAGATGGGCGCCCGCATCGGGCAGGCCGCGCGCGATCGAGAGACAGTGCTGCTGGCGACCGGGCATCCGGGGCCGCTCATGGGCGTCTACCGGGCCGTCGAAGACGCGTTGCGCGCCGCCGGGTGCGAGGTGCTCACCCCCGCCGCGGGCTGGTCGTACCCCGTGATCACCGCGAACGGCTCGCGGATTCGCGAAATCGTCTACAGCTCAGGCGTTGCCGCGCTCAGCACCGGCGGCCGACTGCAGCACACCCACGACCCGAACCCCATGCAGGCGATGCTGCAAGAACTGCGCGACCGCCCCGAACCGCACCCCTGGCCCGACCTCGTCATCGCCGACCACGGCTGGGCAGGCGCCGCGGGCGAGGCGGGCATCGACACCGTCGGTTTCGCCGACTCCAACGACCCAGCCCTGTTCGCGGGCCGCGCCGAAGGCAAGATCGCCGTCACCGTCCCGCTCGACGACGGCGTCTTCCCCGAATACTACGAACCCATGACCGACTACCTGCTCGACCGCGCGGGCCTCACCGGCTGAACCGGTTGAGCGCAAAGGTGAACTACCACTTGGCCATCGGGTAGCGAAGCCCCTTCGGCGGCAGCGGCAAAATTCATGGGATAAATCGGTGGCGGCGTGTCGGTGCGGCGTGACAAGCTCCGTTGGTGCGGTCCTATCGGGTGGTTTTGGCGAGTGCGGATGTGCGCAATGTACTGCTGCTCGGGGCGCTGGTTCGCATCCCGTTCTTCGCCGGGGCCGTGCTGCTCGCCCTCCACGTCGTGCAGACGTTGCACGGTTCCTACGTGCAGGCAGGTGTGCTGAGCACCGTCGCCACCGTGTGCATCGCGTTGAGCGGGCCATGGCGCGGGCGGCTGCTCGATCGATTCGGACTACGCCGCACGGTCGCGCCGTCCATTCTGGTCGGCGCGGTGTGCTGGTCGATCGCGCCGTTCGTCGACTACGTTCCGCTGCTCATCTTGGCCGCGATCGCCGGGCTCTTCGACGTCCCCATCTTCACCGTGGTCCGGCAGGCGGTCATCGCCGCGACCACAGAGCAGAACCGGCAGCCCGCGCTCGCGTTGGAATCGGTGTCGGTCGAGTGCGCCTTCATGGTCGGGCCGATCGTCGGTGTCGCCGCCGCCAGCGTCTGGTCGACGACGATGGTGTTGTTCTTCGTACAAATGACTTTGGTGCTCGCCGGCATCCTGCTCTGGGTGCGTAATCCACCACTGCGCTCCGCCCAGGACGCCGATCGCGCGAACGCCGTCGCCGTCCCGCGCCGCAGCTGGTTCCGCCTCGAGTTCGTCGCCCTGTGTGTCGGCGCGAGCGCCGCCATCGCCGTGCTGGCCGGCTCCGAACTGACCTTCGTGTCCGCCATCCGCGAATTCGACGCGCAGAAATGGCTCGGCGTCGTCCTCGCCGTCTGGGGCTTCGGCTCGGTGGTCGGCGGCCTCACCTACGGCGCGCTGCACCGCAAGATCTCCACCTACCTGCTGCTCGCCGCCCTCGGCGCCGTCACTTTGCCGATGGCCTTCGCCGTCGGCCCCATCTCCCTCGCCATCACCGGCCTGGTCGCCGGATTATTCTGTGCCCCAACGATTACCGCCTCCATCGACCAGATGAGCCGAATAGTCCCCGAAGGCGGTCGCGGCGAAGCCATCGGCTGGCATAGCGCCGCCCTCACCCTCGGTAACGGCATCGGCAGCTCCATGGCGGGCATCGCCATCGACGCGGGCGGATTCCCCGCAGGCTTCGGCGCCGCAGCCGCCCTCGGTCTGGGTATAGGCCTCGGCATTCCTCTCCTCCTCACCCTGCGCAACCGCCGCCACCCAGCCGTCGACAAGCAGCCGAGCCAAGTCGGCGCCTGAACCTCGACCGGTATTCGAGACATGGCGGCCGGCCGCGACTGTAGCGGTGTGCCTCTGGTCGGAGCCGTTCGGTCGAACTGTTGTGGCCGTGGGTAGTTCGGCCATGAGCGGCTGGATGTCGCCTCGGCATGAGGTGATTCGTTCTCTGAAACCCTGAGTTCTGCAACATGATTCGTGAATCCGACGGGTCCGCTGCGGTAGCCCCTGTGTCGTGGGCGAACGAGATCTGCTGACCGGGCAGGTCCTCGGCTTTCCGCTAGGTCTTGCGTTATACGTATACATCTACATATAGTAGTCGCGACGGGCGCTGGTAGGCAGTGGCTCGGGATCGGCACGGGAGATCTGGGTCGGCGGGGTGGGGTCCGTCGGTTCTGGATCGATGCGCGCATGCGCATTCACGTATGGATGGAGTCGTCATGAGCAGTGAAACGGTGCAGGCAGCGGTGGTTGAGGGAGGTGTCGACTTCGAGAAGGCGGACCCGGAAGGGTTTCGAGAAGTCGTGGTGAAGGTGGGCCCGGGGAGCGGGCGGGTGCAGCGGTTCGTCGGTCGACGGATCGGGGAGTCGACACAGTTCACCAGGGCGGGGGTCGAACTGGTTCGGGCTTATTCGAGCCGCAAGGGGAAGTACGTGGTGCACAAACAAAGTGCGGAATGGACCGATTTTTCGGTGGTGGCCGACTGGGCCAAGGAATTGAAGAAGATGCAGAAGAAGAACTGGCGTGGCGGGGTGGACCTGGACAATCAGAGTTGGGGCGACCGCACGCTGGAGGTGGTGGATTCGTTCGAGGAACTGCGGGAGCGGGTGCCCGCCAAGATATTCCGCACACTCGCCGACACTTCCGCGCACCCTCCTATCGAGGATCTCGACATCTGAGCGGCAGCTCGGATACCGAAAGGACTCAGTCCCATGTTTGCTCGACTCGGGCAGTTGGTCGTGCACCATCCGTGGAAGGTGATCGGCCTGTGGCTGCTCATCATCGTCGGCGTGGTGGCGACGGCGCCGCAACTCAAATCGACCACCGACCAATCCGACTTCCTGCCTTCACATTACGAGTCGATTCAGGCACTCGACATGCAACAGAAGGCCTTTCCGCAGAGCGCGGCGCCTGCGGCGCTGATCGTCTTCGCCCGCTCCGACGGGGCGCAGCTGAGCGCGAGTGATTCGGCCGCGGTGGCGTCCATCGGCACGAAACTCACCGCGGCCAATATCAAGGATGTCACCGGGCTGCAGCCGATTCCGCCGTCGGAGAACCGGCTGATCCAGGTGATCGCGGTGCAGCTGACGAAGGTGACCAGTGCGGGCGACACGACGCAGAGCGACGCGGTCGAGGCGCTGCGCGCGGCGCTGAAGGCGGAAGTGCAAGGCGGTGAACTGAAGGCGGGCATCACCGGCCAGGCGGCGCAGATGCTTGACCAGATGGAGTCGAGTGAGAAGGGCATGGCGATCATCGGCGTCGCGACGATCGTGCTGATCCTCGTGCTGCTGCTGATCATCTTCCGCAGCCCGGTGATCGCGCTGCTGCCGATCGTCACCATCGGCGCCATCTCGAGTCTGGTCGGCGGGCTGATCGCGATGACGGCCGAGGCCTTCGACCTCAAAGTGGACAGCTCGGTGAACGCCATCCTGCTGGTCGTGCTGTTCGGCGTCGGCACCGACTACATCCTGTTCCTGATGTTCCGCTACCGGGAACGGCTGCGGGCCGGGGAGGATCCGAAGACCGCGATGGTCAGCGCCGTCGCCAGGGTCGGCGAGGCGATCACCTCCGCGGCGGCCGCCGTGATCATCGCGTTCATGGCGCTGACCCTGTCCACCCTCGGCATGTTCCGGGCGCTCGGTCCCGCGCTGGCGATCGCGGTCGCGGTCGCGCTGCTGGCCGGTCTCACCCTGGTGCCCGCCGTGGTTTCGTTGTTGGGCACCAAGGTGTTCTGGCCGTCCAAGGCGTGGCAGGCGGAGCCGAAGGGCGCGCGGTTCACCGCACTCGGGGCGGCGCTCGGCCGTCGCCCCGCCGCCTTCGCGGTGGTCTCCGGCGGCGTACTCGTCGCGCTGGGCATCCTGGCCGTCGGCTTCAATCCGACCTTCGATCTGAGTTCGGGCTCGACCTCGGACGCGTCCGAATCGGTGGTCTACAACAAGGAATTGCTCAAGGGCATGCCCGCAGGCGCCACCCAGCCGTCGGACGTGCTGCTGCGGGCCGACAACGGCGCGCTGACCAGCGACCAGCTCGCGACCTACCGTTCGGCGTTGGTCGCGGTGCCCGGCGTTGGCCAGGTGGCGGAGCCGCAGTTGTCCGCGGACAAGGCGACCGCCAACTTCCAGGTGACGCTCACCTCCGCACCGGAATCGGATGCCGCGATCGAGACGGTCCGTAATCCGTTGCGCGACGCCGCACATGCGGCCGCGCCTGCGGGCACGACCGCCGCCGTCGGCGGGATGACGGCCATCTTCGTCGACTTCCAGGACGCGATGAACCACGACTACGCGATCGTGTTCCCGGTGGCGGCGATCCTGATCATGATCGTGCTGGCCTTGCTGCTGCGCAGCCTGGTCGCGCCGTGGTACCTGATGGCGTCGGTGTTCCTCGGTTTCGCCGCCACGCTCGGCGCGGCGGTGCTGGTGTTCCAGCACATCCAGGGGGAGACCGGGCTGATCTTCACGCTGCCGGTGATCATGTACCTGTTCGTGGTCGCGCTCGGTACGGACTACAACATTCTGATGGTGGCCCGGCTGCGTGAAGAGGCCAGGGAGGGGCGCGATCCGCGGCAGGCGGCGGCGCTCGGTCTGCAGCACACCGGCCCGACGATCGCGGCCGCAGGGCTGATCCTCGCGGGCACCTTCGCCTCGATGATGTTGGCGGGCAACAATGTTCTCTCGCAGATGGGGTTCGCCATCTCGGTCGGCATCGGGATCGCGGCCTTCGTGATGGCGATGTTCTTCACCCCGGCGCTGACGGCGTTGCTCGGCCACCGTGCGTGGTGGCCGGGGCACGGTGACGAGAAGCCTGGCGCGCACGCAGAGCGCGGAGCGTACGATACCGACCAGGTGACGGCGCCGACCGCACGCTGATTGTGTCGAGCGGTGCCCGAGTTGGTCGAACACCGGTAACCGTAACGAAAAGGGCTGCCCTCCGGTCACTCCGGAGGGCAGCCCTTTTGCTGACCAGCGGGAATGACCCGCGTGCGATCAGCCGCTGATGGCGAAGGGGCGGCGGACCTTGATCCCCGCCTCCACCGCGCGGGCTACGGCCGCACGGGAGACACCGACCTCATTGGCGATGCCCGGGGTCAGCCAGGATTCGTCGGCGAGGCGCAGGATCTCGGCGAGCTGCTCGACGGACAGATTCGACAACCCGCGACGTGAGATCTCGTGTGCGAGAGCGGTGATTTCGTCGTCCTCATCGATCTCGTCCTCGGGAAGCTCCGGCTCGCTGTCCGCGAGGGGAGTGCGCCCGACAACGAAGGCAGCCTCGGTGCGCTGGCCGGGGCGCGGCGGTTCCGGGTTCTCCTCGAAGACGAGTTGTTCGATCTCGGCATCGGAGATGCTGGGAGCGGCCGACTTTCGGCGGCTGGTGGTGGGGCGGGACACCGTTTCCCCGGAGATCGCCTGGGCGACGGTGTCGGCGATCGTTGCTGCGGCCTTCCGAATGGGGTCACCAGGGTGAGGCTCTTCTGGCTCGTCGCCGAGCGACGCGTCTGCGATGGGTCCGGGGGCCTGCGTGGTGGGTCCGGCATCGGCGGGTCCGCGCGGCATGTCGTCGATCGGAAACAGTGGCATCGCGTGCCCGTTGTGCGTGGCCTGGCCGTTCGTCGGCGTCCGGCCGCCGTCGACAGCGCGTCCGTTGGGATGCGCGGTGTCGCTGTTGCTGGGTGCGGTGCGGGCGGCTCCATTGACCGGCTGGCCATTCGTCGGCGTTGGCCTGCCGGCGTCGGCAATGGCTTGACCGTTGGTGGTGGCTTGACCGTTCGTTACGGGGTGACCGTTCGTCACCGCATGGCCGTTGGTCTGTGGGGCGTAACCGTTCGTCACGGCGTGGCCGTTGGTCGTGAACGTATGGGCGTCGCCGGACGCGATCGCGTCGGAAGGCGGCTGTGCGGCCGTTCCGGTGGGACTCGAGGTGGCAGCCGCGTCTCGGGGCGCGCCGTTGGCCGAATCAGCGTGCAGCACAGATCCGTTGGGGGCAGGCGCGCGGTCAATGGGCAGCGCGGTACGCGGATCGCGCAACTCGACGGGCAGCGGATGGCCGTTGATCGCCGAGAACGGCGCTGCATGGCCGTTGGTGGGGGCACGGCCGGCTATCGGCGTCGAATTCGTTTCGCGCTGATCGTCAGCTGGGACAGATTGCACGGCATGGCCATTGGTCGTGAGCCCGGAATCGTCGGCGCGGGTCCGAGTCGGCCGGTGTGCGGTCTCGGCTGAGAACGTCGGTGCCGCATGACCGTTGACCGACGGCGCGGTCACCGGCGCCACCTGGCCGATCCTCGGCTCATCCGAATACCTATCGGCACCCATCGACCCCGCGTCCACCCGTTCGGCACCAGGCATCCGAGCAGCGACAGCCGCCTCGGCGGAGTCGGCTCCACCGAGCAACCACCGCCGATCATCCGGCGCGTCGACGGTGAGCCCGACGCGCGAATCCCGTTCGCTGACCCGGTGCCGAACCGTCGTGTCCCGGTCCAGCACCGGCGCACCATCGATGAGCAGCGCATAGCGCGCGGAAACCCACGCATGCAACCAGATCACGACGCCGACCATGATGGGCGCGATCGAGTACTCCGCGGCGCGCCCGAACGAACCCGTGGCCAGATGCGGCCCGGCGTTCAACGCGATGGTGGTGCCGAGCAGCGCGGTCTCGAAGAAGATCACCTTGCCGCGGGCGAGCTCGCGTCCCCAGCGGGCGGCGGTGGTCGCGGCGACCATGATGGTGATGATCGGAATCGAGATCATCGCCTCGATGCCGTAACTCAACCAGTACAGCGGATCGGACATGTCGCCGCTGGGTACCAGGTTGTGCTGCACGTTCACGCCCGCCCACACCATGCCGAGCACGACGACGGCGATCAGCGCCCGCGACGACCACTCGGCGCGCCGGTACAGCTGGGCCAGCCGCGCGTCCTCGCTGGAGACCCGCCGCCGCGCGGCCAGGGCCCGCCGATGCCACCGCTCATCCGCCTCGTCGGCCCGCCGAATCTTGGCCGCGGTCCGGCGATCTCGCTGCTCCGCGGCCAGCTCTTCCTCGACCGCCCGCCGCCGCTGCTTACGCCGCTGCGCCCGAACCCACTCCGCGAGCTCGCGTTCCGCCCCGATCTCCCGCTCGGACAACACCTCGAACAGCGCCGTGTCGTGCTGCAGCGGCAATTTGCCGCGAGCCGTCTCGACCCGCTGCGCCAATGCGGCGATCTCGGAACTACCGGTGGATTGTTCGTCGCGCATCGCGAGCCTTCCCGGAGCAGATCGTCAGCAGACCTACTTGCTCGAACGTATGTGTGATCGCAATGAGGCTAAACCGGCCGCCGGGCGAGGTCAATGCCGACGCTCGAAAACCAGTGCGAATATCTCAGAGGTTCGCTTGACACGCCGATTTAAGCAACACGCCGTCGGGCCCGGTCGGAAATATGGCCGGAACGGCGGCCGAGAAGGCGGGAATTCCCCTGCGACGTGCACGAATTCGGTGCCGAAAAGTGCGCGTACCCGATCGACCGCCGGGTGCTCAATTCAGCGTTGTGTGCCAAACAATGGCGGCGGCCAGCGCTCCCGCGCCATTGACCGACCAGTGCAGCGCGATCGGCGCCAACAGGCTGCCGCTGCGGCGGCGCAGCCAGGTGAAAACGACGCCGGCGGCCGCGGTAGCGACGACGGCGAGCAGAATGCCGATGATCTGCCCCATGACGCCACCGCCGACGAATCCGGCGAGCCCGCGATTGCTGCTGGTCAAACCCAGCGATGAGGCGATGTGCCAGAGCCCGAAAAGCAGTGAGCCCGCGGCGAAGACGCCACGCGCGCCGTAGACCCGGTCGAGCGTGCCGTGCAGCACGCCACGGAACGCCAACTCCTCGGGAATCACCGTCTGCAACGGGATCACGATCATCGAGGCGATCAGCGCGCCGGAGATGGTGGCGTAGCGATCCGCCAGGAAGAACGGCCGGGTGACCGGCAGCGCCGCCCCGATGGCCACCGCCGCCAGCACCACGCCGACCGCGCCGAGTGCGTAGAGCGTGCCCCGCCGCCAGTGCCGCGGCGAGAGACCGAATTCATGCCAGTTCATGCCGCGGCGGCGCATCAACGCCAGCAGCACGAGGGCGGCCACGGGCACGGTCACAATGCTGGCCCAGGCGGTGGTGAAGTGCGCGATCAGATTGGTCCCCGCCAACACCACGACAACCACGGCCACGTCGGCATACGCATGCAATTTGTGGCGGGGTGGAGTCGCTTCCCCGAGGTCCTGTGCGAGCATCCCGCCCAGTGTACGGATGGGCGCCGGGTCAGCCGGCCCATCCCACCGGGTCGGTCCAGGCTTGCAGTGCGCGGGTGGTCGCGAAGCGGCGCGGCAGGTTGCTGATCGGATCGGTGAACTCGAGCGACGCGGCGAGCAACTGCAGCGGCCGGGTGAAATCATCGACGGGCTTGTCGGTCAGCACGGGGTAGAAGTCGTCGCCGAGGATCGGGACGCCCAGACCGTTCATGTGCAGCCGCAGTTGATGGGTCCGGCCGGTCAACGGGCGCAACCGGTATCGGCCGAGCCCGTCGCGATGCTCGATCAACTCGATCGAGGTCTCGGCGTTGGGCTCGCCGTCGACCTCCTGCGCCGCGAGCACATGCTTCTCTTTCACGATCCGGCTGCGCACGACCCGGGGCAGGCTCAGCGCCGGATCGTACGGCGCGATCGCCTCGTACTCCTTGCGGACGGTCCGCTTGTGGAACATCGTCTGATACGCCCCGCGCCGCGCCGGGTTGATGATGAACAGCACCAAACCGGCCGTCGCCCGATCCAGCCGATGCGCGGGTATCAGGTCCGGCAGGTCGAGGTCGCGGCGCAGGCGCACCAGCGCGGTCTGCAAGATGTGCTGGCCACGCGGAATGGTCGCAAGGAAGTGTGGTTTGTCCACGACGAGCAGGTCGTCGTCGCGGTGCACGACGGTCAGGTCGAACGGCACCGGCGTCTCGACCGGCAGGTCCCGGTGGAACCACACCGCGCCGCCGGGGACGTAGGGCGCGTCGGGAGCGATCGGGCCGTCGAGGTCGACGATCCCGCCATCGCGCAGCAACTCATCGATCCGCGCCGGAGCCACCCTGGGCAGCCGCTCGACCAAGTGGTCGCGAATCGTCGCCCAGTCGCCGTCCTCCGGCAGCCGGAGCCGGGCCGGGTCCAGGCCGTGCCGCTTCGGCAACGGCGGAAGCTGCCGCCTTCTCATCGGCATCGACCCTAGTCGCCGGGTGTTTTGCCGGGTGCTGCCGGGTCAGTGCGCGCGCACCGCGATGCCCGGGTAGTCGAGCACGAAACCGGACTCGTCATAGGTGAGCGTGCAACGGAAATCGAACTGCGGTGCCTGGTAGGCGAACCGCTGGTGCGGACCGTCATCGGCGATCCGGCCGTAGACCTGCTCCAGCCGGGTAACCTCCAGCCCGACGGCGCGCACATAGGCCGCGGGCGCATCGATCGTCGCGTCGACGTCGAGGCCGAGCCGGTGTACCGGGAACGCGTTGGTCAGTGCCGAAGCCTCCAGATCGACATCGAGGCAACCGCTCAGTCCGGCGTGCGGCACACCGTCGACCGTCCAGTTGCCCGCGCCATCGGTGTCCAGCGCGACCGTGTGCCAGCCGCCGGGGCGCCGGGTCGCGACCCTAGCCCGCCGGGTGCGCCACGACGGGTCCAGGGTGAGCTGATAGTCGACCGCCCATGCGCGGCCGTCCTCGACCGCCGTGGCGCATCCGTCGATCTGTACGCCGCTCTCGGTCGCCTTGAAATAGGCGATCTCGAAACCGGTGCGTGCGCCGCGATGCCGCCAGGCGGCCGACGGCGGTGCGGGCTCGAACATCGGCGCGAATTCAGAAGCCGCGCAGGCGATCCGGGCGGATCCGGACGACAGCGGAGTATTCGGTGAAGAACTGCTCGGCGGTCATCGAGATGTCCTTCAGGCCGTCGGTGTATTTCACTGTGTACGTGGCGATTTCGTCGGGCGTCGCGGCCACCTCATCGATGCGCGCGGTGCCGGTGAACACGACGACATCGCCGCCCCACTCGGTGGCGTTGAAATTCAGCGAAACGCGCGGATTACGGGCGAGGTTGCGCAGCTTGGCCTGATCGGGCTTGCTGAACAGCAGGAACTCGTCGTCGCGCCACTGGAACCAGACCGGGTTGGGTTGCGGGGTGCCCGAGGCCCCGACGGTGGTCAGCCAGATGACGGGTTCTTTCTCGAGGCGCTCGGCGACCTTGGCACCGAACGGGGTGCTCGGGTCGACGACGGGGGCGGCGGCGGATCGTTCGGAGGCCGTTGTGGTCATGCTCGGGACAACACCGCGACAGCCGCGACGATTCCTGATCGGCGCAGTTCGGCTGTCGCGGTCCCGGCCGTCCCGGGTGGGTGCGCGATCGGGCTACGGCGTCGCTCGCTCGTCGAGGACCATCCGCCGGGCTTCCACCAAAGTCCGGCGGGCTCGGCGGCGCATCCGGCACATATCCACGCTGCAGTTCAAATGCACCTGCATGGCGCGGTGTGCCTGATCCGGCGTCAGTGCACCCGGGTCGACAGAACACGGCGAAATTGTGGAAATGATTCGTGTAACAAACATATTCACGACTCCAATGTGGTGTTTCCGTATGGTGAAGCTAGCCATGTAGCGGCGCTATCGGGCCTGGTAGGACCGCTGTTCATGGAGCGTTCGCCGATGCGACGTGCATCGGAAAGTCTCGTGTACGAAACCGTTTTCGCAGGTAGCCGGAGCAAGTCCGCAGCGCGACAGACTATTCGGCGATAAAACGCGCGCATTTCTGAAAGGGGTCGAATGAACACCGAGATGCTGGAGCGACTTTGGCGATCGTGGGCCGAACGTGGGGCGGTACTGACGGAGGAGCAATGGGCGACGCCGACGCGGCTGCCCGGCTGGTCGGTGCGTGCGCTCTTCGCGCATGTAGCGCCCGATCCCGCGATCATGGCCGCGATGCGTGACGCCCGGGTGGCCGGCCCGGCCGCGGCCACCGACGGAGCCGAGGTTCTGCGAATCTTCAACGCCCCCGGCGGTTTAGCGCACGCGGCGGCCGACGACGTCGCCGTGCAGGCCAGCGAAGCGGCAGCGCGACTCGACACCGACGAACTGTTGCGCCGCTTCGCCGAGGACGGCCCGCGAGCTCTGGCCGAACTCGGCGATATCGATCCGGCGACCGTGCTGCCGCATCCGCACCTCGGTGCCGTGACCTATCAGGCACTGCTGGAGGTGGCGATCGTCGACGTCACCGTGCACCTGCTCGATCTGATCGCGGCGGTCGGCGGGCCGCCGGTGCCGCGGGCCGCGCTGCTGGGCACCGTGCAGGTGCTGGCGGCCGTGCCCGACCCGGTCGAGTTCATCGAGGCCGCGACCGGCCGGGGTGCGATCGCGGTGTTGCCGGTGATGCGATAGCTGGCCGCTCCGCCACCCTGTCAAAGGAAAGTTAGGCTAACCT
The DNA here is from genome assembly GCF_044547795.1 of Nocardia sp. NPDC052316. Lineage (NCBI taxonomy): Bacteria > Bacillati > Actinomycetota > Actinomycetes > Mycobacteriales > Nocardiaceae > Nocardia > Nocardia sp. NPDC052316. Next base: position 428,189 of record NZ_JBIUBB010000006.1, read on the forward strand.
ACCTTTCGGGCGCATTGTGTGTGACGATGGGTCCGGTTCGGGGGATGGCGATGACGGCGAGAGGCAACAACCTATGACGGTGCAGGTCGCGCCGCTGCCCGCGGCGGAGACGGGGAACCGGCCGCCGCGCGCGGTACAGCAAGCGCGCAAGAAGGCGGAGGCGGCGGCGCGCAAGGAGATCCTGGCGCCCGTGCGCGCGGCACTGACGCTCGCGAGCCTGATCATGGCCGTCGCCTCGATCTGCGCCGTGGTGCCGTTCGTGCTGATTGTCGAGGCGTGCCGGGAGCTGCTCGCCGATCAGGTCGACACCGACCGGGTGTGGCGACTGGTGGTAGCGGCGATGATCGTGCTGGTGGCGCGTGGCCTACTGCAGGCGCTGGCGTTGACCTGGTCGCACCTGGTGGATGCCGGCTACCAGCTCACCGTCCGTCGGGCGCTCGCCGCCAAGTTGAGCAGAGTGCCGCTCGGCTGGTTCGGCGAACGCACCTCCACCGAGGTGAAGAAGTACCTCCAAGACGATGTCGAGGCGCTGCACTATCTGGTCGCGCACGCGCGACTGGAGTTCGTCGGTGCGCTGATCGTGCCGGTGGTCACCCTCGGCTATCTGGTGACGGTCGACTGGCGGCTCACGCTGATCCTGCTGGCTCCCTTGGCGGTCTACGGGATCGTGCTGAGCAAGATGATGGGGCAGGACAGCAGGGATCGGCTGGCCATCTATCACCGCTGGGAACGCCGGGTGCAGGAGTCGACCATCGAGTTCGTCGACGGCATCCAGGTGGTGCGGGCGTTCGGTCAGGCAGGCAAGGCGCACAACGAGTTTCAAACGGCGGTGGACGGTCAGGCACATAGTCTGGACCGCTGGAAGTCGCCGATGATCCGATCGCAGGCGGCCGCCGACGTCGTGATCGCGCCGGTGTTCGTGATGCTGGTGATCGTGGTCGCCGGATTGATCGGCGTCGGATCACAGTGGCTGACACCGCTGGACGTGCTGCCATTCCTGTTGGTCGGCCTCGGCCTCGGCAGTGCGCTGCTCGGCCTCGGCTACGGCGGTCAGGCGCTGCGTACGGCCGGTGCCGCCGCGTTGCGGTTGCACGAATTGCAGCAGACACCCGAATTGGTTGCTGCGACGAGCGATTCGTCCCTCGAGCCGGCAGCGGCGGGAGTGGTCCGTTTCGAGTCGGTCTGCTTCGGCTACCGCGCGGATCATCAGGTGCTGCGCGACATCGACATCGAGTTGACGCCGGGCACCATCACCGCCCTGGTCGGTCCCAGCGGTTCGGGCAAGTCGACGCTGGCCAAATTGGTGCCCCGCTTCTACGACGTGGACTCCGGCCGAATCACCATCGGGGGACGCGATATTCGCGAGTACTCGACCGAGGACCTCTACCGCACCGTCGGTTTCGTGTTCCAAGATGTGCGCTTGATCCGCGGCACGATCCGGGAAAACCTGCGGTTGGCCGATCGCGATGCAGATGAGGAGGCAGTCGAGCGGGCGGCGCGGGCGGCGCAGATCCACGACCGCATCGTCGCGTTGCCGCGCGGCTACGACTCCGAGATCGGCGTCGATGCCAGTTTGTCCGGCGGTGAGGCGCAACGGCTTTCGATTGCGCGAGCGCTACTCGCCGACCGCCCGGTACTGGTGCTCGACGAGGCGACCGCCTTCGCGGACCCGGAATCCGAGGCCGCGGTGCAGGACGCACTGGCCGTGCTGGTGGCGGGTCGCACTGTGCTGGTCATCGCGCACCGTCTGCACACCATCACCGGCGTGGACCGGATCTTGGTGTTGGACAACGGCACCGTGGTGGAACAGGGTGACCACCGCAGTCTGCGCGAGGCGGGCGGCACCTATCAGCGGCTCTGGGAAATCAATGAGGAAGCGCTCGGTGCGGTTGCGCTGATCGAGCAGGAGGCGACGCGATGATTCGCAAGGTGCTCGGGCTCGTCCCGGCCGAATTCGCCCCGCTGACCCCGAAACTGTTCGCCGCGATCGCCGCCCAGGCACTGAGCCAGGCGGCCGCCTATCTGCTGCTCGTTCCGGTGCTCGCGGCACTGCTCGATCGTGACCTCGGCCGGGCCTGGTTCTGGACGTTGCTGATGACCGCCGCCGTCGCGGGCGTGGCGATCTTCGGCTATCTGCAGACGGTCCTCGGGCTGCGCATCGCGGTCGGCATGCAGCTGCGGCTGCAGACCAGGATCGGTGATCACCTCAACGCCCTTCCGCTCGGCTGGTTCGAAACGCGCAGTGCCGGAAAGCTTTCCAGGATCGCCGTGGAGAACGTACGGGAGATCCAGGGCACCGTCGCCTATCTTCTCGCCAAGGTGCTCAACAGCATCCTGGTGCCGCTCGGTGTCGCGGTCGGCATGCTGTTCATCGATTGGCGCATCTGCGTTGCCATGTTGCTCGCCGCCCCCGTGCTCTTTCTGGTGAACACACTGGCCAACCGGGCTTACACCGGATCCGATCAGCGCATGCACGCCGCCGCGTCCGAGGCCGATGCGCGGGTGGTCGAGTTCGCGCAGGCACAGCCGGTGCTGCGGGCCTTCGGCGCACCCGGCGCGGGCGCGCTCGACACGGCGCTGCACCGCCAGCGTTCCGCGATGACCAGGATGGTGTTCACTGCGGTGCCGGGTCTGATCGTGTTCTCCCTGTTCGTTCAGGCGGTCTTCCTGGTGCTGACCTATGTGGTGGTCGGCCTGGTCACCGATGGCGCCGTCTCGGCCGCCGCCGCGATCGCGCTCATCGCCGTCAGCTCCCGGTTCATCGAGCCGTTGAATCAGGCCGCTCAGCTCGGCAATGGCCTGCGTGCCGCCGCTGCCGCGGTCGACCGGGTCACCGAATTGCTGGCCGAGCCGGTGCTGCCGGAGGCGACGGCGCCCGTCGCACCCGGTGTCGCGTCCGTGGTCTTCGACAATGTGAGCTTCGGTTACCAACCGGGTGAGCCGGTGGTCTCCGATCTGAGTTTCAGTGTGCCCGCGGGCACCACCACCGCGATAGTCGGCCCGAGCGGCGCGGGCAAGACGACGCTGCTGCGCCTGGCCGCGCGCTTCTACGACGCCGATTCCGGCCGGGTGGTCATCGGCGAACACGACGTACGCGACCAACCGTCGGAGACGCTGCTGAACCAGCTGTCGCTGGTCTTCCAGAACGTCTATCTGTTCAATCGTTCGGTGGCGGACAACATTCGGATCGGCAAACCCGACGCCACCGATGCCGAGGTGTGGCGCGTGGCCGAAGCGGCCAGGGTGGACGAGATCGTCGAGCGACTGCCGGACGGTCTGGACACCGTGGTCGGTGAGGGCGGCGTCGCGCTGTCCGGCGGTGAGCGGCAGCGGGTTTCGATCGCTCGTGCCCTGCTCAAGGACGCGCCGATCGTGCTGCTCGACGAGGCGACCAGCGCGTTGGATCCGCACAGCGAGGCGGTTGTCGTCCGTGGTGTGCACCAACTCGCCAAGGGCAAGACGGTCGTCGTCGTCGCGCACCGACTCGCCACCATCGCGCACGCCGACCAGATCCTGTTCCTCGACGGCGGCCGCATCGTCGAACGCGGCACGCACACCGAGCTTTTGGCTGCCTGCGGACGCTACGCCGACTTCTGGAACGAACGCTCGCGGGCCGTCGGCTGGCGGCTGGAGCCTGCCGCGGTCTGATCGAAAGATTTTGTGGCTAGGGCACACCGAGCGGTTCCCGCAGGAACGCGGTCAGCAGGTCGTTGGTCACTCGCTGCGTTTCTTGCGGGCCGCGGGAACCGCCGATGAGTTGGGCCACCAGGAATCTGGCCGGCCCGGCGAGGAAACGGGGTGCATCGGTGAAGCTGTAGTGGTTGGCCGCGCTGATCTCGTGGCGGAAGGTCGGCGCGGTCGAGCGGGCGATCAGCGAGCCGTTGCCTTCCACGAATTGTGCGGAGTGCTCGGTCTCCGCATAATCACTCTGCACCAACAGAAACGGCCTGCGCAGCGTCTGCCTGGGCAGCGTGCCGTACAAGGTGCCGTCGATATTCGCGGCGGCCAGCAGCCGGGAATCGCCCGCCAGCGCCGCCGCTGCGGCCGCGCCGCCGAATGAATGCCCCACTGCGGCAATGTGTCCGGTGTCGAGTCGGTCGGAAAGGCGCGGTCCCAGCGTATCCGGGCGCGACAGCTGATCGACCACGAAGCGCAGATCGGCCGCGCGTACGTCGAGTTGCCCGCTCATATAGCGCGATTGGTCCGGGTCGTTGTCCAGAAAGTGCGGGCGGGGTGTCGCGAGGGTGCCGTCGGCGAGTTCGGTGACCGCGACCTCGTAGGGGTGATCGACGGCGAGCACCACGAAACCACGGCTCGCGAGGTCGGTGATCAACCCGGTGTAGAACGCCCGCGGCGCACCGTATCCGGGTGAGAACAACACGACCGGCCAGCGCGGGCGGTCCGTGCTGACAGGGGCGTCCAACTGCGCGTGGGTCGCTATGCGGTGGTAGCCGCGCATGAGGAATCCGGGCAACAGTGCGACCTGCTCCGGCAGTCGGTCCAGCCCGTCGAGATACGCCGAGGATGATCCTTTCGCCGCCGCGTCGGCCGGATACCAGGCCTGGACAACGACATTGCGCCGATCCTCGACTGAATCCGTCGCGGACTCGGGCCTATCCCGATCGACCCAGCGAAAGATCTCGGTACCCACCGCATACGGTCCGCTCGGCCGCGGCAGCTCCGGCACGGGAGCCAGCGACCAAGCCAGCACGGCGGGCAGCAGCAGAAACCCCACGCCGCATCGGGCCACGGTCAGCCACCGGCCGCGCGGGCCGTCGGCGCGCCGTTTCGACTGCCGGACAACGAGTCCGACCGCCGCGCCGAACAGCAGGTAGGTGGGCGCGAACTGCCAGTAGAACCCTTCGACCAGATACTGCGCCACGCCCGCGGCTACCAGCACCGGCACCGCCACGGGGGCGATCCGGCGCGCGCGGTGCGGGACGGCGATCGCGGTCACCGCGAAGGCCAGGGTGGCGAGTGCGAGCACCATGTCCAGGATCGACATCCAGCTGACCTCCGCTCCGGGACACCGGACTACGCAGCTGCTGTGCGGCCGGTCTCGAATCCGACTCTCAGCCTGGCGGATCGGCGGGTCACCGCGCGTCGGGCGCAGGTCGCGATCCGATTCATCCTGGGGGATGACCCTTCAGGTGCGCGCGGGTATACCGCGCGAGCGCACCTACGCCGCGCGGACTACTTCCAGTACGCCTGGTACTTCATCGCGGTTTTGGGCACGCCGTGGACCTGCTTGAGCGACTTCACGATCGAACGGGTGGTGTGACCGTCGCAGGCCACCCAGGCGAACACGTTGTCCGGGCAGTCGAGCTCGTGTGCGGCTTCGCGGAGCAACCGGCCGTCGTCGACGCGTTGCACCCAGGTCACCTGGTGATGGGGCTTGGCGCGCAACGGAATCTGCCGGTCGGACTCGTACTGCCATTCCAGCCATACCCTGGCGGGCACGTCACCGATCGCGTCGAGCAGCGAGTTGATCGCGGGGATCGATGCGGTGTCGCCGAAAACGAGGTACTCGCTCGGCGTCGATTCGGGCAGCTGGAAATCCGAACCGAGCACGGTCACGTCGAGCTTGTCGCCCGCGGACGCGTGCTGGGCCCACCGTGCCGCGTGTCCGTTGTGCAGGGCGAATTCGATCGCGAAGCGGTCGCCTGCGGGGTCGGGGTCGACCAGGGTGTAGCCACGCTGGTGCAGCTTCTCGCCGGTGCTGTCGGGAAACCAGCAGCGCACCCATTGCGTCGGATGCACGGGGTGGTCGGCGAGCAGGCCACCTGCGGTGAAACCGAGTCGCAGGTACTTGTCGGTGACGATCTCGGTCGAGGTCACCGTGAGCTGGTAGTCGGTGCCGCCCCACGCTTTGACGATCAGACCGTTGATTCCCTTACCCATGTCGTTAGGTTAGCCTAACGAAACTGGAATGTCGCGCCGGTGGCTGTCGGCGCGGTCCGTCGTCACCCACCGGGCGACGACGGACCTTGTGCGACAAGGTGGTCGGACTCAGCAGGAGAGCCCGAGCGCCGCGGCGATGCTGCACTCGGACGCCTGGCTCAACTTCCAGGTGCCGTCGAGCTGCTTCCAGGACGCGTCGTAGGTGAAATCGGGGTAGCCCTCGGTAGTGACCCGCAACTGCGCGTCGATCCGGTCGCCGGAGGCGGACGGGTTGACCACGTTGTACCGCAGGCTCGGCGGTGCGGCGAGCAGGATCGCGCCGATCTTGTCCATGGTCGCCACGCCCGCTTCGCCCGATTCGAGCTCCGCGGCCCTGGCGGACCGTGGCGCGCCGGTGTTCACCGCGAGGCGCAGCTTGGCGGTCAACTCGGCGGCGGTCGGGGCCGCGGCGTGCATCGGCGTGGACAGCGGCGCCGCGAGCGCGGGGGATGCGGTGATCGCGGCGGCCGTCGCCCCGCCGAGCACGGCGGCGGTCAGCGCGAATGTCGTTGCCGCACGGCGTAACAGCGATTTCTTCGAGTTGCTTGGCATGAATTCATCCCATCGGTTACGGGTGTGAGTGCCGCCGCTATTTGCGGGACAAGTGTTCAATATAAGGTAAGGCTATGCAAACATAGCGGCGAAGAGTTTCGGATTGTGGGCACCGACACGTACCCGGCGGAAAGCGCGCAATTACGGCCTCTCGGGTATCGGAGAGAGCGGAGAACCGATGGAAACGCTGCTGATAGTCGGCGCGGGGCCGAAAGCCGTTGCGGTGGCGACGAAGGCGAAGGTGCTGCGCGAACTCGGCCTGCCCGCCCCGCGCGTCGTCGTCGTGGAAGCGCATGTGGTCGGCGGTAATTGGCTGCCGAGCGGCGGCTGGACCGACGGCAGGCATCGCCTCGGCACCAGTCCGGAAAAGGACATCGGCTTCCCGTATCACTCGACCTGGGCACGCGGTCGCAACGCGGAGATCAACGCGGCGATGACGGCTTACAGCTGGACTTCTTTCCTCGTGGAGCACGGCACCTACGCCGAATGGGTCGACCGGGGGCGCCCGAACCCGCCCCATCACGTCTGGGCCAAATATCTGCAGTGGGTGGCGCGCCGGATCGACCTCGAAATCGTCGCGGGCACCGTGCGATCCGTCGCGGCGGCGGCCGACGGCTGGCGGCTCACCGCGACCGGCCCCGGCGGTGAGCCGGTCCAACTGACCGGGGACAAGTTGATGATCACCGGTCCCGGCGCGAGTTCGCGCGCCATCGCCGACCACCCTCGGGTGCTGACCATCGCGCAATTCTGGGACCTGGCCGGTCGCCGTGCGCTGCCCGTCTCTTCGCGGGTCGCGGTGATCGGTGGCGGTGAGACCGCGGGCTCGGCACTGGATGAGCTGGTCCGCCACGGCATGCTGTCCATCTCGGTGATCTCACCGATGGCCACGATCTACACCCGCGGCGAAAGCTATTTCGAGAACTCGCTGTTCAGCGACCCCGTCAAGTGGGCGGCACTGAGCATTCAGGAACGCCGCGATGTGATCCGCAGAACCGATCGCGGCGTCTTCTCGGTGCGCGTCCAGGAAAGTCTGCTCGGTGACAGCCGGGTGCATCATCTGCAGGGCAGGGCCGTCCGGGTGACCGAACAGGGCGACGGGATCGCGCTGACGCTGCGCAACGAGATGCGCCCCGATCAATCGCACACCTTCGATCTGGTGATCGATGCGACGGGCGGGCAGCCGCTGTGGTTTCTCGACCTGTTCGATCAGGACGCGACCGATTTGCTGGAGTTGGCCATCGGCGGTCGGCCGACCGCCCAGCGGATCGAGGCGTCGATCGGCTACGACCTGTCGGTCGCGAACCTGGACGCGAAGCTCTATCTACCCAATCTGGCCGCGGTCGCGCAGGGGCCGGGATTTCCGAATCTCAGCTGCCTCGGCGAACTCTCGGACCGGGTGCTGTGTTCGCAGGCCGCGGCCAGGGGCGCGCGGCCGCACTTCGCGCGGGCTGCCACCTAGGGATGCGTGTGCAGCGCCCGCCGCGGTCAGTGGCGCAGGGTCGGCATGTCCGCGGGCGTGCGCGGCTTGGTGTAGAGCGTGATCCGGCGATCGGGCCGGATATCGAACTCGCCGAGACTCGGGGCGCCGAAGCGCTCCGCGACGCGCCGGACCGCGACGTTGCGATGGTCGGGGTCGATCATGATGCGGCGGCACTTCGGCTCGGCCGCGAAAATCGCGGGCAGCAGCTGAGCGGCGAACGCCGCCATCATGCGACGCCCGGTCAAATCCTGCTCCGCGGTGGCGAGATGCATCGCCACGTCGTAAGGATCGGCGTGGTAGAGGCGGGCGATCTCGTCCTTGGCCGGGCGGTACAGCTCCAGGTACGCCACGTCGCGCCGACCCAGCTCCGGCCGGCCATCGGCGGCGAAGTCGAAGCTGACAATGCATGGCAGGGAATAGGTTCCGGCCAGCTGCGCGCGCAGGTCTTGTTCGCGGCGCTCGGCCGACCACGGTTGTTCCCAGGCTGCCAGCAGGTGCGGCCGGTGCATCCACTCGCTCAGCAGCGCCGGGTCGGCTCCGTTCGGGTCGGCGACGCGCAGGCCGAACGGTTCGGGCACCGTCGGCAGCGCAGGAGCGGGCGCGGCGCGTACCTCGTCGGAGAGATCGGTCTGCTCGCGGGCCAGGACGTAGCGCGTTCCGGTGGTGTTCATCATGTCGAGCTCCGTGGGTAGTGACTCAGCGATCAAGTGAGGTTAGCCTATGCTAACGTTCGCTGCGGCTGGTTGCCGCTTGAGTGCTGGCAATGCCGTCGAGGTGCTGGTGGCCGGTTAGCTGGAGGAGTCGTATGACCAACAATCTCGGGTGGATTCGCAAATTCCATAAGCCCGCCGCAGCAGATTCGGCACCGCTGGTCGTCTTCCCGCACGCGGGTGCGGGAGCCTCGACCTACCGCGCCTTTTCCAAGCGACTCAGCGACGATTTCGACGTGGTCATCGTGCAGTACCCCGGACGCCAGGACCGGGCTGCCGAACCATTGGCGGCCAGTTGTGCCGAGCTCGCGGCCGGCGCACTCGCGGAATTCCTCGAATCTCCTTGCCACCGCGGTGTTCCGATCACCGTCTTCGGGCACAGCGTCGGCGCGATGGTGGCCTTCGAGTTCGTCCGGCAGGCCGAGGCGGCCGGTGTGTCGGTGGCGCTGCTCGGCGCCTCCAGCGCGGTCGCACCCGCTCTGGTCGCGCAGACCCCACCGTTGCCGACCGAGGACGACGCCCTGCTCGAGCGGCTGGTCGCGCTCAACGGCACCGGTGCCGAGGTGCTGGCCAACCGCGAGATCATCCGGCTGACCCTGCCGGTGCTGAAGGCCGACTATCGCGCGTTCGACAACTATGTCTGCGGTCCGGAAGTGCGGGTGGCGGCCAGGATCGAGGCGATCGGGGGTGCCGACGACGAGTTCGTGACCGCCGCCGAACTGCGGCCATGGGTGCGGCACAGCAGCCGAGGCGGCGCGGTGACTCTTTTCGATGGCGGGCACTTCTATCTGCACGACCATATCGACGGCATCGCCGAATTGCTCTCCTCCGCAGCGGTTTACGTCAGATAAATCCGCTCGTTCACGTTAGGTACACCATGGCAGTATCGGTTTCGGGGGACGAAAACGGCGTCGTCATCGTAGGGATAGGCGTCGAGGCGCCCGGCGGTATCGATAGTCCACGGGAATTCTGGTCGGCGCTGGCCGATTCGCGGGAACTCATCGGACCTTTTCCGCGGGATCGGGATTGGCCGCTCGAACAGCTGTTCACGCTCGGCAGTAGCCAGGGCTGGGCGCAGGTGCGCGACGCGGGTGGATTCCTGCGGGGCGCTGCGGAATTCGATCCCGGATTCTTCGGGATCACACCGCGTGAAGCGGTCGCCATGGATCCGCAACAGCGCGTCGGACTGCGCGTCGCCTGGCGGGCGGTCGAAGACGCGGGCTTGAACCCCGGTGCGCTGGACGGCAGTGCCGCGGGCTGTTGGATGGGCGCGACGCCGCTGGAGTACGGCCCGCGGATGGCCGAGATCACCGAACACAGTGGTTATCGGATGACCGGCACCACACTGGGCGCGGTAGCCGGACGAATCTCGCACAGCCTCGGGCTGACCGGTCCGTCGATCAGTGTCGACACTTCGTGCGCCTCGGGTTTGACCGCCGTGCACCAGGCGGCGGCGGCGATCCGGGCAGGCGAATGCGAATGGGCCCTGGCCGGCGGTGTCTGCGTGATGGGCTCGCCGGGCATGTTCGTCGAGTTCGCCAAGAACAACGCGTTGTCCGCGGACGGTCACTGCAGGCCCTACACCGCGGGCAGTACCGGAACACTATGGGCCGAAGGCGCGGGAGTCGTTGTCCTGGAACGCGAGTCGCGCGCCAGGGAACTCGGCCATCGCATCTACGGCAGGCTGCTCGGCTCGCGGGTGAACCACAACGGCAAGGGTGCGCCGCTGGCAGTGCCGAACGCACAGGCACAGGAACGGTTGATCCGCGACACGCTCGCGGCCGCCGATCTCGCGGCCGAGCACATCGGGGTGATCGAGGGTCACGGCACCGGAACGCCGGTCGGCGATCCGCTCGAACTGTCGGCGCTGATCCGAACCTACGGCGCGCCGGAGCGCGAGCGCGGGCCGCTGCTCGGGTCGGCCAAGTCGAATATCGGTCATACGCAAGCGGCCGCGGGCATCCTCGGCTTGATCAAGCTGCTGCTGTGCGGCGCGAACGGTCAGGTCGCGCCGAGTCTTTGGGCACAGGATCCGACCGAGGCGGTCGACTGGAGCACCACCAGCCTGCGCCTGGCCACGAAATATCAGCCGTGGGATCCGGTGGACGGGGTCCGCTACGGGGCGGTGTCGGCCTTCGGTGTCGCCGGGACCAACGCCCACGCGATCGTCGGTATGCCCGTTGAGGAGGACAACCATGGGTGACTACCGGCTGCCGGACCACACCGTCCCGGTCCTGCTCTCCGCCGACAGTGCCGACGGCGTGCGCGCCGAGGCGGCCGCGATCCTGGCGTACCTGCACGACCACCCGCGCACCACGCCGGAGCGCCTGGCCGACCAGTTGTTTCGCACCCGGATCGCGCGCCGCTACCGGGCACTGATCATGGCGACCGAGCGCGCGGATCTGCTCGACGCGCTGCAGGCCGTGCGCACGGACAACGCGCACCCCGCCCTGGTGACCTCCGACGGTCCGGCCGCGCCGCGCCGGATCGGCTTCGTATTCCCCGGGCAGGGGAGCCAGCAGGCCGGCATGGGCAAGCTCTATTACGAGCTCTCGCCAGCCTATCGCGCGGCGGTGGACGATTGCGCGGCCATGCACCGCGACCGGTTCGGCGACGAGCACGCGCTGCGCTATCTGCTCGGCACCGCGGAATCGCCCACCGGTTCGCTGCCGGAAGTCCAGCCCGCCAGGATGTTTCACCTGATCGGCTTGGCCGCGATGTGGCGGGCCGTCGGCGTGGGGCCCGCGGCGACCATCGGGCACAGTCAGGGCGAGCTCGCTGCCTGTGCGGTCGCGGGCGTACTCGACACGCGCGACGCCGTGCTGATCGTCGCGCATCGATCCGGGTTGCTCGAGCGACGGCTACCGCAGGAGCACGCGGTCGCCGTATTCGGCACCGGCCGTGCGGACTGCGAGGAACTGCTCGCCAGGCACTCCGGCTGGGCGGAGGTCTCCGTGGTCAACGCGCCACAGCTGGTCGGTGTCTCCGGGGAGCGGGAAACCATCGCCGATCTTGTCCGATTCGCCACCGCGAAGGGCATTTTCGCCAGGCAACTCCAGCTGTCCTTCCCGGCGCACACCTCGATGATCACGGGGTTGCGGACCGAATTCCAGCAGCTGCTCGAGGACGAGCTCGCAGGCACAACCTTCGCGCCGAGCGAGATCGCTTGCTACGGAGCCACTCTCGGGGCGGCGATCACGCCGGACCTGACCCAGCGCGAGTACTGGTATTGGAACATGCGCAACCGCGTCCGCTTCGATCGAGCGATCACGGCGGCCGCCGAGACGGTCGACACGTTCGTCGAGATCGCCGAGCATCCGACGCTACTGCCCGCGGTACGGGAGAACTTGTCGCCACTGTCGCCCGGCCCGCGATCGAACGCGCGAGATTTCCTGGTCGTGGGCACCTCGCAACGCACCGCGGCGGGGCTGGCCGAGTTCACCAGGAATGTGGCGGAGATCGCGGTGAACGACGCGCATTACCCCTGGCAGAGCTTGCGCACCGACGCCGAAGGGCGGGCACCCACGCTGCCGCTGCGCGACTTCCCGGCGGCGGTGATGAGCGCGAGAAGGCTATGGGCGTCATACAACTCAGGCGAGCAGGCGACCGGCGCGACTGCCGCCGCCGCACCGGTCCGGCTGCGCGAGCAGTGGACCGTCCTGACCCAGCGATCGCTGGCTGCGCCGCGAACGGTGCTGCTCATCGACCACGACGAGCGCGACCGCGAACTGGCGGCGCTGTTGCACGCGCGTGCTCCGCGCTTCGGTGCCGAAATATTCAGCAGCGCTGAAATATCCGGCAGTGCAGAGCAATTCGATACCGTCATGATGTTGCTGCCGACCGTCGACGCCACCGACGAGGCCGGCGCGGTAGCCGAACTCGCCGCCTTCGCCTCGGCCGCAGCCCGTTTGACCACGCTCGCGCCAGGGGTCACCGAATGTTGGCTGGTGACAACCGGAGCTGAGGCCGTCACGCCGGACGATCTGCCCACACTCGGCCACGCGGCGAGCAGCGCGGCGTTTCGTTGTCTCGGGCTCGATCACCTCGGCGTCACCTTCCGGCATCTCGATCTGCCCGGCGATGTCGGTGGCCAGGACCCGCAAGCGGTCGCCGACAAGATCATTCAGGCGATCCACGTCGGCGACGAACCGGAACTCGCGATGCGACACGGCAAGCTGCACGCGAAACGACTCGTCGTGGCCGAGCCACCCACCGCGCCCGCGCCGTCACCACGCGATGTCCTGATCCTCGGCGGGACCGGACATGTCGGGCTCGAGTTCTGCGCACGGTTCGTTCGCGACGGCGCACACCGGATCACCCTGGTGAGCCGGACCGGTGAAACCGCCGCGCTCACCGAACGATTGCGGCAGATCCGCACCCTCGGCCCGGCCGAGATCGAGGTGGTCGCGTGCGACATCACCGACTCCGCCGTGGTCACCGGCTTGGCGCGCCGTTTCACCGAGCGGCCCGCGAGCGTCGTCGTGCATGCGGCGGTCGACTACGTGTGGTCCCAGCTGGATCCCGAGGCGGTGGGCAGGGCGACCGCCGCCAAGGTGCTCGGCGTCGGCGCGGTATTGCGCGCCGTTCCCTTGGCCGAGGACTGCACGGTGCTGCTGTGTTCCTCGTTCGCGGCCAGTCTCGGAGGTCGCGGGCAGGCCCTGTACGCGGGCACGAACCGCATGCTCGACGGTCTCGCCGTGCGGCTGCGTGCCCAGGGCCTGGATTGCGTTGCGGTGCAGTGGGGTTTGTGGGGACTGTCCGCCGCGGAGCACGGCGAGGCCGAAACCCGGGTCCTCGGCGCCGGGCTGCGCACGATGGACGCGGCGGCGGCGATAACCGCAGGTCTCACCGCGCGCGAGGCGAACAGCGTTGTGCTGTCGGCCGAGTGGGAGCGGCTGCGCGAGACGGTCGAGATCGCCGGTCTCGCATCGGTTTTCGCGCCCGCGCTGACGGAACTGGCACCGACGGTCCCGCAACCGGTACCCGAGGAGCCCGTGCGGGCCACCGTGCAGCCTGCCCGAGCAGTCGACGTGGCGGTCGACTACGCGCAGATCATCCGGCGCGAAGTCGCTCGGGTGATGTCCACCGACGGCCGCGACGAGATCGACGGTTCGGTTCCGCTGGTCGCACTCGGCTTCGACTCGTTGCAGGCGCTCGACCTGCACGCCCGGGTCGCGTCCACGCTGAACCGCGACGTGCCGGTGACGCGGATTCTGGCGGGCGCCTCCCTGGACGACGTCGTGCAGCTCGTATCCGAGAACCGAGGAGTCGCCGGATGACGGAGAACACCAAGGCGCCCGTGCCCGAGATCGAGGACGTGCTCGCGCTGAGCCCCCTGCAGGAGGGCCTGTTCACGCTGGCCAGGCTGGCCGGCGAGGGCGACCTGTATGCCTTCCAGTTCGTCTTCGAGGTGGCGGGCCCGGTCGATGTCGCACTGCTGCGCCGCAGCGTCGAGATGATCCTGCGCAGGCACGCCAATCTGCGCGCGTCCTTCTGGGACCGTGACCTGCCGAAACCGGTGCAGATCGTGCCCACCGAAGCCGAACTGCCGTGGGCCGAACGAAGCGTCGGCGCAGCTGAACTCGACGACATCATCGCCGCCGAAGCGCGCGGCCCGTTCGAGCTGGCGCGTGGCCCGCTGCTGCGCGTGCTGCTGCTCACGCTGCCGGATCAGTCGCGACGAATGGTGCTGACCGCGCATCACATCGTGTTGGACGGCTGGTCTCTCGGTGTGTTCTTCCGCGAGCTCTACGCACTGTACGAAGCGGGCGCGGTGGCGGACGCGCTGCCCGCCCCGCGCCCGTACCGGGACTACATCGGCTGGCTCGCCGCGCGCGACACTGATGCCGCGCTGCGCCGATGGCGCGCCTACCTCGCCGAGGTCGACCCGCTGCACCTGGCCGATCGAGCGGACACGACGGTGAACACCATCGTCCCCACCATCGACACCTCGACCCTCGACCCGGCCGACACCGCGCTGTTGACGGCGTGGGCGCGATCCAACGGGCTCACCATGAACACGGTGGTGCAGTACGCCTGGGCCGTCGTCCTCGGCAGGTTGTGCGACCGGCGCGATGTCGTGTTCGGTACCACCGTTTCCGGCCGACCGGACGAGCTGTCCGGCGTCGAGACCATGATCGGGCTGTTCATCAACACCATCCCGGTCCGGGTGGACGTCGGCGCCGACCCGGTGGTGGCGGGTTGCCTGCGGCTGCAGCGCGAGTCGGCGCCGATGCGGGAGCTCGCCTATGTGAGTCTGTCCTCCATCCAGCGTGCCGTCGGTTCGGGGGCACTGTTCGACACCCTGTTCGTGTTCGAGAACGCGCCCATGGCCGATGTCCTTCGCCCCACCGTGACGGCGGACGGCACTCGGTTCCGGCCGATCACCTCGGAGAGCCTGACGCACTACCCCTTGGCGGTTACCTCGTTCCTGTACGAGGGACATCTGGTCGTGACGATCGAGGCCGTGCAGGCGGTGCTCGGCGCGTTGTCCGGACGCGATATCGGCGCCCGATTGCTCGCGGTGTTGCGGCAGCTGCCCGGGATCGGCGAGCGCGGGCCCGACGCCCTCGATATCTTGCTGCCCGCCGAACGTCCGCAAGCCCCAGCGGCACTCGCGCCGGACGTGTGTGAGGTGAGCGTGCCGGAGCTGTTCGCCCGCCAGGTCGCGGCGACACCGGACGCGCTCGCGCTGAGCACCGAGCATGCGCGGTATACCTACCGCGAGTTGTCCGACGCAGTCGAGCGGGTGGCGGGTGCGTTCACCGCTCATGGCGTAGGGCCGGAAGATGTTGTTGCACTGGCGCTCCCGCGATCAGCGGAGTCGATCGTCGCGATTCTCGCTGTGCTCGCGAGCGGCGCGGCCTACGTCCCGGTCGATCGCGAGCTGCCCGCCGCCCGCGTCGAATCCATTCTGCGCCAGTCCCGTTCGCGGATGGTCGTGGTGGATGATGCCGGCCTGCCCGCGCTCGACGCACTTGCGGAACGCCCGCGGGTACTGGCGTACCCAGAGCTCCTCGACAGTGCGCCCGGTCTTTCGCCGAACCCACCGCGGCCACAGCACGGCGCCTATCTGATCTTCACCTCGGGATCCACCGGCGAACCCAAGGGTGTCCTCGGCACCCACGCCGCATTGACTGCGTACTTCGCCGACCACCGCGACCGGGTCTACCGCCCCGCGGTGGCCCGGCTCGGCCGACCGTTGCGCATCGCGCACGCCTGGTCGCTCAGCTTCGACGCGTCCTGGCAGCCGCTCATCGGACTGCTCGACGGACACGCCGTCCACCTGTTCGACACCGAGGACATGCGCGACGCGCAGCGGTTGGTCGCCGGCGTCCGGCGGCACCGGCTGGACATGATCGACACGACGCCGTCGATGTTCGCGCAGCTCGCCGCGGCCGGGCTGGTCGACGCGGGCACGCCGCTGTCGGTCCTCGCGCTCGGCGGCGAAGCGATCGGTGTGCCGCTGTGGCAGCGGCTGTGCGCCCTGGCCGATATCGCCGTGCACAACTGCTACGGCCCGACCGAGACGACGGTGGAGGCGGTGGTCGCCGCGGTGGCCCGGCCGGATGCGGAACCGACCATCGGCACGCCGGTGACCGGGATGACCGGCTACGTCCTCGATTCGCGGCTACGCCACGTTCCGATCGGCGTATCCGGCGAACTGTATCTGTCCGGTGCCCAGGTGACCCGTGGGTACGTAGGGAAGCCGGGAATCACCGCCGAGCGATTCGTCGCCGACCCGGTCCGCGCGGGTGCGCGGATGTATCGCACCGGAGATCTGGTGCGCCGCATGCCGAATGGTGACTTGACCTACCTGGGGCGCGCGGACGATCAAGTCAAGATTCGCGGCTATCGGATCGAGATCGGCGATATCGAAAGCGCGTTGCTCGCGCTGCCCGGCGTGCGCAGTGCCGCGGTGATCGTGGTGCGTAAGGCGAGCGGACCCGCATTGCTCGCCTGTGTGGTCGGTGCCGGGTTGAGCCCCGCGGAACTTCGGATCGCGCTGGGGGAGCGGTTACCCGCCTACATGGTTCCGCATCGAATCCTGGTCGTCGCGCAGCTGCCGGTGACCGGCAACGGCAAGCTGGATGCCAAGCGGCTCGAGCAGCTCGCCGCGGAGTCGGCCGCCGAGCTGGTGCAGGCGACACCGCGCAGCGCGACCGAACAGCGCCTGTGTGCCGCCGTAGCCGAGCTGTGCGGCGGTGCGATGCCCGGCATCGACGACGACCTGGTCGGTCTCGGTCTCGACAGCATCGTCGCGATAACCCTGGTGAACGCGCTACGCCGGGAAGGCCTTTCGATCAGTCCGAAGCTGGTGCTCGGCGCGTCGACGATTCGTGAGCTCGGCGCGCGCGTCGACGCGACCGTGCGCGCCGAACAAGCGCCGAGGGCAAGGGACTACGGCGACGTCGATCCGGTGCCGATCGTGTCGTGGATGCACGAGTACGGCGGCTATCGCAGGCTGGGTCTGAGCAATCTACTCGAACTGCCCGAGAACATCGACCGAGCCGGGCTGACCTCGGTGTTGCAGGCCGTGCTCGACGGACACGACCTCCTGCGGGCCGTATTCACCAGCACCTCAACGGGTTACGAGCTCCTGACGCGCGCGCCGGGCAGTGTGCGGGCAGCGGATATTCTGTCCGTGGTCGAGGTCGGGACGGACTTGCCTGCGACGCTGGCCGCGCGCAGCCGTGAGGTCCTCGACGAAATCGATCCGCACACCGGTGACCTACTGCGTGCCGTGTGGTTCGTCCGGCGCGACGCCCCGGACGTCCTGCTACTGACCGTCCATCACCTGGCCATCGACCCGGTGTCATGGCACGTCCTCAGCGCCGATCTCGCCGCGAGCTGGGCGTGCGTCGTCGCCGGGCAGGCACCGACTCCGCCGGTCGAACACGTCGACTACCGGCAATGGGCACGTCGGCTGCGCGAACGCGCAGGCACCGCAGCGGTTTCGGCGCAACGGGAGTACTGGATCGGCCAGGTTGCCGCGCCCGATCCGGTGCTGGGAACTCGGCTACCCGATCCTGCCTCCGATACCTGGGCCTCTTATCAGGTGCACCCGGTGTCCGCCTCAGCCGAGACGACCGCGTCGATCCTGGAAGGGCTGCGGCACGGCAACGCGGGCGTGCGGGAATTCCTGCTCGCCGTGCTCACCATGACGCTGGCGAGTTGGCGGACCGAGCGCGGTCAGAACCCGAGGGCCGGAACCTATCTCGCGCTCGAAGGGCATGGCAGAGAGGACGCGGTGCTCGGCGAGGACATCGACACCGCGCACACGCTCGGGTGGTTCACCAGTATCGTGCCGGCCCGCCTCGGTGTCGGTCGCGATTGCGTGGATGTGGTTACCGCGCAGCAGGATCCGGGTAGCGCCATGGCCCTGCTCGACGCCGTTGTCACCCACCTGACCGACCTGCCGAACAACGGCATGGACTACGGCGTGCTGCGCTATCTGGACCACACACCCGAACTGGTCGACGCGCCGCAGCCGCAGGTGCTGTTCGACTACCTCGGTCGCTTCGACCTGACCGGGGCGGGCAGGCCGTGGGCGCCGATCCCCGACCCGGCGCTGCACGGCTGCCTGCCGCCCGTCGCCGAACCGGACTTCCCGCTGCGCTACGCCCTCGACGTCATCGCGGCGGTGCGAACCACGGCGGACGGTCCGGAGTTGGTCACGTACTTGCGCTGGAGCGACGCGATATTCACCGCCGAGGCGGCGCAACGGCTCGGCGAGCTCTGGCACGACGCCGTCGAGGCCATGGACCGCGCGCTGGCCACGGTCGCCGTCGGCGCCGATTGAGCGGCGACCGCGCGCCGTGCCGCCTTGTCGAATCCACACCCGAAGGACCCGCTATGTCAGACGAAATCCTCGCTCGCCGCAAGCAGTTGCTCCAGCAACGATTGCGGGAACGCGCGTTGGCGACGACCCCGGCCGCCGAACCGGCCAGGCGCGCGGGCGAGCCGGGCCCGCTCTCGTCCGCACAGCAGCGCATGTGGTTCCTGCAGACGGTCGAACCGGAGGACACCACGCTCAACGTGTGTGTCGGGTATCGCCTGACCGGCCCGCTCGACGTGCCGCGTTTGCGCGCGGCCTTCGACACCGTCGTCGCACGGCACGAGATTCTGCGCACCACCTACCAGGTCGGCGCCGACGGTGACCCGTACCAAATTTCGCACGCCGCCGAGACGACCTGGCAGCAGCACGATCTCACCGACCTCCCCGAGGAGGGCAGGCGCAGGCGGCTCGAGGTGCTGGCAAAGCGGGAGTTCGCACGCCCGTTCGACCTGACCGCCGACCACCCGTTGCGCGTGACGCTGGCGCGCACCGGCCCGACCGAGCACGTGCTGGTGCTGGTCATCCACCACATCGGCTGGGACGACGATTCCTGGCCCGTCTTCTTCGCCGAGCTGAACGCCGCCTATCGCGGCGGCGTCCTGCCCGACCTCGACTCCCAGTACGCCGACGTGGCACTGATCGAGCGGCCCGACGACGCGGCGGATCTGGCGTACTGGCGCGCCACGCTGACCCCCGCGCCGGAGCGCCTCGAGCTGCCCGGCGCACGGCCCGCCGCCGGCGCGACACGCGAGGCAGGCAAGTGTGTGCTTCCACTGTCCGCGGACCTGCTCGAGCTGGTCGCGCGGCTCGGCCGGGACCACTCGGCGACCTCGTTCACGGTGCTGCTCGCCGCGTTCGAGGCGCTGGTCCAGCGATACACCGCCGCAACCGATTTCCTGGTCGCGGTGCCGGTGACCGATCGCCGCGGTCGCGGCGCCGAGGCGCTCATCGGGTACTTCGGCAACACCCTGCTGCTGCGCGCGGCGCCTTCGCCTGCGCAATCCTTTGCCGACCTGCTGGATTCGACCAGAGACGCCAGCTTCGCGGCGTTCGCCCACCAGGGCGTCGGCGTCGAGCGGGTGGTCCGCGAAGTGAGTCCCGACCGGGTCGCCGGGCGCGATGGTCTCGCCCAACTGGTGCAGTTGAGTTTCAGCGTGCGCGGCGGTGCGAACGGCTTCGACCTGCCCGGCATCGACGCCACCGAACTGCCCTGGGGCAGCTCGGTCGCGCAGGAAACCCTCGGCCTGATGGTCGTCCTCGACGACGCGGGCGCACATGTGGCGGCCACCTATCTGGTCGATGAGCTGGACCAGCAGCTGGTGGCCCAGCTGTTGCGGCACTATCTGCGGCTGCTCGAACGTGTTGTCCGCGATCCGCAGCGCCCACTACGCGATATCGACATGCTCGGCTCCGATGATCGGGCCGCCATTCTCGCCGCGTCGCACGGACCGTTCCTCGACACACCCGAGACCACGCTGGTCGAGCTGGTGCGGCGGCAGGCAGCGGCCACGCCGGACCGGGTCGCGGTGCTGTCGGACACCGAGCAGCTCACCTACCGTGCGCTGCGCAGGCGCACCAATCGTCTGGCGCACTGGCTCATTCGGCGCGGTATCGGGGCCGAACAGCTGGTTGCGCTGCGGATGGCGAGCTCCGTCGAGTTCATCGTCGCCAGTCTCGCGGTGCTCGAGGCCGGTGCCGCGTACGTTCCGATCGATCCGGCCTACCCCGAGGACCGGATCGATTATCTGCTCTCGGACGCGCGGCCGACGCTGTCGCTGACCGCGGTCGACGTCGCGGCGGCCGAAGCCGAAGCGGGCGAGTTGCCGGATACCGATCCGACGGACGCCGATCGGGTGCTGCCGCTGCGCCCGTCGAATCTCGCCTACGTCATCTACACCTCGGGCTCCACCGGCAAGCCGAAGGGCGTGCCCGTCTCGCACGCGGCGATCGCCGACCATCTCGTGTGCTTCGCCGCCGACTGGGACGCGAGCGTTCCGGAGCGGGCGCTGCAGGCGACCTCCGTGAGTTTCGACGCGTCGCTGCCCGAGCTCTTCCTGCCGTTGATCGCGGGCGCGAGCATCGTCGTGCCGAAAGCCAATCCCTACCGCGACATTCCGTATGTCACCGACTTGATCGCGCGGCACGGCATCACCGTGCTGCAGATGGTGCCCTCGCTGCTGTCGGCGTTGCTGCTGCTGCCCGAATCGGACGACTGGCGCGCGCTGCGACACGTACCGATCGGCGGCGAGGCGCTGCCCGGCGAGCTCGCCGACCGGTTCTCCGCGCAATTCGATGCCGAAATGCGCAACCACTACGGGCCGACCGAGGCGGTCGTCTGCTCGACCTCGATGCCCGTCGACGGTCCGCAGGGCGCCGGGATCGTGCCGATCGGATATCCGAACCGCAACGTCTCCGTCTATCTGCTCGACGAGTCGATGCAGTTGGTGCCGCCGGGGGTGGTCGGCGAAATCTATTTGGGCGGTCGGCAACTCGCGCGGGGCTACCTGGACCGGCCCGCGCTGACCGCGGAGCGGTTCGTCGCCGATCCCTTCCTGGCCGGGGAAAGGTTGTACCGCACCGGCGACCTCGCCCGGCGCACGGTCGACGGCGAGATCGAATTCATCGGGCGCGCCGACGAACAGGTGAAGGTGCGCGGATTCCGGATCGAACTCGGTGAGGTGGAGGCGGCGATCACCGATCACCCCGGCGTCGCGCAGTGCGTCGCGATCGTCACCGAGCACGAGACGCTCGGGCCGATCCTCACGGCCTATCTCGTACCGGAATCCGGTACCGACATCGATCCGCGACAGGTGCGTGCCTCGGTCGCGGCCGCGCTGCCCGAGCACATGGTGCCCGCCGCGTTCGCCGTGCTCGACGAGGTGCCGTTGAGCGCGCACGGCAAACTCGATCGCCGGGCGCTGCCCGAGCCTGAGCTGGTGTCGACCCGCAGCTATCGAGCGCCCGAATCGCCCGTCGAGGTTCGAGTGGCCGCGCTCTACGGCGAGATGTTCGACGTCGACCGCGTCGGCGCCGACGACTCCTTCTTCGAGCTCGGTGGCCACTCGCTGTTGGCGGTCCGGCTGGTCACGGTGGTGCGCGCCGCCTTCGGCGTCGAGATCGACGTGCGGGCGCCATTCGACGCGCCGACGGTGGCGGAGCTGGCCGCACACCTGGTCGAGCGTTACCGCGACCAGCACGGCGAAGATCTCGACGACGCGGTGATACTGCGTCGCGGTGTGGTCCAGCCTGCTTCGACGCTCAGTGCACAGCAACGGCCCGAACGCATTCCGCTGTCGTACTCGCAGCGGGCGCTGTGGCTGCGGCGGCAACTCCAAGGCGCGTTCGAGTGGGAGAACTTCCGGTTCGCCATTCGAATCGACGGGCCGATCGATACCGCCATGCTCAGCGCGGCGGTCGGTGACGTCATCGCCAGGCACGACGCGCTGCGCACCGTTTTTCCGGAACACGAAGGGACGCCCTACCAGTGGGTGCGGGAAACGGTCGCGGTGCCGGTGCCGACCGTCGTGCTCGACGGCGCGCCGGACCAGACCGCGGCTCGACTGGCGGAGGCGCTGGCCGCCGACGCCGCGCATGTCTTCGACCTCGCCGGCGATCCGTTGATCCGGCCTCGGTTGTTCGAACTGGGACCCGAGACACACGTGCTGTCGGTGCTGATGCATCACCTGATCACCGACCGCGAATCCTGCCGGATCTTCGTCGAAGATCTCATCGCGGCCTACTGTGCCCGGTGCGGCGGCGCCGCTCCCGACTGGCCGGCGCTGAGCCTGCAGTTTCCGGAATTCGCGAGCTGGCAGCGGCAGACCTTCGACCGCACCGCCGAACTCGGCGATTACGGTCGCGCCCAGCTCGACTATTGGCGCGACGCACTCGCCGGGTTGCCCGTCGAGATCGCGGTGGCGCACGATCGTCCGCGGCCCGCTGTCCTCGGCAATACCGGGATCACCACGACCAGGATGGTCCCGGCGGCGGCGTGGCACGCCGCGCGCACCCTCGCCGAGTCGTGTGGCGCGACCGAGTTCATGCTGTGCCAGGCGGCGAGTGCGGTGCTGCTGCACACCCTCGGTGGCGGTGACGATGTGCCGATCGGCGCGACCGTCGCGAACCGGGTCGACGCGCAGGTCGGGCGGCTCGTCGGGTTGTTCGCCGACATGGTGGTGCTGCGCAACGACCTTTCGGGCGCGCCGACGCTGCGTACCGTGCTCGAGCGCGCTCGCGAAACGGCGCTCGGCGCCCTCGCACACCAGGACGTGCCGTTCGAGCGGATCGTCGAAACACTCGATCCGCCACGGGCATTGGCGCGCAATCCGCTGTTCCAGGTGATGATGCAATTCGGGCACCGCCCGCGCCCGGTCGACTTCGGCCCCGGCGGAGCGACGGTAACCGCGCTCACGCCACAGTACGACGCGGCCTTCGTCGATGTGCACCTGGATTTTCTGGTGGAACCCACCGGCGCGGTCGCGGTGAGCGTCGTACTCAACGCCGACCTCTACCACGAGGCGACCGGGGCACTGTTCGCCGACGCGTTGGCGGCGATCATGACCGCGTTCGCGACGGCAGCCGACGTGCCCCTCAGCGAGCTGAACATCGTGCCGGACGGTTGGGACAGCGCGCGCACCGTAGTGCGGCACGCCGCGGTTGATCTCGGCGATGCCACAGCGGCCGGACCGCCGCGCACCGACACCGAGCGGGCCCTGGTCGCACTGCTGGAGGAATTGCTGGAGATCACCGAAATCGACCGCACGGACAGTTATTTTGCGCTCGGCGGCGACAGCGTCATCGCGATTCGATTGGCCGCACGGGCGGCCGACGCGGGCTTGGCATTGACCCCGCAGCTGGTGTTCGAGCACCCCACCATCGCGGCGCTGTCGGCGGCGGTGGACTCGGCGGGCACGGACCGTGCGGCGCTGGAGTCGGCCCAGCCACGCGTCGAGGAGCATCGGCACGAGCCGATGTCGGCGTCGGGTCTGTCCGATGCGGCACTGGCCGCGCTGCGGAACTCCTGGGCCGCGCAGGGCTGAACGGCGCCATCCGGCTACGCCACCGTCTCGGTGCGGGGACCCCGTAAGATCGGCTCCCGGCTGATCAGTCGAACGCGTAGGGAAGGGCCGATGTCGTCTGCGGTGCCGATCGAGGCCCCCGCCTCGATACGCCGAGCTCGGCCGCGCCGATGACAGCGCCCGCACCGATGCCGGTCGTCATCGCGGCGATCGCGGTGCTGTGCGCGGTCACGCTGGCGCGATGGTTGCTGGTCGATGCCACGCCCGCCTCCCGGCTCGTCACTCGCGCGGCCGCGTGGGTGTCGGTCGGGGCGGTGGTGCAGCACTGCGTGCTCGCCGCGGGCCACGAGGCCGCAGCGGGTCAGCTCTTCCTGTTCTGCTCGGTGCTGTCGGTGGCCGATATATATGGGGTGGCAAAGCTTTTCGCAGGCGCCGACCCGGCGGGTGCCCGCGATCGTCAGCGCGTCTACGACATCATGGCGGTCCTCGGCGGGCTGACGGCGGTGCTGGTCGGACCGGCCGAAGGCGTTGGCGGAGTGGACTTCTGGGTGCGCTCGGTGATTAGTTGGACGGTGTTCAATATTCCGTTGCTGGTGGCCGGTGTGCACATCGCACGGGCCTGTGTGCGCGATATCAGGGCCGAAGCCGCGTTGCTGAAACGGGTTCCGTACCTCGGTCTGCTGATACTGACGACGGGCTGGTTCATCGGAGCGGCGCTCACCGTGGTGCAGGCCTTCGACGGCAAACCACCCGGCACCCTCTCGGTCCGGTGGAGCGGGTTGTCGAGCCTGTTCTGTGTGCTGGTCGCGCTCGTCATCGCGGTGCCGTTGGTCCATGTGCTCGCCGCGCGCACCGGATGGGATCGGACCGGGCGGCAGCTACGCAGGCTCGCGCCGCTGTGGCGGGATCTGACCACGGCGGTCCCCGAGGTCGTGCTGCCCGCTGGTGTCGGTCGCGGCCGTGATCCGGAGTCACGGTTGTATCGGATGCGGGTGGAGATCACCGACGCGTTGCTGCAACTCCGGCCGCATCTGTCCGTCGACGCCGTGCCCGAGTCGTCCGTCGAGACCTATGCCGCCCAGCTCGCCCTAGCGGCGCGAGCCCGCGCCGAGGGGCACGCACCCGTCGGCGCGCCGCCGTCGCACCCGCGTCAGATGCCGGCGCGGGACATGACATCCGAGCTCGGCCACCTGCTCGATCTGGCGCGCCACTGGCCGAAAGCGCGCGCCTCGCTCAGTAATTGCGCGCCGGGGAGCCGACAATGATGCTGCCCACCGCGCACTCCAGCAGCTCGTCCACGCCCGCCGCGGTGGCGAAGGCGACGGTGTCGCAGCGGCCCTCGGCGCAGGCGCCGAGCCCCATCGCGGCCGCGGCGCCGTAGACGGTCTGCGTGACCGCGCCGACGTGCTGCACGATGTCGGCATAGGGCACCTGCTCGGTGATCCCCGTTCGTGCGGTGAGCAGCAACGCCAGCTGCGGCGCGCCGTCTTCCGTGCGGGTAGCCGGGGTCGGGCGCAGGAGCCGCTGCACCGCAGGCGAATCCAGGTCGGCCACCGGCCGCAGCGCGTGGTCGAGGGGGTCGTAGTGGTACATGCCCGGCGCCAGCCCGTCGACGTGCCGCACGATCGGATAGCACTCGAGTTCGTAGCCGTTGCCGTCGGACGGGCCGGGGCGCGCGGCCGAATCCGCACCGGGACCGGCACTTCGGACATGAGCGATCCGAAACAGCAGCTCGCCCAGCGCGTTCCGGGTGATCGGGGTGGCGTCATCGAACGCGCGGACGGCGTGCCGTTGTTCCGGTACCGCGGTCAGCGCCGGATCGGTGGCGCGCAGCGCGGCGAGGTCGGGCATTGTGAGCCTTACCGGTTCGCCGGGATAGTTCGGCTGCTGTGGCGGCTGCGGGAAACTCTGCTCGGCCCACGTCGTGGTGCCGAAATGGTCTCGGGGAGTGGCGTGCTCGCCGGACGTCCGGCGACGGTGGAACCACAGATCGGCGGCGTGCCAGCCGCGGGCGGCGAGGTCTCGCTCCTCGTCGTCCGGATCCGCGACGAGAAACCCGCACCAGTGCAGGTCCGCAGCGAGCTGCGACTTGATCGAGACCGGTAGCGGCGACTCGGCCGCGCCGAAACCGTCGAGCAAGGAGAGCAGTCTCGGATCGTGGATTCGAACATCACACCAGGACCGCGGGTGTTCGAGCACGAAACCGTCCGAGTCTCGGTGCAGCA
This sequence comes from Nocardia sp. NPDC052316, assembly GCF_044547795.1. Taxonomy (NCBI): domain Bacteria; kingdom Bacillati; phylum Actinomycetota; class Actinomycetes; order Mycobacteriales; family Nocardiaceae; genus Nocardia; species Nocardia sp. NPDC052316. The sequence goes on from NZ_JBIUBB010000006.1 coordinate 453,952, forward strand.
CGGCGAATTTCGACAGCGTCGCGCGCCACGGCAGCCGGGTCGCGGGGCGCGCGGGCGGCTGCCCGAACGGCCGGATGCTGTACAGGTTGCGACCGCCGTCGCGCACGGTGATCGACAGCCAGCCGCCGTCGGTCAGCCGGTTCATCAGCCCGGTGACATCATCGGTACCCGAGCCGGCGGCGAGTTGCGACACCGTGGCCGGACCCTGATTCAGCGTTCGCAATGCCTGCAACTGCCCGCTGTCGAGGTCGGAGAGACGCTCGTTGCGCGGCGGAGCGAGCAGCACCGCGTCCGCGGCGCTCGTCAGGCAGGTGGCACCCGCACGCAGCGCGTACCTGGTCTGGTCGGGATAGATGACGGCGGACAAACCCGCTGACCTCCGCTGATCGATCGATGGTGAAGAAGCGGCGGCTATTTCGCCGTGGCGGCGAAGGCCGGCTCCAGTTTGTTCAGGATGTAGGGCACCGACAGCGCGGTCGGCTGGTTGATCGCGCTTATCTCCTGGGTGGTGAGGAACACCACCGAGCCCTTGCGCACCGCGGGGAGGTCGGCGTAGCCGGGCAGCTGGCGGTACTTCTCGTCCAGGCCGGGGGAGTAGCCGGCGAGCAGCAGGTCGGCGGTGAGCTTGTCGACGCGCTCCGGCGACAGCGCCACCCGTCCGCCCTGGTTTCCGGGGAGCTCGGTCAAATCCTTCGGAATGCCCATGCCCAACTTCGCGAACAGCCTGCTCGATCCGTCGTTGGGGTCGGTGAGCACCATGAGCTGCGCGGCGCTCGCCAACCAGGTGCTGGCGAAGGTTTTGCCCTTCAGCCCGGGATTGGCCTGCGCGATCGCCTCGATCTTCTGGTCGACCTCGGCGATGACCTTCGCGGCGGCGTCCGGTTTGTGCAGCACCTTGCCGAGTGCGCTCACCAGGTCCTGCCACGGCGTCACCGTGTTCTTGTCGAGCGCGGGTAGCGTCGGGGCCACCTTGGAGAGCTCGTCGTAGGTCTTCTGATCGGCGACGAACGGATCGGCGAGGATCAGATCCGGCTCCAGCGCCGCCACCTGTTCGGCGACATTGCCGATCGTGTTCAGCGCCTTCGCGGCTTCCAGCGATTTCGGCGCCCACGGCGGTGCGCTCTTGGTCGTCGTCGCGATGGCGTCCACGTACCCGACCGGCGTCACACCGAGCGCGAGGGTGGTGTCGAGCCATTGGTTGCCGAGGGCGACGATCCGTTTGGGCGTGCCGGGCACCGTGGTCGAGCCGCGCGCGTGCGTGATGGTCACCGGCTCGCCCCCGGCGGCGGCGTCGTCGCTCGACGAGCCACATGCGGTGAGGCCCAGTGTCAGCGTGGCCGCGACGAGGGCAACCGTCGCCTTCGCCCAGCGCGACATCCGAACAGACTCCATCGGTTGGCCCCCTTCGAGGACGTGCTCGCCGCGTGCGGTCGAGAGACCGCCCGGTGTAATTCAGCTAAGGCTAACCTATCTAACTTCGATGGCGGCACGCTACCTCTTGATGGTTAGATCGGCTAACTATATAGTTTGCCGAGGTAATCATCTGTGAGGGGCTGCCGTGACGACTCCATCCACCGATCTCGACTTCGGCGAGGTCAGCACCGTTCGCCGCAGGACGCGGTACGACCGGGACCACCCGCACTACAAGTGGATTGTGCTGACCAACACCACGCTCGGGGTGCTGCTCACCGCGATCAACTCGTCCATCGTGCTGATCTCGCTGCCCGCGATCTTCCGGGGCATCGGCCTGAACCCGCTCGACGCGGGCAACGTCGGATACCTGTTGTGGATGTTGATGGGTTACCTGCTCGCCACGGCGGTGCTGGTCGTCATGTTCGGCAGGCTCGGCGACCTCTTCGGCCGAGTTCGCGTGTACAACATGGGTTTCGCCGTCTTCGCCTTGTGCGCGCTCGCGCTCTCGTTCGATCCATTCCACGGGGGCACCGGCGCCATGTGGATCATCGTCTGGCGGGTGGTCCAAGGCGTCGGCGGCGCCATGCTGACGGCCAACTCCACCGCCATCCTCACCGATGCCTTCCCGTCGCGGCAGCGCGGTACCGCGCTCGGCATCAACATGGTCGCCGCGGTCGCCGGCTCCTTCCTCGGGCTGCTCATCGGTGGCGTGCTGTCGGAATGGGATTGGCGCGCGGTGTTCTGGGTGAGCGTCCCGATCGGTGTGCTCGGCGCGTTCTGGTCGTATCGCTCGCTGCACGAGGTCGGCGTTCGCTCGGCGGGCAAGGTCGACTGGGCGGGCACCGTCACCTTCGGGCTCGGGCTCACCGCGCTGCTCACCGGGATCACCTACGGCATTCAGCCCTACGGCGGCCACGCCACCGGCTGGTCGAGTCCCTGGGTGCTCGGGTCGGTGCTCGGCGGGATCGTCTTGCTCGCGGTGTTCTGCGTGGTGGAGAGCAAAGTCGCCGACCCGATGTTTCACCTCGGCCTGTTCCGCAATCGCGCCTTCGGCCTCGGCAACTTCAGCAACCTGATGGTCTCCATCGGGCGCGGCGGCATGCAATTCATGTTGATCATCTGGCTGCAGGGCATCTGGCTGCCGCTGCACGGCTACGACTTCGAGTCGACCCCGCTCTGGGCCGGTATCTACCTGCTGCCGTTGACCGTGGGATTCCTTGCGGCGGGGCCCGTTTCGGGCTGGCTGTCGGACCGCTACGGCTCGCGCCCGTTCACCACCGGCGGCGCGTTCATCGCGGGACTGACCTTCCTGCTGCTGCTGATCGTCCCCGTCGACTTCAACTACTGGGTGTTCGCCGCGATCATCCTGGTCAACGGCGTCGGCAGCGGACTGTTCTTCTCGCCCAACACCGCGGCCATCATGTCCAGCGTGCCCGCCGCACGGCGCGGTGCGGCCTCGGGCATGCGCGGCACCCTGTTCAACGGTGGCAACGCGCTGTCCATGGGAATCTTCTTCTCGCTCATGGTCGTCGGCCTCGCCGCCAGCCTGCCTTCGGCACTGGACGCGGGGCTGCGCGCCCAGGGCGTCTCCGCGGGCGCCGCCGCCGAGATCGCCGCGATGCCACCGGTGGCGAGCATGTTCGCCGCCTTCCTCGGCTTCAATCCCATCCAGGAATTGCTCGGCCCCACCGGCGAATTGGCCAGGCCCGGGGTGCACGCAGACACCCTCACCGGACAGGAGTTCTTCCCCCACCTGCTCACCGGCCCCTTCCACACCGGGTTGGTCGTCGTGTTCGTCGCCGCCGCGATCATGATGTTCCTGGCCGCCGCCGCCTCGTTCTTCGCAGGCGACAAGTACGTGCACGACGAACAGGCCGAGCTCGCCGCGGCCGATGAGCTCGCGAAAGCCGTCCCCGCACCCGCGCGCTGATCGGCGGTCTCGCTGTCCAGCGGCTCGCTCTAAGCTCGACAGCGATGAGTGACATCCCGTTATGGATCGTGGTGCCGACAGCGGTAATCGGGATCGCCGTGGTCGTCGGCAGGTGGCTCCTGGTCAATGAGACGACACTGGACCGCCGGATCAATTCCGCGCTGAGCTGGTATGCCGGCGCGCTGGCGCTGTACGGCTCGGCGACCACCCAGCATTTGGACGGCCTCGCGCCTCAACTGTTCCTGGTCGGTGGCGTAATGGCGGGCGCCCATGTCTACGGTTTCGCGCGGACGCTCGCAAACGGCGACACCGTCGCGGCGCCGCTACGGCAGCGGCGCTACAACGCCCTCGCCATGATGGTCGCGATCGCAGTGCTGGTCGGACCGCCGACCTTGTTCACGGCGGTGTGGTTCGGCTGCACTCTGCTCAGCATGGTCTCCGGTCTGTTGGTCGCGCTGGCCTGTGTCCGGGAGTTGCGCACCGCGGAGTCCTCGACCACAGAGAATCTGGCCTATTGGGGTTTGCTCGTCGTCGTTCTCTACTGGGAACTGACCGGGATCATCACCATCTGGCGGGTGATGCACGGGAGTGCGCCGCAGAACGCGGGAATCGCCTGGATCGCGGCGGCCGGCATTGCCTTCGCGGTCCTTGCCGCGCTGATCTCGGTCCCGCTGGTCCTCGCGATAATGGCGCTGATCGGCTGGGACAGCAGCGGGCGAGCCTGCCGCCGATTGCGACCGCTGTGGCGCGATCTCACCGACGCGATGCCGGAGGTGGTCCTATGGCAGGCGCCCGAACCGGAATCCGCGTCGCGCCTCTATCGCATGACAGTCGAGATCCAAGACGCCGCGCTACATCTACGGCCCTATCTCCCCGATCTCAGTGCCGGCCAGGCACTTCGAACCCAGACCAGCGTCGCCGATCACGCACTGCGACTCGCCTTCGCGGTCCAGATCAAAGCCCACGGCAACACATTCGGCTACGTCACCGACTCCGAGCGATACGCCACACCCGCGAGCGGCGACCGCACCTCCGAGCTGCGAAACCTGCTCGATCTCGCCCGCGAGTGGCCGAAAGCCCGCGCCCGCGCCGCCACCTTCGGGGCTGCCGATCGGACGCCCCTTCGTCCATGAACCAGCCGATACGGAAGCGGTTACGACACAACGACTTCCTTCGCGGCTGGGCCCTCAGGTAGGGGTGCGCAGGCCGCAGCGATAGCCGCCGTGTCCCAGCAGAACGGGTGGACCTCAGAAACCCGGCCGTCGGTAACCGTAATCGTCTGCAGGATAGGGAAAGTCAGCTCGCGCCCGCTGGCGTGAGCGCGTACCCGAACCAGCGTGTGCACCACCGATGTTTCGCCGGTTGCCAAGAACCGCTGTTCCAGGAGTTCGAAACTCTCCCACGTACGCGCCATGGCGAGGAAGAACTGCTCCATGCCCGCATGCCCACGCCATGTCCCGCCGTAAGGCAATCCGCCAGCTTGATGCAGTACCACATCGGTCGCGAAGTACGGGGCGAGCAACTCGAACGAGGCCCGCCCAGGCCCGCCCGCCGCCATATACGCCGCCTCAGCGGCATACATGCTGGTCAGCACGGTCGTCGAATCAGTGGTGGATCGCGTCATGCGCCCAGTGTGCCCAGGACGGGCGGCCGGGACCGGCGTTAATCGGACGTGGCTTTCGTGGCGCTGCAGTGCACCTGGTCGCCACGCTGCGGTACTCCCCGGCAGCCGAGGCATCAGAGAATAACGCGCCGGTCAGGTGGGAGGAATAACCCGTCGCCTTCTTTGACGTCGAAGGTCGTGTAGAACTCGTCGATGTTACGGACCACTTGGTTGCAGCGGAATTCGTTGGGCGCGTGTGGATCCGCCGCCAATTGACGGATCTGCTGTTCCGGCCGAAGTTTGACGCGCCGAGCTCGGGCTAAAGCGAGGAAGACATTCGTACAGTCCGGAGTCTCGTTGCCGCGTGAACGTTCGGCACTGCGAAATGCCCTCAGCGCCATCATGAGTCCACGTAGGTCGGCGAGGTTCTCGCCCACGGTGAGCGCGCCATTGACGTGATGCTCGGGTCCGAGTCCGCTTGGCACCAGTGAGTCATACTGTGCGACAAGAGCTTTAGCGCGCTCGTCGAACGCGGCGCGGTCGGCAGGCGTCCACCAATCCCGCAGGTTGCCGTCGCCGTCGAACCTGGAGCCCTGATCATCGAAACCGTGTCCGATTTCATGACCGATTATCGCGCCGATGCCACCGTAGTTCACTGCAAGCTCTGCATCAGGGTCGAAGAAGGGCGGTTGGAGCATGCCGGCGGGGATCAGGATCGCGTTGTTGTTCCAGTCGTAGGAGGCATTGACCTCCTGCGGCGCCATCTTCCACTCGAACTTGTCGACCGGGGTGCCGAGTTTGGCGAACATCAGCTTCCACTCGTGCCGCATCGTCGCTCGAATGTTGGCGACTCGATGTCCTCTGGTGATGGTCAACTCGGCGTAGTCGCGCCAGGTATCGGGATGCCCGGTCTTGATGGTGAGCTTGTCCAGCTTGACGATGGCGGCATCGCGGGTGGCTTGGGACATCCAGTCGGTGTGCGCGAAGCTCTCCCGGTAGGCCGACACGATATTCGCGATAAGCTCATCTGCTTGCGCCTTGGATGTTGGTGGGAAGTGTTGTCCTGCGTACTCTTTGCCGAGCAGCTGGTCGAGGTATTTGGAGACCGTCGCCAGCGCCTGCTGTTCGTTCCCTAGTCGCTGAGTCTGACCGCTGCGGCTCCGCTCGAAAAAGTCGAAGCTCGCATTCGAGAATTCCTCGCTCAGCAGTGCGGCGAACTCTCGGACCACCCCCAGGCGTAGGTAGTCACGCCACTCGGAGATGTCGACCTCTGACCAGAGACGTGCAGCGTCCGCAATGTAGGAAGGTTGAGCGATCACGATCTTGCTGAAGAGATTGGGCTTGTCCGAGTAAGCAGCTAGCCAAGCGTCCCACTCGAAACCGGGGGCCATCTCGATGAGTTCTCGCCAGCTGCGAGGGTTATAGGTGGCGGACGCGTCGCGGTTGCGCACTTCGTCCCAGTGCACTGCGGCAATTCGATCCTCCAGGTCGAACATCCGCCTTGCCATGCCCGGTGGATCGGCGAAGCCGGCTGATCGAGCGATTCGCTCGAGAAATATGCGGTAGGCGGCGCGCTGGTCCGCCATGGCGGGCGATTGGAAGAACGAGGCTTTGAATCGCAAGCCGGCCTGGCCCAGCTGTGGACGATAGGTGGCCGAGTCCTTACCGTCAGGAAACACCACCATGGCGAAGAGGCTGCACGCGGCGAGTGCGTTGTCGTATGGAAGCTCTAAAGCAATCGATGCCATGACCCGCGCCAGGTCGCCCTTGGTCGCTGCAGCATTGATGCTGTCGAGTAGGTCTCCGATGGGTGTGAGGCCGAGGCGTTCAGCGGCATCGGTGTCCATACAGGCGTCATAGAAGTCGCGAATCTTCTGCTGATCAGACCGGGGGGCCGGATCTCGGATCGCGTCGATGATTGCCGCGAGTTGTTGCTGGACGCGGTCGGCGACTTCCAACCCGGCGCCGTAGGCGCTCTTGTCGGGTGGCAATTGATATTCCCGCAACCACCTGCCGTTGATATGCCGATAGAGGTCGTCTTGGGGCCGGACCATGGGGTCAACTTCTTTCCGATCTGATCCGGAGCCGCGCTGCGGACTTCCGAAGCATCCTGTCATCAGCGTGCTCGACACGGGGATCGCCGCCAAAGCAGTCAGCAGTGTGCGTCTGTTGATTCGTGCTGGCGTGGCATGCCTGGTCATGGGTACCTCCACCCGCGCCGGAGTCGGTGCATGGACGTGTTGTCAGAACGAGTGATCAGATGGAGCTATCGGCCGCATGTCGTAGGCACCTCCGAAGCAGAAACCGGGCGTCATTGCGCCGGGAACCACTGCACCGCCGTTGATTTCGCACTCGTAGCGGCTGACCTCATACGCAGCTGACGCCGTGCCGGCCACGGCAGTACTAAAAGCGCCGCTCATAACCAAGAGGCACAACAAATTTCGCATGATATTCCCCCGACCTGTTTTGGTTTGTGGCGCAGGGTCGATCGGGGCGATGGTGGACGCAACACACAATTCCAGACATCGCAGCATCGACTCATAGCTCATGTCCAGCCCCCCTCGCGCGTCATCCCGCCGATGGGCGGTATGTGCGCTTGGTACTGGCTGCAGCGTACGTCATCTTCACGAGAATGCAAGGTGTGCGCGATAACTGGCAGCAAGGCGGCAGGCTAGTTGATCTTGAATAGTGTCCTGGTTCGTGGTAGCTCGGAAGCTATTGTCCTGGTTGAAGTTTGGCGGATATCTGATAGAGTGCGATGTTAAGACGGGGGTCCAAGAAACATCTCGGATGCGGGGCGTTTCGTCGGTATCGGCCATCGGTCGTGTTCGCCGGAGGGGGGTAACTTGGATTCAACGATTGGCGGCTTGGGCAGCTAGCGCGCGCTGTTTGGAACCGCCTGTTTCGGAGTCGTCTCGCGGCAAACGTCCGTCACGCCTGATGTAGTTGTCTGTCGACGACTCCCGTGTAGTGCCGAGAAGCTGGTCCGGCAATATTTCCAGGGGGTGGAATTGCTGCATTCTGATGCCTGAATGGGGAGTTCGGCTATGAAAGATGGCCGCATCTATGCTTGACGATGAGATAGGAATATCTGGATCATGAGATCGAATAATCGAATCAAGATGCTTTTGGCCGCCGTGCTGGGAGCGGCTTCACTGGCGTTATCGGTACCTACCACACTGGTATTGGCGGCGCCCACCGCAGCGGCTGCCTCGCGAGACGACGACTGCTACGCTCTTTACGAAAGTACTCTGGCAACCTGTGACTCGATCGCGGCCAATGGCGGCGATCCCGCGCCTTGTTATCACGCTGCCCTTGGGAATTTGCGGGAGTGTCTGAAAGGATAGAAATGATGGATGAGAATCCGGACCGGCTCGCCGATATTATCGCCGAGCGGGTCGTCGACACGAGCTCCGGCCCGGTCAAACTGGTCTTTTTCCGGCCGACTTGCTCGGGGGCAACGTGGAATTGCCGGTTTTCGATCAGTGGCATGGCTGGAGCACGTGATATCGAGTCCGCATCGTCGGGCCGGGATTCTCTCGAAGCGCTGATGCTAGCAATAGTGGCCGCTTCGATGTTCTTCTACGATTCATCGACATTATCCGAAATGAGTGTCTTCGGTAACCCTGAGATCGGGCTGCTGAAGACCACCGAGGCGACGAACGGGGATCTCGAGTCGACTTTTACGCTGTCGGCGCCGAAAAAGTGACCAAAGGCCGTCGGGCGAGGCCTGACGCGAGAATGGCCTCGCCGACGGTAGAAATTTGACGATAGATTCGGTGACGGATCTAGGGGGAGGGGGCTCGCGGTGCCGTACGGCAACTATCTGCGAAACATCGAAGCCTTCTGCGGCGACGCAGATGGGCTGTACTACTCGGATCCGCACGAACTCCATGGTGAGATCGCTTTCGTCGCCAATGTCGAGGCGGGTTGGCGGACGAACTACAGCAACGGATGGACTCACTGCAGTCCGCCTGCGGATGCCGCCTCCCGGCCACCGGACCAGGGTTGGAAGATCCATATCAGCTCCGTTCCGGAGCAGTGTGAAGATGTGCTTAGAATTGTCTCGGATTACTGTATAAAGACGCATATTAATTTCAAGTACTTGCCCGATCGGGGCGCGTTCTCGCGTGCTAATGCGAAATATGCACCACGTAATTCTTCGGGCAAGTTTATCACGATCTATCCGCGTCCGTCGCAATTGCATGAAACTCTGCGCGCTCTCGAGTCCATGCTGACCTCGTTCGACGGCCCGTACATACTGTCCGATGTCAGGTGGGGCTCGGGGCCGGTGTTTCTGAGATATGGCGGATTTGTGAGCCGAATGGCGATGCTCGATGGTGTTGTAACGCATGCGATAACCGATGCTGACGGCAGGTTGGCAGAGGACCAGCGACTACCGTACTTCGTGCCACCCGCAGCTGATCGCGTACCAGACTTCCTGAAGGCCTCGATTTCGAAGCGCGTCGACGCCGGCGATGAATCTTTTCCGTTCATCGTCGACACGGCGTTGCATTTCTCGAACTGCGGTGGAGTCTATCTGGCACGTCGGTCGGCTGACCTCACCGAGGTGGTGTTGAAAGAGGCTCGTGCACACGTCGCAGTAGACCGCAATGGAGACGATGCGGTCGCCAGGCTCGGGAACGAATACCGAGCGCTAGCGGCACTCGCGTCAGTCGACGGAGTTGCCGACGCGTACCGACTGCTGACAGTCGGCGACCACACCTTCATGGAAATGGAATACATACACGGAGTCTCGTTGTATGAGTGGGTTGCGGCCAACTATCCGTACTCGGAGCGTTTCGACGTCGCCGACTATGCGGCTCAGGCGGTGCGAATCGGTCAGTCACTGGTCGCGATTGTGGAGCGCGTACACGGCATCGGAATCGCGATAACGGACCTACAGCCGCGAAACATCATGATCGGTGACGATCTCGCTGTTTCGCTCATCGACTTCGAACTTGCCATGCCGCTGCTGAGTGACAATGTCCGGACGATGGCAACCCCAGGATTCATCCCGAGACTGCGCTGCTCCAGGCAACAGCAGGATAGGTACGCTCTGATGCGGACGATAGTGCACATGTTCAGCCCGCTGACGCCGTTGCCCGCGATCACCGATGAGATATGGATCCGGCAGCGCGCATTTATTCTGCAGGTGTTCGGGCGGGAGGTCGCGGAGTGGGTGGAACTGCTCGATGGGAAACTTGGTGGGCTGCTGAGTGCGTCAGTGGTCCACGATAGGGAATCACTGCGTGTCTCGATTCCTAGCGCCGGTGTCGATTCGGCACAGAATCTGACGAGTGAACTCATCGGCGGGATCGTTCGATCTCACCGTTCCGGGAGCGGCCATCCGTACCCGGGTAGTCCGCACCAATTCGATGAGAACGGTGGTGTAAACATCGCCAGCGGCTCGCTCGGTGTCGAACTGATGCTGAGTCGGCACACGGCACTGCCCGGCAGACAAGCGCATACCCCAGCGGTGAATGTTGCTGCGGCGCGGGAGACTTCGGACTACAGCCTGTTGTTCGGTCGTCTTGGAATGTCATGTGCGCTGCACGAGATGGGGCATCATCGGGAACTGATCGGCGATTTGATTGCTGATGTGGCCCTGGACTCCCCGGACGTGGGCCTCGGTGACGGATTAGCGGGAATTGCGCTAGGGCTTCATTCCCTGCGCTGCACCGGCTACACCGCTGCAGACGCTACCGCGGCACGTGCGATGAAGCAGCTGGAGGCTGCGAGCTATAGCCAACTCGACAGTGAGTCGCCCAAACCGGGCCTGTTCGATGGACTTTCCGGCGCTGCGGTGGCACTTGCGCTCGTCCTGAAACATTCAGGGCGAGAAGGGGAGAAGCATCGCAAGCTCGTTATACAGCTGCTCGACAGAGCAGTAGCGCAACTGGTCGAAGCGCCGGATGGATCACTACAGGTGCGTGAGAACGGCAACTTCTACCCGTATCTCGGCTCCGGTTCGGCAGGCGTCGGACTTGCGGTGGCCATGTGTGCGAAAGCAGGCGTCGAACTGGATGATTCGTTGAACTCGGTGCTCGCGAGAATCCGGCTGGCGTGTGCCGTGCGCACCTGCCTGTGCCCTGGCTTGATGGATGGTATGGCAGGCCTGGTGCTTGCGGATCGACAGATGGCTGCTGCGCTAGGGGTCCCCACCGGCATCGCCCCAGCGGCGAAGTTCGACATGTTCACCTTCATCGATTCAGGGGGCGGAATGATGACATCGGGGTATGGATCTCGGCGGCTGGTCGCCGACTACTCGACTGGTTCCGCAGGTGTATTGGCAGCACTGGCGCCCGACCTGACGAGGCACAGCTGGTTGCCGATCGCGCATCCAGACGAAGTCTGAACAAACGTGTTGGCCTGGACCGATGAGGTGGCCATCGGTCGGCCCGGATACCGCAGACGACAACAGAAGTCCGTTGTCGGTGTGGAGGAGGAAATTATGACACCTGGGAGGAGGTGTGATGAAAAACATTCTTGATCTTCAGAAACTGGAAACCCTTGGTAAGGCCGACAGGACCGATCCAACTATTCAAGAAGCCTGGTCGACGTGGAGCTCCGGCTGCCACGAAAGCTGGAGCACAGCCAGTACCGGCTGCTTCTGACGTTGCCTGAACCGGGGGTGGCAAACAAGCCGAATTGCCGCCCCCGGCCGCGTGTCGAACAATGCTTGCGCCGACCGTCGTTCAGAAGGTGACGCGCTGATCCGGCGGCATGAAGAGTTTGTCGCCTTCCTTGACCCCGAAGGTGCGGTAGAACTCCTCCAGGTTGCGCACAACTTGGTTGCAGCGGAATTCGTTGGGGGAGTGGGTGTCTATTGAGAGGTAGCGGACGGTGAGTTCTTCAGTTTGCTTCTCGCGCCAGCTGCGGGCCCAGGACAGCAGCATGGTGCGGTAGTCGGGATCATCGATGCCGCGCCGCTTCTCGGCGATCCGGAAGGCGGCCAAGGTGATCTGCAAACCGCGCAGGTCGGCGAGGTTTTCGCCGACGGTCAGCTCACCATTCACGTGCTGGCTCGGCTCGAGACCCTCCGGCACCAGTGCGTTGTACTGATCGATGAGTTGCTTGGCCTTGGCGTCGAAGGCGGCCCGGTCCTCAGGGGTCCACCAGTCGCGCCGGTTGCCGTCGCCGTCGTATTTCGAACCCTGGTCATCGAAGCCGTGGCCGATCTCGTGGCCGATGGTCGCCCCGACGGCACCGAAGTTGACGGCGGGCTGCGCGTCCTTGTCGAAGAACGGTGGCTGCAGGTAGGCGGCGGGGAAGACGATCTGGTTGGAGCTGGCCGAGTAGTAGGCGTTCACCGTCTGCGGCGACATCCCCCATTCGGTCTTGTCGACCGGACCGCCGAGCCGGGCGAACGCACGCTTGACCTCGAATTCATTGATGGCGAGCAATGATTCGATGAGCTTGCCCTTGGTGATCTTCAGCTTCGAGTAGTCGACCCACTTGTCCGGGTACCCGATCTTGGGGTCGATCTTGTCGAGCTTCGCCAGGGACGCCTCCCTGGTCGCAGGCGACATCCAGGACGAATTGGTGAAGTTCTCCCGGTACGCGGCGATCACATCGTCGAGCATTTCTTTCGCGCGCTGCTTGGCTTCGGGCGGAAAGTACTTCTCCACGTAGACTTTTCCGAGCTGCTCGCCCAGCTTCTCGTCGACGATGCCGACGCCGTACTTCCAGCGCTCCGGCCGCTCTTCCTGACCATTGAGCACGCGACCCTTGAACTCGAAGTTCGCGTCGTTGATCGCCTTGGGCAGGAACGGCGCGAACTCGCGCAGCACGCTCAGCTTCAAATAGTCACGCCACGTGGGGATGTCGACCTCGGTCCACAGCTGACCCGCCGCGGTGATGAAGGACGGCTGGCCGACCACCATCTTGTCGAACAGCTGCTTCGGCCGGTCGGTATTCCCGGCCAGCCACGGGTCCCAGTCGAATCCCGGTGCGAGAGCGACCATGTCGTTCCAGCTGTACAGGTTGTACGTCGCGTCGGCGTCGCGGTTGCGCACATTGTCCCAGTGCGCGGGTGCGATGCGCTTCTCCAGATCGAACACGCGCTGCGCCATCGCGGCGGGATCGGCGAAACCCGCGCCCGCGGCGATGCGTTCGAGAAAGACCCGGTATTGCGCGAGCACCTCGGCGTTTTCGGGTTTGCGGTAGTACTGCTCGCCGAGCCCGAGCCCGGACTGGCCGACCGAGGGAATGTAGGCGTTGGAGTTCTTCCGGTCCGTGCCGATGCCGAGTCCGATCAGACCGCTGATGGGCAATTCGGCCATCACCTTGGCCAGGTCGGCCTTGGTCGCCGCGCCGTCCACCTTGGCGAACAGTCCGGCCAGCGGGGTCATGCCGAGCCGCTCGATCGTGTCCCAGTCCACCCTGGCGTCGTACAGGTCGCGGATCTGCTGCTCCTCGGACCCGTCCTTGGGATCCTTGATCCCCTCGACGATCTCGCGCAGTTGCTGCTGCGTGCGTTCGAAGGCCTCGCTCGTGGAACCGAAGGACGTCTTGTCCGGCGGCAACTGGTACTCGCGCAACCACTTCCCGTTGACATGCCGGTACAGATCGTCCTGCGGCCGGATCGCCTCATCCGCGCCACCCAGGTCGACGCTGGTGAGCGGCTTGCTCGTCTCCTTGGTGTCGCTCGCGCAAGACGCGAGCGCGGCAGCGGCCGGCACCGCCCCGAGCGCGATCAGGAAGGCACGACGGTCCAGCTGTCCGAGACGTGTCACGCGGATTCCTCTCCCGATGCGGTCCGCCGCATCCTCGTCAGGCGCAATTTGTTCGCCCGAGGCTACCTGCCCGCGGTGCTACCGGCTGCCCCATCTCACAGGGTGACCCGCTGATCCGGTGTGAGGAAAAGTTTGTCGCCCGCCACGACGCCGAAGGTGGTGTAGAAGTCGGCGATATTGCGGACCACCTGGTTGGCGCGGAACTCGTTGGGCGAGTGCACGTCCATGGTGAGCAGTCGCTCCTTGGTCTGCTTGGTCGCCTGCTGCCGCCAGATCCTGGCCCAGGACAGGAACACGGTCTTCAGGTCCGGTTCCGCACCGTCGCGCTGCGCCGCATCGCGGTATGCGGCGAGTGCGATCTGCAAACCGCGCAGGTCGGCGAGGTTCTCTCCGACGGTGAGCGCGCCGTTGACGTGCTTGCTCGGGTCCAAGCCGTCGGGCACGAGCGCGTTGTACTGCTCGATCAGCTGTTTGGTCTTGGCCTCGAAGGCGGCGATGTCCTCGGGGGTCCACCAGTCGCGTCGATTGCCGTCGCCGTCGTACTTGGCGCCCTGGTCGTCGAAGCCGTGCCCGATCTCGTGGCCGATCACCGCGCCGATACCGCCGAAGTTGACCGCGGGTGCGGCATCGGCGTCGAAGAACGGTGACTGCAGGATGGCCGCGGGGAAGGTGATCTCGTTGGCGGTTGGGTCGTACATCGCGTTGACCGTCTGCGGCGGGAAACCCCATTCAGCCCGGTCGACTGGCGTGCCGAGTTTGGCGAAGGCGCGGTTGACCTCGAAAGCCCTTGCGGCACGCAAGGATTCGACCAGCCTTCCCCTGGTGATCTTTACCCCGGAGTAATCGATCCACTTGTCCGGATAGCCGATCTTGGCGACGATCTTGTCCAGCTTCGCCAGCGCCGCCTGCTTGGTCGGCGGCGACATCCACGACGAGTTGGTGAAGTCTTGCCGGTAGGCTTCCATCAGATCGGCTACCAGCGCCTTGGCCCGCTCCTTGGCCTTCGCTGGAAAGTGTTGCGCCACATACAGTTTGCCGAACGGCTCGCCCAGATACAGGCTGACCGTCGCGAGGCCGTCCTTCCATGGCTCCTGGCGTTGGTCGCGGCCTTGCAGCGCCTTGTCGACGAAGTCGAAGGCGGCGTCGGCGACCGGCTTGGGCAGGTAGGGCGCGAATTCCTTGACGACACTGATGCGCAGATACTCGCGCCACCGATCGATGTCGACCTCGGCCCACAGTTGCCCTGCGGCCGTGACGAACGATGGCTGCCGGACCACGATGCTGTCGAAGAGCTGCTTCGGCCGGTCGGTGCTGCCCGCCAGCCACTGATCCCAGTCGAATTGTGGTGCGAGCCCGACCAATTCGGCCCAGCTCAGCAGGTTGTAGGTAGTGTCGGGGTTCCGGTCGCGGACGCTGTCCCAGTAGCCCGCGGCGATCCGGGTCTCCAGGTCGAGCACTCGTTGCGCGGTGCCGGGTGGATCGCTGAGCTTCGCGGCCGCGGCCACGCGCTCCAGATAGGTGCGGTAGGCCGCGAGCTGCTCGGCGTACTCGGGCTCGCGGTAGTACTGCTCGTCCAGATTGATGTCGATGCCGGACTGGCTGATCATGGCGATGTAGTTGGCGGAGTTCTTCTGGTCGACCACGACCTGCAAACCGATCAGGCCCGCGATCGGCAACGAGCCCATCACCTTCGCCAGATCCGGCTTCGTTGCCGCGCCGTCGATCGCCGCGAGCAGGTCGGCGACCGGCGTCATGCCGAGTCGCTCGATCTCGTCGCGATCGAGCCTGGCGTCGTACAGATCGCGGATCTGCTGCTCCGGCGAGCCCGGCCGCGGATCGCGGATGCCCTCGACGATGCCGCGCAACTGCTGCTCGGTGCGGTCGTTGGCCTCGTCGAACGACCCGAACGACGACTTGTCCGGCGGCAGCCGATAGTCGCGCAACCAAGCTCCGTTGACGTGGCGGTAGAGGTCGTCCTGCGGTCGGACCGCCGGATTCGCCCCCGCCAGGTCGACGCCGGTGAGCCGAACATCCGAGACCTGTGATTGCTGCGAGCAGGAGGCCAACGCGGCCGCGGCGGGCGCGGCCGCCAGGGCGAGCAGGAAGGCGCGGCGATCGAGACGAGCGGACGAGCTCAAGAGCATCCCCTTTTCGGTACGGTCGAGCCGAACGGTGCTTCGTTGATCTTGCTCGATCCGAGGGTAGTGCCGCGGACAGCCCGGTGGTCAGCGACAACCCGGCGGTGGTCGGCGTGGACGGACCCCGATTTGGGAACGACCTGGGGATTCACCTACACTAGACCGGTTGCCTGCGGGAGCTATGCCCGCAATCCGGCAGTGAACCCCCAGTGGTTGGTTCTCGAGTTGCACATTCGAAGGCCACAAAACCGCTGGCAGGCGCGCGTCCGGAGGGCAACTGACCATGCCCGTCGGGTCGGCAATCCGGCGTGCGTATACATCCAGGTCCAGGAGGAGCTGAAGTGATTCAGCAGGAGTCGCGACTGCGCGTCGCCGACAACACGGGCGCGAAGGAAATCCTTTGCATCCGCGTTCTCGGTGGTTCGTCGCGTCGCTATGCCGGTATCGGCGACATCATCGTCGCTACCGTGAAGGACGCTGTCCCCGGCGGCAACGTCAAGAAGGGTGAGGTCGTCAAGGCCGTCATCGTGCGCACCACCAAGGAGCGCCGTCGCCCGGACGGTTCGTACATCAAGTTCGACGAGAACGCGGCCGTGCTGATCAAGGCGGACAACGACCCGCGTGGCACCCGCATCTTCGGCCCGGTCGGCCGCGAGCTGCGCGAGAAGAAGTTCATGAAGATCGTTTCGTTGGCCCCGGAGGTGCTCTGACATGAAGGTGCACAAGGGCGACACCGTGCTCGTCATCTCGGGTAAGGACAAGGGCGCCAAGGGCAAGGTCATCCAGGCCTACCCCGAGCGCAACCGCATCCTGGTCGAGGGCGTGAACCGAATCAAGAAGCACGTCGCGAACTCCGCCAACCAGCGCGGCGCCTCTTCGGGCGGCATCGTGACCCAGGAAGCTCCGATCCACGTGTCCAACGTGATGGTCGTCGACTCCGATGGCAAGCCGACCCGCGTCGGTTACCGGACCGACGAGGAGAGCGGCAAGCGGGTCCGGATCTCCCGTAACAACGGGAAGGACATCTGACATGACCACCTCTGAGCAGACCCAGCCGCGTCTGAAGGCGCGCTACCGTGCCGAGATCAAGGACGCGCTGAACAGCGAGTTCAACTACGCCAACGTCATGCAGATCCCCGGCGTGGTCAAGGTTGTCGTGAACATGGGTGTCGGCGACGCCGCCCGTGACGCGAAGCTGATCAACGGCGCCGTCAAGGACCTGGAGCTGATCACCGGTCAGAAGCCGGAGATCCGCAAGGCGACCAAGTCGATCGCGCAGTTCAAGCTGCGTGAAGGCATGCCCATCGGTGCGAAGGTCACCCTGCGTGGCGACCGCATGTGGGAGTTCCTGGATCGCCTGGTCTCCATCGCGCTGCCCCGTATCCGCGACTTCCGCGGCCTGTCGCCGAAGCAGTTCGACGGCAACGGCAACTACACGTTCGGCCTCAGCGAGCAGTCGATGTTCCACGAGATCGACGTGGACTCCATCGACCGTCCGCGCGGTATGGACATCACCGTCGTGACCACCGCGACGAACAACGAAGAGGGCCGCGCCCTGCTCAAGCACCTCGGCTTCCCGTTCAAGGAGAACTGACGATGGCCAAGAAAGCACTGCGGATCAAGGCTGAGGCCAAGCCGAAGTTCGCCGTTCGCGCCTACACCCGCTGCCAGCGTTGCGGTCGCCCGCACGCGGTCTACCGCAAGTTCGGCCTCTGCCGCGTCTGCCTTCGTGAGATGGCGCACCGCGGTGAGCTCCCGGGCGTGCACAAGAGCTCCTGGTGAGCTTGCGCTCTTCGTGAGTGCGCCCGCGTAAGCGGGACCCCGTACAAAGGCACGGCCTCCACTGGAGGCCGTGCCTTTGCGCGTTTTCGCACCCACCGTGGTGTGAGTCCAATCCAACGGAACCGCCGCAGCGCCTGGTGCGTCATACAAGAAACGGGGACAGACCACCGCCATCGAGAGGAGTGGGCCATGGCAGATCCGTCATCGCTGTCGGTCGAGCCCGAAGAGGTGAAAGCGTTGGGGCGGATGGCCTACCAGATCGCGGACGAGTTGAAGTCCGGGTATGCCTCGCTGGTCACCGACACGAAGGTCACGATCGATGGCTGGGCAGGGAACAACGCCGGTGCTTTCACGGCCGCCTGGGACGAGTTCCATGAGGGGGCAGACCAGGTGTGGGACGCACTGTTCGAGCTGGCCGAGAAGCTCGGGGTCACCGCCGAAACCCTCCGCGCGACCGACCAGTCCTATGCCGCCGGCCTCAGCTCCCTGGACCTCCCTTGATCGGGTGCCCCGCATGACCGGTGAGACACCAGCATTCTCGGTCGACCTCGCCAAACTCGAGGAGCTGGCCGCTCGCATGCGCGCATACAAGGCGGCCGTCGCCGATCGGCTGGCCGAGCTCGAGGCGAAAGCCAAGGAAGTCGAGGGCGTGTGGGTCGGCGCCGCGGCGGTGGCCTATAGCGAGGCACATACCGAGTGGGCCGCAGGCGTCACCGACATGCAAGACGGGCTCGCGACCCTGGAAGAGGCCCTGAAGAAAGCGCACGAAAGCTACACCAACGCCGCCTCCCAAACCCTTCGGATTCTCGGCATATGAGCGAGAAACTAGAAGTAGATCCCAAGGTCTACTATCAGGCCGCCACCAACTGCTTCGACGCCGCAGCCGCCCTCAACGACAGCTTCAAATACGTTTTCGCCGAACTGAACAGCTGCGGGCACATGGCGGGCCGAGACGAAGACGGCCGCGCCTGGGCCACCTCCTACGACGAGTCCGCCCGCGAAACCGTATCGTTCTTCGACCAAACCTTCTCGACCCTGCGCGCCTACGGCACCGCCCTCAACGACCTCGGTTTCGAACACGCCAAATCCGATGCGGCGCTGAAAGGTACGGCACAGCCCGACCGCCCCGCCGACGCAGCATCGACAGTGACCTTCGGCCCCTACGCCCTCCCCGCATCAGCCGCCGGCGGCACCCCCCAGGGCCTGGCGAAAACCTCCATCGAAGTACTCGACGCCATCAACTGCCCCCTCCCGGACGGCAACACCGACACCCTCGCCAAAGCAGCCGACGCCTGGGACCGGCTCGGCACGATCTACCAAAACACCAACGCCAAAGACAAAATAACCATCTCTGCCAGCCTCTTCGACGGAGTGACCTCCAAGGATGCGGTGCAGGTCCGGGAAGACCTGAAAACCCTGGAAACCTCCATCGGCGCCCTACTCGACACCTGCAAGCAGATCAGCAAGACCTGCCTCGACTACAAGCAATCGATCGAAGAGCTACGCAACGAAGTCAAAGGCTTCATCGAAGCCATCATCGCCGAGGCCGCGATCAACGTGGCGGTCACCGTCATCGCCACCTGCCTGACCGGTGTCGGCGGTGTGATTGCCGGCGCCAAGGCGGTGGAGTCGGCACGTCGCTGGGCCGCGAAGATCAAAGCAACCGTCACCGCTTGGCGGGCGCGGAAGGCCCTGCAGCTCAAGGGACTTGCCGACGATGCGAAGGCCGCTCTCGCAAAGGGCAAGCAGGCCGTCAAGGATTTACGCGACCGGTTGAGACAGAAGGCTGATGACTCCGGAAAGCTTCCGAAAACCCGCGGCAAGATCGATGAAACGGAGAAGGCATTCTCTCCGGGCGAACGAAAAATTGCTGATCTGTTGGCAGATGAAGGAAAGGATGTAAAGTCCGTCAAGGAGGGTGTCGACCGCACTCCTGATTCTACTGTCGACGGGGTGCCCACAGAATTCAAGTCGCTGGACGAGGGTGCGTCGAATGCAACCGTCAAAAATGCCCTGAACAGTGCAAGCGGACAAGCTGAGCACGCTATCATTGACGCGCGAGCAAGTGGGATTTCACAGGAAGAAGCTCAGCGTGGGTTGAACAGATTCTTGGGTGCCAGCCCTGACAAGATGAAAGGTATTCGAATTGTTGGAGACGGCTGGCAGATCAATTGGCCGTAGGAAGGAATTCCCTTGAGTGCCTACCATGAAATATTTCTGAGGACCGCGAAACCGTTCGATGAGGTGGTCGAAGACGTCGGCGAGGCCTTCGGGGTAAAACTTGCCTCCGAGCAGCTACCGAATACCGCGCAACTATATCGCGCCGCGACCGACTCGACGGTTATCGAAGTTGAGCCTTCGCATGCTTACGAGGATGATTATGGTATAGAGTTTTCGAGATTCCCCATCCTGGTCACAGTCCGTGATCTGGACTCTGACAAGAGTCGAGAAGAAGCCGCAGCGCGCTCCCTCTTTCAGGCATTGGCAAATTTAGGCGGCTATTCAGGTCTGCTGGTTTTCGATTTGAAGCGAAAGCTTGGCGAGATTTGAGCGGCTGCGAGAAACCTCAGAGCGATCAACGGATACGCCATGAAGGCTGAACTGAAACGCATCCATAGTCCGGATGTGGATCTGGACAAGGGGCCGGTGCCAACCGACTCGCTGTTCGTGCAGCTGATGATCGGGCCAGTGGACGGTCCCGGTGAAGAATCTTTCGATCTCATGATGTGCACACCAGGGGCGCAGGATATGGTCGTAGATCCGAGCGATCCGGATTCAAGCCGCTACCTGTTGGTGCTCGAGCGAATTGATCCAGCACTACTCGAGCGCTATGTAGAAGACTTTCTGAGGAACATTGAACAGCCAACGTGGCGGGAGTTGGCGTTGCAGATCGGTCAATTCGCCAAGTGGGAGTTCCACGATTATTGTCCGTAACTACTCGGCCAACAGGGGTGTGAGTTTCGGAAGCTGGTCAGCCATTACTGATCGGGATTGCAGTGACTCGAAATTATGCAGACTGGGTCGATCGCTCGCTCCAGAAATACAACGATGCAACCGGGACCGAGGATCTCGGAAATATGGATTCATTGACCAGTTCTGACGGGGTATATACGGTGGTGGGTGACTGGGGGAGAGTGCGGATTCGCAGTAGTGCAGATCCGGAGTTCAGAATTCCTGAGAACGACTGAATTCACGCCCTGTCGGCTACGGTATATGGTTGAAGTCCTGGAGAGGTCGAGAAGTGCATTGAGCTACGTTTTTAGTATAGATGATGAGACAATTCGGAGTCCGTCCCTACGAGTGGGCAACCTGTATGTCCGAATGCTGCATGATGTCGGATCGGTTCTGGGCGCGCCCACTGGGTTGAGGGCGTCATCTTCTGACATGTGGGACATTGAGATCGATGCCTTCGAACGGCTCGTGAAGCTGATGTATGAAACGTATTTCAGCACTGGGCATTCGGTACTGAAAATGCTGATCGAAGGTGTCCTGGCACCATCGATCGTGCTCGCGGAACGTGGTGGCCGAGAGATTCACCCGCGCAGTGGGCAAGAGCGTGAGTTTCGCGATAGAGCACTGAAACTATCTATGGCTCGATGAGAATCGGGCAGTTCTTCGATGCGCTGCGCAACCTTGCCGAGGTGGCCCGCTAGTACGGCGTACCGCACCGGTTGATGACCGAGGTGCGGGCCGGTCGCCTCTGGGAGTTCAGCGCACCGTTTCCACTTCGCGACGAACATCGACGCTGAGAAAGTGGGGCGCCTTGATCACTCGGCGGAGCATGAAGCGGATGAACGGCGGCATGTCGGTGGCGGTTTCGTCGCGGTACACGCGGGGGTTGGCTACCTCGTAGCAGTGCCGTCTGGATTCGAGTCGGCATTCTCCGGCGGCGAGAACGTTTCGCACCCAATCGGATTCGGGGCCGTAGGTCAGCGCGATCACGTATCGGTTGTCGCGCCGGAAGGCCCACAGCGGTGTGCGGAAGGTCTGGCCGGATTTGCGGCCACGATGTATCACCACGGCCCAGCCGGGCGCCCAGGGGGCGATGAACCTGGTGATCCGGTTGAGGCCGACCCGGTTTGCGCGGGCGATCCAGCGTGGAGCAGGCATTCCAGGAACTCCTCAGTTGTGGAATTACTGCTCTGAGGGTATCGCTGCGCGCAGTAGGAAATCAACGCTTGTAGAGTTTCTGGCACCATGCCTCCGATTGGACGACGGCCCGGGAAAGCCGACACCAGGGAAGTCCTGTTGGCGACGGCGCGGCGCCGATTCGCCGAGGCCGGCTACGACAAGACGACGGTGCGCGAGATCGCTGCGCAAGCCGGCGTTGATCCGGCGCTGATCAGGCACTATTTCGGCAGTAAAGCGGACCTGTTCCGCGCGACCATGGGATGGCCGTTCGAGCCTGCGGACCTCGCGGCACGGATCACCGGCGGCGACCGGCGCGGGATGGGGGAGCGGCTGACGCGGGTGTTCTTCGAAGCCTGGGACCGTCCGGAAACCCGCGCCCCGCTGTCGGCGATCCTGCGCGGCGCCGCCACGCACGAAGAGTCCGCCGATCTGGTCCGGCAATTCATTCAGGGACAGGTGTACGCGCAGATGGCAGCGGCACTATCCGGTCCGGATGCGGAGTTGCGGATCGACCTCGCGATGGCGCAACTCCTCGGCATCGCCTATCTCCGGTACATCCTGCGGGTAGAGCCCATCGCCTCGGAAAGCCTGGATGCGTTGATCGCGCGAGTCGCCCCGGGCATCAAGACGCATCTGGACGTCTGACTCCGCATGGGCGACTTGCGCCTACAGGGTGTCGATAACTCAGTTCTGCTGGCCGAGCAGTTCCAGCGAGCGCTGGTGCGCGCTGACCGCCAGGGCGGTTTCCCGCGCAGCGTCGGAGCCACCTTGCCCGGCGAGGTAGGTGTGCAGATTGGCTTTCGCCTCGTACCAGGCGGCGCGTTCGATGTGGCCGGCCTCGGCGGTGGGGCGGTTCAGAGTCAGGGCAGTCATTTCGACCATGACGTTCACCCGCGGTTCCTCCTCAACGATGTTTCAGATCTTCCGGTCGGTACACCGTGACCTGCGTTCGAAGTGTTACGCCAGTCGGGAGTACCCACTTAGTGTGCGCAGCTCTAGTCCTGCGCAATAGAGGTCACGTGACGTTCGCTGAGATGTCCTGTGGAGGTTGCTGGATCGCATGCCTATAGTTCTGGACTCCAGCAGGATCCCCGCTTATAGGTGCGTAGCGATCTTGTTGCGTTCAATGAGCTGCATAGTTGCCAGCGGGTCGGTGCGCGCCTGGCGCAAGGTGCCCGCCGTCGACTAATCGCCGAGGCTGGGGAGAAGGGCCATGCGGTCACCTCGGTCCGTTTCCTCGCGGCTGTGGCCGACGTGCTGTGCAACGAACCCATGCGACCGATGCATCCGAGACGCAGTGGGACAGTTGAGCACTCGGGCCCGAGCCGGAATATCGGCAGTACTTGAAATGGCGCCTCGGCTCGACCATGGGCCGGACCGTATCCATGGGGCCAAAATGGGGCCATTTCAGGGTAGGGTGGTGATATGACGACGATCAACTATCGCACCGACGACGAGACGAACAACTCGCTCCGTGACCAGGCTGCTGCCGAGGGAGTGAGTATGAACGCGCTGATCAACAAGGCGGTGCAGGAGTATCTGGCCCGGCACGCACACCGGGATCGAGTCCGGACGCTAGCCGCGAGCGAGGTGACCCGGTGGGCTGAACTCATGGAGCGGCTCAAGTGACCGAGTACCTCGATCTGGAGGATGTACTGCACATCGCGGAGGTCGCGTTCGGCGGACCGGTTCGGGTGCGGGATATCGGCCTGCTCGATTCTGCCGTTCATCGGCCGTCTTCGGGAATGTTCGGACAAGAGGCGTACATCGATTTGTTCGACAAGGCTTCCGCGTTGCTGCAGTCGCTGACGATCAATCACCCGTTGGTCGATGGCAACAAGCGGACGGCATGGATCGCGGCAGTCGTGTTCCTGGGCTTGAACGGGGTGACGTTGCCCCTGGATGTCGACGGTGCGGAAGCGTTGGTCGTGGAAGTCGCAAAAGGCTCGATCGAGGATGTCGAAGACATCAGCGCGCGACTGCGCGCTTTGAAGTAGGGGTGGTGGCACCTGTCGGGCCGTGCAGATCCACCCGGATTTGGGTCTCAGCTGGGCGTTGTCTACACTAGACCGGTTGCCTGGGCACAACTGTGCCTGCATGTCTTGGTGCACTGCACCGACCTGCGGCCCGCCCTGGCACCGAGAACTCGTTCAGAGAACTCATCCGGTCGGCAAGCGTCGGCCGGACCAGCCCAATTGCTGTAGGCCCACGATCGGCATGTCTTGTACGCGCCGGTGTTGCATGGGAACCGTAGCGAGAAAGGTGTCGAGGTCTAACCATGACCATGACTGATCCGATCGCGGACTTCTTGACTCGTCTGCGCAACGCCAACTCGGCGTACCACGATCAGGTGAAGGCTCCGCACTCGAAGCTCAAGGCGAACATCGCCGAGATCCTCAAGCGCGAGGGCTACATCGCCGATTACCGGACCGAGGACGCGACCGTGGGCAAGGCCCTCGTTGTCGACCTCAAGTACGGCCCGAGCCGTGAGCGCAGCCTGCAGGGCCTGCGTCGCGTCTCGAAGCCGGGTCTGCGTGTGTACGCGAAGTCCACCAACCTGCCCAAGGTCCTGGGCGGCCTCGGCGTGGCGATCATCTCCACGTCGACCGGTCTGCTCACCGATCGCCAGGCGGCCAAGCAAGGTGTAGGCGGGGAAGTCCTCGCCTACGTCTGGTAAGGGGAGGTAGGACAAATGTCGCGTATTGGCAAGAAGCCCATCGCAATTCCGGCCGGTGTCGAGATCACCATCGACGGCCAGCACGTGTCGGTGAAGGGTCCCAAGGGCACCCTGTCGCACACCGTTGCCGAGCCGATCACCATCTCCAAGGGTGAGGACGGCCAGCTCGAGGTCCTCCGCCCGAACGACGAGCGCCAGAACCGCTCGCTGCACGGCCTGACCCGCACACTCATCGCCAACATGGTCGAAGGCGTGACCAAGGGCTACGAGAAGAAGATGGAAATCTTCGGCGTCGGTTACCGCGTGCAGGCCAAGGGCTCGAACCTGGAGTTCGCTCTGGGCTACAGCCACCCGGTGCCGATCGAGGCGCCCGCGGGCATCACCTTCGCGGTGGAGTCGCCCACCAAGTTCTCCGTGTCCGGTATCGACAAGCAGGCGGTCGGTCAGATCTCCGCTGTGATCCACGGACTGCGCAAGCCCGACCCGTACAAGGGCAAGGGCATCCGCTACGCCGGCGAGGTCGTTCGCCGCAAGGTCGGAAAGACGGGTAAGTGATCATGGCGCAAACCGAAAACCAGATCGCCAAGCGCAAGCCGCGCGGCAAGGACGTGTCCACGACGCGTCGTCTGTCGAAGACCCGCCGTCACTTCCGTCTGCGCAAGAAGGTCGAAGGCACCACCGAGCGTCCGCGCCTGGTGGTCAACCGCTCCTCGCGGCACCTGCACGCGCAGCTGGTCGACGATTCGATCGGCAAGACCATCGCCGCCGCGTCCTCGATCGAGGCCGACGTGCGTGCGCTGGACGGCGACAAGTCGGCCAAGAGCAAGAAGGTCGGCGAACTGCTGGCCGCGCGTGCCAAGGCCGCCGGTGTCGAGGCCGTCGTGTTCGACCGTGGTGGTCACGACTACCACGGCCGCATCGCGGCGCTCGCCGACGCTGCTCGCGAAGGTGGGTTGAAGTTCTGATGATCAAGACCAACGGAAGGAACGTCTGATGCCGGGACGTCAACGGCGTGACGGCGGCAACGGACCCGCCGGACAGCAGAATGGTGCCGCAGGTGGCGGCGACAACCAGCGTGGTGGCGGCCGCGACCGCCGCGGTGGCAACGACCGCCGCGACCAGCAGGCCGAGAAGAACCAGCTCGAGCGCGTAGTCGCGATCAACCGCGTCTCCAAGGTCGTGAAGGGTGGTCGTCGCTTCAGCTTCACCGCCCTCGTGATCGTCGGTGACGGCAACGGTCTGGTCGGCGTCGGCTACGGCAAGGCCAAGGAAGTTCCGGCGGCCATCCAGAAGGGTGTCGAGGAGGCTCGCAAGAGCTTCTTCCGCGTCCCGATGATCGGCAGCACCATCGTCCACCCGGTGCAGGGTGAGGCGGCGGCCGGTGTCGTCATGCTGCGTCCGGCCTCGCCCGGTACCGGTGTGATCGCCGGTGGCGCGGCGCGTGCCGTGCTGGAATGCGCTGGTATCCATGACATTCTGGCGAAGTCGCTCGGTAGCGACAACGCCATCAACGTCGTGCACGCGACCGTTGCGGCGCTCAAGATGCTGCAGCGTCCGGAAGAGGTCGCGGCGCGCCGTGGCCTGCCGCTCGAGGACGTTGCCCCTGCGGGCATGCTGCGTGCGCGCGCCCAGGCTGCGGGAGGTGCCAGGTAATGGCGGATCTCAAGGTAACCCAGATCAAGAGCACGATCGGCGCCAAGCAGAACCAGCGTGAGAGCTTGCGCACGCTCGGCCTGCGCAAGATCCGGCAGACCGTGGTTCGCGAGGACAACCCGCAGAACCGTGGCCTGATCAACGTCGTGCGCCACCTCGTGACAGTTGAGGAGGTCTGACATGACCATCAAGTTGCATCACCTGCGCCCCGCGCCCGGTGCCAAGACCGAGAAGACTCGGGTCGGCCGTGGTGAGGGTTCCAAGGGTAAGACCGCGGGCCGTGGTACCAAGGGCACCAAGGCACGCAAGAATGTCCCGGCCGCCTTCGAGGGTGGGCAGATGCCGCTGCACATGCGGCTGCCCAAGCTCAAGGGCTTCACGAACCGGTTCCGCACGGAATACCAGGTCGTGAACGTCGGCGCCATCGCCAAGCTGTTCCCCGAGGGCGGCGAGGTCGGCAAGGCCGAGCTCGTGGCCGCCGGCGCGGTTCGCAAGAACCAGCTGGTGAAGGTCCTCGGCGACGGCGAGATCGGCGTCGCGGTCCAGGTGACCGTCGACAAGGTCACCGGCGCTGCCAAGGAAAAGATCACCGCGGCCGGTGGCTCCGTCACCGAGCTGGGCTGACGGTACTCTGACAATCAATGGCACCGGACGAGTGAAAGCTCGTCCGGTGCCACTGTTAGAGTTCAAGTTGTTGTCTGCCAAGCCTCGTCATGGTTTTCAGCGTCCCCAGATGCCGAATCGTCGGATCTGCGGTTTGCTTGAAATTTCCATGTCCTGACCATGTCGTTCGCCAGGAGGATCTGTGCTTTCCGCCTTCGTATCGGCCTTCCGGACTCCGGACTTACGGCGGAAGATTCTCTTCACGCTGGGGTTGATCGCGCTGTACCGTCTGGGTGCCGCGCTGCCGTCCCCCGGCGTCGACTACAAGAACGTGCAGGCTTGCGTCAAGCAGGTGTCCGGCGGTGAAGACGCCGGTATCTACCAGCTGATCAACCTGTTCTCCGGTGGCGCGCTGCTGCAGCTGTCGGTGTTCGCGATCGGCATCATGCCGTACATCACCGCGAGCATCATCATCCAGCTGCTGACCGTCGTCATCCCGCGGTTCGAGGAACTGCGCAAGGAAGGCCAGTCCGGCCAGACCAAGATGACGCAGTACACCCGGTACCTGTCGATCGCGCTCGCGGTCCTGCAGGCCACCGGCCTCGTCGCGCTCGCCTCCCGTGGTCAGCTGCTGCAGGGCTGCGACAAGGAGATCATCTCCAACAACGGCATCTTCGCCATGATCATCATCGTGCTGGTGATGACCGCGGGTGCCGCGCTGGTCATGTGGTTCGGCGAGCAGATCACCGAGCGCGGTGTCGGTAACGGCATGTCGCTGCTGATCTTCGCCGGTATCGCCGCCCGCATCCCGACCGAGGGCAAGTCCATCCTGGACAGCCGCGGCGGGCTGGTCTTCGGGCTGGTGTGTGTCGCCGCGCTGGCGATCGTCACCGCGGTCATCTTCGTCGAGCAGGGCCAGCGGCGCATTCCGGTGCAGTACGCCAAGCGCGTGGTCGGCCGGAAGATGTACGGCGGCTCCTCGACCTACCTGCCGCTGAAGGTCAACCAGGCCGGTGTCATCCCGGTGATCTTCGCGTCCTCCCTGCTGTACCTGCCCAACCTGGTCTCCCAGCTCACGTCCTCGCAGAACAACCCGGACCCGAGCTGGTGGCAGGAGATCATCGCCAAATACCTGGTGAACCCGGGCAACCCGGTCTACATCGCGATCTACTTCGGTCTGATCGTGTTCTTCACCTACTTCTACGTCGCGATCACCTTCAACCCGGAGGAACGCGCGGACGAGATGAAGAAGTTCGGTGGCTTCATCCCGGGGTACCGCCCCGGCAAGCCCACCGCGGATTACCTCAATCATGTGCTGAGTCGCATCACCCTCCCCGGCTCGATCTACCTCGGTCTCGTTGCTGTCCTGCCGAATCTGTTCCTCGACATCGGTGCCTCCGGTAATACCCAGAACCTCCCCTTCGGCGGCACCGCGGTGCTGATCATGGTGAGCGTCGGCCTGGACACGGTGAAGCAGATCGAGAGTCAGCTGATGAATCGAAATTACGAAGGGTTCCTCAAGTGAGAGTTGTACTGCTCGGTCCGCCGGGTGCCGGCAAGGGCACCCAGGCCGTCCTCCTGTCGGAAAAACTGGGCGTCCCGCACATCTCCACCGGGGATCTGTTCCGCGCGAACATCAGCCAGCAGACGCTGCTCGGCCGTGAAGCACAGAAGTACATGGACGCAGGCGATCTGGTGCCGAGCGACATCACCAACCGCATGGTCGAGGCCAGGGTCAACGAGCCCGACGCCGCGAACGGCTTTGTCCTGGACGGCTACCCGCGCACGGTCGACCAGGCCGACGCGCTGGAGAAGATCCTCAAGGACATCGACACCAAGCTCGACGCGGTGCTCTGCTTCGTCGTGGCCGAGGACACCGTCGTCGAGCGGATGCTCGCCCGTGGCCGCGCCGACGACAACGAAGACGTGATCCGCAACCGGCTCCGGGTGTACCGCGAGGAGACCGAGCCGTTGCTGCAGCACTACGACGGGCTGGTCGTCTCGGTGGACGGCGTCGGCGAGGTCGACGAGGTCAACGCGCGCGCACTGCGGGCGCTGGGACACTGAGGCCGAATGGTCTTCAACCGTAAGAAGAAGGTCGTGCCGTTCCGCACCGCGGGCGAGCTCGACGCCATGGCCGCGGCGGGCGCGATCGTCGGCCGCGCCTTGGTCGCCGTGCGCGCGGCCGCCAAGCCGGGGGTGTCCACCCTCGAACTCGACGAGGTCGCCGAGCAGCTCATCCGCGACGCGGGTGCGGTGCCGTCGTTCAAGGGCTACCACGGCTTCCCCGGTTCGATCTGCGCGTCGGTGAACGACCGTGTGGTGCACGGGATTCCGACCGCGGAAGAAATCCTGACCGAGGGCGACCTGGTCTCCATCGACTGCGGCGCCATTCTCGACGGTTGGCACGGTGATTCGGCGTGGACGTTCGGCGTCGGCAACATCATCGAAGCCGACCGGCTGCTGAGCGAAGCGACCAAGCTGTCCATGGAGGCCGGCATCGAGGCGATGCTGCCCGGCAACCGGCTCTCCGACGTGTCCCATGCCATCGAACTCGGCACCCGCGCCGCCGAGCAGCAGCACGGCCGCGCCTACGGCATCGTCGACGGGTACGGCGGGCACGCCATCGGCCGCGAAATGCACCTCGACCCGTTCCTGGCCAACGAGGGCGACCCGGGCAAGGGACCGAAACTCGTGGTCGGCTCGGTTCTCGCGATCGAGCCGATGCTCACCCTGGGCACCACACAGACCCAGGTGCTCGACGACGACTGGACCGTGGTCACCGTCGACGGCACCCGCGCCGCCCACTGGGAACACACCGTCGCCGTCACCGAGAACGGCCCGCGCATCCTCACCCTCCGCCCGGAGTAGGCAGACGGCGGACGCGCCGACTATAGGCGCCGCTCGACTCCTGCCCCTCCACGCGGAAGGTCGGGCGGCGCAACGGTTACGCCAGACACTGGCGGTCGGTGATACGCGCGGCGAGGAGTCGATGCGCACCGACGCCGACCGGGGTGGCGGCCCCCGCCGGACGATCTCGCCTCGTGATTCGCCTGCGGCACATTGCTGCCGCTACCGAATCGTGGACGATACCCAGCTGCGTCGCTGGATCGGTGTCGTCGTTCCTTGCGCCTGCTGCGCTCGACCGTGACGTTGTGCCGAGCGGCGTTGCTCGGTGGTCGGATCAGGTCGACATTGGTGCCTGATCTCCCGGTACCTGAACTCTGACTTTCTCCGGTACCTGAACTCTGCTGAAAGCGTATGTCGGGGTGGGGTGCGGACGCGTGAGTAGACAACTACTCGAATGTGGTTGGCGCACCACGCGGTTCGAGCCATGATCACCCGCAGCACGACGGGCGGGCGCATCGGAAAAGTGTGCGTGGTGTGCGAATTCCCTTGCGGCAGGTAGTTGACGGGCGGCAACACCGGCAGCCGAAAGATCAGTCGAAGTCGCTCAGTGGTCTCGAAGATTCGAGCGCAGTACCAAAGTGACTAGGGGAAGGTCGAATTCGCCCTCCGCCGTCTCCGGCCTGCTGTGCAGGTATTCGGTGACACGGCGCAACACTTCGGCGCGTTGCTGCGGTGACACCACCAGGGTGTGCGAGTGCGTGCCGATGGTCGCGGCCAGCGACTCCGCGGTCCGTCGCTGCGTGTGCGGAAATTCGGCGCGTTCGAAGATCTCGAACAGCGAGTGCTGGGGCAGCTGTGCGTCACCGAGTTCCGGCGGCGGCGCGGAGGCATCCGAGCGAGCGACCCGCCCCAGTTCGGCGACCCAATCCACGCGCAGGTCGTCGGTGTTCCACAGCGCCGCGAAGGTGCCGCCCTTGCGCAGCACCCTGGCGAACTCCGGAAACGCACGCTTCTGATCGAACCAGTGAAAGGCCTGCCCCGCGACGATCGCGTCCACCGAGCCGTCCGCGAGCGGAATCTCCTCCGCCGACCCCTCCAGCGCACGCACCCCTGGCATCCGCCGCATCAGCTCGACGCGCATGCCGTCGTCGGGTTCGACCGCGATCACCGAGGCGCCGATGGCGCGCAGCCCCTCGGTGAGCTTGCCGGTGCCTGCCCCGAGGTCGAGCACCAGGGGCGCGGGCACGGTCGGCACCGGCTCCAAGGCCCACCGGATGGCCGCAAGGGGGTAGTCCGGCCGGTGTTCGGCGTAGTCCATGGCGTGGGCGCCGAAGGAGGCGGCCCGCCGGGCATGCAGGGCACGCTTGCTCGCATCTCGATCAGTCGTATTCCCCATGCGCCCACCCTAAGTCCGGGCCGCCGCGGCGCGTGCGAGATTTACGACGCGCCTGGTAACCGGCGCACGCCCGCGGATACTTCGGCGGCGAGGTCGTCGTAGCCGACGGCCAGTTCCGCGAGCCGCTGCCAGGCGTCCCACAGGTCCCACTCGGAGGCACTCGCCAGCGCGGCGTAGGCGTTGGCGGTGAACTGGGCGAGCCGGTCGATCACGGCACCGACCGTCTCGGTGTGCACATGCGCGGCACCGTGCGCGGGTGGCAGCTGGACGGTGATCCAGCGGTCGATGTCGCGCACCAAACTCGCTCGCAGCGCGTCGATTTCGTCGGTGACCTCACGGCCCGCGCCCAGCCTGCGCTCGTGCAGCGTGGTTAGTTCGTGCGCACACCGCAGCAGTGGGTTGTTCTCCGGGTGCTCACCCCGGCACGCCTGCAGCACTTGATGTTTGGCGGGGAGTTGGCCCGTCGTCATCGCAGACCTGTGTTCCGGCACGAGCGTACGGTGTCCACGATCGAGGTACCGGAGGGGCGAAAGCCGTTCTCCGGCGCCACAATCCATTCCCGATACCCGGCGTGCACATCGGCGGGCGAGGGCAGCGCGATCTCGCCGCCGATCGGCACGATCGAGACGTTGAGCCGGAACAGTTCCGCGAACAGCCGGACGTCGTCGGGCAGATCGGGCCGGACCAGGAATGTCCAGCGCTTGGAGCGCACATGAGAGATGACGGGGCCCAATGGATTTCGATGATGTATCAAATCGTCGTGGACCTGCTGACCGAGCGCGGCGGGCATGGTTATCGCGCCGACGAATCCGGCGCGGACGATGATCCGGCCGATCTCCGGAAGGAATCCGGCGGGAAGGTCGCAGGTGTGTCGGTAATAGGCGCATCGGGCGGCTGGGGTTTCCGCCAACGCCAGTTGGTCCATGAGAAGAGCCTCGACTAGCATCGTGTGTCTGGTGAAGCCGCCCGAGCTGGTGCGTTATGGACACTGAGGGTGACCTACAACACCGTTCGGGCGTGATCTCAGTAGAGCACTCCATGTCGGCGCATGAACGTTCCGTTCAATTAGTTCTCGAGAAGTTTGCCTGGGAGTTTCGCGCCGTCCGCCCAGCTGACGTGCAGATCCGCACCGCTGCACGTCGCCACGCGATTCCCGGCGTCAGTCGCGCGGCGCAATATTGCGAACCCGGGGTACTTTAATACTTGATTTTCAGGCGACCGGAGGCCGACAACGCGCGCACACCACTCCGACGTCGTACTCCGAATCATCCTCGAGGAGTACGCCGCCGACCGTGCCGGCGGCAGCAAACTCAGGGTTTCTCACCGATGTGCTGCGACGGGCCCGTCCCTACGCTGATCGGTATGACAACGATTGCTCTCGCTTCCGCCCCGGCCCTGGCCAGTACCGCCGAAACGGCAGGCTCGATCGCCCTCGGCGTTTTCGCCGTCGCCGTCGCGCTCGGCGCCCTCGTCTTGTTCATCGCAGGCGTGGTGAGCGCGCTACGGTCCAGCAACTACGAAGCGGCCGGCAAGGCGATCTGGGTGCTGCTCATGCTCGCCTTCCCGTTCCTCGGCCCGGTGGTGTGGTTCATCTGGGGCCGTAACTCGACCATTCAGCCGATGCGGCCGAACACCGCCCTCTGACACCTCACGGCGTCGTACGGAAGAACAACACGCGATCACCGTGCTCGGCGAGCGGGGTGGTCGCGCTGATCTGCCGAAGGCCGCTCGACGGAAGATAGGTCAGGTTGGCGAACATCTGGGTATTGCCGAACGCCGCACGCAGTTTCGTCTCGTTGGCGCGGTCGGCGTTCAGATCGGCCAGCATCTTGAAGTCCAACGGCGCCAACGGTTTATCCAGCGGCGCCTGCCCGGCCGGACGACCGAGCGCGGCGTACTGGGTGGCCGCGCCGTGTTCGTACCAGCACAGCTCGTAGGCGATATGCTCGGTCACCGTGATCGCGGCCACCGGCCAGTCCTGGGACAGTCGCATCGCGAGCGGATGCTTTCCGACCGGCGTGAGCTCCCAATTCAGACTCATCACCGTTACCCAGCCGCCGTAGGGCTGATCGATCAGCACCACATCGTCGCCGAGCTGCTCCGCGGTGTTGACCTCCGCGTCGCCGATCTTCCAATGTTGTTCCTGCTCACCGAGGTAACTGGCTCGATCGAGCGGATAGGCGTCGTCGGTCGCGTACGCGCCGATGATCGCCGCGCGGATCTGCGCGATCGCGTCCGGCACCGGGCAGTACACGCTCAGCGCGCCGAAACTGGTGCCGATCTGGACCGGCATCGACGGCGGATCGGGCTCCGCACCGGGCAGCAACGGGCGCAGACCGACGAGCGCCAGCTTCCAGTTGAGCTCCTCGACGGTCGACAGATCGCCTGAGGATTTGAACAGGATCTGCTGCTGGGTCAGCCGTCCGGCCTGCTCCAGCGTGCGGCAGCCGAGCTCCGCGAGCGCCTTGTACGACTTCGGGGTGAGGTCGAGATCTTGAATCCCGCACGCGCGCAGCCGGATCGACATGCTCGTCGAGGTGAACGCGGAATACCGTTCGCGATACATCGAGAGGGCCTGTTTGCGGGAACGGCCCACCATAAGGGTGCGCAGCAGCGTGCTCAGGCTGGCCAGGTACTTACCCGAGAGCTCCGGATTCGCCGCGGCCAGCGCGGCGCGAATCCGGGCCGCCTCCTCGGTGGCCGCGACGGCGGCGTCCTGATCGAGGCGCCCGAGCCACACACCACACTTCGACAGCCCGTCGGCGCACAGCCCCGCCACCTCCGGGTGGATGCGTGCCACTTGCCGGTAGGCGTCGCACGCGCGCCGGATGGTGGTGGTCGCAAGCTCCCGGCGACCGCTGTGCCGAGCCGCGAGCTCGACCGACCGCAAGGCCTCGTTCAGCTCGCCCGCCAGGCGCGCGTTCAGCACCTGGCCGGTGGACAGCAAACGCAGCCGGATACCGACCGCCTCTTCGGCGGGCGCCAGCGCGTCCCTGGTCCGATCCCGTGCCGACCCATCGGTCTTGGTGGCGATGAAGCCCTTCGCCAGATCGGCGAGCGAGGTGGCAAGTCGCAGATCCGCCTCGACCGAACGATCAAGCGCCGCATACCGATCCGCGGCGACCCGACGCTCCAGCGCGTCCAGATCCATCGCGTCCCTCGTTTCCAGCATGATCCTCCGCTAACCGGCGGCGTCGAGCCACCCGCACCTTCTGCGCACGAGTCTGTCACGGTTACCGGCTCGGCGCACGAGGATCTTCCTCGGGTGATGTGGGCGGGGTGTGCTTCGGACCGGTGGTGTCGATCAACCTTCCAGCAGCAGGGTGACCGGACCGTCGTTGACCAGCTCGACATGCATGTGCGCGCCGAATCGACCGGTGGCGACCGTCGCGCCGAGTTCGCGCAGTGCGCGCGCGAATGCCTCGACGAGGGGTTCGGCGACGGAACCCGGCGCGGCCGCGTTCCAGGACGGCCTGCGGCCCTTCGCGGTATCGGCGTAGAGCGTGAACTGGCTCACCACCAGAATCGGTGCGGCCAGATCGGCGGCGGAGCGTTCCCCGTCGAGAATCCGCAGCCGCCATACCTTGTCGGCGAGTGTCTTCGCGGTCGCCTCGGTGTCGCCGTGCGTGGCGCCGACCAAGGCGACGAGCCCGTGCGGAATGCCCGAGGCCGCCGGATCGATGCGGCCGACGATGTCGTTGTCGACGCTCACCTGGGCTGAGCTCACTCGTTGCAGTAGGACTCGCACAGCCATTGATCATGCCGTGCGGCAGGGCGGTGGACACACCGGGTCGGGAGTGCGCCTCGGCTACCAGAGGGAACGAGGCCGAACCTCGTTGGCCAAGTCGATCAGCGCGTAGCGATGCAGCCGATTCGGCGTCGTGCGCGCGACCGCGCGCAACACCGACTCCAGCCCGCCGCGCAGACCCGCCTCGGTGTAGCGGAAGCCGAGGATCGTGGTGGGCGGCGCTTCCGGTCGCCCGCCCCGGTTCAGCCAGGCCAGCGCGGCACCGAGGACTATCGCCCGCAACTGCATCAGTCGCGGCTCGTCCGGTAGCGCGTGCAGGTGCGCCGCCGCCGCATCGAGGTCCGCCTGGGTCAACTCGTCCACCGGCCTGGTGACCAGCAGCAGGCACGCGGTCATCCGTGCGGCATTGTGGTGCCGCGAAGAATCCGGCACCTGCTGCATCGTCGCGACGGCGGTGGCGATATCCCCGTCGACGGCCAACCGTCGCACCAGACCGAACGCCGCGCTCGCCACCCCACGGGTATTCCGCCAGACGGAGCGGTAATGCTCCGTCGCCGCCCGGTGCCACCGCTGCGGTTCTTCGGAGTTGTCCTCCGTCTGCAGGAGCAGCTCGGCGGTCGCGGCGAGTGCCAGCAGCGGCGCGATCTCACCGGGGACCATGGAGTGCACGCGATCGAACTGCTCGTACGCCGATTCGTACGCGGCGCACGATAGTTCAGCGATGCCGGTGTACCAGTCGATCCGCCAGTCCGTGCGATAGTCGGCCCGCAAGCGCGCCAGGCTTTCCCGCGCCTGCTCGACCTCCCCGAGATCGAGGTGCGCGCGCACCTCGGTCAATGTGCCTTCCAGGTCGAAACTTTCGGGTGTGCCGACAACTCCCGCGCTCATGTCGGCGGTGCTCTGGCGCAGCGTGTCGAGCGCTTGCCGCGGATCGCCGTGCAGCAGCGGCGACAGCAGCTCCGAACTCGGATCCTCGCTGTCGATCAACGGCACCGGCAGCGCGGCGACGACGCTCTGGGTATCGAGTACGGGCAGGCGATGGGCCTCATCGACGAAGCCGACGTTCTGCCGGATCAGCGTGTCGATGCCGAAATCGCCACGTGGCGAACCGAATACGGCGGAGGTCTGCGGATACTCGCGGTTGGTGTCCTCGGCGAGGACCGCGCGGAGTACGCCGGCGAGCTGGCGGTACATCGCATACGCCGAGGGAAAACGTTGTGCGGGATCGGGATCGGTGGCCCGCCGCAGCAGCCGCTCGAAGGACGGATAGCGACGCAGCACCGGTTCTTCGTCGGCCGACGGGAGGCCGGGGAGTTTCGGGCCGCGCGGCTCGGTGGGCATATCCAGCGTCAACGCGGCCAGTGTTCGTCCGACCGTGTGGATGTCGGAGGCCACGGTCGGGCCGGTCTGGGTGAACTCCGGGGCCTGGTACCCGTGCGTGCCGTAGAGACTGCCGCCGGATTCCCTGGCCGCCACCGCGCCGAGGTCGATGAGTTTCACCTCGTCCTCGGTGACCATGATGTTGTCGGGTTTGAGGTCGTTGTAGGCCAGGCCGAACGAGTGCAGGTAATCGAGGGCGGGCAGCACCTCCATCACATAGGCGATGGCCTCGGCGACGGGAATGCGTTCCGGCGCACGCAGATCGAGCATCGTCTTCAGCGATTGCCCGCCCACGTACTCCATCACGATGTACCCGCACGGAATACCCTCCGCGGACCGGTGTTTGACGAAGTTGAAGATCTTCACGATCCCCGGGTGTGCCATCTCCGCGAGGAATTGACGTTCGGCGAGCGCCACCACATGGGCTTCGAAGTCGAGCGGGTTCTGCAACCCCTTCAAGACCACCCAGCGGTCGCTGACATTGCGATCGAGCGCCAGGAAAATCCAGCCCATCCCGCCGTAGGCGAGGCAGCCCTGCACCTCGTACTGGCCGGCGATCAGATCACCGCGGGCCAGCAGCGGTCGGAAGTTGAACGGGGAGCCGCAGCGGGGACATTTGCCCGCCGACGCGCCGGCACCGCCGGCGGCCGAGCGGCCGACAGGCTTCTGGCACTTCCAGCAGAACCGCTTGTCCTCGGGAACTTCGGGATTGCGCAGCATCGCGGTGGCCGGGTCGACCTGCGACACCCGAGGTAGTTCGACCAAGCCCGCGCTGAGGCGGCGCACACTGCGCGACCGGACGCTACGGCTGGACCGGGCTTCGGCCTCCGACGCGATCGAATCGTCGTCGGCCTGCCACGCCTCGGTCGCCGATACCCGTCGGGTCGCCCAGGGAAAGGTGGCTCGGTACGCCATTTCGGTGGGGTCGCGAATCAGTGTGCTCGAGCGGGGGACCGGGGGAGGATCGTCGGAGCCACTGAAGTGTTCCGGCATTCGACCCTCTCAACACCCACGAAGACAACATCGGGCCGACACCGCCACGCCCCGCAGCTCCGGTGGGTCGCCGTGCTGCGGAGCGGGCGGGTCAGGTCGGCCTTAGCGCGATTCTGCCTCATCGTGCCGTGTCGTGCCGTTGCTTGTGCCGGATATATCGGCGATGCGGTGGTCGCGGTGCGCCGGCGGGCGCTCGGCCAGCACCGGGAACGCGCCGGTGAAGCCTGCGCGGATCGCCGCGACATGCAAGACCCGGCGTCGCGCGAGGAACCAGCCGCCGACCAGGGCCGGAACCATGATCACGCCCATCGCGATGACGGCACCGCGCTGCACGTCGCTGTTGCTGAACAGCATGAGCGCGACCACCGCGGCGAGGAACACCAGCGTCGCGATGCTGGTGTACGGCGCGCCGACCAGGCGGAAGGCGGGGCGCACGAGCCGCCCCTCGCGGGACCACTGCCACAACTTGAGCTGGCAGAGCACGATCGCCGCCCACGCCGTGATGGTGCCGAGGGCCGACATGTTCAGGACGATCTCGAAGGCTTTCTCCGGGACCAGGGCATTGAGGCCGACACCGACGAGCGCGACGGCGCCGGTCGCGAGGATGCCTACGTAGGGCACGCCGCGCCGGGACATCAGCGCCGCGACATTGGGCGCACTGCCGTTCATCGCCATCGAACGCAGGATCCGGCCGGTCGAGTACAGCCCGGCGTTGAGGCTGGAGAAGGCCGCGGTGAGGACCACCAGGTTCATCAGCGTGCCCGCGCCGTCGATGCCGATCTTGGAAAAGAACGTGACGAACGGGCTCTCGCCGGCCTTGAAAGCGGTGTAGGGCAACAGCAACGAGAGCAACACCAGCGAGCCGACGTAGAACACCGCGATACGGGCGATGACCGAGTTGATCGCGCGCGGCATGATCTTTTCCGGGTTCTCCGCCTCACCGGCCGCGGTGCCGATCAATTCCACTGCGGCATAGGCGAAGATGACGCCGGTGGTGCACAGCACGACCGGGATCAGGCCGTTCGGAAGCAGGCCGCCGTTGTCGCTGATCACGCTGATGCCGGTGCTGTTGCCTTCGATCGGGAACCGGCCCGCGAGGAAGAAGGTGCCGACGATGAGGAAGCCCATGAGCGCGATCACTTTGATCAGCGCCGCCCAGAACTCCATCTCACCGAACCACCGCACCGACACCATGTTGATGCTCACCACCAGTGCCAGCGCGATGAGCGCGATGGTCCACTGCGGGATGACCTGCAGGCTGCCCCAGTAGTGCACGTAGGTGGCGATCGCGGTGATGTCGACGATGCCGGTCATGCACCAGTGGAAGAAGTACATCCAGCCGACCCCGAACGCCAGCTTCTCGCCGTAGAACTCGCGGGCGTAGGAGACGAACGAGCCGGAGGACGGTCGATGCAGGATCAGCTCACCGAGTGCGCGCAGGATGAAGAACACGAACACGCCGCATACGGCATACGCCAGGAAAAGCCCCGGCCCGGCTTCCTTCAGTCGGCCGCCCGCGCCGAGGAACAGCCCGGTGCCGATCGCGCCGCCGATGGCGATCATCTGTAGCTGCCGTGGGCGCAGTGCCTTGTGATATCCCACATCCTCGGCGTGTAGCGCCCGCGCGGCCGACTCCTGCGTCGCTGAGGGAGGTCGAACGATGGTCATGCATGGCCTTTCCTGTGGCGGCAGTCATAACGCTCAGTAACGTACCGTTATTTAACGGCACGTTCAATGGGCACATATGATTGTCATCTGAGGTCACGCGATCGTCATCTGGCGAGAGCCAACGGCTATCGGAGGGCAAACCGTTCCGGACGGCTTCGGTCGGCACATCGGCTCGGGAAAGCGGGCTCAGCGAACGGCCTGCGGTCCGCGATTGCGGCGCAATGGTGAAGTACCGCACCCTCGGACCAGCGATCAACCCATGTTTCGGTGTGGTTTCCTTGAGATATGGCAGCGGGTACGGAGTTTACGATCGACGAGTTGGCGCGTGAGGCGGGTACGACCGTGCGGAGCCTTCGTGTCTATCACGAGCGTGGGGTGCTGCCGCCCCCGCAGGTGAAGGGGCGAACCGGCTTCTATGGATCCGACCATCTCAACCGGGTGCGCACCATCGGCCGGTTGCTGGATCGGGGCATCAAGCTGAACGGCATCCGGGAACTGCTCGAGGCGTGGGATCGCGGCGACGACCTGGGCGACATCCTCGGCGTTCCGGAGCCCGAGGCGCTCGCGCACGTCGCGATGCCGACCGAGACCGCAGTGCCGATCCATCCCGACGCGCCACCCGCGGTCAATGAAATGGTCATTGCCGCAACGGAACTCGCGGATCTCTACCGCGACGTTCCGCAGGGGCTGGCGCGGGTCGTCGCGTCCGGTATGTACGAACCGCTCGACGCGGCCACCTATCGCGTGGCGGACCATCAGCTCGTTCGAATCGCTCAGCAGTTGGCGGCGTCGGGCGCGCCGCCCGCGCAGGTGCTCGATGAAGTGGAACGGTTGCGCGGCGATTGCGACCGCATCGCACGTCGCTTCGTAGACGGGTTCGAGCGCACGGCTTGGCGGGCGTTCCGGCAATCGGAGCGGACGTCGGCGGATCGGGCCGAGCTTGCCGAGCGCGTCGCCGCTGTTCGGGTTGTGCCTGGTCAGGTGGCGGCCGAACTGGTCGATCGCTTCGTCGCCAAATATCTCGAACGCGATATCCCCGAGTTGGCGGACGAGTTCCCAGGTCAGTAAGCCGGATCGGTCTCATTCGGGGGCTCGTGCGCGCCTATAACTTGCCGCTGGACAGCGGTACGTTGTTCAATGTAGCGTCGGGGTTGGGATCTGGGGGCATGCGCAAAGCGACGCCAAGCTGAGCATGCCCCCGGAACCTTATGGTCTGGCCGCTCGCTCGGGCGTCCGCCTGTTACCCGGCTGCGGCGTGCCGAGATGCCGCGCAATCCAGCGCTCCTTTGGCGACGTGACCGTGCCGTCGTCGGTTGGTTCAAGTAGGCGAATGTGGTGCCGGCTGATAACTGCTCCGGTGACGGAGTGTTTGCTTTCCAGGTCTGCAGTCGGCAGTGCCCTGTCTGTCATTGCTCCAGAGGGTTGCAACACCTTGTGCGCCAACGCTTCGGCGGAGGCCGCCGACCGGGTCGGCGACGTCTATGGCAATCCATGGCCGTGGGCTCGATTCGTTCGATGACCTCGGTGTCGACCACAACTGTCCGGCCGCCCGTCGAACATCAACGCATATAGCACATTTCGCTGGATCAACGGCTAGATGTACCCACCTGTTGCATGTAACTGTCGCGGCACTCTCCGTTCATGTGCGGGCAACAGGGGAGTTGCTATCGACTGTCATCGTCGGATGCGTACGAGCTGAGGTGGGTGCGGGTGACCGCACGTACGCGGAGGGAACGCGGTGGCGGACAAAGTCCAGTACGAGTCGGAGCTGTTCTTCAAGGCGGCCAGGAAGACCGGAGACGCACGCGACCGGATCAACGGGGTACTGAACACCTTGCAGGCCTCGATCAACTCGCGTGGCAACCCTTGGGGTAACGACACACTCGGGCGGAGCTTCGCGAACGGGGCGGATGGCTCGGGCGGCTACACCTCCTCGCGCGACAACATCATCAAGGGCGCGCAGAACATCGCTGGCTCGCTCGGCAACTTCTCCACCGGCCAGACCAAGAGCGCCAAGCTGCTCGAAAAGATGGAGAACGGCAACCGCGATGGCTTCGACTGAGCCACGGTCCGTGCGCAGCTGAGGACCGGGCAAGCCGAAGCGCGTCCGGTCACCGAGCTCGTCGCGTGCGGCGGCCCGGGCACCGTGTCGCGCTGCTGACAGCGGGATAACCGAACATGATCGAACTACCTGGCGCGCTGCAATGGCTCGAGCCGATCGTCGGCATGGAGTGGCCGGAGGGCAACGAGGACCAGATGTGGGCGCTGGCCCAGGACTGGCACACCGCCGCCGACGAGCTGCGCGCCGTGCTCCTCGATATCGACGCGGCGAAGAGCGCGTCACTGACCGCCTATCCGGTCGGCGAGGGCGTCGAAGAGATGATCAAGGGCTTCGACAGCATGCGGTCCGGCGACGGATCGGACCAGGATCAGTCGGTACAGAAGCTGGCCGAACTCTTCGACCAGATCGGTGAATCCGCGCACAGCGTCGGCACCGAGATCGAGTACGCGAAACTGATGTACTGGAGCTCGCTCGGCCTGCTGGCCGCCGAACTCGCTGCCGCGTGGCTGTTTCCGCCGACCGCGCCTGCGGTCCAGGCGGCCGCGATCGGTATCACCCGGGTGGCGGTGCGCATCATCGGCCAACGGGTGGTCGCCGCGATCGCCAGGCACGTCGGCAAGCTCGTCGCATCGAAGTTCGCGCAATTCATGCTGCGGCACGTGGCGATCGATACGGTGCTCGGCACGCTGCAGGAGCTCGGCGTCCAGCAGTGGCAGGTATCGCAGGGGAATCGCAAGGAGATCAACTGGGAGCAGGTCGCGGTCACCGCCGTCAGCTCGGCCGCCGGTGGGGCGGCGGCAGGCCCGTTCGGCGACTGGCTCGGCAACAAGCTGAGCGCGGAGATGAAGCCGTGGATGCGTGCCGCGATCACCGGCCCCGCCGCCGGGTTGGTCGGTGCCGGAGCGGGTTTCGTCGCCGCGACCGCCACGCAGTTCGGGATCGACGCCGCCCAGAACGGGTGGGGCGATGCGTGGGACAACCTGAAGAACACCCAGGTCGATTGGCGAATGTTCACCGCAGGCGCCTCGAACGGCGCGATGTCGGCGTTGAACAAGGTTGGGGCACAGCACGCTTGGGGAAGCATGCGGCCGGAGATGTTCGGCGGACCCAGTTTCGGATCCCGATTCGAGGATGTTTTCAACACGGCGGGCAGTGACGGGTCGAGTGCGAATGATGGTGCGCGTGCTGGGCTTCGGCCGGATGGTGCCGGGTTGCCCGCAGGCGCCGGGGACGGCAGCGGGCGGGGTACGTCAGGTGGCGACGGCCGAACTGGGGCGGGTGGTGACGGCCGAACTGGGACGGGTGGTGACGGCCGAGCTGGGACGGGTGGTGATGGCAGGGGAGCAGCGGGTGACGACGGCCGGAGTGCGGCGGGCGACGAAACGACCCGGCCTGCCGGAACTTCGGCGGCCGACGGCAGGGGTGCCGGGGGAGATGCCGATGCACGGCAGGCCGGAGCGGACGCGGCCACCGGCCGGGACTCCGGCGAGACCGCGGGAACAACCGACCGATCAGGTGACGGAAGCGGATCGACTGACAGTGCCGCAGATCGGTCGAGCGACAACATATCCAGAGATCGCGCCGCCGGTGATGCGACGTCGGACACCCGTTCCGCCGGTGAAAACCAAACCCGGGCAGGCGATAGCAGTACACGATCGCTCGATGGTGCGCCTGCAAGCGCGGACCGCATTGCCGCACAGTCTGATTCGGGCGATGCTGGAACCCAGCGGGCGGGAACCGCGCCAGCGGATGCCGTGCGC
The DNA here is from genome assembly GCF_044547795.1 of Nocardia sp. NPDC052316. Lineage (NCBI taxonomy): Bacteria > Bacillati > Actinomycetota > Actinomycetes > Mycobacteriales > Nocardiaceae > Nocardia > Nocardia sp. NPDC052316. The sequence continues at coordinate 496,477 of NZ_JBIUBB010000006.1, forward strand.
GGGGTCGGCTCCGACGGCCTGATCGGCGCGTCAGCTACCGGCGATGCCCCGGTTTCGGTGCACAACAACGCCGGTGACGGGGTGGCCACCACCGCACCGGCCCATGCCGCACCCACCGCAAACCCAGCCTCCACTCCCGCGCAGCCGACCACGGCAAACCCCACCGGTGGCGGCGAAAGCCGAAGCACCCCGGCATCGTCCACTGCTCCTCGCACGGCATCGCCGGACCTACGCGCGCAGACCGGCTCCGACACGCCGCGGGTCGAGCAACCACGCCCGCAAACGGGCACGGAACCGAGGGCCGGCGCCCCGGACAGCCGCCCAGCCGGCAAGCCCCGCCCGGTGGGCGATCGACCGCGGGCCGGCGACCTCCGTGCGGACAACGCCGCCCCCGGCACAGCGTCGACCCGCACGGGCCTCGCAGACACGGGAGCGCACGGCGCGGACCACCAGTCGGCGGTGCAGTCCGAATCCACCGGTGAGCAGGCTCCGCGTCTACGGGCGGGGGTGGACGGTTCCGCGCCGGTACGGCAGACGGTCGACCCTGAGTCCGTGGTGCCCGCCGATGGTCCGCAATCCCGAGGTGCGGGCGATCCGTCGTCTCTCGACGCGATAGGCCTGCTGCCGCTGGCGGCAGTGGCGGGCGCGGAGTCCTCGCCACGGTCGGATCGGACCGCGCAACCGGAGGCCGTCGCCCGCACCGACGACGGTGCCGCTGCGCCCCCTGATCCGTCGAACGCCGACCATCCGCGCGACTGCGCGGTACGCAGTCTCGAATTGATCCGCCAGATCACCGGTAGCCCGGTGATCGAAGTGCCGACCGGGGAGGTCGGGCCCGATGGTGTGTCTCAGGACAAAATCGAGCAGGCGGCCCAGGCACCGCTCCGAGATGTCGCGGATCACAACGAGATTCGTGACGCGCTGATGTACGAGACGAGGCCGGACGGAAGTTTTGTTCTGGACTCCGACGGCAACCCGATCGAGCGGCCCGACGGGGTGGCCGCGCTGGTCGTAGACGTGTACGGCAAGGCCGATGACGACAACGTCGGCGCGCACGCCTACGTATTGGTCAAGGAGAACGGCGAGATCGTGGTGCACGATCCGACGGTCGGACCCGCGCACCCCTTCCCGCCGATCCTGCCTGGTTCGGACTATCCGGTGCAGCTCACGCGCACGATCCTGTTCGACGAGGACGGAATTCCGCAACAGCGCGACGATGCCGGGGTACCGCCACGGCAACCGGCCCTGCACAAGGTCGACGTCGGTCAACGGCCGCCCGACCCGGACGGCGAACCCGCCGAACCGGCCTCGGGCTCGAACGGCGGGGCACGGAAACCGCCCATCGAACCGCCCGCTTCGCCCGGTGACCCCGGTGACGAGTCGACATCGAAACCGGAGCAAGACAACGACACCGGTGCACCCCCTGTGCTGGAGCCGGACTCGGTGGTGCTCGCCGACGACGCCCATCCGCTCACCCTCGACGTCAACGGTGAACCGGTGCCGCTGGCTCTTCAACCGGACGGTGAAAACCGTTGGCGCGCGGTACCCGCCGACGAAGGCGGCTCGCCGGCCCGGCCGGAGGGCTCCGGCGAAGTGGAGAAGAAGTCGCGAGTTCGCAACGCGTGGGAACGGTTTCGGGACCGGACCTACGTGCGGGGCTATCAGGGCGACAACCCCAAATATCCGTCGGGATCGGGCGAGGACGGCCGCGGGCAGACCGCTCTGCGTGACGGCGCCGTCGCCGCACCGGACCTGTTCGATCCACCGCCCCCGGCTCCCGCGCCGACTCCGCCGCCCAACCCGGATGTCCCGACCATGGGACCCGCCCCCGCTCCGGAAGGCTCTGGTGGCGCGCCCAACGTCGCTCGTATCCTCAAAGAGGGCGCGACGATGTGGCTGAACCGCGAACACGTCCCGATTCTGGGTCAGCTGTCGGGACGCGTTCCCGACGCGGCGGGTGACTACGTAGCGCCGCGCACCGCCGACGGTGCGGAGTATCGATTCTGGGTCAGCGATGCCGACCCCGAGCTGGTTCGGCAGACCATTACCGATCTGTATGAAGTGCAACGGATTTCGGCGGAGAAAGCCAGAGCCGTTCTCGAAGACGCGCTCACCGTCGCCGATCCGGAGCAACGTCAGCGGATCGTCGACGATATGGAGCGGTTGGGGTTGGTCTCCGAGGAGGAGGCCAGGGCGCTCGAGCAAGAACCGCCCCCGCCGCCGGAGCCGGTGGCCGAGCCGGATGGGCCACCACCGGAGAACGAGTCGCTGTCCGAGCTGGCCGATCGGCTCGGCTTCGATCTGCCCGACGAGGATCCGGCGACGGTCCGCAGGCTGATCGACGAGCAGGAGTACCGCACGCTGCGCGAAGCCGCGGCGATCGAAGGACTCGCAGACGCGTTCCGGCGCTACAACGAGGAACAGACTCGTCCTTACACCACAGAGGATGTGGCGGGACGAGACTCGCGACCAGCCCTCGGCGAAAGCGAGCAGCGGAATCGACCGCCCGGCGAACTCGAGGGGCCCGACGCACGCAGGCGCGACGAGGACGACGACGAGGACTACTTTCTCGACGACGACGACGATCTCGACGAGTCGGACCAGCGTCCCGTCCGGCGCGGCGCTCCGGACCCGGCCGGTCAGCCCGTCCCGTACGCCGACGAAGTCAGTTTCTTCGACGACAACCCGATGGGCCGGTTCCTCAAAGAGATCAACGCGGCCTTCAACGGTTCGCCCGGCGTGCAGAACTACACGCCGGTCGGCAACGGCGCGGACCCGCTGAAGGAATGGGGTGATATCGGGCCGGAGGACGACGAACTCGGTCGTGACCAGGGACCGCGCGCGTTCTTCGAGCACGCACTGCGCCGCGACCAGCTCCGCGACGAATTGTCCACCTGGGCACAGATGTTCGGGCTCGACCTGGACACGTTGAGCACCCAACGGCTCGCGGAACTACGGGCCGAGAACCAGGCCCGCGCCGAGCGGGTCGCCGAGTTCGCCGAGGCCGCCGAGTTCCGCCTGTATCCCCAATCCGACGATCAGCCACCCATCGGGCAGCCGTACGGCGACCAGGTCGTCCGCATCCCGGTTGGCGAGGGGGTGCCGGATCGGCTCGTGGTCATCGATGGGCCGCAGGATCGCTCCGCCGCGCTGGCCAGGGCGCTCGCCGAGAACCCGGACCTCGCGCAGGCGCTCGATCGCGGTGAAGTCCAAGTGGATTACCACTCCGCGCGTACGGACCGGGCCGGCCGGATCTACCTCGACCCGGTCGAGACTCCCGACATCTACCACCATCGGGAAACCATCGACGGTCGCGAGCTCGCGGTAACCCTGGTGCGCGACAGCGATGGTCAGTGGCGGCTCGTCGTGCTGGACCCGGCCGACATACCGCACAGCGAACCAGCCGCCGGGGACCCTCCGGAAGCGCCGTCGCGGCCACGCGCCGAAATCCTCGCGGAACTGGTGGATCTGGCGCAGACCCTCGGGCTCGGCCCGGAGTCGTTGCACCCCGATCGGCTCGCGCAGACGATCGCGGATCTGAAGCTGGACAACGCCGTTCGGGCCGGGCAGATCGAGGCACTCGCCGACTTCGCGCGCTCGATGAACGACATCGCGTCCTTCAACGACATCAGTGATGCGCGTAGCCAATTGGCCACCCGCCTCGGCATTCCCGAGGCGGAGCTGACCCCGCAGCGCCTCGCGGAAGGGCTGACCGACAGCGACTTCCGCAATGCGTTGCGCGCACAGCAGGTAGCCGACCTCGTCGCCTACGCCAAGCAACTCCGCGATCTCGACCCAGCCGCCTTCGTCGCCGCGCGCGACCAGCTGGCGCAGCGGCTCGGCGTGCCGCCGTCGGAGCTGTTCCCGCCGAAGTACACCAAGAACGCGGCAGGCCGCCTCGTGCACGGGCTGGACTCGAACAGCCTGGATCCGAAGAAACTACGCAAGCTGCTCGCCCGGATGGAACGCGACGGCAAAGAAGACCTGCTGACCGACGCGCTCAGGGAGTACGCGGACGCCCTGATCAGGAGCGACCCATACTCCGACGTGCCGCGCGGTGACCTATCCGCCGATCCACGCGTCACCGGCGAGCCGCCGGTGCACGACCCCGACGCGATCCACGCACTGCGCGACATCATCCGCGACGCACTGAGTTCCGGGGATCCGCTCGACTTCGGCCAGACGCTCGCCGACCATCCGAGGCGACCGGACGGCGACGGTGCGTGGGATCGCGACAGCGACGCCGCGAGCAACCGACCCGACCCCAACCGGGACTGGGCCCGGCTGGTCGGCGTCGATCTCGCCGGTGCCGACGACGCCACCTTCCGCAAGGTGTACGAGGCGTATCGCGATGGAAAGATCGAAAAACACGAAGGGCTCAGCCCCAGCGAGCTGGCCGCGGAAATCACGAAGATGCGCAACGAGGTCCTGCAGCGCGCGGCGCAAATCCGGGACCTCGCCGACCTGACGGCGGAGTTCTACCGAGCACCGGAGTCCCTCGGTTCGAGCGACCAGTCCGGGCGTCCCGGTGAAGGTCCTCCCACGCCGCCTCCGTCAGACGGACCCGACGAGAACGGACCCGCCCCGACCTCGACCCCCAGCGACCCACCGCCCCGACGGCCCAGTTCAGGCGGTGCCGCCGAACGATCGGGTAGCAACGGTCAGCCACGCGTAGAAGCACCCGGGACAAAGGCGGATGACACCCCGGGTAGAGCTGAGCAACAGCCGAATTCGGAGAACAAGCCTGACGATCCCACTCGTCCGGCGGAGACACCGCCACCCGCACCCGAGGATCCGTCGACCGGCAAACCGGAAGTGCGCGAAGACCGATCCGGTTCGGACACGGAACCGGACGGACGCTCGCGGATCGACGAAGCGTTGTCGCGCGAGGTGGCCGCCCTCGATGAGGCTTATCGGCGTCACTCGGAGCAGGCTGACGCCGAGCTGCAGCGGGTGCTGGATCATCTCGAGCAGGTCGGTCGTGATTTGTCGGGTCGACTTGATCCGGGTGATGTTGTGCCGGAGTCGGGTTCGGCTGATTCGGTGTCGCGGATCGATGAGGCGCTGGCGCGTGAGTTGGCGAAGGTGGACGAGGCCTACCGGCGTCATGCGGATGAAGCCGACGCTGAGTTGCGGCGGGTACTCGATCATCTCGAGCAGGTCGGTCGTGATTTGTCGGGTCGGCTCGATTCGGGTGATGTTGTGCCGGAGTCGGGTTCGGCTGATTCGGTGTCGCGGATCGATGAGGCACTGGCGCGTGAGCTGGCGAAGGTGGACGAGGCCTACCGGCGTCACTCGGAGCAGGCCGACGCCGAGCTGCAACGAATACTCGATCACCTCGAACAGGTCGGTCGCGATCTGGCAACGCAGGTCGATCCGCATGACGTTGGGCGCGAGCCTGATTCGGCAGACCCGCAGTCCAGGATCGATGAGGCGCTGGCGCGTGAGCTGGCGAAGGTCGATGAGGCCTACCGGCGTCACGCCGACGCAGCCGACGCTGAACTGCGGCGAGTCCTGGACCACCTGGAACAGATCCGCAACGATCTCACCGCCCAGCGCGAACACCAGCACTTGATGGCGGATCTCGAAAACGCACACCGCGAGATGTCCGCCAAATTCGATGAACTCGCGCGGCGCGCCGCCAACGGCCCCGAGGAGCAGCCACCCACCACCGCCGCCCCACCACAGGACCCGCCGGCGGACCCGGCAGGATCGGCAGGCCGCACCCCGCCGCAGCATCCAGATCCCGGCGCAGGCAATGCCCCTCTGGCCAACAACTCCGAGCCGACCGTTTCCCGCGAACCCGAGATCGACCCGGACGGAGTATCGACCCACCTTCCGTCGCAGCATCCGGATCCGGCTGCGGGCGGCGATGAGTCGGGCAACAACACCGAACCGACAGCCAACCGTGCTTTGTCGACAGAGCCGGACCCCACTCAACGCACGCCGGGATCGGCAGACGAATCCGCTCCGAGACCCGAACCCGACGACGGCGGTACACGGGCGAATCGCGGAAACGCCGGTGAGCCCCCGGAATCCGATACCAGCGAAGGAGATTCGCGCCGCATCCCACAGTTGCCCGGCCGGGCACTCCGGTCACACATCCCACATCCGCCCAAAGACTACGAGTTCGAATTCCCTGACCCGGTGAATTGGGCACCCAAACCATGGCCCGTACCCGACCCCCAACCACCCACTCCCCCCGAGCCCCCACGACCCCCTGAACCGCCGCGTCCACCGGTGCCGCCCGAGCCGCCGCACCCACCGGCGCCACCTGAACCGCCACGCCCACCGGTACCGCCCGAGCCGCCGCACCCGCCGGTGCCACCTGAACAGCCGCAACCGCCGGTGCCACCTGAACCGCCACGTCCACCGGTACCCCCCGAACCTCCGCGCCCGCCGCTGCCTCCTTGGCCGCCGGTCCCGCCGGTGCCGCCGAATTTGCCTGACCCGCCGGACTTGCCTGACCCGCCGGATCTGCCTGTGCCGCCGGATCTGCCTATCCCACCGCAGTTGCCAGAGCTGCCGGATCTGCCGTCACCTCCCGAGATACCCGCGCCGCCGAATTCGCCGCTGCCGCCCGGGGAGCCGCGCCCGCCGCTGCCGCCGTGGCCGCCCTTGCCTCCCGAGCTGCCGGATTTGCCCGCGCCGCCGAATTTGCCCGACCCGCCGGGCCTGCCGCTGCCGCCGCCGGTGCCGCCGGGCTTGCCGTCACCTCCCGAGGTGCCTGCTCCACCGAATTCGCCGGTGCCACCCGAGGTGCCGCGCCCGCCCTTGCCACCTGAGTTGCCGGATGCGCCTGCGCCGCCGGTTCCGGTACCGCCGGGTCTTCCTGTCTCGCCGGAGGTGCCGGAGCTACCAGGTTTGCCGTCACCTCCCGAGGTACCTGCTCCGCCGAATTCGCCGACGCCGCCTGAACCGCCGCGCCCGCCGGTGCCGCCTACGCCTCCTGAGCTGCCGAATTTGCCTGCGCCGCCGGATTTGCCGGCGCCGCCGCCGGTTCCGGTACCACCGGGTCTCCCTGTGCCGCCGCAGGTGCCGGTGCCACCGAATTTGCCTGACCAGCTGGATCTGCCGTTGCCGCCGGGCTTGCCGTTGCCTCCTGAGGTGCCTGTGCCGCCGAATTCGCCGGTGCCACCCGAAGTGCCGTGGCCGCCCTTGCCTCCTGAGTTGCCGGATTTGCGTGCGCCGCAGCCGGTTTCGGTACCACCAGGTCTGCCGGTGCCGCCGGATCTGCCTGACCCGCTGGACCTGCCGTTGCCGCCGTCGGTGCCGCCGGGGTTGCCGTTGCTTCCCGAGCTGCCTCTTCCACCGGATTTACCGGTGCCGCCCGAGGTTCCGCGCCCGCCGCTGCCGCCAGGTTTGCCCATGCCGCCTGAGCTGCCGGATGTTGCGTTTGTGCCGGGTTCGCCTGTGCCGCCACAGGTAACGGGCTTGCCGGGTTTGCCGGTACCGCCTCAGATGCCGGTGTCGCCGGATCCGCACGCGTTGCCTGAGCTGCCGGATGTTCCGTTTGTGCCGGGTTCGCCTGTGCCGCCACAGGTAACGGGCCTGCCGGGTTTGCCGGTACCGCCTCAGACGCCGGTATTGCCGGATCCGCAGGCATCGCCTGAGCTGCCCCGCACGTTGCTGCCACCCGGTTCGCCGATCTCGCCCGAGGTGCCGTCGCCACCGGCACCTTCTGCCGCGTCGCAGGTGCCGACGCGACCGAACCTGCCTGTGCCTGCTGAGCTGCCGAACCTGCCGCAGTCACCTCAGGCACCGGAGCAACAGAAGCTGCCTCAGCCGTGGGCACCACCATCGGTGACATCGCCGCACTCGTCGACTCCGGCTCCGGATCTGTCGGCTCCTCCTGGTTCCGTGCCACCGTGGTCGCCGGTTCCATCGAATCCGTCAGCGGGCGAGCCGATTTCACCGGGTTCGGCGCTGCCGCCCTTCGCTCCGGTGCCACCCATGAACGGTGCACCGCAGGGTGGCGACGGCGGCCGCAACGCCAATGCCCGCCGGTCGTACACCAGTGACAATCTCAGCGGCACAACGATTGTCGTGCGGCCCTACGTCGGCTACGGCGTGTTCGCCGAGTTCGACCCGCAGTCCGGTGCGCTGCGCGCGACCCCCGCCGATATGAGTCGCCTCGGCGGCGTCTACGGCGATCTGGGCGAAGCCCTGGTAGTGCTGTACCGCCACCACGGCAGGCTGGCACTGCGTATCGGTGAGCGCGACATTGATCTCGACGACCCGGTCACCGTCGACTGGTACCCCGCCGATCAGCGCAACACCAGATTCGTCGTCAGCGTCGCGGGCATCGTGGCCGCCACATTGGCCTACCGGTCCCTGCCCGCCGACATGGATCTCGGCTTGCTGGTCCGTGACGTCGTCGCCGATCCCACCCGCCGCGCCACCATCTTCGCCTGACCGCACGGGGCCAGTGGTACATGACGGCCGGGAAAGAAAGGCCCGTCATGTGCCACTACACAGCAGGTAGTGCCCTGTTCTGTGCACTCTGCCGAGTTGCTGTAACCGTTATTGCCAGCAACCGCCGGGATTGCTTCAATCTATAGATGATCAAAGGTGATCCGGTATCCATGGCCAGTCGTGGCGTGATCTTCGCGATGCAGTCCACGCTCCGCCCACTGGGCGCCCGACTGCCCGCCAACCGGTACGGAGTTGCCGGCGCGCGGCTCGGTTTGGCCGTCGCCTGCCGGATCTGGTTCGACCGAACGCTGCCGACCACACCGGTCGATGTGCCCGGCCCGCGTGGCCGGGCCATGGGGGAGTGGCTCGGCCCGGTGCCGCGGCCGGGTCAATCGCTGATCTATTACCTGCACGGCAGCGGCTACGTCGGTTGCAGCCCGGCCACCCATCGCGGCTTGGTCTCCGAGCTGTCCCGACGACTGGACCGGTCCGCATTCACACTGCGCTATCGCCGCGCTCCGGAGTACCGATTCCCCGCCGCCCACGACGACGTGCTCAACGGCTACCTCTGGCTGCTCGAACAGGGCCACGCCGCGCAAGACATCGTGCTCATGGGCGACTCGGCGGGCGGGCACATGGCCCTCGGGCTTTGCGTTCAACTACGCCAACTCGGTCTACCGCAACCGAAGGCAGTCGTCGGCTTCTCGGCGCTGGTCGATTCGACCTGGGCACTGGCCGACGCCCGCCGCGCCGAGGTGAACGACGTCTTCATGTCCTTGGGCCTCGCTACCAGAATGACCGGGCTCTACACCGGCACAACCCATTTCGATGATCCGCGACTGAACGTGGCCGCCCACGTCGGCCCCGACTTGCCGCCGATACTGCTCCAGGCGGGCGCCAGCGAAATGCTCAGCGCCGACGCCGAGCACTTCGGCACCGCGCAACGCGCCGCGGGCGGCCGCTGCGAGGTGCAGCTGTGGCCGGGCATGTTCCACGTGTTCCAGGTAGGCCATCGGTTCATGCCGGAAGCCCGCGCTGCCCTGAAAGCGGTCGAGCAGTTCGTCGCCGAGATCGAGAAGACGCAGCTCATTCGCGGTCCGCGCTCGGCGTAGCGGTCCGCCGACGCTCGACCGTCACTGTTGAATCTGCCTACCCGTTGTGGCACAGTCGGTCGCGCGGAAAGACGAGGTCCGACGGTACAACTAGGGTGATCGCATGACGGAATGGCGCGCACTGACCGACGAGGAGATCGTCGACCTGGCTACCAAGCTGCGTTCCCTGGAGTGGTCGTGGCGAATGGACGACGCTGCTCAGGTAGCGGATACCTTCGGCTGGGAAATAGCGGTGGCCGAACCGAAGTTCGTCATGTTCGATGCCATTTTCGGGTTCGACAGCGCGGGAATCATCGGCTGGGACGGCCGGGCGGACTACATCACCGTGGAGGTAACCGGTGATGGACGCGACACATCGCCGGGGCAGGCGCAGACCCGCGACGCCTTCGTCAGGATGAGTGCCGCGTTGACCGGTGCGCTCGGTGAGCCGACCACGCGGAAGCCGGGTACGTCCCCTGAGATCCGTTGGGCGGGAACAGAAACGACCTTGGTGCTGCAGAAGGTCAAGTCGGCGGTCGAGTTGACGCTGCTGACCAACGCCAAGCTCGCGCTGCGTGACCAGGCCGTCGAGCTCGAAGGTCAGGACGCGGAGTGAACGGGTGGGAAGAATTCGCAGACGGGCTGGCCGAGGAGCTGGCCGGCCTGCCCGCGGGCGCGGTGGTGATCATCGCCGAGTCCGCCCCGACCTCGGAGGTCGCGCGCTACGCGCAGTTCCGCCAGTTCGACGACGTACTCGCCGCAGAGCTCGGCGGCGACCGATGGCTGGAGCCGTCCGTGCAGGCGGGCGAGAAGGGTAATGAGCTGATCGCCGGCGCGGGCTGGCAGCCGCCGGACTTCGACCACCTCGGAAACTGGTGGATCGAGTCGCCGTGGCCGATGGCGTCGGCCGATTATCGGCGGCTGGTGGCGATGGTGGTCACCGGATTGCGGGACGCGTACCGCATTTCGGAACCCTCGGCGTTGGCTTATCGCGCGTGGAACGAAAACGCAGGCAATAGCCCCATGGAACTGCCGTCGCTCGGGTTGTCCCGAACAAGCTGACGCCGGTCCGCGCTGGTTGAGCGCACCGAGGCCGCACCGCCCGCGCGATGTTCGGCGCTCGCGGCGCCGCTCGCTGTGCCAGGATGATTCCGAGCGGCTTGCCCGGCGGGGTCGGCTGGTGTTCGGTGTGCCAGATTTGAGGAGAGATCCGCGACGTGACCAGATCAGACGACGAGGCTTCGCAGGACCAGCCCCGCGCCGAACCGGCTACGAAGCAGGAGGATCCCGGCTCGTTGTCGCCCGACGAAGCGACCCCCGAACAGTTGGCGTTCATGCGCCGATTCCTGGTGTCCGAGGACGCGGACTCGCCCTCGGACGCCGAGGGCGAGGGCGAGGGCGAGGGCGAGGGCGAGCTTCCCGATGTAGGTTTCACCCTCGCCGGGGCCGCGGCGCCGACCGAGGATGTCGCGGAGCGAGCCGCCGCGATCAGCCATCAGGTGGCTCGTGAACTCGGCGCGGCAGGCCCGGAGGGCTGGGTTCGGTTGGAGGCGGTCTTCGCGATGGCGGTGGGCGCCGAGGTGGCGCTGGTCGTGTTCACCGATGAGCAGGACCGCGTCGCGCGCGCCTTTCCGCCGGAGGAGGTGCTCGCGCTGATCAGGGAGCACCGGCACCTCTCGGCCCAGTTGAGCGATGGACCGTGGTGGCGTTACCTGCTCACCCTGACCAACACCGGACAGGTCGAGGTCGACTACGACTACGGTGACCAGCCCTTCCCGGACGAGCAGTTGTTCCCGCCGGAGATCTACCGTGCGGACCTCGAGGTGTATCCCCGTGCGACCCTGCCGATTTGGCTCGGTGCCTACCTCAACCACGGCGACCGCCAGTCCCGCACGCCGCAGCAGGCCGCGGTGCAGGCCAGGGCGGATCGGGACGTCGGCAGGCGCGGGGTGCAGTCGGTGGATGACTTCCCGGCTTTCCCGTTGATGGCCGCCCGGTGGGCGGTCATCGCCGCCGCGTTCGTCGCCGCCGGATCGGAACTCGGACCGCGGGTGCTGCCGTCGATGAGTTGGTTCGAGGGTCTCAAGCGCAGCGGTTCCACCCTGTACTCGCTGCCCGGCGGACGAGCTGTGCTCTCGGGCGGGGTGTGGAACGCCCCCGCGCTGGACCGCGTCTACAACCACGGCGAGCCGATGCCGCAGCTGTACGCCGGTGCGCCGGAGTGGGTCGCCAACGCGGTCCTCAACGCGCGCGTGGCGGGCGGGCTGCTGTCGTTCTGCTACTGGTGGGAGGGTGGCAGCTGGTATCGCGGTGAGTCACCGATCGCGGACGAGTTGAGCGATGCGGTACCGGGCATGTGGAGCTCGGAGACGGTGGTCGACATCGTCTGCGGCGTGCTCGGCGAGCAGGTGACGCAGCGGCAGCGTGCGGCTGCCGCGACGTTGGTGTCGGCCGCGGAGGTCGGGGTCGCCACCCGCGCCACGCTGGTCGATGTTTTCGGCGCCGACGGCGCTTTCGACGTCGACGGCGCCTTCTTCCAGCTCACCATGGCCGGCGTGACGTTGACGCTGCCGGAGCCGATGCCACAGGAGGACGCGCTGGCCCGAGTCCGTCAATTCCTTGTCGACAGCGGCACGGACACCTCGCGCTACCCACTGGAGGACCTGCGCGCGGATCGGATCAGCGTGGGCTGGATGGTGTATGTGCCGACCCGGCCCGGCGAGATCGCGATCGGCCGGGCGATCTTCTACATCGCCGACGACGGTGTGCTCGAGCAGTCTTCGTCATCGGTGGCGCCGTCCATTTATATCGCGGAGTTCGAGCAACGATTCCAACAGCGGCACAGCGCGGTGGAGGCAACGCGATGACCGACAGCGAACCGATCGACGTCGACGATCCGGACGCGGATATGTCCAACGAATACAGCCAGATGTTCTATCGGGGCGAACGGTATACCGGTGAGGCGGTAGAACGGGGCGTCGACGGGACGATCATCGGCTTGTGGACATTTGTCGACGGCTTCGAAGAGGGACCCAGTAAGAGCTGGTATCCGGATGGCGCTCCGAAACACACGGGAATGGTCGCCAGAAATAGACCCGTCGGCGAGTGGCGTGAATGGTACCCCGATGGACGTTTGCAAGAGGTCAGCGTGTTCGACGGGCCCGGCAAGCTGGTCTCCAGGAAGAAGTGGGATGAAAACGGGGTGCTGATCGATGAGATCCCGCGGGCCGGCCAACCGGACGCCGCGGGTGGCGCCGGTGCGGACGGTGTCTGACCAGGTATGCCCCTAGTTTCTGGGGCGCGGTAGTTCACCTGTTCGGAGTGGTCGGCGAGTGTTGTTGGTGTTACGGTTGTTTGACCGATCGCCGGTTCACGCATGAACAACGCATGAATTGGCGACCGGGTCGTGAACGAGGGCTTCGTGGCCCCGGTCGGTAGTGAGGAAGGGGTTCGCGATGACGGAGAAGTTCGAGGTCGATCCCGCCGCATTCCGTAAAGCCGCAGGTAAGACCCGGCATGTCGGCGACCGCGTCGCCGGAGTATGGTCGAATCTGGAGACTGCGGTCGCCGGTCGTGGGCAACCCTGGGGCAACGACAAGCTTGGCAAGCAGTTCGCCGACGGCGCCGACGGGCAGCCCGGCTACATCGCCTCGAAGAAGAACATGCACGACTTCGCCGTCGGCGAGAACGGCAAAGAGGGGATGTCCGGTGTCTTCAGCGGCTTGGCCGACTCCCAGGCGAAGGTAGCCGACGACATCCAGAACATCTTGGAAGAACGCAACCGCCAGGGCTTCGAATACCGATGAGTGAAGGTCGATCGCTGTGACGCATGATTTTTCGCGGGGCGACGTCGCGGGGCTCATGGACGAGGTGCAGTCGCAGCTTCGGACGATCGCGCAAGTGCAGCGCCAGCGCATGGCCCTGGTCGGCAAAGCCTCGGAGCGAGGTGGCCGGGTCACGGTGTCGGTGAACGCCGACGGTGTCCTCATCGACCTCAAATTCGGTCGCGGCGTAGAAGATCTCGAGTACCCGGATCTGGCCCGCGCGATCCTCAAAGCCACCCAGGACGCCACCGCCGATGTGATGCGTCGGACCGAGGAGCTGATGGCGCCGATCCAGCAGGACCGCGCGCGGCTGCCGAAGCTGTCCGACCTCGTCGAAGGCATGCCGGATGTCAGCTCGCTGATGCCGACGGCAGAGCGAGCGCCGCAGTCCAAACCCGATGCGCCGGATCGCGTCGCGGCCGAAGACGCGGGGATGTCTTTCGAGAATGTGGAACCCATCGAGCGGGCCAAGCCGACGAAGCCGGGGGTCACCGATTCCGGTTGGTGATCGGTTGGTGACCAGATATGGCGGATTTTTGGGACGGCGTCGTCGATGTACTCGGCTGGGTCGCCGGTAGCGACTGGCCGGAGGGCTCCGAGAGCGGTATGCGGGCCCTGGCTGGGGACTGGCGTGCGGCCGCCGACGCGATTCGCGGCATCGAAGCCGACATCATGGCCGCTAAAAGCGCGGCCCTCGCGGCGTATCCAGAAGGCGTGGCGCGCATCGAGATCGGTGGCGTCTTCGACAAGATGTGGAATGGTACCGGCGCCACCAAGGAGCAGGAAAACCAAAATCTCAAAAAGATGGCGGAGTTTTTCGACGGCATCGGTGAATCCGCCGACCAGGTGGGCGATGAGATCGAATACGCCAAATGGATGATGGCCAGCTCGCTCGGTCTGCTCGCTATCGAGCTCGCGGCGGCGTGGCTTTTTCCGCCGACCGCGCCCGCCGTGCAAGTCGGACTTATCGCGGCGACGCGATTCGGAATTCGTTTGATCGCGCAGCGGGTAATGGCCGCGATCAGCAGAGCGCTCGCCAAGATGCTCTCGGCGGGTTTCGCCAAATTCATCATGAAGCATGTGGCCATCGACTTGGCGCTCGGCACCATGCAGGACCTCGGCATTCAGCAGATACAGGTGTGGCAGGGACACCGCAAGAAGGGCGTCGACTGGGGTCAGGTCGGGATGACGGCCCTGTCCTCCGGTCTCGGCGGCGCCGCGGCGGGCCCGGTCGGTGACCGGCTCGGGAACGCGCTGCAGGGAAAGATGCGTCCCTTCTTCGCCGGCGCGGTCACCGGAATGGCCGCTGGCACCGTGGGTGCCGTCGCCGGAGCACTCCCGCAGTTCGCTCTGGATGTCTACAAAAACGGGTGGGACAGCGCGTTCAGCAATCTCGATCCGCGCATGTTCACCGCGGGCATCTCCAACGGCGCGATGTCGGGCGGCAATAAAGCTCTGTCGGGCGGCTACTTCAGTTCGTCACCGAACTGGGGCGGTGGGGTACGGGTCGACCCGATCGGCGTGCCCCGAGTCGGCTCGCTCGGCACCCTGACACCACCCGGTGTCGGTGCAGGAACCAACGCGCCCGGCGTTCAGCCGGCCGGGGCAAATGGCTTGGGCACCAATGGTTCTGGTGGATCGCAGGTCGGTGGTGCGCAAAGCGGTGGATCGAGTTCGGCCAGTGGCGCCGGCGCGGGCACCGGCGGGACCAATGGTCGCTCGAGTAGCGCGGGCGACAACTCGACCCAGAACTCGGCCGGTACCGATAACGGCTCGTCGTCGCGAACGTCGAACGGTGATGGTTCCGCGCCCCGGAGTTCGGCCGCCGACGCGCCCGCGTCGCAGAGCTCGAACGATGGATCGGCGAGCCGGTCCGACGGCGCACAGAGTCGCGGCGACGGCGGCGCTCAGCAGCAGGACGGTGGCGCTCAGCAGCGCGACGGCGGAGCTCAGCAGCGTGATAGTGGGGGTGGTTCGGAGAGTCGCGGTGCGGACGGCGGCCGCCAGGACGGCGGATCCGAGAGTCGCGCGGGCGTCGCACCGGAACACTCCGCGGGTGCGGACCAGAGTTCCACCGCCGCAGGCGACCGCGGTGGTAGCGCGCACGACCGTGGCGAGTCCGGCATCAATGCGGGCGAGTCCGGCACCACCGGCACGGATCGGGGCGTGTCGCCACAGCAGCACGCGGGCGGTGACGTCGGTGCGCCGCCGCCGGCGGAGTCGAGACAGGCTGGCCCGCAACAGAATTCACTCACCTCGGACCCGGCCCGAACCGGCGGCGACGGGTCGCAGCCTCGGTCGGGTGTGCCGGGCGAGGCGCGTCCGCATAGCGGCGCCGAGCCGGCCCGTAGCACTGATCCTGGCCGCAGCGCCGATCCCGCTCGCGCGCAGTCGGGTTCCGAACCGCGCACCGGTGATTCGCGGGCGGGCTCACCCGAAACTCGACAGGGTGGCGATCGGCCGCGTGTCGATTCGCGTGCGGGCGTATCGGACACGAATCCCCGTGCGGGAGAGCGCGGTTCGACCCCTGGCATTCGGGCGGAATCGAGCGGAGCCGAGGCTCCTCGGACAGCCGAGCGGTCCGCGGACGCTGCGGGAGAGCACGCCAAGATCCGTGCCGAGTCGCCGGACGGACCCGCCGCCGTGCGGCCGGACGCGGGCGCGCCCCGGCAGGAGTCGGGTGCCCCGCGTCCCGACGATGCTGTCTCACGCCCTGACGATGCCGCGTCGCGCCCTGACGATGCCGCGTCGCGCCCTGATGACGCTGCGTCGCGTCCTGACGATGCTGCGTCGCGTCCCGACGATGCCGCGTCGCGCCCGGATGACAGTGCCCCGCGCTCGGAAGACGGCGTGCAACGTCCGGAAGACGCTGCACCACAACCGGATCGGTCGAGAAGCGGCGAAGGGCCGCGAGCCGGTCGCGAACCCGGCCTGATTGCCGAGGGCGATGCCCGCCCCCGTGACGAGAGTTCGGCGCCGCGCAGCGATGACGATCCGGCCGTCCGCCCAGACGATGCCGATAGCGACCGCAGTCGCGGCTCCGACGACCCCGCATTGGTCCCGCTGGTGGTCACCCCCGACGGGAGTGCCCCGCCCGCAAGGAATCCGGGTGGCGACGCACCTCGTGCGGACGGATCGCCGCGACCCGAGGGCGACACCGATTCCGGCGAAACTCCGCGCCCGCGCGGCGACGACGACCTGCGCGGCAAGTGCGGCCTGCTGTCGGTGGTCGATCTGATCCGACGCTTCGGCGCCGAGAACTTCCGCCTGCCCACCCGCACGATCGGTGCCGACGGTATGACGGCAGGCGAATTGGTCGCGGCGGCAGGTGGTGCGCTGCGCGAATTCCGCGGCGCCGACGCCATCGCGAATCGTCTGATGAGTTTGGGCGAAGGCGCGACAGCGCTCGTAGTCGATGTCTACAGCGGCCCCGCGGACCGGCACGGCGTCGGCGCGCACGCGTATCTGATGGTGTACGAGAACGGCCACATCGTGATCCGCGACGCCACGCTGACCGGGGATGAGGGCGGGGCACCGACCAGGGACGTCAGTCGCTCACTTGCCATCCTTTTCAATGGCGACGGCACTCCGATCGATCCGGTCCCGAGCCATGTCCGCGACGAACTGATGGCGGGCGGGGAGCACCCCGTCGATCCGGTTCGTATCGGTCAGCAGCCCGCGGGTCAGCAGTTCTACCGCGGCTCGGACGCCCAATGGCACCATCCGGCGGACCCGGACAACACGTGGCGGGACGGGCGTTTCCGCCTGCACGACTACCGCACCGGTCAGTTCATCGAGGATCACCTCAGCACCAACAAGTACACCTTCCTGGCAGAACAGGGTCCGGCGAGCCCGTACCACCCGACGCAGCCGATGACCCTGGCCGACTCGTTGCTGCAGGATCAGCTGCAAGACCTGTCCCGGGAACGACTGAAATTGCAGGCCGAGCGCGACGCGGATGCCAAGGATCTGGTCGATCGGCTCATACCCGAGTTCGCGAAGTACGGGATCTCCGAGATCCCGGATCTGAAGGCCAGCAAGCTCGGTGACGTGATCAATGATCTGAAGGATCAGATCCGGCACGACACCGACCTGAGCTCCGCGGATAAGGTCGCCAAGCTCACCCTGCTGCGTGAGCTGCAGGCCACCGCCGAGAACTACAACGATCTCGGCCCGCGGATGGTGCAGCTCTCCAAGGACCTCGGCGAACTCGGTGCGCGGGCGTGGGGCTTGGATCGAGCTCTGCATCCCGGCGCGGTGAACCTCACCGATTTTCCCGGCGCCAAGGACGGCCCCGATCTGGTCGATCTCGCCGTGCTGGTACCGGATCCGGAGGGTGGCCCGCCGAAACTGGTGATCATCGAGGCCAAGGGTGTCGGCTCCGGACTCGGCGGAGCCAACACCGTGGACGGGCGGGCGCAGCAGGGTTCGCCGGAATACCTGCGGCGGACGTTGGCGATGGATGCCAATCTGCAGACGATCCTGACCGAGACCCCGGAAGCGTTGCGCGCCCGCGGTATCGACCCCGACTCGCCTGCGGGCCGCGATCTGCTGAAGGCGCGCGAGGAGCTGCTGAAGGCGCATCACGATGGAACGCTGAAGATCGAGTACCACAAGGTTCATGTCGATATCCACGGCAAAATCAAGGTCAGCGAATTCGACCTGAACCCGAGCGATCGCCCTGCGGTCCGGATGGACACCATCGGCGAGATCAAATCCGATCACACTCCGGCGCAGCCTGATTCGCCCGACACCGGAGCAGGCCCGCACCCGCGTTCGCCCGACGACCAGACCGGCCAGCCGGACGATCGTCGCGGCCGGTGCGGCGAGGACTCCCTGATCGACCTCCGCGACCGGCACGGCGACCAGATCTGGTTGCCGGAGCGCACGATCGGCGCGGACGGCATGACGTCCAGGGAGCTGGAGGCCTTGGCCGGCGGCGAGTTGCGGCCTACCGATTATGAGACGGTCCGCCAGCGATTGATCGACCTGGGAGACGGGTCGTCGGCGCTGCTCGTCGATACGTACTCGAGTCGCGACGAATACGGCGTCGGCGCGCACGCCTACGAAATGCTCAACGTCGGCGGTGAGATCATCATCCGAGATGTCGGCGCCGGTGTGGACGACCACAGCTATCCGCCCCGGGCGCCGCAGGAAGTCCGCGGCACCCGCGCCATCATTCTCGGCGGACCCGAGGGTCGCCCGGATCACCCGATCAGCCGCGAGGATCGGCTCCGAATCCTCGAGGCGGAGGCGAACGCGGCGGCCAGTGGCGACAGGGTCGGCCGTCCGGTCGACGGCAGACAGCACGGCGGTACCGGAAGTCCGCGCCACGAACTCACCGACACCTCACCGCCCGCCGATGCCGACGAGCCCGACCGGGTCGAGAGCGGACGGCGGGATACAGACCTTCCCGACGTCGAAGTGATCGGTGAACCGGGTCCCGGCGTGACGCCGGAAATGCTGGACGCCGCACGCCGATCGGTGGCCGAAACCGGTGAGCCACTGGTGATTTTCGGCAGTCGGCAAACGGGCATCTCGGAGAAGTCGGGTGCGCCGTTCCGCGCCGACAGCGATCTCGACGTCGCGGCGACTACGCCCGAGGGCCTGATGAAGCTCGTCGACGTGCACGAGGGGCAGAGCCCGATCCCGAACGTCAAGGACGTCGCCGGGATATTCAGCGAGCAGCAGGCGCGCGACAACGGCTATCTGGTGATCAAACCGGTGGCGGCCGCTCCGGTCGACGCCGGATCGACGACTGATCGTGGTCCCGAAGATGCTGGTACCGATACCGCCCAACAGGAATCCGGGACGCGGCCCCGGCCACCGGATCAGCGGGCGGTCAATGAAGATGGGCCGCAACGCGAACCGGATCCGAACAACGACGACGCACTGATCGACGATGACAGTCCCGCCGACGGCGACGAGCCGCCCCGGACTCGTCCGTCGTCGTTCATCATCCCGGACCACGGCGGCCCGCTGCCGGAGCCGTCGGTCCAGAGTCATCCGCTGGGCACCCTCGATGAGGCACAGGTAACGCGCGACCCGGACACCGACCTCATCACCCATGTCGGCGCCGAGCCGGTCGACGACTTCGTTCGCAGGCTCGGCGCTGAGCGAGCGGATGCGTACCGTCAGGCAGCGACCGACAAGGTGTTGTCACGAAACGCGCAGGGCGCGTGCATGTCGGTCGGCATCGACCGCGAGACCGGGCGCGTCTACGAAGCGGCCAACGGTAAGCGCTCCGATGTCATCGCCGAGGCCGACCTGCACCCGACTCTCGTAGACAATCTGCGGCGCATGGAGTCTCAGCTCTACAGCCACGACGCCGACCCGAACGCGCCCGCGACCGAGAAGTACCCGCATCCGGACGAGCCGCTCGGCCACGCCGAGGTCAAGGCCACCAATCAGATGCTGTGGGATCGGCGGGCCGCCGGACTGTCCGACGACCACAGTGCGATGGCGGCCCTGCTGCACGCCCCGCAGTTTCCGTTCGGCGGCCGCGCCGGGGACGCGCCGTTCTGCGCCAACTGCCATCACATGCTCGCCGGTGCGGAAAGCGCCACCGATCGGCACACGAAATATCCGCCGGCCGATGCCACCCTGCAGAGCAGCCTCGATCGTGCAGCGCGTGAGGGCGCAGGGCCGAGTAAGCCTGCGGAGACCCCGCCGGTCGGGGATGCCGTCGGCGGTCGCGAACGGGATACAGACCCGAACGCCTCTCGTCCGCAAAAGGATTCGACGGCTGAGCCGAGGCCGCGTCCCGCTGTCGAGGAACCGGGGCAACGTCCTGCGGATGCGACTCGTCCGCAAGCCGACACGGCAGCCGAGCCGAGGCCGCGACCGGCGGCGGACGATCCGGCGCGGATGTCGGCCGACCATTTGTCGCGCGAG
This sequence comes from Nocardia sp. NPDC052316, assembly GCF_044547795.1. NCBI lineage: Bacteria > Bacillati > Actinomycetota > Actinomycetes > Mycobacteriales > Nocardiaceae > Nocardia > Nocardia sp. NPDC052316. Next base: position 516,701 of record NZ_JBIUBB010000006.1, read on the forward strand.
CGGGAATCCGCTTCGCGGCTGACGCCGCGCGATCCGGCAGCCCCGCTCGACGTGACCGATGGCGCGGACCGCCCAGACGGTGGTCAGCCGGAGTCCGCCATCGTCGACAAGTGGTCGTCGATGGACGCGACGCAGGTCGGCGAGGAGCTGGCCAGGGACACCGGCCTGCTGGTGTACGGGTTCGATCAACCCGGTGTCGATGCCGCGGTGGTGCGCGAAATCGCCAGGGGCGTCGTCGAAATGCGGACCAAGTACCCGCACGTGGCGCTGGACAGTGTCGGCATCGGACCGTTCCGGCACCGGACCTTGGCTCAGGTAATGCCTGCCATCAACCCCGAGACCGGGGCGCGGTATGCCCAAACCATAAAGATCAGCAGGGATTTCGTCGGAAGCCTGGACACCTTCCGGCAGGAAGTCCAGCTTGGCGTGAACAAGGGACGCTTCGACCAGTCCCTCACCGATCGTCCGGTCTTCCAGATGATCCTGCACGAATACGGCCACGCGGTGGACTTCCACGGCCAGCGGGCCAGCCTGCGACCGATCGATCCGAGTGACCCGCACTCGCTGACCTATGTCGACAAAGTTCTGCAGGACCACTACAAACAGCTGGCCGCGCAGGACCCGACCCTCCCCAATACCAAAGCGGGCTACGACAATTGGCTGCGTCAGCTCAGCCGCTACAGCTTCGACGCGAACGGTGTCTTCTACCCGGGAGAAGCCGTCGCCGACGCCTTCCGCGACGTCGAACTGAACGGTGATCGCGCCAGCGAGCCCGCGCGGGTCATGCACAAGCTGCTGATCGACTTGGCGGAGCTGGGGCCCGACCAACTGGCCCCACGGCTGCCGGACGCCGACGCCGGCCGACCGGCGGATGGCGCTCAACCACAACGGATTCCGGTGCCGGAGGGCGCGCCGCACCCGGCCACCGACGCGCCGGCCAGGATGGCGGCCGATCCGCCACGCGACCCGGACGCGGCGGGCGACGACGGCGGTCGCCGCGAGACGACCGACGAGTGGTCCGCACGCATGCGGGCCGAGACCGCCGAATGGCGCGCGCGGATGGCCGCCGAGCACGCGGTCGAGATGCGGCGAATCGCGGATATCGAGCCCGTCGATTGGGCCTCGCAGATGCGCGCCGACCACGCCGAATGGACGGCGCGGATGCTGGCGATGCGCGCGGAGTTCTCCCGTGAGATCGCCGACGGCGTGCTGCCCCGGCCCTCGGCGGAGGCGCTGCCGGAAGAAGCGGGCGCGCATCGGACTCCCGAGCCCGAAGGTGCGGTCCCGCATCCCGGCGATGTAAAGGTCTGGCCGCGCGAGGATCCCACCGCGCAGCCGGTGGCCGAGGGTGCCGGTGGCGGGAAGAAGCCGCCGGAATCACCGCCGCGCGCAGCGGATCCGGGTGATCCAGGTGACGACGGCACGAACCCCGGCGACCGGCGGCCCGGCGGCGAGTCGCCGGCGCAGCGCGAAGGCGGCCAGCAGCGTCCGGAGCCGGAGACCGCTGGTACGCCGCGTCCGGAGCCGGAGACTGCTGGTACGCCGCGTCCGGAGCCGGAGACTGCTGGTACGCCGCGACCGGAGCCGGAGACTGCTGGTAACCCGCGTCCCGAGCCGGAGACCGCAGGCGCTCCCCGCCCGGAGGACACGCTCGACGCCCGTCAGGCCGCGCTGAACGCTGAGCGTGATCGTGCTGTCGCGGAACGCGATGCGCTGCGGCAACAGCGCGACGAGCTGGCGGAGCGGCTCCAAGTCTCCTCGGCGGCTGACTGGGTCGCGTTGCATCCGGACCTCGTGCAGCGCACCCTGGAGGAGCTGCGGGGTCGCACCATGGAGGTACGCGAGGAGATGCCGCGCGAGCTCGCGCGCATCAACGAGCTGGAGCAGCTGGTCAACCGGGTCGCCGACAAGAATTCCGAGATCGCCGGGATCGAGAGCGAGTTGGCGCGGTTGGCCGCCGAACGCGAAGCGGCCATTCGACGCGAGACCCCGACGGCGGAGTACGACCGCCTGCTCGATGAGCGGCGGGCGCTGGCTCGGGAGCGCGAATCCGTCAGGGTGAAACGGGACGAACTGGCCGACCGCCTCGGCGTCCGGGAGCTGTCCGGCGATGCGTTCGAGCGCAGGATGCTCGAACTCTACGACGAGGCGCGCACGCGCCGGACGCGGATCCCCGGCACGCTGGACTCTCCGGAACAATTTGTGCGAGAACGTGTTTCGCAAGCCGACGTGGAACAGCACAACCGGGCGGTCCGGAAGCTGGTCGATTCGGTCACGGAGTTCAACCGCCTCGACGCGGCCGTCGCCGACACGGACGCGCGCCTGGCGCAACTGCACGACGCGGGCATCGGCCGCGATCGACCGTCCGCCGACGACCTCACCGGCAACCTCGATCGGATGGCCCGCGAGCACGCCGAGATCCTCCGCGATATCGAGGCACGGCGCTCAGTGATGGCGGATCTGGCGCGGTCGCTCGGCATTCCGGAGTCGGATCTCGGTCCGCATCGTGATCAGCTGGAAGAAACGCTGCGGGATCACCGGAACCGGATCACGGACAACACCGACGCGTCCGTCGAGCGGCACCGCCTGCTCGACGCGCTGCAGGACGCCGCGGACGACGTGCTCGCGGCCGACAACGCCGCGGGCAGGCTGCAGGACGAGATGGCCAGGGTTACCGGCCTGTGGCGCGACCTCATCGCGGCCGAGGGCGGCCGGATGGTGAACGACCGGGTCGGCATCGTCTTCGGCGAGCGGCCGCGGATCATCGTGTTCGGTCCGCGTGCGGAATTCGACAACCCGCGGGCCGGATATGACCGTGACCTCGCCGATGCCATCCGCACCGAACCGCTGGTGGCCCACGCGATGATGCGTCAGCCGCGCATCGAGTACCGGCAAGTCGTCACCGAGCCGGACGGTTCGTGGCAGCAGGTGCCGATGCGCGGACCGGCCATCGAGCGTGTCGTCACCGGTTGGATCAACGGTGACCCCGGTCTGCAGCTCGTTCGCTGGCAAGACGCCAACGGTCAATGGCATGCGGTGGATCCCACCAAGGCCGAGTGGCGCGGCGAACGCGGCCTCGACCCGAAGGAGGAAAAGGACCCGGGTGATCCGGACTGGTGGGGCGGGCTCGGCGACTTCGGCAACGACTTGGCGACACCTTTCGCGGACATCCCACCGGGACAGATAGCGCGAAACATGCTGCCGATGAACCCGATCGGCGCGACGATCACGTACTTCGAGGGTGGTATCCCCCCTGAAGACATCGCCACCGTGCACGCCGGTAGCGATTTCTACGCCATTCAACGGAATCTGCGCACGTTGCTCGACGTGATAAAGGTTCCCATGGTGCGGGATTGGATCCAGCGGCATCCGGCGATCGGCGACTGGGTCCAGGCCCGACCGTGGCTGCAACGTATTCCACCGTTCGGTACCGTCTGGCGGACATTCGAGTGGCATCGCCCGCCGGAGACCAATATTCAGCCGATGGTCCGCCGATGGGACGCCGACGAGCACTCGAACAACCCGCAGCGGGCCGAGATCGCGGAGTGGCTGCAGCGCTTGATCGACCGCGATATCGCGAACTGGCGGTTGGTCCAGGAATGGGCCGACGGCGAATACGAACGGCTCCGCGCCGACGATCAGCTCGCAGACCGCATGGTCGAACCACTGGCCGATTACCGGGAAGAGCAGCGGCGAGTCGGTGCGCGGGATTTGGTCAATCGCATCAGGAAGGAACTGGTCGACTCGCACCGACGCGTCGACCTGGGGCGTCCCGACGTCGACCGGCAGTTGGCGAAGGCCATCGACCTGATCGCCAGGGATGCCTTCGACCGCTTCCCGACCGATGACCCGGCCCAAGTCAGGGACACCGTCGTCGACATCCGGCAGCGACTGCTGGAGATCAAGAACGACCGCCCCATCACCGATGCGGACATCGCCCGGATCGTCGACGAACTGACCCCCGGCATGCGCCCGCTGCTGCCGAAGATCGAAGACCACGCGAAGCCGGATCCCTTCCCCCGCGGCTCGACCGTCGACAGCGAGCAGGCACCGCCCCGGCAGGAATACCCGGAGTTCACCAGGGATCAGCTGCAGCAGATCATCAATCACCTGCTGCACGACAAGCACCTGGCCCACGATTATGCCGATCCGGACGCCCGACTGGTGTGGGTGCGGATGGATCAGCTCGCCGATGTGGCGGAGGCGATCGACCGGATCGTCAAGGGCAAGCCGCGACCGGAGGACGTCGTCCTCATGCTCGATGCGCTCGCCGAGTCGAACTTTCTGCGCGATCCCGCGAACAGGGACGCGACCTGGCACGAGGCGAACGCGCACGCGATAGCCCAGGGCTTCCACTGGGATGCGAACCGGCCGCCGCTGACCGGTGAACGCGCGGGTATCCCGTACGCGCCGGAACCGCTCAGGACGCCGGAGTCGCTGACGAGGCCGGAACCGTTCTTGCCACGGGACCGCTACGAACTGGAGTTGTTCGAGGCACGGGCGACCACCACGGCGCTGCTCGATGCCGCACAGGCCGCCAGGGCCGATATGGGGGCACTGCTCGGCGACGATCCCGCCGCTTACCTGGCCGACCTGCGGGCACAGCAGCCCGACGCCGAGGGGCGGCAGCGCATCGATGAACTGGCCCGCGCGCTCGAAGCATTCGATGCTGCCACCCCCAAAATAGCGGCCCTCGAGCAGCGCCTCGAACAGCACGATGCCGAGCGGGCCCGTGCGCGCGCGGCGGTTCGCGGCGAAGCTCCGGAACTGCCTGCCGTGCAAGCGGAACCGAACGCGCTGCCGGAATCGAACGCGCTGCCGGAGGCGTCGGTGCCGCCGGAGGCGTCCGCGCAGCAGCAGCGCGCCGCCGAGGCCGACGCCCAGCAACGGCGCGACGATATCGACCGCTTGGAGCGCGAAAAGGCCGAGGCGCTGCGCGTCCGGGACGAGGCCGAGGAACAGCTGCGGCAGGCGCGAGACCAGGCCGAGGCCGAGGACGCGTTCGATCGGCAGCGCCAGGCCGTGCGCGACGCGGCCGAGCTGGACCGGTTGCTCACCGAGCAACTCAGGGACGGCGTCTTGCGCGAAGCAGGCGCCCAGCCGCTCCCCGAGGTGCCGCAGGTCGGCGTCGTTCCCGGCGACCCGCGACAGGTCGCCGTGGTGCTGCGCGGTGAAACCGCCGACCCGACAACGTTTATCGATCGCGCCGTCGCGCTACGCCCGGACCTCGCCGACCTCGTCGGACCGAACCGCGACAACGTCGTCGTCTTCCGCCTCGTCCCCGGCGAAGACGGCCGCACCCAGGTGCACCGGATCGATCCACCGGACGCGCCCCCGCTACCCGCATCCCGCCCAGAACCCGACGCGCCGAGCGACGGTGGTGCCGCGAAGCAGCCGCCGACCGGCGAGGCATCGCAGCCCGGCGAAGCGCCGAAGGCCGAGACAACAAGGCCTGCTGCCGAGGCGCCCGAGCCGAGCACGGACAGCGCAGCGAAGAGGCCGGCGCAGCCACCCGCGTCCGGCGACGAAGGCAACATCAGCCATAGCCGTCCATCCGAAACAGTTGTGCAGCCGGGCGATCCGGATGGCAACCGTCCGCCCACGAGTGCGCAGCCCGACCAGTGGTCGACGGTCGGCGATCCGCGCGCCTATGAACCGACGACCCGGACACCGAAGTTCGAGGGCTTGGTCGACCGGATCATTGCGTCTGCCGACAGAGGCAGGCAGCTGCTCGACCAGGCGCGTACGACGCTGCACACGATCGGCATCGATCCGGCTGGGCTGAGCCCACACGAGCTGGAGCAACAAGCCCGAGACATTCTGGCCGACGCCGACTCTCGGGTCACGGCACTTCGCAATCGCGTTCACATACCGCGTGAAGAGATGGTGCAGTACTTCGACGATCTGCACGCGGCACAGCGGCACTACGCCGACATCGCGCGGACCACCAAGGAGGCGTTGAGGGCGCTCCAGCAGTACCACGAATCGGTGCGAGCCCTGAACGGCTTTCGGGTCGAGGCGGCGGCGGTCGCGGCACGGGACTTGCTTGCCACAGAGGGACAGCCGGTTCGTGATTCGGACGGCGTCGCCATTCTGCCGGGCGAACCGCGGCGGGTGCTCGTGGCTTCGCCGTTCCGGGCGGCGGGGCACATCATCGGCAACGACCTGCGCGAGTCGCTGGCCCAACAGGGTGTCGAGGTCATCTACCGGCAAGTGCTGGTCGACGACCAGGGTCAAGTGTCCATCGTCGACCTGGCTCCGCCGAGCGGCCCGGACCCGCAGGGCGGAACGCCGCCGCAGGCACCGCCACCTGCTCCCGGCAGCGGCACACCGGGCCAGCCCGGTGGCGCACCGGCACGCCCTGGCGGCGGTACACCGGGACAGGCAGGCAGCACACCGACACCGCACGGCAGTGGCACACCCGAACAGCCCGGTGGCGCACCGGCGCGGCCTGGTAGCGAAGCACCACCACGCGCGGGCGAGCCGGACGACGTTGCGGGAGCACATAAGCCGGGCGAGGTATCGCCGCCGGCCATGACCCCCGGCGAGGTCAAAGCAGCTACACCGGAAGAGCCTGCCCAGCCTGTGGCAGACGGCGCGGGTGGCGGCAAGAAGCCGCCGCAACCGCCGATGCCGCCGACGGCGGGCGACCCGGGCGACGACGGTGGTCACCGTCCGCCGGAGCGCCGACCCGCCGAGGAACCGCAGGGCTCCGATCCGGGTGCGGCGGCGATGGCACGCGCGGTGGCTCGGTTCGAGGCAGCGCTGACTTCGGGCGAACCAGTGCAGATTCGGGTGCTCAGTGAAGGCGCGCTCGACATGGCCGAGCGGGTCGAGCTGATCACCTTCGAGGACGGCACCCAGCTGATTCGCAAGACGCTCAACAATGTGCTGCACGCCGACGCGGAAGTGCTTGCGGCGCTGGTCGGTCGCGCGGTCGGCGCGAATGTGCCGCACATCGTGCGCGTCAGCGACAACGTGATCTACATGCAGGTGATGCCCGGTGACTGGGCGAGCGCACTGCATCCGGGAGCGTGGAGCCCACAGCAGACCGGGTTGACCGACACCCCTGCCGGTGTTCGTCTCGGCCTGCTCGACGTGTTGATCCGCATGCCGGACCGTGGCATGACGAACTGGTTGGTCACCGCGGACGGACTCATCAGCGCCATCGACCACAGCCTGGCCTTCGGCAATGGACGCCGCTCGGTCGGCGAGACCTCCAGCGGGTTCGCCTACCACTTCCTCGAGCGTGGCGCCGATGGCGAGTGGCGTTGGCACCAGCACCCACTGAGCGCGGCCGATGTCGCCGAGATGCGACGCCGGATCGAGGCGCTGGCACCGGAGTTCGCCGGTCATCCCGACTGGCATCAGTCGGTCCTCGACCGGTTGGCGAAGATCGAGCAGAACGTACGGCCGGACAACGATCCGCCCCCTGCCGAAGGTCCCGACCAGCCGGGTGCCGGCCCGCAACGCCCTGGTGGTCCCGAACGTCCCGGCGCTCCCGAAAATCGAAGCAGCGCACCACCGCCCGAGGGCCCACCGCAGTCCAACGGTGCTTCGCGACAGGAAGGCGCACCGGAGTCCAACGGTGCTGCGCGACCCGAGGGCACCCCGCCACCCGACGCGGCGGCGCGCGAGGCCGACCTCGCCCAGCGCCGCACCGAACTGACCGAGGCGCGCGATCTCGCCATCGAGGAACGCGACGCCGCGATCCGCAGGCGTGACGAGCTGGCCGCACTCCTCGGCGTCGACCCGGCCGATGACTGGGCGGCACTGCGCCCCGGCGACAATCTCGACGAGACGCTGCGCGAGTTGCGTGCCCAGCGCGTCGGCGGCCCGGAACAGTTGCCCTACGACGTGATTCGGGCAGGTGAACTGGAGCGATTGGCCAACCGGGTGCCCGAAATCGAGGAGAAGCTCGTACGGTTGGTGGCCGAGCTGACCCGGCTGGATACCGAGCGCGCTTCGGTCCGCCTGGAAACCGCGGAGGCCGAATACGACCGCCTGCTCGATGAGCGTGGCGAGCGTGCGCGGGCACGCGAATCTGCCCGCGCGACGCGGGACGAACTCGCCAGGCAGCTCGGCACCACCGGCCTGACCGGTGATGCGTTCGCCCGGAAGGTGCTAGAGCTGCACCAGGAGTCGCGCACCAGGACGGTGCAGGTGCCCGCCAGCCTGGACAGCCCCGCCCGAGTTGTGCACGAGCCGGTGGCCGGGCCGGAGCGCGAGCTGCGTGACCGCGCCATCCGCAAACTGGTCCAGGCCGTCGAGGAGTTCAACCGCCTCGACCAGGTGGTCGAGCGGATCGACAGCAGGCTCGCCGAGCTACAGCGCGAGGGCGTGAACCGGGACCGCCCGCTCGCCGATAACGTTGTCGCAGCACTGGATCGGCTTGCGGCCCGGCGGGCCGCCATCTTCCAGGAGAGCAGGCCGCGCCGCGCGGTCATGGAAGATCTCGCGGAGCGCCTGGATATTCCGCTGTCCGACCTCGGCCCGGACCCGGGCAGGTTGGCCGAGACGATCCAGCACCAGTTGCGCACCGACGACGGAACCGATCCCGACCGGCCCGCGATGGTGCGCGTGCTCGCCGACGCCGCGGCCGACGTGATCCGCGCCGACAACTCGATGCGCCGGGTGCAGGATCAGATGACACAGGTCACCGATCGCTGGCACGAGATCACCGAGTGGCGCGACACCCTCAAGGAGGAGGGCGGCTGGATGGCGACCGACCGGGTCGGCATCATCGACGGCGATCGGCCGCGCATCGTGGTCTTCGGCAGGCAGCCGGAGTCCGGGCAGCCGCGGGCCGTGCACGATGCCGCGCTCGAGCACGCGATTCGTACGAATGCCGCAGTCGCGCAGGCGATGCTGCGTCGTCCGGAGATCGAATACCGGCAGACCGAGCCGGGTCGGGACGCGGTCGTGCACCCCGGCCCGTCGCTGGAGCGGACGGAGACGCCTTGGCTCCGTGGCGAGCCCGGCATGCTGCTGGTCCGCTGGCGCGACAGTGCAGGCGACTGGCATACGGTCAACCCGAGCAGGCCCGACTGGTCGGTCAATGTCGGCGAAGACGGCAAGCTGCGCCGGGGCGACAACCTGGCGGGCTACGACCCGGGCGACCCGGACTGGTGGGCCGGTCTCGCCGACTACATCAATGACCTGGCAACGCCGTTCAGCGATATCCCGCCGGGGCATATGGCGAAGAACATGCTGCCGATGAATCCGATGAACATTCCGGCGAAGTACTTCCAGACCGGTGTCCCGGAGGACTCGCTGGTCGAAGTGCACATCGGCTCGGATTTTTATGCCATCCAACGGGATATCCGTACCCTGCTGGCGGCGATCGATGTCCCGATGGTGAAGCGGTGGATCCAGCGGCACCCGGCGATCGGGGATTGGATCAAGGCGCGGCCGTGGCTGCAGAAGCTGCCACCGTTCGCGACGGTGTGGTCCGGATTCGATTGGCACAAGCCACCGGAGACCAATATTCAGCCGATGTTCCGCAGTTGGGACGCGGACGAACACACGCACTTGTACAACCACGTCGAAATCCCCGCCTGGTTGCAGCGGACCTTCGATCGGGAGATTGCCGATTGGCAGCGGGTCCAGGATTGGGCCGACGGTGAATACGACCGGTTCCGCGCCGACGACCAGCTCGCCGACAAGATCCACGAGCAACTGGCGCATTACGGCCGAGACCAGCAGACGGCCGCCGCGCGCAAGCTGATCGACCTGGTCCGCAAGGAGTTGGTGGACACCCACCGCGGCATCGACCCGACCCGGGCCGACGTCGCCGAGCAGTTGCGAAGGGTCGACCAGCAGATCGATGAGCTGGCCGGTCGCACGCTCGCCATGTTCGACAGCAACGATCGAGTCGCGGTGCGCGACACCATCGCCGACCTGCGTAATCTGCTGATCGACGCGCAGCAGACCGGCCGCGTCAGCGATGCGCAGATCACGCGGATCGCCGAGGAGCTGGCGCCGCGCATGTGGCACGACACCACCGCCGAAGGTGCCTTGCCCCCACCGCAGTTCACCATCGAACAGATCCAGCAGATCCTCGATCATCTGATGAACGACGAGCATCTGGTCACCGACTACACCGACCCCAACGGTCGACTGGTGTTGAAGCGGATGGATCAGCTGGCCGACGTCGCCGAGGCGATCATCCGACTGGAGGCGGGTAAGCCGGACAAGCGTGACATCGTGCTGTTGTACGACGCGCTGGCCGAGTCGGAGTTCCTGCGCGATCCGGAGAACGTGAAGAAGCGGACCTGGCACGACGCGAACACCCACGCGGTCGGTCTCGGCTTCCACTGGGACGCGGACCGGCCGCCGTTGACCGGCTGGCGCAAGGACATTCCGTATGCGGTCGCACCGTTGCGCGAGCCGGAGCCCTTCCTGCCGCGCGACCGTTACGAGCTCGAATTGTCCAAGGCGCGAGCTACTTTGGACGCGCGCACCGACGCCCTGCTCGCGCTGGAACAGAGCCTGGGGCTCGACCCGGCCTGGTTGTTCGGCCCCGCCGAGCCCATCGACGCACGATTGGCGCAGCTGCGGGCGGAGCAACCGGATGCGGCCGGTCAGCAGCGGGTGAACGACCTCGGGCAGGCCTTCCGCGATTTCGAGGACGCCGCCGAGGTGGTGCGCGTGCTCGAGCAGCACGTCGCACGCCACGACACCGAGCTCGCGCAAGCACGTGCGCAGGCGCGCAGTGAGCGGCCCGAGTTGCTCGGCACCGAGGGGGAGACGCCGCAGGCAGGACTGCCGGAGGCCGACACGCAGCGGGACGCCGAGGCGCAACGCGAAGCGGAGGCCCGGCGCAACGCCGACGAACTGCGCGTTGTCCAGGAACAGCGCGAGCACCTCGAACTGGCGTTGACGCAGGCGCAGCGTGCGCTCGACAACGCCGAAACCGCGCGGGCCGACGCCGCCGAGGGCCTGCGCTTGTCGATCGAACCGAACGAGCTGAACTCCGAGAGCGAAATCGCTTCGCGCGCCGAGGAACTGCGGGCCCGCACCCTGGACGTGTCCCAACAGCAAGCACGCCTGGCCAAGGTCGCCGAACTGGAACAGGCGGCACGCGATTACCTGGCCGCAGAGGCGGAAGTCGCGCGCATCGAGGAGGAGCTGGCGCGTGCCGAGTCCCGAGTCGAGGCCTTGTCGTCTCCCGATCGCAAGGCCACCGATCCGGAGCAGACCGTCGAGACCGGCTCGCCGGTGCGCCGGGAACCCGTCGGCGACGGAGTCGATCCTGCTGAGCAGCAGGGTGATCCGGCCTCGGTAGATCGCGAACGGGGGCTCGTCGAGCCGACGCCGGATGAGGACGGCGATCGGGTACAGACCGAATCCGACGGTGGCAAGGACCGCGGGAACGCGGATCGCGATCGCGCTGAGGAAGATCCCGATGAGGCCGCGCCGGCGGGCGGTTCCGGGTCGGGCCGAGATCGCGGGTCTGACGACGGAAACAATGGCGACGGGGACGCCGACCGCTCCCGCGGTGATCTGCCGGAACCGCCGATCTTCCGTTCCCACATCCCGCATCCCCCACACGAATACGAGTTCGAGTTCCCGCCGGAGGTGGGACCCACCGCCGCCGTTTCGGCGCCGATGCCGGAGCTGTCTGAGCCAGGGGAGCCGTCGCAGCCCCCCGCGCCGCCGCAACCGCCGGTTCCGCCGACCCCGCCACGGAATCCGGTACCTCCCACGCCGCCGACGACACCCCCCACGACGCCGCCGACGACGCCGCCGACGACACCCCCCACGACGCCGCCGACGACACCTCCGACAACGCCGCCGACGACGCCTCCCACGACGCCGCCGACGACACCTCCCACGACGCCGCCGACGACGCCGCCGACGACGCCGCCGACGACGCCTCCCACGACGCCGCCGACAACACCCCCGACGTCTCCGGACCCGTCGCAGTCACCGATGCCGACACAGCCTCCGGCGCAACCGGGTCCAACGACGTCCCCCTCTCCATTGCAGGCGAACCTTCGCCCGTACCCGGGAGAGCCCGGGAGCTCGGCAGCCGCCGGCCAGCCATCGCATTCGGGCCAACCCGGTCAACCCGCCTACCCAGGGCAGAACGGCCGACCGCTGCATCCGGCGCAGGCCAACGGTTCGCCCGTCGGCGACCCGGAGCAGCAGCCGATGCTGCCCCCGATGGCCCCACCGATGATGCCGCCGATGGCGGGCCCGTCCGCGGGCGGCGCGGGTTCGCGCGAGGGCGAGCGTCGCCGTTGGGACGACGAGAACCCGGTGCGCAGTACGCAAATCGTCATCCAGCCAATCGACGGCGGTCGCCTGGCGACGTTCGATCCGGAGACGGGATCCTTGCGCGCCGCGGCCGGAGCCAACGGTCCGGTCGGCGGCGTCCTCGGCTACTTCGGCGAGGTCTTGGCCGTGTTCTACCGCAAGGATGGCCGTCTGACGCTGCGCCTCGGCCCCAACGAGTTCGACCTCGATGCCCCCGCCGTCGACGTCGGCTGGGCGCAGCTCGGTCCGCAGCAGGCGAGGCTCCTGGTGCGGGTCGAGGGCGAGCTCATCGTCGATTTCCCCTATCCCATCACTGGCGGCGGCACCGACTTCGGCCTGCTGATCCGTGACATATTGGCCGACCCGCGACAATGTGCCGGTGTCTTCACCTGACCGCGAGGAGGAACCATGCTCTTGGACCACCCGACCGAGGACGAACTGCGGCAGAGCTTCGACGCGGCGCTCGACGCGGTCCGCGCCGGGGCGGGCATCTCCTCGGACACCGGCCTCGATCTCCGCACCGTCAACGCGCTGTGGGAGATCGCCGACGCCTACCCCGACATTCCCGAACAGCTGATCGCCGCCGCCCGCGCTGCGTTCGCCGGTCAGCTGGACGGCTCCAACGCGGCGGCACGGCAGGCCGCGATCGAGCGTGCGTTCGAGCGCGATGGGTGATCAAGATCGAGCGCCGTCGCTCGCCCGAGACATTTCCGCTGGTCATGGTGCGTTCAACGCAAGCGTGCCACCAGGATTCGGGTCTGTACATGCAGCGGCGACGCTAGTACCCATAGAATTGGCACGCTAGAGGAACTGGCTGCGATGCCGACGTGTGCTCGAAACGTCGGCCGTCGCCGCTACGAGGAGGGCCGGTAAGCGGATGAGTGGTCAGGCGTTAGTCAGGAGCGTGACCTGTGGCTGAGGAAAAACCCCCACCGTCCCCTTGGGCCGGCTTCGTGCGCGAGGCGCGCAACGGCGTGCTGGAGCTGCAGCCGGGTGCCCTCGAAGATCTGGTGAACGCGGCGAACGGCGCTCGGGTACGCGTGGCTACGGTGCGCGCTCAGGTGTCGCGGGTCGACAGCATCAAACCGTTCGCCGATCTGCTGACCTCGGCCGAGGCGTTGGCCAAACGGTTTTCCCAGAAGGGTGTCGAGCTCGGACAGATCCTGGATGACCACATCAGGATTCTCGACGATCTCAACGACACCTTTGTCGCGGCGGCCAAGTCTTACAGCGGCGCGGACGAGGGCGGCAAAGCCGATTTCGACAAGCTGCAGAAGTGGATCAAAGACCACAAGAATCCCAAGCTGCACGACACTCTTTCGCCACGGCCCGGTCCCGCGGGTTTGAGCGAAAACAACGACCGCCTGACGGTGAGCGGAAAACCGAAGACGGCGCAACCCGACTGGAATGAAGCCGGAAATCGGAAGCCCGAGGAAAAATGGGGTCTGCCGGATAGTTTGGCGAACCCGAAAGATGTGACTTTCGAGCCCAAGGGCGTGCGCGCCGACGATCCCAACAGCTTCACCTACGACGACTATCAAAAAATCATTACCTCCATGGCCAACCACCCCATCGTCTTGGCGCAGGCCGCGGCCGATTGGCGTTGGCTGGCGGGGGAATTGAAGTCGACGTTCACCACGCTGTCGAACAAGATGACGGCCTCGTCGCAGTCGTGGAGCAGCCCGGGCAGTTCCGGTGACGATGGTGCCGCGAACCGTGCGCGTAAAGCGATGACCGCCTATGGCAACGGTGCAGATTCGCTGATGACGAATATGCGCCTGGTCGGTGACAATCTGGAATACGTTTCGGAGTGGTTGTACACCACCTATGTCGGTCTGTCGCAGGCCAGCGCGACCGAGGTCCCGCTGAAACCGCCGGAGTCGGTGGCAGCGCACAAAACTCGCGCAGAAGAGGTGCGCCGCCAGGGCTACATTCGGGCGATGAACGGCGCGTATGTGCCGGGCGTCGAGCACGCCGACCAGGTGATCGCGACGCTGCCCGATCCCATTCCGCCGGTGAAAGCCCAGGTACCGGGCGGACCTCCCGGCCCGCCCGGACCCCCCGGACCTCCCGGGCCGCCCGGGCTTCAGTCGCAGCAGCAGACCCAGCAGCAGCAGCGTCAACTGGAGCAGCAGCGCCAGCAGCTCGAAGCGCAGCGCAAAGCCATGGAAGCGCAGATGCAGCAGCAGCGCGAGGAGATGCAGCGCCGTGCGCAAGAGCAGCAACGCCAGGAGCAGCAGCGCGCTGCGCAGCAGGCCGCCCAGCAAGCGGCGCAGCAGGCGCAGCAGATCGGCCAGCAGCTCGCGCAAGCGGCCCAGCAAATGGGTCAGCAACTGGCCGGTGCGGTACAGCAGGCGGCGCAGCAGGCCGCCCAGGCCGGCTTGCCGGGCATTCCGAGCCTGAAAGACCTGGAGGAGCAGGCCAAGAAGGCGATGGGTGCGGCCGGGGCGAAGGGCGCCGGTGGCGGACCCGGCCCCGGCATCCCGAAGGGTGCCGGTGTCGGCGAGAACCTGGACAAGGCCTCCAAGCTGTTCCCGCGGGCCGAGGCGACCACCACCGGTACCGCGACCGGCGCACGCGCGGGTCTGGCGTCCAACGCCGGCATGGGCATGGGCCCCGGACCCGGCCCCGGTGCCGCGGGAAATACGAAGGAGCACAAGCGCGCCGACTACCTCGACTCCACCGAGCATCTGGAAGATGCGATCGGTGAGGCTCCCGTCGTGGTCAAACCTGTTGTGGAGCAATGAACCGTACCTGGGATTTCACCGACCTCGAGTTCGCCGCGGCGTGGGACGCGACGCAGGCGGACCTTGTGCCGGAACCGCTCGTGTACACCAGTTCGACCGAGTTCTACGACGACGCCCGCGCCGCGATGCGCGAGGCGTGGTCGCGCGTGCGGTCGCGCTGGGGGTACGAGTTGGAAGAGATCCTGGCCGCGATCGCGCTTCCGGACATTCGGTTGATCGTGCGCGGTCTCGACGGCCAGGATCCACGGAACCCGAAGGGGGTGGTCAGAATGCTCGCCGCCCGCAAAGGTGATTTCGCGTATGTGATCACCCAGAAGCCGGGCCGGACATTCTGGCACGCCGAGGGTTTCACGCTGACCGAACACGAGGTGCTTTCGCTCGGCGATACCGTCGCCGCCGCGCTTCCGAAAGTGCCGGCGGGAAAGCAGTCCGATTTCGTGCTGGTCGAGCCGCGCGCCGAGGATGAGTTCGACTATTCCTACGGGCGCTCCAAGATCCAGGATTTCGACGACGCGGTGGACAGCCGCAGCGAGGCCTTCAACAAGGCGGCCGCGACGTTGGACGGCACCATTGTGGTGCAGCAGGGCCATTCCCGATTCGGCCCTCGCGGTATCACCAACATGTATATGCGGTGGCGGGATCTGGTCGACGACGGAAGATACGTCATCATGCCGGGCAATCCGACCACGGTGGTTGCCGCGGACACCAAACGGTTGGGCGCGTTGATCAACTCCCACATCGCCGAGGTGGTCAAGGCCATCAAAGACGATCGCGCATAAGGAGTTGACATGCGTGAGAAGCTGTTGTTGATCCCATCTGAGGGGAGGGGACGGGTATGACCACACCTGAAGGCGATACGCCTCAAGAATTTCCGAGGGAATTCACGGTGACCTCGCTCACCGGTTCTATCGCGGTGCGCACCACCGAGCAGGGTCTGCCGTTGGGCATCAAGCTCGACCAGGACCAATTGCGGCGCGCTCCGGAAGCCCTGGCGGCCGAGATCCTGCGGCTGTGCAAGCAGTCGGCGAACCGGGCCGGGCTGGCGCGCCGCGCGCAGCTCAAGGACGCGGGCTTCACTCCCGAGATGTTGTCGATGACCGGTCTGCCCACCGAGCAGGAAGTCGCCAGGCAAGAGATCATCGAAGAGCAGGAGTACGAGACCGAGCCGCAGAGCTGGCTTCGATCTGTCTGACTGGGACGGGGATTCGGGAGGTAGTCATGGTCGAGACGATGGACGAGTTGATCGCGCGGGTGCAGAAGCAGATGTACCGGCTGCGCGACCTCAACGACGCGACCGCCGGAATCCTGGCGACCGAGACGTCACCGGACGGTGCGGTCACCGCCTCGGTCGACGGCAACGGCGCACTGGTCGGGCTGAGCCTCGGCGGTGCGATAGCCAAACTGTCACCGGCCGACTTCGAGAAGACACTGGTCGACACCGCACAGGCGGCGGCGTATCGCGCCTTCGCCGAGCGCGCCGAGCTGGTCACGGCGTACAACGAGGAAAGCGCGGTGACGTGACCCGATGATGCGCCCGCTGTGCCAAGCAAGTGTTGCTCCGATAGGTAAGGTTTGACGAAACCCCAAGTTGGGTTACGGGATTGGACGTCAGTCATGAATCACATTGAAGTTGTTCCGGATGCGGTTCGGGCCTACGGCTCCGCCTCGGCCGCGATGGCCGCAGGGGTCGCCTCGGCGGGCGCGGTGGACCAGGCGGCGACGATCGCCACGGTCGTGCCGGTGTTCGGCCTGATCGGCCAGGAGTTCCTCGCCTCGTTCGCTTTCGCGCAGGCGAACCACCTGAGCTCGGTGGCTGAACTGGCCGCGGTGCACGCGGGCACCGCGCTGACCGCGCATCAGGCCGCGAGCACCTACGAGGTCACCGATAGCGCGTCGGGTGCGGCCATCGGATCGGTCAGCTCGCAGTCATGACGACGCCCGGGGCCATCCCACCGCCGGGGGCGGAGCCACTGGATCCGACCGTGCTGGATCTGTTGCGCGGCAGTGCCCTTGCCCCGATGCTCGATCAGCCGGTGAACGACATCCTGCACAACATGGGGCTGCCGAACCTGCCGGAGATGCCGTCGTTCATCCAGATGCCGGAGATGCCGCCGCTGCCGCCGCTGGATCTCACCGCGCTGATGCGGCCGTTGACCGACCTGGCCGCGGCCTTCGGCACCGGCCAGCTCGGTGCGCCCGCGCCTGCGCCCGCTCCCGCGAACGCAGGCTCGCAGAACGCGGCGGCACCCGCGCCCGCACCTGCGCCCGATCCGACCCAGCTGTTGTCCGGCATCTCGACCGTCATGCAAACCGTCATGCAGGTCGGCACGTCCGCGATCCAGACCGCGATGTCGGTCTGGCAGGGCATGGCCGCGATGGAGGCGGCGAAGAAGGCGGGCGAGGCCCAGGCGGACGCCGGCAAGCTGGAGGCGCAGAGCACGGAAGAGAAGGTCGTGCTCACCGAGGCGGCGAGCAGCGTCTTCACCGGCGCCGGGCTGATGTCCGCGGTGGTGGCGAAGTTCTCCGCCATCCTGGCCGCGTCGCCGCTGTACGCCGCAACCCCTGCGGGACAGGTGTTCCTGGCCGCGTCCGCGGTCGAGGCGATGGCCGAGGCGATCGGCATCACCGTCAAGACCAAGGGCGAACTGCTCGGCCACAGCGGCACCATGACCAAGGCCGGGACCAAGGTCCCGATCACCAACGCACCCAAGGGCGTCGCGGGTGCGGGCGGTGCCGACCAGCTCAGTCAGCTGATGAGCATGGTCACACCGCTGATCGGCACCGCGACCACCGCCGCGCAGTCGCTCGGTCAGCTCGCCCAGGCGAGCTCGGCGCTCAGCGCGCCGAAGACGGTCGACTCGAAAGTGCATGAGGGCGCCGGACTTTCCGACGAGGAGAAGGCCAAGGCGGCCGCCGCGAGCGCGGCGGGCGTCGGCGGCCCCGGCGCCTTCGCAGGCCCGGGTCCCGGCGTGGCGGGCGCACCTGCGGCTCCGTTGAACCCATGGCAGGGCACCCGGGTCGCCAGCGGCTCGGTCGGCTCGCTGAGCGGGCTCAGCGGCCTCGGGTCGAGTTCCGTTGCGCCCGCGTCGATGTCGACCGGCGGTACCACCGGCGGCAGCGGCGGCATGATGCCGATGGCCGGTGCCGCGGGTGCGGGAGCGGGCATGGCCAGGGACGGCGAGTCGACCAGCGATTCGCTGCGCGGCCAGATGGTCACCAGCCAGCACGGCGACGAAGTGGTCGGCCGCATCGAAGGGGTCTCGTTGCCGGTGGTCGGCGCGACCGACAGCACCTCGGAACCGCCGCCGGACAAAGAACTCACGCTCTGACCGATTAGGAGAAATCTCATGGGTGCTGACGGGATAGGGGACGCATTCGCGAGCGTCCAGTTCGACCCTGCCGCGGCGGGGAAGGCCTCGAACGGCCTGGACGTCCTCGCCGATCGACTGGCCGCGGATCTGCAGGCCGCCGAGCAGGCGTTGACGATCCAGCCTGCTGGGGCCGATGAAGTCTCCGGCCGGGCCGCGCAGACCGGGAACGAGGTCGCCACCTCGTACCTGGCGAGCGCGCAGGCCAGCGTGCAGGAGATGCGGAAGCTGGCGGCCACGTTGCGGATGCACACCAAGGAGTTCAGCCAGATCGAGAGTGACAGCGTCGCGGACTTCGACGCAGCGGGCGGCAGGTCCGCCTGAGGCGAAGTCCACTGGAAAGGCCTGTCTTGGAAAGGCACAGCGCAGCAATGATCGAACCACCGAAGCCTGGGTTCACCGGCGTGGTGTGGGAGGCTCGGCCGCCGGAGCGGCTCGCGCAGGATCTCACCACGGGACCGGGCTCCTTGCCGATGGCTGAGGCAGCCGCCGAATGGGCGCGGCTCGCCACGGTTTTCGGTGCGGCGGTGCTCGAATACGAGCAGGTCCTTGCTGCGCTGCGCGGCGCATGGCAGTCCGGGCGCAGCGGCGAGGTCATGGAGAAGGTGTCCACCCTGCGCCAATGGCTGGTGGACGCGGCCGCGACCGCCAGCTCGAACGCCGCGCGCCTGCAGGCGCAGGTCACCGCGTACGAGGTGGCCAGGCTGGCCATGCCGAACACCGCCGAGATCGAGAAGATCAAGCAGGTGCAGCAGGCGGTGGAGAGCGTGGGCGCGATGCTCGGCGCACCGATCCGCGCGATCGCCGCGGACAACGACGCGGAAGCGGACGTGGCGAAAGCCGTTGCGTCACGGGTGATGCGCAGCTACGAGACGGCCGCCGAGCCGTTGGCGACGCCGTGGCAGCATCAGGAACCGCCGAAGATCGCACCGGAGCAGGCGCTGGCCGCCGAGCAGTCCGCCGCGGCCGCGGCGGCCGCAGCCCCGAAAACGATGCCGGGATTCGCGGGCGTGCCGATCGGCTCGTTCACGATGCCCGCCTTGCCGCCGCGGGAGCTGTCCGCCTACCGCGCGCCGGTGTACTCGCAAGCCACCACGACCGCCGAGCCGGTGGCCCGCAGCAGCCAGGTCGGCACGACGAGCGCGACCGGCCAGTCCGCGCCGGTCGCCCCCGGCGCGATGGGTGCGGCAGGCGCGTCCCAGGATTCGACCAGGTTCCCGCGCGCCAGCCTCGCCGGTGAGGCCGACCAGATCGGGCTGGAAGGCGAAATCCAAGCCGCCCCGGCGGTGCTCGGCGGTACCGAACCGGTGGTCAAGGCGCCCACCGAGACACGGACCGAGTCCGGCGGTGCGCCGTGACCACGCTGACCAACGACGCGCTACTCGCCGTCGCCGACCGGATCGGGGTGCAGACCCTGCCGTTGGCGCTATCGGTAGGGCCGCAGCAGGATTCGTACGAGGAGTGGCAGCGGGCGCAGGAGCACGCGGTGGCCACGCTGACCGACGACGGCCTGATCGACGCCCACGGTGAAGTAGACGCGGAGCTGGCGGTCACCTTGTTCACGCTGGCGCTGCCGGAGCAGGAACTGGTAGCGCGCATCTACACCGAGCACGGTTCGCGCCGAGTCTGTGTGGTGCGCCGCGGGCACACGCACGCGGTCGCCGTCCGCTCCGGCGACAGCTTCGACGTACGACAGGTGTGGACCGACGGTTCGGCGACCGATCTGGTGCGGCCGCTGCTCGCCGCCATGGATCCGTGCCCGCCCGCCGAAATCCCGAATTTCAGCGTCCCCGCCGCGGAACTCGCCGAGCGGCTCAACGCCGCCGCGACCTCCAGCGAGCTCACCGACGCTCTCTATGCCCTGGGTGCCCCCGATCGCGACGCCACCAAGTTGGGGCTCGCCTTCGGCGCAACGCACGCTTACGCCGAAATCGTGGCGTGCACCCATGAGGACGGCGTGACCAGAAGGGCACCCGGCGCGGTCGCGGTGTACGACACCGCCCGCGGGCGGATCGTCGCCGCGCCCACGGTGTCCCCGGATCAACAGGTCTGGTCCACGGTCACGCCAGGTACCGATCACCGGGTTGCGCAAGCAGTCGCCACGTTGATCGAGGGGCTGCCCGGGGGGAGGTGGCTGCCTCAGTAGTACTCGGGTGGCAACTTCGGTTGTCTCGGATATCAACGAGATCGTTTGTCTAGGAACGGTCATCACATATGACGAAAGGTCAAAGAAATGTCACTCACCTCACTCGGTGGCTCGGATAAGGCTGTTGGTGTCGAGGCCGGCGGTATCGATCGGGTCGTCGGCGATCTGGAGACCGCCATCAACAACCTCCGCACCTCGGTCAAGGAGATCGACCAGGCCGCGCAGGATGTGCTGAAGGGCTGGAAGGGCGACGCGTCCTCCAAGTTCGTTCAGGTAGCGCAGGACTGGCACGACGAGGCCGAGGATCTGAACAAGCGCTTCGACCTGTTCAGCCAGGCCGTCAACGAGGGCAAGCAGAAGCTGCAGGCCATGGACCAGGCCTGATCGGTCTGCTCCGCTTCATTTCCCAATCCATCGCTCGAAGGAATTAACAGATGACCATTCTTTACGACCCCGTAGCCATGAACGCGCTGTACGACGACCTGCAGAACTACGGCGGCAAGATGAAGGGCGAGATCGACTCCTTCACCTCGGCTGCCAACGCGTTCCACGACAACCTGGCCGGTGCGGAGGCCAAGGCGGGTTTCGACGCGAAGAACAAGATGCTCCTCGAGGGGCTCGAGGACACGCTGCAGAAGCTGGACGCCCTCGGCGCCCAGGTGGAGAACGCGCTGCAGCGTGCGCTCGAGGCCGACGGCAAGGTCGGCGACGGTTTCGCCGCATTCTGACATGTCCGTCACCTGACGGCCGACCGGAGCATCCAGTTCCGGTCGGCCGTTTCGGTTTTCGGGGCCAGCGCTACGGGCTCCCGCTCGGCGCAGCGCTTTTCGGCGCGGCGCCGCCCGGTTCAGCGCGCGGCGAGTGATTCGCCGATGTAGTGCATCTCGTCCGGCGTGGTCACCATGAACACGGTCGCGCTGGCCGTGGCGGTGCGCACGGTGATCCGGTTCGGCGCGTTCGGATCCTGGATCAGCGTGACGTCCGCATCGATCGGCGCCGGGGGCTGGTCCGGGGTGCGCACGTGCACGATGGTGGCACCACCGGCGTGCGCGGTCGGCGCGATGCCGTCGAAGACGACGACCGTGGTGCTCGGGTAGGGCGCGGCGGGCAGGGGCGGCGCCGCCGGCGCGTGATAGCTGGCGCCCGCCGACCGCGGCGCGATCGAGATCACTTGCGGCGCATCGAGATTGGTTACCATGGTGTGCCAAGCGTCGGGCCGGGCGGTGTGCACGATCGCGTGCGCGCCGAGCGCGGTGGCCCGCAGGATCACCTGCTGGGCCAGATCCAGGTTGCCGATCACCTCCAGGTGCCGGGTGCCCTCGCCGACCAGCGGCACCGCGATGCCCTGACCGAGCTCGTCGGCGCCGATCAGCTGTCCGCAGCCCGCCGTCGGCACCGCGATGTCGGTGAGCGCGGCGATGGTGCCGCGGTACCCGGTGTCCGAGCCCCAGCGGCCTGCCGCCCCGATCGGCAAGGTGTCCAACAGGATGCGCAGCTGGTTGCCTGGCAGCTCGCGCAGACCGGGCAGCGGCGGCTCCTCCGGTTCGAAGGTGGTGTCGAACCGGACCACGGCGTTGAGCACCACCGTGCCCGCATGGTCGGCACGGGTGTCGTGCCGGTCCGCGCCGGGCCGCAGCCGCAGCGTCACCGTGGTGGACAGGCTCTGCACCGTCCAGATATCGGCAAGGCCGCGCGGGCCGACCATGTCCGCGTTGATTTGATAGTGGGTGAGGTAGCGGCCCTGATACTCCAGTGAGCCCGGCGATTCGGTGAGCTGATCGAGCTCGAAGCCGTGCGTGAGTTCGCGGACCGCGCTGTTCATCTCGGCGGCGGTGAGCACCGACGTGGCGATGTCGTGGGCGGCCAGCCGATTCGCCACCCGGCGGGTCGCGATCATCGCGGTGCGCAGGGCCCCGGTGCCGCCGCCGCCACGCTTGTCCACCGCCTCGGCATTGGCCAGCGGATCCAGCCGCAGCACCAACCAGAGGGTGCGGTGCGCGATAGCGGGCAGCGGGCCGAGAATGCGGTCGTACAGGTGCGAGATGATGCCGGTGCCCGCCGTACGCGCGCCCGTGCTCACGATGTCGACCCCGGCCAGCGTCAGGTCGAATTGGTCGAGGCAGCGGGCGATCTCGGTGAGCGGCAGCAGTTGGTCGGTGCTGAGCGAGCCGCGGCGCAGCAGCGTCAACGCGTCCGGCGGCGGGTCGATCCGCAGCATGGTGAGCAGCAGCTCGCCGTCCCAGCGCACCCCGTAACCGCCGCCCTCGCTGAACGGCACGTCGAAGGCGGGTGCCTGGGCCAGCTGGTCGGCGGGGCGCAGTCCGCTGCGCCGCCTGGCCAGCGCGCCGCCGATCCGCGCCGCGGGGGTGCGGCCCCGCATCGGGATCAGCAGCAGCACCGCGAACGCGACGCCGGCACCGAGCGCGCCCCACAGCGAATCCGTGGTGGCGAGGATGATCCAGGCCAGCGTCGCGGCCAGCACCACGACCGGAACGAGCACCCGCAGCGGATAGATACGGAAGAGCCAGAACTCGGGGTCACGCAGGGTGTCATAGGCCGAGGGCCGGTCGGCATGCCGCGTCGGGGTGCCGGTGCCTTCCGCTTCGGTCGCCCCGGCGGGCCTGGTCTCGTTCACACTTGTCGTCACCGCGTAAGTCCCTGTCTGCCACCTGTTCGGCCACCGCCGATGGGCCATGAATTCATCGGTTCAGGGCCGTCCTGGAATTACGGTACCGTGTCGATGAAGATGGTTCTCGACAGTTCGATGGAGACCTTGTGCCGGCACAGCTGACTACCCGAGCCCAGGTCAACGGGTACCGATTCCTGTTGCGCCGACTGGATCACGCGCTGGTGCGGCGCGATGTGCGGATGCTGCACGACCCGATGCGGTCCCAGGTGCGCTCGCTGTGGGTCGGCGCGGTGCTCGGGATACTCATCATCGCCGGTGCGGCCATTCTCAGCTTCCTGCGGCCACAGGGCGCCATTGGTGACGCGCTGATCGTGTCGGGTAAGCAGAGCGGCGCGCTGTATGTGGTCGTGGAGTCCGACAACGGCAACAAGACGCTGCACCCCGTCCTGAACCTCGCCTCCGCCCGGCTGATCACCGGCAGCAATGCCGAGCCGCACGGCGTGAAGGACAGCAAGCTCAACAGCATGCCGCGCGGACCGATGGTCGGCATCCCCGGTGCGCCGAGTGCCCTGCCCGGGTCCTCGCAAGGCTCCCGCTCGGAATGGTCGCTGTGCGAGACGATCCCGCTGTCGCAGGGCGGCAGCGCGGCCTCGGCCACCGGCGGCACCACCACCATCATCGCGGGCCGCCCCGCCCTCGGCGATCGGATCCGCACGGTCACCAAGGACGAGGCGCTGCTGGTGAAGCGCAGCGACAAGACCTACCTGGTCTACGACGGCAAGCGGGCCGAGGTCGACCCCACCAACTCGGTGCTGATCCGCGCGCTGAACCTGACTATGCACCGCCCGCGCCCGATCGGCACCGGAATGCTCGGCGCCACAACGGAAGTCCCCGCGCTCGCGGCGCCGCAGATCCCGCAGGCGGGCCAGCCGGGGCCGGGTCCGCTGTCGAAAATCCCGGTGGGCGGCGTCATTTCGGTGCGCGACGTCGGCGACGGCAAGCCGCAGCTGTACGCCGTGCTCGCCGACGGGCTGCAGCCGGTGAGCCCGTTCACCGCGCAGGTGATCCGGTTCGCCGACTCGCACGGGATGAGCGAGATCCCGACCATGCCGCCGGACGTGCTCGATCGGGTGCCGGTGGTACATGTGTTGCCGGTCAACGACTTTCCGGTCGAGACCCCGAAGATCTTGAACGCCGAAGACGCCCCGGTCGCGTGTGTGGCGTGGTCCAAGACGCCGGGCACCGCTCCGGCCAACCGCAAGGCCGACGCGGGCGACGGCCCGGCCGAACGCGCCTCGATCACCCTGCTGGCCGGCGTGCGCGTGCCGATCGCGGAGAAGGCGAAGACCGTCGCGCTGGCCACCTCCGACGGCACCGGCGACCGGGTGGACGCGGTGTACGTGCCACCGGGCAGCGGCGAGTTCGTTCAGGTGACCGGCATGGGCCCCGGCAGCCCACGCCGCGGCAGCCTGTTCTACGTCGCCGACAACGGTGTCCGCTACGGCGTTCCGGATATGGAGACCGCCGGCGTACTCGGGCTGGGGGATACCCCGCGGCTCGCGCCGTGGGCGATCATCGGTCAGATGGTACCCGGCGCGACCTTGTCCGCGAAGGAAGCGCTCACGGCGCGCGATCAGCTGCCGTTGGAGCCGCCGCAGTAGTCAGCGGGGCCGGCGCTCACGCAACGCCGGACCCGTGGTGCGCCTTGTGCGTAACGCGCTGAGCGGCCGGGTCCGTGCGGCTGCCCGGTGGAACACTCAGCCCGTGGCGGCGGTCTCAGCCGGTGAAGCCGACGTTCAGCGAGGCGAGGATGCCGGTGAGCGCGGTGTGCATATCGGGGGCCTCGATGCGCATCAGCATCGACTCGTCGATATTGGCCAGGTCCAGCGTTTCATCGTTGGCCAGGCGGAACTCGCGCTCTTCCTCGGCGGCCTCGATGACGTTGCGGATGAACCGGCCGTTACCCGCCAGGTCGACGCCGCGGCGCGGCTGACCGCTCTGGTCGGTGCTCTGCATCGAGTAGAGCTGGGTACAGGCCTTGACGAGCAGCTGGTGCGCCTCCTCGGACAGCTCCGAGTCCCGCTTGTGTGCGATGACCTTGCCGATCTCGCCGAGCTCGTCGGGTGTGTAGGACGGGAACTGCACCCGCTTGGAGAATCGGGAGGCCAGACCGTCGTTGGCGGCGAGCAGGCGATCGATCTCGCCGTCGTATCCGGCGATGATCACCACCAGCCGGTCGCGGTCGTTCTCCATGCGGGCCAGCAGGGTGTCGACGGCCTCCCGGCCGAACGAGTCGCCGCCTTGCAGACCGGTTTGGATCAGCGTGTAGGCCTCGTCGATGAACAGCACGCCGTCCATCGCGCTGTCGATCAGCGCCTCCGACTTCACCGCGGTGCCGCCGAGGTGCTGGGCGACGAAGTCGACGCGCTTGGCCTCGACCACCTTGTCGGTCTTCAAGATGCCGACGCCGCAATAGATCTTGGCGACCACGCGGGCAATCGTGGTCTTACCGGTGCCGGGCGGACCGGTGAAGGCCAGGTGCTGACCGCGCGCTCCCGCGGCCAGGCCCTTCTCCGCCCGGATCTTCGCCATCTGCGCGCTCGACTGCAGCTTGGCCACCTGGGTCTTCACCGAGGTCAAACCGATCTGCGAGTCCAGTTCGGCGCGGGCCTCGGCCAGGATCTTCTTGGCCCTGTCCTCGGTCTCGGCCTGCTCGAGCTGCTTCATCGACGGCGCGGAGGCCGGGTCCCACTTGTCGGTGCGTGCGTCGATCGTTTCCCGGGAGGTGACGCTGATCCGGTAGGTGCGGTCGCGCATCGCGGCGGTGTTCGCCTCGAAATCCGGGGCCTGCGAGTACACCTTCTCGAACAGACCCTGCGCCACTTCTTCGTTGCCGGATTCGCGCAGGCACAGGCCGCGGCAGAACATGGCGGTTGACCTGGCCGCCGGGATCGGGCCCGCCTCGGCCTGTTCCATCCGGCGGATCGCCTCACCGAACAGGCCGAGCTGGGCGCACGCGGTGCCGACCATGACGTTCGCGCCCGCCGCGAGATAGGGGTCGTCCCAGTCGGCCGACCCGGCCAGCACGGTCATCACATCCGGCCAGCGCTGGGTGTTGTAGTGCAGCACGCCGCGCACGTAGGCGCAGATGCGGTTGTCGATCTCGCGATCGGGGTCGCTGAGCTGGGACCTGCGGTGCGTGTCGAGTTCGTTGAGCACCCGCTCGGCCTCGTCGTACTCCTTGTCCGCGATGAGTTGCGCGGCCCAGGCGAGCCAGATCTCGGTGTAGCTGGCCAGCGGGTAGTCGATGTAGAGGCCGGGCAGGAACCGGCCCGCGAGCTCACGCGGCCGCAGTCCGAGCCTGCGCTGCTCGCGGTACAGCGTGCTGGTGCTGGTCTTGTGCATGTTGAACAAGACGTCCTTGGTGAGCTCACCGGCGGCCGCGCGGCCGAGCCACGCGTCGCACATGGTGGGGTCCCACTCGGTGGCGCGCTGGAAAGCCAGCTTCGCGTACTCGAGGTCGCGCGCGGATTCCTGCCCTTCGATGGACAGTCCGAGCGACAGGATTCCGGCGTCGAAGGCGCGTTGTGCTTGGCGATTGCCGGTCATGGCTGTCGGACCCCGAAGTCTTCGTTCGTAGTAGCGGATGAGTTCTTGTGCCCCCCAGACTACCGATCGCGCAGTGCCTGGTCTGTCCGTTACATTAGGTTCAGCTGCCGGGAGGTTGCAACGCAAGTGTTGTCTACATGAGAGTCTGACTGTGTTTGAGTCGTTCGCTCAGAAGACGTTCCATGCAGTGCAATTGGGGCGTGAACAATCGCCAGTGGAGAGGCCGGGGGTCCGGGGTCGTTGATCGAGTCACCAACCAGTGGCACACGTGCCGCTGAACCGGAGCTGAGTCGAGTATCCGTCATCGGCGGCAACACTCAGCTCGATGTCGGGCTGCCCGCAACCGTGCCGATCGCCAGCTTCATCGGCGACCTGGTGGCGTTGATCGAATCGCGCAATCCCGAACAGGTCGACGCCGAAGACGACTCGGTGCCGCTGCAGGCCCAGCACTGGACCCTGGCGCGCGTCGGTCAAGAGGCCTTCGCACCGAGCCGCACGCTCAACGACGCGGACGTGCACGACGGCGAACTGCTCGTACTCCGCTCGGTCACCGCGAAGGAAGCGCCCGCGCTCTTCGATGACGTGATCGACGCGGTATCCCGGCTCACCACCGAGGAATTCCGCAGCTGGACCGGTAACTCCGCGCGCTGGATGGGCCTGGTCACCTCGGTGCTGACGGTGCTCACCGCGCTCACCCTGCTGGTGATCTCGCGCGGGCACGGCGATCCGCTCGCCCCCGCGTTCGTGCTGTCGGCCGCCGGTCTCGGCGCCTTCGTCGCCGCGGGCTTCGCCGCTCGCAAATACCTGGATCCGACGACCGCCACCTGGCTGTCGCTGGACGGTCTGCTGCTCCTGTTCGGCGGTGCCGCGCTTTTCGTGCCGGGCGCGCTCGGCAGCGCGCATCTGCTGCTCGCCTGTTCGGTGACCCTCGTGGCCGCCGTGCTCGGTTATCGGCTCATCGGTAGCGGCGCCACCCTGTTCTCGGCGGCAGCCGCGGCCAGCGTGATCGGCGGTATCTCCGCCGCGGTGTATCTCATCTGGCATCCCGGCCTGCCGAAGCTGTCCGCCGCGCTGGTGGTCGTCGGCGTCGCGATGCTGTCCATGGTGCCGCGCATCGCCGCGGGCCTGGCCCGGCTGCCCATTCCGCCGGTGCCGACCGCGGGCGCGGCCATCGACCCGGCCGATCACGAACAGCGCCCCACCATCGAGGGCATCGGCGCGATCGGTGCCACCGCGCTGCCGTCGGCGGCCGGCCTCGGCGAGCGGGCCCGCGCGGCCAACCAGTACCAATCCGGCTTGATCATCGCGTGCACGTTGAGCGCGGTGATCGGCGCGTTCGGCGCGGCCGACCCGCTGGGCTCCGCCCGCTGGCAGGGCCTCACGCTGGCCGTCGTCACCGGCATCATCCTGTGCCTGCGCGGCCGATCCTTCGCCGATCTCACCCAGGCCGCGACGCTGATCGCAGGCGGCATCGTCATCTTCGTGGCGCTGATCCTCGGTACGGCCATGGGCGACACGGAGTTCGAGATGTTCGGCGTCGGCCTGCTGGTCGCCTTCGCGGCGGGCACGGTCGGCTTCGGCGTGATCGGACCGCACATCGAGGTCACCCCGGTGACGCGGCGGATGATCGAGATCTTCGAGTATCTGCTGATCATCGCGCTGATCCCGCTGGTGCTCTGGATCATGAACGTCTACTCGATGGCCAGGAACATATGAGCGCAGGAGCCATGAAACCTCGTGAGCGAAGCGAGCCATGAGACCTAGCGCCTTCCGTCGCAGCCTGCTGCGGATGGCCTGCGTCGCGGCGGTGATCGGCCTGGTGGGTGCCCCAGCGCCGCCCGCCTCCGCGATCTCCCGGCCCGTCATCGATCCGGGTGCGCTCGGCATCGCACAGGCGCTGAGCGGCCGCCCCGCGCCGTTGGAGCCCACCGAGCAGCGCGACCTGTGCGCCGAGCCCGCGCTCACCGGCCCCCCGCCCAACGAGCCGCCGATCGCGCAGCGGGTCCTCGAGCTGCCCTCGGCCTGGCAGTTCAGCAGAGGCGCCGGGCAGAAGGTCGCAGTGATCGATACCGGAGTGAACCGGCATCCGCGGCTGCCTTTCCTGCAGACCGGCGGCGACTACGTCTCCGATACCGACGGCAGCGTCGACTGCGACGGGCACGGCACGCTGGTGGCTGGCATCATCGCAGCCCAGCCGAGTCCGGGCGACGCGTTCGCCGGTGTGGCGCCCGAGGCCGAGATCCTGACCATCCGGCAGTTGAGCCTCGCCTACGAGAAGAAGGATCGCGGCGGCGACCGGGCGCCCGGCGCCATCCGCGCCGACGGCTACGGCAGCGTGCTCACCCTGGCGGCGGCGGTGGTGCGCGCGGTCGACCTCGGCGCCACCGTCATCAACATCTCCGAGGTGGCCTGCAGCCCAGCGGGTTCCGATACCGCCGACTCCTCGCTCGGCGCGGCGGTGAAGTACGCCTACGACCGCAACGTCGTCGTGGTGGCCGCCGCGGGCAACGTCGAGACCGACGGGCCGTGCAAGAACCAGAACGAGGGCACGGGATGGGGCGCGGTCACCACCGTCGCCAGCCCGGCCTGGTTCTCGCCGTATGTGCTCGCGGTGGGGTCGGTGGACGCCGACGGTAAGCCGTCGGATCTGTCGCTGCACGGACCGTGGATCGGGGTCAGCGCGATCGGTCGCAACATTGTGTCGCTGGACAGCAAGCCGGGCGGCGTCGGTCTGGTCAACGGTGTGCAGACCACCGAGGGCATCCGCCCGGTGGACGGCACCAGTTTCGCGGCACCGTATGTAGCCGGGCTGGCGGCCCTGGTGCGCTCCCGATTCCCGCATCTCGACGCCCAGCAGGTGATCGACCGCATCGTCCGCACCGCGCAGGCGCCGGGCACCGGCCACGACGACGCGATCGGTGCAGGACTGATCGACCCGCTCGCCGCGCTGACCGCGCAACTGCCCGATCGACCGGTGAGCGCCGGAGCCGATGTGGGGCGGGTGATCGCCGCGCCCGTTGTCCCGCCCGGCCCCGATCCCCGGCCGCGACGGATCGCGGTGATCGGCTCACTGACCTGCTTGACCGCCCTGGCCATCGGTATCGCGGTGGCGATTCCGTTCCGCCGCAGACGCAGGGAGATCGACGCCGAATACGACCCCTAGCGGCGGACCCGCGCCGACCGCAGACAGCTCGACCGATCGAGGAACTCATGGCTATCGAAGGTTTCGTACGGCGCCCGCGGATAGCGCCGCCCCGGGCACCAGGTGGTGAGGTGGCGTTGACCGCGCCGCCGGAGATTCCGCGCGCGCTGCCTGCCCCGCTGATGATGAAGCTGATGCCGGTCGTCATGGTGGTCGCGGTGATCGGCATGATCGCGATGATGGCGATGATGGGCCGCAACCTGCTGGCCAATCCGCTGTCGATGATGTTCCCGATGATGATGCTGATGTCGATGGTCGGCATGATGGCCGGCTTCCGCGGCGGCACCGGCAAGCGCGCCGTGGAGCTCAACGAGGAGCGCAAGGACTACTTCCGCTACCTCGATCAGATCCGTAAAGACGTGCGGCGCACCGGCAGCAAGCAGCTGGAGACGCTGGCCTGGAGCCACCCGGACCCGGCCGACCTGACCTCGCTGATCGGCACCCGGCGGATGTGGGAGCGCAGGCCGAACGATCCGGACTTCGGCCACGTCCGCGTCGGCATCGGCAGCCATCGGCTGGCCACGAAGCTGGCCAGGCCGGAGACCGGTCCGCTTGAGGACCTGGAGCCCGTCTCCACCGTCGCGCTGCGCCGGTTCGTGCGTACCCATTCGGTGGTGCACAGCTTGCCCACCGCGGTGTCGCTGCGCGCCTTCCCCGCGATCAACATCGGCGGCCCGACCGAGGACGCGCGCACGCTGACGCGTTCGATGCTGATGGAGCTGGTCACCTTCCACGGGCCCGACCATCTCGCGGTCGCCATCGTCTGCGCGGACCCGGACGGCGCCTGGGGCTGGGCGAAATGGCTTCCGCACCTGCAACACCCGACCCTGCGCGACGGCATGGGCTCGGCCAGGATGATGTACACCTCGCTGGGTGAGCTGGAGACCGCGCTGTCGGCCGAGCTGATGGAGCGCGGCCGGTTCATGCGCAATCCGCAACCCACTCAGGGACGGCTGCACCTGGTGGTGATCATCGA
The DNA here is from genome assembly GCF_044547795.1 of Nocardia sp. NPDC052316. Lineage (NCBI taxonomy): Bacteria > Bacillati > Actinomycetota > Actinomycetes > Mycobacteriales > Nocardiaceae > Nocardia > Nocardia sp. NPDC052316. Next base: position 547,639 of record NZ_JBIUBB010000006.1, read on the forward strand.
TGACGGGTACGTCAACGGCAACGAACGACTGATCAGCGAGTCCGGACTGGATTCGGTGACCGTGCTCGACCTCACCGCGCCGGAGGGTGGGCTCGCGGCCCGCCGCGGGCTCCAGCTGGTCGCCGCGGACGGTGACGTGTCCGCCCGCAGTGCGGCGGGGGTGGAGAAGTTCGCCACCGCCGACGTGGTGAGTTCGGCGGAGGCCGAGGCGTTCTCGCGGGCGCTGTCGCGCTACCGGCTGGCCACGGCGGCCCAGATCGTCAGCCTCGGTGAGGGTTCGACCGCCGACCCGGGTCTGATGGCGTTGCTGAAGATCCAGGACGCGGCGCAGATCGATCCGGCCAGGGTATGGCGGCCGCGCACGGCGCGGGAACGGCTGCGCGTGCCGATCGGCATCACCCCCGACGGGACACCGGTCGAGATCGATATCAAGGAGTCGGCCGAGAACGGCATGGGCCCGCACGGTCTGTGCATCGGCGCGACCGGCTCCGGTAAATCGGAATTCCTGCGCACGCTTGTGCTTTCGCTGGTCACCACGCACTCGCCGGACGCGCTGAACCTGGTGCTCGTCGACTTCAAGGGTGGCGCCACGTTCCTCGGGCTGGATTCACTGCCGCACGTCGCTGCGGTGATCACCAACCTGGAAGAGGAACTGTCCCTGGTAGACCGCATGAAAGACGCGCTCGCCGGTGAGATGAACCGGCGCCAGGAACTGCTGCGGTCGGCGGGCAACTACGCCAACGTCACCGACTACGAGAAGGCCAGGGCCGCCGGCGTGCCGCTCGATCCGCTACCGGCGCTGTTCGTCGTGGTCGACGAGTTCTCCGAACTGCTCTCGCAGAAGCCGGATTTCGCCGAGTTGTTCGTGATGATCGGCCGGCTCGGCCGCTCGCTGCACGTGCACCTGCTGCTCGCCTCGCAGCGGCTGGAAGAGAACAAGCTGCGCGGCCTCGAGTCGCACCTGTCCTACCGAATCGGTCTGCGCACCTTCTCCGCCAACGAATCCCGCGCGGTCCTCGGCATCACCGACGCCTACCACCTGCCGAGCGTGCCGGGCGCCGGATATCTGAAGAGCGACGCCTCGGATCCGTTGCGGTTCAACGCGAGTTACGTGTCCGGTCCCTACGTGGCGCCGGTGGGCACGGTGACCGGTGAGGACGGCAGTCCGGTCGGCGGCCAGCGGCCGGCGATCTTCACCGCCGCGCCGGTGGAGACGCCGGAACCGGTGGAAGACGACTCCGCGCTGGGTCTGCCGCCGTCGCCGTCGAACCCGCTGCTCGAACTCCCGCCGCCGCCGTCGGCGCTCAACGCCCCCGGCTCGGACGAGGGGATCCCGGACTCGCTGCTCGACGTGGTCGTCAAACGCCTGACCGGGCACGGCCGCCCGGCGCACGAGGTGTGGCTGCCGCCGCTCGACGAGTCCCCGACGGTCGACATGCTGCTGCCCGACCCGGACTGGCGCTCGCCGGTCAACCGGCACGGTCAGCTGTGGATGCCGATCGGCGTGATCGACAAGCCGTACGAGCAGCGCCGTGACGTGCTGACCATCAGTCTGGCCGGCGCCCAGGGCAATGTGGCGGTCGTCGGTGGTCCGCAGTCGGGTAAGTCGACCACCTTGCGCACCATCATCATGGCCGCCGCGGCTACCCACACCCCGCAGCACGTGCAGTTCTACTGCCTGGACTTCGGTGGCGGCAGCATGGCGGGCCTGGTCGGCCTGCCGCACGTCGGCTCGGTGGCGGGCCGGCTCGACAGCGACCGGGTCCGGCGCACCATCGCCGAGCTCACCTCGCTGATGCGTCAGCGCGAGGAACGGTTCGCCGAGCTCGGCATCGAGTCGATGGCCGAGTTCCGGCGGCGCAAGTTCGCCGCGGCGGCGCACGTGCCCGACGGCGCGGCCTCGGCGGGTAATCCGTTGGCCGACGACCGATTCGGCGACGTATTCCTGGTGATCGACGGCTGGGCGGTGATCCGCGAAGAGTTCGACGTGCTGGAGCCACAGATCACCGCCATCGCGGCACAGGGCTTGTCCTACGGCATCCACCTCATCATCGGCGCGTCCCGATGGGCCGAGATCCGGCCGGTGGTGAAGGACCAGATCGGCACCAGGCTCGAGCTGCGCCTCGGTGATCCGACCGACTCGGAGATGGGGCGGCGCACCGCCTTCCAGGTTCCGGTGGGTCGTCCCGGCCGCGGTCTCACCCCGGAACAGCTGCACATGCTGATCGCCTTGCCGCGGTTGGACTCCAACTCCGATCCGGAGTCGCTGGCCGACGGCGTCACCCTGGCGCGTCAGGAACTCGCGGAGTTGCACGCGGGCAGGCGGGCGCCGGAGGTGCGCATGCTGCCGCTGCAGTTCAGCCGCGACGACCTGCTGGCCATCACCAGGGAACAGGGCATCGAGCTCAGCCCGACCCGGGTGGTCGTCGGTCTCGGCGAATCCGAATTGCAGCCGCTCGTGCTGGATTTCGGCACGGAGCCGCACTTCATGGCCTTCGCCGACGTCGAATCCGGCAAGACCACGCTGCTGCGCAACATCGTGACGGGCGTGGTGGAGAATTCGACCCCGGACCAGGCGAAGATCATCATGATCGACTACCGCCGCACCATGCTCGGCGTGGTCGAGGGCGAACATCTCGCCGGATACTCCACCTCGTCGCAGACCTGTGGGCCGATGATCACCGAGGTCGCGGAGTTCCTGTCCAAGCGGATCCCCGGTTCCGACATCACCCCCCAGCAGCTGCGCGAGCGCAGTTGGTGGGAGGGGCCGGAGATCTACATCGTGGTCGACGACTACGACATGGTGGCGACCGGCGGCATCAACCCGTTCGCCGCGTTGATCGAGTACCTGCCGCAGGCCCGCGATATCGGCATGCACTTCGTCGTCACCCGCCGAATGGGTGGCGTGTCGCGCGCCCTCTACGACCCGATCATCGGCGGCCTGAAGAACCTGTCGGTGGACACGCTGGTCATGAGCGGCTCGCGGGACGAGGGCAAGATCATCGGTGAGATCCGGCCGAGCAAGCTCCCGCCGGGCCGTGGCACGCTGGCCTCGCGCAGCAAGGGGCAAGAGATGGTGCAGATCGCGTATATGCCACCCACCCAGTAAGAGTGGGACGCTGCCGGGCCGACGGCCGTAGGCTGCCGGCCCGGCGATCAAGCGGTAGAGGTCAGTTGTTGGGTTGGCCCGCAGCGAAATTTGCGGTCGGGTTGGCTGGGACCGTGCCGAGATGTGTGGTGCGGGCCGCGGAGACGGCACCCACCGCGTCGAAATCCCAGCTGTCGGTGCGACGTTCGAACAGCGCGCGGGACGGGCCGGTCGCGATCGGGCCTGCGATGCGCGCGAAGTGGAAGCCCGCCCTACGGTAGTAGTCGTGCAGTTCGGTGTTGGTGGTCCAGGCGTCCAGGCGGACCCAGTCGCGTTCCTGTTGGCGCGCAAGCCATCCCGCATGGGCGAGCAGTCGTTGGCCGATGCGTTGTCCGGCGAAGCGGAGGTCGACGATCATGTAGTGGACGACGACCGCGTCGGATAGTTCCCACGGCGACCACAGCCCCGGGTCGGCATGGCGATTGACGGTGATCGTGCCCGCGGGTTCGCCCGCGACCTCCGCGATCCAGGTCTCCCCGGCGTCCATCGACCGGCCGACGGAGCGCGCGAAGATCTCGATGGGCAGTCCGCGACCCGCGACCGTCCACTGATCGGAGCCGCGCGTGGTGAGCCACGCGGTGCGTTGCAGGCGCAGCCGGCAGATGGTGCCCAGATCACCAATTGTCGCTTGGCGGAGCATGATACTCATGCCGTCGCGATGCCAGGCCCGTACGGCACGCCGAGGGTGCGCCCGATGACGGCCAGGCCTTCGGCATCGCCGAGCTGGTAGGCCAGCCGGTTGCTCGCGGCGATGGAACGGTGCCGGGTGGCCCTGGTGACCCGCTCGTGGTTGGCGCCGATCCGCAGGTGGTCCAGCAGGATCGTGCCCGCCGCCACGCCGAGCACGGTGGCCTCCTCCGCGGTGGCGGGCCGCGCCGTCAGCGTGTCGCGATGGGCGGTTTCGGCGTGCCCGCTGACGGCAAGCCGACGGGTGGTGCCCTCCGGAATGTCGTGCGGTGAGTCGATTCCGGTGGCCTCGGCCAGGTCTCGTGGATAGAAGCTGACCTCCCAGGACCACGGCTCGTTGTCCAGATACTGGACGACCGTCCTGGCCAGCACCCAGGAGTCTTCGGGCACGCCGAGCCACAGCGCCACCGAAGGGCCCGCGGGCTCCATCTTCGCGCTGAACTCCTTGGACGGCGTCCGGTGCGCGGCGCGCGCGATCTCCTCGAAGATGTCGTGCGGCGACTTCGGCCGGTCGTGTCGGATATGGTCGGTGACAACTGATTCCAGGACTTCCTGGTTTCGCACGATGGTGCCGCGGGAAGTCGCTGTATAGACCAGATTTTCGGTGACAAGCACCTGAATCGCATTGCGAGCGGTGGTAAGCGAGACCTGCATGTGCTCGGCCAGCTCCGTGTGGCTGGGCAACCGATCACCCGGTTTCCACTTGCCTGCGCGGATCTCCTCGCGGAGGAGGTCTGCGATCCGGTGATACGTCGGACCGTCCGCCATCTTGCTCCTCGGTTGGTCGTGCAGGTAACGAAGTGTACTCTTCGTGACTTCCTACGGCCCGGTAACGCTTGACAGGTGCCTTCAGAGGTTTATTGTAATGAACGTCCTGATCCGGTGTTGTGCGGCGATGACGGCGAGGCAACGTGGCAGGTTCGGATACAACAGTCGTAATGGCTCTTCCCGGCACCCTGCGGTGTGCCGATTCGGTGGTGCAGTCACACGCTCCTGGACTGCTTCCCACCTCGGATCTACTTGTTCGGGCGTGTCGTGGACACCGTGTAGTCGGCGGTCCGTTGCTCTGGTTCGCCCGCGATCTCGCGGTGCTGCACGAGCGGCGACTGGTCGGCCGGGGTGGCTCGGTGGACACCGACCCGATGGTGGTCCTCGAAATCGAGCGCCGCAGAGTCGAATTGGTCATGGCGATCGATGACTGGGTCGCACGCAGTGTGCCCCAGCACCGGCTCGGTGCGACCCTGCACACCGAAACCGTCGGCGCGGTCATCGACCGCCTCGCCGAGTCCTCGGTACGGGCGCACCACGCGCTGATGACCCTCGACGCGCACGACGAAAGATTGCACGGCGCTTGGCATCACCTCGCCGAGCTCGCCGATGCCTACGACGATCTCGTCCGCGACATCCTCGCGGGCAGGCGTCGTCTTCCGGAGTGGTAACTCCGCCCGCGTCTCCAGACCGCCAGCCCGCGAACGGTTTTCGCGCGCGATCGCTTCGTCGGGTCTCGTAGACCGTCCGTACCTGTCACAAGGACTGCAAGCCCTGTGAGAGGTATGGACGGTCTGTGAGTCACCGACTTGTCACGTGACGGTGTGACACGAGGGTGTTTCAGGGTTGGTAGCGGCGGTGATCGGTGGCGAAATCATCGGCGATGGTGGCCGCGAGCTCGACGTAGGCGCGCTTGGTGTGTTTGTGCAGGCGATGGAGATCGATCTCGGCGCCCTCGGACATGTGCGCATCGAACGGGATGATGTGCACGGCGCGGCAACGGGACAGGAAGTACTCCCGCAGCTGTTGGATGCCGACATTCGGGGATCCGGCGCGCGGTGAGTTGATCACCACCACCGCGTTGCGGACCAGATGATCATGTCCGTGCAGCGACAGCCAGTCCAAAGTCGCTGCGGCACTGCGGGCACCGTCGATCGCGGGGGAGGAGATGAGCACCAGTGAGTGGGCCAGATCGAGCACGCCCGACATCGCCGAGTGCATCAGCCCGGTACCGCAGTCGGTCAGGATGATGTTGTAGAACCGCTGCAGGATCCGCGCGACCGCACGGTACTCCTCCTCGCTGAACGCCTCCGACGCCGCCGGATCGCGTTCACTGGCAAGTACTTCCAGGCGACTGGTGGCCTGCGAGGTGTGCCTGCGGACATCCGAGTAGCGCTGGATAGAAGGGTCGAGCAGCAGGTCGCGCACGGTGGACCTGGTCTGCAGCGGCACCCGCTGCGACAACGTGCCGAAGTCGGGGTTGGCGTCCACCGCGATCACCCGGTCGCCGCGGATCGAGGCGAAGATCGAGCCGATACCCATTGTGGTGGTGGTCTTTCCGACGCCACCCTTCAGCGACAGTGTCGCGATCCGGTAGTCGCCGCGCACCGGTTGCCGGATCCGGGCGACCAGCTCCTGCAACCGCAGCTCCTCCGCGGACAGCCCAGGATTGATCGCGCCGCCGGACACATGGTGCACGGCCTTACGCCAGCCGCTGCCCGGCGACTTCTTGGCCCGCCGCATCGGCACATCGTCCAGTGACGGCGGCGGCCCCGACTGGTACTGCACGCCGGGCTGGTACTGACCGCCGATCGGCCCCGGCGGGCGACCCCACTGGCCAGGCGGTTGCGGCGGTGCGGGCGGTGTCCCGCCCGGAGCCTGCCCACCGACCTGCGGTCCGGCGAATCCGCCTGGCGCACGCGAAGCAACCTCGGGCGCTTGTGGTCCCGGCTGCTCGCTGCCTGGCGCTTGCCCGGCGGTGGACGGCGCTGTCTGGCCTGGGCTTTGGGCTGCCGGTGCCGCTTGGTTGTGCCACGGGATGCCGGGGGCGGGCGGGCCCGGCTGTTCGCTGACCGGTGCTTGTCCGCCGGTGGATGGTGTTGTCCGGCCGGGTGTTTGGGCTGCCGGTGCCGCTTGGTTGTGCCATGGCACGCCGGGGGCGGGCGGGCCCGGCTGTTCGCTGACCGGTGCTTGTCCGCCGGTGGACGGCGCTGTCTGGCCTGGGCTTTGGGGTGCCGGTGCTGCTTGGTTGAGCCACGGGACGCCAGGTGCGGGCGGTCCTGGCTGCTCGCTGCCGGGAGCCTGCCCGCCGACCGACGGTGGCCGGCTTACGGATTCGTCCGCCCACACCGGTGCCGCGGCGTTGCGCCACGGCTCGCTCGGTGCCGGTGGTCCTGGCTGCTCGCTGCTCGGGGCCTGACCGCCGGTCGCCTGTGGCGGGTATCCGATCGGGCCGCTCTGATTCGCCGGTGCGTGCGGACCGACTGGCTGCTGCGCGACGTTATTCGGGGGCTGCGGCGGTCCGCCTGGCCGCTGCGCCGACTCCTCGGGCGCACCAGGGAGCCCGTCGATCTCGGCGGGCAGGCGATGCCGTCCGCTGGCGGACGGTCGTGCCGCTCCGGCGTTGGACGAGGGCACCCAACCGGGTGCCTGCAGCGGGTTGTCGCGTTGTGACTGACCGGATTCCGGGCGTTCGTTGCTGGGGGTGGCAGGTTCGGCCGGTCGGGCGGGCAGCGGCGGTACCGCGGTGCCGTTCGCACCGGGCTGAACGGCAGACGGGGGACGCTCAGCCCCGCCGACCGTATCGCCGGGTGACGACTGTCCCGCTGCCGGGCTGAGCGGGCTCGACGGTGCCGAACCCACGGCGGGTCCACGGCCGGGAAGGTCCTGACCCGGTTGGGTGCCCGCAGGCGTCGTCGCACCGGCAACGTTCTCCGCGCCCGGCCGCTGATGCGGTGCCTGCGGTGCGCGGCTCTGCGGACCGGTGACGGGTGTCGGCGCGGGGGGCACGGCGCTGTCGCCGGGCGCGCGGCCTTGATCCTGCGGCCCGGGCCGGGTGGGTGGCGCCGAAGCGTCCGGTCGTTCGGTAACCGCGGCGTTGTCGCCCGGTGCCTGCGGAATCCGGCCCGCGGCAGGCGGCTCTTGTCCGCGTACCGGTGCGTCTGGGCCCGTCTGCTCGGTGGGCGGAGCCGTCGACGAGCCCCGTTGCGCCGGTGGCGGATCGGGCAACGGCGGGGGGTCCGGTAGCGGGGGCCGACGTGGCGGTGCGGCCGATGCGGTCGTTGCCTGCTCGGGCCGCGGTCCGGCCAGCCATGGCGGCGGTCCATCGGGCTCGGGCGGTGCGTAACGCTCCGCGGGAGCCTGCGGCGCAGGGGTCGGCGCCTGCGGTGGTGCGTCCGGAGTGGCCGTCGACGCCTGCGGCGGCGGGTCCGGCAGCGGCGGTGGCGGCGGCAGATCCGGCCGGGCGGGCTGGTGCCGGGTGGTCGGGTCGTTCGAGACCGGCGGCTCGGTTACGGCGCGACTGCCCAGCGGTTGGAAGGCAGGGGGCGGCGGGCCAGGGTTCCGGGTGGGCAGTCCCTGTGCCGGTCCGCTGGTGCGCTGCGGCGGAGCCTCGGTACGTGCGGCCGGTGCCTCGGTGCGCTGTGCAGGTGCTTCGGCGCGCTGTGCCGGGGCTTCGGTACGTTGCGGCGGGCCGGCCTGCCACACGTCGTCCGTGCGCGGCTGGACGTAGGGATCCAGTCCGGGCTGACGCCACGGGTCCGCCCGCGGGGTATCGGGCTGCGGCGGTCCCGGCGTGCGGGAACCCGCATCGGGAGTGCGACCGTGCGGACCGGCCTCGTTCGGCTGCTGCTCTTCGGCGGCCGGGCTGTCGTTCTTGTCCCGGCGCCAACCCTTGCGGCGCTTCTCTTGACGTCGGCGGCTGGGTCTCTCGTCGATCACATCGTCGGAGGGAAGATTCTGCACCGGCGCTTCGTAGCCGACCTGTGTGACATCACTCTCGGACAGCCACGGCGGCAGCATGGGGAGGCCGTCATTATTGCGACTCACGACTCCACCTCGCTAGCGCTAGGTTCCGTCGTGCCCGGAGGCGCTGCATAGGAGGTTCGCTCGCTGCGCTCGCTCACGGATCCCCCTCGATCTGCTCGACCCTATATACCTGGACAGCGGTCAGTTTACGCGACGTCCGGACACCGCAGAGGGGCAGGAGGCCAGGGCGCTGCGGCCCTCGAATTCACGCTCTGATCGGGGCGGAAAGAGTACCGGCGAGAGCGACCACCGACACCCATTTTTGCCGGAACCAACCGGTACCGGTAAGCTGGAGCGGCGGTGCACCTATGCGCCGACTGTTTGCATGTCGTCGGTCAGTTTCGGCCGATTGATCCATGTAAGCAGAAACCAGCCAAACAAACCAGGTTGAGCGTAACCGGGATCGCGGAGGACATGGCGAAGAAAGACGGGGCCATCGAGGTCGAGGGTCGAGTTGTCGAGCCGCTGCCCAATGCGATGTTCCGGATCGAGCTCGAGAACGGTCACAAGGTTCTCGCGCACATCAGCGGGAAGATGCGGCAGCACTACATTCGTATCCTCCCCGAGGACCGCGTGGTCGTCGAGCTGTCACCCTACGACCTGTCGCGCGGCCGGATCGTCTACCGGTACAAGTAAATCGAATCGGGCGAGCTCTGCTCGCGGAGAGCGCTCGCCGGTGGTCGATTGACTTGGTGTTTTGTGGGGGTGCAACCCCCACGCCCCGCCCGGCGGGCTTCGCCCCCGGACCCCCGCACGGGGTTCGGTGAGGCGGGATCTCGCCGTTGAGGCGGGAGCGAAGAGCCGTCGCTCGTGAGAGCGGCACTCGCCCGAGAGGGCGGGAGCGAGGAACTGTCGCTCGTGAGAGCGGCACTCGCCCGTAAGGGCGGGACTGAGAACAGCTGCTCGGCAGAGTGGCACAACAGACTTCCCCAGCGAAAAGGCTGGGGAAAAACTGTGTTCACACCCGTGTGAACCACAACAAGATTGGACGGACGTGAAGGTTCAGCCCAGCGTCAAGAAGATCTGCGAGAAGTGCAAGGTGATCCGCCGTCACGGTCGGGTCATGGTGATCTGCGACAACCTGCGCCACAAGCAGCGCCAGGGCTGATCCCGCCGGGCACCGATCACTGATCGGCTTGGCCAACTAAAGAAGAACTCCCAGCTCCAGCCGCACGCTGCGGTATTCCGGGTTCGCCTGGAAGGCGTGTGCGCCAACCACCGGTACGGAGGCCGGTGCCCCACCAAGACGAGGGGACGGACAGGGAGCAGACCTCCGCAACAGCTAAGGAACCTGCCACATGGCACGTCTCATGGGCGTTGATCTCCCGCGTGAAAAGCGCATGGAGATCGCGCTGACTTACATCTACGGCATCGGCCGTACCCGCTCCAAGGAGATCCTCGCGGCGACGGGCGTCAGCCCGGACCTGCGCAGCAAGGACCTCAGCGACGATCAGGTGACGCAGCTGCGTGACTACATCGAGAGCTCGCCCGAGCTCAAGGTCGAAGGTGACCTGCGCCGTGAGGTGCAGGCCGACATCCGTCGCAAGATCGAGATCGGCTGCTACCAGGGTCTGCGCCACCGTCGTGGGCTGCCCGTGCGTGGTCAGCGCACCAAGACCAACGCGCGCACCCGCAAGGGCCCGAAGCGCACCGTCGCCGGCAAGAAGAAGTAGGGGATAACCGATGCCTCCGAAGTCCAGGGCCTCCGGCCCCAAGAAGACCCAGAAGTCGCGTCGCCGGGAAAAGAAGAACGTCCCGCACGGCCACGCACACATCAAGAGCACGTTCAACAACACCATCGTGTCGATCACCGACCCGGCCGGAAACGTCATCTCGTGGGCGTCCTCGGGCCACGTCGGCTTCAAGGGTTCGCGCAAGTCGACCCCGTTCGCCGCGCAGCTTGCCGCCGAGAACGCTGCCCGCAAGGCGCAGGAGAACGGTGTCAAGAAGGTCGACGTCTTCGTGAAGGGCCCGGGTTCGGGCCGCGAGACCGCGATCCGTTCGCTGCAGGCCGCGGGTCTGGAAGTCGGCACGATCTCCGATGTCACGCCCCAGCCGCACAACGGCTGCCGTCCGCCCAAGCGTCGTCGCGTCTAGCGGGAAAGGAAAGAGATAAAAAATGGCTCGTTATACAGGCCCCATCACCCGCAAGTCGCGTCGTCTGCGCGTCGACCTCGTCGGCGGCGACCAGGCGTTCGAGCGTCGCCCGTACCCGCCCGGCCAGCACGGCCGCGCGCGGATCAAGGAGAGCGAGTACCTGCTCCAGCTGCAGGAGAAGCAGAAGGCTCGCTTCTCCTACGGCGTCATGGAGAAGCAGTTCCGCCGGTACTACGAAGAGGCCAACCGCCTCAAGGGCAAGACCGGTGACAACCTGCTGCGTCTGCTCGAGTGCCGGCTGGACAACGTCGTGTACCGCGCCGGTCTGGCCCGTACCCGTCGTCAGGCTCGCCAGCTCGTCAGCCACGGCCACTTCCTGGTGAACAACCGGAGCGTCAACGTCCCGAGCTTCCAGGTGACCCAGTACGACATCATCGATGTCAAGGAGAAGTCGCTGGGCACGCTGCCGTTCCAGGTCGCGCGCGAGACCGTCGGCGACCGGCCGGTTCCCGGCTGGCTGCAGGTGATCCCGGGCCGTCTGCGGATCCTGGTGCACCAGCAGCCCGAGCGCGCCCAGATCGATGTGCCGCTCACCGAACAGCTCATCGTCGAGTACTACTCGAAGTAAACGCTGCTACACGGTGCATGATCTGCTGATACCGGCAGATCATGCACAACCCCTTAAACGAGGCGTCAAATAGCGGGCGCCCAAACAGGAGGATGATCCTAATGCTGATTTCACAGCGTCCGACACTGACCGAAGAGGTCGTTGCCGAGAACCGCTCGAAGTTCACCATCGAACCGCTCGAGCCGGGTTTCGGTTACACCCTGGGCAATTCGCTGCGGCGTACCCTGCTGTCCTCGATTCCGGGGGCCGCGGTCACGAGCATTCGTATCGACGGCGTGCTGCACGAGTTCACCACCGTCCCCGGCGTGAAGGAAGATGTCACCGACATCATCCTGAACCTGAAGGGTCTGGTCGTGTCCTCGGAGGAGGACGAGCCGGTCACGATGTACGTGCGCAAGCAGGGCCCCGGCACCGTCACCGCCGGTGACATCGTGCCGCCGACCGGTGTCGTCGTCCACAACCCGGACATGCACATCGCCACCCTGAACGACAAGGGCAAGCTGGAGATCGAGCTCGTGGTCGAGCGCGGTCGCGGCTACGTCCCCGCCGTGCAGAACAAGGCGTCCGGTGCGGAAATCGGCCGGATCCCGGTGGATTCGATCTACTCGCCGGTGCTCAAGGTGACCTACAAGGTCGAGGCCACCCGTGTCGAACAGCGCACCGACTTCGACCGTCTGATCCTGGACGTGGAGACCAAGAACTCCATCAGCGCACGGGACGCGCTCGCCTCGGCGGGTAAGACCCTGGTCGAGCTCTTCGGCCTGGCCCGTGAGCTCAACGTCGAAGCCGAAGGCATCGAGATCGGCCCTTCGCCGGCCGAGGCGGACCACATCGCCTCGTTCGGTCTGCCGATCGAGGACCTGGACCTCACCGTCCGGTCCTACAACTGCCTCAAGCGCGAGGGTGTGCACACCGTGGGCGAGCTCGTCGCCCGCACCGAGTCGGACCTGCTGGACATCCGCAACTTCGGCCAGAAGTCCATCGACGAGGTCAAGGTCAAGCTGCACGCGCTCGGCCTCTCGCTCAAGGACAGCCCGGCGTCGTTCGATCCTTCGTCTGTGGTGGGTTACGACGCGAGCACCGGAACGTGGAGCGACAGCGGCACGTTCAGTGACACCGACGGTGGCGAGCAGGACTACGCCGAGACCGAACAGCTCTAGGCCAGACGCGGGGTAGGCACCCCGGCCCGGCCTCACACAAGGAGAACCAACAATGCCCAAGCCCAAGAAGGGTGCTCGCTTCGGCGGGTCGGCGTCGCACCAGAAGGCGATCTTCGCCAATCTGGCGACGGCGCTCTTCGAGCACGGTCGAATCTCGACCACCGAGTCCAAGGCCAAGGCACTGCGTCCCTACGCCGAGAAGCTTGTCACCAAGGCGAAGGCAGGCACCCTTGCCGACCGTCGCGAGGTGCTCAAGGTGATCCGCAACAAGGACGTCGTGCACGAGCTCTTCGCTACGATCGGCCCCTCGTTCGAGGGTCGCGAGGGCGGCTACACGCGCATCACCAAGACGCTGCCGCGTAAGGGTGACAATGCGCCGATGGCCATCATCGAGCTGGTCCGGGAGAAGACCGTGACCAACGAGGCCGACCGCGCTCGCCGTGTCGCCTCGTCCAAGAAGACCGAAGAGGCCCCGGCCGCTGAGGTTGTCGAGGACAAGGCCGACGACGCTGTCGCCGAGACCGCTGAGGTCGAGGCCCCGGCCGCCGACGAGAAGGCCACCGAAGACAAGGCCTGAGGATGCCCGACGTTCGCGTCGGAGTTCTGATCGAGCCCGCCGCCCCGCTTTCCGCGGGTCGGCGGGTTCGTTCGTTGACCAGGAGATCGAAGTGAGCGCGGAGGACTCGATGCTGTCGGCTAGCTCGTCGTCGAACTCGGCTGAGCCGGCGCGGAATGCAGCCCGGTTCCGCCTCGACATCGGTTACGACGGAACCGATTTCACGGGCTGGGCGCGTCAGCCCGGCCTGCGCACGGTGCAGGGTGTGCTGGAGGAGTCGCTGAGCAAGGTGTTCCGCGAACCGGTGCAGCTGACCGTCGCGGGTCGTACCGACGCCGGCGTGCACGCCGAAGGGCAAGTCGCACACTTCGATACGACCGCCGAGCTCGACCCGGCCAAGCTGGTGCACCGGATGGCGCGCTTCCTGCCGCAGGATGTGCGGATCAAGGATGTTCGCCCCGTCCCGCCCGAATTCGACGCGCGCTTCTCGGCGATCCGCAGGCATTACGCGTACCGGCTGACCACCGCCCCCTACGGCGCCGAACCGCTGCAGGCGCGCAGCATCGTTGGCTGCCGCCACGACGTCGATATCGACGCCATGCGCGCGGCGTCTCGAAAGCTGTTGGGCCTGCACAACTTCGCGGCCTTCTGCCGCCGCCGCGAGGGTGCGACCACGGTGCGGGAACTCCAGCGCTTCGACTGGGCGCGCGAGGGTGACCTGCTCACCGCGTATGTCAGCGCGGATGCCTTCTGCTGGTCCATGGTCCGCAGCCTGGTCGGTGCCGTGCTGGCGGTGGGCGAGGGGCGCCGTACGCCGGATTGGGTAGGCGGACTGCTCAACGAAACCGAGCGCTCCAGCTCGGTGACCGTGGCCCCCGCGCACGGTTTGAGTCTGATCGCCGTCGACTATCCCGCCGACGCGGATCTCGCGGAACGCAACGCGCAGACCAGGGAAGTGCGCACCGTGCCGTCGGGCGAAAGTTGTTGCGGGGGCTGAATTCCTAGCCGACATCGCGCCCGCGCCGCATGACCGGCAGGCGGCTGCGGCGCGGGCGCCGAGTCGCTCAGTTGGCCGATCCGGCTTCGATCGTCTTCTGCTGCGACGATCCGCTGGCGACCTCGATGCGGCGCGGCTTGGCCCGTTCGGCGATCGGAATCGTCACCGACAGCACGCCGTTGTTGTATGTGGCGCTGATCTTTTCGGCGTCGACGTTGTCTCCGAGGCTGATCTGGCGCATGAAATTGCCCGCGAAGCGCTCGGAGGCGATCCACTGGACGCCTTCCTCGCTGGGTGCGCTGCGCTGCGCACGCAGGGTCAGGGTGCCGTTGTCCACGCTCACGTCCACCGAGCCGGGGTCGACGCCGGGCAGGTCGGCGTGCAGGACGTAATGGTCACCCGCCTTGAACAGATCCATCGGCATGAATCGCGGTGCGCGCGATGATCCCGCGGCCTCACCGAGCAGCTGGCGCGCAACGGTGTCCATGTCATGGAATGGATCGAACCTCAGCACAGCAATCACCTCCATTTCACCTGTGGCGACGCCTGCCACCGCGGTAGGCGCCGGTAGCTGTGCACCAACAAAGTTAGCACTCTCGGCCTGAGAGTGCTAACGATTCGGCGGGAATTTTTAGACGAATTCGCCACCGGAATAGGAAGGGCCACACGGTGGTTCCGCAATGCATGACAATCGAGGGCCTCGGACGATTCGGTGTGTGGCGGGCATATAACCTCTTCAGCCCGGAAGACGCGCAGGAGCTGGAGAAATCCGGCTATGGGACGCTCTGGCTGGGTGCGTCGCCGCCCGGCGACCTGTCGACCGTCGAGCCGTTGCTCGAGGCGACGGAGACGATCAAGGTGGCCACCAGCATCGTGAACATCTGGGCCGTGCCCGCGAAGGAGGTCGCGGAGTCGTTCCACCGGATCGACGCGCGCTTCCCCGGACGCTTCCTGCTCGGTATCGGCGCGGGGCACCCGGAGCACACCGGCGAGTACCGCAAGCCCTACGACGCCCTCGTCGAATACCTCGACGTGCTGGACGCTTTGGACGTGCCCGCCGAGCGCCGCGCCGTGGCCGCCCTCGGCCCTCGGGTGCTGAAGCTGGCCGCGCAGCGGTCCTTGGGCGCGCTGCCCTACTTCGTGCCGTCCACGCATACCGCGCAGGCCAGGGCGGAGATCGGCCCGGACGCGTTGATCGCGACGGAGCACAAGGTGGTCCTGACCGACGATCCGCAGCAGGCGCATGCCGTCGCGGAGGGGACCGTCGGGTTCTACCTCGGCCTGACGAACTACGCGTCGAACCTGCGCAGGCTCGGCTTCACCGACGAAGAACTGGCCGACCCAGGCAGCCGCGTCTTCGACGCCGTCATCGCGCACGGCAGCCCGGAGCACGTCGCCGCCGAACTCACCGCGCACCTGGACGCCGGTGGCAACCATGTCGCGGTGCAGGTCTTGAACGAGGACTACCTCGCCGGGCTGCGCACGCTGGCCCCGCTGCTGACCGGTCGCGGCTGAGCGATACCCCCGCAAACTGCTGAATCGCACCTCGCACAAGGCGGCAACCTTGTGCGAGGTGCTTTGTGTAGAGGTCTCCACCGAGGAAGAGTCCTGACACTCCTAAGGGACTGTTAGGAAGGGGCTCAGGGCATTCCCTTGCCGCTGTGACAGCAGACACACTCGGTCTCGGCTGACGCGCTGACGCGTCGAAGAAGGAGATCTTGTGACTACGACAAAGCCCGTGCGCGAGCGGCGGGTCGTCGCGAACGTGCTGCGCGGATCCATCGGCAACCTCGTCGAGTGGTACGACTGGTACGTCTACGCCGCGTTCAGCATCTATTTCGCGAAAACGTTCTTCCCGTCCGGTGATCCGACCGCGCAGCTGCTGTCCACCGCCGCGGTGTTCGCGGTCGGCTTCCTGATGCGCCCGCTCGGTGGTTGGCTGCTCGGCCGCTACGCCGACAAGTACGGGCGGCGTTCCGCATTGACCCTGTCGGTGACGGTGATGGCGAGTGGCTCGCTGCTGATCGCGGTGACCCCCGGCTACCAGACGATCGGCATCGCGGCGCCGGTCCTGTTGCTGCTGGCCCGGCTGCTGCAAGGCCTCTCGGTCGGCGGCGAATATGCCACCAGCGCAACGTATCTGTCCGAGGTGGCCTCGGCCGGCAAGCGCGGGTTCTACTCGAGCTTCCAGTACGTGACGCTGGTCGCCGGCCAGCTCGTCGCCCTGGGTGTGCAGATCATCCTGCAGCAGTTCCTCGACAAGGCCCAGATGTACGACTGGGGCTGGCGCATCCCGTTCGTCATCGGCGCGGCCGCCGCGCTCATCGTGATGTGGCTGCGGCGCAGCATGGACGAGTCCGCGCAGTTCGAGGCAGCGGCGGCCGAGTCCGGTCCGCAGGGCACCGGAAAGGCCGAGGCGAGCAGTGCGCCGCGCGGCTCGCTGCGGATGCTGATGCAGTACCCCCGCGAATGTCTGCTGGTGGTCGGCCTGACGCTCGGCGGCACCGTGGCCTTCTACACGTACACGACGTACATGCAGAAGTACATGAAGCTGACCGTCGGCATCCCCGAGGAGACCGTCTCCTGGATCAACTTCTTCGCCCTGCTGGCGTTCGTGGTGTTGCAGCCCTTGGCCGGTGCGTTGTCCGACCGGATCGGGCGGCGCAAGCTGCTCATCTTCTTCGGCGTCGCGGGCACGCTGCTCACCGTGCCGATCATGACGATCCTCGGGCAGACCAAGAACCCGATCGGCGCGTGGGCGCTGATGATGGGCGCGCTGGTCATCGTCACCGGCTACACCTCGATCAACGCCATCGTGAAGGCGGAGCTGTTCCCGACCAAGATCCGCGCACTCGGCGTCGGCCTGCCGTACGCGCTGACCGTAGCGATCTTCGGCGGCACCGCCGAGACGATCGCCCTGACGCTGAAGAAGGCGGGCCACGAGTCGGTCTACTTCTGGTACGTCGCGGGATGTATCGCGATCTCGCTGCTCACCTACCTGTTCATGCGGGAGACCTCGGCCTCCTCGACCATCGAAGCCGAACAGGCCGCCGCCGACGCCGGAACTGGGACCGGCGCCGGGACGGTCGAGCCGGAACGTCGGCTCACCACTGCGTGACCGTCGGCCCGGCACACGCGCCGATTCTTCCGTCGTGGGAGGATCGGCGCGTGCGGCTTGCGGTGGTCGAAGATGACGACGGCGTTGGTGACGCGCTGGTCGAGGCGCTGAACGCCCGTGGATACCGGGCCGAGCGCAAACGGCGCGGCGCGGACATTCTGATGTCGCACCGCGGCTACGACGCGATCATTCTCGACCTCGGGCTGCCCGATGGAGACGGGCTGCAGGTGCTGCGGCAATTGCGCGAGGTGAGTCAGGTGCCGGTGCTGATTCTGACCGCGCGCAGCGACGAACGTTCGATCGTGCGCGGCTTGCGCGGCGGTGCCGACGACTATCTGGTGAAGCCGCCGCGTATCGCGGAGTTGATGGCTCGGCTGGAAACGGTCACCCGGCGCGCGGCCGCGGCGGCGCAACCGGCGCAGGCGGTGGTGCTCACCGGTGACGTGCGGGTGGATCTGCAGGCGCGCCTGGTCGAGGTGGCCGGCGAGCCGATCACGTTGACGCAGAAGGAATTCGAGCTGGTGCAGGCGCTGGTGGAGCGGCCGGGCGCCGCGGTGAGCCGCCAGCAGCTGATGGACCGGATCTGGGGCGACGCCTTCGTCGCGGTGTCCCGGTCGCTGGACGTGCACATGACCGGGTTGCGCGCCAAGCTGAACCGGCCGGGCCTGATCACCACCATTCGCGGCTACGGGTATCGGTGGGGGCAATGACCGGGGGCAGGCCATGCGGCGCCGCCTACTCATCGCGCTGACCGTGTTCGCCGCGATCGCGGTGCTGGCGTTCGCCGTGCCGCTGTCGTTGACGGTGGCCACCAGCCGGACCCAGCAGCTGGTGCTCGCCCGCTCCGGCGACGCCGATCGGTTCGCGAATCTCGCCGCAGCCGCCTCGGCGACCGGGGACAGTCGGGCACTGTCCGACGAGGTCGGTCGCTATCACGAGCTGTACGGCGAAAACGTGCTGGTGGTCGACGCGAAAGGGGCGACGACCGCCAACGGCGGCGCGGACATCGACGACCCGGAGATCGGTGCCGCCGTGGCGGCGGCGCGGCGCAATCAACGTCCGCACGCGGTGGCTCAGCTGACCCCGTGGGGTGCGCCGACCATGCTGATCGCGCGCCCGGTCGGCACCGGGGTGCAGGTGAGCGGGGCCGTGGTGATCCAGGCGTCCACCGCGCGGGCCCGCGCCGACATCGCGCGCACCTGGGCGTTGATCGTGCTCGGTGGTGTGATCGCGATGGCGCTGTTCACCTTGCTCGCACTGACTTTGAGCCGCTGGGTGCTGCGACCGCTCGGCGCGCTCTCGCACGCCGTCGCCGATCTCACCGCGACGCTGCCCAAGCCGCGCACCGAGCCGGTTGCCGCCGAGCGTCCGGCATCGATCGCTACGCACCACGGCGGCCCACCCGAGATGCGTGCTGTCGCGGAATCTTTCGACGCCATGGCGTTGGCCGTCGCCGATTCGGTGGACGCGCAGCGCCAGCTGGTGGCCGACACCGCGCACGCCATGCGGAACCCGCTGGCCGCGTTGACGATTCGACTCGACTCGCTGGAGCCCGCGATACCGGACAACGCGGCGAACACCTTTCGCAGCGCCGCGGCCGAGGTCGAGCGGCTGACCGCACTGCTCGACGGTCTGCTCACCCTCGCGGTCGCCGAAACACCCGCCGCCTTCGACGCGGCTCGGCTCGGGGCGGAGGACAACCATTGCGACGCGGTCCAGGTGGTCGCCGATCGCTTCGACGCGTGGTGTTCGGCCTACGACGCGGCGGGGCGGGAACTGCGAATCGGACCGTCGAGCGAGCACGCCGACGTCGCGGTCTCCGCCGACACGCTCGCCCAGATTCTCGATGTGCCACTGAGCAATTCGTGCCGCTACGCGGGATCCGGCGCACGGACCACGGTGACCGTGGCGGGCGAACCCGGCTGGGTCACCCTCACCGTCCATGACGACGGTGCAGGTGTGCCCGCCGACGAGATCGACCGGCTCACCACCCGCTTCTTCCGCGGCTCGACGGCCGTCAGCGGCGGCTCCGGCCTCGGCCTGCCCATCGCCGCCGCCCTCGCGCAAGCCCGCGGTGGGACGCTCACCGTCGAGACGGCCCACCCGCACGGCCTTGCCGTCCACCTCCGGCTGCCGGCTGCGGAGCGGCCATGAGAGTGCAATGGAACTGGTTGCTGGAGAACACGTTCGGTGTGGAATTCGAACGGCCTCGTCGCCCGCCTTCGGCTGATAGTCATCGAGCGCACATGGCCGAGCGCTGGAAGAGGTGGACGCGGGTGATGTTCGATGCGCTGTCTGGCAGGCGTCGCAGTCTGTATTCCAATGCTTTCGGCGGACCGCGCTCAACTGAACGCTGGAACTGGCGGCCGGTGCTCGGCCCGGCGGGCGAGTACCGAACTCGGCCGGCGGTGGCGCCGTGGTGACGATGGGGCGGCGGGGATTTCTCGCGCTGACCGGCGTGGCCGTGGCGAGCATCGCGGGGTGCGGGCCGAGCGGGGGCGGGCCGGTCGTGCGGTTGGCCTCCGGTGAGGTCGGCGGGTTCTATTACGCGTTCACGGGACTGCTCGCCGCCGCCGCGGCTCAGCAAGGTGACGTGCGGATCGAGCGGGTGACCACCTCGGGGTCGCAGGAGAACTTGGCGATGCTGGCGCGCGGGCAGGTGGATGTGGCGCTGGCACTGTCGGATTCGGTGGGGGATACAACGGATCGGGTGTTGGCGCTCGGCCGGGTGTACGAGAACTATCTGCAGCTAGTGGTGCGGTCGGACAGTGCGATCGGCAGCGTCGCGCAGTTGCGTGGCACCCGGGTGAATCTAGGCGCCGACGGGTCAGGGGCGGCATTGACCGGAGACCGGATCCTGCGGGTAGCGGGGCTGAATCCCGAAGTGGACGTGCAGGTTTCGCATCGCCCGCTGCGGGCGGCGATGGCGGAGCTGGCAGCGGGGGAGCTGGACGCGTTGCTGTGGGCGGGTGGCGTGCCGACGAGCGTGCTCGAAATCCCCGCGCGGATGCGGCTTGTCGACATGGGGGACCTCGCTGTGCCGATGCGGGAGCGATTCGGCCCGGTGTACGACCGGGTGGAGATCCCCGCCGACGCCTACCCCGGGGGTGTCGCCGTGCACACCATCGGAGTGGCGAACCTACTGCTCGCCGCCGCGTCCATGCCCGAGGAGGTCGCCGCGTCGATCGTCGAACTCCTGGTGTACCAGGCCGATTCGCTGGTGCCCACCGAAGCGGCGGGCACTCAGTTCCTGGATGGTCGTTCCCTCATCGGCACCGCGCCGGTCCCACTGCACCCCGGCGCCGCCGACGTGTACCGCCGCTGGCACGGCTAGCCTCCGGCGGCTTGACACCGCACTCAGCCGCACGCCTTCTGCTTTCCCGCGCAACGACTTGCGGCACCAACACGCGTGCGTCTGTCACAGCGTGTGCGGCTGTTCGAGGTGATGGCACGGTGGCAGCCGTCGGCCGGGCCGGCCTGCGGTTCAGCGAGCGGCGCTCAGGACCGGACCAGCCGAGCGATGGCGTCGGTGGCCTCTTTGATCTTGGCCTCCGCCTCCGGACCGCCCGCCACCGCGGCATCGACCACGCAGTGGCTGATGTGATCCTCGAGCAGCCCCATCGCCACCGCCTGCAGTGCCTTGGTCATCGCCGACACCTGGGTGAGGATGTCGATGCAGTACTTCTCCTCCTCCACCATCCGTTGCAGTCCGCGCGACTGGCCTTCGATCCGGCGCAATCGCTTGAGGTAGTCGTCTTTCGCGGTGATGTACCCGTGCGCGGCATGATCGTGCGCGGCGTGGTCCTGGGGGCTGGATGTCACCATGTCTCCTCGCTGGCTGCCGGTCTACGGTCGAACCGGGATTAATACCCCCCTAGGGTACATTTCTACGCCCGACTTGTCAGGTCAGCGCCTGTTCCGCGGCGTCACGCGGCCGAGCTGGCGCTCCGGCCCGAGTCGGCGCGGTGCCACCGGCTACGAGCACCCCGCCCGCCATCATTGTCGAGTACACCGACAAGGCTCTACCTGGCGTGCGCTCAGCGTTGCGGTACCCGTTGATCGGCGGACGCCCCGGGGACGGGAGAATCGGGGCATGAGTTCGCATGCCAGGCCCGCGCTCGCCGTCATCGGCGGCAGCGGCTTCTACGATTTCTTCGACAACGAGGCAACGCGCGTCGAGGTAGAAACTCCGTACGGGGCGCCGAGCGCGCCGATCGCGGTCGGTGAGGTGCAGGGTCGGCCGGTCGCATTCCTGCCGCGGCACGGCAAGAGTCACGAGTTCGCGCCGCACACCCTGCCCTACCAGGCGAACATGTGGGCGTTGCGTTCGCTCGGGGTGCGGAGGGTGTTCGCGCCGTGCGCCGTGGGCAGCCTGCGCGGGGACTGGGGTCCGGGCACGGTCGCGGTGCCGGACCAACTGGTGGACCGGACCTCCGGTCGTCCGCAGACCTATTTCGACGGTGGTGGTGTGCACGTCTCGTTCGCCGACCCGTACTGCGACGAACTCCGTACCGCGACGATCAAGTCCGCCGACGATGTGCTGCCGATGAAGGGCGCGGGCACGATGGTCGTCGTGCAGGGCCCCCGGTTCTCCACCAGGGCGGAGAGCCGCTGGTTCGCCGGGCAGGGCTGGGACCTGGTGAACATGACCGGGCACCCCGAGGCGGTGCTCGCCCGCGAACTCGAGATGTGCTACGCCGCAGTCGCTTTGGTGACCGACCTGGATGCGGGCCTGGAGGAGGGCGCCGGCGTGCACGCGGTCGATGTCTTCGCCGAGTTCAAGCGCAATCTGGTGCCGTTCAAAGACTTGATCCGCCGCTCGGTGGCCGCGGTCACCGAGACCGACACCTGCGATCGGTGCCGCGTTCATACCGGAGTGTCGCTCCCGTTCGAGTTACCCTGACCCATGCGGGGGTGCCGAACAAGGGTGCGGTGAATGAGAGTGCTGGTCACCGGCGCGGCCGGTTTCCTCGGAACACACGTGTGCAAGGCCGTGTCTTCCGCGGGTCATGAAGTAGTCGGCGTCGATCTGATGCTCGACACCGTGCACGGCTCGGACGCGGAGCCGCCCGACGGAGTATCGCGAGTCGATGTGCGCGACGCCGACGCGCTCGCGCCGCTGCTCGCGGGCATCGACGTCGTCTGCCATCTCGCCGCGGTCACCGCGGGCGCCGGTCCGGCCGACTTCGCGACACACAACGATCTGGGCACCGCCGCGCTACTCGGCGCCATGGAGCGGGCGAAGGTGCGGCGCCTGGTGCTCGCGTCCTCGATCTCCGTGTACGGCGAGGGGCGCTACCGCAGTGTGCGCGGCGGGCCGTTCTTCCCAGGGCTGCGCAGGCGGGCGGATCTGGATCGGGGCATGTTCGACCATCGCGCTCCGCGCACCGGCGACGTGCTGACCTGGGAGCCGGTGGCTGAGGACGCACCGCTGCGCCCGCGGGGGAGTTACGGCGCGAGCAAAGTGGCGCAGGAAAACTACGCCTTCGCTTGGGGCTTGCAGGTCGGCGGCGCGGTGACCGCGCTGCGGATGCATCAGGTCTACGGTGTAGGCGCGCGGGCCGGGATGGTCGGGCAGGTGCGGGCCGCGCTCGATGCGGGACGGGCGCCGCATGTGTTCGAAGACGGCGGGCAGGTCCGGGATTTCGTGCATGTGCGCGACGCCGCGGTGGCCGTGCTCGCGGCGGTCGAGCGGGCGTTGCCCGGTTTCGTGCCGCTGAATATCGCGTCCGGGCGGCCGATCACGCTGTGGGAGGTCGCCTCGATCATGGCCAAGGCGTGTGGTGGTCCTGCGCCGGTGGTGACCGGTCAATACCGGATCGGCGACGTCCGTCATTTCGTCGCCGATCCCGAACGGGCCAGGCGGACATTGGGTTTCAGTGCGGTAGTAGCACCGCAGCAAGGGTTGGCCGAGTTCGTGGCCGCGCCGGCGAAGGCCGTGGCAGGCTGACGGTTCACCGGGTTGTCGGCGGTGGATCAGTGGCTGACCGGTTCCTCCGTTGCGGGTTCGATGATCTCCAGCTGGACCAGGGCGAACTCGGGGGCCGGCGCGCCCGTCGTTCCGCCGGGCAGCGGCGAGGCCTCCAGGTCGGCGACGAGCCAGTCGCCGGTATCGGTGGCCATCCGCACCGCCGCCAGCGTCACCCGCTCGGCGCCGGAGCGGATGTCGTTGCGGGCGCGGACTATTCGGTCCCGGTCGGCGGGGTGTGGCACGGTGCGCTCGTCGGTGCCGCGACCCCAGCGCAACCCGGGCACCGGCTCGGTGACCCAGCGGATCAGCCGCACCTGGGCCAGGTCGACGATGGCGAGGTACAGGTTCGGCTGTGCGCCGCGCAGCAGATCCAGGGTCGCGGCCTCGAACGATTTGCGCTGGGGCGCAACACTATCGGTGACATCGACGGCGAGACCCAGCCAGCGGTACCGGTTCTCGTCAGGGTTGCGAGCGGCGAGCAGCAGTGTGCGTGGGCCGGTCCGCGCGCGCACGGTCGCCGTGTCGAGCCACCGGTCGCCGGGCGTGGATCTGGCCAGCGTGGCCACGAGATCGAGTGCGCCGTCGAAACGTTCGATCAGCTCGAAGGATTCGGCCCCGATCCACACGATGCGGCCGTCTTCGAAATGCGGTCCGAGGTCGTAGGGGAGGGCCTCGATCCGCCGGGCTCGCGCGTCGACCCCGAACGCGGCGACGCCGACCGGCGGTGGCGGATCGCCCGTGCCCACCCACAGTCGGACGGCGTGTACCCGCTCGTCGGGCCCGTGCAGCGGCAGCACCACGATGCGCTGGCCCGACCAGTCGTGCCGGGACTGCGGCAGTTGCTGATCGATGACCGTGCCGGTGGTGTAGGCGGTGGCGATGAGGGGCTGTAGTCGGGTGGAAACGGCGCGCTGGAACGACTTCCATTCCCGGGGCGCCGTGCCGACCGCGAGCAGCGACCAGGTATCGACGTGTCCGAGCGTTTCGATGAGCAACCAGCGCCCGAGTATCACAAATCCCCCCTCCCGAGTCGAACCCTATGCCACGGTCAGGCTGATAGCCAGTGCATATCGTGCCTGACTCGTCGAGGCCGACCGTGGACAGGGTCCGCTTACCCGCCTCAGCCCGCGAAGGCGGCGGCGTGCGCCCGCGCCCACTGTTCGAAGGTGCGTGGCGCGCGTCCGGTGACCTCCTGCACTGTGGGGTGCAGCGTCGCCTCGTCCAGGGTGCCGTCGGCGAAGAAGCTCAGGAAGGCCTCGACATAGTGCTGCGGCATGGTCACGGTGAGTTCCGCCCTGGTCTCCTCGGTGCTCAGCCCCTGGGCGACCAGCGGCCGGTCCAAAGTCGCGGCGAGGATGGCGATTTGGTCGGCGGGCAGCAATGCCTGCGGGCCCGTCAGTTCGAGAGTCCGGCCGTCGAGGTCGTCGCCGGTGAGCGCCAGCGCGGCGACGGCGGCGATGTCGGCAGGGTCGATCGCCCCGAACCGGACCTCGGGGAACTGCACCCGCACCACGTCACCGGCCGCGAGCTGTGGCAGCCAGCGCAGCGCGTTCGACATGAACGAGCGCGGCCGCAGGAAGGTCCACGCCAGTTCGGATTCGCGCACCGCCCGCTCGGACAGCGTCATATAGCGGGAGACGGCGTTGTCCATATCCTGCAGCGCCGCCGACGCACTCGACAGCAGCACGATCCGTTGCACCCCGGCCTTTTTCGCGCGGTCGAGCAGGTCGTTCTGGTTGTCGTAACCGGGCAGCAGGAACAGCGCACGCACCTCGTCGAGGGCGTCGACCATGGTCTCCGGCCGGTTCAGATCGCCGGTGACTGCCTCGACACCGGCGGGCAGCGTGGCCGTCGCCGGATCGCGCACCAGCGCGCGCACCGGCGTGCCGGACTCGCTCAGCGCCCGCACGACCTCGCCACCGATGTTTCCGGTTGCGCCGGTTACCAAGATCATTTTCTTCTTCCTTTCGGCCCGCCCCGCGCGCGTTAAGCTCACGCGATGGACACTCCGTTGCGGCTAGAGGTCATCGTGGCCAGCGTGCGTCCGGAGCGGTTCGCTCCGGTGGTCGCCGACTGGTTCCTGCGCACATTACGCGCGCATGAAGAGTTCGACACGGGCGTCATAGATCTCGCGGACACCCCGCTGCCGACCGAACTCACCGAGACCCCCGAGGTCGCGGACTTCCGGGCCAGGCTGGCCGCCGCAGACGCCTTCGTCGCGATCACCTCCGAGTACAACCACGGGTACCCGGCCGCCCTGAAGACCGCTTTCGACAGTGCGAAACACGAATGGCGCGCCAAGCCGATCGGGTTCGTCTCCTACGGCGGACTCTCCGGCGGCCTGCGCGCGGTGGAGCAGTTGCGTCAGGTGGTGGCCGAGATCCACATGGTCTCGATCCGCGAAACCGTCAGCTTCCACCAGGCGAAGAAGCAATTCGACGCTGCGGGCGAAACCGAGGACGGTGCCGCCATCGACGCCGCCGCCCGTATGCTGCGCCAGTTGTCCTGGTGGGCAAGGACTTTGCGGGTGGCGCGGAACGTCGACCCCTACCCGGGCTGATCGTTGTGCGGCGTCAGCCGGTGGCACCGACCGGTGCGCCGCGCCGCCCGCGCGGGTGGCCGATGTAGGTGGCTTCGCGAGGGATGGAGACCAAGGTGAGGTCGACCTGTGCGGTGCCGGTGCGCAGGATGACGTGGTTGCCGATCGCCGCGGGCTGGTGGATGGACAGGTCGGGGCGGGTGGCAGGCCAGCCCATCGGGTCGCCGGTGACGTAGATCGTGGTGACACCCGCGTGCGGGGCGGGCGCGAGGACACCGTCCACCACGGTCGCGGTGAAACCCGCGTCGGACTGGTGGGTTTCGACCGCGAGGGTCAGTCGCTCGGGGTTGCCGATGGTGGTGACCAGGTTCTCCCAGGCGTGTGCCCGGTCGGTGCGGATCAGGATGCGTTCGCCGACCGCGAGCGCGCGGAACACCAATTGCTGTGCGAGATAGAGCTCCCCGGCCACGTAGACAGTCGAGATGCCCGCGCCGACGATGCGGACCGCGACGCCGTTGCCTTCGTCGTCGGAACCGATCAGCTGACCGCAGCCCGAGGACGGCAGGTGCAGCGCGTCGATCACGTCGATCGGGTATTCGCTCATCGGAACGGTGGCGTCCACGCCGGGCACGGCGAGCGGCAGGTGTGCGAGCAGACCGTCGCGATGCCTGCCGTTCATCGACACCATGCCCGCGAGTTTGTGGCGCTCCGGCAGCTCCCGTGCGGTGAGCCGCCACGCGGCGCCGATGCTCACCGACTCCGCCGAGCTACCCGGCCGCAGCCGCACCGCCACCGTGGTGCCGCGCGAGGGCGCCACCCAGAGCTGGGCGAGCAGGTCCGAGCCGAGCCGCTTCGGGTCGACGGCCATGCCGATGTTCACGCTGTTGCCGATTTCGGCGTAGCGCCAACGATGTTCGAGGGTGCGCGGGTCGAAACCGCCGGTGATCTGCAGGACCGCCTTGCGGATTTCCGGTGCGGTCAGGATGCGGGCGTTGCAGTCGGCGTCTTCGAGCGTGCGCATGATGCGCTGGGTCGCGATGGTGACCGCGCGCGACGCGCCCTCCGCGCCGCCACCACGGCGGGCCGCCGCCTCCGGGCAGGCGACCGCGTCGAAGCTGATCGCCAACCAGACGGTGCGATGCGCGGTCGCGGGCAGTGGCCCGAGCAGCGATTCGTAGATCTTGCCTGCCGGGGTGCCGGACCGGCTGCGGTGTCCGTGGCTGACGATGTCGATGCCACTGAGCAGGATGTCGTGCTGATTCAGGCATTTCGCCAGTTCCGGCAGCGGTAGGAGGTGCGAGGCGTGCACGGTGTTGCGGGCGATCCTGGTCAGGCCGCCGGGAGGGGCGAGCACCTCCACGACCGTCACGACCCGGCTGCCGTCCCAGTACAGCCCGAGCGAGCGGCCGTCGGCGCCGCGGAAGTCGACGGTCTGGCCGATCGTGTAGTCCCGCTTGGTGAGGTAACGCCACCAGGTCGCGATCCAGTCGAGCACGGTGCGCTTGGCGATCGGGATCAGCGGAATCAGCGCGACGACGATGCCCACCCCCAGGGCAATCAACGGTTGCAGGCCGGCAATCAACGCAACCGCCCCCGCGATGAAGCCGATCACCTGCGCAACCAACAGATTCTGCAGCGAGATTCGGCCAAGGAGCGGCCGTGGTCCCGCCCCGGCAGGTTCCGCCATCGTCGTCCCCCAAGTACCCGGTGTCGGCCCATAATAGTGGGCGAGCTGAACAAGAGTCCTCGGGAACTGTACTGTGTTGCGCGAATGTGAGCACTGTTCGGGGGAGGAATAATGCCTTCAAAACCCACCACTCGGTGGCAGGTGAGCGGCTACCGCTTTCTGGTTCGCCGGATGGAGCATGCGCTGGTCCGCCGGGACGTGCGGATGCTGCACGACCCGATGCGCTCGCAGTCGCGGGCTTACGCGGCGGGGCTCGTTTTGGCGATCGTCGTACTGGCCGGTTGCGGTGTCCTCGCACTGCTGCGACCGCAAGCCAAGATCGACAACAGCAAGATCCTGATCGCCAAGGAGTCCGGCGGCGTCTACGTGCAGCTGGACGGAGTCGTGTACCCCACCCTCAATCTGGCCTCGGCCCGGCTGGCCGCCGGTGACGCGTCGAAGCCCGCGATCGTCAAGGATTCCGAACTCGGTAAGAAGCCGCGCGGGCAGCTGATCGGTATACCAGGTGCGCCCGGTGCCTTGAATTTCGACAAGGCGGGCAAAGGGCGGACGTGGACGGTGTGTGATTCGTTGAAAGCGGACGGCAGTGACGACCGCAGCACTTCGGTGTTGATCGGTGATCTCGAGCTCGGCGATAAAGCAGCGGAAATGGGCAACGACAAAGCCCTGCTGGTCAAGGGGAAGAACGCCACCTACCTCGTGTGGAACAAGACGCGCGCCAGGGTCGACATGAACGACCCGTCCGTCACCGGTCCGCTGAAGATCCGCGGCGCGACGCCGCGACCCATCAGCGAAGGGCTGCTGAACTCCATTCCCGAAGTGAATCCGATCGTGCCGCCGAAGATCGATGATCCGGGTGGGCAGCCCGACGGATACTCGATCAACAATCTGAAGATCGGCACCGTAGTTCAACTCGCAGGGAAAGCTGAGCAGAATTACGTGATCCTGCGCGACGGACTGCAGCAGATCAATCCGCTGACCGCCGAAATTGTCCGCAGCTCACAGCCGAACCCGGACCACAACACGACAATCGGCGACTTCGAGGCGAACCACGCACGCACGTCGAAGGCGCTGAAGGTGGACTCCTATCCCGCTGCCGCGCCGACGATCGTCCAGGCCAACTCTCGCCCGGTCAGTTGCCTGTCGTGGAAGCCGATCCCCGGCGCGGCGGGCAACGCCGACGTCGCCGTACGCGCCACGCTGTCGGTGATCGACGCCAGCGACCTGCCGATGTCGAGCAGCGCCAAGCTGGTGCCGCTCGCCCAGGCCGACGGCAAGGGGGACAACGTCGACTCGGTGTACTTCAAGCCAGGCTCGGGTGCCTTCGTCCAAACCACCGGCATCGAACCGGACAGCCGCCGCAAGGACAGCATGTTCTATGTGTCCGACACCGGTGTCCGCTACGGCATCAAGAACAACGATGCGGTGAAAGCGCTTGGTATGGACCCGGAATCGGGCGTGACGCCGGAACCCGCGCCATGGCCGATCGTGGGTCTGCTCGCCGGCGGACCGACCATGGGCCGCGAAGAAGCCATGGTCGCCCATGACGGTATCGCCCCGGATCCGAGCCCGGCCAAGCAACCCGTCGCCGCCAAGTAATCGGCTAACGGCCGTCCGCGACAACGGTCTTCGAGTTCCCGGAGTTGTCCTGCAATGCGGCGACCTCGGCGCGCAACGAACGGATCTCCTCGACCAGCGCGCCGATCTCCCGATCGGTGCGGTCGGCGGTCTCCTCGACCGTCTTGAGCTGATCGACAACCCAGCTGGTCGTGGTGCCGATGGCGAACGAGATCAGGCCGATGCCGAAGGTCATCAGCACCAGGGAGATCAGTCTGCCTTCCACGGTGACCGGGTAGACGTCGCCGTAGCCGACCGTGGTGACCGAGACCGCCGACCACCACAGCGCGTCACCGAAACTCAGCACCTTGCTGCCCTCCGCGCCGTATTCGGCGTCGAAGAAGGCCAGGCTGCACAGGAAGAGCACCAGTATCGAACTGGTTCCGACGAACACCGACAGGCGAGCCCGATGGCTCAGTGATTGCCGGTTCAGCGTCCCCAGCACCAGCACCGCGGCGCGGACCAACCGGAGTGGGCGAAACGGCGGGATCAGCACGATCAGTAACTCCACGGGATGGGAGCGCAGGAACTCCCAACGTCGCGTGGACAAGGCGAACCGAGTCACGAAGTCGATCGCGAACAGTGCCCAGATGGCTATGTCGATGCGGCTGAGCCAAGCATCCAGCTCTGGTGAGGCGCCGGTATCGAGCACGTACCAGGCGTAAATCGCGAGAAAGAGCACGGCGAGCATCATCATCGGCACGCCGGTGGCCTGCTCCCACGCCTCTCGGCGGCTCAACTCCCGGGTATCGGGCGTGCCGTCGGCTGCTTGTTTTTGCTGCTGCATGGGAACTACCTGCGTTGATTCGTATCCGGCACCTTATGTACCGCGATTCGCTGTGCAGACGCTACATGCCCCGCAGCCGATGTTCGGTCGAACCCGCGAGTCGCGCTTCGGCGGCGATCGCATCGGCCGCCGTGTTCGCGGCCGCTGTCGGCGGCTTCGCTGTGCTCGGTCCCGGGCAAGCCCCTTCTGTTACATATCGTCGCCGGTGACGCCGAAACGCCGCCGGATCGGGAAGGACGCGAGCATGCCGAGCGTGAGCAGGATCGCGACGGTTGCGCTGCCGATCAGGGCGATATTGCGGGCTCGGTGGTCCGGCGGTGGTGCGGGGGCGGGAACCGCGAGTTGGATACTGCGGGGGCTGGTCGGCTGCTTCGGCGGCAGGGTAGCCGGGACCTCGTTGGTCAGCGCGGCTACCGGGTCGACGGCGCCGTAACCGACGTACGGGTTCCATCCCTCCGCGGGGGCGTGCGCGGTGGCTTGGATGCGTTTGATTACTTCCAACGCGGTCAGCTCGGGAAAGCGGGCGCGCACGAGCGCGACGACGCCGGCGACGTACGGCGCAGCAAAACTGGTGCCTTTGAGCGGTGTGACACCGCCTTGTGGATTGACGAAACCGTTGATGGTGCCGGTGCCGCGGGCATCGAGGGACACGATGTCCTCACCGGGCGCCGCCACACCTACCCACGGTCCGGGCACACTGAAAGTCGATGGTTGCCCATTACGGTCGATGGAGCCGACGGTGAGGACATAGTCGTCGTAGCGAGCGGGGGTGACGTTGGTGCTCAGGTTCTTCCACAGGTCACCGCTCGGGTTGAGCGGATCGATCCCGGGATTGCTTGCATTGCATCGTTGTTCCTTGTTACCGGCCGCGACCACGATGACGGAGTTGCGCTCGAGCGTGGCGTACCGCAGTGCGGCGCCCAGCGGTCCATCGGCGGGATTGTAGGAACCCTCGGTGCACAGGACCAGCGAGATGTTGATTACCGTCGCGCCCCAGTCCGCTGCTCGGCGGACCGCGGAGGCCAGCGCGTTGATATCGCCGTAGCCGTCAGGTTGATCCTCGGGTCGCTGTTCGCCGGACCGGCCCTCGCGCTGGAACACTTTGCTGGTCTGCCGGATCGTCAGAATCTTGGCCTCGGGTGCTACGCCGGAAAACCCTTGGCCTTCAACCTGTTTCGCGCCGATTATGCCGGCGACAACGGTGCCGTGCCCATCGCAATCGCTGGTTCCGTCACCACCTTCGGCTACGTAGTCGCCACCGGCATCCAGGTCGGGTAGGCGTGGATGACGCGAAACGCCGGTGTCGATAACCGCAACCAGTTGCCCCGCGCCCCGGGAGAATTCCCAGGCGCGTGGAAGATCGAGCGCCAGCTGAGGTGCGGGAGTGGCGAGGCCTTCTCCGCCTTGCTGGGTGCTCACGCACGGGGTGTTGGACTTTTGCTCGGTCTTTTCCGGCGGCCGTGCCGGGTCACCCGGCGGCAGCAATGCCGGATTGACCGGCGGCGGCCGATCAGCAAGTGCCACACCCTGACTCGCTCCCACCCCGAACGAGACACTCAGTGAAAGCACCGCCGCTGCCGCGCCGGCGCGCAGGATCCGGTTCACAGCCCGCGGACGAGGGAGTAGAGGCTGGCCACCCAGAAGACCAGGGGGAGGACGGCGGCTACGAAGGCGTATTCGAGGAGTTCGACGCCGCGGCGCATGGGCGGGGTGGCCGACTGGTTCGGGATGATGATGCCGAGGATCAGGGCTGCGATGAGGATGACCATGGCGGCGCCGAAGACCGCGAGGGGCTGGTCCATCGCGAAACCGGCGCCTACCAACATGATCAGCACGATGCCCGCGCCGCCCGCGATGAGCACGACGGCCTGTTCGGCACCCGCGTAGGTGCGGCTGCGGAACATCAGAACCACCGCGCAGACCAGGGCGAGCGCGATGCCTTGCCAGTACGGGCTCTCCGACTCATGGTCGGTGCTGGCGAGCGCGCCGACGACGGTGACCAGGGTGGTGGCGGCGACCAGGCCGGCCAGGTACATGCGGGCGCGCTCGGACTTCGCCCGCAGTGCTTCCATGGTGGGCAGGGCGCGGTGATCGTCGGGGTCGTCTTCGGTCGGGTCGATCGGGGTGCCGGGCGAAGGGACCGGTGGCAGTGGCAGTTTGGCCAGCAGCATGGAGATCCGCGGTGCGAGGGCGAGACCGGCGAGTCCGAGGGCGGCGGCACCCGCGCCGATCGCGCGTTCCGGCTGCGCGGTGAGCATCCCGACCAGGGCGGCGGGTACCGCGTAGATCGCGAGGGTGGCCGCGCCGATGAACAGTGCGAGTCCCACGCCGCTGACCCGCCAGGCCAAAACCGCGGTGGCGCCGAACAATACGGCTCCGAGCAGGATGTGCGGCCAGCCGTAGTGGTCGGGTACGTAGAGCAGGCCCGCGGCCAACGCGGGCGGCAGCGCGCAGCCGCCGAGCACCAGTGCGGTCGAGGTGTCGCCGTACATGCGGCTGAGCACCATGGATGCGATGACGAGCAGGATCGCGACGGCGAGCGCGACCGAACCGCTGACCCAGGAGGGCAGGGCATCGGGGGAGAGCAGCAGGCCGAGACAGCCGACGAGCATGGTGAGCGCGGCGAGTACCGAACCGGTGATCCGCGCGACCTTCGGGGTCCAGCTGCGGTAATGGTCGGTGTCGGCGATCGCGACGTTGTACATGATGTCGTCGAACAGCGGCGTCGGCGCGGTGTGCGAAGCGCTCTCCAGCATGAGCAACTCGCCGTCGCGGACACCGTGCTCGCCGAGGCTCAGCGAATTGGAGAAGGGAGGATGACCGATTCGGGCGAGCACCCACTCGGCAGGCTCGAAGCGCTCGCCCTCGTTGTCGAAGTCGTTGCTGCGGCTGTGTTGTGCGACCATGTCGACGACGCTCGGGATCACCAGGGCAACGGGCACGTCGACCGGGATCGCCATATCTACCTGGGTGTGTTTGGCGAGAATGGTCACCCGGGCGAGATCTGGTGCGCGCACGATGCCGTGCGCGGAGTTTTCATCGATGTGGTCAAGTCGCGCGTGCGTCAAGCTTCCCCCAACTCGTCTTCTACCTCGTATTTTCGCAAACTCGAGAGCCGACGTCGAGTTTGCGAACCCACGTTTCGGGCAGCAGAATGCTGGTCGAACTGTACGACATGTCCGCTGGTGCCTCTACACTGAGCCGGAATCACAGCAGTCGAGGAGGGGGATTCTCGCACCATGAGGGAGCGTCGCGTCCGAATCATGTGCCAGCGCGCGGTGCGCACTCCGGTGCCGAGCGGTAGCGAGGTGCGGGAATGAGTACCGTCCGGTTCCAGCGCCGCGCGCGCCGGGAGATGCCGCGCTCGCCCGGCGGCGAGGTGACGCTGCAGCCGCCCCCCGAGATTCCCCGGGTTACCCCCGGCAATCTGCTGATGAAGCTGATGCCGGTCGTGATGATCATCGGCATGGTCGGCATGATGGCGCTGCTGTTCACCCAGGGCGGCGGCATCGGATCGAACCCGATGAGCATGATGTTCCCGCTCATGATGATGTTCTCGATGGTCGGCATGTTCGCAGGCCAGGGCGGCGGCAAGGGGGCCAAGGCCGCCGAGGCGAACGAGGACCGCAAGGACTATCTGCGCTACCTCGACCAGGTGCGCCGGGACGTGGACAACACGGCCACCCAGCAGCGCGCCTCGGTCGAGTGGAGCCACCCCGAGCCCGGCCTGATCTGGATGCTCGCGGGCACCAGCCGGATGTGGGAGCGCCGGGCAGGCGACAAAGACTTCTGCCACGCCCGCATCGGCGTCGGCGGTCAGCGGCTGGCGACCCGACTGGTCGCGCCGGAGACCGGACCGGTCGAAGAGCTGGAGCCGATCGCCGCCGTCTCGCTGCGCCGCTTCGTGCGCGCGCACTCGACCGTGCCCGATCTGCCCACCGCGATCGCCGTCAAGGGTTTCGCGACCATCGCGCTGGACGGCGACCGGGTCGAGGCCAGGGACATGACCCGGGCGATGTTGTTGCAGCTGTGCATGTTCCAGGCCCCGGACCAGGTGCTCGTCGCGGTGGTCTGCGGTCCGGACACCGCGCGGGAATGGGAGTGGACCAAGTGGCTCCCGCACACCCAGCACCCCGACGCGCAGGACGGCATCGGCACCCAGCGCATGTTCTACGGCTCGATCCGGGAGGCGATGGCCGGGCTGCAGCCGCTGCTCGGCAACCGGGTCCGCTACTCGCGTAATCAGCCTGCCAACGCGAACATGGTGCACATCGTCATCATCGTGGATGGTGGCCTGCTGGAGGCCGAGGAAGATCAGCTGCGCGAATCCGGCTACGAGGGCGTCACCATCATCGATCTGTGCGGGTACGCACCGCGGTTGGCGGTCTCGCGCGGCATCAAGATGATCGTGGAGAACGGCGAGTGCGTCGGCCGCGGCGCGACCGGTAACCAGGAGCGCTTCGCGCTGATCGACCGGATCAGCCCACAGCAGGCCCAGCAGGTGGCCCGCAGGCTCGCCCCGTACCGGGCGGCGACCCAGCGCAGCAGTGACGTGGAAACCGATGACTCCGAGGTCATTTCGACCTGGAGTCAGCTGATGGGCCTCGGCGACATCGGCTCGTTCAACCCCGAACATGCCTGGCGGCCGCGCTACGGCAGGGAGCGGCTGCGGGTGCCGTTCGGCGTCGGCGCCGACGGCCTGCCGGTCGAACTCGATATCAAGGAAGCCGCCGAGAACGGTATGGGCCCGCACGGCTTGTGCATCGGCGCCACCGGTTCCGGTAAGTCGGAGTTCCTGCGCACGCTGGTGCTCAGCCTGCTCGCCACCCACTCGCCGGACCAGCTCAACCTGGTGCTCGTCGACTTCAAGGGTGGCGCGACCTTCCTCGGACTCGACAGCGTGCCGCACGTCGCGGCCGTCATCACCAACCTGGAAGAAGAAGCCGACCTCGTCGACCGCATGAAGGACGCGCTGGCCGGTGAGATGAACCGCCGCCAGGAGGTGCTGCGCGCCGCGGGCAACTTCGCCAACGTCTCCGAGTACGAGAAGGCCCGCGCGGCGGGCGCCGACCTGGATCCGCTGCCCGCGCTGTTCGTGGTGCTCGACGAGTTCTCCGAACTGCTCACCCAGCACCCGGATTTCGCGGAGCTGTTCGTGATGATCGGCCGGCTCGGCCGCTCGCTGCACGTACACCTGCTGCTCGCCTCGCAGCGCCTCGAAGAGGGCAAGCTGAAGGGCCTGGAAAGTCACCTGTCCTACCGGATCGGCTTGAAGACCTTCTCCGCCAACGAATCCCGTCAGGTGCTCGGCGTCCCCGACGCCTACAACCTGCCGAACAATCCCGGTGGCGGCTACCTGAAGTCGGACTCCGGTGAGATCGTGCGCTTCCAGGCGTCCTACGTCTCCGGCCCCTACGTCGGCGGCGGTTCGCAGCGCGACATCACCGTCGCCACCCAGTCCGGCGAAATCGACATCAAGGCACGGCCATTCACCGCCACCCACGTGGATTTCCGTGCGGTGGACCGGGTTCCGCTGCCTGCCGAGCCCAGCGCCGCCGACCAGCAGACCGAGGACGGCGAGCAGGTCTCCAACGTGCACATGCTGGTCTCGCGGATCAACGGCCACGGCCGCCCCGCGCACGAGATCTGGCTGCCGCCGCTGGACGAGGCACCCACGTTGGACCAGCTGATCCCGCGCTCCATCTTGACCGGCGAATACTCCGCGGTGGCCACCCTGCGCGCGCCGATCGGCATCGTCGACCGGCCGTACGACCAGCGGCGCGATCCGCTGGTGGTCGACCTGTCCGGTGCGCGCGGCAACGTCGCCGTCGTCGGTGGCCCGCAGTCCGGTAAGTCGACCGCGCTGCGCACGCTGATCATGGCCATGTCGTTGACGCACACCGCCGAGCAGGTGCAGTTCTACTGCCTCGACTTCGGCGGCGGCACGCTGATGAGTCTGCAGGGCCTGCCCCATGTCGGTTCTGTGGCAAGCCGATTGGACGCGGACCAGGTCCGGCGCACCGTCGCCGAGATGACCACCATCGTGCGCCAGCGCGAGGCCCGGTTCCGGCAGCTCGGCATCGAGTCGATGACCGAGTTCCGCAGGCTGCGCGCGATGGATCCGTCCAGCAGCCCGGCCGCGACCGGCGCGCACGAGGATCCGTTCGGCGATGTGTTCCTGGTGATCGACGGCTTCGGCTCGATCCGCCAGGACTTCGAGATGCTCGAACAGGTGATCATGAATCTGGCGGTGCAGGGCCTGTCGTATGGCGTGCACATCGTCATCGCGCTGGCCGGTTGGCGAGAGGCGCGGCCGGCGCTGAAGGACCAGATCGCCACCAGAATCGAACTGCGCCTCGGCGATCCGATGGATTCCGACCTCGGCCGCAAATTCGCCTCGATGGTTCCGCAGGCCCGTCCCGGCCGCGGCATGACGCCGGACTGCTT
Source organism: Nocardia sp. NPDC052316 (assembly GCF_044547795.1). NCBI lineage: Bacteria > Bacillati > Actinomycetota > Actinomycetes > Mycobacteriales > Nocardiaceae > Nocardia > Nocardia sp. NPDC052316. The sequence continues at coordinate 583,872 of NZ_JBIUBB010000006.1, forward strand.
GCACATGCTGACTGCGCTGCCGCGCGTTGATGGCAGCTCGGACCCGGCCGATATCGGCCAGGCCGTCGGCGAGGCGGTCTCGACCATCGCCCGCCTGACCCCGGGCCGCCCGGCCCCGCCGGTGCGCATGCTGCCCGAGGAGCTGCCGCGCGAGCAACTGCTCTACCTCGCGGGCGACTGGCCGTCACAGGTCGACCGGTCGGTCAAGTGCATGCGAATCCCGATCGGTATCAACGAAGCCGAGCTGGCCCCGGTCTACCTCGACTTCACGGTGAGCCCGCACTTCATCATCATCGGCGATACCGAGTCGGGAAAGACAACGCTGCTGCGCTCGATCATCGAGGGCATCGCCGCATCGAATACCCCGGATCAGGCGCGGATCATCATGGGCGACTACCGGCGCTCGATGCTCGGCACGGTGCCGGAGGGTTACCTCGCCGGCTACGGCTCGACCGCACCTCAATTCACCCAGAACATGGCGGATCTCGCCGCCTACGTCAGCAACCGGACGCCGGGTCCCGATGTGACGCCGCAGCAGCTGAAGGACCGCTCATGGTGGAGCGGGCCCGAACTGTACGTCATCGTCGACGACTACGACCTGGTGGCCACGTCCAGCGGTAACCCGGTCCAGGCGTTGGTGGAACACCTTCCGCACGCCCGTGACCTCGGCTTCCACCTGATCATCGCGCGGCGCTCCGGCGGCGCGGGCCGGGCCATGTTCGAGGCCACGCTGGCCAGGATGAAGGACCTCGGGTCGGCCGGCCTGATCATGAGCTGCAGCCGGGACGAGGGTGTGCTGATGGGAACGACGCGGCCGAGCCCGATGCCGCCGGGCCGTGGCACATACGTCACTCGGAACACCGAGGGCCTGATCCAAACGGCCTGGATGCCGCCGCAAACCTGATGGCTACCGTCGAGCTGGTGGTCACCGACACGCGCGTCTGGGCGCGTGGCGCGACGACGCACTGGGACCTCGCGCCGTCGATCGTGTTGGGCAGCAACGGTTTCGACCTGGTGGTCGGTGAGTCGCTGACCCCGCCGACCCAGGTGAGCTCCGTGGTGCAGTACGTGCCCGCCGAGGCCGTCGCGTTGCTGCCGCGCGTCCCGTCCGTGGTCGACGGGCTGGTCGCGGTGTTCGGCGCCGTGCTGGAGAACCTGCGCGTCAGCGCGCCGTGCGAGCGGATCATGGTGATCTGCCCGACGGAATGGGGTGCGTCGCGTCGTTCCGTGCTCGACCAGGCGGCTCGGCGGTTCACCACGGACGTGGTGTTCGAGGAGATGGCGGCGCGGGCCGTCGCGGCGGACGAGGGCACCAGCCACAGCCGTCGCACGCTGGTGCTGGAATTCGGTGCGCTCACCACCACGGCCAGCACGGTGATCCGCAGCCATCAGGGAGTGCACGTCGAATCGTGTGAGCACGCGCCAACTCTCGCGCTCGCCGAGATACTCCCGGAATCGAGCGGTTTCACCACCCTGTGCGCGCTGCTCGACCGGTTGCTCGATGGTCAGCCCGCCGATCTGGCGCAGTCGGTCGGTGTCACCGATGCGGCGAAACTCGACGTGCTTCGCGCGGCCGTGCAGCAGCGCTGCGGAACGGGTGTCGCGCTGCGAGCGCTGGCCGGGCCGGATCTGGTCCGCGGTCAGCAGACCGAGCCGATCCAGCAACCGGAGTTGCCGACCGCGCTGCCGCAGTCCGAATGGATGCAGCCGCTGCGTGAACGTGCTGCGGCGCAACAGCCGCGGCGTAACGGGCTCGGTTATGTGGGCGCGGCGGTCGCTGCGATCGTCGTTGTCGGTGCCGCTATTGTCGGCGGGGTTGTCCTGCTGAATGGACCCGACGACGGTCCGACTGCCGCTCCGGGCACTTCAGCGCCCAGCAGCGAATCGGTGCCCAGCAGCACCGTCGACCCGCCCAGCAGCACTGCTGCCGTCGGGCCGGAAACGTATGGGCGCATCCGTTTTCAGGTTCCGGATGGTTGGCACATGGCCTCGGCGCCCGATGCCAGCGGCAGGTCCCGGGTCGAATTATCCCCAGACGATGGTGCCCGGCTACGTGTCACAGTGACGCAAACGCCGGTTGCTCCGGGGTCGAGCTATGAGCAGGTTGCGGCGCGACTCGAGATGCAGATGAAGCAACGGCCCGCCGGGGTCATGTCCGAGCTGAAACGCGATGTCGTTTACGGAGGACGCTCCACGCTTGCCTATACCGAACGGCCCGGTGACGGTTCTACTGTCCGCTGGCATGTGCTGGTGGAGTACGGAATCCAGGTCAGTATCGGCTGCCAATATGCGGACAACAATTGGCAGGCGTTGTCGACTACTTGTGAGAACTTCGGTAGTTCGGTCCGTGTAATTCCGTGAATTCTGGTGCGTAGCACACTTAGCAGGGGACACTCGGCTAGTAGAGGGTCTGCGTAATCATCGGCTACTGGCCGCCGCGCAACACCTGCCGGTGGCGTATGGAAGCCGAGTGAATTGTGCGCGGCAGACAAACGAACGCGGGGTTCACATAATTCGGGCCCCCGGCAAAAAGCTTGCCGGGGGCCCGAATTGGCCGAGACAGGATCTCAGAAAAGGCCTGCGAGGCTGGTGTCGGTGGCCTGCAGATCGGTGTTACCGGTGCTGACAGCCCGACCGGCGGTCTCCAGCGTGGCGTTCAGCTGGGTGACGTTCTGGTTCCACTGCGTCTGGAGCTGGGCGAACGCGTCGTTGGCGTCACCCTTCCAGTGGTTGGTCACGAAGTCGGTGACCTGCTTGTGGAAGTCCTCGAGCATGGCCGTGATGTTCCGAGCTTCGGCCACGATGGACTGAGCGCCAGCCTCGACCGCGCCGAAGTTCGAGGAAATTGTGCTTGGGTCGTTTGCTACCATCTGGAGCTTCTCCTTGGTATCTGGTGGTTCGGCTGAGCGATCAGGGGAGGTTCAGGCTGGAGGCCTGCTGTGCCACCTGCTGGGCAAACTGCTCGTCCTGGGCCGCGAAGGAATGACCGGCCTTGGACAGACTGTCCGCAGTCTGGTCCAGCGTGTCGTTCAGCTTGCGCGCCTGGGCGAAGTAGTTGTCCATCAGCGCATCGAACGCCGCACGGGCCTGGCCTTGCCAGGTCCGGGTGGTTTCATCCGACTTCGTGTCCAGCATCTGAATCGCCTTCACCAGCTCAGCGTGGCGATCCCTGGCGTTTTGTGCGAACTTATCGATGAGGATTTTGTCCGCTGAGAGCTGTCCTGCCATTTCGGCTCCTTCTCGGTTTCCCGTCTCGGCCAACGGCATGAGCCCCCAGTTGGCCTGTACATCTGATTGGACGCTCCGCAGGTCTGATCGGTTCCATCCGACTCGAGAAAGTTTGGATCTCCCCCAACGGAGACCAGACCCCAGCGTCCTTCGACCTGCTCACCCGTGCTGGCGGGGCCGCGTATGGGCCGCTCGTCAGGCTACGGACGTTGTCGACTTGGCATGCTTGCAGCGCCAGCGCTCGGCTCCCCTCCTTCCCCCTGCTCGCTGATGTCTTGATTGGCGAGTGGGCTGGCTGGTTGTACCTTACCCAACCACTATGGCTCCCGCTACAGCAGATCGTGGGTGTATCGGTAAGGAAAGTGCGGCGGTGTGGCGCGCGGCCAGGTGCTACTGGCTGTTGGCGAGCAGAGCGTACTGAGCCGCTGCCCGCTGCTGGCTGTCTTGCAGTTGAGTGCTCCAGACATAGCCGACGTAGTTGCGGTACCGAACGGCACAAACCCAGTCTTTTACGTATCTGTCGGTCGGCAGCTCGGCGCATTTGCTGTCCGGCACCATGGGCGGCGCCTGGCGGGTATCCGGTGCGTCGAGGATCGTCGACCAAAGCGCCTGGGCTGCGTCGATATCCCGCGTTCGGATCAGGATCGCTCCGTCCAAAAACCGGTCGATACCCTTGCCGAAGCTTTGGGCGATTCCTCTGGTGTAACTGTTCGTTGACGGCGAGTAGGCGCCCGAGAAGGCGAAACGTTCGCCGGGGGCGTAGAGATTCTTCGCCGCTGCGCGGTCTGTCTGCCAGTGTAGAAATCCTTGCAGTTCATAGGTTGCGAGGCTGCCGACACTGGGAACCGCGAGCTTGCCCGGGTTCAGGACTCGGCGGATTACGCCGTCGGGGTCGAGGTCCAATCGCAGGGTCTGTTCGGCTGACAGTGGCGCGAGAGTGTCGAGCATCGGCAGTTGTGCTGTATAAACCTTCTCGACAAGCGAGGTCAGGTCGGCCAGGTCCGGCTTTGATGTGGAGATGAATGTACTGACCACATAGTTTCCGTGGCTGATGACCGAACCGATCGTCGGAGTTCCGGGACGCCAATGAGAACGGGCCACCGGGTACTTCGCGAGCTGTACACGCTCGTTCTGGTCCGAAGCCACAGAGAAATCAACCTCTTCGAATTCGGCTGCGGCCCGTTCTGCGGATTCGGAGTCTGGAAACTGCATGACCGTCACGGTGGTGAGCGTAGATTCCGGCGGCACGGCGACGTGGGGCTCCGGCCGGAAATCGCTACTACCGGAAGCGAATCCGAACAACATCTTGTTCCGAGCCGCGACCGGTACATTCTGTTCCGCCAGGACATTCTTGACATCGTCGGGCTTGGTGATTTCCTGCACACCGGTGCCGTAGCGCAGCTTGCTATCGATATCAATTCCGGTCGCCACATGGTTGGCCAGGCGCGAGATGGCCAGCGAGGTTCCGTGGCGTAACGAGTGCAGGTATTCGTCGTAGGAGTCCAGCGGTTCCGCGGAATAGGGACCGATGTCGAGGGTTCGGACGTCAATCTCTCCCGGCTGTGGTGCCCCGGTCGTCGGGGCGGCACACCCTGCGACGACGACCAGCGCGGCGGCGGCGATGTGCCACATGTGTCTTTTGGCCATGCTGCTCACTTCGCCTTCGTGAGAATCGCGTATTGCGCCGAGATCCTCTGGTGCACATCAATCAGCTGGTCCGACCACACCTCTGCGGTGTACCGGTCATAAGAAGCTACGCAATGAAACCTGGCGACGAGCGAATCTTTCCCGCGGAACTCGTCACAGCGCGCATCGGGAAGATTCTTCGGCGAATCGATTCGGCGTCTGATCTTGTTCAGTGCGCTGTGGCTGTCTCGGATAAGCTGCGCACCTTTGGAATCCTCTGCGCGATACAGGCGTCCGGCGTTGTTCGCCATCCAATCGACCCCGGCTTCCTCGAAGAGCTTCTTGTCCCGCACGGGGTCATTGCTCATATGGAGCGCGCCGGCGCGGTCGTAGAGACCAGGAGGATTGCGCCAACCGTCTTCATTCGGCCGGGGAAGTGAACGGCCGAGCATGCCGTCTTGATCCAACGGGGTGTCCGTCAGCCTCTCCGACGGCGTCGGGCGGAACTCGCGCAGCTTGGCAGCCACCGTGTCGAGGCTGTGCTCCGCGAGCGCGACCATGGCGGGTAGGTCGGTGATGTCGAGCGTGATCTTGGCGTGGTCCGTGATTTTTGTGTAGATGACGTACTGTCCGCTTGCCTGGAGTGCCTGAAGCTTCTGCGTTCCCGGTTTCCAGAACGCGAGAGCGTCTTGATGCCTGCCGAGGCTCACCGCATCACTCAAGCCGTTTCTCGCAGCGACGGCGGGTGCGAGAGCTGCAGCTGCTCGAATCGCGGATTGCGTGTCGGAGAACAACATTACGGTGTTCTCGAGAGCTGTCGCGATCAATACATCGCTGTCGGAGTACCCGAGACTATAGAAGCCTGCCGTGAAGCCGGGTGTAGCAGCTCGGAAGTTCTCGTCGGAAAGTTCTAGCTTATAGACGGCTTCGATGAATCCCCGTGTCGTGCTGACGTCGGAAATGAGCTGGTGACTGAACCGAGGGTCGATGTCCATCGGCAACGGAACAAAACTGCCTAGGCGCTGACCTTCGCTCAGTCGGGCACGGTCTAGCCCGGGTTTACCGATCTCGCGCGCTGCGGTCGCATAGCTACCGACGTCGAGCTGGCTGACATCAACGACAGGTGTCGGCGGCGGTGAATCCGACCCGCATCCGGCTGCGCCCACGGACATGGCGACGATTCCGGCTGCCAGCGTTCTGAGTGATCTCCGCATCGTTCCCTCCATCGACCGGCAAGAGGAGAACGAGTCGACGAACAGCGATTCCCCCCGGGTATACGTTCGTGCGCTGGTCACCCCTGCGCGGCGACGTATCGCAGTCGGCAACATAGCACCCGGGACGGTGAGTCCGCGACATTGCGGGAGCTACCGCACCCGCTTCTGCAACAGCGGCACCAGCTTGTCGAGCAGCACCTGCTCCGAGCCTGCACTCCAATTGCGGAAGGCGGCTACAGCTTCGGCATCGTCGAGCGGAATGACGGTGGCCCGAGTGCCCGCGACTTGATAGGGCAGCCCGCGCAGCCCGCCGCTGCCTGCGTCTTCATCGGTCCGTACCGCGAGCACGAAGCTGTCCGCGTTGACCTCGAGCGACTGCGCGTTGGGCAGCGCGCGCAACGTTTCATCACCCTGTTTGGGATAGTTCGGGTTGTAGACGAAACCCAAGTCTTCGAGGAACTTGGTCTGCGCCGAACCGCCCAGGAAAATCGAGACCTGTTTGCTCCGTGGCACATCCACCACCGTGATGGTCTTGCCGCGGAATGCCGGATTGGTGGCTCGGGCCTGCTCGATCGACGGCAACGAACTCACCGCGACGGTGGAGGCGGCCGAGACCGTGCCGGTGGCGACGCTGGTATTGGCGGAGTCGTTCCCGCCCAACGTCCAGATCCCGATGCCTACGGCCAGTGCGACGACGACGGCACCGGCACCTGTTCCGACCAACCATCGTTTGCGGGAACCGGGCGGCGCGGACACCAGTGCGTGCGGAGCCGAAACCGCAACGCGTGGATCGGTATTCGGCCGCGGATCGAAGACCTGGATGGGATAGGTCGGCGAGGTGTTCGTGGGGGCGGGGTTGTGCCCGGGGATGAGGGCGCTTGCGGCCGCGTCGGTGAACTCGCGGCAGGTGTTGTATCGGTCGGTGGGGTCTTTGGCCAGCGCCTTGGCGAAGACGTGATCGATGGCGGGCGGTAGGCCGGGGTCGACGGCGGTGGCCAGCGGTGGCGGCTCGTGCAGGTGGCCCATCATGACCAGCGCGGGTTGCGTTGCCGGGTACGGGTTTCGGCCGGTGAGTAGCTTGAAGAAGGCGCAGGCGAGGCTGTAGATGTCGGCGCGGTGGTCCAGGTGGCCGCCGACCAGTTGTTCGGGCGGGGCGTAGGCGATGGTGGCGACGAAGCTGCCGGTCTGGGTGAGTTCGGTGGTGTCGTCGTTGGACTTGGCGACGCCGAAATCGGTGAGCAGGACGCGTTCTTCGTCACCCTCGGTGGAGGAGAGCAGGAAGTTGGCGGGCTTGACGTCGCGGTGCAGCAAGCCTTTTCGGTGCGCGTAATCGAGGCCTTTGCCCACCTCGGTGGTAATGCGTAGTGCGCGTAGCGGATTCATCGAATGCCGGTCGCGGGTCAGTTCCGCGGAGGCGTCGGTGCCGTCGACGTACTGCATGGCGATCCACAGTCGGCCGTCTTCTTCGCCACGGTTGTAGACCGACACGATGTTCGGATGGTCGAGTCCGGCGGCGAGATTGGCTTCGCGCTCGAAGCGGGTGCGGAACTCGTGGTCGTTGCTGAGTTCGCCGCTGAGCACCTTCAGCGCGTCCATCCGCGGCAGGCTGGGATGTTTGGCCAGGTAAACGGTGCCCATGCCGCCCGCACCGAGCACGCCCTGGACGCGGTACCCGCCCACGATGGTGCCGGGGCTTATCGCCATGATCCACAATCTCCTGATTCGGTGCTCCCCACGCGGCAGCATACTGGACCGCTCGGGATGGGATGGCCGCGTCGCATTACCGGCTGTTGGCGAAGATTGCGTACTGCGCGGCGGCGCGTTGGTGGACGTCGAGCAACTGGTTACCGGTCACGAATCCCGCGTATTGGCGGTAAGCGACGACACAGGTGAATCGCTTCATCTCGAAGTCGAAGGCCTCCTGTCTGTGCTCGACGCAGGCCGAATCGGGCACATTCGGTGGTGCGGCGGCGTCGTTCGCGACCGGAGCGGGGGTGAGTCTTTCGGCGACAATCTTCTTCGCCGCCGCCGCGTCGGGCGTGCGAGCGACAATTGTTCCGTCGGAAACGGCGAAGCGGTCCGCGTTCATCGCGCTGAAGCGCTGTTTCGCGACACTCAAATCATCGGCGTACTGGATGATTCCGCGCAAATTGTAGAGCGCCTGCGTGCCTATTGCCGGTCGTTCGATTTTGTTCGGATTCAGTGCGCGGCTCAGCAGCTGATCCGGGTCCCATGGCAGCTGATACGTCTCTTCTTCGGTGAGCGGCTTCAGCTGGTCGAGCACGGGAAGCTGGGCGTCGTAGGACTTTTCGGCGAGCGCCGTCAGTGCGGGCAGGTCCGGACCGTTGGAGGAGACGAGCAGGGCGACGACGTAGGGACCGTGGGCCAGGGTGGCGCGCAGGAACGGCGCGTCCGGCCGCCACTGGGCCCGGGCGGCCGGATACTTCGGCAGTGGCACCCGCTGGTTGTCGCGGTTGGCGGCCAGGTCGGCGTCGTGGAATTCGGCCGCTGCCGCCGTTGCCCGCTCGACGTCGGGAAACTGCATGACCATCGTCGAGATCGTCGTCGTGTTCTGCCGGGTCTTGACCGGCCAGCCGGACGGAATGATCGACGTCTTCTGATCGAAACCGGTGGTCCGGAAGCCGAAGAGCAGTTTGTGCCGCGCGGCGATCGGCTTCAGATCGGGCTCGATGCCGAGTTCGGAGGGCAGCGAGCCACGGGTTATCTCGAACGGCAGCTGGCTGTATTTCAGTTTCGGGTCTATTTCGTAGGCGGGGACCACGTAGTCCGACAACCGCATCGCGGCGACGTGCGGCATGGCGACGAAATCAGGTTTGTAGTCGTCGTCATGCGCATTGAGCGGCTCGGTCGGGTAGGACCCGGTGTCGAGCGTGCGAATGTCGATCTCGGCGGGCGCCACGGTCCCGGGCATGGTGGATCCGCAGGCTGTGAGGCCCGCCGTGAGCACAGCGGCGAGGGGAATCAGGAACGCGCGCCTCATCGGGCATTCACCAGCACTGTGTATTCGGCCGCGATCCGCTGTTGGGCGTCCAATAGCTGGTGCGACGCGGAGAACGCGGCGTAGCGGTCATAAGACACCGAGCAGTAGAAGCGGATCGCCAGGTTGCCGCGCCCGATGTATTCCTTGCACTCGGCGATCGGCAGGTTGGCGGGGGAGTCGGCCTTCTTGAATCGCTTCGTGAGTCCGCCGAGGTCCTGCTGCAACGTCGTGGCCGCGGCGGCATCACGGGCTCGATAGAGGTCGATCCCGTTCGCCGCGAAGCGGTCGACGCCGGCTTTCTCGATGTCGCGCAGCACATCGGCCGCGTTGTTGGCGAAGTGGATAGCGGTGCGGCCGTGGTACGCGCCGGGCGGATTGAGCCACGAGTCTTCGCGGGGGCGGGCGATGGTGCGGTTCAGCATGCCGTCCAGATCGATCTGCAGGTTCATGAGCTGGTCGGGCGGGGTGGGGGTGAACTTGGTGATGGACGGAACCACCGTGTCCAGGCTCTTCTCCACCAGCGCGATCAGGGCGGGTAGGTCGACCTTCTCGATATAGATCTTCAGGTAGTCGTAGACCCAGGTGTAGACGACGAATTTGCCGGTGGCATACCAGGATCCGATCGACTGCTGGTTCGGCTGCCAATGGGCGTGGGCCGCCGGGTATTTCGGTATCGGCACCGCGGTGTTGCGATTGCTTGCCTCGTAGTCGACCCGTTCCAGTGCCGCCGCCGCGTCTTTGGCCTTCTGTTCGTCCGGAAAGATCATGACCGCGTTCATCAGATCGATGCCTCGGTTCTCGGCCTCGGTGCGGCCGAAGCTCTGGAAGCCAGCGACGAAGTCCGCGGCGGCCTCGGCGAACCGGTCCACCGCCATCACCTTGCCGAGTGCGGCCTCCGGATCGACGAACACCGTCGCCATGAACGGATTGCCGTGCATGAAGCGCGGATCGATGTCCAGTGCCGCTGGCACGAAATTGCCGAGCCGCTCCGCTTCGATAATTCGAGCCTGGTCGAGACTTTTCACGGTGGCTAATTGGCGCGGCTTCGTATCGTAATTTCCCACGTCGAGCGCGCTGAGTTCGATGGACGGAGGCCGGCTGTTCGTCGGCTGCTCGTCCGATCCGCAGCCGCCGCTGGCGACGACCAGTGCTGCCGTCGCGACCAGGGCATACGTCGTTCGGCGTGGCATCGTCTTCGCGTGCGGCGGCAAGGTCCCTCCCCGGACGGACTGTGGTTCCCGCGGAATCCTACGTCACCGCGTGCGGCGGTACCTGACCATAAAGTTTGCGGGACCGCCTCACAGACTGTTCGCCAGCAGCGCGTATTCGGCGGCCACCTTCTGCCGGACATCCGGTTCTTTGTCGCTGGTGACGACACCCACATAACGTTTGTAGGCGACGTAGCACCGGAACTTGTATTCGCGCTCCGGATTGCCCTTGCTGTTGAGCTGCAGGCATTTCGCGCCGGGCACGTCTTTCGGTGCGCCCAGCGTGTCGTAGTGCGCGCCTTCACTTTCCATCAAGCCTGCGGCCAGTTCCTGGGCGGCGGCGCTGTCCCTGGTGCGCGCGACGTAGCTGTCGTCGGCGATGGCTTGACGGTCCACACCCGCCTCTTGGATCAGGCGCAGGTGTGCCGCTTCGTCGTCGGCGCGGTGCACCATGTGGTGCGGGCCGAAAATGGCGAAGGTGGCGGTGTCGGGGGTGCGGTTCTTGCGGTCGCTGACGGCGACCCGGGCGAGCAACCCTTCGGGGTCGACCGGCAAGTCCGCGATCTTCTCCTGCGGGGTGGCCTGGAACTTGTCCAGCTGGGCCACCTCGGCGGCGAGGGATTTGTCGACCCACTCCACCAGGTCGGTGCTGTCGGCGCGCGGGCGCTGGATGAACAAGGAGATGACGAATTCCTTGTGGGCCATGAAGGTGCCGACGGTGGGAACGCCGGGGCGCCAATGGATGTAGGCGTCCGGGTAAGCGGTGGAGGGCAGTTTGCGGTTCTCCGGTGAGATCGCGATGTCGACGTCCTCGAGCTCGCGCGCGGCGAGTTTCGCGATCGCCTGGTCCGGGAAGCGGAACAGCGCGATGGTGACCGCGGTGGCCTCGGGCGCCGGGTTGGTCTGTCCCTCGGGGTCCGGTCGATCGGCGCCGCTGGCGGCGTAGCCGGTGATCAGCTTGCGGTCCTCGAAGACCGGCTTGGAGGACTTGGCGACGAAATCGAGCGCCCGATCGGCGTCGGCGACCACGGCGCTGCCCCGGCCGACCTTCAGCGAGGGGTCGATCCGCACGGTCGGGGCCACCGCGTCGGACATGCGCATGCCCTCGACCAGCGCGGCTTTGTCGCCCGCGTCCTGGTCGTACCGGTGTCGGTCGACCGCGTAGGTGCCGACCTCCAGCTGGCGTACGTCGATCTCACCTGCGGTGGCGGTGCCCGGCACACCGCCGCAGCCGGTCAGCAGACCAGCCACTGTGATACACGATGCGACCAGCGCGATACGTGATGTCCGAACCATGACCGGCCCCTCGTTTCCTCCACGTGCTGCCACTGAAGTTACCGGACGGACGCCGGGCAGGGGGCCCGATAGTTGTGGGATTGCAATACCCTGGGTCCTGTGCAAACGACCCCGCAACGCCCCCTTCGCCGAGGCCGATTCCGTTGATGGAGCGGCAGGTCGAGGTCGTTGTCGGTAGTCATGCGGTGGCTCGCGTCGCGGGATCGGTGGTGGTCGTCGCGCATCGCGGACCGGGCAGGCCGACCCAGGATTCGCCGGCTGCGCTGGCGCTGGAATCGCTGGCCGAATTGGTTCGTACCGCCACCGAGCACGAGCCGAACGGGCCGGGGGCCGTGGTGGCGCGCGAGGCCACGCGCTGGTTGATGAAGCACGCCGAGCAGATCAGCCCGGGGGAGCCGATCGATTTCGGGATTCTGTCCACCGCGGAGAACGGCGGGGTGGCGATCTTTCTGCACGGTGCGGTGACGGCGGTGCTGGCCGGGGACGGCGCGGTCGAGCGCTATCGCGGCAGCGACGCGGCGTTCACCGTCGACCGGGTGGCCGGCGTGCCCGCCCGAGCCGTCGCGTTGTTCGTCGACGACGCGAAGGGGCGCATCCCCGAACTGCCCGCGGAGCGCGGCATCGGCTGGCTCGTCGAGGGCATCGCGCAGGCGGGTGGCGTGATCATCTGGTCCGACGGGGCGCGGGCACGCTCCGGTGCGGTACGCGAAGCGGCGCACCGGCGCCACGAGGAGGCGCCGCTGCCGACCGCGCGCATCGACCACGACCCGCCACCGGAGCAGCGGCGAGAAGCGGAGCAGCCCACCGGAAGTCAGGCGGCGACCGCCGCGCACCGGACCGGCGGCGCCGCGGACCCGCAGCACGCGCCGACCCAGTTGCGCGGCACCACACCGGCCCCACCGCCGGATCCGGACCTGCAGCGCCGATTGGAAGCGACCGCGAAGTCCACCGCGCTCACCGTCAAGGTGATGGGCTTCAAGTGCGCCAGAGCGCATCCCAGCGATCCACGCGCGGCCTTCTGCACGGTGTGCGGCATGCCGGTGGACCAGACGCAGCCGCTGATCGAGGTGGTCCGGCCGCCGCTCGGCATGTTGATCCTCGACGACGGCGTCACCTTCGTGCTCGCCGCGGACGCGGTGATCGGCCGCGACCCGGAGCATTCCGACGCCGCCCACCGTGGGCTGGTCCCGTGGCGGGTGGAGGACTCCTCGGGCGGCATGTCCCGCGCGCACGCCGAGATCCACCTCATGAATTGGGATGTGACCGTGGTGGATCGCGGCTCGACCAACGGGACCCGCACCCGCCTACCCGGCTACCGCGACTGGATTCGCCTGGCTCCCAACCAATCCATGGTGCTGGTCCCGGGCGCGGAGGTCATGCTCGGCAATCGCGTGCTGCGCTTCGAGCCGATGGCGCCACCACCTTTCGGCGGATGAGCACGGACTCGGTCAGGAATACCGTGACATGCAGGTCTTTTCGCCGTTGATCACCCCGGCGCGGAAGGCATCGACCCGGGCGAAGCCGCTGCGCACCGTATTGCCCTCGGTGTCACTGGCCGCCAGTCCGTCGGTGAGCAGGCCGGAGACGGCCTCGTCGAGATCGCCTGCGGCCAGACCGATGTCGCCTTGGCCGGAGGTGCGGCCCGGCTGGGCGAGCTTGCCGGTGATCACACCGGACAGGCAGGCCGCGCGCAGGCCGGTCTTGGCGCCGACGAGCTGCTGGCCCTGGTTCTGCTGCACCGCGAGGGTGTAGCGGGAGATGAAGACGATGTAGCCGTTGTAGTCACCGGTCACTTTGTGCGGCAGCGGGTCGTCCACATCCCAGTTGGAGGCGCCGCGCTGCGCGAGGGCGGGGATGTCGGTGCCGATGGTGTTCTTCTCGGGGCAGTAGCTGACCGGCTCGGTGGGCACTCCGTTGCGGCAGGTGAGCTTGGCGCCGGAGTAGTCGTAGGTCGGTGACGGCTTGGTCGGCAGCAGCGCGGCGAGGGCCTTGCTGAGCTCGATCAGGGTCTCCTTGTTGATCTCGTATTCACCGCGACCCGTGTCGTTCTTGAAGTCCTTCGGCAGATTGCCGCGCCGCTGGGTGATCTCGTCCATGTCGATGCGCTTGCAGCCCTTCGGGCCGTCGGTGAAACCGACCTGCACGGCCGTGACGCGCTCGAAGGCCGAGCCGTGCACGCTCTCCGGATCGTCGGGGTCGGAGTCGCGGATGGCCACGGTAGCGGCGAGCACCGAGTTGAGACCATCGGAGGTATCGATGGTGAAGTGCTTGGACTTGCCCTCCGCGACCGAGCGCATGAACGCGCCTGCGAAGCAGTCGGCCTGCTGCTCCTTGACGATCACCGGATCCTTGGCGCCGACCAGCTTGGCCATGGTCTGCACCGCGTGCCCGTACTCGTGCGCGAGCACCATGACCACGGCCATCTTGCCGAACGTCTCCGTCATGGCGGGCAGCAGCACCGAGCGGTCCCAGCCGATGGAGTTGTCCAAGCGGCAGTACGCGGCGTTCACCAGATGAAAGGTGGTCTCCTTGCAGAATTCGACGGAGTCGCTACGCGGCGCCTTCGCGCTCCAGGAGATGAGCTTGTCGACCGGCTGGAAATCGGCGTTCCGGAACTCTTTGCCGAACTCGGTGCGCCAGTAGGTCTGGATGTCCTCGACGGCGTTGAGGGCCAGGGTGTCCTCGGCGCTACCGTCCCCATTGGCCGCCTTCAGCGTGCTGTCCGCGACGCCGGGCCGTGGGCCGTTGGGGCCACTGGTGGTTGGCAGTCCTGCCACCTTGAACGGGTCGTCGTAGATCGAGACGGCGCGGCCTTCCACGAGTCGGGTGCAGCCCGCGACCAGCAGCACGACGATCAGCGCGGCGGTAATGATCGCCGTCGCACGGACTTTCGGCAAGGCTCCCCCTCATCGGCCGGTATCGCGTTCACATCGGTCGCCGGATCGGGGTATCAGGCGCGTCGGGGGCACCGCCGATGTCCGGGTGATGGAATAGTATCCGCTGCATGTCTTCACCGGGGGCGCAGACCATCACCGTGCGCCATGATGGAAACGAACGAGTCTTCGATTCGAGCCAGCAGGTCACCATGGGTCGTGCGCCGGAGGTGACGCTGTTCGTCGACAGCCCGCTCGTTTCGCGGGTCCATGCGACGCTCGCATGGCAGGGTAGCGCCTGGGTGTTGTCGGACAATGGAAGCACTAATGGCGTGTTCGTGGACGCGCGCCGGTTGACCCAGGCGGTCTCGATCGATCGGCCCACCCAGGTGCGGCTCGGCGATGCGATCAGCGGTCCGCTGCTGCATCTGCTGCCCGCTAATCCGCAACCCCCGCAGCGGCCTTCGGTGCGGCCACCGCAGTCGGGTCAACAGCCGATGCCCGGTCAGCCGATTCCCGGCCCGTCGATGTCGGCGCAGCGGCCCGCCCAGCAATTCCAGCGTCCGGCATATCAACCGCCGCAGGATGCGCCGCCGCCGGTCAATATCAATATGACCACCCGGGCCGACACCTCGAACATGCCGCCGGTGCGCGCGCGAGCGTCGACCGCGGCCATCGCCAGGGCCGACCGGTTGCCCGCCGGGGGCCTGTCGATCGGTCGTACCACCGACAACCAGATCGTCGTCAACGATCCGCTGGCCTCGCGCAAGCACGCGCGCCTCGTCGCGGCCGCCGACGGGCTGACCATCGAGGACCTCGGTTCGGCCAACGGCACCTTCGTCAACGGCCACCGTCAGCAGCGGGCGGTGCTGCGCGAGCGCGACATCATCACCATCGGCAATATCGACTTCGTCGTCCAGCAGGGCACGCTGGTGCTCCGGCAGAAGCCGGTGGCCGAGCAGGGGCTCGCGGTCCACGGGGTCGGCTTCACCGTCGAGGGCAACAAGCAGCTGCTGGTCGATGTGAATATGCAGGCCAGCCGGGGCACGCTGACCGCGCTGATCGGTCCGTCCGGCGCGGGCAAGTCGACGCTGTCCAGATTGATCGCGGGGACCACGCAGCCCTCCGGCGGCGTGGTCACCTTCGAGGGTCGCAACCTACACGCCGAGTACGAGGCTTTGCGCTCCCGGATCGGCATGGTGCCGCAGGACGATGTGCTGCACCGTCAGCTCACCGTGCGCCAGGCACTCGGCTACGCGGCCGAGCTGCGGCTGCCGCCGGACAACAGCAGGGCCGACCGCCAGCAGGTGATCGACGGTGTGCTGAAAGAGCTTTCGCTGACCGAGCACGCCGACACCAGGGTGGACCGGCTCTCCGGCGGCCAGCGCAAGCGCGCGTCGGTCGCGCTGGAACTGCTCACCGGACCGTCCTTGCTGATCCTGGACGAGCCGACCTCGGGTCTGGACCCGGCGCTGGACCGGCAGGTGATGGTGATGCTGCGTGAGCTCGCCGACGCGGGCCGCGTGGTGATCGTGGTGACGCACTCCATCGCGCACCTGGACATGTGCGATCAGGTGCTGCTGCTCGCGCCCGGCGGCAAGACCGCCTACTGCGGCAACCCGGCCGGCGTCGGCGCCGCGCTCGGCACGACCGACTGGGCGGAGATCTTCGCCAATGTGGCGGCCAATCCGGATCAGGCGTTCGCCGCGTATCGATCCAGGCAGGCGTTCGCGCCACCGCCACCCCCGCCTCCGCAGCAATACGGGCCCGCGGGCTCGCCGCCGCAATCCAGTGGCGGGAAACAGTTCTCGACACTGTGCCGCAGACAGATCCGGCTGATCCTGGCCGACCGCGGTTATCTGTCGTTCCTGGTGATCCTGCCGTTCATCCTCGGCGCGCTCTCGCTGGTGGTGCCGGGCAAGGACGGTTTCCAGCGCGGGGCGTTGAAGGCGTTGCCGGACGGCACCTTCGTGCCGACCGGTGGCGGCGAGACCCAGCAGTTGCTGGTGGTGCTCATCCTCGGCGCCTGCTTCATGGGGTCCACGCTCACCGTGCGCGATCTGGTCGGCGAGCGCACCATCTTCCAGCGGGAACGGGCGGTCGGGTTGCTGCCGTCGGCGTACCTGTCGGCGAAGATCGCGGTGTTCAGTATCACCGCGCTACTGCAGTCGGCGGTGCTGGTCGGCATCGTGCTCGCGGGCAAGAAGCGGCCGGGTGAGGGTGCGGTGCTGGCCTCCGGCAGCGCCGAGCTGTATATCGACATCGCGCTGACCGCGGTGTGCTGTGTCGTTGTCGGCCTGCTGCTTTCGTCGCTGGCGAAGTCGAACGAGCAGGTGATGCCGCTGCTGGTGGTCGCCATCATGGTGCAGCTGGTGATGGCGGGCGGGTTGATCCCGGTCACCGGTCGCGTCGTGCTCGAGCAGGTGTCCTGGCTGTTCCCGGCGCGCTGGGGGTATGCGGCGGGGGCGTCGACGGTGAACATTCGCGAGGTGTTCCTCAACGCACAGCCCGACACCCTGTGGCAGCACACGGCGAGCATCTGGGCGTTGGACGTCGGGGTGCTGTTGCTGATCACCCTGGTGCTCGCCGTCATCACCTGGCGACGGCTGCGACTCAAGTCCTCGGCCGCGTGATGGGCGAGCGATTTTGCGGCCCCGACCGGGGGCTCCGGACAACAGCAAGCATCTCGGCCGCACACCAGGCACACTTATGCCTGTGACGGTGCGAGTAGGGGCGGTACATCTCGGCTGGGATGTGGTGTCCGTGGCCGCGGGTGGTGGAGGCACACCGATCCGCCCGGTTCAGGTGGAGGGCATGTGGACACCGCCGGCATATCTGCTGGCGGATTCGTCGGGACGGCTGCACACCGCAGGCGTGGACCGGCAGCGCCCGGACCTCGGCATGGCCATCGCCGACGTGCGCGACATTCTCGGCCACCCGCAGATCGTGGTGGCCGGCGCGACCTGGCCCGCGGAGCTGGTATTCCGGGCCAGGATGTACAACCCGCTCGCCGCCATCGGCAAGCACCTGCGCGGCAAGCCGGACCTGGTGGCGCTGCCGTATCCGGACGGCTGGCCGGACGAGAAGGTCGAGGTGTACGCCGCGCTCGTGGAGCAGCTCGATGTGACCGTCGAGCCGCTGCCGGAGAGCATCGCGCTTTCGGGGTATGTGCGCGCGCTCGGGCTGGTGCACCCGCCGGATCAGGCCAGGCCGCACGGCATCGGCGCGACCGGCGTGTACTCCGACGGCCGGACCATGCTGGTGGTCGCGGTGCACGGCGACGACGAACAGCCGACCGAGTCGGTCGACGTGCCGGTGACCGTGGAGTCCATGCGCGACGCCAGGTCCGCGGACAACGTGGTGATCGAGGTGATGGCCGCGGCGCGCTCGATCGGCGCGGACACCTCGACGGTGCTGCTGTCGGGCAACGTGTGTTTCAACGACGCGCTGCGGCTGGCCTTCCAGAATCATCTCGGGCATCGGCTGCAGGTGGCCGACCATCCGATGCACGCCCTGGTGCTCGGTGCGGCGCACCTGTTGGTGACCGACACCGAAGCGGCGGAGCCGGAGCCGGTGGGCAGGCATGCCGAGCCCGCCCCACCGCGGGTGGACCCCACGCAATTCCAGGACCCTGGCCCGCAATTTCGCGATCCGGCCGGGCACTATCGCGCCGAATCCGCGCCACAGCAGGCGGCCCCCGGGCAGCGCCAGGCCGGTGCCGCGCATCGGCAGGCCGAGTCGGCACAGCGCCAAGCGGAGTCGTCGCAGCGCCGAACGGAGCTGCCGCAACCCCACATGGATCCGTCTCCGCCACGATCGGTGCCGCCGGTGCAGTACGGGCCCGGTTATCCGACGACCGGCGAGGACCCCACTACGCGGATCAGCCGTGACGAGGTGCCGCGCGGGCTTCCGCCGAACCTCGCCGAGCTGGGTGGCCGCTTCACCCGGCCGCCGGGGCAGTACCCCGAGAATCAGCCGGCTCGGCCGCCCGCCGATCCGGGTGGCCAGGGCGGGCCGCCGCCCGGTCAGCGCTCGTATCAGGCGCCGCAGTCCGATGCCGCGCCGGAGCGGCCAGGGCCGTGGCAGGAGCCCGAGCCCGACGACGAGGACCGGCCCCGTAAGGGCAAGCTCTGGAACAAGATGAAGGACAACCTGTTCGGCGCGCACACGGTGGTCGGTGCGGTGGCGCTGGCCGTGGTCGCGCTGCCGGGCGGCGGTGATCGCGTCGAGCTGACCGCGGCCGAGGTGACTCTGGCGGCGGCGCCGGGACCGCTGGCAACAGCTGACCCGATCGCCTGTCCGCTGACGCCGTACGTGACCAACGAGGTCCGGCCGGGCATCTCGTCCGCTCGCGGGCATGCGGCGGGTGGCAGGCGCAACGATCGGGGCGTCGTGGATCAGGACTGTGAGCAGCCGGGCATCGACACCTTGCGCTACCTGCTGCCCGGGCCGCGGCGGGCCATCGATCCCGGTCCGCCGATCCAGATCTGACGCGATTTAGACCGGCCGATCCGGGCTGGTATTGTGGCTCGTTGGCGTATGGATGGCCGGGCAACCGGCTGTGCAATCGAAACCCGGGTCTCCACCGGCCGCCGGGAGCTTCGACCACATGCCTGGCCGGCAACACCGACTACAGACAGGGAAGCACTGTGCCTACGTACAGCCCCAAGGCGGGTGACGTGACCCGTCAGTGGTACGTCATCGACGCCACTGACGTAGTGCTCGGCCGTCTCGCCGTGCAGGCAGCGAATCTGCTGCGTGGCAAGACGAAGCCGACCTACGCACCGAACTTCGACGGTGGCGATTTCGTCATCATCATCAACGCCGACAAGGTTGCCATCAGCGGCAACAAGAAGGCGGACAAGCTGATCCACCACCACAGCGGGCATCCGGGCGGCCTCAAGTCGCGCACTGTCGGTCAGGTGTTGGAGAGCCGTCCGGACCGGCTCGTGGAGAAGGCCGTCAAGGGCATGATCCCGAAGAACAAGCTCGGCAACGCGATCGCGGGCAAGCTGAAGGTCTACGCAGGCCCGAACCACCCGCACGCCGCTCAGCAGCCCATTCCGTTCGAGATCAAGCAGGTGGCCCAGTGACCGCTCCCGAGGAGTTCAACGAGGAAGCCGTTGTCGAGGACTTCGACGCCGTTGAGGTTGTCGAGGACGGCGAAGGCTACGAAGAGGCCGAGGTCGCCGAGACCTTCGCCCCGGTCGTGATCGACCGCCCGGTGCAGACCGTCGGCCGCCGTAAGGAAGCCGTCGTCCGCGTGCGCATGGTGCCGGGCTCCGGCAACTTCGTGCTCAACGGCCGCACCATCGAGGATTACTTCCCGAACAAGGTGCACCAGCAGCTGGTCAAGTCGCCGCTGGTGACCGTGGAGCGCACCGAGAACTTCGACATCGTCGCCCTGCTGCACGGCGGCGGCCCGTCGGGACAGGCAGGCGCCCTGCGTCTGGCCATCGCCCGCGCGCTGATCGAGGTCACCCCGGACGACCGCCCCGCCCTGAAGCGGGCCGGCTTCCTGACTCGTGACCCCCGTGCCACCGAGCGTAAGAAGTACGGTCTGAAGAAGGCGCGTAAGGCGCCGCAGTACTCGAAGCGCTGATTTCGGCCTCGTCGACCACTGTCATCCGGCACCCTGGAGGTGCCGGGCGGTGTGGTCGGCGGGCAAGCTGTACGAGAGCAGGCGCCCAGCACGGCTGGTCGCCTGCTCTCGTGCTGTATAGAATTTGCGGCGCCCACGGGCCCTACGTGGTTACCCAGGCTGCCTTTTCCGGGCCTGACGCGGACGCCGCAGATCAACCCGCGGCGTCTCGGGCCCCTTGTGGCAACAGGCTGTCGCCTTCGGGCGCGCCGCGGATCCACCGATGAGGGGCTGAGGTATGGGACGTTTGTTCGGCACCGACGGAATCCGTGGGTTGGCCAACGAGTCGTTGAGTCCGGAACTGGCGCTGCGCGTTTCGGGTGCGGCCGCCCAGATTTTGAGCAGTGGCAAGAAGCGTCCCCTCGCGGTGGTCGGGCGCGACCCACGAGCCAGCGGTGAGATGCTCGAGGCCGCGGTGACCGCGGGGCTGACCGCCGCCGGGGTGAACGTGCTGCAGGTCGGCGTGCTGCCGACACCCGCCGTCGCCTACCTCACCGGGCTCTACGACGCGTGCTTCGGCGTGATGATCTCCGCCTCGCACAATCCCATGCCGGACAACGGCATCAAGATCTTCGCCGCGGGCGGGCACAAGCTCGACGACGCCATCGAGGACCGCATCGAGGCGCTGCTCGCCGAGGACGCCCCGCTGCGACCGACCGGGCGCGGCATCGGGCGCGTGGTCAACGCGTCCGGCGCGCGCGACCACGGACTGGCCATTCCGGAGCAGTACAGCGTCGCGAGCACCCACGAGCGGTACGTCGAGCATCTGGTCGAGGCGACCGCGCAGGATCTGTCCGGGCTGACCGTGGTGGTCGACTGTGCGCACGGCGCGGCCGCCGAGGTCGGGCCCGCCGCCTTCCGTGAGGCGGGTGCGACGGTGATCGCGATCAACGCCGAGCCGGACGGCCTCAACATCAACGATGGTTGCGGCTCAACGCATCTGGACACGGTGCGGCAGGCGGTGCGCGAGCACGGCGCCGACCTCGGCTTGGCCCTCGACGGCGACGCCGACCGGTGCCTCGCGGCCGATGCCGACGGCAATGTGGTCGACGGTGACGTCATCCTGGCGATCCTCGCCCTCGATATGCACGAGGCAGGCGAGCTGGCGAAGAACACCCTGGTCGGCACCGTGATGAGCAACCTCGGCCTGCACATCGCGATGCGCGAGGCCGGAATCACCTTGCTCACCACCGCCGTCGGCGACCGCTACGTGCTGGAGGAACTGCGCCGCGGCGGCTTCACGCTGGGCGGGGAGCAGTCCGGGCACGTGATCTTCCCGAAGTTCGGCACCACCGGCGACGGCGTGCTCACCGGCCTCAAACTGATGGCCAGGATGGCGCGCACCCGGCGCAGCCTCGCCGACCTGGCCACCGTATTGCAGACGGTGCCACAGGTATTGGTGAACGTGCCGGTCAGCGACAAAGCCGTGGTCGCGGCGGCGCCCGAAATCCGGGACGCGGTACAGGAAGCCGAGCGCATCCTCGGTGACTCCGGCCGAGTTCTGCTGCGCCCCAGCGGAACCGAGCAGCTGGTCCGGGTGATGGTCGAGGCCACCGATCCCGCGCAGGCCAGGCAGCTCGCCGACGATCTCGCCAAGCGCGTCGCCTCGGTGTGAGGCACGCCGGTCGGCGGTGCGGCGCGGTGCCGCCGGTCAGGTGGTTTCGGTGAGCTTGCCGAAGTCCATGTGCCAGCGACGGGTGGACTGGACGGTGTCCAGCATGCGCCGGTCGTGGGTCACCAGCAGCAGTGTGCCGGTGAAGGATTCGACCGCCTGCTCGAGTTGTTCGATCGCCGGCAGGTCCAGATGGTTGGTCGGCTCGTCCAGCACGAGCAAGTTCACGCCTCGGGCCTGCAGCAGCGCGAGGGCGGCGCGGGTGCGCTCGCCGGGGGACAGGGTTTCGCAGGCGCGCAACGCATGTGAGCCGCGCAGCCCGAACTTGGCGAGCAAGGTGCGGACCTCCGCGTCCGGCCAGTCCGGCATCTGCGCGCCGAAAGTGTCGGCCAGCGAGGTGGTTCCGCGGAACAAGCCGCGGGCCTGATCGACCTCGCCGATCTGCACGCCGGAACCGAGCGAGGCAGTGCCGGTGTCCGGCTGGATCTTGCCGAGCAGCAGCGCGAGCATGGTGGATTTGCCCGAGCCGTTCGCGCCGGTCACCACGATCCGGTCGGCCCAGTCGACCTGGATGCTGATCGGGCCGAGGGTGAAATCGCCCAGGGTGACCGTCGCGTCGGACAGCGTGGCCACCACGGAGCCGCTGCGGGGCGCGGCGCCGATGGTCATCCGCAGCTCCCACTCCTTGCGCGGTTCCTCGACCACGTCCAGGCGTTCGATGCGCCGCTGCGTCTGCCTGGCCTTGGCGGCCTGCTTCTCGGTGGACTCGGCGCGCATCTTGCGACCCGCCTTGTCCGAGTCGACCTTCTTCGGGTCGCGCGCCTTGCGACGGGCGTTGCGCACACCGTGCTCGAGCCAGTTGCGCTGCATCTGGGCCCGCGCCTCCAAACCCGCCTTGGTGTCGGCGAACTCCTCGTAGGCCTCGCGCGCGTGCTGGCGGGCGATCTCGCGTTCCATCAGATACGCCTCGTAGCCGCCGTCGTAGAGACCGACCTGCTGCTGTGCCAGATCCAGCTCGACGACGCGATTCACGGTCCGCGCCAAGAACTCTCGATCGTGGCTGATCACCACCAGCGGCACCCGGACGCCGGTGACGAACTGCTCGAGCCGGGCCAGGCCGTCCAGATCCAGATCGTTCGTCGGCTCGTCCAACAGCAGAATGTCGAAGCGGGACAACAGTACCGAGGCCAGACCCGCCCGCGCGGCCTGGCCGCCGGACAAACCTGTCATCGGGGTGTCGAGTCCGCTGGGCAGGCTGGCGATCAGGCCGAGATCGGCGGCAACCTCCTCGGCGCGCTGTTCCAGGTCCGCGCCGCCGAGAGCGAGCCAGCGTTCCAGGGCGGGCGAATACTCGTCTTCGCCGCCGTCGGCAATGCGCTCGGCAGCCGTGTCCATGGTGCGCTGGGCTGCGGCGACACCGGTTCGGCGACCGAGGAATTCGAGGACCGTCTCGCCGGGCACCCGTTCGGGTTCCTGCGCCAGATAGCCGACGGTGGCGTCGGGTGGGCTCAGCGTGATGCTGCCGGTCGGCGTGTGCCGGTCCGCGAGCATGCGCAGCAGCGTGGACTTGCCCGCGCCGTTCGCGCCGACCAGGCCGATCACGTCACCCGGTGCCAGGGTGAGATCGAGGTCGTCGAACAGGGTGCGTTCGCCGTGTCCCGCGGACAGACCACGCGCATGCAGAGTGGTACTCACTTACTGAAGTCTGCCGTGTCAAGGCTGCCTGCCATGCACCCGGTCGGACTTACTCGGGGTCACACCCTGAACTGGGGTACTGGGAAATCAGGGTAGGTATCGGTCCACGGAGCGATGCGCGACGACAGGCGGCTGGGCAGAGTGGAGTTCGAAGAGATCACCACCAGAGAGGGAAGATCATGACCGCACCTGCCCGCCGTTTCGCCCGCTCCAGCCATGACAAGTGGATCGCCGGAGTCTGTGGCGGCATCGCCGAGTACCTCGGCTGGAATGCCAATGTCGTGCGCCTGCTTTTCGTGGTTTCGTGCCTGCTGCCCGGCCCGCAGTTCATCCTGTACCTGGTGCTGTGGCTGCTGATGCCGAAGAAGTGAGGCACAGGGGGCTGCGTCGAGCTCCTGTGGATGTCAGGATGGAGCGATAGCGCTGTTGTCGGGTGACCGGATGAACAGCATCACGAGTCCTGCTGAGGAGGAGTAATGATCACCTCGGGTGAATTGCCGGGTCTGGAACTGCCCGGCATCGACGCGTCCTCGTCGCTGGATGGTCTCGGCGCGATCGAACTGCACCACCCCACCCAGGACATCGACGGTGACGGCACCCTCGACACCATCACCACCAACGGTGCCGACGCGATGCAGGTATGGACCGACTACGACCACGACGGTCTCGCAGACCACGTCACGGTCGTCGAAAAGGACGGCGACTACGCCGCCTGGGAGTTCCATCGGCATCCGGACGGGTCGTCGGAGTGGGTGCGAACCGACCACGGGAAGATCGGCAGGTAGTTCCGTCGGCGGGGCCGTCGCGACCCCGGGTATTCGATGGAACCGAACGCCGGGTGCGCGCGTCGAAGGAAGTATGGCGGCACTCGGCGAACACGGAGGGGCGTAGATGACCGGCGATCCGAGCGGCATGGTCGGGGTCCAGACGGGGGAGTTGGGACGGCTCGCCGCCGATCTGCGGATATCCGGTCAGGTCGTGGCGCAGCGCTCGAAAGACGTGACCGACAACGCGTTCGGGCCCGGCGACGCGGGCGCGCACTACGCCGAGCACGGCAAGCAGATCGAGCAGGGCTTCGAGCGAATCGCCCACTGGATGCGGAGCTGGGCCGAGGCGACGATCAGCACGGCGGACGCACTCGGCGCCTCGGTCGTGCGGTACTCCGACACCGTACGGGAGACCGCAGGCGACATCGCGAAGGCCGGCCGTGACATCCAGCCCTGAGCTCCAGGACGCCGACACCGCGACGGCAGGGGAGTAGCCGTGGTTTTCACCGTGCCCGCACACGCGCCGATCCGGGAGTACCTCGACATCGGCTCCCGAAGCCTCGGGTATTTCGAGCATTTCGAGCCGCGCTACCGTCGCGCCTTCGGTGACCCGCCCGCCGACCTCGCCGGTTACGCACAGCTGCACCAGCGCTTCTACGAGCAGAACGGGTTGGACGAGGACAAGCTGTACAACGCCTCGGCCAGACTGCAGGAGGTGCTGCAGGACGCCGGGGCGCAGGTGGACAGCCAGCGCGTTTCCGCGCAGGCGCTGCCGTCGCTGTGGCAGGGGCAGGCCGCCGATGCGGCGATCGACATGCTGAATCAGCAGGTCGGGCGGGCCGACGCCGACTGGAAGACGGCCGGGACGGCATGGCGGGCCTTGGCCGGTTCGATCGCCGCGCTACGGACCGCGGTGAAGATCAAAGCCGATGCCGTTGCGCACATTCTGGAGAATGGCGAGGCGGTGCAGATCGACGGGAAGACCCCGGAAGACGTCGACGACATCATCTCGGGCACGTCGATCACCTTCAGCAACATCACCCAGAACAGTCTGCTCAGCAAGCTGTGGCGGATCTTCCCGGAACTCGCCGAGGGCAACGTCGCGCAAGACATCGTGCTGTTGGTTCCTGGCACCGACTATCGGGACCGGATCCAGCAGCGGTGTCGCGACTGGCTCGACAAGGTGTTCCAGCCCGACTACGTGGCCAAGGTGCGGAAATTCACCGAGGTGTGCGACCTGACCGATCAGGGGGTCGCGAACGTCTATGAACCGCTCATCGGTGCGCTGAATCAGGTTCCCGATACCGCTTATCCGCGCCCGGCCGGGGTGACGGTGCCGGAGCAGCCGAAGAACGAGGGCATGCCGAAGGACACCGCGGTGCCCACGCAGCCCGGAAATCCCACGGCGCCAACCGTTCCGGCAGGCACACCCGCGACACCCGCCGCGCCGTCGCCGAGCGCACCTGCCGCGCCGTCGCCGAGCACGCCTTCGTCTCCCGCTTCGGCACCGAGCACGCCTGCTTCGCCATCGACACCCGAATCACCGTCGACGCCTGCTTCGCCGTCGAACCCGGTCACTCCGGCTACGCCCAACGTGCCGTCGACACCGGCCGCGCCGGCCGCGCAGGTGCCGAACACCTCGTCGCTGGAGGGCCTACCGGCGCTCAGCCAGGCGGCGAATCAGTTCTCGCCGTTGGCATCCGGAATCAGTCACCTGGTCGATGCGGGGCTCAGCTCACTGACCGGGATCATCAAAGACGGCGTCGACGGCGCGGTGGAGCTGGTCGAGGACGTCATCGATCCGAGCCGGTCAGACCGCGACCACGACGGGCAGCCGGACGGTAAGCCCGCCGCCGAGTTCGATGTCGCCGGTAAGCATCTGAAGTTCGAGATGGGGCCGGACGGCCAGTTGACGTTGCTGATGTCCGAAGCCGACGGGAAGACGCAGGAGTTCAGTCTGCGGCTCGACGAACACGGTATGCCGGTCCTCGAGATGAGCGAGCCGAAAGATGGCTTGCCTGCGGACAAGCTGTCGTCCACCGATCCGAGTCCGTCCGCGCCATCGGCGGACAAACCGTCGCCCACCGACTCGCCGCCGCCTGCGGGTAAGTCGCCCGCCGACGCCGGCCCCGCCGCGCCACCCGCGGACAAGCCCTCGCCCACCGAACCAGCTCCGGTCGCGCCGGAACAGAAGAAATCGGTCGAGCCGCCCAACGCTGCCGAGGAGAACACCGGCCAGCCGGGCGGCCGCCCTAGCGCCCCGCCCATGCGGCGCGAGGAAGACGGCGAGCACACGCCCAAACGCATGCCGGGCGAACAGAATGCGGAGGCACCCTTCGACAGCGGCGCGGAATTGGCCGAGGCAGGTCCGATGGGCGACCTGGCCGAAGCGGGTCCGCTGTGAGCCCGCCACCGCGCGGTAGGGCCGGAGGTCTGGGGTGCGGCCGGGTCAGGGAGTAAGCGAGCGCTCGAAGAGTGGTCGGGTCGAGCGGTGGTGCGCGGCCGCGAGCAGCTGTTCACCTGCGGATCGGGGAGAATCGACATCGTGAGTTATGCCGAGGAGATCGAGCGCGTCGCCGAGGAGTGCCGCTGCCGCTCGGCACAGCTGCTGGACGAACTCGACGAGGTCAACCGCCGGACCGCGGACACCAGCCGTGAACTCGCCGCTAAGGCCGCCGCCGACCTGCGCGAATTCTGGACAGCGCACGCCGACGAGCTGGAAAAGGCGCGAGCCGAGGTCGAAGAGCGAGAACGCCTGGAAACCGAGGCCCGTGAGCAACGCGAAGCCGTCGCCCGCTCCATCGCCGCCCGCAAAGCCAACCGTGACGTGCTGCCGGTCGACCAGGAAGACGAAGAGGCCGCGTTCTACCAGCGGGAAACCTGGTTGATCTGACCGCGGCGGGTGCGCTACCTGCGCAGCAGGCTTGCGAGCTGGCCGACCTTCAACTTCGGCGGCTTGGTCTCGTCCTCGGCTTCCGGGTCGACGACCACCGTGTGCGGGATCTCCGCCGCCGGGTCGGCGAACGGGCGGTAGGTCTTGTCGCCGGCGACGGTGGCGAGCAGGTAGCCCGCGAGCAGGGCCCGGGTGGTGCGGGCGGTCTTGGATTCGTGTTTGCCCGCGCCGACGGCGGCCAGCACGCGGCGACCCTCGATGATGCCGTTGTGCGAGGCGCCGTCGATTGCCCGGAACACCGACGGGCCGCCCCACGCGGTGGCGAGCGGGATGGCGTTGGAGCTGACCGAGGCGAGATCGGTGGCACCGGCGAGGATCAGCGCGGGCGTGTCGAGGTCGGGCGCGAGGTTCTCCGCGGACGGCGCGGTCGGCGCGGGGAACAGGGCTGCGACGGCGGCGACCTCCCGTTGGGTCGCGGCGATGACGGCGGCACCGGCGCCCATGCCGTGGCCGACCAGCGCGAGCCGGTCGGGGTGCACGCTGATCGAGCCGTCCCCGAGGCGCACGCCGGTGCAGATGTCCAGGGTGGTGAGCAGGTCGGTGGCCAGGCCGAGGTGTGACGGGATCGGACCGCGCTCGGTATCCGGCGCGGCGGCGACGAAACCCCAGGACGCGAGATGCTCGAGTAGCGCACGATAGTTGGCGACGCCGGTCAGCCAGCCGTGCCCGAACGCGACGGCGGGCAGGTTGAGCCCCGATTCGGGCGTGAACACCACCCCCGGCTGCCCGGCGATCGCCAGATTGCCGCGCAGCACCCGGTGGGGGCCGCGGCTGGTCAGGGTGCTCAGGAGCGATTTCACAGACGCCGACACGACGAGAACGTTATCCGATAAGTACTCTGGTGAGCCATGTGCGGAATCGTGGGGTACGTCGGATACCGGGACGCGCTCGGCGTTGTCGTTGACGCGTTGCGCCGCATGGAATATCGCGGCTACGACTCCGCGGGTGTGGCGATCGTCGACGGCGCGGGCGCGTTGGCAGTGGAACGCAAGGCGGGCAAGCTGGCCAATCTGGAGGCCGAACTCGCCGAAATCGGGGTGGCGCGCTTCGCGGGCACCACCGGAATGGGGCATACGCGCTGGGCAACGCACGGCGCGCCAACCGACCGCAACGCGCACCCGCACCGCGATGACAGCGGCAAGGTCGCCGTGGTGCACAACGGGATCATCGAGAACTTCGCCCCGCTGCGCCGCGAGCTGGAGGAGGCGGGCGTCGAGCTGCGCAGCGACACCGACACCGAGGTCGCCGTGCATCTGGTGGCCAGGGCCTACGACGAGGGACCGACGGCAGGCGACTTCGCGGCAAGCGCGCTCGCGGTGGTGCGCCGGTTGGAAGGCGCGTTCACACTCGTCTTCACACATGCCGATCACCCCGATCTGATCTTCGCGGCGCGCCGGTCAACGCCGCTCGTGGTCGGCGTCGGCAGGGGCGAGATGTTCATCGCCTCCGATGTCACGGCGTTCATCGAGCACACCCGCGAGGCGGTCGAGCTCGGTCAGGACCAAGCCGTGGTGATCACCTCGGACAGCTACACGGTCACCGACTTCGCGGGCGACGACGCGACAGCGCGCACCCGCCCGTTCACCATCGACTGGGATCTGGCCGCCGCCGAGAAGGGTGGCCACGATTACTTCATGCTCAAGGAGATCGAGGAGCAGCCCGCCGCGGTGGCGGACACCCTGATCGGGCACTTCAGCCACGATCAGGACGGCGCGGGCCGGATCGTGCTGGACGAGCAGCGCCTCGCCGACCAGGAGCTGCGCGACTTCGACAAGGTCTTCGTGGTCGCCTGCGGCAGCGCGTATCACTCCGGGCTACTGGCCAAGTACGCGATCGAGCACTGGACCAGGCTGCCCGTCGAGGTGGAGCTGGCCAGCGAATTCCGCTACCGCGATCCGGTTTTGGATCGTTCGACGCTGGTGGTGGCGGTTTCGCAGTCGGGCGAGACGGCCGACACGCTCGAGGCGGTGCGGCACGCCAAGGAGCAGAAGGCGCGCGTGCTGGCGATCTGCAATACCAATGGCGCGCAGATTCCGCGCGAGTCCGACGCGGTGCTCTACACCAGGGCTGGGCCGGAGATCGGTGTCGCCTCCACCAAGGCGTTCCTGGCTCAGGTGACCGCGAATTACCTGGTCGGGCTGGCCTTGGCGCAGGCGCGCGGCACCAAGTACCCGGACGAGGTGGCCCGCGAGTTCGCCGAACTCGAGGCGATGCCGAAGCTGGTGGCCCGCGTGCTGGAGACCGCGCCCCAGGTGCGGGCGATCGCGCGCGAGCTGGCGCACGTGTCGACGGTGCTGTTCCTCGGCCGCCACGTCGGGTACCCGGTGGCGTTGGAGGGTGCGCTCAAGCTCAAGGAGCTGGCGTACATGCATGCCGAGGGTTTCGCGGCGGGCGAGCTCAAGCACGGCCCGATCGCGCTGATCGAGGAGGGGCTGCCGGTGATCGTGGTGATGCCCTCGCCGAAGGGCCGCGCGGTGCTGCATTCCAAGCTGCTCAGCAATATTCGGGAGATCCAGGCGCGCGGTGCGCGCACCATCGTGATCGCCGAGGAGGGCGACGACACGGTCCGCCCGTTCGCCGACGATCTCATCGAGATCCCCTCGGCGCCAACGTTGTTCCAGCCGCTGCTGTCGACGGTGCCGTTGCAGATCTTCGCCGCCGAGGTAGCCCAGGCTCGCGGCTACGACGTGGACAAGCCCCGCAACCTGGCCAAGTCCGTCACCGTCGAGTAACCCGTTCACGGAAACACCCCGAACCATCCAGTGGTTCGGGGTGTTCCGCGTTCGGGGGTGGCACAGTGCGAGATGTTTCTGTGTGCCGCTCACGGCACCGAACCAGCGGCACCGGGTATGCGGATCAGGAACGGGCGACGACCAGAGATTCGACTGGAGCCGAGGCGGTTTCGGCGATGGAACGGCGCTCCAGGGCACCGGACCAGACGGCCAGGGCCAGCGCGGTGACCACCAGGGCTACGCCGACCCAGTTGGGCGCGGTGTAGCCGAAACCCGCCGCGATGACGAGGCCGCCGAGCCAGGCGGCGATGGCGTTGCCGAGGTTGAAGGCGCCGATATTGACCGCCGAGGCCAAAGTCGGTGCGCCGGAGGCCTGATCGAGCACGCGCTTCTGGAGCGGCGGGACGGTGGCGAAGCCGAGCGTGCCGATCAGCACGACGGTGATCGCGGCGGTGACCTTGTTGTGCGCGGTGAGGGTGAACAGGGCGAGCACCACGGCCAGGCCGCCGAGCGACAGGTAGAGCATCGGCATCAGGTGCCGGTCGGCGAACTTGCCGCCGATCAGGTTGCCCGCGGAGAAGCCGAGTCCGAACAGCACAAGCAGCCAGGTGACCGAGCTGTCCGCGAAACCGGTGACCTCGGTCATCATCGGCGCGAGATAGGTGATCGCGGCGAAGACACCGCCGAAGCCGAGCACGGTCATCGCCATCGCGAGCAGCACCTGCGGGTTGCGGAGGACGGCGAGCTCGGTGCGCAGCCTGGCATCCTGCGGCGCGGGCTGTTCGGGCACCAGCAGCGCGACGCCGACCAGTCCGATCAGGCCGACCAGCGCGACGATCAGGAACGTGAGCCGCCAGCCGAACTGCTGGCCGAGCATGGTGCCGAACGGCACGCCGACCATGGTCGCGACGGTGAGTCCGGTGAACATGATTGCGATCGCACCGGCGCGCCGATCCGGGCTGACCACGGTGCCCGCGACGACCGCGCCGATGCCGAAGAACGCACCGTGCGCCAGCGAGGCCACGATCCGGCCGGTCAGCATCAGTCCGAAAGTCGGTGCCACGGCGGACAATACGTTGCCGGCCACCAGGAGCAGCAGCATGCCGAGCAGCATGCGCTTGCGCGAGACCCGGGTGCCGAGCCCGGTCATCAGCGGCGCGCCGACCACGACGCCGAGTGCATACCCGGTGACCAGCATCCCGGCGGTGGGGATGGACACCGCATAGGTGGCGGCGATGTCGGGGAGCAGTCCCACGACGACGAATTCGGTGGTGCCGATTCCGAATGCCCCGAGTGTCAGGGCGAGGAGTGCGAGCGGCATGAGCGGGAGCCTCCACGTTAAGTTGCGCCTGAGCCTTACAGGCGTCAACAATAATTGCATACGCGTGCTAATTGCAAGCGCGGGCTATTGCGTTACTCATCTACCCTGGAGGGACAACCCCTACGCGGAAGGAACGCAATGACCGCGGATGCCGCCCTGACCGGCCTGGCCGATGGCTGGTACGCACTCTCGCTGCTGCACGATCGGATCGAGGCGCACATCGAACGGGCGCTACAGGCGGGCCACGATCTGAGCGTGCGCGAGTACTCGCTGCTGGTCGTGCTGAGCCGCCAGCACGACGGGCCAGGCGGTCACCTACGGATGAACCAGGTCGCCGAGGCGGTCGTGCTGAGCCAGAGCGCGACGACCCGCCTGGTCACTCGGCTGGAGGACCGCGGACTGCTCCAGCGCTACCTGTGCCCCGACGATCGCCGCGGCATCTACACCGATGTCACCCCGCCGGGACTGACTCTGTTGGCACAGGCCAGGCCGACCCACGATGCCGCGCTCGCGAGTGCCCTTCGCCAAGCCGCCGCCGACCCCGAGCTGGCACCGCTCGTAGCCGCCGTCGAAGCCCTCAACACCAGCTCGGCGCGCAGTCCACGCACTCGCCAGTACCGCCCCGTCTGACTACTGAACGGTGATGGTGCCGCGCATTTCGGGGTGCAGCGAGCAGAGGTAGCGGTAAGTCCCCGGGACGGTGAAGGTGTAGCTCCAGTCGCCCTTGTCGATGATGGGGCTGTTGAGGCCCATGGCCTTGTCGCCGATGCCTTGCACGGTGTGCGGGGCCTTGTCGGCGAAATGCCAGGTGACGGTGTCGCCGGTCTTGACGGTGAGCTCGGCGGGGGCGAACTTCATGTCGTCCACCTCGACGGTGACGGCGGCGGGTCGCGTATCGCCCTGCGGCGTCGTGGCCGAGGTCGTCGACTGCGGTGACCGCTTGGTGGTGGTCGCGGCGGAGTCCGTGTCGCCGCCACCGCACCCGGCTACCAGCAGGGCCGTTACCAGCGTGCATCCGGTGACTACCTGCATTGACCTGGAACGGCGCTTGACCATAGACATGATGATCAAGCGTAGTCTGCTGGAGTTGCGGGCCTTGCGCGGCGCTCTCGGCGCTTCGGCACGCCCGCGGTGATCGACGAGCAGTGCCGAGCAAACCCAGTGGAGGATCGACCATGTCCACGCAGCGGGGCTATTTCACCGCCGACGAAGTGCGCGCCGCCGAGGCCGAGCTGTTCACCCGGGTGCCGGACGGTGTCCCCATGCGGCGCGCGGCCCACGGCCTGGCCACCGTCGTCGCGGGCGAACTGCGGGCGCGCACCGGCGGGGTCGCCGGGCGCTCGGTGACCCTGCTCGTCGGCTCCGGTGACAACGGCGGCGACGCGCTGTGGGCCGGGTCGCTGCTGCGCCGCCGCGGGGTCGCGGTGACCGCGGTGCTGCTGAACCCGGCCCGCGCCCATGCGAAAGGTCTTGTGGCGCTGCGCAAGGCGGGGGGCCGGGTGCGCGAGGGAGTCGGCGCGCCCGACCTGGTGGTAGACGGCATCGTCGGTATCTCCGGCCGTGGTGGGTTGCGGCCGGACGCGGCGGAACTCGTTGCCGCGCTGGAGGTCCCGATCGTTGCGGCGGATTTGCCGAGTGGGGTGGACCCGGACACCGGCGCGGTCACCGGCCCGGCCGTGCGCGCCGCGGTCACCGTCGCGTTCGGCGCGTACAAGCCGGTGCACGTGCTCGCCGCGCCGCACTGTGGACGAATCGAACTGGTGCCCATCGGTTTACAGCTGCCGGAGCCGAAGCTGGCCGCGCTGGAGCCCGCGTCGATCGGCGCGAGCTGGCCGGTGCCGGACGAGCACGACGACAAGTACACCCAGGGCGTCACCGGTGTCTGCGCGGGCAGCGCCGACTACCCCGGTGCCGCGGTGTTGTGCACGGGGGCCGCGGTGCTGGCGACCTCGGGCATGGTCCGCTACGCCGGAACCGGCAGCGCCGACGTGCTCGCCGAGTTCCCGGAAGTCATTGCCACCCAGCGTGTCTCGGAGGTCGGCCGGGTACAGGCCTGGGTGTTCGGACCGGGCGCGGGCACCGATGCCGACGCCCGCAAACGGCTCACCGAGATCCTCGCCACCGACCTGCCCGTCGTGGTGGACGCCGACGGGCTCACCATGCTCGCGGCCGAACCCGAGCTGGTCCGCGGCCGCCCGGCGCCGACCGTATTGACCCCGCACGCAGGCGAATTCGCCCGACTGACCGGCGCGGAGATCGGCACCGACCGAGTGGCCGCAGTGCGCTCACTCGCCGAGGACTGGCAGGTCACCGTCCTGTTGAAGGGCCGCGCCACCCTCGTCGCCACCCCCGGTGCCCCCGTGTTCGTCAACGAGGCAGGCGCGTCCTGGGCCGCCACCGCGGGCGCGGGTGACGTCCTCTCCGGCGTCATCGGCGCTTTACTCGCCGCGGGCCACACCCCAGCCTGGGCCGCCGCGGCCGCCGCCCGTGCCCACTCCCTCGCCGCCAACCTCGCCGCGCACGAAGGTCACCCCGAAGCCGCCCCGATCTCGGCGACCCCCCTGCTCCACCACCTTCGCCCCGCCATCCGCACCCTGCGCGCCCTCGCCCGGCCCGAGCTCTGACGCGCTGGATCAGCACGTTCGGCGGGTACCTACGCCAGGCCCGCATACTCGGCTCGGCCGAGCTGTGCGGCAGCGGAGCAGCACCTCCGGCAAGAATTCAGGCCGGTCAGCACGGCGAATTCGACACTATCTCCGCAGCTGGAGGTCGCGTATCACCATGCAATAGTCCAGCGGGTCCGCCTGTGCCACAGGACACGACCGCCGCCACTCGCCGCAATCAGGCCTTGCCCCGCGAATAGACTCCACAGAACACAACGGGACAACTGATATCGGAAGCACATGGGTAACTCGTCGGGGACGGGCTGACCTCACCCACCATCTCACCGCCGGTCGCCGGCGCCACGATCGTGGCGCCTGAGTCCGGCCTGGATATCCGGGGAGGCGGAACTGGAGGCGGAACAGATGCACGCGCAAGTGGAGACGGTCGTCGATCTGGATGCCATTGCCCATAACGTGCGCATCCTCCGTGACCACGCGGGCGACGCCGCCGTAATGGCGGTGGTGAAGGCGGACGGCTACAACCACGGCGCCGTCGAGGTCGGTAAGGCCGCGCTCGCCGCGGGCGCCGCCCAGCTCGGGGTGACGACGATCGATGAGGCGTTGCTGCTGCGCAAGGGCGGGATCACCGCGCCGATCTTGAGCTGGCTCAACGATTCCCGCGCCGACTTCGCCGCCGCGATCACCGCCGACATCGAGATCGGCGTCTCCTCGCTCGCCCAGTTGCGCGCGGTGGAGTCGGCGGTCCGGCACACGGGCCGCACCGCGACGGTCACCCTGAAGGTGGACACCGGCCTCAACCGCAACGGCCTGTCGGCGCAGGAGTACCCGAAGGCGCTGGCGGAGCTGCGGGCGCTGGTCGACGAGCAGGCGGTGCGTTTCCGGGCGATCTTCTCCCACCTCGCCCGCGGCGACGAACCCGAGCACCCGACGAACAACCTGCAGCGCGACCGCTTCCTGGAGGCCATCGCCGCCGCGAAGGAACACGGCCTGGAACCGGAACTGGTGCACCTGGCCAACTCGCCTGCGACGCTGACCCGCCCGGATCTCGCTTTCGACATGGTCCGCCCTGGCATCGCGGTCTACGGACTGTCCCCGGTGCCCGAGCTCGGTGACTTCGGGCTACGCCCGGCGATGACCTTCCAAGCGCACGTCGTCCAGGTCAAGCGGGTCGCGGCGGGCGCGGGTGTCTCCTACGGTCACACCTGGACCGCCCCGCGCGACACCACGGTCGCACTGATCCCCGCGGGCTACGCCGACGGCGTATTCCGGCCGCTGAGTGGCCGTTTCGAGGTGTGGCTCGGCGGTGCGCGGCACCCGAACGTCGGCCGGGTCTGTATGGACCAGTTCCTCGTCGACCTCGGCGACAATGCCGCGAACGTCCGCGAGGGTGACGTGGCTGTCCTGTTCGGCGGCGGCCGGGGTGAACCACGCGCCGAGGACTGGGCGACCCGACTCGACACCATCAACTACGAGGTGGTCTGCGCGCCGCGCGGCAGAGCCGTCCGCCGCTATGTAGGCGGTGACCGATGAAACGCCGCCGCCGGATCACCGCGTTCCGTGGCGGCCTCGCCACCGCGGGCGTGGTCGGCGCGCTGGCCGGTGCGCACGCGTTGCGCCGGATGGGCTCGCGGGTGCTCTGGCCCGCGCGCCGCGACGAATACCGCGACGAGAACTTCGATCTCATCGACGAGGATCGTTCCGGCGCGGTGCTCACCGAGGACGGTGTCCGCCTGGCCACCCGCGAATGCGGGCCCACCGACGCGCCGGTCACCGTGATCTTCGTGCACGGTTTCTGCAACACCATGGAGTCCTTCCACTTTCAGCGGCGCGATCTCGAAAAACGCTGGGGCGCAAGCGCGCGGATCGTGCTGTTCGATCTGCGCGGGCACGGCCGCTCGGGCACGCCGAAGACCGACAGCTGCACCGTCGACCAGCTCGGCCGTGACCTGGCCGCGGTGATCAGGGCGAGTGCGCCGACCGGTCGGGTGGTGCTGGTCGGCCATTCGCTGGGTGGCATGGCGTTGCTCGCCGCCGCCGCACAGTTCCCGGAGTTGTTCGCGGAGCGGGTGATCGGTGTCGCGCTGTTCTGCACGGCCGCCGCCGAGGTCACCGAGACGGGCATCACGCAGTTGCTGAGCAATCCCGTGATCGACCGGGTGCGGATGGCCGTGCTCGCCGCACCGGCGCTGGCCCAGGCGGGGCGCACCACGGCGCGCCACGTGATCTCGCCGATCTTGCACGTCAGCTCGTTTCACGGCCCGGTGAGCCCCACGCTGTCCCGGTTCACCACCATGATGATCGACCGGACGCCGGTCGAGACCGTCGTGAAATTTCTGAAAGCCATCGAGCTGCACGACGAAGCGGCCGCGCTGCCCACCATCGCGCCGCTGCCGGTGCTGGTGCTCGGCGGCGTGCACGACCTGGTGATCCCGTTCCGCAACTCGCTGGCCCTGGCCCGCCAGCTGCCGAACCGCGAGTTGATCCGCTTCGACGGCGCCGCGCACATGCCGCACCTGCAGTTCCCGGATATCGTCAACGACGCGCTCGACCGATTGCTCGTGCGCGCGGGTGCGATCGAGTCGACGCAGGACAGCGTCTCGGAGGTGACAAGTGGCTGACCGGCAGCAGCGAATCCTGCCCACCGTCGCCGACACCGAGGCGCTCGGCCGCGAGCTCGCCGCAGGCCTGGGCGCGGGGGACCTGGTGGTGCTGGACGGCCCGCTCGGCGCGGGCAAGACCGCGCTCACCCGGGGCATCGCCGCGGGCCTCGGCGTGCAGGGCCGGGTCAGCTCGCCGACCTTCATCATCGCTCGCCAGCACCGTGCGGGCGAGCGCGACGGCGCGGTGCCGCTGGTGCACGTGGACGCCTATCGGCTCGGCGGCGACCTGGACGAGCTGGACGCCCTCGACCTCGACACCGATCTGCATCAAGCGGTGGTCGTGGTGGAGTGGGGGCGCGGGGTCGTGGAACACCTGACCGACCGGCACCTGCGGGTGCTGCTCTCGCGCGAACCGGATTCGGACGTGCGCACCGCCGTATGGGAATGGGTCGATTAACTACCAGGTAGCTCCGCACCGGCGGCAGCTACCAACCGGTATCGTTGGGTCAATCATGCTGGTATTAAGTGTCGACACCGCGACACCCGCCGTGACAGCGGGATTGGTGGAACTGGAGCAGGCCGCACCGGGCGCCGCCGTCCCGGCGAAGGCGCGCACGCTCGCCTCCCGCGTCCGCGTCGACCCCCGCGCGCATGCCGAGGTGCTGACCCCGCAGATCCTCGAATGTCTCACCGAGGCAGACCGTTCCAGGGCCGACATCGACGCGATCGTGGTCGGCATCGGTCCGGGTCCGTTCACCGGTTTGCGCGTCGGCATGGCGACGGCCGCGGCCTTCGGTGACGCGCTGGGTATTCCGGTGTACGGCGTGTGCAGTCTCGACGCGATCGCCGCCGACGCGGTGTCCGACCTCACGCCGGGCAGTGAACTGCTGGTGGTCACCGACGCGCGCCGCCGTGAGGTGTACTGGGCGCGCTACCGCGACGGTGTGCGCGTCGCCGGGCCGGATGTGGCCAAGCCGAGCGACGTGGATATGGCGCAGGCCACGGTGGTCGCCGGATCCGCCTCGCACGTCGACTTCTTCGACCTACCCGTGCTCCCGGTGGAGACGCCCTCGCCCGCCGGGCTGGCGCAGGCGGCGGCGGCCGACGTGCTCACCCGCGCGGTGCCCGCCGCGCTGGTTCCGCTGTATCTGCGCAGGCCCGATGCCGTCGAGAAGAGCTACCGCGCGCTCGACCGGACGGGAGCGTAACCCGGTGAGCATCCGAATCGAGCCGATGGTCGCCGCGGACATCGAGCGCTGCGTCGAACTCGAGCAGCTGCTGTTTCCCGAGGACGACCCCTGGCACGCGGTGGCGTTCCAGTCGGAACTGGCCGCACCGCACAATCGCTACATCACCGCCCGCGACGGGGACGGGCGAATGGTCGGCTACGCCGGTGTCGCGCTGCTCGGTGATGACGAACACCCCGAGGCCGAGGTGCACACCATCGGTGTCGACCCGACCTGTCTGCGCGCGGGCATCGGAACGTTGCTGCTCGAGGCGTTGCTCGCCGAGGCGGGCAAGCGCGGCGGGCCGGTGTTCCTCGAGGTACGCACCGACAACACGCCTGCGATCGCGCTGTACGCCAAGCACGGCTTCCACATCATCGGTTTGCGCAAGAACTACTACCATCCCAGCGGCGCCGACGCCTACACCATGCGCAGGCCCGCGCTCAGCGCGCTACCTCTCCCGGACGAGGTCCTCTCGTGATCATCATGGGCATCGAAAGTTCCTGCGACGAAACCGGAGTCGGCATCGTGCGCAGGCACGCCGACGGCTCCTGTGAGCTGCTCGCCGACGAGGTCGCCTCCAGCGTGGACCAGCACGCGCGCTTCGGCGGCGTGGTGCCCGAGATCGCGTCGCGCGCGCATCTGGAGGCGATCGTGCCCGCCATGCGCCGGGCGCTCGCCGCGGCCGGGATCGCCAAGCCCGACGCGCTGTGCGTGACCATCGGCCCCGGCCTGGCCGGCGCGCTGCTGGTCGGTGTCGCGGCCGCGAAAGCCTATGCGGCGGCGTGGGATGTGCCGTTCTACGCGCTGAACCACCTCGGCGGGCATGTCGCGGTGGACACGCTGGAGCACGGCCCGATGCCGCCGTGCGTCGCGCTGCTCGTCTCCGGCGGACACACCCATCTGCTGCACGTCACCGATCTGGCCCAGCCGATCGTCGAGCTCGGCAGCACCGTCGACGACGCGGCGGGCGAGGCGTTCGACAAGGTCGCGCGGCTGCTCGGACTCGGTTTCCCCGGCGGCCCCGCCCTGGATGCCGCTGCGGCCACGGGGAATTCGCGGGCGATCGCGTTCCCGCGCGGGATGACCGGTCCGCGCGACGCGCGCTACGACTTCTCGTTCTCTGGGTTGAAGACCGCTGTCGCCCGGTATGTCGAGTCCGCGCAGCGCAGCGGGCTGACCGCGGAGGATCTGCCGATCCCGGATATCGCGGCGTCCTTCCAGGAGGCCGTCGCCGACGTGCTCACCATGAAGGCGGTCCGCGCGGCCCAGGACGTCGGGGTGAACACGCTGGTGCTCGGCGGCGGCGCCACCGCCAACTCGCGCATCCGGTCGATGGCCGAGGAGCGGTGCGCGGCGGCCGGTTTGACGCTGCGCGTACCGAAGCCTCGCCTGTGCACGGACAACGGTGTGATGATTGCCGCGCTGGGTGCCCACGTCATCGCTGGCGGCGCGAAACCGTCCGCGCTGACAGTGGCCACCGACCCGGGTCTGCCCGTCTCCATCAGCCGCGTCAGCTGAAACGGCGGTGCCTCGGCCGTTTCCGGGAGTGGATCAGTCGGTCTCGCCGGACGGTCCCGGACTCGCCCCACCGGGACGCACCGAACCCGAGTTCTGTCGCGGCAGCACCGGCAGGTGGGACTGCGCCGGGGCTTGGGTCGGCGCGGACTTCGGTGCGGTGGGTGTCTGGGTGCCGGGCTTGTTCTTGTCATCGGACGAACCCGCCTGGGGTCCCATGGAATTGCCGAACAGCGGGCCGAGCAACTCGGGGAACGGGATGACCGGCAGGTTGGGGTCCGGGCGCAGCGTGGGCTGGGTCGGTGGCGGGACGGGGACCGGTGTCGGGGTGCTCGACGGCTGACCGCGATCCTGGGTGATCGGCGGAAGGTTGCCGCCGGGCGGGCGATTGGTGCTCTCCTGATTGCGCCCGCTGGTCGAGGTACCAGCCCCGGTGGGCGGTACGCCGTTGCCGGGTGCCGGCGGTAGCTGCGACACGCTGCTCGTGGTGCCCGCGGGGGAGACCTCGTCATCCGAAGTGGGTGCGAAGGTTTTCACGCCGTAGCCGATGATCAGGCCGACCACCACGATCGCGCCCGCCAGAGTGCCGACCACCTTGGTGAACGTGCCGACCGGCGCGTCGGCGGCGAGCGCGGCCACCGGGAACACCGAGGGCTGCACCGAATCGGCAACCAGCGCGGCGCCTTTCGCGATCACGGCGTCCGGGTCCTCGACGGTGAACACCGGCACGTCGAGTTGGTCGTCGAGCGTGTCGACGACAGCGGGAATGTTGGCCCCGCCGCCGATCACCGTGACCGCCTGCGGGAACTTGGGTGCGCGCGCGAACACCGCCGCGGCGAACACGGCGGTCTCGCGCAGCAGGTCGGAGATCAGCTCCTCGAAGTCGGCCCTGGTCAGCTTGAGCGGTCGGCCCGCCACGTGGTCGATGGTGACGGCGGGCGCGATGGACAGGTGTTCCTTGGCCGCGCGGCCGCGGTTGGTGAGCATGCCGCGGTTGGGGCGGGTGCCGCGCCGGGCGTAGTGCAGGTCGACCAGGTGGTGGTAGATGAGGTCGTCGATGGCGTTGCCGCTGATCGCGATGGTGCGCTCGGACCGGAGCACGGTGCCGTCGGCCTGATCGGCGACGGTCACGGTGAGGCCGGTCGCGCCGAGATCGACGATGGCGACGGTGTCGTAGCGGTCGAGCAGGCCGGTGTGCCGCAGGTAGGTCAGCGCCGCGGTGCCCTCCGGGACCAGGCGCAGTTCCCGCTGCTTGCCGGTGGCCGAGCGGATCGCCTGCGCCTGTTCCTTGCTGCGGTACGCGACGGCGACGCTGGTGGGCGGGCGACTGGTCGGCGGCTCCGGGGTACGCGGGTGCGCGCCCGCGAAGCGCGCGCCGACGGGGTAGCCGACGTCGTGCAGCTGCGTGGTCGGCAGCTGGGTGGTCATCAGCTCGATCGAGGACGCGACGAGATCGCCGAGGTCGGAGTGGGCCGCGTCGGCCGAGACGACGCGGTAGTCGAAGCTCTGCGCGCCGTTCGACGCGGTGGCGACCAGCGCCGAGCACACGACCTCGGACCCGGCCGAGATGCCGAGAGATGTTCGCATGTTCATTCACCTCCCTTCGAGCGGATGGTCCAGTGCGGCGCGAGCATTCGCCCTTGCGAGCGCTCCGTGTCACTGACCATCTCGAATGGACCGCCCGGTCGCCGTGTGCTCGACGAACGATTCGGATTGCGGAACCGGTGCGGTCCCGTAGTCCGGATAGGTCGCGGGGACCGGCGATGGATCACGTGTGGCTAGCTCTCTGATGCAGCTCTGGTGGCGCGGGTACTTCGGTAACGCTGGTTCTGCTGTGACGCAGGGTGTTCGGTGACGCCGGAACTTCGGATCACGCTGAGGTATTCGGTGACGCCGAGCGCTGTAGCGACGTACGTTCTGTGACAACCCCTGGTCTCCGACGGCACTGGTTCGTGACGAACACAGCGGTCGGACAGCGACCGTCGTCAATACTGTCACAATCCGTTATCCGAACGTTACAGTTTTCCGGATCTATTGAAAACCCCTCCGGGCGTGCGTTGGGCGTGTCGGCGGCCACGCGTGTTCCTCGGCAGCGCTCGCACGAGCGGATGCGCGAGCCGCGCGATCTGAAATTGGCACCTCCCGGCCTTGAGCGCTGGCACTCTCATGTATAGAGTGCTAGTCGGCACTGCTGAACGCGTACGGCTGGTTCTTCCGTCCGGCGCACTGTGCTTGTGCCAAGCAGTTTTGACTTCTGAGCAGGGGTCCCGGCACCCGCGACGACGGGGCTATGCGACAGGGTCAGCACCAAAACCTGATACCGATGGTCCGGAACAACAGTTGCGGACGACATCCCCTGAAAGTGGAGGGCTCAACGTGGCGAGCGTGAACATCAAGCCGCTCGAGGACAAGATCCTCGTCCAGGCCAACGAGGCCGAGACGACGACGGCCTCCGGCCTGGTCATCCCCGACACGGCGAAGGAAAAGCCGCAGGAGGGCACCGTCATCGCCGTCGGCGAAGGACGCGTCACCGACAAGGGTGACCGCATCCCGGTCGACGTCAAGGAGGGTGACACCGTCATCTACAGCAAGTACGGCGGCACCGAGATCAAGTACCAGGGCGAGGAATACCTCATCCTGTCGGCGCGCGACGTGCTGGCCGTCGTCACCAAGTGACCCGCGCTCCGCGCGGTCGTTCCGGCGTGAGCCGGGATCGAGTGGTGGCGTTTCATGCTCACCCGACCGCCGGGATCGAGTCGTCATGACACTGCCCCGGTTCCCCTGAGCGGGGACCGGGGCAGAGTCGTCTCAGCCCTTAAATCCAAGGAATAGGACTTATGGCAAAGCAGATCGAGTTCGACGAGAAGGCTCGCCGGGCTCTGGAACGCGGTGTCGACAAGCTCGCCGACGCCGTCAAGGTCACCCTCGGCCCGCGCGGCCGCCACGTGGTGCTCGCGAAGGCCTTCGGCGGCCCGACCGTGACCAACGACGGCGTCACCATCGCGCGCGAGATCGACCTGGAAGATCCGTTCGAGAACCTCGGCGCGCAACTGGTGAAGAGCGTCGCCACCAAGACCAACGACGTCGCGGGCGACGGCACCACCACCGCGACCGTGCTGGCCCAGGCGATGGTCCGGGCCGGCCTGAAGAACGTTGCCGCGGGCGCGAATCCGATTTCGCTCGGCTCCGGCATCGCCAAGGCCGCCGACGCGGTCTCCGAGGCGCTGCTCGCCGCGGCGACCC
Source organism: Nocardia sp. NPDC052316 (assembly GCF_044547795.1). Taxonomy (NCBI): domain Bacteria; kingdom Bacillati; phylum Actinomycetota; class Actinomycetes; order Mycobacteriales; family Nocardiaceae; genus Nocardia; species Nocardia sp. NPDC052316. The sequence goes on from NZ_JBIUBB010000006.1 coordinate 626,250, forward strand.
CGGTGTCCGGCGAGACGGCGATCGCCCAGGTTGCCACCGTGTCCTCGCGGGACGAGGAGATCGGCGAGATGGTCGGCAAGGCGCTGACGGTCGTCGGCAAGGACGGCGTCGTCACCGTCGAGGAGTCCTCGACCACGCAGACCGAGCTCGTGGTCACCGAGGGCGTGCAGTTCGACAAGGGCTACCTCTCGCCCTACTTCGTCACCGACACCGACAGCCAGCAGGCCGTGCTGGAGGATGCGCTCATCCTGCTGCACCGCGAGAAGATCAGCTCGCTGCCGGACTTCCTGCCGCTGCTGGAGAAGATCGCCGAATCCGGCAAGCCGGTGCTGATCATCGCCGAGGACGTCGAGGGCGAGGCCCTGTCCACGCTGGTGGTCAACTCCATCCGCAAGACGATCAAGGCCGTCGCCGTGAAGGCGCCGTTCTTCGGTGACCGCCGCAAGGCGTTCCTCGACGACCTGGCCGTGGTCACCGCGGGCACCGTGATCAACCCGGACCTCGGCATCACGCTGCGCGAGGCCGGCCTGGACGTGCTCGGCCAGGCGCGGCGCATCGTCGTCACCAAGGACGACACCACCATCGTCGACGGCGTCGGCACCAAAGAGGACATTGCGGCCCGCAGCGCGCAGCTGCGCCGCGAGATCGAGGCCACCGACTCCGACTGGGATCGCGAGAAGCTCGAGGAGCGCCTGGCGAAGCTGTCCGGTGGCGTCGCGGTGATCAAGGTCGGCGCGGCCACCGAGACCGCGCTCAAGGAGCGCAAGTACCGGGTCGAGGACGCGGTGAGCGCGGCCAAGGCCGCCGTCGAGGAGGGCATCGTGCCCGGTGGCGGCTCCGCGCTGGTGCAGGCGGCCGCCAAGCTGGTCGAGCTGCGCGACTCGCTCTCCGGCGACGAGGCCGTCGGCGTCGAGGTGGTGCGGACCGCACTGTCGGCGCCGCTGTTCTGGATCGCCACCAACGCGGGCGTGGACGGCTCCGTGGTGGTCAGCAAGGTCGGCGAGGGCAAGGAAGGCTTCAACGCCGCCACCCTCAGCTACGGCGACCTGCTGACCGACGGTGTCGTGGACCCGGTGAAGGTGACCCGCTCGGCCGTCGTGAACGCGGCGTCGGTGGCGCGGATGATCCTCACCACCGAGAGTGCGATTGTGGACAAGCCCGCCGAAGAGGCGCCCGACCACAGCCACCACGGCCACAGCCACTGAGCGGGCCAAAAACCGAGAAGGCCCTCGGACTTCGGTCCGGGGGCCTTCGTTTTGCGATCGTGACTGCTGATTTCGTCAGTACATGGGTAACTCGTCGGGGACGTCCAAAACCTGTGCGGTACTCGACCGCCGGCCCTGATGTGAGTTCCGGGGCACTTACTCGTATGGCCTGAATACGCGGAGAGGCGGGGGAGCCGGCTGTTCGGCGGCGATGGCGGCGAGCAAGCGGGTGCGCAAGGTGGCCGGCGGTGGCGTCGCCGTCGTAGTGGCGAGCATGGCGAGTGCTTCTCTCGTCTGCCCGATCTCCCTGAGGAACTCCGCGCGTAGGGCGGGGTCTTCGGTGTCGAGCAGTTCTTGCACCTCATGGTGGTCTACGTCGTCGATCGATCCGAGCGCGACGGTGTGCGCGAGATCGACCTGGCGTTCGTTCATCTCACGTCACCCCCAAACTTCTTTTGAGTCGTGTCAATCCGTCCCGAATTCGGGACTTAACGGTCGGTAACCCTACTCCGAGGTAATGCGCTACCTCCGCGTAGGTCCGCCCGCCGTAGTAGGCGAGCGAGATGGCCTCCCGCTGGGTCTCGGTCAGTGTCGCGAGTCCATCGAGCACGGCCTGTTGTTCGAGCCTTCGCTCTACCTCTTCGGTTACTTCATCGAATTCGTTACCGAGAACCCGTATTCCGTAGGCGACCTCGCGTTGGGTGTGCGCCTGCTCGGCGCGTACCCGGTCCACCGCGCGCCGATGGGCGAGCGTCATCAACCACGTCACGGCCGACCCCTTGTCCGCGTCGAAACTCGCTGCGGTACGCCAGATCTGCAGGTAGACCTCCTGCGTCGTCTCCTCGGCATAGCCGGGGTCGTGCAGCACGCGCAGCACAAGACCGAAGACGCGCGCGGACGTCCGGTCATATAGCTCGGCAAAGGCTTCCTGGTCGGACTCGCCGCAACGATGTAGCAGGAGGGCGAGTTCGATGCTCTCGGCGGCGCGGGCCGTAACCGCAGAATCCACACCGGGTGGGAAGGCATCTCTTCGGAACGAGTCGCCCTCTGCGGCCGGCTGCCGCGTTGTCACAACGCTCCATTCTGTGTCATCGGTCACCACCGTAGCGTGCCGCTATAACCTCCTTCCGGCTGGGGTGTCGGCAAACCACCTGTGGCCCAGCGACTTTGCGGAAAACTTCGACACGCCAGGCGGCTCTCACAGGAGACACGCCGTGACACGCCGATAGCTAACCGCGAAACGCAGGGCTCGACAGGGTGTGCGGCTTCGGGTGGTCGCCGCCGCAGGCGTGGCGGTGGTGACCGCGTATCGCCTGCCGGTTGTTTGCTAGGGATTCGGCGCCCCGCGCCGTATGGATGGGAAGAATTTCAACTAAACCGCCATCCGGCGCCGATTGCGCCGGGCATGCATCTCGCGCTCGGTCTCGGACATGCCGCCCCAGATGCCGTAGGGCTCGCTGACCTTCAGTGCGTGACTGCGGCACTGCATCAGTACCGGGCAGGCCCGGCAGATCTCTTTGGCGCGCATCTCGCGCGCGGTACGGGCTCGGCCACGTTCGCCGTCGGGATGGAAGAACACGGCCGAGTCCTGCCCGCGGCAGGACCCTCGCATCTGCCAATCCCAGACATCGGCGTTCGGCCCGGGGAGGTGGGTCGGCATGGGCATTGTGTGAACTCCTCGTGGTGCGAGCTCGTCAGCGTTGTCGAGCAGTTGTTCTGCAAAGTGTGGTAGGCCACGGCGCTGTGTCGGCGGGTGCCCCTGTGCTCGCCCGTTGCGGTCGCTGCAATTTCGCGCGGCGCCGACCGTGGCGATGAGCTACGTTAGGTCCAGCCGCGAAATTCCGTCAATAGTTCGGCGCAGTAGTTTCCCAAATCTTAGGCTGCGAAATTTAACCTCCGAGCTGTTTACTTTTCGCATTGGTTCCGGCGATACTGATCGGTTGACCAGTGGCCGATGGCTCGCTGCTGCGCGGGGACAGGAAGTATTTCTGCTGGTAGACCCCATTTTTGGGGGCAGTGGGGCGGTCAGAGTCCATCGGCCGCCGGGTGGGGGCGGTCACAGTGGCGCACGGCGGCATGTGGCGCGAGCAGATCCGAGATGGCGGAAACGGGGCGCAGAGGTTAATTGCGCGAAACGCGTGTGAATTCCCATCGTGGGCGCTCGGGGATTGCCGGGACGAGATTTACCTGATGGAAACATCGCAAAGTCTCCGAAATGCTGAGTGGTTGCCGGTTGGCGGGCTCCGGTCTTTCTCCCGTCCACCTTGTGCGCACCCCGGCTAGAGTTTCCGCCGTGTTCGTACCTGCTCCGCTCGGAGATACCCGATTCGAGATCCTCGCTGAGAGTGCCTTCGGCGCGCGCCCCGGCTACGCCGCTGCCGAGTTGCCGACGGCGGCCGACGCACTCGGATCCTGGTATCGGGCGGTGATTCTCGGCGGCCAAGGCCGTTACGCCGCGGCCCGTGCCGAATTGCGCATCGTCCGCGCCCGCAGCACCGATCCGGTACTGCTTTCGCTGGCCGCGAGCACCGAGGGATCGCTGCTGCGCCAGCTCGGCTGGCATGCCCGCGCCGCCGCCTGCGACGGGCGGGCCGCGGCCCTGGTCTCGGCGCGAGCGCTCGGCGACCGCGCGGTGGACTCCGTGCGACCCGAGCCGCCGTTCGAGCGCGGCGACGCGATCAGTGACGCGCTGACCGGTCTCGCGGCCGACGCGCTCGGCGTCGGGCGGGTGGCGTTGGCCTGGCGGCTGCTCGCGCGCGGCGAGACGGTGCGGCCCGCGGCCGAGCTCGGCTGGCGGCCCGCCATCCGCAGACAGTGGGTCAGTGCCGAAACCGCGCTTGCCGCAGGCACTGTCGAGCCGGCGGGCACGCATGCCGCGGCGGCGCTCGAGCTCGCCGAGCGCGCGCCGTCGGTGCGGCATCTGGTCAAATCCCGGTTGCTGGTCGCCGCGGCGGCCGCGGCGGCGGGCGACCACGACCGGTCCCGTGAGCTCGCCGAGCAGGTTGCCGAACAGTGCCGCGAACACGGTCTGCTCCCGCTGCGCTGGGCGAGCGCCATGCTGCGCGCCGGGCTGGCCGTGCCCGGCGCCGCCGCGGAGGCGCGGGACTGCGCCGCGGCCATCGTCCGACGTGGCGGCCGGTTCCGGCCGAGCGCGGCGGGGTAGCCGACCGCAGCGCGTTAAGCCCGACTACATCAGGTTGTGCGGTGCCCATGGTTCCAACGGCGACCGTGTTGCCTTGTTCCGGGCGCTGTATCGCTATTGTTAGTTCCGTTCCGCCGCTTCGGCGGAAGCACTGGTCATCACGACCGTGCCACTTGTAACGCCAGGAATCTCTCTGACGATGACGAACATGGGCGAAGAGTTGGACCTCGCCGTCGCTGCGGCTGCGCAGGGCGACAGATCCGCTTTAGCTCAGGTACTGGAGATGATCCGCCCGCTGGTGGTGCGTTATTGCCGCGCGCGGATCGGAGCCGCGGAGCGTGGGCAGCTCTCCGCGGATGATGTTGCGCAGGAGGTCTGTTTGGCCGTGATGACCGCCTTGCCCAGGTATCAAGACCAGGGCAGGCCCTTCATGGCCTTCGTTTACGGAATCGCTTCGCACAAGGTCGCCGACGCCCATCGCAATGCCGCCCGTAACAAGGCGGAGGCAATGGCCGAAGTACCAGATGTCATATCCACCGACCATGGTCCGGAACAACGAGCTCTCGAATCGGAGACGAGCAGGCAGATGAACCGTCTGCTCGCGACACTCCCCGAAAAACATCGAGAGATCTTGATCCTGCGATTGGTCATGGGTTTGTCAGCCGAAGAAACCGCAGTCGCCGTGGGCAGTACGGCGGGGGCGATACGAGTGGCCCAGCACAGGGCACTCGCGAAACTGAAGTCTCAAGTGGCGAGGGCAGGTGAAATGTATGGCTAGGGATGGCGAGCGCGGTCGGGGTGACTGGAAAGCGCGGCTTGGATCGCGAAACAGCGGTCCCTACGCCGACGCGTCCGGAGACACCGGCCCGGTCGATATCGCCGCGGTACGCCGCGACGATGCGTTGATCGACGCCATCGCAAGCGATGGCCCGGTACGGACCGACAGCGCGGAGGAATATCAACTCGCGGCGATGCTCGCGGATTGGCGGGCCGAACTCATCGCACCGCCGATGACCGCTGCGCCGGATCTGGATGCGATCGTCGCCGCGGTGAACCAGGAGATCGGCGCCCGTCAGGTGCGCGTCGGCGCACAGGGCAGCGGTGGCCGCCTGCGGCTGGTTCGTCCGCTGCTCGGCGCCGCGGCGGCACTCGCCCTGGTCTTCGGCGGTATGACGGCGTTCTCCTACAACTCCGAGCCCGGCGATCCGCTGTGGCGGGTCAAGGAGGTCGTCTTCAATCAGGCGGCCCAGAGCACCGTGGCGCAGCGGGCAGGTACCGATCTGGACGAAGCGGCGAAGCTGATCACGCAGAATCCGGTTCAGGCCAAGGAACGCCTGGAGCAGGCGCGGGTGAACGCCGATCAGGTCGACAGCCCCGAAAAGCACGACCAGTTGATGCTGGAGTGGAAGCGACTCGTCAGCCAACTGCGTGCCATGGGGTACAACGACCTGGCCGATCAGCTGGATCAGGGCACGTCGACGAAGCCGTCCGACCCGGCGACCAGTACCACTACCAAGCCGAAGCCGGTACCGCCGGTCGATGCGACGTTGCCTCCGGTGCAGCAGACCAAGCCCGGCGATCCGAGCGACCAGCCGACCGACCCGACCGATCCGTCCACCCCGACCAACGACAAGCCGACTCTGCCGCCGACGGTGACCACGCCGCCGCCGACGGTGGAGCCGTCCGTCACCCAGCCGCCGTCGACACCGACCACCGTGGCCGAGCCGACGGCGGTGCAGCCGACCTCGGACAACGGCGGCGCGCCGACTCGGGTGCCGACACAAGGCAATCCGGCCACCACGTTCGTCGTACCCACCGGGTCCGGCGGCGCGGGGACCACCAGTTAGCCGACGGCGCCGGCAACCATCGAGAAACTTTCCAACAGGACGCGAACCGATTGCCAACGGGCAGTCGGTTTTCTGTTTGTCCGGGTGTCACGCCCCCGTGACGGTGCGGTGAAAATCACAGCGTTGTATGCCGCGGTGCGCGAGCCCCGAAGGGGACGCGTCATCGGTTCGGTGGCTCGAACCTCAGTTGTCGAATCCGTCGAATCCGTCGCCGTGGAAGGCCTCGTTCATCGAGGCATCCGCGTATCCCCGGCAGTAGTCCCAGGTGACATACGCTTCCGGCGTCGGATCGTAGGCGGGCTCGTGCGGGCGCACGGTGCCGTCGACCAACAGTTGAAGTAGGTTGGCGCGCAACATGTCCCAGTCGTGGTAGTGATCCTGCCGACAATCTTCGCAGCTGACCACGAGTCCGCGGATACCGCGGTGCGCTAGTAGCGCCTCGTAGACAGCGAGGTCGGCGAGATCTTCCTCGACCGCAAGGCGCTCGTGGGGATCCAGCGGCTCACCGGGCTCGATGGCGTCGAGCGCGGCGGACGGGTCGGAGGGGTCTCCGGCGAACGGATCCGGCGGCAAGCCAGGTGGTAGATGGTCACGCACATCCCCACGGTACGCAGAACAGGGTGGTCTGCGCCAGCTATGTAGGCCGCAAGTTTCGCCGGTGGGCTCACTTCGTCGATGAGTTTGCGGGACAGATACCATGGTGTCAGGCCCCGGCGAGCACCCGACACGATTCCCGGAGCCACCAGTCCATCCCATCAACTGCGCGCGGCGCCGGTGACCCCGGTGTCGGTCGCTGTCGACGTCCAGGAGGGGTCGATCCGAATGAGTAATCCCGTATCGGGCGAACGCACCGCTGTCCGCCCATCTACGGGTGGTGACGATCCGAACAAGATCGCCATGCTCGGCCTCACATTCGACGATGTGCTGTTGCTGCCCGCCGCCTCGGATCTCATCCCCAGCTCTGTGGAGACCTCCAGCCAGCTGACCAGGGACATCCGGCTGCGGACCCCGCTGGTCAGTTCGGCCATGGACACGGTGACCGAGGCGCGGATGGCCATTTCGATGGCCAGGGCGGGCGGCATGGGGGTGCTGCACCGGAACCTGGCCGCCGCCGATCAGGCCGCCCAGGTGGAGACCGTGAAGCGGTCCGAGGCAGGCATGGTGACCGACCCGGTGACCTGCCGCCCGAACGACACCCTCGCCGAGGTCGACGCCATGTGCGCCCGCTTCCGCATCTCCGGTCTGCCGGTGGTGGACGAGGTCGGCAGCCTTGTGGGCATCATCACCAACCGCGACATGCGCTTCGAGGTCGACCAGAACCGCAGGGTCGAAGAGGTGATGACCAAGGCGCCGCTGATCACCGCGCAGGAGGGCGTGACCGCCGAGGCCGCGCTCGGACTGCTGCGCAGGCACAAGATCGAGAAGCTGCCGATCGTCGATGGCAACGGCAAGCTGCGCGGGCTCATCACCGTCAAGGACTTCGTCAAGACCGATCAGTACCCGAACGCCACCAAGGACCGGGACGGCCGCCTGCTGGTCGGCGCCGCGGTCGGTGTCGGCGACGACGCCTGGTCGCGCGCCATGACGCTGTCCGACGCGGGCGTCGACGTGCTCGTCGTCGACACCGCGCACGGCCACCAGGCGCAGGTGCTGCAGATGGTCACCAAGGTCAAGGCCGAGGTCGGCGACCGGATCCAGATCGTCGGCGGCAACGTGGCGACCAGGGCCGGTGCGGCCGCGCTGGTCGAGGCGGGCGCGGACGCGGTGAAGGTGGGTGTCGGTCCCGGCTCCATCTGCACCACCCGCGTGGTCGCCGGTGTCGGCGCGCCGCAGATCACCGCGATCCTCGAGGCCGTCGCCGCCTGCAAGCCCGCCGGTGTTCCGGTCATCGCCGACGGCGGCATCCAGTTCTCCGGCGACATCGCCAAGGCCATCGCCGCAGGCGCGTCCACCGTGATGCTCGGCTCGCTGCTCGCGGGCACCGCCGAATCGCCCGGTGAGCTGATCCTGGTGGGTGGCAAGCAGTTCAAGAGCTACCGCGGCATGGGTTCGCTCGGCGCGATGCAGGGCCGCGGCCAGGCCAAGTCCTTCTCCAAGGACCGCTACTTCCAGGACGACGTGCTGGCCGAGGACAAGCTGGTGCCCGAGGGCATCGAAGGCCGGGTGCCGTTCCGCGGCCCGGTCAACCAGGTCATCCACCAGCTCGTCGGCGGCCTGCGCGCGGCCATGGGCTACACCGGCTCCCAGTCCATCGCGCACCTGCAGGAAGCCCAGTTCGTGCAGATCACCGCGGCCGGCCTCAAGGAGAGCCACCCGCACGACATCACGATGACCGTCGAGGCCCCTAACTACACTGGTCGCGGCTAGCCCGCATGATGGTCCTGCACGAGACCGTAAGGTCCGTGCAGGAACCAGGCCAGACCGATAGGGGTTCGGGGCAGGCCGATTGCACACGAAGCAGTTGGCCCATGCCCGGACCAGCCCGCCGACACCCGGCGCCGACCGCGCACGCGACGAGCTGCTGACCGCCGACGGCTAGCCTGAGCCGCAGCCTCCCGTCACGAGCACGGCCACCACAGGGCGCTTACGAGCGCCGTTCGTGGCCCGTCGCGCGTCCGAGCGGCCGAAGCGCATGCGCCGCAGGCGCGAGCCTCGGACACGCGGCACCGGGGGCCACGAACACGCCGCGCCCGCGCGGCCGATAGATAGGAGACAGACGTGCGCGACATGGTCGAGATCGGCATGGGCCGGACCGCCCGGCGTACCTACGAGCTGGACGATATCGACATCGTTCCGTCGCGCCGGACCCGCTCGTCGAAGCAGGTGTCGCTGTCCTGGCAGCTCGACGCCTACCGTTTCGAGATCCCGTTTCTGACCCACCCCACCGACGCGCTGGTGTCGCCGGAGTTCGCCATCGAGCTCGGCAGGCTCGGCGGGCTCGGCGTCATCAACGGTGAGGGGCTGTGGGCCAGGCACGCCGATGTCGCCGCGAAGATCGATCAGCTGCTCGAGCTCGTCGGTAAGGGCGGCTACGAGCGCGCCGTCTCGCTGCTGCAGGAGTTGCACGCCGCGCCGATGCAGCCGGAGTTGCTCGCCGCCGCTGTCGCTCAGGTGAAGGCGGCCGGTGTGACGGTGGCGGTCCGGGTGAGCCCGCAGAACGCCCGCGCGCTGACGCCGGCGCTGGTGCAGGCCGGCGTCGACCTGCTCGTGGTGCACGGCACGATCATCTCCGCCGAGCATGTCGGCGACGGAGAGCCGTTGAACCTCAAGACCTTCATCGCCGAGCTGGATGTGCCGGTGGTCGCGGGCGGAGTCAGCGATCACCGGACCGCGCTGCACCTGATGCGTACCGGCGCGGCGGGTGTCATCGTCGGCTACGGCTCGTTCCCCGGCGCGACAACCACCCGCGAGGTGCTCGGCATCGGCGTGCCGATGGCCACCGCCATCGCCGATGCCGCCGCCGCGCGCCGCGACTACCTCGACGAGACCGGCGGGCGCTACGTGCATGTCATCGCCGACGGTGACGTCGAAACTTCCGGGCAGCTCGCCAAGGCGATCGCCTGCGGTGCGGATGCCGCGATGCTCGGGGTGCCGCTGGCGCTGGCCGCCGAGGCGCCGGGGCGCGGCTGGTACTGGCCGTCGGCCGCAGCGCACCCCTCGGTGCCGCGCGGTTCGCTGCTCGGCGTCGAGTGGGAGCTGGAGGAGGGCACCGGTGACGCGGTGCGCCCCAGCCTGGAGCAGGTGCTGTTCGGCCCCTCGGACGATCCGTTCGGCTCGCTGAATCTGGTTGGCGGGCTCCGTCGTTCGATGGCGAAGGCGGGTTACTCCGATCTCAAGGAGTTCCAGAAGGTCGGGCTCAGCGTGCGCGCGTGAGCCCTACCGTGCGTGCGAGGGCGTGATCCGTTCGCGCAGGAACTGCCGCATGGCGACGTTCACCGGCTCCGGGTGCGTCATGGTGACCGCGAGCCTGGCTCCCGGAATCTCGACGTAGCTCGCGCCGGTGAGCCCCTCGGTCAGCTGCTTGGCCCGGTCGGGCGGGATGCCGCTGTCGGTGGCGTGAATCACCAGCGCGGGGCAGGTGATCTCGGACAACCGCTCCAGCACCGAGTCCCGGCTGAGCAGACAGCCCGCCGCGACCTCGATGCCGCGGCAGTCGCGCAGCATCCAGCGGGTGGTCCAGATGGTCCGATACCACTTGTCGTCGCCGATCAGCCAGGACGCCAACTGATTTGCCGCCTGCTGGCGGGAGCCGTCGTCGTACCACTGCGCCAGGAACTGCTGGGTGGCGTCGGACTGTTCGGGGGTCGGGCCGTTGGCCTCGGTGCTGATCAGGATCAGCGCGGACACCCGCTCCGGCGCGATGAGCGCGGTGCGCAGCGCGGTGAAGCCGCCCTGTGCGGTGCCGCCGACCACGGCACGTTCGGCGCCGAGGTGGTCGAGCACGGTCAGCGCGTCGCGGGCCGCAGTCCAGTAGGTGAACGGCAGGCCCTCGTCCCTGGTGCGGCCGTGACCGCGCGCGTCCCACGAGACGATCCGGAATTCCGGTGCCAGCGCGGCCATCTGAGCCGCGAACATCGTCCGGTCCATGAAGAATTCGTGTGCTAGCAGCACCACCGGGCCGCTCCCGCCGCTGTCCTCGTAGTGGATGTCGGCGTCGATCGCGCGGGCGAATGGCACGAGCACGAGGATAGCCAGCGGTGCGGGGGCGGGTGGGGCGATTTGCTGGCTCGCCTTTTTGCTTGCTGGAGCTGGGCTCCGCGCAGGTGCTGTGCCGATGGCTCGGGCACAAAGTGTGCTCACTAAACTGTGGCCGTGGCAGATACACAGAGACCGGTCCTCGTCGTCGACTTCGGCGCGCAATACGCACAGCTGATCGCCCGGCGGGTCCGCGAATCGAGTGTGTTCTCCGAGGTGATTCCGCACACCGCCACCGTCGAGGAGATCGCCGAGAAGCAGCCGCTCGCCGTGATCCTGTCCGGCGGCCCGTCCAGCGTGTATGCCGAGGGCGCACCGCAATTGGACGCGCGGCTGTTCGATCTCGACGTGCCGGTCTTCGGCATCTGCTACGGCTTCCAGGCGATGGCGCAGGCGTTGGGCGGCACGGTCGCGCACACCGGCACCCGCGAGTACGGCCGCACCGAGATCAATGTCGACGGTGGCGTGCTGCACGGCGGACTGCCCACCCTGCAGCCGGTCTGGATGAGCCACGGCGACGCGGTCACCGACGCGCCGGAGGGTTTCGAGGTCACCGGCACCACCGCGGGCGCACCGGTCGCCGCGTTCGAGAACCGGGCGCGCCGCCTGGCCGGCGTGCAGTACCACCCCGAGGTGCTGCACTCGCCGCACGGTCAGCAGGTGCTCAGCCGCTTCCTGCACGAGATCGCCGGCATCCGCGCCACCTGGACCCCGGCCAATATCGCCGACTCGCTGATCACCGCGGTCCGCGAGCAGATCGGCGACGGGCACGCGATCTGCGGGCTGTCCGGCGGTGTCGACTCCGCGGTGGCCGCCGCGCTGGTGCAGCGGGCCATTGGTGACCGCCTGACCTGTGTGTTCGTCGACCACGGCCTGCTGCGGGCTGGGGAGCGCGAGCAGGTCCAGCAGGATTTCGTCGCCGCGACCGGTGCCAAGCTGGTGACCGTCGACGCGGTCGAGAAGTTTCTGGGTGAGCTGAAGGGCGTCACCGACCCGGAGGAGAAGCGCAAGGTCATCGGGCGCGAGTTCATCCGGTCCTTCGAGGACGCGGTCTCCGAGGTCGTCATCGAGCAGGTAAACGAATCCGCATCTGAATCTGATGGTCGCTCCGCAGGCTCCGCTCCGAAAGTCGAGTTCCTGGTGCAGGGCACGCTGTACCCGGATGTCGTCGAGTCCGGTGGCGGCAGCGGCACCGCGAACATCAAGAGCCACCACAACGTCGGCGGTCTGCCGGACGACCTGGAGTTCGAGTTGGTCGAGCCGCTGCGCCTGCTGTTCAAGGACGAGGTGCGTGCGGTCGGCCGCGAGCTCGGGTTGCCCGAGGAGATCGTCGGCCGCCAGCCGTTCCCCGGCCCAGGCCTGGCCATCCGCATCGTCGGTGAGGTCACCGAGGATCGGCTCGCCACGCTGCGCCAGGCCGACGCCATCGCCCGCGAGGAGCTCACCGCGGCGGGGCTGGACCGGCAGATCTGGCAGTGCCCCGTGGTGCTGCTCGCGGACGTGCGCAGCGTCGGCGTGCAGGGCGACGGTCGTACCTACGGTCACCCGATCGTGCTGCGCCCGGTCTCCAGCGAGGACGCGATGACCGCCGACTGGACCCGGCTGCCCTACGAGGTGCTCGAACGGATCTCCACCCGGATCACCAACGAGGTGCCGGAGGTCAACCGGGTGGTCCTCGATGTGACCAGCAAGCCGCCGGGCACCATCGAATGGGAGTGAATCCCTACTAGCGCAACGAGAATGGCCCGTCCGATGGACGGGCCATTCATTGTTCGCCTCGGTCAGCCGCGTTTGCGCGGGGATACCACCAGCACGATGCCGACGATGATGGCGGCGAGCACCACGATCCAGCCGACCGGGACCGCGCTGGTCGTCGGCCACGACGCGGGGCCGACGAAGGCCCAGGCGCTCACGCCGAGGGCGAGCAGGCCGACGATCAGCAGCGAGGCGGAGGGGCCGCGGCGGGATTCGGTGGATTCGTTGGACTGGTCAGCCACGGTGCACCTCCGCGTTTCCGGCTCGGACATTGATGTTCAGGTCGAGCACGGGCGCGCCCTCGGTGGCCGGGCCGGTCAGGCCGTTGTCGCATTTGACCTCACCCATGGTCTGGGTGCAGTGGGTGTCGACCTTCATGTTGTTCGGCAGCCACACCTGGAAGTCGCCCATCCGGACCTCGACATCGACGGTGCGGCTCTCGGTCAGATTCAGCTGGCGCAGATCCAGCGTGCCCGATCCCATGTTGACGGTGTAGTGCGACTCCAGCTCGCTCATCGCGAGCGGTTTCCAGTCGTGCTGGCCCATCGCGCCGCGGTCGAAGTCGATCGGGCCGATCGCCGAGGCGAGCAGGACGAATCCGGCCAGCGGCGCGGTCAGTACCAGCAGGCCGTACCCGCGCCGCAGGAACGCGCCGAGGACCAGGCCGAGTCCGATCACCGCCAAGGCGGCCGCCGCGATCCGGCCTGGCGTCATCCACTCGACACCGGAGGCGGCCAGTGCGCCCGCGCCCGCGGCGGCGAGGATGGCCAGACCGAGGACCACCGGGGTCAGCCGGGAGCGTGGACGCTTCGGCGGCGGCGCGACGAGGGTGCGCACCGGGGTCGGCTCGGGCAGATCCCAGGCGAGCGGTGCGACGCCGAGCGGATCCCAGGAGGGCGGGGTGGTGCGGCCGAGCGTGGCGGGGGTCGGCGGCTTCAGCGCGGCGGGCGAGCTCGGTGCCGCTTTGCTGAGTGACGCGGTGCCGGCCTGGCCGGAAGCCGTTGGGCCCGCCGCGGTTCGCGGGTCGATGACCTCGGTGGTGTCGCCGCCCTTGTCGAGCTGGACAGTGTCCGACGTCGCGTTGTATCCACCTGGTGCTTCGGACGACGCCGCGGAATCGCTTGGCGCAGCGCCTTGATCGCCCGCGTCTGGCTTACGCAGCAGGTCGGTGTCGGCATCATGCGTCCGGCCGGTGTCGCTCGCTCCGGAATCCTGGTGCGGCAGCACGGTTTCGGTGCCCGACGTGTCCGGGACATAGGCATCCGGCAGTTTCGTGTACGGCGTGTACACGCTGGTCGGCGGCGCATAGACGTCGCTGGTGCGTGGCGCGCCCTGCGGGAAGACCGCACCGGGGTAACCGGTCGCCATGATCCCGCTGTCCGCGATGTACCCGCTGAACTCACTGGTGGTCCCCGGCGGTGGTTCCGGATTGCGCAGGTGCAGCAGCCACCAGCCTGCCAGCATCAACGCCATGCTGATCAGTCCCGACCCGCCGAGGCCGACCCCGACCGGGCCCATCGTGCTCACCGCGATGGCGAGCGCGACGATCAACACGATCGTCTTGGTCTGCGACTGCGAGCTGTGCCCCTTGCCGACCAGCGACTCCGCCGCCGACGACTCGTCACCGGCGGCGCTGAACAGCAGCCAGGCCAGCAGATAGAGCACGACTCCGGAGCCGCCGAAGATCGCGGACACCACGAAGGCCACCCGCACCAGTACCGGATCGACGTTGTACCGCTGCGCGAACCCGGCCGCCACGCCGGCGATCGGTCCCTGCCGAGGCAACCGCACCGGGCGCGTACGCCAGATCTGCTGGAGCTGATCCCCGAAGCTCGTTTTCGTCATGGTTCCCATAGTGTGCCTGACCAGCACATCCGCACATCGGGGATAACCCTGAAGAATCTACTGATCCTTTTGGACCCGGCCGGTCAGGTCGTCATCCGGGGCTCGGCAGAAGATCAGGGGGATTCCTGATGGCTAGCTGTCGGCGGGTCGTGCCACTATCGAATGCATGTACCCGTCTGCGCCCTCGTTCGACACCCGAGGGTTCGATACCACGCGGGGGTTCGAGGCCGCGCGCGGTTTCGGGCCCGCGCCGGTGTTCGATCCCGGGCCGCCGCCGCACGCCAGGATGGTGCGGCGCTCGGGCGGTCGGATCATCGGCGGCGTGGCGGGCGGGATCGCCGATCACCTCGGCGTCGACGTGTTCAAGGTCCGGATGGCGTTCGTGCTGCTCGCCGCGGCCGGGGCGGGCATCGTCGCGTACGGGTTGCTGTGGATCTTCACGCCGGGCGGCTCGGATGTAGCCAAGGCGCCCGGTTCCGAACGGCGGCAGGCGATCGGCCTCGCCATCCTCGGGCTCGGCCTCGCCGTCGGGGTGTCGTGGATGTTCAGCGGCACCGCGGCGAGCGTGATCGCGCCCATCATCGTGGTCGCGATCGGTGCGGCGCTGGTGTGGCGGGAGTACGACGCCGACGGCCCGAGGTCGCTGCTCGGCTTGCCCGCGCGCCCCTCGGTGGTGACGTGGGCGCGCATCGTGGCGGGCGGCACGTTGATCGTGGCCGGGCTCGGTGTGGTGGTGCTGGCCAGGATCGATCTGAGCTCGCTCGGGTCCGCGTTGCTCGCGGTGGCCGTCACGCTGGTCGGCGCCGGGCTGCTGACGGTTCCGCTGTGGCTGCGGATGATGCGGGCGCTGAACGCCGAGCGCTCGGCCCGCATCCGGAATGAGGAACGCGAGGAGATCGCCTCGCACCTGCACGATTCGGTGCTGCAGACGCTTGCCCTGATCCAGCGCCAGGCCGGTGACCCGCAGGAGGTGGTGCGGCTGGCCCGCAGCCAGGAGCGGGAACTGCGCAAATGGTTGTTCGAGGATGCCGGTCCTGCGCAGTCGAGCCTGGCCGCCGCGCTGCGCACCATCGCGGGCGAGGTGGAGGATCAGCACGGCGTGAAGGTGACCCCGGTGACCGTCGGCGACGTGTCGATGGATATCGGCGAGACCGGATCCGGCCTGCCCAAGGAACATTTCACCGCGCTGCTCGGTGCCAGCAGGGAGGCGCTGGTCAATGCCGCCAAACACGCGGGCGTCCCGGAGATCGACCTGTTCGCCGAGACCGAACCGCATCAGGTGAGCATCTTCGTGCGCGACCGCGGCGCCGGTTTCGACACCGCCGCCGTACCGCAGGACCGGCAGGGCCTGGCGAAATCCATCCGCGGCCGGGTCGAACGCCGCGGCGGCCAGGTGGAGATCCTGTCCAACCCCGGCCGCGGCACCGAGGTGCGAATCATCATGCCGCGCACCGACTCCGGTGAGCCGGAGCAGCCGGACGCGGAAGCGGCCGAGGTACCCGTCGACCCCGAGCAGGTGCCGGTTCATCCCGGGCAGTGACCGTTGTTCGAAGTGAGTTCGGTCGACTCGTGGCCTCATGTGGTACCGATGGGGTGTGGGCGGCCCATGGGCGCCTGCGCGCCAGGGTGGGTCGATCCACCGACAGTTGAGGAGAAGCAGGGTGGCCGTGCGGGTCTTTCTTGTTGATGATCACGCAGTGTTCCGGTCGGGGGTGCGGGCGGAGTTGAGCCGCGAGACCGACATGGAGGTGGTCGGTGAGGCCGGTGGGGTCGCCGAGGCGATCGCCGGGATCAAGGCGACCGACCCGGACGTCGTGCTGCTCGACGTGCACATGCCCGATGGTGGTGGCGTCGCGGTGCTCGCGGGCATCGAAGCGGGCCCCGTGTGCCTGGCGCTGAGCGTCTCCGATGCCGCCGAGGACGTGATCGCGGTGATCCGCGCGGGCGCCAGAGGGTATGTGACCAAGACGATTTCGGGTGCCGAACTGGCCGACGGTATTCGCCGGGTGGCCGGCGGCGACGCGGTGTTCAGTCCGCGGCTGGCGGGGTTCGTGCTCGACTCGTTCACCGGTAAATCACCGGTGCCCGAGCCACCGCTCGACCCGGAACTCGACTCGCTGACCCCGCGGGAACTGGAGGTGCTTCGGCTGCTCGCGCGCGGCTACACCTACCGCGAGATCGCCGAAAACCTGTTCATCTCGGTGAAGACCGTGGAAACCCACGCGTCCAATGTGCTGCGCAAAACTCAGCAGTCGAACCGGAATGCATTGACCCGCTGGGCCCATCACCGGCGCATCGACTGATCCGCGACGCCGGTTACATCACCGCGATGATGACGGCGATGATGATGACCAGGCCGATCAGCAGTCCGATGGCGATGGCCAGCGGCGCGTTGCTGGCCTGCGGTGCCTTGGTCCGCTGCGGTGCGGGGGCCGCGGCGGCGGCGCCCACCGGGGCGCGGTGCGGGCGCGGCAGCGGGGTCGAGTGCGGACTGCGCAGGCCGGAGGCCGAATTCCGCGCCGCCCAGGCCGGAATGGTGCCGTCCTCGGTGCGCACCGGCGCGCCGATGATGTAGGGCCCGGTACCGGGACCGAAAGCCGCGGTGAGGATTTCGTCCCTGGCCTCGGCCATCGTCGGCCGCCGCTGCGGCGCGGGCTCGAGCATGTGCAGCAGCGCGTCGGTGAGCATCCCGCTGCGCGTCGGCGGGATGATCTGTGCCATGGCCGCGCGGTGCACCAGCACATCGCTGTCCTCGTCGAGACCGAACGGCGGCTGCCCCTCGATCGCGGTGTACAGCGTGGCGCCGAGGGAGAACACGTCGCTGGCCGTGGTCGGCTGCGCGCCGCGCGCCACCTCCGGCGGCAGGTAGGCGGGGGTGCCGACGATCACGCCGTCGGGATCGTCGGAGTGCTCGCCCGCGCCGCGCGAGATGCCGAAGTCGCTGAGCTTGGCCATGCCGACGATCGGACCACGGTCGGCGACAAGGATATTGCCGGGTTTGATGTCGCGGTGCGTGATGCCCGCCGCGTGCGCGGCGGCCAGTGCGTCGGCGACCTGCGCGCCGATCTGCGCGACCTCGATGGGGGGCAGCGTGTCCACCAGCGCGAGCGCCTTGGCCACGTTGCGCGAGGGTAAGTGCTCCATCACCAGCCAGGGCTCGCCCGCCTCCAGCACCACGTCGTACACGGCGATCGCGTGCTCGTGGGAGAGCTTGGCCGCGACCCGGCCCTCGTGCATGATCTGGCTGCGGATCTCGTTGGCCTCTGCTTCGGGCAGCCCGGCCGTCGAGAGGACCTGTTTGATGGCGACGTCCCGGTCGAGCAGCCGGTCGTGCGCGAGCCACACCGCGCCCATGCCACCGCCGCCCAGCTTCGACTGCAGCCGGTAGCGGCCGGCAACCAGATAGTCGGGGCCGACAATGGGGCGAGCGCGTTCGGTCACGGTGCGAGGGTAGCGGAAAACAAGGTGCCCTACGGAGTTTGCTGACACGAACCGCGCCCCGGGTTTCGCCGACCCGAACGCCGGTGTCGCACTGGGTAGTCGATCTGTCTGCCGTGTCGTGAGTCGTGGTCGGCGGCCGTCGTCACTGTGACGCCCGCTCGAGACGGGTCTGCTGACTTGCTGCCGCGATAACGACTGAGTACAGACCGAACGGCGGTTTACAACGGCATCGTTTCGAAATCGTGGGGGCGGGGGTGGGCTCTTGACGGAACCCGGGGGTCGGTTTCTATTGAGCAGGTATCGAACGTATATTCGATACGGATCGATAGCTGAATCGGTGCTGACCTCTTGTACCTGGGGGTTCGTTCCGTGGCGTCGCCTCGGGTCCATCGTGGGAAGTAGGTGGTAGAGATGGGTTCGGATGCGAAACCGCAGGAGGGGGCACAACCGCGGGCGGTGCCGCTCGGGATGGCTCGGGAGAGCCCGCCCACGGTGGCTGAGCTGCGCAGAAGAATGGCGGCGATACCCGGTCGCGGCGAAGCGGCGGCCGAGCGTATCCCGCTGGACGCCGAACTGCGCCGGGAGTCGCTGGCGGTGCCGCCCGCGCTCGCTGCGCTGTTGCCCGGCGGTGGCCTGACCAAGGGGTCGGTCGTGTCCTACACGGGCGCGCGGTCGCTGCTGGCCGGTTTGCTCGCCGCGGTGACCGAGGACGGTGGGCATGCCGCGGTGGTCGGGGTGCCCAGGCTCGGCCTGCTCGCCGCGGTGGAGATGGGCGCTCAGCTGGAGCGGCTGGCCGTGATCCCCGATCCCGGCCCGGACCCGGTGGAGGTGGCCGCCGTCCTGCTCGACGGGCTCGACCTGGTGGTGCTCGGCCTCGGCGGCGCCGCCGTCGCCCCGGCGCGTACCAGGGTGATCGCCGCCCGCGCCCGCAGCAAGGGCGCCACCCTGGTGGTCACCGACGGCCGCTGGCCCGGCGCCGCCCTGCATTTGGACGCGCGGATCGCCGGTTACTCGGGTCTCGGGCACGGTCGCGGCCGCCTGCACTCCCTCGGTCTCGAGGTCGAGGTGCGCGGCAAGGCGGGCCCGCCACGGCGCGGGCGCCTCGATCTCCGTTCGAACTCCGGCCGGGTCGAATGGGCGGCGCACGAAACACCTACGCGCACCGCCGCACCGGTCGACGCCAGGGAAGCGGCGTCGTGAGGGCCGGGGTGTCCGTGCGGTGGGTTCCACCGCTGCCCACGCTTGCCTCGGCTGCTCCGAGCGGAGCGACACCGAGATCGGCGGGTCTGTCCATCGATGCGGCCGCAGGCGGCGGAGTCGTTATGTGCGGTGCGGCACCGTGATCCTGCCCAGCCGAGCGAAGGGCGCTGCGCGGGTATTGGCGCTGTGGTGTCCGGATTGGCCCGCGGTCGCCGCCGCCGCGGTGGCCGGGTTGCCCGCGATGCGGCCGGTGGCCGTGCTCTTCGCCAACCGGGTGATCGCGTGCTCGGCGATCGCGCGCGCCGACGGGGTGCGGCGCGGACTGAAGCGGCGCGAGGCGCAGGGGAAGTGCCCCGATCTGTTTCTCGCGCAGGCGGATCCGGATCGGGACGCACGGCTGTTCGAGCCGGTGGTGGCGGCCGTGGATGCCACGGTGCCCGGGGTGGAGGTGCTGCGGCCCGGGCTGCTGGTGCTCGGGGCGCGCGGTGCCGCCCGGTTCTTCGGCTCCGAGGAGGCGGCGGCCGAGCGGCTCGTCGACGCGGCGGCCGCCACCGGGGTGGAGGCGCAGATCGGCATCGCCGACGAGTTGTCCACGGCGGTGATCGCCGCCCGGCGCGGCGCCATCGTGCCCGCCGGGGCGGGTGCGCGGTTTCTCGCGCCGATGCCGGTGCGTGAGCTCGCGGTGGAGCCGAGCCTGGCCGCGCCGGAGCGCGACGATCTGGTGGATCTATTGCACCGCTTGGGTTTACGCCGCATCGGTGATTTCACCGCGCTCTCGCCCGCCGAGGTCGCCTCGCGGTTCGGCGCCGACGCCGTGCTGGCGCACCGGTGCGCGCAGGCCCAGCCGGAGCGCCCGCCCTCCGCGCGGCAGCCACCCAAGGATCTGACGGTGCAGCACCGCTGCGACCCGCCGATCGAACGGGTCGATGCCGCCGCCTTCGCGGGCCGCATGCTCGCCGCCCAACTGCACGCCGAGCTGTCGAACGCGGGCCTGGCCTGCACCCGATTATCTATATTCGCGGAAACCGATGCGGGGGAGGAGCTTTCCCGGATCTGGCGGTGTGCGGAACCGCTGACCCCGGACGGTACCGCCGACCGGGTGCGCTGGCAGCTGGACGGCTGGCTCACCCGGCGCGACCGGCCCACCGCGCCGATCACCCTGCTGCGCCTGGAGCCGGTCGAGGTGGTGGCGGCGGGTGCGTTGCAGCTCGGGCTGTGGGGTGGGGTCGGCGAGGAGGAGGAGCGGGCCCGGCGCGCGCTGGTCCGGGTGCAGGGCCTGCTCGGTGGTGAAGCGGTGCGGGTCGGCGTGCTCAGCGGCGGCCGCGGGCCCGTCGAGCGCATCACCCTGGTCGCGCTCGGTGACGAACCCGTGCCCGCCGCCGACCCGGCCCAGCCGTGGCCGGGCCGGTTACCCGAGCCCGCTCCCGCGCTCCTGCTGCTCAATCGGCCGCAGGTCCGCCTGGAAGCGGTGGACGGCACGCCGATCCGGGTCACCGAGCGCGCGCTGTTCAGCGCCGACCCGGCCCGCCTGCACTGGGGCAGCAGGCAGTGGCGGCTGACCGGGTGGGCGGGGCCGTGGCCGGTGGACGAGCGCTGGTGGGTCCCGGATCCGACCGAGAACGCCGACGCCCCAACCACTTTCACCGCACGCGCGCAGGTTCAGCTGGACGGTGCGCCGCCCGACGTCCGCGTACTACTGCTCGTCTACCACGACAAGGTCTGGCGCGCCGAAGGACTCTACGACTGAGCGGGCCGCGACCACACCGTCGCCATGGTGAAGGGCTGTCCGCGCAGATCCCGCCACTTCGGCTTGGCCGCGAGCCAGGTGTCGTCGATCAGCGTCTCGGTGAGCTCGGCGAGCACCCAACCCGCGTCCAGCGCCGCCGTCACATGCTCGCTGAGCAGGTGCAGGTTCGTGCTGATCGCTACCGGCTCGCCACCCTGGGGCGTGTAGTGCGTCGGCATCCCGGTCGTCATCATGAATTGCGGGTGGAAACTGACCAGCACACACAGCGCGCCGGGCGCGGCCAGCCGCCACGCCTCGGCGTAGAACGGTGCCAACTCGGGCAGGTGTTCATCGATCAGCGAGGCGATCACCAGGTCGTAGCTGCCGTCGGGCAGCCCGGTGGCGCGCACGTCCGCCTGGGTGAGCGTGGTGTGTGCCCCGCGCGCCGCGGCCCGCTCCAGCATCCCCGCGCTCACATCGACGCCGTCGATATGGGAAACCCCCTGCGCGCGCAGCCAGGCGCCGGTCCGCCCCGTTCCGCACCCCAGGTCGGCGGCGCGGCGGACCAGGGACCACTCCGGTCGCCGCAGCCGGGCCAGCAGCGCGAGATCCATCTCGTCCATGACGGTCTGCTCGTAGGTGGGTGCCCATCCGTCGTATCCGGTGGCCACATCGACGGTGCGGTAGTTTCGGCGGTCGTAATCCGCGAATGACGGCATGCGCGGAGTATTTCGCGGCCAACCAGGATTCGCCAGGCAATTTCGGCTGCTCTGCTCGCCGGGACTACCCCGGCTCTGATGGCGTTGCGCCCGAGTCCTGCACTCGACACGCGGGCGGCGAAGGGCGTGCGACCTACGATGTGGTGCCCGGCTCACGTGATCCGTGCGACAAGTCGCAGGTCGGTAGATGACAACCCCAGTACTCTCGAAGATCGTGGATCTCGCGGTAACCAGACTGGCCTTCGGTGACGTGCGGATCGCCTACCGGGATTCGGGGGCGACCGCGGCTACCGACGTGCCCGTGGTCCTGGTGCACGGCATGGGCGGGGACGGGCACACCTGGGACCGGTTCGCCCGCGCGCTGGTGCAGGCCGGCCGCCGCGTCATCATTCCCGACCTGCGTGGCCACGGCCGCAGCTCACACACCGACTCGTACCGGTTCGACGAATTCGGCTCCGACGTGCTGAAACTGTGCGACCGGCTGGAACTGTCCACGGTTGATCTGGTGGGCCATTCGCTGGGCGGCTACGCCGTATCCTGCGTCGCGCAGGAGCGCCCGGAGCTGGTGCGCCGGCTGGTCATCGAGGAGTGCCCGCTGCCCCTGCAGTCCGGCGCCGAGGAACTGCGGCTGACCCGTCGTTTCCCGACCGTGCCCGAGCTGTGGCACGCCACAAGCAGCCTGGCCAGGCATCCGCGCGCGGTGCTCGCCTTCGACCGGTCCATGACCAGGACCGCGCTGGAACAGTTCCGCAAGCCGAACCCGGAGTGGTGGGACCGGCTCTCCGACATCACCGCGCGGACGCTGGTGCTGCGCGGCGGTCCCGGCGGCATGGTCGATCCGGCGAAACTGGCGCTCATGCGCGCCGCCATCGCCGACTGCACGGTCACCGCCTTCGCCTGCGGTCACAGCATCCACCGCGACCGCTACCGCGACTTCGCGGCCGCCGTTCATCCTTTTCTCGCAGCGTGAACCACACCGGCTTCGAAGGGATGCCCTGTTCCGCCGCCGCGGCGCAAACCCCGCTGTCCGGCAGTGCCACCGAGGTGACCGGCTGGTTGTGTATCGAACACCCCGGTGCCTGGGGTCGCGATGTGATCGGCGACGAGGTGCTCGGCCCGGAGATCACGCCCGAGCTGGCGGTGCGGACCGCCGCCGCGCACGTGCGTCCGACCTTGATCCGGCGCCCCGGTCGCCATGAATTCACCGGCACCCGAACGGTGTTGATCGCCAGTTCGCGTCCGACGGGTTCCTGGTGCGAGCGTTTCGAGATCACCGATCTGAAGCAACTGCTCGATGTCGACCTGAATCTGCTGGCCGGTCCGCCGCCCGGAATCGGTGTGCCCGTGGCTGATCCGCTGGTGCTGGTGTGCGCCCACGGCAAACGCGACCAGTGCTGTGCGCTGCTCGGCCGCCCGATCGCCGCGGAACTGGCGACGAAATACCCTGGGCAGGTGTGGGAGTGCTCGCACACCGGCGGTCACCGCTTCGCGCCCGCCTTGGTGCTGCTGCCGTCCGGACTCACCTACGGCCGACTCGACGCCGCCTCTGCTGCGGAGATGGTCGAAGCGGCTCGGCGCGGCGCGGTCTCGAACACCGGCCTGCGCGGCCGCAGCTGCTACTCGCCGGTCGAGCAGGTCGCGGAAGTCGCGGTGCGCGAACAGGTTTCCGCCGCCGTCGACGATCTCACGGTCGCTCTCGACAGCGACCCCGCCGCGGCGGGCGCCGCGCTGGTCACTCACCGCGACGGCCGTCGCTGGCGGGTTACCGTGCGCACCATTGCTTTTCCGGCCCGGCAACCAAGCTGCAACGCCGCTCCCAAGGCGGTAACCGCCCTCGCGGTGGACGCGATCCAGGCCATGCCTGACGACTGACCGCGACGCCACGGAGCGAGACCTCCGATATGCGGGATTACCAGTGGGTGCCTGGTACCCAGCGGGCGGCGCGGCGCAGGGCGGTGCCGGTGACCCGGCGGGCCGCCGAGCGCGGGCGCGGGGCCGGTTGGGGGACAGCGGGTTCCGTGGCTTCTTCGGTGTCTTCCACCTGCTCGCCCTTGGCGGCGGGGGAGTCCGGCAGGGCGCGGTAGTAGCGGTGCAGGATGCGGTCGCGGAACTTGGGGGTGAGCAGGGCGCCGTATTCGGCGAAGGTGCCCAGCGGCACGTCGATGCGCTTGGGGCGTTCGGTCAGCGCGCGCACGATGGTCGCGGCCGCCCACTCGGGGGATTCGGACGGGCCCTGGTCGCCGCTCGGGGTGATCATCGGGGTGCGCACCAGCGGCATGTGGATGGTGGTGAAGGTGACGCCGTCGGCCATGGTCTCCACCGAGGCCACCTCGGCGAACTTGTCCAGCGCCGCCTTGCTGGCCAGGTAGGCCGCGAAGCGCGGCGTCGCCACCTGCACGCCCGCGCTGCTGATGTTGACGATGTGGCCGAACTTGCGCTCGCGCATCTGCGGCAGCAGGGCCAGCGTCATCCGCAGCGCGCCGAAGTAGTTGACCGCCATGGTGCGTTCGAAGTCGTGCAGCCGGTCGGTGGAGCGGTGGATGGCGCGGCGGATGGACCGGCCCGCGTTGTTCACCAGCATGTCGACGTGGCCGTGTTCGTCGAGAATGGTCTTCACGACGTGGTCCACCGAGTCGGAGTCGGTGACGTCGCACTGGTATCCGTAGGCACTGCCGCCCGCGGCCTTGATCTGCTCGACCACCGAGGCGAGTTCGTCGGCGCGGCGGGCGAGCAGGAACACGGTGGCGCCCTTGCCCGCGACAGCGATCGCGGCCGCCTTGCCGATCCCGGAGGAGGCGCCGGTGATGAGGACATGCCGACCCGTGATGTCGCGGCTGCGACGGCCGCGCCGGGTCTCGGGCAGGCCGACGTCAGCGGATGCTTGGCTCATCGCTGCTCCTTTGCAGTTTGGATGGGCATGAACTTACTCCCAAGTAAGTTTACCCGCCAAGTGGCACTGCTCACTTTTCGGGGCTTGGGTCGAGGTGGTGAACACGGGTCGAACAGCCTCTCGAAATCGATCGAACATATGTGCGATACTCGGCGCATGGCGGACGATCGGATGGCGGACATCTTTGCCGCGGTGCGGCTCGGTGGTGGGGACCAAGCGGCGGCGCGACAGGCGCTGGAGAAGTTGTGGGACGAGATCGGTGAGGGCGGTGATCCCTTGCACCGCTGCGTGATCGCGCATCACCTAGCCGATCTGCAAGACACGGCCGCCGACGCGCTGCGCTGGGACCGGCGGGCACTCGCCGCGGTGTTCGGCCCCGGCATCCCGCTGGACGAAGGGCTCCGCAGTTTCCTGCCGTCGCTGTACCTCAACCTGGCCGACAGTCACCGCCGGGTCGGCGACTTCGAGGCCGCCCGCATGCAGCTGGCCATCGCCCGCGGGCACCTCGATGTCCTCGCCCACGACGCCTACGGCGCCCTGATCCGCGCTGGCCTCGACGATGTCGAAGCGGCGCTCGCCGAGGGCTCGACGGCGCCCCTGCCGACCAGCTGACGTATCCGAGGAGGTGAGCCGCGGTGGGGTGGAGCAACGGTCCCCCTACCTGGTCCGAGCTGGAGCGGGTGCTGTCGGGGCGGCCCGGCCGGACGGACCCGGACGCGATGTACCCCGGCGACGGCGGCGACAGCCCGGCCTGGTCCCGCAAGCGCGGGGAGTACCTGGCCGAGCCGGTGCTGCCCGCCGACGGACCGACGGTGCCGTACGCGGAGCTGCACACGCACTCGGCCTACAGCTTCCTCGACGGCGCGAGCCAGCCGGAGGAACTGGTGGAGGAGGCGGTGCGGCTCGGCCTGGAGGCGATCGCGCTCACCGATCACGACGGCTTCTACGGCACCGTGCGGTTCGCGGAGGCGGCCAGGGAATGGGGGATGCCGACGGTCTTCGGGGCCGAGTTGTCGCTGGGCACGCAGGCGGCGTCGGCCCCGCGCCGCGGGCCCGCCACCATCCCGGATTCCATGCCGCGCACCGGATCCCCCGATCCGACCGGCCCGCACCTGCTGGTGCTCGCACGCGGCCAAGAGGGCTATCGCCGGCTATCTCGGGAGATCGCGGCCGCCCATATGGCGGCAGGGGAGAAGGGCATCCTCCGCTACGACTTCGACGCGCTCACCGCGGCCGCCGAGGGCCACTGGCAGATCCTGACCGGTTGCCGAAAGGGTCATCTGCGTCAAGCACTCGACCACGACTTGCGTTCGGGCAGTACGCGGCTCGTGCGCGCCGAAGCCGCGCTGCGCGATCTGACGGAGCGGTTCGGCGCCGACCGGGTGAGCGTGGAACTCACCCACCACGGCATCCCGGAGGACGACGAGCGCAACGCCCACCTCATCGCCCTGGCCGACCGCCTCGGCCTGCCCGTATTGGCCACCACCGGAGCGCATTTCGCCGGGCCGGGTCAGCGTCGCCGGGCCATGGCGCTCGCGGCGATCAGAGCCAGGCAGAGCTTGGACGAGATCGCCGGTTGGCTGGCCCCCACCGGCGGCGCGCACCTGCGCTCCGGCGCGGAGATGGCGCGGTTGTTCGCCGACTGTCCGCAGGCGGTGCGCAACGCGGTCGCGCTGGCCCGCGAATGCGCCTTCGACCTGAAGTTGATCGCGCCGAAGCTGCCGCCGTTCGACGTGCCCGCCGGCCACGACGAGAAGTCCTGGTTGCGGGCGCTCACCCTCGCGGGCGCCGCGGCGCGCTACGGCCCGCCCGAGCGAAACCCGCAGGCGTACCGGCAGATCGAGCACGAGCTCGCGGTGATCGACGAGCTGGAGTTTCCCGGCTACTTCCTGGTGGTGCACGACATCGTCAGCTTCTGCAAAGACAACGACATCCTGTGCCAGGGTCGTGGCTCGGCGGCCAACTCGGCCGTCTGCTACGCGATCGGCATCACCAATGTCGACCCGGTCAGCAACAACCTGCTGTTCGAACGCTTCCTCTCGCCGGAGCGCGATGGGCCACCCGATATCGATGTCGACATCGAATCCGACCGCCGCGAGGAGGCCATCCAGCACGTCTACACCAAGTACGGCCGCGAGTACGCCGCGCAGGTGGCCAATGTGATCACCTATCGCGGCAAGTCCGCGGTCCGCGATGCCGCACGCGCACTGGGCTTTTCGCCGGGCCAGCAGGACGCATGGAGCAAGCAGGTGAGCCGGTGGACCGGCGTCGGCGGCGAGACCGGTACCGACATCCCGGCCGAGGTGCTCGGGTTGGCCGCCGAAATCGAGGGATTGCCACGACATCTCGGGATCCACTCCGGCGGCATGGTGATCTGTGACCGCCCCATCGCCGACGTCTGTCCGGTGGAATGGGCGCGGATGCCCGGCCGCAGCGTGCTGCAGTGGGACAAGGACGACTGCGCCGCCGTCGATTTGGTGAAGTTCGACCTGCTCGGTCTCGGCATGCTCTCCGCGCTGCACTACATGATCGACCTGGTGCGCGAGCACACCGGCGAGATCGTCGAACTGCACCAGCTCGATCTGAAGGAGGCCGCCGTCTACGAGATGCTCTCGCGCGCCGACTCGGTGGGTGTGTTCCAGGTGGAGTCGCGGGCCCAGATGGCGACGCTGCCCCGGCTGAAGCCGCGTGAGTTCTACGACCTGGTGGTGGAGGTGGCGCTGATCCGGCCCGGCCCCATCCAGGGCGGTTCGGTGCACCCCTATATCCGACGCCGCAACGGTGCCGAGCCGGTGACCTATGACCATCCGGCGCTGGAGAATTCGCTGGCCCGCACGCTCGGCGTGCCGCTGTTCCAGGAACAGCTCATGCAGATGGCCGTCGACGTCGCGGGCTTCACCGCCGTCGAGGCCGACCAGCTGCGCCGTGCGATGGGCTCCAAACGCTCCCCGGAGCGCATGGAAGGTCTCAAGGAACGCCTCTATCGCGGCATGCGTGAGCTGCACGGGATCACCGGCGAAGTGGCCGACCGTATCTACGAGAAGCTGTACGCCTTCGCGAATTTCGGTTTCCCGGAGAGTCATTCGCAGAGCTTCGCCTCGATCGTGTTCTATTCGTCGTGGTTCAAGCTGCACCACCCCGCGGCCTTCTGCGCCGGTCTGCTGCGGGCGCAGCCGATGGGCTTCTACTCCCCGCAATCCCTGGTCGCCGACGCCCGCAGGCACGGCGTCGTGGTGCACGGCCCCGACATCAACGCCAGTCGCGCCGAACCGACCCTGGAGCGGGACGGCACCCAGGTGCGCCTCGGCCTGGCTGCGGTCCGGCACATCGGTGCCGACCTCGCCGAAAAGATCGTCGCCGCACGGGATCAGGGACCGTACACCTCCTTCCTCGACCTGACCGGGCGCGTGGAACTCACTGTCGTGCAAGCGGAATCGCTCGCCACCGCGGGCGCCCTCGGCGGGCTCGGCAGCACCCGGCGCGAAGCCCTCTGGGCGGCGGGCGCCGCCGCGGGGGAACGCGCGGACCGGCTGCCAGGTACCGGCGCCGCCACCACCGCTCCCGTGCTGCCTGGCATGAGCGACCTGGAACTGGCCGCCGCCGATGTCTGGGCCACCGGCGTCTCCCCGGGCAGCTATCCCACCGAATTCCTGCGCCCGCAACTCGACGCACTGGGCGTGATTCCGGCCGCCGGGCTGCTCGCCGTGCGGGACGGGTCGCGCGTGCTGGTCGGCGGCGCGGTGACGCACCGCCAACGTCCGGCCACCGCCGCGGGTGTCACCTTCCTCAATCTGGAGGACGAGACCGGCATGGTGAACGTCGTCTGCTCGGTCGGCCTGTGGGCCCGCTACCGCCGCCTGGCACAGAGTGCCCCCGCCCTGCTCATCCGCGGTCGCGTGCAGAACGCCGAGGGGGCGGTGAGTGTCGTCGCCGAACACCTGCGGCGGTTGGACCTGCGCGTCGACTCCAAGTCCCGCGACTTCCGCTGAGCCCCCGAAAAACTCGTCTTCCTGCTCGGATGCCGCCGCCATAGGATGAGGCGTTCTGCCCAGCGCGGCCCCGTCGGGAATCGGGAGACACCATGCCAGCGCATTCGGATGCCGGGTCGCCACGGCGCGCCACCACGCCGGCCGTGCGTCCTCGCTACCTGGCGATGATCGTGACGCTGTTGCTCGCGTTGCCGACCGTATTGCTCAGCGTCGCAATCATTCTGGTCCTCGGCGCGTGGGCGGGGATCTGGTTGTCGGTGACGGCCGTCGTGGTGTGGGTGTTGGCCGGCGTCAGCCTCTTCGATGCGGCGTGGTTCACACCCAATCGTGCGAAATTCGCCAAGGCATTCGGGTTACGGCGCCCGATCCCACCGGAGGACGAGCTCCTCGACGCGGCATGGGCGCAGCTCACCAGCGCGCCGGGCGTGGACGGGTGGCCGTACTCGCTGTGGGTGGAGCAATCCGAACATCCCAATGCGCTCGCCGCGCCGAGCCGCATTGTCGCGGTGACGAGTTCGGCGCTCGCCGACCTGGACTCCAGGCAACTCGGCGCGGTGCTCGCCCACGAACTCGGACACCACATCAACGTCGATCCCCGGGTGCGACTGGTCGACGCGTGGCTCGCCATGCCGGGGCGCGTGCTGTGGGCGGTGTGCAGGCGACTCGGGCGGATCGCGGGGATCCTCGGCCCGCTCGCGCCGTTCGCCCGACTCGTCGCGGCGGTGGGTCTACTGCCTGTCGTGGCCATCGTGCTGACACCGGTCGTGGGATTCGGTGCCGCGCTCTTGTTCGTTGTCCTGCTGGTCACGGAGCCGTTGACCAGGAGCGCGCAGTGCCACCGCGACGAATACGCCGCCGACCGGGTGGCTGTCGACCTCGGCTACGGCCGCGAACTGGCGGCCGCCCTGCGCGGCTGGGAGCCCGAGACGACTCCCCGCCTCGTCGCACTGCGTCAGCGCCTCTACAGCACGCATCCGCCGCTGGCGCCGCGGATCAGGAAGATCACCGCCAGGCTCGGCGAATGACCTGGCCGCCCACACTTTTAGAGAAGTGTTAGAAGGGCTCTAGAGAACAGTTATGTCGGGCTGTTCGCGCGGCAACAGGGGCTACTGTGCGAATCATGCGGAAGCTTGCTGTGCTGTGCATCGGTCTGCTCGGTCTGACGTTGCTCGTCGGCTGCGGCGGCGGCGACAACGACGCCGGCAGAGCAGCGCCGCCGGACCGGCCGTCCACCTACGCCACGGTGGAGTCCGCGCCCGCGCCCGCCTCCGTGCCACCGGCGCTGCGCGACCAGGGGGCCGCGCCGCGTAAAGACAACTCCGGCAATGAAACCGTCACGGCGCGTAAGGAAGTCGTCACCGGCAGCGTCGAGATGACCGCGGGCAAACCGATCGAGGCGGCGAGCAAGATCGCCGACCGGGTGCGCGAGGCGGGCGGCCGGATCGACAGCAGGACCGAACAGCCCGGCACCGAGGACGCCGACCCCAGCGCCACCCTCACCGTCCGGATCCCCGCGGACAAGACCGACGCGTTCATCGACGGTCTCGGCGGCCTCGGCCGCGTCACCCGGGTGCACACCAACCGCGACGACGTGACGATGCAGTGGGAAGACCTGGACGCCAGGATCCGGGCACTGCAAGCCTCCGTCGACCGGCTGCGCGGGCTCATCGCGGGCGCGACCAACACCGCCGATCTGCTCAACGCCGAGCAAGCGCTGTCGAGCCGCCAGGGTGAGCTCGACAGCCTGACCGCGCAGAAACGCCACCTCGACGACGACGTCGCGCTGTCCACACTCAATATCGACATCACCACCGCGACCACCAAGG
Organism: Nocardia sp. NPDC052316; assembly: GCF_044547795.1. Taxonomy (NCBI): domain Bacteria; kingdom Bacillati; phylum Actinomycetota; class Actinomycetes; order Mycobacteriales; family Nocardiaceae; genus Nocardia; species Nocardia sp. NPDC052316. The sequence goes on from NZ_JBIUBB010000006.1 coordinate 656,530, forward strand.
CCGAGCAGGACCGCGCCGACAACTTCTGGGAGGGAATCGTCGCTGGCTGGCACGCCCTGGTGGACTGGCTGAAGGACGCGGTCGTGTTCACCGGTAAGGCGCTGCCGTGGCTCGGCTTCCTGGTCGTGCTCGCCGCCGTGGTCTGGGGCATCGTGCGGCTGGTGCTGCGGCGGGGCAAGCGCGGCGCTGCGGCAGAATCGACGCCGGTGGGTGCCGCGAAGGTTACCGGCCCCTCGGGTAGTACGGCGACGGGAGACAAGAGTGCCGACAACGGTCCGGGCGACCATAAAACCGAACAGCCGTAAGGGCCCGCTCGTCGAAATCCTCGACGACGGCTCCCTCCAGCTGTACGTGCGCGCCCCCGCCGTCGAAGGCAAAGCGAACCAGGCCGCCATCGAACTGCTCGCCGAGCATTACGGAGTGCCGAAGAGCGCCGTCCGCCTGTCGGCAGGCGCCACCTCTCGCTTCAAGCGTTTCGAGATCGATCACTGAACCGCCGGACAGCTTGCGCGACAGGGCTCGTCGCGCCGCGGTCACACCCCGCTGTCGAACCCGACCTGTCGCCACGCCTCGTACACCGCGACCGCCGCCGCGTTGGACAGATTCATCGAGCGGCGACCCGGCAGCATCGGAATGCGCAGCTGATCGGTGACGTGCGGATCATCGAGTACCGCCGCGGGCAACCCTGTCGGCTCGGTCCCGAACAGCAGCACATCACCTTCCCGGTACGCCACGTCGGTGTACCGGGTAGTGGCTTGGGTGGTGAACGCGAAAACCCGCTGCGGTCGCACCGCGGTCCATGCCGACGCCAGATCCTTGTGCACCGTCACCGACGCCAGGTCGTGGTAATCCAATCCGGCCCGCCGCAACTTGGCCTCCGATAGATCGAACCCCAACGGCTCGACCAGATGCAGCTCACACCCGGTCCCCGCCACCAATCGGATCGCATTCCCGGTGTTTCCGGGTATCGCGGGCTCATGAAACATCAGACGGAACACGGCACCTAGTCAATCAGGTGGCCGCCCCTGCGCTTCGCCGACCTACCGCCGGGTCCGCGAACCCGACGCCGCACGCAACGGGCCGGGTTGTGGGTGGCGCTTGGTCACCGGGGTCAGGGGAGTTCGATCGGGGTGAGGTCTGTGTCGGGTGGGGGTCGGAGGCGGCGGACGGTGCCGTCGAAGAGGGTGGTGTAGAGGGCCCACGCGTTGCCGTCGGGGGCGATGCGGACCGAGCTGGGGCCGGCTTGGCCGATCGCGAGGCCGGCGGCGATGACGCAGGTCGCGCCGGTGTTCGGGTCGACGCGGTGGATCTCGCCCGCGGTGTGGGCGGCGATATAGAGGGTGCCGGAGCGGGATGCGGTCAGGTCGTCGAGGCCGGGGAACAGGCCGGGGATGGTGGCGATGACGGTCCATCGGTCGGGGGCGTCCAGCGGGACCCGGATGACTCGGCCGGTGAACAGGTCGTCGGTGTAGACGGCGCGGTGCTCCGGGTCGAGGGCCAGGCCTTCGGAGCGTGGCACCGGCGACCAGTTGAGGACGGTGGCGCCGGTGTCGGGCCGATAGCGGGTCAGGCCCTTCGACGGGCCGCCCTCGGTGCCGACCCAGGTGGTCAGCAGATCACCGCCCGGCAGCCGAAGCAGACCGTTGCCGTCGAGCGGTGCCACCGAGGTCAGCCGTTCGGTCCCGGTGTCCAGCTGCCACAACTGGCCCCCGGCAAGGAAATACAGATTCGTGCCGACCAGTTGCAGGCCGCGAGGAACCCGCAGGTTCGCCAGCACCGTACGTACCTGGCCTGCGGCATCGAGGTGATAGATCTTCGAATCCGCGGACATGTAGAACCCGCCACGACCGTCCGGTTCGAGGTTCTCCAGCTGCTCCAGACCCCGGACGAGGGTGTCGACCTGCCAGCCGGCGCAACCCGCGGCGCTCACACCCTGCGCGGGCCCCGCAGCGGCACCGGCCCCCGCCGCGAGCACCACCGCGACGCACAAGGCGCGAATGCGTTTGCCCACCATCCCCATTCCGCGCAGCCTATGCCGCGGCACCCAGGTGGTCGACACCGCAGAACCGTTGGCCCCAGCGCGACGGTCACCGCTGCCGGAAACCCTTGTGCGGCAGGCAAGCTCATCCGGCAGTTAGGATGCCCGGATGGGGAGCACCTCGCACAATCCGGCAGATACCCAACCACCCGCACCGGGCTTCGCGCACGCCACCGCGGCCACCGGCAGCAGGATCATTCACATTTCCGGGCAGGTCGGCACCGACGCGTCGGGCCGAGTGGTCGAGGGCGGCTTGGCCGCCCAGACCACGCAGGCCTTGCTCAACCTGGGCCGTGCGCTCGAGGCGGCGGGCGGTAAGGCCGCCGACCTCGTCAGCGTCCGGTTCTATGTGGTCGATTGGGATCCGTCGAAGTTCGAGGCGCTCGGCGCGGCCGGTGCCGCGGCCCGCGCGCACTACGAGTTCCCCGACACCGCGGTCACCCTGGTGGGCGTCGCCGCCCTGTTCACGCCGGAACACCTCATCGAGATCGAGGGCGTCGCGGTCGCCGACTGAGCCCGTCGACGGCGGCGGGGCGGGGGAGTCTGTCAGAATCGGGGAGTGACCGATGCCGACACGTCCACCGCGGACCACCGGGCAGCCAGCAGCTCCCCGTTCCTGCGCTGCCACCTGCCGATGGTGGTCGTAGCGCTGGTCATCGCGGTGGCGATCGTGTTCGTGGCGCAGGACCGGTGGCGCCGCGGCGCGCTGTTCTTCGGCGGGGCGACACTACTGGCCGCGGCGTTCCGGCTCTGCCTGCCGACCGCACAGGTCGGCTTGCTGGCCGTGCGCAGCAAGCCCTTCGACGTCGGCGCGCTGACGGTGCTCGGCTCCGCCATCGTCTTCATCGCCGCGACCATCAACACCCTGGGCGTCGGCTAGTCCCGAAAGCGTTGGCGGCCACCGTGTTCAGCAAGCGTACTGCTCTGCGAAGACCGTCCGATCACGCTGCCTGCGACCGGGGTGCGGCGGGACGGTGTCCTGGTATCCGACCGCGACCAGCACCGCGATGGCCAGCTCGGCCCGGTCGCCGATGCCGATGGCCTGCTTGACCAGGTCGGCATCCCAGCCGTTCATCGGGGCCGAGGCCAGACCGAGGCTGGTGGCCGCGAGCATGACGTAGCTGGCCGCGATCATCGCGTTCTTGACGGCGTTCTCCCGGAGCAGGCCGCGTTCGCGCAGCGAATGGAACTCGCTGCGGGAGTTGAACATCGCAGTGAACTCGGCGTTCCATGCGCCGTTGCGCACGGCCAGGTCGGCGATGTCGGCATTGCTGTCCCGCCAGGCCGTGGGGTCGGCGACGAAGACGAGGACGACGGGCGCCTCCAGCGGCTGTGGTTGGCCGAACGCCGCTTTCGACAGCGCTTGCCGCCCGTCCTCGCTGGTGACGACGACGATCGAGCGGTCCTGCATGTTCCACGCGCTCGGTGCCTGCACCGCCAGGTCCAGCAGTTCGTCGAGCAGCTCCGGCGCTACCGGAGTCGGCTGGAAGTGACGGGTGGTGCGGCGAGCGCGGATCGCGGCGGGTACCGAAAGTGGCTGTGTTTCCATAATTCTTACTATTGGAGAGTGAGGCTCCAATGGGAAGAAGGCACTTTTTAGTGCGTTACTCTCGGAAGGGTGCGCATGCTCATCGAAGGCTCCGGACTGCCCGCCGACATCTACTCGGCCAAATGTCCCACCCGGCAGCTGCTCGACCACCTCGCGGGCAAGTGGACGGTGCTGATCATCGATGCCCTGGCCGACGGCACCATGCGCTACACCGACCTGCGCAAGCGCATCGACGGCATTTCGCAGAAGATGTTGACGCAGACCCTCCGTCAGCTGGAGACGGACGGATTCCTCACCCGCACAGTGCATCCCACCGTGCCGCCGCGCGTCGAGTACACACTCACCGACCTGGGGCACAGTCTGCGCATACCCATTGCGGCACTACGCGAGTGGATAGAAACCAACATCAATCTGATCGAGCGGGCCCGCCGTTCGGCGGGCCACTGAACAACCCGCCGCACCCCTCGACGCGGCGGGTTGTCCCGAAACTCAAGCCGGTTCGGCCACCAGCTCGGCCCGCCCGGATCGCCCACCGTACAAGGCCCGCGCCTCGGCCGGGGTCACCGTCTCGAGCCTGGTCGGCGGCGCCGCGTTGAGGTGCTCCTTCAGGATCTGCCCCGCCATCGGCGCGATGAACGGCGCCGCGACGAGCAGGCCGAACGAGTTGAACCGGCTGAACCCCCACACCAGCACCTTCGCGGGCAGTCGCACCGCGAGATCGATGATGCCGAGCCGATCGAAGCGCCCCAGCTTGCGCATCCACTTCGGCAGGGTCGCCACCGACGCCAGCGAAAGCAGCCTGCTCCCTACGGCATACGAGAGCCCGGCCCCGTTGCGCGGCGAGGTCCACAGCAGGTGGTGCATGCCTTCTTCGGCCCGCTCAGAGGTGCACAGCCGCGGGCGCACTCGCTCGAAGTACGCGCGCACCTCGTCGCGTGAGCGCGGCACATCCTCGGGTTTGCAGGTCTGCAGCTCGGCCGCGATCGCGCATTCCTGCCAGAACCGCGTCTCCTCCGCGGGCGTCAGTCCCGGGCCGAACACCTCGTATGCCTTGAGCACGGAATGCCAGCCGGTGATGTGGATCCACAGCTGCGTCTCGGGGCTGTTCGCGCTGTAGCGAGTTCGGCTGATCGGCTCGATCCCGGTCATCGGCGCGTGGATCCGCATGAGGTGCTCGGCCGCCTGGATGGCGGTGCGCCCGTCGGCGATGGCGGCGATCAGGAAGTAGGAGAAGGTGTGGTCGAGGCGTTTGCGCGGGTCGCTGTAGATGCCGCGGGAGTCGGCGACCGCCGCGGTGAGGAACGGGTCGAAGTGCTCGAGCACGACGGCCCGCTGGAAGCCGATGACCGCGGTGGGCGCGGTCCAGACCTTCCAACTGGGCGAATCTGGACCGAAGAACCCGTAGTCGTCCCGGCGCAGGGTGGTCGGATCGAAGTGCATCACGTGCTCCTTTGCGGTGATCGCCCCGGCACCGGGGGTGAATACAACGCAACCGTAGCAATTGCGTGCACTGAATACAACGGGTGCGTAGCATTTGTGCTCGACGGGATGCGGAAACGCGGCCGCGATGCTGTCAGGATGGAGCGCATGGAGGTGAACCGGCAGTGACCACATCGCGCACCGCGGCGGACCGGCCGCGCAGGCGTTACGCGCCGCGCCTGCCGCCGGAACAGCGCAGGGCGCAGCTGCTCGACGCCGCCTTCGCGGTGCTGAGCCGGGTGGAGCTGCACGAGCTGAGCATGGAGGCGGTCGCCCAGGAGGCGGGGGTCGGTAAGCCGGTGCTCTACACCGTGTTCAAGACCCGCGCCGAACTCGTTGCGGCGCTACTGGAACGGGAGCGCGAGCGCGGCCTCGAACAGGTCGCCGCGACCCTGCCGACCGATCTGATGGGTGCCGACCCGGTGGTCGCGGCCTCGGCCACCGTCGAGGCGTTCGTCGGTGTGGCACTGGAGAATCCGACCCGGTGGCGACTGATCCTCGCCGGGCCGGGCAACGCCCCCGACGAATACCGTGCGGCACTGCGGCATTCGCGTGCGGGCATCTTCGATCAGGCCGAGGCGCTGGTACGCATCGGCACCGCACTCGAACCACGCTGGGCCGGAGTGGATTCCGCGCTGCTCACCAACTCACTGCTGCAGATCGCCGAGATGCTCGGCAGGCTCGCGGTCAGCGAACCCGACGAGTATCCCCGCGAACGCCTGCAAGGATTCGTGCACGCCATCGTCGGCCTGCTGATGGGCGCGCCCGCGCCGAAAGGCACCGGCGCATAGCGTACCGCCGGCCCGTGCGGCGAAACCGCTGTGCGCGAAGCGAATTCAGCTGGCAGGCTGACGGCTCTGCTGCGCCAACCGCATCGTCTCGGTCAGCAACTTCGACACCGCAGCGGCCTCGGTGAGGAACCCGTCGTGCCCGTCGCGCGAGTGCACCACCTCGAGTCCATCGCAGCCGGGCAGCCCCTCGGCGAGTTCCTGCTGCGTGCGCAGCGGATACAGCCGGTCGGAGTCGACGCCGCCGACCACGCACGGCACCGGCGTCGCGGCCAGCGCGGCGGCGACCCCGCCGCGGCCGCGGCCGATGTCGTGCCGGTTCATCGCCTCGGTCAGCAGCACGTAGGTGGCGGGATCGAAACGGCTACAGAGCTTGTCGGCCTGGTGATCCAGGTAGCTCTGCACCGCGTATCGCCCGCCGCGCCAGGGATCCTCGGCGCCCTGCGCGTTGTTCTCGAACCGGTGATCCAGCTCGTCCTCGGTGCGATAGGTCAGATGCGCGATGCGCCGGGCGATGCCCATGCCGGTCATCGGCGCGCGGTCGGTGTCGTGGTAATCGCCGCCCTGCCAGTCCGGATCGGCCTTGATCGCCGCGATCTGAGTGGTCTGCGTGCCGATCTGGTCCGCGGTGGCGCGGGCGCCGACGGCAAGCACCAGTGCGGAGCCGACCCGATCCGGTGCGCCGACCATCCACTCCAGCACGCGCATGCCGCCCATCGACCCGCCGACCACGGCGGCCAGCCGCGCGATGCCGAGCCGATCGAGCAGCGCCGCCTCGGCGGCCACCTGATCCCGGATGGAGATCTCCGGAAACCGGGAGCCCCAAGGCTTTCCGTCGGGCGCCAGCGTCGAGGGCCCGGTGCTGCCCTTGCAGCCGCCGAGCACGTTCGTCGCGACGACACACCACTCGTCGGTGTCGAGCGGACAGCCGGGGCCGACCATCCCGTCCCACCAGCCGGGCAGCGGGTGGATGTCGTCCGGGTGCCCGACCACATGCGAGTCGCCGGTCAGCGCGTGCTCGACCAGCACCACGTTGTCCAGGGTGGGGGAGAGCTCACCCCAGCGCTGCACGGCCAGATGCACCTGCGGAATGACCGCGCCGCTCTCCAGCCGGACGTCGCCGACGGGGATGATGCCGAGCCGCCCGTCCGGGGGCGGCAGGGCCACCCCGGACGAACGGGCCACACTCGGTTCGCTGCTCACCTTCACGTCGCCGCCGCGAAACCGGCGCGCAGATCGGTCAGGATGTCGTCGATCCCTTCGATCCCCACCGCCAAGCGGACCAGGCCCGGAGTGACCCCGGCGAGCAGTTGCTCGGCGGGCGTCAGCTGCGAATGTGTGGTCGACGCGGGGTGAATCACGAGGGAGCGCACATCTCCGATGTTAGCCACATGGCTGTGCAGGACTAATCCGTCCACGAACTTCTTGCCCGCATCGACACCGCCGCGCAGCTCGAAGGCGACGATCGCGCCGGGGCCCTTGGGCGCCAGCTGCTTGCCGCGTTCGTACCAGGGCGAGGAGGGCAGACCGGCGTAAAAGACCTGCTCGACGTCCGGGTGGGTGCTCAGGAATTCGGCCACCGCCTTGGCATTGGCGACGTGCCGCTCGATCCGCAGGCTCAGCGTCTCGATGCCCTGGCTGATCAGGAACGCGTTGAACGGCGAGACCGCCGAGCCGAGGTCGCGTAGCAGTTGCACGCGCGCCTTGAGTGCGAACGCGGGCGCGCCGAGATCGGCGAACACCGCACCGTGGTAGCTGGGGTCCGGGGTGGTGAAGCCGGGGAAGCGCGGCTGACCCTGCGCGTCGGTGACCGTCCAGTCGAAGGTGCCGCCGTCGACGAGCACGCCCGCCACCGCGGCGCCGTGCCCGCCGAGGTACTTGGTCGCCGAGTGCACGACGATGTCGGCGCCGTGCGCCAGCGGCTGGATCAGGTACGGCGTGGCCACCGTGTTGTCGACGATCAGCGGCAGCCCGGCCTGGTGCGCGACGGCGGCGATGCCGGGAATGTCGAAGATGGCGCTGCTCGGGTTGGCGATGGTCTCGCCGTAGAACGCCTTGGTGTTCGGCCGGATCGCCGCGCGCCACTGGTCCAGGTCGTCGGGGTCGTCGACGAAGGACACCTCGATGCCGAGCTTGGGCAGCGAGTAGTGGAAAAGGTTGTAGGTGCCGCCGTAGAGGTGCGGGCTGGACACGATGTGGTCGCCGGCCGAGGCCAGGTTCAGGATGGCGAACGTCTCCGCGGCCTGTCCGGAGGCCAGCAGCAGTGCGGCGACACCGCCTTCGAGCGCGGCGACGCGCTGCTCCACCACGTCCTGGGTGGGGTTCATGATCCGGGTGTAGATATTGCCCGGCTCGGCGAGCCCGAACAGCGCGGCGGCGTGGTCGGTGTCGCGGAAGGCGTATGAGGTGGTCTGGTAGATGGGCAGGGCCCTGGCACCGGTGGTGCCGTCGGGGGCCTGTCCCGCGTGCACCTGCTTGGTCTCGAAGGACCACTGCGCGGTCGGGTCGACGTCGGCCGCGGGCACGGTGGAATCACTCATGAGCTTTGCTCCAAAGAAAAGGTTGTTCGCCAGAACTAACGGGTTATCGGGGCAACGGCGAAGTACAACAACACATTTCGGGAACCTCCTGGAAAGCGCGCTTGCTCTCGACCTTCGAGAGCCCGGTCATCACCCGGAGCACCCCACCGCTGCTGGAGGGTTGCCGTCCAGCGAGCCGGGGCTTGGCGCTGGCACTCATGACCTGACGGCATCATAACCGGCGCCGGATCAACCGCCGAAATCCGGAGCCGAACTCAGCGGGCCGCGCCGGGTCGCGCGCCGCCGCACACGCGCGTGAACTCGTCGAAGGCGGTGGTGAAGGAGTCGCGGCCTGCCGCAGCGGCCGCCTGCGGATTGTCGTAGTCGAACATGCTCTCGCCGCACTCCATCGCGAGGTGGCCGATGAGCTGCCAGGCGCCGAGGATCAGCCGCACCGGCAGCGCGTCGGGGGTGCTGTCGAGTCGTTCGGCGACCACCGCGGCGATCGCGACGTTCTTGCTGTCGGCGTGCTCGAGGCTGCGCGCGCTGACCGACGGGCTGCTGCGCATGATCCGCTGCATCTGCTGGAACTGCCGGAACGAGACCGGTCCCTCGGCGGACTCGCTCGCGGCGTGGTCGATCACCCGCAGAAACGCCTCGCGGATCGACTCCAGTTCGTTGCCGGTGACGGGAAGCGTGCGCAGCGTCTCCGCGACGGTCTCGCCGAAGTCCTGGATCGGACCGAGGACGATGTCCTCTTTGCTGTCGAAGTATCGGTTGATCGTGCGCGGCGAGACGTCGGCGGCGTTGGCGATCTGTTCGACCGTCGTCGCGTCGAATCCCTGTGCGTCGCAGAGGTTCAGCGCGACCTCGATGATTCGCAACCTGGTCTTCTGCTTCTTGCGCTCCCGTAGGCCGGGATGGGCGGGCGGCCCGGCATTGACGGGGGCAGCCGGGGTCTCCGCTGCGGTACTCGCGGTCGTCGGCGTCGGTGACTCGAGCATGTTCACACCCTATCGCAACCTAGTGTTTTCGTGTCCTTAACCGCCAAATGTCGTGCTACGACATTTTTCGCTTGACGCCAATTGTCGCCAAATGTCAGGATAGCCGCACAGTGTCTAGGGATGAGGAGACCACGGTGACCGAGACTGTGGAAGCGGTAGAAGTACCGGAAAAACAAGGCGGCTCCGCCCGCTGGTTCGCTCTCGCGGTGATCGCGTTGGCCCAGCTCATGGTCGTGCTCGACGCCACCATCGTGACCATCTCGCTGCCGTTCGCGCAGCATGATCTCGGCATCAGCGACGGCAACAAGCAGTGGATGCTGACCGCTTACACGCTGATCTTCGGCGGCCTGCTGCTGCTCGGCGGTCGGCTCGCCGACTACCTGGGTCGACGCCGGATCTTCATCGTCGGTCTCGTCGGTTTCGCCGCCGCGTCGGCACTCGCCGGTCTGGCGCAGAACGGCGCGGAGATGTTCGCCGGGCGCGCGCTGCAGGGTGCGTTCGCGGCCTTGCTCGCGCCCGCCGCGTTGTCGTTGCTGTCGGTGACTTTCACCGAACCCGGTGAGCGCGCAACGGCGTTCGGCGTGTTCGCGGGAATCTCCGCCGGTGGCGCCGCGCTCGGTCTGATCGCGGGCGGAGCGCTCACCGAGTACGCCTCGTGGCGCTGGTGCCTGCTGGTGAATACCCCCATCGCGCTGCTCGCCCTGCTCGGTGCGCTGGCATGGGTGGTCAAGGACGTGCCGACACCGCGCACCGGCGGCTACGACGTGCCCGGCGCGGTCACCGTGACGCTCGGCCTGATCGCGATCGTGTACGGCTTCAGCCGCGCGGCCGACGACGGCTGGCTGGCGGGCAGCACCCTCGGCCTGCTCGTCGCCGGGACCGCGCTGCTGATCGCCTTCGTGGTGATCGAACGGCGCTCGGCCAATCCACTGCTGCCGCTGCATATTCCGGGTGAGATCAACCGGGGTGGCGCGTTCCTCGCCGCGTTGCTCGTGCCGATCGCCATGTTCGCGATGTTCCTGTTCCTCAGCTACTACTTCCAGATCACGCTGGGTTACTCGTCGCTGAAGGCGGGCTTCGCCTTCCTGCCCTTCCCGGCGGGCATCGCGATCTCCGCGGGCGTCACCAGCGCGCTGCTGCCCAAGATCGGTCCGCGGCCGCTGATGGTGGCCGGTGCCGTGCTCGGCGTGCTCGGTTTGGTGTGGCTGGCTCAGCTGGACTTCGGCGACGGCTTCGCGACGAGCGTGCTGCCCGCCCAGGTGTTGATCGCACTCGGCATGGGCCCGCTGTTCGTCGGCATGCAGACGGTCGCGCTGCACCAGGTGGAGGAGGAGGATTCCGGCGTGGCCAGTGCGCTGCTGAACGCGGCGCAACAGGTCGGTGGTGCGGTCGGCACGGCGCTGCTGACCACCATCTCGGTGCAGACGGCCAAGACCTACGCCGAGAATCACCCGACGATCGACAACCTGGTCGCCCGCGCCTCGATCCACAGCTACGACGTGGCGTTCTATGTCGGAGCGGGCTTCTTCCTCGCCGCCGTCCCGGTGATCGCGCTGATGATCCGGGACCGGCCGGAGAACCTGATCGAGGGCTCCGAGGACGGCGCCCGCCCGGTGCACGTCGGAGTCTGACCGACGCGACCACCCCCGCGGTCCGCGTGTCGCCTGCCCGGCGGTGCGCGGACCGCGCTCGTCCGGCGCGGCGACCTGCGAATTGCGCAATGACCTACCAGTCAGTAAGTTCGTGGGGTTTCTCACTCGGGGGGCTGCCCGCACACCACGATCATCGGCAGCAGTACGCTTGTCTTGTTTGCACCACACGTCTCGCGGACAACGCGGGGCATATACGTTGTCTGTTGGAACAGCTGGGGTCCGCTCACAAGCGTGTTCACCTGGCCGTGCAATGAGGGCACCATCCTAGGAGGACACGAAGATCCATGTCCAAAATCAAGGTTGAAGGTACCGTCGTCGAACTCGACGGCGACGAGATGACCCGGATCATCTGGCAGTTCATCAAGGACAAGCTGATCCATCCGTATCTCGATGTGAATCTCGAGTACTACGACTTGGGCATCGAGTACCGGGACAAGACAGACGACCAGGTCACCATCGACGCGGCCGAGGCGATCAAGCGCCACGGGGTCGGCGTCAAGTGCGCCACCATCACCCCGGACGAGGCCCGCGTCAAGGAATTCGGCCTGAAGAAGATGTGGCGCTCGCCCAACGGCACCATCCGCAACATCCTGGGTGGCACCATCTTTCGCGCGCCGATCATCATCTCCAACGTGCCGCGCCTGGTGCCCGGCTGGACCAAGCCGATCATCATCGGCAGGCACGCGTTCGGCGACCAGTACCGCGCCACCGATTTCAAGGTGTATCAGGCTGGCACGGTCACCGTGACCTTCACGCCCGAGGACGGCAGCGAGCCGATCCAGCACGAGGTCGTGAAGATGCCCGAAGAGGGCGGCGTCGTCATGGGCATGTACAACTTCAAGGAATCGATCATCGATTTCGCGCGGGCCTCGTTCAACTACGGCCTGCAGCAGAACTACCCGGTGTATCTCTCGACGAAGAACACCATCCTCAAGGCCTACGACGGCATGTTCAAGGACACGTTCCAGGACGTGTTCGATGCCGAGTTCAAGACCCAGTTCGACGCGGCGGGCCTGACCTACGAGCACCGCCTGATCGACGACATGGTCGCCTCCTCCATGAAGTGGGAGGGCGGTTACGTCTGGGCCTGTAAGAACTACGACGGTGACGTGCAGTCCGACACCGTGGCGCAGGGCTTCGGCTCGCTCGGCCTGATGACCTCGGTGCTGCTCACCCCGGACGGCAAGACCTGTGAGGCGGAGGCCGCGCACGGCACCGTCACCCGGCACTACCGACAGCACCAGCAGGGCAAGCCGACCTCGACCAACCCGATCGCGTCGATCTTCGCCTGGACGCGCGGGCTCGAGCACCGCGGCAAGCTGGACAACACCCCCGAGGTGATCGGCTTCGCGCAGACCCTCGAGGATGTCGTCATCAAGACCGTCGAAGGCGGCCAGATGACCAAGGACCTGGCCTCGCTCGTCGGCGGTGACCAGGGCTACCTGAGCACCGAGGAGTTCCTCGGCGCGCTCGATGCGAACCTGGCTCGCGCACTGCGTTGAGTTGGTGAACAAACCCGGCGCTGGCATTGATCCGGCGCCGGGGGATGAGCTCCGCGGGCACCCGCACCACTCGGTGGTACGGGTGCCCGGATTGTTTCTAGGTGCGGGCTGGACTGTTGAGCAGCAGCGGAACGACTCGCGTCAGGCTGTCGGCGCCGTGGCCGTGCTCGACGCCCGCGTCGAACAACCGCAGCAGCGGATCCAGTAGGTCGGTCGGCAGGTCCTGCTCGCGGTTCGTCGCCAGCAGCATCCGCAAGACGAATTGATGCTCCTCGACGCTGGCCATGGTCGGCGGGAACTCACCGTCATCGATTTGGGCGGCGAGTGCGGGCAGCGTGTCGATGACCGAGTGCAGCCACGGCACCAGTAGTGCACCGGTGGGGTCCGCCGCGTTCCGGTTCGCGCGGCTCAGCATGCCAACGGCTTGGAAGAACCCACCGAACAGGCCGTACATGCCCGCCAGTATCGCGAGGTCGTGCACGCCGGCCAGCCCGACCTCCGTCCCGAGGTGCTTCGCCGTGCCCAGTTCGGCGATCACCGCGTGGTGGTCGGCCGAGGCCTCGGCGGAGCCGCTGTAGATGATCGTCGACTCCGGCGTGCCCATCGTCTCCTCCATACCGAGGATCGAACCGTCCAGGAAGCGCCCGCCCTGTCCGGCGATCCAGGCTTCGAGCTCGCGCGCCTCGGCCGGGCGTCCCGTCGATAGATTCACTACGGTGCGGCCTGCCATCGCCTCCGGTGCGGTGTGCAGGAGCGTCGCCGCGATCGCGGTCTCGGGCACCGAGATGACGATCAGCTCCGCGGCTTTCAGCGCCTCGGTGAGCGAAACCGCCCGGACCGCACCGAGCGCGTCCAGGTGCGGTGCCCGACCGGCACTGCGATTCCACACCGTGACGGGGTGGCCGTTGCGCAGTAGGACCTGGGCGGTCGCCGCGCCCATGCGGCCGAGACCGAGCACGGTCACCGCTGTGCGGTCGCTGGTCATGATTCCTCCGTGAGTGTCGTGCGTGCTGATGAAGTGGGCGCCCGCAGACCAGTTTTCAAGCTCGGGCCGTCAGGGTGTGAGTGGCAGGACCGCCCTCGACCGAACGTTTCCTGCCATATGCTGGCGGCCATGACCGGTCATGTCGTCGCGATCGCCGTCACGCCGGGCGCGCTGCACCCCTGGGACCTCTACGAGCTCGGCGTGATCGCCGCGATCTTCGGTACCCCGCACCCCGACCTCGCCGATCCCTGGTACGAACTGCGGGTGTGCTCGGTGCTGCCCGCCGCGCCCGAGTCGGCGATCGGCGGCGGCGCCTATCTGCGGGCGGAGTACGGCCCGGACGAACTGCTGCGCGCCGACACCGTCTTCGTGCCCTCGATCGCCTACGACTGCGTCACCGGCGAGCGCCCGGTGCCGCCGGAACTGCTCGACGGGCTCCGCGCGGCGCATCGCGGGGGAGCGCGGATGGTCGCCCTGTGCAACGGCATGTTCGCGCTGGCCGCCGCGGGCCTGCTGGACGGACGCCGGGTCACCGCGCACTGGGAGCACGCGCCGATCCTGGCCCGCCGTCATCCGGCCGTCCGGGTCGACGGCACGGCGCTCTACGTCGATGACGGCGACATCCTCACCAGCGGGGGAATGACCGCCGCCGTTGACCTTTCGCTGCACCTGGTGCGCCGCGACTTCGGTGCCGCCGTCGCCAACCGGCTGGCCCGACGCCTGGTGACCCCGCCGCGACGGTCGGGCGACCAGGCGCAGTTCGTCGACCTGTCCGTGCAGGCCCGCGCCGAGGCCGACCTCGGTCCGGCGCTCGAATGGGCCGTCGCCCACCTCGATCAGCCACTCACCGTCGAGGAACTCGCGGCCCGCGCCACCATGAGCCCGCGCACCTTTCACCGGCGCATGCGGCAGTCCATCGGGGTCACACCGAAGCAGTGGTTGCTCACCCAGCGGCTGGCCCGCGCGCAGGCGCTGCTGGAGTCCACCGACTTCGCTGTCGAGCGGATCAGCAGGCTGTGCGGTTTCGGCACCGCCGCGAATCTGCGCCGCCACTTCGCGGCGGTCGTCGGTGTCACCCCCGCCGAGTATCGGCGCACCTTCGAGCAGCGCGAGTCGCCCGCGGCCTGAGCCGAATGGCTCGACGGCGGAAGCGAATCCGATGACGCTGCCCACATCCAGTCGGCGGCGGCCGGAGCCCTTTTGGGTACGTCATTGTTTCCGAATGGAATTTGCCAGGTCGTGCCGCAAAAGGTGTCCCTATTGCGCGGTTTTACATTCTGACCTGCACGTTTTCTTTACGGTGGCGTGTCTCACCTCACGTTTACTCGGGAAGCGAAACCGCCTGCGGAGGCGTTTCATGGATACGTGACCACTCCCCTCGCCACCCAGGCCCCCGCACGCCCCGAAGCCGCGCGGACGACTTGGCATCTGCCTGCCATGCTCGCGCTGGCACTCGGCGGGTTCGGTATCGGCACAACAGAATTCGTCACCATGGGTTTGCTGCCGGACATCGCGCGCGCCATGCATGTCTCCGAGCCGACCGCGGGCCACGCGGTGTCGGCGTACGCGCTCGGCGTGGTGATCGGCGCGCCGGTGCTCGCCGCCCTGTGCGCGCGGGTGTCCCGCAAGAAGCTGCTCATCGCCTTGATGGTGGCGTTCACGCTGGGCAACGCGGCGACCGTGCTCGCGCCGACCTTCCACACGCTGGTGCTCGCCCGGTTCGTCTCCGGGCTGCCGCACGGCGCCTACTTCGGGGTGGCCTCGCTGGCCGCCGCCACGCTCGCCCCGGTCGGGCAGCGCGCCAAAGCGGTTGCCGCGGTTATGCTCGGGTTGAGCGCCGCCAATGTTGTCGGCGTTCCCGCCGCGACCTGGCTCGGCCAGCACCTCGGCTGGCGCGACGCCTACGTGGTGGTCGCGGTCATCGGGCTGGCGACGGTCGCCGCCCTGATCAGGTACGTCCCGGAGCTCACCGGCATCACCATGACCAACCCGGTCACCGAACTCGGCGCCCTGCGCCGTCCCCAGGTGCTGCTGACCCTGCTGGTCGGTGCGATCGGCTTCGGCGGCATGTTCGCCGTCTACACCTACATCACCACCACCCTCACCGGCGTCGCCGGGATGTCCGCCGCCCTGGTACCGGTGGTGCTGATGCTGTTCGGCGTCGGCATGGTGGTCGGCAATATCGTCGGTGGCGTGCTCGCCGACCGCGGCGTCGATCGGGCCATCTACGCCTCGATGATCGGCATGGCCGTGATCCTCGCCGTCTTCGTCGCGGCGGCGCACAACCCGTACACCGCCGCGATCGGCGCGTTCCTGGTCGGCGCGACCGGCGCGTCCCTGGCGCCCGGATTGCAGACCCGGCTGATGGACGTGGCGCACGAGGCGCAGACCCTGGCCGCCGCGCTGAACCACGCCGCGCTGAACATCGCCAACGCCGCGGGGGCCTGGCTCGGCGGGGCCGTGATCGCCGCCGGTCTCGGCTACACCGCGCCCGCCATGGTCGGGGCAGGCCTCGCCGTGGTCGGCGTGCTGCTGTTCGCGATCACCGTCGCGGTGGCTCGCCGGGACGCTCGCCTGGTCGCGGCGGCCGCGCTGGTCGCCTGACGCTCGCCGTCATCTGAACATACAGAGCTGTATGTAAGTGTAGAATCGCCGGATGGCCAGGATCGAAGTCGCGAAACCGCAGCGCCGCACCCAGGAACAGCGCAGCACCGAGATGCGGACCCGGCTGCTCGACGCGACCATCGACTGCTTGGTCGAGTACGGCTACGCGGGCACGACCACGCCGCGGGTCGCCGAACGAGCCGGGGTCACCCGCGGCGCGCAGGTGCACCACTTCGGCTCCAAGACCGATCTGGTGGTGGCCGCGATCAGCCACCTGGCGCAACTGCGCGCCGAGACCGCGATGCGGGAGATGGCCAAGGTCGAGCGCGGCGACGATCCGGTCGCCGCGGCGCTGGAGTTCCTGTGGGAGCTGCACCAGGGTCCGCTGTTCATCGCGACCGTCGAACTGTGGGTGGCCGGGCGCACCGATCCGGTGCTGGCCGCCGCGATGGAGAAGGTCGAGCCGTTCGTCAACAACGCGGTGTTGATGGCGGTCGCCCGGTTCGTGCCGGACGAGATCCGGCGCAAAGAGGCGCGCGATTTCATCTACACCGCGATGGATGCGCTGCGCGGCATCCTGATCTCCAACTTCGTCGACCCGGACAACGAACGCGCGCAACGCCGTTGGCGCCGCGCCACCACGCACCTGCGCAACATCGCCGAAGCCGCCCTCGCCGACGTTCGCGCGGCCGACTGACGCCTATTCGCCGCACAACCCCTCGGCGAGCACCGACCGCGCCCTCGCGGAAAGCTCGGCCACCTGCTCGAGGTCGTCCATGCGCACGCCGGGACCGGTGGTGATCGATACCTCGATCCGCGAACTGCCATCGGCGGTGCTGTAGGCGTCGGAGTAGTAGCCGGGAACGCCGCCGTTGTGGCCGAGACCGACACAGTCCGGGCCCAGCTCCTGCTCCATCAACCCGAGGCCATAGGCCAGCCCGGGCGCGATCGCCCGGGTCGCCCGCAGCTCGGCGAGCAGCGGTGGCGCGAGGAGCCGGCCGCCGAACAGCGCGGTCAGGAAGGTGTCGAGGTCCCGGGTGGTGGAGATGATCTCCCCGGCGGCCCCGGCCCAGGTCGGATTCTGGCTGGTCATGTCGGCGGTGATCTGTGCGTCGCCTTCGCCGTAGGACAGGTAGCCGTGTGCGTGCGGTCCGATGATCTCCGGCCAACTGCCGGGAACCAAGGTCTCCCAGAGGGCCAGCGGCGCCACGATTCGGCCGTAGATCTGCACGCTGTACGGCAGGCCGGTGACCTTTTCGATCAGCAGTCCGGCCAGCTGATAGTTCGTGTTGGAGTAGGACCAGTCGGCGCCGGGTTCGAACAGTGCGGGCTTGGCCAGTGCGGTCCGGATCAGTTCGTCGGGCCGGTAGTCCCGGCGGACGGCGTCCACGGCCGCCCTGCCGGAGGTCGGCAGGATTCCCTCTTCGAAGCTGCCGTCGGGCTTCAGTTCGCCGGTGTAGTTGAACAGGCCGCTGGTGTGCTGCAACACCATTCGGACGGTGATGCGCGGGTCGAGGCCGAACTGCGGTAGGTGCCGCTGCACCGGATCGTCCAGCCCGAGCCTGCCCTCACCCACCAACTGCAGCAGCACCGTGGCCACGAACATCTTGGTGATACTGCCGATACGGAACCGGCCGTCCGCCGGTACCGGCTCCGGCCGGTCCACCTGCGCTACGCCGGCGGTACCGGTCCACTCGCCGCGCCCATCGTGCACCCGCACTTGGATACCGGCCGCGCCCGCGGCGATCAGCTCGTTCATTGCCCGTTGCAGTGGCGCGCGATCGGTGACCGCCGGAGCGGCCACCGCGCCCGTCGCCGCCGAGCCGACCAGCACGATTGCCGAGATCACTGCAATCCCGAACCGCCGCAACAACATCCGACCCCCTGGGTGGGTAACGTGGCATCGACTCTAGCCGAAATCGCAGCGACAGAGCGGCTTACCACGCGTTGCTCCGCGCAGGGACATGGCAGCGGCGTGCGCGGCCATGCCCCTGGCGGCGGTCAGTGCTGCTGGGGGAGCAGGTGGTGACCGTGTTTGTCGGTGGACAGTGCGAGCGAGCTGATGTACTGGATTTCCCCCTCGGGACCGGGGACCGCCGAGGCGATCATGTCCGGGCGTTCGAACTCCAGTCCGGTGACGTGGCAGGTCAGCGTTTCGCCGGACGGGTTGCCGTGCTCGTCGAACATCGGCAGGTCGATGCCGTCGTCGCTGCGGCGCAGGTAGTACTTGCCCTTGGTGGCGATCGCGGTGAGCGGGGTGGCGACGAACGCGACCACCAGCGCGACGATCGGTGAGTACGGCTTGAGCAGGTCGCCGAAGAGGCCGAAGAACGTCATGATCGACAGCACCGCCGAGAGCCCGAAGCCGACCAGGCCGACGGGGTTGAAGTCGTAGAGCATGCCGCGGCGGAACTCCGGTTGCTTCGGCGAGATCTTCAGCAGGTACTTGTTGACCGCGATATCCGTTGCGACGGTGACGATCCAGGCGATGCCGCAGTTGGCGTAGAAGCCGAGGATGTTGTTGAGGAAGTCGAACATGTTGGCTTCCATCAGGATCAGCGCGATCACCAGGTTCACCGCGAGGAAGATGAGCCGGCCGGGGTAGGACTTGGTGACCCGGGTGTAGGAGTTGGTCCAGGCCAGCGACCCCGAGTACGCATTGGTGACATTGATCTTGATCTGGCTGATCACGACGAGCACCACGGCCAGCGTCATGGCCAGCCAACCCGGCACCATGTCCCGGTAGATCTCCAGGAACTGGTGCACCGGCTGGTTGGCGATGCCCTGCGCGGCAGGCAGATTCGCGATCAGATACACCGCGAGGAACAGCCCGACCACCTGCTTGAGCGCACCGAAGACCACCCAGCCCGGTCCGGCGAGCAGCATCCAGCCCCACCACTTACGGGCGTTCTCCGGCGTGCGCGGCGGCATGAAGCGCAGGTAGTCGATCTGCTCGGCGATCTGCGCGATCAGCGACAGGCACACGCCCGCGGCCAGCAGCGTGCCGGAAATGCTTACCCCGGAACCGTTCTCGCCGCCGTAGGCGAAGAACGACGACACCGAATCCGGGTGGCGCACCAGCAGGAACCCGAACGGCAGCACCATCAGCAGCAGCCACAGCGGTGTCGTCCAGACCTGCAGCTTGGCCAGCGTGTTCATGCCGTAGATGACCAGCGGGAAGATCAGCACCGTCGACACGAGATAGCCGAGCCAGAGCGGCACGCCGAGGCCGAGTTCCAGCCCCTGGGCCATGATCGACCCCTCCAGCGCGAAGAAGATGAAGGTGAACGAGGCGAACACGACATTGGTGAGCACCGAGCCGTAATAACCGAATCCGCTACCGCGGGTGATCAAGTCGAGATCGAGGTTGTAGCGCGCCGCGTAATAGGCCAGCGGAAATCCGGTCAGCATCACGACGATCGCGAAGAAACCGATTCCGAGCAAAGCGTTTCCGGTGCCGTGCGCGATACCGATATTCGCGCCGATGGCGAAGTCGGCCAGGTAGGCGATGCCGCCGAGGGCGGAGATCCCGACGACGGCCGGGCTCCATTTCCGGTAACTGCGTGGCGCGAACCGCAGGGTGTAGTCCTCGAGTGTTTCCTTCGCCGCGGCGATCCCGTCCGCATTCGACGATCGGGTATCGAGCTCGACCACGTTTACTCCTCATCCCCGCATCAACAACAGCAACCGTTCGACGGTCGTACACGGTTGTGGACGGGGAATTTCCGAACGATTACGCGGCTGTTACGTCATCGCGGGCGGTGAGTCACGTCACAGCAATGCGGTGAGCGCGGCGCGCGGGTCGCTGGGAAGGCGTGCGTACCAGCCTGAACTGGCAAGACATACACCTTTGGCTGTATGTCGGCGACCAGGCGCTACCACCTGGCTATTAGATATCCGCAACCTCGGGTAACGCTGACAGCCTTGCGTACTTACATACATCTCTGTATGTTTGTTTCAGCGGATCCGGACGGATCGGTCACCGCCCCCTGCGGGCGGCACCCGGCGAGGCACGCCGGGACGGGCACAACCTGAGGAGTTCGATGGCGAACAAGGTCTACGTCGTCGGCGTCGGCATGACGAAGTTCGAGAAGCCGGGCCGCCGCAAGAACGAAGACGGCAGCGATTGGGACTACCCGGACATGGCGCGGGAGTCGGGGACCAAGGCGCTCGCCGACGCGGGCATCGCCTACGACCTGGTCGAGCAGGCCTACGTCGGCTACGTCTACGGCGAATCCACCTCCGGCCAGCGCGCGGTCTACGAGCTCGGCATGACCGGCATCCCGGTGGTCAACGTCAACAACAACTGTTCCACCGGCTCGACCGCGCTCTACCTCGCGGCACAGTCGATTCGAGGCGGCCTGGCCGACTGCACGCTGGCGCTCGGCTTCGAGAAGATGCAGCCCGGCTCGCTCGGCTCCACCTGGGACGACCGCGAACAGCCGATGGCCAGGCACATCATGGCGCTCGCCGAGATCTCCGAGGTGCTCTTCCCGGTGGCGCCGTGGATGTTCGGCGCGGCCGGTCGTGAGCACATGAAGCGGTACGGCACCACCGCCGAGCACTTCGCCAAGATCGGCTACAAGAACCACAAGCACTCGGTGAACAACCCGTACTCGCAGTTCCAGGACGAGTACTCGATGGACGACATCCTCGGCTCGCGCATGATCTACGACCCGCTCACCAAGCTGCAGTGCTCGCCGACCTCCGACGGCTCCGGTGCGGTGATCCTGGCCAGCGAGGCCTTCGTGGACAAGCACAATCTGGCCGCCCAAGCCGTCGAGATCGTCGGGCAGGCGATGACCACCGACTTCAAGTCGACCTTCGACGAGACCGCCAAGAACCTGGTCGGCTACGACATGACCGTCCACGCCGCGCAGCGGGTGTACGAGCAGTCCGGCCTCGGCCCGGCGGATTTCCAGGCCATCGAGCTGCACGACTGCTTCTCGGCGAACGAGCTGCTGACCTACGAGGCGCTCGGCCTGTGCGGCGAGGGCGAGGCCGGAAAGCTGGTCGACGACAACCTGACCACCTACGGCGGCAAGTGGGTGGTGAACCCCTCCGGCGGTCTCATCTCCAAGGGGCATCCGCTGGGCGCGACGGGTCTGGCGCAATGCTCCGAGCTCACCTGGCAGCTGCGCGGCACCGCGGACAAACGCCAGGTCGACAACGTCACCGCCTGCCTGCAGCACAACATCGGCCTCGGCGGCGCTGCGGTCGTGACCGCCTACCAGCGCGCCGACCGCTGAGCGCCGCGCCAACCGCACCGAACTCGCACAACGACACTCGACGAGGAGTCATCTCATGGGACACATCGAAGCCACCAAGGACGTCAACGCCACCCCCGAGGCGCTCTGGACGGTCGTCTCCGACCCGAACACCTGGGACAAGTGGTTCACCATCCACGAGCGCTTCATGGAGGAGCCGCCCGCCGTGCTGACCGAGGGCGCGAAGCTGGTCGCCAAGATCGTCATGCTCGGCATGGCGAACAAGCTCGAATGGACCGTCGTGTCCGTCGAGCAGCCGACCAAACTGACCCTCGGCGGCATCGGAATGGCCGGTGTGAAGACCGAATTCACCTTCGACATCCAGCCCAAGGGCGACGGCGGCAGCACCATCCTGGTCTCCGGCGACTTCGAGGGCGCGCTGATCAAGGGCGCGCTCGGCAAGGCGGTGGAGAAGGACGGCCTCAAGCAGCTGGACAAGTCGCTCGAGCAGCTCGACGCGCTGGCCTCGGCATGACGACCGGCGGCCGCCTGGGTAACCACGCAGGGCTTGCGGCTCCCGTCGAAAGGGGCGCAGCATGACTTCGGAGACCAGTGCGGCGCGGTTGGTCGAGTTCGACGACGCCGGTCTCGAAACCTGGTGTGACGACGAGACATTCGAGGTGACCGGGGAGCGGATCGCCGAATACGCCGCGGCCACCAACGATCCGATCGAGGCCCACCTGACGGGCAAGGTCGCGTCGCCGGTCTTCGCGATCGTCCCCGTCTTCGAGGCGATGATGATGCCGGTGATCGAGGTCGCGCCGATGGACATCTTCGGCCGAGTGGTGCACGGCGAGCAGGACTTCCACTTCCACCGGGCCATCCAGCCGGGCGACAAGCTGGTCTCGCGCGCCAAGGCGACCGGTTACACCAGCCGGTCCAACGGCACCGCCATCACCATCCTTATCGAATGCCGCACCGAGGCCGGGGAACTGGTCAACGAGCAGTACCTGACCGCGTTCTTCCGCAATATCGACGCGGGCAAGACGGTCGGCGCCGCGGCGCCGCCGCACAAGTTCGACGACAGCCTGCGCGCGCAGCGGCCGGTGGCCGTCGTCGCGCAGCACGTCGACGACGACCAAACCTTCCGCTACTCACCGGCTTCCGGTGATCCGGTGCCGCTGCACCTGGACGATCAGGTCGCCAAGGATGCCGGGCTGCCCGGCATCATCGCGCACGGGCTGTGCACCATGGCCTTCGCGTCCTGGGCGGTGCTCACCGAGGTCGGCGGGTCGGATGTCAACCGGCTCAAGCGATTTGCGGTGCGCTTCGCCAAGATGGTCTTTCCCGGTGACGATCTGGAGACCCGCATCTGGCAGGTGGGCTCGGCGGACGGCGTGACGACCTATGCCTTCGAGACCGTGCGCGGCGAAGACGTGGTGCTCAGCGACGGGCTCGCTGAGATAGCCGACTGACGGCGAAGCCGGTATCCCGCCGCACTATTCAGCACAGAATTCAGGAAGAGGAGACATCGATGGGTGCACTCGAAGGTCGAGTAGCCGTCATCACCGGTGCGGGTCGTGGCATCGGCCGCGAGCACGCCCTGCTGTTCGCGCGGGAGGGCGCGGCCGTGGTCGTGAACGACCTCGGCGGCAGCAACGAGGGTGAGGGCTCCGACCTCACCCCCGCACAAGAAGTCGCCGACGAGATCATCGCCGCGGGCGGCAAGGCGATCGCGAACACCGCGAACATCGCCACCTGGGACGGCGCGAAGAGCGTCATCGACCAGGCGGTCGCCGAGCTCGGCGGCCTCGACATCGTGGTCAACAACGCGGGCATCCTGCGCGACGCGTTCATCGCGGGCATGGACGAGGCGCAGTGGGACGCGGTGATCGCGGTGCACCTCAAGGGGCACGCCGCCGTGCTGCACCACGCCGCCGCCTACTGGAAAGACCAGAGCAAGGCGGGCAATCAGCCGAACGCCGCGGTGATCAACACCGCGTCCGCCTCCGGCACCACGGTGCCGAACGCGGGCCAGGCCAACTACGGCGCGGCCAAGGCGGGGATCGCCGCGCTGACCCTTGTCGCGGCCGACGAGCTGGCCCGCTACGGGGTGCGGGTCAACGCCATCGCGCCGATCGCACGCACCCGCCTCACGCTGGCCACACCCGGCATGGGCGCCATGATGGCGGCCGAGGCGGACGAGATCGAAGAGGGCGAGTTCGACGCGTTCAGTCCGGCCAATATCTCGCCGCTGGTGGCCTACCTGGCCTCGGACAAGTGCCCCATCACCGGCAAGGTGTTCGCGGTGCAGGGCGGGGCCATCTCCGAGTTGGCCGGTTGGCACGACGTGAAGACGATCGAGACCGACGGACCGTGGCTGATCGACGACATCTCCGCACGGCTACCGTGACGTACGGGCGAGAGTAGGAGAACAACGATGTTCGAATGGTCCGAGACCGATGTGCTGATCCGCGATGCCGTGCGGACGTTCATCGACAAGGAAATCCGGCCCAACCTGGACGCGCTCGACAGCGGCGAACTGTTGCCGTATCCGATCATCCGGAAGCTGTTCAGCGAGTTCGGGATCGACGCCATGGGCGGCGAAGCGGTGCAGAAGCTGCTGGCGAAGCAGCGTGCCAAGGCTGAAGCGATCGCCGCGGGCGAGCCGTTACCGGAGAAGAAGCGGGACAAGTCCTCCGGCGGCAGCCCGTTCGCCGGGCAGGAATCGCTGATGGCGGTGCTGATCGGTGAACTGTCCGGCGTCTGCATGGGGTTGGTCACCGCGATGGGTGTCAGCATCGGTCTCGGCGCCACCACCATCATGTCGCGCGGCACGCTGGCGCAGCAGGAGCGTTGGCTCACCGACATCGTGACCATGAAAAAGGTTGCGGCGTGGGCGATCACCGAGCCCGACTCGGGCTCCGACGCGTTCGGCGGCATGAAGACCTACGTCCGGCGCGACGGCGACGACTACCTGTTGAACGGTCAGAAGACCTTCATCACCAACGGTCCGTTCGCCGACGTGATGATCGTCTACGCCAAGCTCGACGAGGGCGACGGCGGCGACAAGCGCGAACGCAAGGTGCTCACCTTCGTCCTCGACCAGGGCATGGACGGTCTCACCCAGGGCAAGCCGTTCAAGAAGATGGGCCTGCACGCCTCGCCCACCGGCGAGCTGTTCTTCAACAACGTGCGCCTCGGCAAGGACCGGCTGCTGGGTGAGACCGAGGAGCACAAGGGCGGCGACGGCCGGGACAGCGCCCGGTCCAACTTCACCGCCGAACGCATCGGGGTGGCCTTCATGGCGCTCGGCATCATCAACGAATGTCACCGGCTCTGCCTGGATTACGCGAAGAACCGCAAACTCTGGGGTCAGGAGATCGGTCGCTTCCAGCTCGTCCAGCTCAAGCTGGCCAAGATGGAGATCGCCCGGATCAACGTGCAGAACATGGTGTTCAACACGCTGGAGCGGGGTCGCGCCGGTAAGCCGCCGACGCTCGCCGAGGCGTCGGCCATGAAGCTCTACGCGTCCGAGGCGGCCACCGAGGTCGCGATGGAGGCGGTGCAGCTGTTCGGCGGTAACGGGTACATGACCGAGTACCGCGTGGAACAGCTTGCGCGCGACGCCAAGTCGCTGATGATCTACGCGGGCAGCAACGAGATTCAGGTGACCCACATCGCCAAAGGTCTGTTGGCGTAACGGTTTCGCCGAGCCCCGGGCGCGCCACAACGGCGTGCGCGCCCGGGACTTCTCGTCCTGCCCTCGAAACGCCGTTAGTCGCGCGCACCCCGCGTGGTTGCGTGCTGGTAAGGGGCAATCGGCCGATGATCACTGAAACCACCGCCCGCTACAACGATGTCGGCACCCGAGTGCTCTCGGTATCGGGGACCGGCACGCCGATCCTGCTGTTGCACGGTTACGCCGACAGCGCGGACACCTGGCGTGGCGTTCTCGCCGGCCTGGCGGCGGCGGGCCGTACGGCGTTCGCCGTCGACCTGCCCGGCTTCGGGCTGGCGGACCAGCGGGCACCTGGGCCGTTGACCCCGCAGTTCGATGCCTTCGTGGACGCGATCATCGCGGAACACGGTCCATTGACCCTTGTCGGCAACTCGCTCGGTGCGGCGACCGCGTTGCACGCTGCCGCACGTCATCCGAGTGGTGCGGTCACCGCGGTGGTCACCCTCGACGAGCCACTGCTGGCCCGTCACTGGTTGGCCAGGGTGGGTCGGCTGCGCGAATACCGCAGGTTCTTTCGTCTGGTCGGGTCGCTGCCGATCCCGACCGCCCTGGTGCGCTGGGCTGTACGGCGCGCGGTAGCGCTGTTCGTCTATGGCCCAGGCGTGGTCGCCGACCGTGAATTCCTCACCTCCGCAGTACGTTCGGTACCCGACATGGCGGCCGTCGCCGCCCGTGGCCGTGATGCCGTCCGCTACGCCCGCGAACACCCGTCCGGCCACACCGATCTCGT
This sequence comes from Nocardia sp. NPDC052316, assembly GCF_044547795.1. Classification (NCBI taxonomy): domain Bacteria; kingdom Bacillati; phylum Actinomycetota; class Actinomycetes; order Mycobacteriales; family Nocardiaceae; genus Nocardia; species Nocardia sp. NPDC052316. Next base: position 682,329 of record NZ_JBIUBB010000006.1, read on the forward strand.
CCTCACCTGCCCGGTCCTCATCGTGCACGGCACCGAGGACCGCATCATCCCAGTGTCCGCCGGTCGTGCGTTGCACGCCTTGTTGCCCGATAGCGAGTTCGTGGCACTTCCCGGTGTCGGCCACTGCCCACAACTCGATGTGCCCGACGAGATCTGCCGACTCCTGTTGGGATTTCCCCGCAGCGACAGCAAGCAGACCGGCGTCGCATCCTGAGCTCACGCCTCCGGCGGCAACCGAGTCGAGTTGTCGCGGTTGCGGATCGGCCGAACCCGATCCCCGACGCATCCCTTCCCTTCCAGCGGGGTCAGTGCGGATGCCTTGTGACCGTGCCGGCAACCAGCCGAGCGACCATCGCCGGACCGCCGTCGTGTCCTGCACACCGGCTACCCCTCAACCTCGTGCGGCACCAACCGTTGCTTCCGCAGTAGCTCGACCACCAGATCGAGAGTCACCGAGTTCTGCTGCACCGCCGAAGTCAGTTGAGTCATCTGACCTTCGACCCGGCTCACTCGCACTGTCAGTCCGTCCACTTTTCCTGCCAGGCCGTCAACTCGTTCTGTAAAGCCGCCCATCTGTTCTGCGAGGCCGCCCATCTGTTCTGTGAGGCCGTCGATCCGGTCTGTCAGGTTGTCGACGCGTCCCATGAGGCCGTCCACTCGTTCCGTGAGGCCTTCGACACGCCCTGTGAGGCCATCCATCCGGTCCGTCAGGCCGTCGACGCGCCCCGTGAGGCCAGCCATTTGCCCTGCCAGGCCGTCGATCCGGTCCGTCAGGCCGTCGACGCACCCGGTGAGGCCGTCCATTCGTTGCGTGAGGTCGTCGACTTGCCCTGCCAGGCTGTCGATCCGGTTTGTGAGGCCGTCGACGCACCCGGCGAGGCCGTCCATTCGTTGCGTGAGGTCGTCGACTTGCCCTGCCAGGCTGTCGATCCGGTTTGTGAGGCCGTCGAC
>NZ_JBIUBB010000006.1:683378-878674 GCF_044547795.1 Nocardia sp. NPDC052316
CGCACCCGGCGAGGCCGTCCATTCGCCCTGTCAGGCCCTCGACTTGTTCTGTGAGGCCGTCCATCCGCCCCGTCAGGCCGTCGGCTCGTACGGTGAGGCCGTCCATCTGTTCCGTGAGGCCGCTGACTCCTACGGTGAGGCCGTCCATCCGGTCTGCCAGGCCGTCGACGCGCCCCGCGAGGCCGTTCATTTGTCCTGCCAGGCCGTCGACTCGCCCTCCGAGTCCGTTCAAATGTCCGGTCAGGCCGTCGATCCGACCGGACAGGCCGTCTACCTGGTCGGTCAAGGCCGTTGTCCGCCCTGCCACGCCGCCCACCACGATCTCGAGCGTTGCCAGTCGGCTCACCGTCTCGTCGAGGACCTCGGAGTGCCGGTCCATTGCTGTGCCGACCTGGTTCAGTTGTGCCGCAACGTCTCCGAAGCGGGACTCCACGCCTTCCAGACGGTGTCCGTGCTGTCGTTGCGTGACCAGTAGTAGGCCGAACTGGCGCCCGCTTGTCTTCTCCAACCGGCGCAGCCGTTGGTCGACGCCGCGGGCTAGGCCGTTTGTACTCTTGACCTCTCGGTTGGTGTTGTTGGTCAGCTCGTACAGCCCGTCGACGTCGCCGCGAAGTTGATGCACCACGCGATCTACTGGTGTGCTCCCCATGCCTCGAACAGTAGGTCGTCGGCAAGATCGGATCGAGGCCTATTCGTCGATCTGGGGATAACTTCCTGACCTGTGGATATCCCGCGCCTCAGACCGCGCGAAGACGGTTGCGACTGGCGTACACGTGCTCGGCGATGAGGGTTGCGATACGGTCTGGCGCCTCGAGCATGGGCACGTGCCCGACGCCGTGCACGACGATGCGGTCGGCGGACTCGGGAAGTTCCTTCAGGTAGCGGCGGGCATAGACGCGGTTGGGGATCACGCGGTCGTACTCGGAAAGCAGTAGCCGGACCGGCGTCTCCAGGGTGGACAGGTCGGCCTGCCCTGGACCGCGCATGCTGCTCACGACAAAAGGGAGCAGAGACGGGCAGTGCAGCGCGGCCATGACGGCGGCCGCGGCGTCGCGGCGGGAGACCGCGGCGGCGTTCTTGCTCAACCACAACAGTGCGAAGCGCTGGGCGATCGGGTTGTTGACCGCGAAACCGCCCAGGCGCTTGCCGATTTCGACGATCGGGACCAGCGACAGGAACTTCAGATTGCTGCGCAGCGAGGTGAGTGACGGCGCGTGCCAGCCACCCGCCGGTGCGACGAGGGTGAGCGTGCGGGCCCGCCCGCGCCTGGCGAGTTCGACACCGACCCAGCCGCCGAGCGAGTTGCCCGCGATGTGGCAGGTGCGCCAGCCGAGGTCATCGAGCTGATCCTCGATACGGTCGGCCAGCAAGTGCACATCGACCGACCAGCCTGCTACCTGCTCGCCGCCCCAGTGCCCCGCGAAGGCGGGCGCGTACACCTCGCACTGGCTCGCCAGCCGCGCCGCGGTCTGCTCCCAGCAGTGCGGCGACATCATGAAGCCGTGCAACAGGAGCAACGGGTCACCGGATCCCAGATGCAGGGCCTTGACGGCCTTGGGCAGCTGCGGTCGGGCCTTGGTGGTGACCGGCCCGCGGGCGGCGCTTGTGGCGCGTTGCGCGGCGGCGGGGGACTTGGGGGTGTCGGACGACATGGCATCACTCTTTCCTGGACGGCGATGTCCGAGGGAGTTCATCTGACCAGCATTGTACGGTCGTCCGGTGGCCTACATCATTTCGACCGTGAACGTAAATGGCGTCCGCGCGGCCGCGGGCAAAGGCATGCTGGCCTGGCTCGCCGCCACGGAGGCCGACATCGTCTGCGTCCAGGAGACGAGGGCCACCGACGAGCAGACCAGCGCGGCGCTGGCGCCCGCGCTGGCCGAGGGCTGGTGTCTGGCGCATGCCGAGCCGGAGTCCAAGGGCCGGGCAGGCGTCGCGATCCTGTCCAGGCGTGCACCGGATGCGGTGCGAATCGGCTTCGGCAGCAGCGAGTTCGGCGCGTCCGGCCGCTATCTCGAGGCCGACTTCGGTGACGTCACCGTCGCGAGCGTCTACGTGCACTCCGGTGACGCGGGTACGCCGCGCCAGGACGAAAAGTACCGCTACATGGCCGAACTCGGCGCCTACCTCACCGCACGCACCGGTGACTTCGTGGTGAGCGGCGACTGGAACATCGCGCACACCGAGCGAGACCTCAAGAATTGGAAAGGCAACCTGAAGTCCGCCGGTTTCCTGCCGGAGGAGCGGGCCTGGATCGATGAGCTGCTCGCCGCAGGCTACGTCGACGTGGTGCGCAAGCTGCATCCGGAGGTCGACGGCCCGTACAGCTGGTGGTCCTATCGTGGCCGCGCCTTCGACAACGACACCGGCTGGCGCATCGACTACCAACTCGCCCGCGGCGACCTCGCGGCGCGCGCCAAACAGGCCGTGGTGGACCGCGCCGCCGCCTACGACCAGCGCTGGTCCGATCATGCGCCGGTCACGGTGCAGTACCGATGAGCTTGTCGCCGAGAGCCATTCGGGCGCTGGCGGGTCTGGGCGCGGTGGCGCTCGCGCTGATCGTCGTCGCGGTGCTCGGCCTGCGCGGTGGTGGCGACGACACCGCCGCCACCTCGACAACGGCCCGTCCCACCAGCAGCGCGCCCGCCGCGGGTACGCCGCGGCCCGCGGAGGCGCCGGCCAGTCGCGCACCGGGCGTACCCGACCGCGCCTACACCACCCTGCGCGAGATCGACGCGGGCCGCTGGCCCGATTCGGCGAACGCGCCGGGCACCAAGGGCGGCGACCGCTGGATGAACCGCGCGGGCACGCTGGCCGCCAAAGACGCTGCGGGCAAACCGATCACCTACCAGGAGTGGGACGTCAATCCCAAGCAGCGCGGCCGATCCAGGGACGCCGAACGCATCGTCACCGGCAGCGACGGAACGGCCTGGTACACCGGAGACCATTACGAGACCTTCACGAGGATGCGCTGATGTCCAAGGTAATGCCGTTGTCGCAGTTCTTATCTCGCCCGATCGAGGTCGCCTCGCGCGCACAGCGGGCGGCCGCGCCCGCCCTCGGCGCGGTCACCGTCGACGCCGCCGAACTGAGCGGCCTGCGCTACCGTGCGCCGTCCGGTTACCTGGTCCGTGAGCTGCGCGGCGCGAAGATGCAGACCGTGGCGCGGGTGTTCGACGAGGTTGCCGCCGCCCTCCAGTTCCCGTACTACTTCGGCGAGAACAAGGACGCCTTCGACGAATGCCTGCGTGACCTGGACGATTTCCTCGGTGAGGGCGCGGGATACGTTGTCGTGCTCCGCGATTCGGCCCTCCTGCTGGCCGAGGAGCCGGCCGAGCGGACCTGGTTCGCCGAGGCGATGCGCGACTGTGCCGATCATTGGGCGCGTAAGGGAATCGCGTTTCGTGTTGTCCTGCAAGGCGAAACGACGGGTTTGCAGGACGTTTCGCTGGAGCTCTGACCCGGGCGCGCCGTCACGCCAAGCGGCGCGCCAAATCCTCACCGAGCAAGACGAACACATCGGTGGTGTGCTCGATCAGCTCGTCGCGACTCAGCGTCAGCTCGCCATGTAGCCAGGCGGTGAGTGTCTGCACCAGGCCGCCGACCAGGTAGTTGGCCCGGAAGTCGATCGCCGGATCCGAGTCGGGGTCGTCGATGCCGTAGAAGTCGATGCCCTCCGCCGCGACCATCCGTGCGAACACCCGGACGGTTTCGGTGGTGCGGGCACGCAACTCCGGCGTCGCCATGCCTGCGACCAAGGCGACCTTGGCCTTGCGCGGGTCGTCGGTGAGCAGGTGGATGCCCGCGGCGATCGCGGCCCGCGCGGTACTCCTGGAGTCCTTCGGCGCGGTGCCGACCGCCGCGACGATCGCGATCGCGAGCTCCTCGGCGATCGTGTCGATGAGCGCGGTCAGCACGGCATCGCGGCTGTCGAAGCTTTCGTAGTAGTACCGCTCGTTGAGCCCGGCCTGGGCGCACAGCCCCGACACCGTCAGTTTGGCGAGCCCCTGGGTGCCGATGATCTCCAGCGCGGCCTCGAGCAGCGCCGCGCGCCGCTGCGCCCGGCGTTCCTCCGCGGACACCCCGCCGTAGGTTCGCTGCGCCGTCCCGGAATCGCTCCGCGATGCAATCACGACTTCGATTCTGGCACGGCACGATTCTGGCAGAGAGTATTGCCAGATTCGCGAATCTGGCGGATGCTGTTGCCAGATGCTCTCGACGAGGAGGCAGTGATGTCCGAGCCCGGCTACTTCAGCGACCACTCGATGGCCCGGCGGGTGATGAGCAAGCGCGCGGTCGGCCTGACCTACGGCCAACGCGCCCTGGTTGTCGGTGCGGTTCATCCACTGCTCTACGTCGGCACCGCGGAGAACACCGAGCATCGGATGACCCCGTACACCCGGCTCTCACTCACCGGCCACCTGTTCGAGGCGGTGTTCCTGGGTAGCAGAGCCGAGGCGGATCGGGCGCTGGCCTTCACCACGAAGAAACACGCCAGGGTGCGCGGCACGCTGCCCGAGGACGCGGGGGCACACCACCCCGCGGGTACCGGCTATTCCGCGCTCGACCCGCACCTGATGTACATGACGATGGCGTTCACCTTCGACTCCGCCGAGGTGATGTACGACCTGCTGGTGCGCCCGATGACCGACGGCGAGCGCGAGGGCCTGTACCAGGACTATGTGCGCTGGGCCGAGCTGTTCGGCATGCCCGCCGACGCGGCGCCGGCCAGTTACCCCGAGTTCCGCGCGTCCTTCGACGCCTATCTCGCCTCCGACGAACTGTTCCTCACCGATGAGGCGCGCTTGGTCGGCTCCTACCTGGCCGGGCAGCGCGTGCCGTACCCGCAGCGCATGCCGATGCACCAGGTCACCTCGGCGTTCTTCCTGCTGGTGCAGGGCAGCCTGCCGCCGCGGATCCGTCAGCTGTACGGGATGCGCTGGGGGCGGACCGACCAGATCGCCTATCGCGCGCTCGCGCAGGCCGTCCGCACCGCCCATCTGGCGCCGCCGCTGGTGCCGCCCCTGCTGCGCGGCACCCTGGCCGGGCCGAGTGCCCCGGTCTACAAGCTCGTCTCGCGGCGCGAACACCAGCTCGTCGATGCCGGACGGCCGAGCATGCCGGGTGTGGACCCGCGTAACTGGGTGGAGCGAAATTCCGCTTGAAGGCCATGGAAAGATCGGGGTATGTCCGTTCCTGCAGAAACCCCGGCCGCTGAACGCAAGCAGCGGGTCCTTTCCGGGATCCAGCCCACCGGTACCTCGTTCCACCTCGGCAACTACCTTGGGGCGCTGCAGTACTGGGTGACCATGCAGGACGACTACGACGCGCTGTACTTCATCCCGAACCTGCACGCGATCACCGTGCCGCAGGACCCGAAGGGGCTGCGGGCCCAGACCAGGGCCGCCGTCGCGCAGCTGCTCGCCATCGGTATCGACCCGAAGAAGTCGACGCTGTTCGTGCAGAGCCAGGTGCCCGAGCACGCCGAGCTGGCCTGGGTGCTCAGCTGCATCACCGGATTCGGCGAGGCCAGCCGGATGACTCAGTTCAAGGACAAGTCGGTCAAGCAGGGTGCGGAGAACGCGTCGGTCGGGTTGTTCACCTATCCGGTGCTGATGGCGTCGGACATTCTGCTCTATCGCCCACACCAGGTGCCGGTCGGTGAGGATCAGCGCCAGCATCTGGAGCTGACCCGAAACCTGGCACAACGCTTCAACACCCGGTTCAAGAAGACGTTCGTGGTGCCGGAGGCGCACATCGTCAAGGGCACCGCCAAGATCTACGACCTGCAGGATCCGACCTCGAAGATGAGCAAGTCCGCCGCCTCCGACGCGGGCCTGATCAACCTGCTCGACGATCCGAAGATCAGCGCCAAGCGAATTCGCTCGGCCGTCACCGACACCGAGCGCGAGATCCGCTACGACCCGGAGCAGAAGCCGGGCGTGAGCAACCTGCTGGTGATCCTGAGTTCGCTGACCGGCAACCCGATCGTGACGCTCGAACAGGATTACGCGGGCAAGGGTTACGGTGATCTGAAAGCCGACGTCGCCGACGCGCTGGTCGAATTTGTCACGCCATTGCAGGCGAAGGTGCAAGAGTATTTGTCGGATCAGGGCGAACTCGACCGTATCCTCGCCGCCGGTGCCGAGCGCGCGCGAGAGATCGCCGGCAACACCCTCGCACAGGTATACGACCGCATGGGCCTGCTGGCCAGGTAGCGGCCGGGCGCCTGCGAGATCTCTCCTGAAGGGGCGAACAGGTGCAGGTGATCGACAACATCAAGGCGTGGATCGAGCGACGAATCCAGGCACGGCCATGGCTGGACCATCTGGTGCGCGCGGGCGGGCGGTATCAGCGCCAGCGCGGCGACTACTACGCGGCGGGCATCACGTATTTCACGGTGCTGTCGCTGTTTCCGCTGCTGATGGTCGCCTTCGCGGTCGCGGGTTTCGTGCTGTCGAGCCACCCGGAGTTGCTCGGTGAGCTACAGACCAAGATCGTCGACAACATTCCGGGTTCGCTCGGCACCCAACTGAACGACCTCGTCGACCAGGCCGTCGACTCGCGCGGCACCGTCGGCATCCTCGGCCTGCTCGCGGGGTTCTATACCGGTCTCGGCTGGATGGCGAACCTGCGCGCGGCGCTGACCGAGCAGTGGGAGCAGAAGAGCGAGGAGCAGAACTGGTTCCTGGCCAAGCTGTCCGACCTCGGTGCGCTGCTCGGCCTCGGCCTGGCCTTCGTTGTCTCCCTAGGCCTTTCCGCGCTCGGCTCCAGCACGCTCGGAGCCAGGTTGCTGGTCAGCCTCGGCCTCTCGCACCTGCCCGGCGCGCGCTTCCTGCTGGCCATCGTGTCGATCTTTCTCGGCTTCCTCGCCTCCTGGGCGGTGTTCGCCTGGATCATCGCCCGCTTGCCGCGCGAACCGGTCACCCTGGCCAGCGCCGCCAAGGCCGCCGCACTCGCCGCCGTCGTCTTCGAGATATTCAAGTTCGTCGCGTCGATCTATCTGCAGACGGTGCTGAGCAGCCCGGCGGGGGCCGCCTTCGGCTCGATCATCGGCCTGATGGTCTTCAGCTACGTCACCTACCGCATCATCCTGTTCGCGACGGCCTGGGCCGCCACCGCCTCCGACAACGAACCCGAAGCGGATATCCCCGCCCCGCCCGCCGCCGTCATCAGCCCGCGCACGTCGGTCCGTGAACTCTCCGTCGGTGCGGGCGCGACCTTCTTCGGCGCGGGAGCCCTTGCCGCCCTTGCCCTGTCGCTGCTGCGCCGACCGCGCGGTCGCTGAACCCCAGGGTCAGCCGCGCCGATTCATCCGGCGCGCACCGAGCAGCAGTGCGAGCACCAGGATGACGCCGCCGACGACCCACACGGTGCGGTTGTCGCCGTGGTCGTCGTCGGCCAGCGGCTGCGACTCCTGCTCCTTGGGCGGTGGGGAGGCAAGGGTCGCACCGACTTTCGGTTGCTTGCGGTTCGGATCGGGGAGTTTGCCGACCGACGTGCCGCGGGGCAGCGCGAAACCGTAGTCGAGCAACCGGGCCGCCTGGTCCGAGGGGCGCAGCGGCCGGACGTCGGCTTTGAGAAGGGTGACGACGAGTCGGCGGCCGTCGCGTTCGGCGGCGGCGACGAAGGTCTGCCTGGCGTCGTCGGTGAACCCGGTCTTGCCGCCGATGGCGCCGTCGTAGTCGTAGAGCAGGTGGTTGTCGTTGCCGATGGGGAAGCCGGGGTGGTCCTTGTCGCCCTCGATCTTCGGGTTGGCGGGGTAGCCGGGGAAGTCCACCTGTTCGGTGTGGATGAGTTCGGCGAACAGCGGGATGGTCATGGCCTCGCGGAACAGCACCGACAGGTCGTAGGCCGAGGTGCTCATGCCTGGTCCGTCGAGGCCGGACGGAGTGGCCGCGCGAGTATCCAAGGCGCCCAACGCCTTTGCGAGCTCGTTCATCTTCGCCACGGTGGCCGCCTCGCCGCCGAGCTGAGTGGCGATGGCATGCGCCGCGTCGTTGCCGGAGGCCATGATCAGGCCCTGCATGAGCTGGCGGTTGGTGTAGCGGCCGCCGGGTCCGATGCCGACCCGGGTGCCGTCCGCGTTCGCATCGTCCTGGGTGCCGATGACCACCTTGTTCAAATCCAGTGTGCGCAAGGCGATCGTGGCGAGCAGCACCTTGATGGTGCTGGCGGGCCGATAGCGGCCGTGCGGGTCCTTGGCCGCGAGCACCTCACCGGAGTCCAGGTCCGCCAATTGCCAGGCGGTCGCCGAAATGTCCTGCGGCACAGCGGGTGCGCCCTTGGGTAGCACCAGGCCGCATTCGCCGAGTCGGCCACCGCCGACCGGTGGCGTCGGGATGGGCAGCGCGGTGGGCGTCGGCTCACCGGGCGCCGGGACCTCGGACTCGTCGACCGGGGCGGGCGGGCGCGTTTTCTGCGGGCAGCCGTCGGTGTTCGGGGTGCTGAACGGCGTCGTCGTCGGGCTCGACGACGGCACGGCGAACGACGGTGTGGTGGCCGAGCCCGCGATCACGGCCACGGCGGCCAGCGCGGAACCGAGGCGGAGTGTGGCGCGGCGGCGCGAGTCCCGGATCTTCATCGTTCGCGAGCCTAGCGATTTCGCGGCGAGTCGGCCGTGCACGCGCCGGAGCAGGGTATTGACAGGGTCTCCTAAATGAGAGTTACTATTAAAAAATAGCTACTGTCATTTTATGGAGGGGTCATGAAGACCGACTCGACTCGCCGCTGGCTCGCGCTCGGCGCGCTGTCGGTGGCGATGCTGACCATCGGGCTCGACGTCACGGTGCTCACCGTGGCGCTGCCGACACTCGCCGTCGACCTGAATGCGAATACCGCCGCGCTGCAATGGTTCAGCAGCGCGTACACGTTGGCGCTGGCCGGAGTGATGCTGCCCGCCGGCGCGCTCGGCGATCGGTACGGGCGCAGGAGATTCCTGCTCGTCGCGCTGCTCGTCTTCGGCGCCGCGTCGCTGGCCTGCGCTTTCGCCACCTCGGCCGGCCAGCTGATCGCCGCACGGGTGGTGCTCGGCGTCGCGGCCGCGGCGATGCTTCCGCTGTCCATGTCGGTGCTGCCGTCGCTGTTTCCGGAGCGGGCGGCCCGGCAGCGCGCGCTCACCATCTGGATCACCTCGACCGCGATCGGTCTGCCGCTCGGTCCGATCGTCGGCGGCTGGCTGCTGCGCGACTTCTGGTGGGGTTCGGTGTTCCTGATCAATGTGCCGATGGTGATCGTCGGTGCGTTGGCCGTTCTCGCGTTGGTCCCGGAGTCGCGCAGCGAGAACCGATTCCGCGTCGACGTGCCCGGCGTACTGCTGTCGGCGGCAGGCATGCTCGGGCTCACCTACGGATTCATCCGGATCGGTGAGTACGGCTGGGGCAACGGGCTCGGCTGGGCCATTGTCGCGGCCGGCCTGCTGCTGCTCGGCGCCTTCGTGGGCCTGCAGCGCAGGACGGCGCATCCGCTGGTCGATCTCGGCCTGTTCGAGTCCGCCGGATTCCGCTGGGGCACCGCGCTTTCCATCATCGTCAGCTTCGCGATGTTCGGCATGTTCTTCACCGCGCCGCAGTATTTCCAAGCGGTACTCGGCACCGACGCGCTCGGCAGCGGCCTGCGTCTGCTTCCGCTGATCGGCGGGTTGATCGTCGGCAGCAGGGTGGTCGACCTGGCGCTGCCGAAGCTGGGGACCAGGGTGCTGCTCGGGCTCGGCTTCGCCCTGCTGGCGGGCGCACTCGCATTGGGCGCGCTCACCTCGGTGGACAGCGGCTACGGCTTCACCGCGCTGTGGACCGCGCTGCTCGGCGTGGGCATGGGCTTGGCGATGCCCACGGCCATGGGGCTGGCGATGGGTGAGCTCACCGAGGAACGTTCCGGCTCCGGTTCCGCGTTGATCCAAGCGCTGCGCCAGGCCGGCGGCACCATCGGCGTCGCGATCCTCGGCACGGTGCTGGCCACGCGGTACCGCTCCGAACTCGGCGCGCTGAACCGCGAGCCGATCTCCGACGGGGTGAACGCCGGTGTCGCGGTGGCGCACCAGCTCGGTGACTCGGCGGTCCTGCATCAGGTGCAGAGCGCGTTCGTCGGTGGCATGGCCGCGATGCTCTGGGTCTGCGCCGCGCTGTGCGCGATATCGGCCGCGGTCGCCGTCGTTTTCCTGCGAGCGAAGCAACCCGTCGAGGTCGTCGCGGCCGGGCCGGTGCCGGTCGCTGAGCGGCTCGGGAGCGGACGTGGCGGCGTCGCGGACACCGATACGTCAGAATCGACGCATGTCGGTTGAACTGTCCGGAGAAGAGCCAGCCGTACGCGGCCTGCGCGAGCGGAAGAAGGAGCGGACCCGCCGGACGATTCGACTGGAAGCATTCCGGCTGTTCCGCGAGCAGGGATACGGCGAGACCACCGTCGAGCAGATCGCGGCGGCGGCGGAGGTCTCGCCGAGCACGTTCTTTCGCTACTTCCCGACCAAAGAACAGCTGGTGCTCGCCGACGACCTCGACCCGGTCCTGATCGAGGCCGTCCGGGCGCAGCCGCCCGAACTCGCGCCGTTGACTGCCTTCCGTCGTGCCATGGCGGCGGTTTTCGCGGAGCTACCGGCAGAGCAGCAGGCTTTCGAGCAGGAACGTCAGGCGCTGATCTACCACGTACCCGAGTTGCGGTCGGCCCTCGGACTGGAGATGGAACGCAACATCGACATGGTGTCCGCCGTGATGGCCGAACGGGTCGGCGGCACACCTGACGACTTCGATATCCGGGTCCTGGCAGGCGCGCTGGCCGGGGCGGGCCTGGCCATCGCGCGCATCACGCCGTTGAATCTCGACAACGTCGGCCGGCTGCTGGATCTGCTGGAAGCCGGGTTGCCGCTCGGCCAGGACAGAGCGGCCACCTAACACCTACTGCGCGCCTGCCGCACTCGAATGCCGCAGCCGGGCCGGCGTCTCGTCGTCCATCGACGCGAAGAAGCCACCGATCACGTCCTCGATCTCGGCGATCGACTCGGCGCAGTACAGAATCGGCTGGTAGTGGGTGATGTCGTAGACCGCGGTGCCCATCGCGGCGACGTCGAGCGGGCGCAGGTCGGCCTGGCGGAACTCCTCGATCTCCCCGTAGGACGACAGCAAGCCCGCCCCGTAGCAACGGACCTCGCCTTCTTCCCTGACCACGCCGAACTCCATGGAGAACCAGAAGACGTTTGCGAGGAACTTCAGTGCGGGCTCGGTCTCCAGGCGCCCGACCGCCGCGCCGACCGCCTCGTAGATGGCGGCGAAGCGCGGACTGGCGATCTGATTGGCGTGTCCGATGATCTCGTGGATGGCATCGGGCTCCGGGGTGTACAGCGGCGCCGAATGATGCCGGATGTACTGGGTGGAGTGGAAGGTCCGATCCGCGAACGAGCCGAAGAACTGGCGCAGCGGCACCAATCCGGCCGCCGGTGCGTAGCGGAATCCGCTCAGCGGCACCAGCGCCGCCGAGACCTCGTCCAACTGCGGGATGTGGTCCGTGGGCAGCGCGAGCCGCGCCGAGGCCGCCAGCACCTCGGTGCAGGCGTAGGTCTGATGCTTGCGGGCCAGTTCGGCCGAGGCGATCCGCCAGACCTGCTGTTCCTCGTCGGTATAGGCGATCTGCGGAACAGGTTTACCCGGTGCGTAATCGAGCGCAAGCGCGGCGATGGCGTTGCGACGGGCCCGGTAGTCCGAGTCGTGCACGCCGGGGTGCTCGTCGCTCAGGTGGACGGTCACATCGCCGTCGCCGGACCGGGTCACCGGTGAGTACAGCTGAGCTTCGGTGAACATACCTCGATGCAAGCACCGCTCGGGCCCGGCGACAACAAAAGCCCGCGCAGCTTGGCAAAGTGTCTAGCTGGCCTCGCTGTGACGCGCGCTTACCGGCATCGGGTGGCGGATTCGGGCGACGAGCTGACCAGTGCCCGTCGGCGGCCGTGCACGCCGCGTTCTGCCCGCACCGCCGACGATGCCAAGTGTGTGCGGAGCGTGGTGCGACGTCCCGGTAATAGCCGCCGAACATGCTGTGGCGCCGAAATTCTCGTGGTCGGGACCGTCGATCCGGCGAACTCTGCACGATTTGCCAGACATGAGCGAGCGGAATAGCGCAAAATGGCGAATGTACGAAGGAGGACGCATGAAATCCGTGCGGATCGATCTCGACCAGAAGTTGCTCGCCGCCGCGGCCGCCGTGATGGGCACCTCGACGAGCAACGCCACGATCAACGAGGCACTGCGCCGGATCGTCGTGCACGAGCGTCAGCTGCGCCATCTCGAAAAGCTGGCCGCCACCGCATTGTTCACCCTGCCGCGCCCCGAAGTCGTGGTCGTGGACGGGTAGTCAGCCGCTCACGAGGCCGAGCAGCGCAGACCGTCGGCCGGCGGTGTCAGGTCGATCAGATACTTCAGTACCGGCTCGTCGACGCAGGCGATGCCCTCGAACGCGGCGCCGTGCTGGGTGCCCTCGTAGGTGATCAGCGCCGCGCCAAGGGTTTTGGCGAGCGTGACACCACCGGCGTACGGGGTCGCCGGATCGCCCGTCGCGGCGACCACCACGAGCTTCGGCAGGCCGGGCGCGTTGGGCACGTGCGGTTGGGTGGTCGGCGGGACCGGCCAGAACGCGCAGGCGTCCAGGGGAGCCGTGTCGGTGGGCAGACCATCGTCGAACGCCGGAGCGGCGGCCCGCGAGCGGCGATCGATATCGGCCGCGACGGCCCGGTCGGTCACCCGGACCTCCTCCAGGCAGAGCACCGCCCGGTGCACGTCGTCGGAGGAGGCTTGTTCGTAGGCGCCCGCGTCGCCGAGCAGCGCGTCGCCGCGACCCTTGGCGAGCTCGGCCAATCCCTGCGTGAGGCTCGGCCAGGACGTGGGGTGATACAGCGAGGCGATGGTCGCGGTGACGACGGCGCCGTAGTCGAGCCCACGGCGATCGGCGGTGACGATCGGGCGCTGGATCAGCGGGTTGACCAGGCTGCGATAGACCTCGTTCGCCTTCTTCGGGTCGGTGCCGAGCGGGCAGTCCGGCGCCTTGGCGCAGTCGGCGGCGTAGGCGTCGAACGCCTGCTGGAACCCGGCGGCGGTGATCACCGGGTCGCCGATGTTCGTGGTGGGATCGACCGGCGCGTCGAGCACCATCGCGCGCACCCGATCCGGAAACAGCTCGGCGTAGGTCGAACCGAGGCGAGTGCCGTAGGACCCGCCGAAGTAGGTCAGCTTCTGCTCGCCGAGCGCGGCCCGTACGACGTCCAGATCGCGGGCGACGTCACCGGTGCCGACGTGCCCGAGCAGCGTCAGCCCGGTCCGCCGCGCGCACGAGTTGGCGTACTCCTCGTTCTCCTCTTCGATCTGGTCGATCTCCGCGAGTGGGTCGGTCCGGCCGAGAACCCGCTGCGCCGTCCGGAATTCGGCGTCCGAACGGCAGGTGACGTGCGGTGTGGAGGCGCCGAGCCCGCGCACATCCATCCCGATCACGTCGAAACGTTCGGCCACCGGCGACTTCGACAGTGCCAGTGGCAGACCCAACCCAGGCGCGCCGGGCCCGCCCGGGTTGGTCACCAGCGACGCGACCTTGGTGCCGGTGGCGCGTAGCCGGGAGATCGCGATCCGCGCGGTCTCGCCGTCCGGTCTGCCGTAGTCGATCGGCACCGTAACCCGCGCGCACTCGATGCCTGCCGCGCCGAGCTCGGCGCCGCCCTGATACCCCTCGCACGAACCCCACGCCAGGGTTTGCTGGTAGTACCGATCGAGAGTGGGGGCGGGCGGTGCGACGGGGTCCTGGTCGGCGGTGCAGGCCGTCGCCAGCAGTGCGAGCGCGGCGATCACCACGGGCAGTGGCGTGACGCGCGTCGATGCCGCGGTTCCTTTGCGCGGTTTGAACATTCATTGCCCCTGTACTCGGTCGACGCACTCAGTCTGCCCGACGGACGCCGATGCGCAATCGGCAGGATCGGACAACTCGGGCGACCCCGCGTCCGTGGCCGACATGTCGGTAGGGCCTGGCACACTCCGTGACACTGTCGCCGTGACCAAGGGGTGGAACGATGCCGGTCTCTCTCCTCGATGTACCCGTCGAGCAACGGCCACGCGAGCGCCTGCTCGCCCTCGGCCCGCACTCGCTCAGCGATGTCGAGTTGCTGGCCTTGCTGTTACGGCACGGCAGGCGCGGCGCCAGCGCGCTCGACCTCGCGGTGGAGCTACTCGTCGAACACGGCGGGCTGGCCGGGTTGGCGGCGGCCCGGCCCGAAGAGTTGTCCCGCCGGGCCGGCGTCGGGGTGGCGAAGGCCGCGGCCGTCATCGCCGCGTTCCACCTCGGCTCCCGCGCCCGCAGCGGCACCGACACCGTGCCTCGGCTCGGCGACACGGCGGATGTCGCCGCGGCGGCTCGCCCCCTGTTCACCGGTGCCCGCGTCGAGCGACTCCTCGTTCTGGTGTGTGACGCCCAGAATCAGTTGCGGCAGAAGGTATTCGTCGCCGAGGGCGCCGTCGACCAGGTGGCGGTCCCGGTCCGCGAAATCCTGAACACCGTGCTGCGCAACGACGGCCGCGCCTTCGCCGTCGTGCACAACCACCCCTCCGGTGACCCGACCCCCAGCCTCGACGACCGCCGCGCCACCACGTTGCTCACCGAAGCGGCCCGTACCGTCGGACTCCGCTTCCTCGATCACGTGGTGATCGCGGGCGAAGCGTGGGCCAGCGCGCCGACCCTCGCCCTCGGGCACCGTCCAGGAAATACGGGCTGATCGCCGCAGCGCGGCGGCATCACCCGGTAGAACTCCAGCCCTGCCGCCACAGCCGCTCGAAACCATCCAGTAGCAGGTCGAGGGCGAATTCGAACTCGAACTGATCGTCACATCCCTGGCCGACCACCGACTGGTCGTCGTGGGCGGCCCGCGCCGCGATCTCGGCGATGTGCGGGTATCTGGACGACATGTCGGGCGGGGCGGCGGCTTGCGTCTGTGGGCTCGGGCCGGGTGCGGTGTCGAACAGCTCTCGGGTGAAGCCGAACGCTCGGCTGCCGAGCGCGTGCATCACGTGATGGGTCAGGTCGACGGACAAGCCGCCCGCTCGGAACATCCCGATCATCGAATCCAGATACGCCAATACGGCGGGGGTCGGTGCAGGGCGGGATTCGATCACCCGGGACGCCCACGCGTGCCGCCGAAGAGTGCGCCGCGCCACCAGGATTCGCTGCCGTACCGCAGGCTTCCAGTCGAGCCCTGCCTCGGGCGGGCCGATCTCCGCGACGAGCAGGTCGACCATGCCGTCGAGCAACTCGTCCTTGTTCGCGACGTGCTTGTACAGCGCCATCGGTACGACGCCGAGTTCCTGGGCGAGGTTGCGCATGCTCAGGGTGTCGATGCCCGCCGCGTCGGCGAGTGCGACGGCGGCGCGCAGCACGCGCTCTCTGTTCAGCGGGGTGCGGGGTACGGCGGTGTCCCGGTTGGCCATTCAGCGCTCTCCTCTTGACGGGTGTACAGCGTACACCCTAGTGTTCTCGGCAGATGAGGTGTACGTCGTACACTTCAAGGTGAAGTAGAGGAGTCCCGATGAACTCGACGAGGACGACGGCGGTGGTGGCGGGTGTGCTCTTCCTGATCACCGAGGTCGCCGCAGTGGCGGGCCTGCTGCTGTATCAGCCGGTGCTGACCGAGATGAAATATATTGTCGGCGCGGGCTCCGACGGTCGGGTACTGCTGGGTGGACTGCTCGAGCTCGTGCTCGTCGCGGCCGTCATCGGCACCGCGACCACGCTGTATCCGGTGCTGGAGCGGCACGGCAAGAGCCTGGCGCTCGGCTATCTCTGCGCTCGGCTGCTCGAGGGCGCCGTCATCGCGGTGGGCATCGTGAGTGTGCTGTCGGTCGTGACATTGCGCAGGGGTAGGACGGGAATCGACGATCCGTCGCTGATCGCCGTGAGCAAAGCCCTTGTCGCCATCCATGATTGGACCTTCTTGCTCGGCCCGAACTTCATCCTCGGCGTGAACAGTCTGCTGCTGGCCGCCCTGATGTACCGCTCCCGGCTGGTGCCACGGCGTATCGCCGTCCTCGGCCTGATCGGCGGCCCACTCATCTGTGCCTCGGCGACCGCCGTGCTGTTCGGACGCTACGATCAGCTCTCCACCTGGGGGACCATCGCCGCGCTGCCGGTCTTCGCGTGGGAGGTCAGCCTGGCGGTGTACCTGATCGGCAAGGGGTTCGGGCGGTCTGTGGACGACGCCCCGCCAGTGGTATGCGAGCAGCTGAATGCCGCGGTTATCGCGGGGCGTGGTCCGGCGGGCTCGCTGTGACACCTGGGTCGGGTTGCTGAGACGAGCTGTTCGATTCCGAGGCCTGTGTGACGCCCGGAACTCCGTCTTGCACCACAAAACTGGCGCGGGTGTGGATCGGGGCACCGGGGCGGCGAATGTAGGGGACCACTCGGAAGTCGTTGCGCCACAGACTGTGGTCCAATTCGACGCGGACGTAGCCGCGTTGGGAATTGAAGAATTTGAGGTCCGGGTTGGCGGCGAGGAGGTTGCGGCCCGATTCGGTCATGTCGGCGCCGTCGCCGCCGCTGGAGATCGACGTTCCGATGAATTCCGATGCCACGACGGGAGATTCGGGGTCGGCGAAGTCGCGGCGTAGATCGGCCGCGTGGTTCTGGTGGCGGTCGCCGGTGATCACGACGAGGTTGGCCACGTTGCGCTCGGCGGCGGCCCCGAGTACGGCGTTGCGGTCGGCGACGTATCCGTCCCAGGAGTCGGTGCCGACGGCGGTGACCGGGCCGGCATCCTGGTCGGACTGGCCCATCGATACCTGGTTTCCGATGATCTGCCAGCGGGCCGGCGAGTCGGTGAAGCCGTTGATCAGCCAATCGCGTTGCCGTGCACCCAATATGGTGCGGTCGGCGGCGAACCGGTCGGCGCAGTCGATGACCGTGTTGCCGTCGCCGCAGGCCTGCTTGTCGCGGTATTGGCGGGTGTCGAGCATGGTGATCTGGGCCAGATCACCGAAGCCGTAGCGGCGGTGCAGATGCATGCTCGGCCCGGCGGGCAGCTGGGCGATGCGCAGCGGTTGGTGTTCGTACATGGCTTGGAAGGCAGCGGCTTTGCGCCGGCGGAACACCGCGGGGATCCGCGAGATGTCGAAGCCGAGCCCCGGTGCCGCACCCGCCCAGTTGTTGTCCACCTCGTGATCGTCCATGGTGACCAGCCAGGGAAAGGCGGCGTGCGCGGCTCGCAGCGGCTCGTCGGCTTTGGCCTGGGCGTACCGCAGGCGATAGCCGGCCAGGTCGACGGCTTCGGCCTGCAGATGTGGTTCCGCTGACATCCCCACCCGGCCGCGATTCCAGCCACGCTCGTAGATGTAATCACCGAGGTGCACAACCAGATCCAGGTCTTCGGCGCTCATGTGCTGGTAGGCGGTGTAGTAGCCGGAACTCCAGGATTGGCACGAGGCGAACGCGAACCGCATCCGTGCGGTGGGCCGCCCCGGCGGCGGCGCGGTGCGGGTTCGCCCGACCGGCGAGAGCACCGACCCGGCCCGAAACCGATAGAAATACCAGCGATCCGGCGCCAGCCCGCCGACCTCCGGATGCACGCTGTGCGCCAATTCGCGCGTCGCGACCGCGGTCCCGCGCGTCACCACCTGCCGGAAGTTCTCGTCGTGCGCGACTTCGTACTCCACGGTCACCGGCCGTAACGGCATGCCGCCCAGTCCATCCGGCGCGAACGGATCCGGTGCGAGCCGCGTCCACAACACCACCCCGTCGGACGTCGGTTCCCCCGACGCGACACCGAGACCGAACGGATCGTCGGACCAGCGCGGCGCCCGGAACTG
Organism: Nocardia sp. NPDC052316; assembly: GCF_044547795.1. NCBI lineage: Bacteria > Bacillati > Actinomycetota > Actinomycetes > Mycobacteriales > Nocardiaceae > Nocardia > Nocardia sp. NPDC052316. Next base: position 701,195 of record NZ_JBIUBB010000006.1, read on the forward strand.
CCCGCTACTGGCCGCCGCGGCGCCCACCAGCACCGCAGCCGACCCGGCACCCCCGAATCTCAACAGTTGCCGTCGCGACAGACCCATACGTCAGGGTATATCGGCGGGCGGGGTCGCCGATCGACACCGGCGGATTCGATGAGCGTTTGCGACATGACCGTGAGCCGACAGGCCATTGGGACGCTCACTGTCGGTCCGTAGCGTTGCAGACATCAGCCGATAGCGAGTGATTGGACGAAAGATGACCATCGAAATCGGGGTAATCCTGCCCACCTCCACCCCCGATCCCGCGCAACCGATCCTGGGTGATGTGCGGGCGAGTGCCCGTCTCGCCGAAGAGCTCGGCCTCGATTCGATCTGGTCCACCGATCATCTGGTGGCGAGCGCGCCGATGCTGGACAGCACCGTCACGCTGGCCACCGCCGCGGCGGTCACCGAGCGCATCGGTATCGGCTTCAACGTCATGCTGCTTGCGCTGCGTCCGGTCGCCTGGGCCGCCAAGCAGATCAGCACCCTGCAACAGCTGTCCGGCAACCGGCTCGTGGTCGGTGTCGGCACCGGGAACCCGGCGCACGGCGACATCGGGTGGCGCGCGGCGGGCGTCTCCTACGCCGACCGCGGCCCGCGCACCGACGAGGCGTTGCGGGTGCTGCCCGGGCTCGTGACCGGACAGCCGACCGTGTTGGCCGATGGGCTGGAAGTGACCCTCGCGCCAGGTTCGGCGCTGCCGCCGGTTCTGGTGGCGGGCAACAGCGTTCGTGCGCGGCGCAGGGCAGCCGCTTACGCCGACGGATGGATCACCATCCAATCGGATCTGGCGCAATTGACCAACGACATTGCCGAACTGCAGGAGCTCGCCGCACAGCGCGATCGAGCGCCGCTCTCGGTTGCTGCCGTGGTTCCAGGGTTGCCCTCCGATGTCGACGCGGCGGCCGCCCAGCTGTCCGCCTTCGCGGCGCGGGGCGTAGGGCGAGCGATTCTTGTGCCGACCGGACCCGAATGGCAACGGGATTATGAGTTCGCCGCGAAGGTTCGCGCGGCGCTGTGAGTTCGTGCGGCGCTGGAGGTTCGCGCGGCGCTGGAGGTTCTTGCGGCGCTGGAAGTTTGTGCGCCGCTGTAGGTTCGCGCGGTGCTGTAGGTTCGCGGCTACTTCGGGGTCGATGGCCCCAGCTTCAGCGGGCGATATCCGGACTCCGTTGATTCGCCCCCCGCGGAGATACCGTCCTTGCCGGCCGGGCGGGAAGTGCTCGACTTATCGGCGGGAATCGGAATGCTTGCCTGCTCACCAGAGTTCGAGGTGCCTGACTTGTCGCCGGGGCGGGAGGTACTCGTCTTCTCGGCGGGACTCGAGACACCCGCCTTATCGGCCGGACTTGCGGCGCTCGCATTACCAGCGCTTGCCGCGTTCTGGTTGCTGTCTTCGCCCGCGACCGGAGACGCTGCACTGAGCGATGCCATTGCGGCACTGCCGGTGGCGATTCCGGCGGCGACACCCGCACCCAGTGCGACGCCGAACGGGACGGCCGCGACGCTACCGGTGCCGAGCATGGCACTGCCGGTGCCCGCCATCGCGGCGAACGGTGCGGCGGCCGCACCCGCGCCCGCCAGGCTCGCGCTGCCGGTGCCCGCGGCCGCGCTGCCCGCGCCGAGCACGGCCAGCGGGGTGCCGAGCCCGCCGCTGGCGACGCTGCCGGAGGCGCCTGCCGCGGCGCTGCCGGTGCCGAGCAGTGCCGCGCCCGTGCCGAGGACCACCCCGAGGGGAGCGAGTGCCGCGCTGCCGGTGCCGGCGGCCGCGCTGCCGGTTCCCAGGAAGGAGGCCCATGGTGCGGCGGCGACACTGCCGGTCCCCAGGGCCGCACTGCCGGTGCCGATCATCGCGGCAAGTCCGAGGCCGAAGGCCGCGCCTGCGGTACCGAGCGGGCCTGCGGTGTCGACGAGTCCCGGGAACAGCACGGAGTTGAGCACCGTGCGGCGGGTGCCTGCGGTGTCGCCGAGCCCCGGAAATCGCACGGAGTTGAGCACCATGCGGCGGGTGCCCGCGGTGTCGCCGAGCCCCGGGAACAGCACGGAGTTGAGAACTGTGCGACAGGGGCCCAGGGCGTGTGTCGTGACAACCGCCGAGCTTGCGTATACCGCGACCGAATACTGGTGCGGCTCGGCACTGGTCGGGGCCGACGCCGTTGCCGCCGCCGCGACGAGCGCGGGGCAGGTCAGCATGGTGGTGGCGATGGCCGTTCGGAGCACGTACATGGGTTGAGCGCCTTCCTCCCGGGCCTGCGCACGACGCGTCGTGGCGTGGCCGACGATGTGTCCGGCGAGCACGTTCAAGATCAACCTACCGGCAACCTTCCGTGATTGATGGCAGATTGCTATCACAAGAAAACGCCGGGCCGGTTGTTCGGCGCGCCGTTACTGTCCACCGCATGGGAATCACGCTCAGCGAAGCCACCATCGCCCTGCTCGACGGCAAGAACTACGCGGTACTGGCCACGCTCAACGCCGACGGCAGCCCGCAGACCTCCGCGATGTGGGTGCTGCGCGACGGTGACGACCTGCTGTTCTCCACCCTGGAGGGCAGGCTCAAGCACCGGAACATGCTGCGCGACCCGCGCGTCAGCGTCACCGTGCTCGACTTCGCCGACGGCGAGAACTACGTCGAGCTGCGCGGCCGGGCCACCATCACCCATGACGACGATCTCAGGGTCGGCCACCGGCTGTCGTGGAAGTACGACGGCAAAGACCACGACGAGCCCGCGCCGGGGCAGGTCAGGGTCGCGGTTCGCGTCGAGGTCGAGAAGGCGACCGGATACGCGGCCTGACATCGGCGCAGCCGTAGCCGGGTGACGTCGGGGCGAACAGATCCATCAATGCCTTGAGTCACCGCCGGAACAGGCCGCCATGAACCGAGCGGTGATGTGATCGCGCTGGATGGTCGACACGCCATTGCCCTGTGCCGAAGTCGCGTCCTGCGCCTGCAGGTGCTTGATCGCCGCGGGGCCTAGGGTGAGTCGGCATGGACACCGCCGTGATCGCGCCGCCGAAGGTTGTGTCCATCGAGCGTTCGGCGGTGCCACCGGTTCGGCGCCGGTTCGGACGCGTGCCACCCGTTCTGGTCGCGGCGGGATGTTTGATCCTGCTGCAACTCGCGCTGCGCGGTTGGGTGGCGGGCAGCGGCTACTTCTACTGGGACGATCTGATCCTGGTCGGCCGGGCGGGCCGATACCCGCTGCTCTCCGCGGACCTGCTGCTACACGACCACGACGGGCATTTCATGCCGCTCGCCTTCGTCACCGCGTGGGTGGTGACCAAGGCGGCACCCTTCGTCTGGGCCGGGCCGGTGATTTCACTGCTGGTGTGGCAACTCGCGGTGTCGTTGGCGGTGCTCCGCGCGTTGTGGGTGCTGCTCGGCGCCCGGTGGGTGCTGCTCGCCCCGCTCACGTTCTCGCTGTTCGCACCGGTGACATTGCCGGCGTTCGCCTGGTGGGCGGCGGCGTTGAACGCGCTGCCACTGCAATTCGCGCTCGCCTGGGTCATCGGGGACGCGCTGCTCCTGGTGCGCAGCGGGCGGCGCCGATACGCCTGGTCCGGGATCGCCGTGCTCGCGGTGGCGTTGTTGTTCTTCGAGAAGTCGGTGATCGTGCCTTTCGTCGCGTTCGCGGTCGCGGTGCTTGCCCACTATGTGGAGGGGCGAGAGTCCGCCGTTCGCGTCGTGCTTCGGCGCGGTCTGCGGTTGTGGGTGGGATCGGGCGTGGTGTTGCTCTGCTGGCTGGCGGGGTATCTGGCGGTGGTCGGTGTCTCCGGGGTGCACAGCAACCCGCAGGGCATGCGCGACTGGCTGCCCAGCACGACCTCGCTCGGCGTGGTGCCCGCATTGGTCGGCGGACCGTGGCGCTGGGAGCGTTGGTTGCCTGCCGCGCCGTGGGCCGATCCGCCGAGTGGGGCGGTGACGGTGGCGTGGGTGGTGCTGATTTCGCTGGTGGCACTGTCGATTCGGGCGCGCCGCCGGGTATGGCCGATCTGGTTGCTCGCCGCAGCCTATGTGCTGCTGATGCAACTGCCTGTCGCGCTGGTTCGCGGCGGTCCGAACACCGCGGCCGAGCTCATGCAGTCGCTGCGCTACTTCGCCGACCTCGGCGTGACATTGGCAGTCCTGGGTGCCTTGATACTGCGGGCAAGTCCGCGTGGTGGCCCGCGTTTCGGGTCGCGCCTCGCGCTACCGCTGGTGGTGCTGTTCGTCGTGAGCAGCCTGTGCTCCACCTACACCTTCGTCCGATCCTGGCGCCCCAGCCCGGCCAAAACCTATGTCACGAACGTGCGGTCGGCCCTCGAGCACTGGGATGGAGTGCCACTGCTGGAGCAGGAAGTCCCATGGGACGTCCTCAATCCGCTGGCCTACCCGCAAAACCTGACCAGTCAGGTCCTCGCACCGTTGACCGCACCGGGCACCTTCGCCGACTCGACCCCGCACCTGCGCATGATCACCGACAGCGGCGCCCTCGTAGAGGCACAGGTCTGGTGGAACCGCCACATCATCCCCGGCCCGGACCCGCACTGCGGCTACCGCATCGAGGGTGGTGCGAAAGTCCCCGTCCCACTCAACGGCCCCATGCTCGAGCACGAATGGACCGCCCAACTCAACTACCTCGCCGACCGAGACGGGCAGCTGGCCGTAGCTTTCGAACACGGCAGAACCGTCGTGGTCCCGGTCCGCCGAGGACTCAACACCGTCTTCGTCCGACTGGTAGGCAGCGGCTCGTCCCTCCAAATCTCCTCCCGCACCGAGCACCTCGTCGTCTGCCTGGGTTCCGGCCCCGTAGGCGTCGCCTCCTACGACAACTAGGCGCGGCGAATGTCGCTGTCGTGGCAACCGGTGACGACGGGTCTGCTTCAGCTACCTCCACAGGTGATGGCCGCGGGCGGGACCAGATCGATCAGATACGCCAATACCGGTTCATCGATGCACGAGTTGCCTTGCAACGCGGCGCCGTGCACGAAACCGGTGTTGGTGATCAACGTGGCGCCGAGGTATTCGGCCAGGTTGCGCCCGCCTGCGTAGGGAGTGGCCGGATCGCCGGTCGTCGCAACGACCACGGTCTTCGGCAAGCCGGGTACCACCGGCACATGGGGTTGTGAGGAAGGCGGTACCGGCCAGAAAGCGCAAAGGTCCAACGGTGCCTGACCGGTGCCGGGTCCGTCGAAGAAGGCCGGCGCGGCTTCGCGGGCTCGGCGGTCGGCGGCAGCGGTGGCGGCGCGATCGGTATGCCGAATGCCATCGAGGCACTTCACCGCGTTGTGCAGATCGGTGTCGACACCGCCGGCCAGCTTGTCCGCAACGGTCAGCAAGGTGTCACCGCGTCCCTGCGCCAACTCGGCCAGGCCCTTGGTGAGCACCGGCCATGTCTGTTCGCTGTACAACAGCGTGGTCACCGCGTCGAGCGCGTCAGGGTAGGCGAGCCCCCGTGGATCCGCCGTTGCGGCAGGGCGTTCGATCAGGGGATCGAGCAGGTTGCGGAGTCCGGCAGTCGCGGCCTCGCCGAGCGGGCAGTTCGGGTGTTCGGTGCAGTCGGCGGCGTAGGCCTCGAATGCTCGCTGGAAGCCCCGCACGCTGTATTCCGGATCGAGAAAGTCCGCAGCAGGATCCATGGCCGCATCCAGGACCATTGCGCGCACCCGGTTCGGAAACATCTCTGCGATGGCTGTGCCGAGCTTGCTGCCGTAGGAGCCACCGAAGTAGGTCAGCTTCTCGTCACCGAGCACGGCGCGGATGACATCGAAATCGCGGGCAACCTCGCTGGTTCCGACGTGGCCGAGCAATTCGAGGCCGGTGCGTTGCACACACTTCGCGACATAATCGGCGTTCTCCCCCTCGGTCTGTGCGATACCCATGGGCGAGTTGTCGACATCGAGATCTTGTCGTTGTGCCTGAAATTCGTTGGGAGTCAGGCACTCGACCTTCGGGGTCGATGCGCCGAGTCCGCGCACGTCGACACCGATGACATCGAACCGTTGTGCCAACGCGGACTTTTCGGCCAGCCGGCGCGGAAAAGCCAGTCCTGGAATGCCCGGTCCGCCCGGATTGGTCAGCACCGAGGCGACACGTGCGCCGCTGGCCCGCAGTCGCGAGATCGCTATCCGAGCGGTAGGTCCGTCGGGCCTGTCGTAATCGATGGGCACGATGACGCGCGCACACTCGATCCCCGCGGCACTCAACCCCGCACCGCCCGCATACTCGTCGCACGAACCCCACGCCGGCGACTGCTGGTAGAACCGGTCCAACTCCGGATGCGAGGCGGCGTGGACCGCACCGCCACCGGCGGCGAAGAGCAGCGCGGTGACGACACCAACCCGAATCGAAGCCCGTGCCGCTCGGCTACTCCCGCTGGGCCAGTTGAACATCCATACCCCTGTCGACTCGACCGCTCCGCAATTCCGCAGGCACGACACCGAAACCAGTCACGCCAGAAACATATTCGTCGCGCGGCGACCGCTGGATGAGTGCGGACTCACGATCGATGAAGGCCGGTGCCAGGTGTTGGCAGGCGCCAGTCAGAGTGCGTGCGAACGGCAAAGGCCGTCCGCATCTTTCGATGCGGACGGCCTTCGAGTGCCAGGGAAGGTCAGCGGGCGAACAGGAGTGCGCGCTTGACTTCTTGGATGGCCTTGGTGACCTCGATGCCGCGCGGGCAGGCGTCGGTGCAGTTGAAGGTGGTGCGGCAGCGCCAGACACCTTCGACGTCGTTGAGGATGTCGAGGCGTTCGCGGGCGCCTTCGTCGCGGCTGTCGAAGATGAAGCGGTGTGCGTTCACGATCGCGGCAGGGCCGAAGTAGCTGCCGTCGCTCCAGTACACGGGGCAGGAGGTGGTGCAGCAGGCGCACAGGATGCACTTGGTGGTGTCGTCGAAGCGGGCGCGGTCGGCCTGGCTCTGGATGCGCTCGCGGGTCGGCTCGTTACCCGAGGTCATCAGGTACGGCTTCACGGCACGGAACGCGTCGAAGAACGGCTCCATGTTCACCACGAGGTCCTTCTCCACGGGCAGTCCGCGGATCGGCTCGACGGAGATGGTGATGGACTTGCCGCCCTTGGGCAGCATGTCCTTCATCAGCACCTTGCAGGCCAGCCGGTTGACGCCGTTGATCCGCATCGCGTCGGAGCCACACACACCGTGCGCGCAGGAGCGCCGGAAGGTGAGCGTGCCGTCCAGGTAGGACTTGATGTAGATGAGCACGTTGAGGAAACGGTCGGTCGGCAGGACCGGCACCTGGAACGACTCCCAGTGCGCGCCCTTGTCGTCCTCCGGATTGAATCGGGCGACCTTGACGGTGATCATCACCGAGCCCTCGGGGACCGGCGCGGGCTTGGCCGGGGGTGTCTTCTCGAGTGCGGCAGTCATCAGTACTTACGCTCCATCGGCTCGTAACGGGTCTGCACCACCGGCTTGAAGTCGAGGCGGATATCCGAGATGAGATCCGGGCTCTCCTTGTAGGCCATCGTGTGCCGCATGAAGTTCACGTCGTCGCGGTCCGGGTAGTCCTCGCGGGCGTGGCCGCCTCGCGATTCCTTACGGTTGAGCGCACCGACGACGGTGACCTCGGCCAGCTCGAGCAGGAAGCCGAGCTCGACGGCCTCGAGCAGGTCGCTGTTGTAGCGCTTGCCCTTGTCCTGCACCGTGATCCGGCTGTAGCGCTCCTTGAGCACGTGGATATCGGTGAGGGCTTGCTTCAGGGTGTCCTCGGTGCGGAACACGGCGGCGTTCATGTCCATCGTGTACTGCAGCTCGGTGCGGATGTCGGCGACCCGCTCGTTGCCGTGGTCGGACAGGATCAGCGCGAGCCAGTCCTGCACCATCCGCGCCGGATTCTCCGGCATCTCCACGAACTCGGTGCGGTGCGCGTACTCGGCGGCGGCGATACCCGCGCGGCGGCCGAACACGTTGATGTCGAGCAGCGAGTTGGTGCCGAGGCGGTTGGAGCCGTGCACCGAGACGCACGCGCACTCGCCGGCCGCGTAGAGGCCGGGCACCACGTCGGTGTTGTTGCGCAGCACCTCACCGCGGATCTTGGTGGGGATGCCGCCCATCACGTAGTGGCAGGTCGGCATGACCGGGACCAGCTCGGTCACCGGGTCGACACCGAGGTATGTGCGGGCGAACTCGGTGATGTCGGGCAGTTTCTCCTCGAGCACGTCCGCGCCGAGGTGGGTCACGTCGATGTAGACGTAGTCCTTGTTCGGTCCGGCGCCGCGGCCCTCGAGCACCTCGAGCACCATCGAGCGGGCGACGATGTCACGCGGCGCGAGGTCCTTGATGGTCGGGGCGTAGCGCTCCATGAACCGCTCGCCGCTGGCGTTGCGCAGGATGCCGCCCTCGCCGCGGACGGCCTCGGAGATGAGGATGCCGAGTCCGGCCAGGCCGGTCGGGTGGAACTGGTGGAACTCCATGTCCTCCAGCGGCAGACCCTTGCGGAACACGATCGCCATGCCGTCACCGGTCAGCGTGTGCGCGTTCGAGGTGGTCTTGTACATCCGGCCCGAGCCGCCGGTGGCGAACACGATCGACTTCGCGTGGAAGACGTGGATGTCGCCGGTGGCCAGCTCGTAGGCGACGATGCCGGTCGCGACCTGGCCGCGGTCGGTCTCGCTCATCACCAGGTCGAGCACGTAGAACTCGTTGAAGAACTCCACGTCGTGCTTGACGCAGTTCTGGTAGAGCGTCTGCAGGATCATGTGGCCGGTGCGGTCGGCGGCGTAACACGCGCGGCGCACCGGCGCCTTGCCGTGGTCGCGGGTGTGTCCACCGAAGCGGCGCTGGTCGATCTTGCCCTCGGGCGTCCGGTTGAACGGCAGACCCATCTTCTCCAGGTCCATCACCGCGTCGATGGCCTCCTTGGCCATGATCTCCGCGGCATCCTGGTCGACCAGGTAGTCGCCACCCTTGACGGTGTCGAAGGTGTGCCATTCCCAGTTGTCTTCTTCGACATTCGCCAGTGCGGCGCACATGCCACCCTGCGCCGCGCCGGTGTGGCTGCGGGTCGGGTAGAGCTTGGTCAGGACGGCGGTGCGCGCCCGGGGCCCTGCCTCGATCGCCGCGCGCATGCCGGCGCCACCGGCACCGACGATCACGACGTCGTAGCGATGCTCCTGAATCCGCGATTCACTCATGCCTGCACCTCGCTCCGCTCAGTTCCGGCATGTGTGAAACACGCTGTGTCGATGATTCGTTCGCTGCGCTCACTCATGGGAAGTGGCCTGTTCCTAACTGATGTTGGGGTCGAAGGTGAAGATGACGTAGGTGCCGACGGCCAGGATCAGGATCATCGAGATGGCCAGCAGCGTGTTCAGCCAGAAACGTGTCGAGTCCTTGCGGGAGTAGTCCGCGATCACCGTGCGCAGGCCGTTGCCGCCGTGCAGCTGGGCCAGCCAGAGCATCGACAGGTCCCACAGTTGCCAGAACGGGCTGGCCCAGCGGCCCGCGACGAAGCCGAAGTTGAGCCGCTTCACGCCGCCGTCGAGCAGCAGCATGATCGACATATGGCCGAGCACCAGAATGATCAGCAGCAGGCCGGAGAAGCGCATGAACAGCCACGCGTACTTCTCGAAGTTGTTGTTCGCGCGGGCACGAGGCGAGCGCGGCGAGTCGAGACTGGCCGGCCTGTCGTAGGACTTACCGAGAACAGGTGCGCTCATGTCAGTGCTCCGTGAACAAGTAGAAGAACATGCGCCCGATCGCGGGCGCGGCCACCACGAACACCACCGCGAGAACGACCCAGAGCATCACGCGCTGGTACTTCGGGCCCTTGGCCCAGAAGTCGATCAGGATCACGCGGACGCCGTTGAAACCGTGGAACAGGACGCAGACGACCAGTCCCATTTCCATCAGCGCGACGATGGGGCTCTTGTAGGTCTCGATGGCCCGGTTGTAGGTGTCCGGGCTGACCCGGACCAGCGCGGTATCCAAAACGTGCACGAAGAGGAAGAAGAAGATGGTGACACCGGTGATCCGGTGCAGCGCCCAGGACCACATGCCAGGGTCGCCTCGGTACAGCGTCTTCCGCTTCGGCTGTGCCGGAGCTTCTATCGTGGTCATAGAGTGCGGTGCCTCCAACGTCGTTGATGGACCCGGTTCATTGATCCGAGGCCGGCTGCGTTGGGCGCAAATGCCCAGGTGGCTGCGCTGCGGCCCGCTGCCGGGAACCTGAACCGATCTGTTCTGGACTCTAATCCTCTAGGTTTGCCGGAACTAATTCGGCGTGCCGTGCGTTGCGCTACAGTCTGGCGGGTTAGGTTTACCTTTCTTGATGCGTGAAGGGTTCCGGCGAGGGCCTTACACGGCCTGGTTCGGCTTGCTCCAGAAGAGGTTCCCGATGTCGCAAATCGACTGGAAATCCCTGCACGACAACGCGATTCAAGTTATGCGCAACGCCTATGCGCCGTACTCGCGGTTTCCGGTCGGTGCGGCGGCTCTCAGCACCGACGGCCGAATTGTGAGCGGTTGCAATGTGGAAAATGTCTCATATGGATTGGGCCTGTGTGCCGAATGTGTACTCGTGGGTAACTTGCATTCGGGCGGAGGTGGCCGCTTGCTCGCCATCTCGGTCACCGATTCCCGCGGCGAAATTCTGATGCCCTGCGGACGCTGCCGCCAGCTCCTCTACGAACACGGCGGGCCCGACCTCCTGGTCGACCACAAGGACGGACCCGTTCCGCTCAGCGCCTTACTGCCCCATGCCTTCGGCCCCGACGACCTGGACGCCGGTCAGCTGTGACCGGGGTCGACTTCAGCAGTCCGCGTCGAGTGCCGCGTCGATCTCGGCCTCGGTAGCGTCGGCCAGCGGCGGGAACTGGATCGGGGGAATCCCCAACCGCTCCATGATCAGGGTGAAAGCTCGACCAACGCTGTTGGCGTGGTCGATCAGCCTGCCGGTCTCGATCCGACAGCCCGCCGCACTTCTGGTGAGCTTGTAGAGCGACTCGCCGTGGGTGTCCTCGATGTCGGTAACCCGTGTCTCCAGCATCGCCACGCGGCGTTCGATGTGTACGGATGTCATCGTCGGCTCAGCAGTCCGCGTCGATCTCGGCTGCAGTGGCGGTGGTGAGCTCCGCTACGCGGTTCGACGGGATGCCGATGTGCTCCAAGAGAAGCGCGAAGCTGCGTTTTTGGACGATCTTGACTTCGGAGACCTCCCGCTTCAGCTCGTAGAGTGCGTCGCCGTGCGTTTCCTCGATGTCGGCCACCCGCGCTTCGAGCTTCCCCACACGCCGGTCGATGTGTACGGATGTCATTGATGCCCCCTAGCCCCTCGAAAGATTGATGCGGTGAGGCTATCGAACCGCACCGACAAGAACCAGACTTGGTTGCGTTCTCATGCCAGACTGGCGAATGTGACGGCTCTGGACGCGGTTTCGATTATCACGACCAAGCGGGACGGCGGTGAGCTGTCGGACGCGCAGATCGACTGGGTGGTCGATGGATTCACTCGGGGGGCGGTGGCCGACGAGCAGATGTCGGCGCTGGCGATGGCGATCGTGTGGCGCGGGATGACGCGGCGGGAGACGGCGCGCTGGACCAGCGCGATGATCGCGTCGGGCAGTCGGCTGGACTTCACCGATCTGCCGCGCCCGACCGTCGACAAGCACTCGACCGGCGGGGTGGGGGACAAGATCACGCTGCCGCTGGCGCCGCTGGTCGCGGCCTGCGGCGCCGCGGTTCCGCAGCTGTCCGGGCGCGGGCTCGGGCACACCGGCGGCACGCTGGACAAGCTGGAGGCCATCCAGGGTTGGCAGGCCGACGTCTCGGTGCCGCGCATGCGCGAGATCCTCGCCGACCCCGCGGTGGGTGCGGTGGTGTGCGCGGCGGGTGCCGATCTCGCCCCGGCCGACAAGCGGCTCTACGCCCTGCGCGACGTCACCGGCACGGTCGAATCCATCCCGCTGATCGCCAGCTCCATCATGAGCAAGAAGATCGCCGAGGGCACTGCGGCACTGGTGCTGGATGTGAAGGTCGGCGCGGGCGCCTTCCTGAAAACGCTCGGCGGCGCCCGCGAATTGGCCACGGCCATGGTCGAATTGGGTACCGACGCGGGGGTGCGGACGGTGGCGCTGCTGACCGCGATGGACACCCCGCTCGGCCGCACCGCGGGCAACGCCCTCGAGGTCGCCGAGTCGGTCGAGGTGCTGGCCGGCGGCGGACCCGCCGACATCGTCGAGCTCACCATCACGCTGGCCCGCGAGATGGTCGCCCTCGCAGGCCTGGACACCGACCCCGCCGACGTGCTCGCCGACGGCCGGGCGATGGACCAGTGGCGCGCGATGGTCCGCGCCCAGGGCGGTGACCCGGACGCACCGCTGCCGACGGCGCGGCACACCGAGGTCGTGCGTGCCGAGCGCGATGGCGTACTGACCCGCCTCGATGCCATGGGTGTCGGCGTCGCCGCGTGGCGTCTCGGTGCGGGCCGGGCCCGCCAGGGCGATCCGGTTCAGGCCGGCGCCGGTATCGAAATGCACGTCAAGCCAGGCGATTCGGTGACTGCGGGCCAGCCCTTGCTGACGTTGCACACCGATACCCCGGAGGCTTTCCCCGGTGCTCTGGCCGCGTTGCAGGATGCTTTCGACGTTGGCGAGTCCGCCGAAAAGCCTTCCACCCCATTGATACTCGGCCGCATCGACGCCTGATCTTTCCGCGGTATGCGAAGTAGCTTGCTGTGCGGTGCTTCTCGTAGCCGCTGATCACGGATCGCTCCCGGAGCGTGGGCCGTACCCGTGGAGCGCGAGCCAGTGCGACTGATTTCACCCGGGTAGCGGCGCGTGTGCTGTGCCGCACACCAGGGCATAGCGCGGTCGACGGGGCGAAACGGGTGTCCGGTACGGGGTGGCTGGGCAACGAGATGGTTGCCACTTCGGCAGTCTGGTGCCGTTCCGGCGCGGTGCGGCTACCGTCGTTACATGACTGGACCGACCGCATTGACCCTTGCCTCGATCCGCCAGGCGCCAAAAGCGCTGCTGCACGACCACCTCGACGGTGGTCTACGGCCTGCCACGGTGCTGGAGCTGGCCGCCGAGTGCGGTTATGAGGACCTACCCGCCAACGATGAGGTAGCACTTGCCAACTGGTTCCGGGACGCGGCCGACAGCGGTTCGCTGGAGCTGTACCTGGAGACCTTCGCGCACACCGTCGCCGTCATGCAGACGCCGGAGGGCCTACGCCGTGTTGCCCGGGAATGCGCGGAGGACCTGTCCGCCGACGGTGTGGTGTACGCCGAGGTGCGATTCGCCCCCGAACAGCACTTGGAACGGGGACTGACGCTGGACGAGGTGGTCGAACACACCCTGGCCGGTTTCCGCGAGGGAGAGGCGGCGGCCGCGGCGGCGGGACGGCCGATCGTGGTCACCTGCCTGCTCACCGCCATGCGGCACGCGGCGCGCTCGCGGGAGATCGCCGAGCTCACCGTGCGCTTCCGCGACCAGGGTGTCGGCGGCTTCGACATCGCGGGCGCGGAGGCGGGGTACCCGCCGAGCAGGCACCTGGATGCCTTCGAATACATGCGAGCCAACAGTGCGCACTTCACGATTCACGCGGGCGAGGCGTTCGGTTTGCCGTCGATCCACGAGGCGCTGGCGTTCTGCGGTTGCGACCGGCTCGGCCACGGCGTGCGGATCACAGACGACATCAGCGTGCCGGGTGCGATCGAGGACGCGCGCCTGGGCCTCGTCGCGAATTACGTGCGCGACATGCGTATTCCGCTCGAGTTGTGTCCGTCGTCGAACGTGCAGACCGGCGCGGTGCCCTCACTGGACAAGCACCCGTTCGACCTGCTGGCCCGGTTGCGCTTCCGCGTCACGGTGAACACCGACAACCGTTTGATGAGCGACACCACCATGAGCCAGGAAATGCTCAAGCTCGCCGATACCTTCGGCTACGGCTGGACGGATCTGGAGCGCTTCACCATCAATGCGATGAAGTCGGCGTTCATCCCGTTCCCGGAGCGGCTGCGGATCATCGACGACATCATCAAGCCCGGTTACGCGGTGCTGCTCGGATAGCCGAGGGGCGCAACGAATCCCGTCCCCGTACGCGGGGAACTGATGGCGTATTCGCTCGGGTGCTGCCGCCATCGGTTTCCCGCAGGCCGGCCAGTGCGACCGTTTCCGGTTCTGGTCGCGATGGGGGCGAGTGGGTGCCGGTTCGCTGGTTCGCTAGCGTGGCTGACCATGGCGACATTGCGGATCCCCAGTCGGTTCAACGGCCCGCCCGGCTCCGGAAACGGCGGCTACGTGGGCGGGCTGCTGGCCGAGCGGCACGAGGGTGCCGCGGTCACGGTGATCCTGCGCAGCCCGCCGCCGCTGGACACCCCGCTCGAAGTGCGGGCGGGGGAGTTGTACGACGGCGACACCTTGCTCGCGGAGTCCCGGGTTGGCGAATTCGACCGGGACACACCGCAATCCGTGCCGTTCGCGATCGCAGCCGAGGCGGCGAGCTCGTACCAGAGCAACGAGATGTTCGCGTCCTGCTTCGTCTGCGGCAGCGGCCGCACGGACGGGCTGCGCATCGAGGCGGGCGCGGTCGGTGACGGCCGGGTGGCCGCACCGTGGATCCCCGACGACTCGCTCCCGCTGGGCCATGCCGTCCTGTGGGCGGCGATGGACTGCCCCGGCGGCTGGTCACTGCCCGACATGTTCGACCGCCCCGCCCTGCTCGGCTCCATGACCGCCGCTGTGCACGATCTCCCCGAGGTCGGCGAGAAGTGCGTCGTCGTCGGCGAGAGCCACGGCGAACAGGGCCGCAAAGCCTTCTCCTCCACGGCCGTCTACGGCTCCGACAACCGGCTACTCGGCCGCGCCGAACAGATCTGGATCCGCCTGAAGTGAGACCCAGCGCAACTGTGGTAGCCAGCGCAACTGCGGTAGTTCGACGCGCCTGACCCGGCGCGCGCCTACTACTGCGGGTTCAGCCGGGACTCGAAGTTGCGCTCCAGTTCCCGCCAGGACTGCGCCTCCGCGGCGAACGGCGGGTTGGGCGCCATCCGGTTGGGGTCCGGGTTGAGCAGGTACGAGACGTACCAGCCGAGCGGATTGGACTGGGCCAGTGCCTGCTCCACGACATCGTCGCCCGCGTAGTCGGAGGCGTCGGTGAACAGTTCGACCGCGAGGTCGAGCTGTTCGATGTCGACGGCCTCCGGTCCTTCGGCGAGGTCGTCGGCGAGGCCGGGCAGCACGTAGACATTTTCGTCGCTGACCTCGACCTCGAGCGAACCGTCCACCGCGGCCGTCTGCACGTCGGCGAAGGTGCTGACCCTGGCGAGGTCGTGTTCGTGGTCGTCGGCCAGGTACCTGGCCAGCGCGCGCTCGGAGTTGAACACCGTGATGGCGTTGTCGGAGCCGAGGAAGATCGGCTCGTCGTCGAGGTAACAGCGCAGCGTGAAGTAGGTGGCGTCGGAGGTGATGATCTTGACCGGGTCGATGCCGACCTCGTGCCAGAACGTCTCGTCCTCGTCGTCTTCGTCCTCGTCCGCGTCGAGGTCGACGGGTTCGAACTCGTCTTCCTCGTTGTCCGCGGCGTCGTCGGCGTCGACCACGTTCTCCTCGGCGGCCAGCAGTTCGGCCTCGGCGACGGCGACGGCTTCCGCGTCGACCTCGGGGGTGTGCACGACGGAGTCGATGGCGTCGAGGACGCTGTCCCAGCCCTTGGCGATGGCGGTGCCGATCTGGTCCCACAGTTCTTCGCCGTCGCGGCCGACGAAGGCGTTCACGCCGCCCGGCAGCGCGCCGAGTACCGGGTGCGACCCGAAGAACTTGGTCACCGTCTCCAGCTCGCACACCTCGCCGATGTTGCGGACCATGCTGAGGGTGTCTTCGAGCTCGGCGATGGTGTCCACGTCGGGCTCGCCCGCGGCCAGTTCGGGCACCGCGACCAGATCGAAGGAGAAATTCTCCTCCGGCTCCAGCTCGACCGCCGACAGCGCGACGACGACCTTCCACGCCGGATGCTCGACGAGGTCGTTGTCGGAGTTGGTCCGGATGAACGCGGCCAGCTCCGCAACGGTCTCGAAACCGTAGAGGGCGTCCTCGTGTCCGAGGAACGCCTCCCACTCGTCGTCACCGTCTCGCCAGCGCGGTGCCCACAGGGTGACGAGATCGCCGTCGGTCAGGCCGAGCTCGATCGGGACGATGTCTCCAGAAGCCATGAGCGGAAGCCTATCGACCTTCCGCGTCAGGCACTATCCGGCCCGCCCCCAACGGTTCCTTGGGCGTCGTTCGCCGCGGGAACGAATGACTCGTTCAGTGTCGCAACGACCTTCGAGCGCTGGTTGCCCGCGTCCTCCGCGGCCTGCCTGCAAGCCCAGACGATCAGCTGTCCGACCTCGGCGGGCGGCAGCGAGGTGACCGTCTCGGCGAGGCTCAACGCGACGAGCGCGCCGTCGCTGTCGACCTCGACGGTGACCGTGCCGTCCTCGGTGGTGTGGCGCCCGCGCACCTGCTTGAGGCCGTACAGCGCGGCCTCGAGTGCTTCCAGCTTCTGCGTCGCATTGGCGACCAGCGCGTCCATCTCCGCGCTCATCGCTGCGCCTCGCCGGTGCTCGGCTCCGCCACGCGCATGCTCATTGTTCGCTGGCTCCGCTCACTCATACCGGCCTCATCCACGTGGTTGGTCCGGTGTCCGCGTCGTCGATCCGGTCCAGCTCGTCCACCGCCGCCTGGCGGGTGGGCAGGCCGAGCCGGTCCAGGATGTCGGCGGGCATGCCCGCCTCGGCGAGCAGCTCGCGCCTGCGCGCCTTCGCGGCGACCGTGGAGCGCTTGTTGAGCCGCAGGATCTCGTTCGCGAGAGATTGTGCGCCGTAACGGTATTCGCTGCGCTCGAACTTGATCTCCACCGGCATGCCCTGATCGGTGGCCCGCACCGAGATGGTGCCCGACCGATTCGTGCTGCTCGCGACGGTGACGTTGGGAACCTGCGGTTGAGTCATGATGTCGGCCTGTAGAAGCCGTAGAAGCCCATCCCTGAGTTCTCCGTTCGAATCGAGCTGATCTGGACCGGGTCGCCTGCCTCGACGAATTGTCCGTTGCCGATCACCATCGCGACGTGGCCATCCCAGATGGCCAGATCGCCGGGCATCAGGTCGCCGGGGGAGACCGAGGTGCCGGTGGCCTGCTCGGCGGCCAGGCGCGGCAGTTCCACGCCCGCCTCGCCGTAGGCGAATTTGGTGAGCCCGCTGCAATCCAGGCCTGCGCCGGGGGTGTTGCCGCCCCACACGTACGGCGTGCCGACCGCGCTGATCGCCGAGCGCACCGCGGTCGCGGCCTTCTCGTTCGGCGCCTCCACGGTGCTGCCGTCGGGCAGCGTGATCTTCACGCCGGTGCCGTCGGGCATGCCCGAGGAGCCGGTGTCGGGTTTGGGTGTGCCCGAGGGGCTCGGGGTGGTGGACTTGGTGCCGACCGTCGTCGAGTTGGTGGTCGAGGGCATCGCGGTGCTCATCAGGCTGCTCGCCATCGAACCGACACCGCTCAGCGCGCTGGTGGCGGTCGAAGCCAGCTGCTGCGCGCTCGCGGCGGAGGTGGCCGTGCCCGCGAGCGACGGGGTGGGCGGCGGCGGGGTGAGTTCGGACATCGACGCGGTGTGCGTGCCGAGCTCGTTCTGCACCCGCCCGACCACATTGAGTGCCTGGCCGAGATGGTCGATCGCGGAGCCGACGATCATCGTCAGCCCCGCGGGGGTGGCCAGGGCCGGGCCCGCGCTGGCCGCGGTGTTCACGAACGACTGGGCAATGCCTGCGAGGTCCTTCTGGCCCGTCTCGACCTCGGCCGCGGCCTGATTCACCACGGTTGCCATCTCGTTGCCACGGTCGGAGATGGTGGCGGCGGAGGTCTGCACCCGCAGCGCCTTCGAGGTGGCGGCGTCGGCGGCCTGGCCGTCCCACGCGCTGTTCATGCCGTTGATGCTGTCGCGGCCCATCTGATGGATCTGGTCCACCACGCTCGACGTGCTGCGCAGCGCGTCGGAGGGGCCGCCGGTGGGCAATACGCCGGAGCCGAAGCTGGAGAGCAGGTCGAATATCGGCTTGGCCAGTGCGTTGATATCGATCACAGGCTCAGCCGTCCAATTCGGTGGCCACGGTCCGCAGCGCTCCCGCGTTGTTCAGGTCGGTCTCGGTGAGCACCGTCGCCGCGCCGGTGGCCGCGCCACCCATGCTGGCGAGTACCGCCGACAGCTGGCCGATCGAGGCGACATGTCCGGCGTGCGCGGCGGCATAGGCGGCCATGAAATCACCACCGATCAACCCCATGATCGGGCCGAGCAGCGCGGGCTCGGCCGCCGCGGCACTGGCACCGGCCGTGGCCATCTCCCCGGCCATCACATGGGCGGTCGCGCCGTAGGCTGCGATGCCCTCGGTGTCCGCCGACATCTTCCGCATCAGAGCTTCCCCCATCTGTTGTTCCCAGGCAGAGTACGTCATTCACTTGGTTCGACGCGCCCTCTTCCCGTTCGGTTCCCACCGATCCGAAAAAACTTTCGGGTAGAGCGTCGGCGGCGGACCCACCGGTCACTTTATCGTTCCCTCATGCGCACTCACACCGTGGACCATCCGCTCGCCGCCGCTCTGTTGACCACGATGCGAGACGAGCGCACCGACAACTCCGCCTTCCGCGCCGCGCTGCGCGATCTCACCAGGATCCTCATCTACGAGGCGCTGCGGGACGCGCCGGTGCGGCGGTTCGAGATCAGCACGCCGGTGGCGGCGACCGAGGGCGCGCGACTGGCGCAACCGCCGCTGCTGGTGCCGGTGCTGCGGGCGGGCCTCGGCATGGTCGACGTGGCGGCCGAGCTGATCCCGGACGCCAGAATCGGATTCGTCGGCATCGCCCGCGACGAGCAGACCCATCAGCCCGTCCCGTATATGGAATCGCTGCCCGCCGACCTGGCCGGACTCCCGGTCTACGTGCTCGATCCGATGCTGGCCACCGGCGGCTCGATGCGGCACACCCTCGAACTCCTGGTCGCCCGCGGCGCCACCGACATCACCGCGGTCTGCGTCGTCGCGGCACCGGAAGGGGTTGCGGCACTGACCGATTCGGGCCATCCGGTGCGCCTGGTCACGGCCGCCGTCGACGCGGGCCTGAACGAGCATGCCTACATCGTCCCCGGCCTCGGCGACGCGGGCGATCGCCAGTTCGGCCCGCGCTAGGCCGCCGGTAGTACCCGCGCGCGACGGCGCCGGGCGGCGGCCCGGCCCCGCGCCCGGAGCTCACCCGTCTTGGGCTCGGGTGAACAGCTCGAGGTGGAAGCAGTCCTTGCATCGAAAGGCATCGACCAGCCAGTGCGCGCGGCCGGTCCGCTTCGCGCCCCAGAAGCCGATCTCCAACGGCCCTTCGACCCAGCGGGCATGGCCGCGTGAACTGTCGCCGGAGTCCTCGATGAAGCCGGGCATCATGGCCTCGCTGCCGCAGTGGGTACAGTGCATCGCCGTCATCATCTGATGATGACGGCTGGGTCACAGCCCCCGGCAGTAATCGCGTAATGCGGAAAGGTGTTGTCCCGCAGTTGTCCTGGCAGCGGGCAGTTCGGCAGGCGCGGAGACCGGGGTGACCACCTCGAGATAGCACTTGAGTTTCGGCTCGGTGCCCGACGGCCGGATCACGATGCGTGCGCCGCCGCCCTCGAAAACGAGGGCGTCCGTGCGCATGCGGCCGCGCACCTGGAGCTGGTCGGTGTATTTGACCGGCTCGCCTGCGATCTGGTCCGGCGGGTTCGCGCGCAGCCGGGCGACCACGTCCGCCGCGGCCGCCGCCGAATCCAGCCGCAGCGACACCTGATCGGTGCTGTGCAGGCCGAATTCCAGGGCGTAGTCGTCGAGTTGATCGGTCAGGGTGCGGCCCGCCGACTTCAGCCGGGCGACCAGATCCGCGGTCAGCACGGCGGCGGAGATGCCGTCCTTGTCGCGCACCGTCGCCGGGTCGACGCAGTGGCCGATCGCCTCCTCGTAGGCGTAGACCAGGCCGTCGCCCGCGCGGGCCAGCCACTTGAAGCCGGTGAGGGTCTCGGCGTAGCGGGCGCCGCGGGCCGTGGCGAGTCTGGACAGCAGCCGCGACGACACGATCGTGGTGGCCACCAGCGCCTCCGGCGGTGCGGTGCGCAGCACGCAGTCGCCGAGCAGCACGCCGGTCTCGTCACCGCGCAACATTCGCCAGGTGTTGTCCGGCAGCGGAACTCCGACGGCACAGCGGTCCGCGTCGGGGTCGACCGCGATCGCGATGTCCGCGCCGACCCTGGCGGCGAGGGCGAGCAGCAAGTCGGTGGCGCCGGGCTCCTCCGGGTTCGGGAAGGCGACCGTCGGGAAGTCCGGGTCGGGCTCGAACTGCTCCTCGACCACGTGCACGTCGGTGAATCCCGCTGCGGCGAGCGCCTGCACCACCAGGTGGCCACCGACCCCGTGCAGCGGCGTGAGCGCGATCCGGATCGCCGACCGCGCACCCGCGCCGCCGAGCACCGAGGGCAGCGACGACACCCGGTTCAGGTAGCGCTGCACGATGTCGTCGTCGGCCGGGGTGACCGGGGTGCGGGCCACGGGTTCGGTGACCGCGTCGATGCACTTCTCGATCTCGGTGTCCGCGGGGGCCAGCAGCTGCGAGCCGCCGTCGAGGTAGACCTTGTAGCCGTTGTCGGTGGCCGGATTGTGCGACGCGGTGATCTGCACGCCCGCGACCGCACCGAGCTCGCGCACCGCGTACGCGACCACCGGCGTCGGCAGCGGACCGGGCAGCAAGGTCACCGGAAAGCCCGCAGCGGCAAAGATTTCCGCCGTCGCGGTGGCGAATTCGGCGGAGCCGTGCCGCGCGTCGCGCCCGACGACCACCGCGCCGCCGCCGAGACACCGCCCGCGCAGCCACTCGACGAGTCCGGCGGTGGCCCTGGTCACCGTCGTCACGTTCATGCCGTCCGGGCCGTCCTGCAGCGGGCCGCGCAGGCCCGCGGTGCCGAAGCGCAGCATCTACACCCGTTCCAGCACGCCGCGCAGCAGCTTGCCCAATCGCGGTGCGGCCGCGTGACCTTCGGCCAGCACCTCGGCGTGCGACAGATGCCCGCCGGTGACGCCGGCCGCCAGGTTGGTGACCAGCGAGATGCCGAGCACCCGGGCGCCGAGCGCGCGACACGCGATCGCCTCCAGCACCGTCGACATACCGACCAGGTCTGCGCCCATGGTGCGCAGCATCCGGATCTCGGCCGGGGTCTCGTACTGCGGCCCGGTCAGGCCCGCGTACACCCCCTCGGTCAGCGTGGGGTCGACTTCTTTGGCCAGGGCGCGCAATTCGGGATCCCACGCGTCGACGAGATCGACGAAGGTGGCACCGGTCAGCGGGGTGCGGGCGGTGAGGTTCAGGTGATCGTTGATCAGCACCGGCTCGCCGACCCGCAGACCATCGCGGATACCGCCCGCGGCGTTGGTGAGCAGCACGATCTCGGCGCCCGCCGCGACGGCCGCGGCGACCGGGTGCACCACGTCGGCGGGCTGGTAGCCCTCGTACAGGTGCTGGCGGCCCATCAGCAGCAGCGTGGGTGTGGCACCGACGGCGACGGAATGGACCATGCCCACGTGCCCCTGCGCGCTCGGCGTCCCGAAGCCGGGCAGCTCCGGCATCGGCACGGACGCGACGGGGGTGCCGATCTCCGCGGCCGCCTCCTGCCAACCCGAGCCGAGCACCACCGCAACCCGGTGACGCGGCACTCCAGTACGTTCGGCGATCGCCTCGGCGGCCTGTTCGGCAAGCATGATCGTCACGATAGTCGGCTCGACACGCCCTCGCGGGTGCGCTCGGACAACCCGCAGGTCGAGCGCGACGGCGGCTCGGCGCCCGGCGGCGGTGGGTCCACGCGAGGCGATCTACCACGGGCCGGACGCACGCGATTGTCGAACCGCCGCCGTGCCACCGCGTCGCGCCGGTTGCTCGGGAGGTGCGAAGCCGTGCGGGCCGGGGTCGGCCGCACACCGCGGCTAGGCCGAATTCCGGTCGCGCTCCGCGATAGCTACCCGCGAGTAGGAGTGGTGCCGGGTGCCGGATATTCTGCACCCATGCCGTATCTGGAACGTGAAGGGGAAGTGTTCGTCCTGTACCTCGGAAACGAGGGACAGACCGACAGCGAGAACCGCTTTCACCCGGACTGGATCGACGAGTTCCACGCCGTGCTGGACAAGGTCGAGAGCTCCGAGGGCCCCGCCGCGCTGGTCACCGTGGCGACCGGCAAGTTCTACACCAACGGCCTCGACACCGACTGGCTGTTCGCCAACCTGCAGAAGTCGCACGGCTACCTGGATCGTGTGCACTCGCTCTACACCCGTTTGCTGACGTTCCCGATGCCGACGGTCGCCGCGATCAACGGCCACGCCTTCGGTGCGGGCGCCATGCTCGCCACCTCGCACGACTTCCGGGTGATGCGCGCCGATCGCGGTTTCTACTGCCTGCCCGAGGTGCACCTCGGCATGCCGTTCACCGTGGGCATGAACGCCCTGCTCACCCAGCGGTTGTCCAATCAGGTCTGCGTGCAGGCGATGACCACCGGCTACCGCTACCCGGCCGACGAGGCGATCGCCGCGGGCATCGTGGACGGCAAGGCCGACGCGGAGTCGTTGCTGGCGACCGCGGTGGCCAAGGCCGCGGCACTGGCGAGCAATCGCAAGCCGAACCTGCCGGTGATCAAGCGCGCGCTGCACGCCGAGGCGCTGGCGGGTCTTGCCGTGCCGACCACGCCGGAGAACTTGGCGTTCGCCACCGGATAGCCGAGCGGCCGGCGGACACGGCTGTGTCCGCTCGGCGGAACGCGCGGTACTGAACTGCGGGAACGCCACGGCGACCCGCTGCGTCGGGCTCGACCGAACCGGCACGACTTCGCTCGGTTTGCGGCGCAGTGCAACACTGTGTTCCATGCCACCACCGCGCAGCGGGCACCAGGAATCGCGCAGCGACTACGACGTCGCGCGCGCCGATGCCATGCAGCTGTCGGACGCGGCGATCAAGGCCGCGGTCGACCAGCTGATCGATCTTTCGCACTCGATCCACGCCGAGCCGGAGCTCGCGTTCGAGGAGACGCGCAGCGTCGCCAAGACCATCGCGCCGCTCGTCGAGCGCGGCTTCGAGGTGGAAACCGGCGTTGCCGAGTTACCGACCGCGTTTCGCGCGAGCTTCGGCAGCGGAGCGCTGACCGTCGGCATCTGCGCGGAGTACGACGCCCTGCCGGGGATGGGGCATGCCTGCGGGCACAACATCATCGCGGCCTCGTCGGTCGGTGCCGCGCTCGGCCTCGCCGAGGTGGCCGATGAGCTGGGACTGACCGTGCTTGTGCTCGGCACGCCCGCCGAGGAGAGCGGCGGCGGCAAGGTGCTGATGCTGGAGCGCGGCGTCTTCGACGACGTGGCGATGGCGATGATGGTGCATCCCGGCCCGCTCGACATCGTCGGCGCGCGCTCGCTGGCGATGGCCGATCTGGCCATCACCTTCCACGGCCGCGAGGCGCACGCCAGCGCCGCGCCGGAACTCGGCCGCAACGCGGGCGACGCGGTCACCGTCACGCAGGTAGCTCTTGGATTGCTGAGGCAGCATCTCCAGCCTGGCCAGCAACTCCACGGTATAGTCGGCGATGGTGGCGTAGCCCCGAACATCGTGCCCGGACGTGCGGAACTGCTGTATTACCTACGCGCAGTCGACTCCGTATCTCTCGACAATCTGATGCAACGAGCGTCAGCGTGTTTCGAAGCCGGAGCCCTTGCGACCGGCTGCACCCAGGAAATCCGGACTGTCGCGCCGACATATACCGAGCTGACGCCCGATCCGGCGTTACTGTTTGCCTACCGCGAGCAGATAACCCGATTGGGGCGAGTGCCGATCGCACCCGAGCTCGAGGCACAGCGGCCGCTCGGAAGCACGGACATGGGCAACGTCACCAATGTCATTCCTGGCATCCATCCGGTTATCGGAATTGATGCCGGTGGTGCGGTGACGCACCAGCCGGATTTCGCCGCGGCGAGCGTCAACGCCTCGGCGGATCGTGCGGTGGTCGATGGTGCGCTTGCTCTCGCGCGTACCGCGATCACCGCTGCCGGCGATGAAGAACACAGGGACAGGTTGTTGCAACGGCTCGTTCAACGACAGGAGGAATTTCAGGTGAGGGAGCGTAGCGAGCGAACCGGGGACACAGGGTGCCCAGGGCGCACGGTGGAGCCGAGCGATAGCGAGGCGCAGCCGTGAGCACTACCGGCCGTTCGGCGGAGCGGGCGACGGGCACGGACACGGGTGCGTGCGCACTCGTGGAGGGCCCGGACCTCGTCGCATTGTCGAACACCGTGGGGACGGGGTTGGGATCGGTCGAGGGCTGGCTGGCCGAGCACGCGGTCGACCTCGTCCAGTGGCGGCGGCACATCCACGCCAACCCGGAACTTTCCCGCACCGAGTTCGCTACCACCGAGTTCATCTCCTCCTGGCTGATCAAGGCGGGCCTCACCCCGCAGCCGCTGCCCGGCGGCACCGGCCTCATCTGTGACATCGGGCCGGAGGGCCCGCGCATCGGCCTGCGCGCCGACATGGACGCGCTGCCGCTGCAGGAGTTCACCGGCCTGAGCTTCGCCTCCACCGTGCCCGGCGTCTCGCACGCCTGCGGGCACGACGCGCACACCACGATCCTGCTCGGCACGGCGCTCGCGCTGGCCGAGGTGCCCCAGCTGCCGGTCGGCGTGCGCCTGGTCTTCCAGCCCGCCGAGGAGGTCATGCCCGGCGGCGCGATCGACGTGGTCGCCACCGGCGCGATGGAGGGTGTGGAGCGGATCTTCGCGCTGCACTGCGATCCGCGCCTGGAGGTGGGCCGGGTCGGCATCCGGGTCGGCGCGATCACCTCGGCCGCCGACACCGTCGAACTGGTGCTGGACTCACCGGGCGGGCACACGTCGCGCCCGCATCTGACCAGCGATCTGGTCTACGCCATCGGCACCGTGATCACCGGCCTGCCCGGCCTGCTCAGCCGCCGCATCGACCCGCGCACCAGCACCGTGATGGTGTGGGGTGCGGTCAGTGCGGGCAAGGCGCCCAACGCGATTCCGCAGACCGGCATGCTCACCGGCACCGTGCGCACCGGCGACCACGCGACCTGGTCGCTGCTCGAGCCGATGGTGCGCGAGATCGTCGACGGTCTGCTCGCCCCCACGGGGGTGCGGTACCAGCTGAACTACCGTCGCGGCGTGCCGCCGGTGGTCAACGACGAACAGTCCACCCGGATGTTCGAGGACGCGATCCGCAAGCTCGGTCCGGACGCGCTGGCCGACACCATGCAATCCGGTGGCGGCGAAGACTTCTCGTGGTACCTGGAAGAGGTGCCCGGCGCGATGGCGCGCCTCGGCGTCTGGTCCGGGCACGGCGAGCAACTGGATCTGCACCAGCCGACGTTCGATCTCGACGAGCGGGCGCTCGCGGTCGGCGTGCGGGTGCTGACCAATATCGTGCTCAACGCACGCTGAGCTGAGCGATACCGCGACGTGGTCGGCCACCGGGCCGGCCACGTCGTCTCGTTGTGTCAGCCGAAATTGCCTGGGCCGACGTTGCGGCTGTTGCGGGTGCGCAGGGAATGCACGTAATCCTCGGGCGCACCGGCCTTTTCGGCCGCGTCGGCGATCACGCCGATATAGCGCGCCGAGGGCAGACCGCCCTCGTAGGCGTCGAGCACGTACAACCAGGCCAGCGTCGGATCGGCGCCGCTCTCGCTGCGGGTGACGCGCAGCCGGATCTTCTTGTGGATGCCGAAGTCCGAGCCCTCCCACCGGTCGAGTCGCTGCTCGTCTTCGGGCGACACGTCGTAGAGCACGACGAAAACGCGGGAGCCCGGCTCCTCGACGACCGTCGCCAGTGGTCCCTCCCAGCCGATGTCGTCACCAGCGAAGGTGAGCCGCCAGCCCTCCAACCAGCCCGTTCCGGACATGGGCGAGTGCGGACAGCGCTCGAGCATCTGGGTTGAGTCCATGTTGGACCCATAGGCGGCGTAGATCGGCACCAGAGAAGGGTAGCCAATAACATCCGAGGATCGTCTCTATCCCGGCCAGATGCGGTGTTCCGGTCGCGCGTTCCGGGCGCGGCGACCGTCTGGTCCCGCGTCGTGTAGCGATTCTGTGGGGTGGCTAAGCGGCAGGTGGGTCAGCCTCGCGTAGCGATTCCGTGGGGGGTGGTGGCCGGGCGACGGGTGGGCCTGCCTCGCCCGATAACGTTGACAGGTACCGGAGATCCCGGTGCGCAACCAAGAGCGGAGGTATCCATGACCCGCATAGCGATCATCGGTGGCGGACCGGCCGGCTACGAGGCGGCGCTGGTGGCGGCCCAGCACGGTGCGTCGGTGACGCTGATCGATAGCGACGGCATCGGCGGGGCATGCGTGCTCTGGGACTGTGTCCCTTCGAAAACCTTCATCGCCTCCACCGGCGTGCGCACCGACCTGCGCCGCGCCCGCGATCTCGGGATCACCCTCGATCCGAACCAGGCCAAGGTGCAACTGGCCGAGGTGAACGGCCGTGTCAAGGCGCTGGCGTTGGCCCAGTCCTCCGACATCAGGTCCAAGCTGCAGACCGTCGGCGTCACCGTGCTGGCCGGTCGCGCGGAGCTGACCGATACGTCTACCGGCCTTGCCGCCCATCACGTCCGCGCCATGTTGGCCGACGGCACCGAGACGACCATCGAGGCCGAAGTTGTGTTGATCGCCACTGGCGCGAGCCCGCGCGTGTTGCCGGGTGCCGAGCCGGACGGTGAGCGGATCCTCAACTGGCGTCAGCTCTACGACTTGGAAGAGCTGCCGGAGACCCTCGTGGTGGTCGGCTCCGGTGTCACCGGTGCTGAATTCGTCTCGGCCTACACCGAAATGGGCGTGCGGGTGCGGCTGGTCTCCAGTCGCGACCGGGTGCTGCCCGGCGAGGACGCCGACGCCGCCCTCGTGCTGGAGGACGCGCTCGCCGAACGCGGTGTCGAGCTGGTGAAGCACGCGCGCGCGGACGCGGTGGAGCGCACCGCCGAGGGCGTGGTGGTCAAGCTGTCCGACGGCCGGACCGTCGCAGGGACGCACGCGCTGATGACCGTCGGCTCCACGCCCAACACCGACGGCCTCGGCCTGGAACGGGTCGGCATCGAACTCGACCGCGGCGGCTACCTGCGGGTCGACCGGGTTTCGCGCACCTCCGTGCCCGGCATCTACGCCGCGGGTGACTGCACCGGCCTGCTGCCGCTGGCCTCGGTGGCCGCGATGCAGGGCCGCATCGCGATGTACCACGCGCTCGGCGAGGGCGTCAGCCCGATCCGGTTGAAGACCGTGGCGTCCGCGGTGTTCACCCGCCCGGAGATCGCCACCGTCGGCGTCAGCCAGACCGCGATCGACAACGGTGAGACCCCGGCCCGCACGGTGATGCTGCCGCTGAACACCAACCCGAGGGCCAAGATGTCGGGCCTGCGCCGGGGTTTCGTGAAGATCTTCTGCCGCCCCGCCACCGGTGTGGTCATCGGCGGTGTGGTGGTGGCGCCGATCGCGTCGGAGCTCATCCTGCCGATCGCGCTCGCGGTGCAGAACAACCTGACCGTCAACGACCTGGCCCAGACCTTCTCGGTGTACCCGTCGCTGACCGGCTCGGTGACCGAGGCGGCCCGCCAGCTGATGCGGCACGACGACCTGGATTGAATGGTCTTGCGGTCCAGCAGCGTTCGTGCCGTGTGAAGTTTTCATTCACATTGCCCATCAGGCCTACATATGGTTCACTTCCCGCAGAGATGCGATCGGCGGGCGGTCGCGTGGTTCGGTGTTCGGGGGGATGGATCGTTCCCAGTCGAAACGTCGAATGACCTTCGCGTCGTTCGACGACCGGGCGTCTCGTCAGAGGCAACTGAGTGTGACCGAACCCAGGTCACACCCGGGAAAGGGAATGCGAAAAGTGAAACATCGTAAGCCGAGTCGGGCGCAGCGAGCGATGGCGAGCACCTCGTTGCCACTGGCCGCCGCGGCCGCTGTGGCCTCTCTCTTGGCGGCGCCTGCGGGGGCGGCTCCCAATGATCCGACCATTCCACCCACCACCGCGCCGCCGAGCCCCGCTCCGGCGCAGCCAGGGGTGAACGAGGCACCGCCGAGCCCCGATACCACCAAGCCGGATCCGAACAAGCCGGATCCCAACAAGCCGCAGGGACCGACCCAGCCGGGCGTCACCACGCCGGGCCAGCCGGGGGTCAACACCCCGGATCCGGTCATGCCGAACCCGAACAAGGATCCGCGGCTGGCGCAGCCGACCCAGCCTGGCGTCACCACCCCGCGCATCGCGCCGCTGCCGGTGCCGGGTCAGTCCGGCCAGCAGGGGCAGGCCCAGCCCGCGGTGACGCCGGATACGCCGGACGGCGAGCAGACGCCGGCCGAGCCGGGCACCACGCCGCAGCAGCCGAACACGCCGAACACGCCGCCGCGCACCCAGAACACCCCGGGCAGCGACGAGAACACCCAGGCGCAGCAGCCGCAGACCCTGGTTCAGCCGCAGCAGCCCCGCTGGCAGGCCCCTCGGTTGGAGGAGGCCCCGCCCGCGCCGGTCGTCGAGATGACCGGTCCGCACCAGGAGCTCGGCGCGAACATCGACGGCGGCACGGTGCTGCCTGGCCACGTGGCCAACACCCATCACTTCAACAACGAGTCGGGTTACGTCGGCACCATCGGGTACCGCACCCCGGCCGGTGCCGGTGAGGCCGGTGTGTCGGTCGAATACGTCGACACCAACACCGTCAAGGTGACCACCTACACCGGTGGCGTCGGCCTGACCGACAACAAGACGGTCTCCGTCTTCGACACCACCCAGGCCAACCTGGCGAAGGCGGCCGTCGAGAACTGGATCAAGGAACAGCCGGGCGGCGCAGCGGCACTCGAAGCGGCCGCGCAAGTTAAGCTTCCGCTGCAGCCGGGCGATCTGGCTCCGCAAACGGTAGAAGTGGGTGGCGTGACCACCCAGTGGGGTGGTTCACTCCAGTACTGAGACGACTGGGGTTGATTCGACGGGTGGGGCGGTCGTTCGCGACCGCCCCACACGTGTGTCTTGGGGAAAGGATTGGGTGTGACCTCCGACGGTGACCCGAGGGAGAACGAATCCGACGACCAGTCCGCGTCGGATTTCGGACCTCCGGTGGGCGAATTCGGCCCGCCTGTCTCAGAATTCGGTCCGCCCGTTTCGGAGTTCGGCCCGCCGATGGGCGATACCGGTCCGCGCTGGCAGGTGCCGGAGCAGACCGCCGACCACCCCGAGCTGGTGTGGCGACCCGCCGACACGGGTCCGCCACCGCCGCCGCAGTACCGCGCACCCGACTCGTCGGCGGTCGCCGAGCCGCCGCCGAGCCCGCCGCCCGTGCCGCCTCGGGTCCCGCCCGCCGATCGCGAGAATGCCGCGCGGTCTGCCGGGGACCCGGACAAGGACTCGTGGTGGAACCGCCCGACCGACACGGGCAGCGTGCCGAAACCGCCGCCGCTGAGCGCGCCGGGACTGTCCTGGGCGGATGACCCGATCGCGAAGCGGTTGGCGCCGACCACGCCGGTCGTGCCGCCGCCGACGCCGCGGGGTTCCGGTTCGCACACCGGTCGCAATGTGCTGGCGGGCATCCTCGCCCTCGTCATCCTGGTCGGATTGACGGTGACGGTGATCATGGTGTCCAGGAACAGCGGTGACAGCCCGGCACCGCCGGTCGCGAGCACCACCCCGGTGCTGAGCTGTCCGACCACCAAGGACGGCAAGGTAACCCTCGGCAACGGTAGCGGCGACACCGCTAGCGGGGCAGGCGCGATCCTCGGCTTCCAATACGCCTTCTATGTCGAGCGCAGCGGTGAGCGCGCCCGCAAGTTCGTCGCCGACGACGCACTGAACGTGTCACCGGCGGCGTCTATCCAGAAGGGCATCGACGACGAAGTGCCCATCGGTACCCGGCACTGCATGCGCATCCTCGAGCTGACGCCGGGAACCTACGAGGTCGATCTGCAGGAGTTCCGGCCCGACGAGACCAAGCGGCTCTACAAGCAGACAATCACCACCGTGGAGCGCGACGGCAGGCACCTGCTGTATACGATCGACGAGCGCCAGTAGTTCTCAAATATTGGGATATCGGTTTCATATCCTGGTCGCACGTATGCGACAGTGGGTGCTCGCGTAACTCGGCGTTTCGTTCGGAGGTTCCCATGTCGCCGACCACTCCACCGCTCGCGGCCAAGCTCGGCGGACTGCAGAGCTCGGCGATTCGTGACCTGCTGAAGCTCACCGCGCGCGCCGAGATCATCGGCTTGGCCGGCGGGCTGCCGGATGCGGA
The DNA here is from genome assembly GCF_044547795.1 of Nocardia sp. NPDC052316. Classification (NCBI taxonomy): domain Bacteria; kingdom Bacillati; phylum Actinomycetota; class Actinomycetes; order Mycobacteriales; family Nocardiaceae; genus Nocardia; species Nocardia sp. NPDC052316. The sequence goes on from NZ_JBIUBB010000006.1 coordinate 731,514, forward strand.
ACTGATGCCCCGCGAGCGGATCGCCGCGGCCGCCGACGCGGCGCTGAGCAGTGCGGGCTGTCTGCAGTACACCGAGTCGCCCGGTTGGCGGCCGCTGCGCGCGGTGCTCACCGAGCGGGAATCGACGCGGCTCGGCCGGTCGGTGACCATCGATGAGGTGTTCGTGACCCACGGCTCGCAGCAGGCGCTTTCGCTGCTCGCCGAGGTGCTGCTCGATCCCGGTGCGTTGGTCGTCGTCGAGGATCCGGCGTATGTCGGTGCGCTGCAAGTGTTTCGGGCCGCCGGCGCGCGAATCGTCGCGGTGCCGCTGGATGCCGAGGGCATGCGTACCGACGCGCTGGCGGACCTGCTCGCCCGCGGTGAACGCCCGACCCTGGTGCACACGGTGAGCAACTTCCACAATCCCGGCGGGGTGACGATGAGCCCGCGGCGTCGCGCCGAGCTCGCCGAACTTGCTGACGCGCACGGATTCTGGGTGATCGAGGACGACCCGTACGGCGAGCTGTGGTTCGACAACCCGCCGCCCGCGCCCGTGGCAACCCACTCCCGCAACGTGATTCGACTGTCGAGCGCCTCCAAGATCCTGGCGCCGTCTTTGCGGGTCGGCTGGATGGTCGCGCCGGACCCGGTGTGCCGTGCCGTGGAACTGCTGAAACAAGGTGCGGACCTGTGTGGTTCGGCGCTGACCCAGCAGATCGCCGCCGACCTGCTCACGGACGAGACCTGGCTGTCCGCGCACGTCGACCGCGTGCGCACGGTTTACGGTGAGCGCGCCAAGTCACTGGTGCACGCCGTGCGCGCCCGCTTCGGCGACCGGGTGCGCTGCACCGACGCCGCCGGTGGGATGTTCGTCTGGGCCGACTTCACCGACGACACCGACACCCAGGCGCTGCTACCGCGTGCCCTGGAGGCGGGCGTCGCCTACGTCCCCGGTTCCGCCTTCGCCGTCGACGGCGGCTACCGCAACTCGATGCGCATGTGCTTCACCACCTCCGACAGCCCCACGCTGACCGAGGCAGTCAACCGACTGGCCCGCGCCGCGCAGTAGCGCGGTGAAACGGCCTGGGCGGGAACGCCACCGGGGTGTGGCGGACCGCGCACCCCCCGGCGGCCGCGAACGACGGATCAGCCGTCGTTGACGCCCGGCTGCAGGTAGTTGGTGACCTGCCACACGTACCCACCGCCGGAGCGGACGCAACCGAGCACCGCTTTGCGCTGGACGCCGCCGCCCACGTCCACGTAGACCTCTTCCCGCGCCCCGGGAATCGAGCACGACTCACCGGGCTGGCCCGCGTGCGCCGCCGGGGCGACCATGGCCAGGATGCCGGTGGCCAATGCCCCGGCGGCAAGTGCGGATACAGTGCGTCGCATAACTTTTCGTGCCTTTCGAACGGGTGATCCTTACCTCGACATAGACGGCCACAGTACGAAGCCCGTTCCGTCGAGTGAGGTAGATCACTCCGCGCGAGGTGGTGTGGGGTGGTCAGTCCGCCCAGTTGTAGGTGCGTTCGACGGCCTTGTTCCAGGACTTCCAGTGTTCGTCCCGGTCTTCGGCGGACATGGTCGGCTCCCATGTCTTGTCGGCCGCCCAGTTCTCCCGGATGTCGTCGGTGCCGGACCAGTAGTCGACCGCCAGTCCGGCCGCGTAGGCGGCGCCGAGGGCGGTGGTCTCGTTGACGACCGGACGCACCACCGGCACGTCGAGGATGTCGGACTGGAACTGCATGAGCAGGTCGTTGCTGACCATGCCGCCGTCCACCTTCAGCGTGGTCAGTTCGAGGTCGAGCTGCTCGGATTCGGCGTCGGCGCGCATGGCGTCGACCACCTCGCCGGTCTGAAAAGCGGTGGACTCCAGCACGGCTCGGGCCAAATGGGCCTTGTTCACGTAGCGGGTGAGCCCGGCGATCACGCCGCGGGCGTCCGGTCGCCAGCGTGGCGCGAACAGCCCGGAGAACGCCGGCACGATGTAGGCGCCGCCGTTGTCCTCGACACTGCGGGCCAGCGGCTCGATCTCATCCGCCGAGGAGATGATGCCCAGGTTGTCCCGGAACCATTGCACCAGTGAGCCGGTGACCGCGATCGAGCCCTCCAGCGCGTACACGGCGGGCTCGTCCCCGAGCTGGTAGCAGACGGTGGTGAGCAGACCGTGCTTGCTGACCACGGGCGTGGTGCCGGTGTTGAGCAGCATGAAATTGCCGGTGCCGTAGGTGTTCTTGGCTTCACCGGGGGACAGGCAGGCCTGGCCGAAGGTGGCGGCCTGCTGGTCGCCGAGGATGCCGGCGACCGGAATCCCTTGCAGCGGACCGGAGGTGATCTCCGCGTAGACCTCCGAGGAGCTGCGGATCCGCGGCAGCATCGACTCGGGCACGCCGAACTCCGCGCAGATCTCCGAGTCCCATTGCCGGGTATTCAGATCCATCAGCATGGTGCGCGAGGCGTTGGTCACGTCGGTGATGTGCTCGCCGGTCAGGTTCCACAGCACCCAGCTGTCCATGGTGCCGAAGCACAGCTCGCCCGCCTCGGCCCGCTCGCGCGCACCGTCGACATTGTCCAGAATCCAGCGCAGCTTCGGCCCGGCGAAGTAGGTGGACAGCGGCAGGCCGGTGCGCTCCTGGTAACGGGTCGGCCCGATATCGCCGCCCAGCTCGGTGGTCAGCCGATCGGTCCGGGTGTCCTGCCAGACGATGGCATGATGAATCGGCTTGCCACTGTCCCGATCCCACACCACGGTGGTCTCGCGCTGGTTGGTGACGCCGACCGCCGCGATGTCGTCTTTGCTGAGCTTTTGCTGCTTCAGCACCTCGCCCAGCACGAATTCGGTGTTTTCCCAGATGGTTTCGGCGTCGTGCTCGACCCATCCCCGTCGGGGAAAGATCTGTTCGTGTTCCCGCTGGGCCACGCCGACGACGCGCCCCTGCCGATCGAAAACGATGCACCGACTCGAAGTCGTGCCCTGGTCGATGGCGGCCACATAGCGACGCATTCGTGCAGGTTACTAAACACCGAGCGCGCTGTGTCCGATTGCGGCCACGCGGGTCCTCGGTGGCCGGGCTGCGGATCACCTGGCCGCCCGCGCCCCGCTCGATTAGGGTCGAGAGCAGTTACCGACGAGTAGCGCTCAACGACACGAGCGACGCCGCGGTCGAAGAGATCCGTGGCACCTGGCATAGCCTGTAGCAAGAGCAGCTCGATCGAATGCGCGAACAAGACCACTACGTCGTCGTCAACGCGGCTGGAGGAGTCGAGCATGACCAAGAAACCGGAGTCCCAGTTCCTCGGTCCGGAGCAGCGCGGGACGGCCTGGGAACGGTTCGGCAAGGACCATTTCGACGTGGTCGTCATCGGCGGCGGCGTGGTCGGCGCGGGCATCGCGCTCGACGCGGCCACCCGCGGGCTGAAGGTCGCGCTGGTCGAGGCGCGTGACCTCGCCTCCGGCACGTCGAGCCGGTCGTCGAAGATGTTCCACGGTGGCCTGCGCTATCTGGAGCAATTGGAGTTCGGCCTGGTCCGCGAGGCGCTGAAGGAGCGCGAGCTGGCACTGTCCGCGCTCGCCCCGCACCTGGTGAAACCGCTGCGCTTCCTCTATCCGCTGACCCATCGCGCGTGGGAGCGGCCGTACGTCGCGGCGGGGCTGCTGCTCTACGACACCATGGGCGGCGCCAAATCGGTTCCGGGCCAGCGCCATCTCACCCGGATGGGCGCCTTGCGCCTGGCCCCCGGCCTCAAGCGCAGCGCGCTGATCGGCGGTGTCAGCTACTACGACACCGTCGTCGACGACGCCAGGCACACCATGACCGTGGCCCGCACCGCCGCGCACTACGGGGCGGTGATCCGCACCTCCACCCAGGTTGTCGGCTTCCTCCGGGAGGCCGACCGGGTGGTCGGCGTGCAGGTGCGCGACAGCGAGGACGGACGCACCGCCGACATCCGCGCGCACGTGGTGATCAACTCGACCGGGGTGTGGACCGACGAGGTGCAGGCGCTGGCCCATCAGCGCGGCCGCTTCCACGTCCGGGCCTCCAAGGGGGTGCACATCGTGGTCCCGCGCGATCGGATCGTCAGCGACGCCGCGATCATCCTGCGCACCCCGACCTCGGTACTGTTCGTCATCCCGTGGGGCACCCACTGGATCATCGGCACCACCGATACCGACTGGAACCTCGACCTCGCCCATCCCGCGGCCACCAAGGCCGACATCGATTATCTGCTGGACCGGGTCAACGATGTGCTGGTCACTCCGCTCACCCACGACGACATCGACGGCGTCTACGCGGGCCTGCGCCCGCTGCTGGCGGGGGAGAGCGACGAGACCTCCAAGCTGTCCCGCGAACACGCCGTCGCCAGGGTCGCGCCCGGCCTGGTCAGCATCGCGGGCGGCAAGTACACCACCTATCGCGTGATGGCCTACGACGCCGTCGACGAAGCGGCACAGGACATTCCGGCCCGTGTGTCGCCGTCGATCACCGAGAAGGTGCCGTTGCTCGGCGCCGACGGCTACTTCGCGCTGGTCAATCAGACGGTGCAGCTGGCCGAGGCGTACGGCGTGCACCCGTACCGAATCAAGCACCTGCTCGATCGGTACGGCTCGCTCATCGATGAGGTGCTGGCGCTGGCGGACGGCAAACCCGAACTGCTGCAGCCCATTACCGAGGCGCCGTCGTACCTGCAGGTGGAGGCCGTCTACGCGGCCGCCGCCGAGGGCGCGCTGCACCTGGACGACATCCTGGCCCGGCGCACCCGCATCTCCATCGAGTACCCGGACCGCGGCGCCGACTGCGCCGAGCAGGTGGCCCGCCTCGTCGCGCCGGTTCTCGGCTGGGACGACGCCGAAATCGAGCGGGAGATAACGACTTACCGGGCGCGCGTCGAGGCGGAGATCCGCTCGCAGACCCAGCCGGACGACGACTCCGCCGATGCGCTGCGCATCGCCGCCCCCGAACCGCGCCCCGAGATTCTGGAGCCGGTGCCGGTGGACGGTGTGAACAAGGCTGTGCGACAGCCGAATCGGTAGCCCGCGTCAGGAAGGACCGAGTGCGGGCGGCGGCAGCGCGATGGTCGCGATGGTGCCGCCGCCCGGCGCGGGCTCCATCGTCGCGGTGCCGCCGTGCAGTTCGGCAATCCACGCGACCAGCGCCAGCCCGATACCGCTACCCCGCCCCGCGCTGACGCCGCGAGCGAACGGATTGCTCGACAGCTGGGGATGCAACCCCGCGCCGTGGTCGCGCACGCTGACCCGCCCGTGCGCGACGTGCACTTCCACCGGCGCATCGGGGTTGATCGCGCCGTGGGTGATCGCGTTCTCGATCAGGTTACGCACCGCGAGGCTCAACAAACTCGGGTCGCCGACGACGACCGAAGGTTCGCTGTGCACGACAACACTCGCCGGGAACTCCTCGACCACCGACTCGGCGAGCTGATCGAGCAACAACTGCACCCGCTCCATCGTCGTCACCCCCGACTGCATCCGTGCCCGTGCGAGCAGGCCGGCCACGATCCGCTCCATCCGAGTCCCCAGTGCGCCCGCGTCGGCCAGTGCCCGCTCCACCTCGTGCGGATTGCGCCGCCGCGGCGCGGTGACCAGTCCCAAAGTGGTGAGTGGCGTGCGCAATTCGTGGGCGGCGTCGCCGAGAAAGCGCTCCTGCTCCTCGACGAGCAGCAGCGCCTGGCGCATGCTGCGGCCCGAAAGCGCGTGTGCGGCAAGGGCGGACAGTGCGACGAGAGTCAGTCCGCCGACGACGAGCGCCCAGAGCAGCAGCGCCCGGTCCCGATCCACCAGTCCCGGATTCGTGCCCGCGACGACGACCGCCTCCGTCTTCGTGTCCTCCCAGAAGACCGGTGTTGCCGCGAGCCGCACCGGCCGGCCCGCGCTGTCGTATCCGTCCTGGAATACGGTCTCGCCCGCGCGCACGGCATCGTCGGCCAGCGCCGCCGTACCTGCGTTCGGCGGCAGCCAGGACCGCAGGTGACCGTAGATCTCACGCCAGTGCCCGGTCTCGTCGTTCGTGACGATCAGGACCGCGGTCTCGCCGTTGGCCAGATCGTCCTTCTCCACCAACTCGAGGTCGATGACCTGGTCGTCTGGGTTGAACTCGACGCTGCGCCACAGGCCGGTGACCACCCGGTCCAGGCTGTCGTCGATGGCGTTGTGCCGCGAGCGCGCGTCGATGGTCGCCGCGAGCACGCCGAGAATGGTCAGGCAGGTCGCGGTGATCACGGTGATGAGGGCGGTCAGCTGCCAGCGGGTGCGGCGCAGCCTGGCCACGGCGGGTAGCACGGTCGCGACACTCGCGGAGCGACCGGACAACGCCGTTGCCGTGGGAATCAACGTGCGAATGAGTCACTTCCGATCATGAATCCGGCGCCGCGCACGGTCTCGATCACCGCCGGCGGTCCGAGCTTGCGGCGTAACTGCGCCATCACGGCGTCCACCACATTCGATGCGGGCTCGGCCATCTCATCCCAGCAGCACTCGATGAGCTCGCTGCGCGAGACCACGGTGCCCGCGCGAGTGGCGAGCAGTTCGAGCACCGCGAACTCCTTCGGGGTCAGCGATCGCAGGATGCCCGCGCGCTGCACCCGGCGGCGCGGCAGGTCGATGTCGATATCGCCGAGCACGATGCGCGCTGGTGCCGGATGTTCGCGGCGGCGGCTCAGGGCGCGCACCCGCGCCGCCAGTTCGGGCATCGCGAACGGTTTGACCAGGTAGTCGTCGGCGCCGTGCTCGAAACCGGCGACGCGATCGGCGAGGCCGTCGCGCGCGGTGAGCATCAGCACCGGCACCCGCTGGCCCGCGGCGCGCTGGACGGCGACCAGGTGCAGTCCGTCGCCGTCGGGCAGGCCGCGATCGACGATGAGGACGTCGTAGGTGTTGACGGCGATCTTCAAATCGGCGTCGGCGAGGTGGTGGGCCAGGTCGACGGCGAAGCCCGCCGAGCGCAGCCCGGCGGCGACTTCGTTGCCGAGACCTTCGTCGTCCTCCACCACCAGCACACGCACGAGATCAGAGAGTATGCCATTTCAGATCGGGCCGATCCGGCACACCGGACCGGCCCGGTCCAGATCAGTTGGTGGAGTAGTACAGATCCCACTCACCGGTGGGGGTCTGCCGGCACTCCCACCACGTCCAGTCCGGATGCGCGGGCGCGTCGGAGCCGTCGGCGCGGCACGCCGCTTCGGTGCCGTAGGTGCCTACGTAGATCGTCTCCGCCGAGGCCACCGCCGACCCTCCGGCGACGAGGCCTGCCGAAAGCGCAACGGCCGCAAGCAAGGTGCTGATCTTCATCTGTTTCCTTTCTCCCCGGCGCGGGATCCGCGCCTTGCCGAGAAGAAAACCAAGCTGTCCATGAGATTTTCGTGAGGCTGCCGATGCCGCAGGTCAGCGGGGTGCTTCCAGCCGTACCGCCCAGCCGACGAGCGAGCGGAGGTAGCGCAGCACCATCTCGTCCGGATAGTTCTGCGGATCGGTGAGGTGCAGCCGGGCCAGTTCCTCCATGGCCGCCAACAGGATTCGCTCGGTCGGCCCCTCCGGGTCGACGGTGACGCCCGCGTAGCGGGACAGGTGGCGCGCCCCGATCGCTCGCGCGTAGGACCGGCCGAGTTCGAGCCGGTCCCGCAGATCGGGCGGGCCGCCGTCCGGCGGGCTGAGAATGATCCGCCAGCTGGTCGGCGCCGCATGCAGATAGGCGAGGATGCCGCGGCCCACCTGATCCACGTCGACGGCGTCGGACCAGTCGACGCTGCTGACCCCCGCCAACGCGATCTCGGACTCGCGATCGAGCAGCGCGGTCATCAGACCGGACAGGTCGGTGAACTGCTGATACACCAGCGCGCGGGCGACCTGGGACTCGCGCGCCACCCGATCGATGGTGACCGCGGCGAAACCGTCGGCGGCGACGATGTCGCGCGCGACATCCAGCAACTGGGCCCGTCGATCGGCCGCCGACATCCGGCGTTTCGGGGTCGCTCGATCGGCTGCGGACTTGGCGGGCGTCGGCTTACCCCGCCGGGGCTTTGCGACGTAGTCGGACGTGGCGCGATCCGTGCTCACCGCACTGACGGTAGCGCAAGCAGCAGGTCGACCGCCTTGGCCGCGCTCTGTACCGCAGATTCCATGGTCGCCGACCAGTCGGTGGCGGTCCAGTCGCCGGCGAGCACCAGCGTCGGCACCGACGTGCGTTGCGCGGGCCGCAGCGCGTGCGTGCCGACCACCTGCGAAAAGGTCGCCTTCGGCATCCGAACCACATGTCCCTGAAGAACTTTCGCCTCATTGGCGGCAGGGTAGTAGCGGCGTAGCAGGTCCATTTGCTCGGCGATGATCTCCTCGTTGGTCTTGTGGATCTGTTCGTAGGCACCGCTGGTGGTCAGGCAGTACAGCCAGGCCTGATCGGTCGGGCGACCGGTCATCCGCTGGCGGTCGAAGACCTCGTCGATCACGCCGGTGCCGCCGATCAGCGCCTCGAACTCGGCCGTGGTGCCCAGCGGGCGGTCCAGGTACAGGTTGGTGCTGACGATCGGGGTGTAGCCCAATTTGTCTGCGGCGGCATAGAGTTCGGCGTGCTCGGGCAGGTCGTCGAGCAGGCCGTTGATATTGGAGTTGGGCACGGCGCAGACCACCGCGTCCGCCGGAACCGTGGTGCCGTCGGCCAGTGCCACCCCGGTGACGCGGCCGTCGGCGATGTTGATGCGCCGGGCCACCGCGCGATGCTGGACCTTGACCCCGTGTCGCGCAAAGACTTTCAGCGCACCGGTGACGAACAGCGTGTCCAGGTCGGTGGTGGGGTAGCCGATGGTGGCCGGGCGCCGGTGCTTGATGCCGAGCCGGATGCCGGTGGCCATCACGTCGGCGAGTACCTTCGCCGATTCCTGCTGCACCGGTTCGGCGGCGACCCCGAGCGCCAGCCAATCCCACAGGGCCTCACGGGCTTTCGCGGGCATGCCGATGCGGTTGAACCACTGCTCGGTGGTCAGGTCGGGCAGGTCGGCGGGTTGGTGCAGGCATTGCCAGCCGAGCCGCAGGGTGGCGACGGTGGCGCGGGCCCGTTCGAGCAGGCTCGCATCGGGGTGCGCACCGGACAGGGTGCGCAGCGCGCCGAATCCCTTGGTGCTCATGGTGGCGCTGCGGCCGTCGGGCCAGCGCAGCGTGGCCCGCTCCGGAAAGGCGACGTACTGCCGGGTGCCGATGCTGGTGAGATACCGGAACAGGTGGTCGTAACCGCTGGCGATCACGTGCTGGCCGTTGTCCGGCGGGTCGTCGACCACGTCGACCTTCATGGCGTGGGTGCGGCCGCCGAGCTGACCGCGCCGTTCCAGCAGGGTGACGTTCTTGCCCGCCTGGGCCAGCCAGACCGCGGCCGCGAGGCCGGCCAGTCCGCCGCCGATGACCACGTACTGCCGTGGATCGTTCATGCCGCACTCCTCATTAACTTACATCTTGTAAGTTAAGTGGGCGCGGTCACTTCGTCAAGGGCGCGGCGACACCGAGGAGATCGGTGGGTGCGGTGCCCGCGGCGTATCGGTAGGTGAACTCGGATGGAGCAGAAGGTAACTGAACAGCGCGGTGGCCAGGGTTGCCAGCGCGGCGAAGAAGAGGCGCGAGGCGATCGCGAGCAGCTGCCGTCTGCTCGATCTCGATACCGTCGTCATGGCCTGCTCCTGTGCTGTGTCGTGACTGCCACGGGGATAGTCGTGCCGAGCGCGCCGATCATTAGCAACTGAGTGGCAAATTACAGTGGTCGACGGGTAATAGCCGGTGGGCACGCCGAGCACTTCGTTCGATGGCACAGTTGATTCGGTGCGGCGAACCAACAGGCTTGGTCCGGCGGCGGATTTTTCCGCGCGGAAACCTAACTGCCGGGGATCGGCTGGCAGTGCGGGCAGAAATAGATGCCGCGTTCGCGGTAGGCGATCCGGTCCGAGACGGGCGCGGGATCGCCGAGCAGCGCCCTGGCAATGGGGGTGCCACACCGTTGACACGGGCGATGGGTGCGACCGTAGATCAGTTCCCGCCGCGGTGGTTTCCGCACTGCCTCGGCCAGCACCCGGTGTGCCTCGTTGGCCAGCGCGAGGAGGTCGGGCACCGCGGCGACCGGGGTGGCCGGGTGCACGCGCCGTAAGAAGCAGATCTCGCTGCGGAAGACATTGCCGATACCGGCCAGGTTCCGCTGGTCCAGCAGCGCGACGCCGATCGGCTGGTCCGGGTAGCGCTCCAGCCGCCGTACCGCCTCGGCCACGTCCCACTCCGGGCCGAGCAGATCGGGACCGAGGTGGTCGATGATCCGGTGCTCCTCGCCGACCCGCACGACTTCTACTTTGCCGAGGGAGAACCCGACGGCCTCGACCTCGGCCGTGCGCAGTACCAGCCGTGCGGTCACCCGCGGTTTCGTCCAGCGCTGTCCGCAGTGGAAGATCCGCCAGGTGCCTTCCATCTTGAGATGGGTGTGAATGCTCACGGTCGGCGTCCGGATGAACAGATGCTTGCCGTAGCTGCCGACGCTGTCCACCACCTGGTCTCGCAGATCGACGGTCGCATACCGCGGCACCCGGAAGTCGCTGCCGGTCAACGTCTTCCCCTCCAGTGCCGCACGCAGCCGCGCCGCCGCCAGGTAGACGGTGTCACCCTCGGGCATGCCGCATCCCCGGCCGCGTCATGGGCGGCTCCGCAGGCGCAGGCCGCGCGGGGTCGCGGAGAAGCCCGCTTCGCTCAGGAAGCCCGCGAAGGTGTTGCCGTGCACGGTCTCCCCGTCCACCCGGTCGATGACCAGGGAGTCGACGCGGCGGGTGTGCACGAGGTCGGCCAGCGCCTGGGCGGCGGACTGGCGGGCATTCGGGTCCTCGGTGAAGGTGAGCAGGGTTTTGCCGCCGCGCTCTAGATAGAGCACCAGCTCGCCGTCGACGAGCACGACCAGCGCTCCGGCTTTGCGACCGGGTCGATGCCCGCCGTCGCCGCCGCTCTTCGGCCAGCCCAGCGCGGCGCCATAGGGATTGGCCGGATCGGTGGCCGCCAGCGCGAGTGCTTTATTGGTCTGCGGTCTGGTGTCACCGGGGCGACTGCGCTCGCTGTCGAACGACCGCAGCCGGTCCACCACATCCGTGGTGGAGAACTGGGCACCGCCGAGCGAGTCGATGAAATACCCACGGCGACACCGCCCCCGGTCCTCGAACTCGGTGAGCACCCGATACATCAGCGCGAAACCACCGGGTACGCCCTCGTTCTGCACCGAGCCGCGGGTCAGCACGCCGTACCGCTCCAGCAGCATGTCCGCGGTCGCGTGGGCCCGCACCGTGTTGTCGGACACCCGCTCCGGCAGTAGCGACCAGCGCCCCGCCACCGCGGGCGGGCCGGACCGGGTCGGCATGCTCGGGCGCGGGAGATAGGCCCGCCCGCGTGGGGCCCGGCGTGGCGTCCGATGCGCGGTAACGGTCCGCGTTGTGCCCGACAGCATGGCGCGCACCGGGGTGAACGTATCGCCGGAAACCATCCCGGCCCAGACCAATTCCCACAGTGCGGCGGCCACCTTGGTGTCGTCGAGCAAACCGGTGGCATCGGAGAGTTGCCGGAAGAAATAGGCGCCGCCGCCCTGCGGCACCGGGGCGAGGTGCGGGTTCGGAGCCGATTCCGGCGCAGCGCTTCCGCCGCCTTCCGTCGCGGCGGAACCGGGCATGGGCGGGTCGAGCGGTACCGGTTCTACTGCTTCGACGGGTGGGGTCCACGGTACGAGGGACGCGCCGAGCGCCGTGAGCAGCCGCAGCTGCACCTCGGACAGTTCGATGTCATCGGGCGGTGCCAGCGTGAACGGGGCCTGATCGGTCAGGTGCAGTGCGATCCAGCCGTCCTTGGCGGTGATCGACCCGTGGCCGGACCAGATCACCTCACCGGTGGCCATCAGTTCGTCGAGCATGGCGGGGGAGTAGTCGCGGACCCGGGTGGGCAGCACCAACGACTCCCACGCCGAGGCGGGGATCGGCACGCCCGCAAGCTGTTCCACGACGGTGGCGACGCCGTCGACCCCGCGCAGCTCGCCGGTGCCGATGTGCTGCCAGGACGGGAGGAAGCGGCCGAAGGTGGCCGTCGATAGCGGCTCGACCTCGTGCCGCGCGGCGGCCAGCGAGCGGCGGCGCAACCGGCGAAGCACCTGCGCGTCGCACCACTCCGAGCCTGCCGCGCCGGGCGTGAATTCGCCCTCCACGATCCGCTTTTCGGCGATCAGCCGGTGCAGCGCGGTGCCGACGACGGCGGTGCCGAGGCCGAAGCGGGCGGCCACCGCCTCGGTGCTGAACGGGCCATGGGTGCGGGCGAACCGGCCGACCAGATCGCCGAGCGGATCAGCGACCGGCTCGATGAAGGCGGCGGGCGTGCCGATCGGCAGCGGCACGCCCAGCGCGTCGCGCAGCCGGGACGCGTCCTCCACGGCCACCCACCAGCTGTTGCTTGCGAACGAAACCTCCATGGCGCGACGGGCTTTCACCAGTTCGGCAAACCAGGGTGCCGGATCGTCGGTGCAGCGTTCGGCGGCCTCGGCGGCGGTGAGCGGTCCGAGCAGGCGCAGCAGATCGGCCAGTCCTTCGGCATCGCGGGCATGCCGTTCCGGGGTGAGCCGCTGCAGTTCCCGCTCGGTCTGGTCGAGCACCGCGGCGTCCAGCAGTTCACGCAGTTCCACCCGGCCGAGCAGTTCGGCGAGCAGGCTCGAATCGAGCGACAGTGCGGCGGCGCGGCGTTCGGCCAGCGGGCTGTCGCCGTCGTACATGAACTGGCCGATGTAGTCGAACAGCAAGGCATTCGCGAACGGTGACGGGGTCGCCGTCTCCACCTCGACCAGCCGCAGCTGACGGCGCGCCACCCGGCCGAGCAGGTCGCGCAGCGACGGCAAATCGTAGACGTCGCGCAGACATTCGCGCACCGTCTCCAGCAGGATCGGGAAATCGGGGAACTTGCGGGCCACGTCGAGCAGCTGCGCCGAGCGTTGCCGCTGCTGCCACAGCGGCGCCCGCTTACCCGGATCGCGGCGCGGCAGCAGCAACGCCCGCGCGGCGCACTCGCGGAAGCGGGAGGCGAAAAGCGAGGAACCGCCGACCTGTTCGGTGACGATGTCATCGATCTCGTCGGGCTCGAAGACGAACAGCTCGGCCCCAGGCGGATCGTCGGTGGTGTCGGGCAGCCGCACCACGATGCCGTCGTCGGAGGCGTTCGGCGCGGCGTCCACGCCGAACCGTTCGCGCAGCCGCGCCCCGATCGCCAAGGCCCACGGTGCGTGCACCGGCAGCCCGTACGGGGAGTGCAGCACCAGCCGCCAGTCGCCCAGCTCGTCCCGGAACCGCTCGACCACCAGCGTTTTATCGGTGGGTAGCTGGCCGGTCGCGGTTCGTTGCTCATCGAGCAGAGCGCCGAGGTTCGCGGTCGCGAAGGCGTCCAGGCCGGCCGCCGCGGTGAGCTTGTCCAGGTTCTCCGGATGCTGACCGACCTTGCGCACGAACTCGCCGAGCGCGCCGCCGAGTTCGGCGGGGCGGCCCAATCCGTCGCCGTGCCAGAACGGTAGCCGCCCCGGCTGCCCGAACGCCGGCGTCACCAGTACCCGGTCGAAGGTGATCTCCTCGATCCGCCAGCTCGTCGCGCCGAGCGCGAACACGTCACCGACCCGCGACTCGTAGACCATCTCCTCGTCGAGTTCGCCCACCCGCGAGGCCTTTTCGCCGACCATGTAGACCGCGAACAGGCCACGGTCCGGGATCGCGCCGCCCGAGGTCACCGCGAGCCGCTGCGCCCCGGGGCGTCCGGTGAGCGTGCCCGCGTCCCGGTCCCACACCAGTCGCGGTCGCAACTCGGCGAACTCGTCCGACGGATACCGCCCGGCCAGCAGGTCCAGCACCGACTCGTAGGCCGAGCGGGGCAGCGCCGCGTAGCTGCCGGTGCCGCGGACGACGTCGAACCATGCGTCGACGTCGATCGGCTCCAGCGCGCACGCGGCCACCGTCTGCTGCGCCAGGATGTCGAGCGGGTGTGCCGGAATCTGGATCGACTCGATCTGCCCTGCGGTCATGCGCTGTGCGGCCACCGCGCAGTGAATGACATCGGTGCGGTGCTTCGGGAACAGCACGCCGCGCGAGATCTCGCCGACCTGATGCCCGGCCCGCCCGACCCGTTGCAATCCGCTCGCGACCGAGGGCGGCGCCTCCACCTGCACCACCAGATCGACCGCGCCCATATCGATCCCGAGTTCGAGACTGCTCGTCGCGACGACGCAGCGCAGCCGGCCGCTTTTCAGATCGTCCTCGATGAGCGCGCGTTGCTCCTTGCTCACCGAGCCGTGGTGCGCCCTGGCGAGCAGCGGGCTCGCGCCGTGGACCACCTCGGTCGACGACCCCAGCTGGGCGGGCGGCTTGTGCTCGGTCTCCACCGGCTCGCCGAGCCGGGTCGCATAGGTTTCGTTGAGCCGCGCGGTCAGCCGCTCGGCCAGCCTGCGCGAATTCGCGAACACGATCGACGACTGATGCTCCAGCACCAGATCCACGATGGCCTCGTCCACGTGCGGCCAGATCGAGCCGGGTTGATCGGAGTCGCCGGGCTCGGTCATGTCGGCCACCGGCACCCGGACGGAGAGATCGAAGGTCTTCGGCGCCGGTGGCGAGACGATGGTGATCGGTGCGTTGCCGACCAGGAACCGGCCGACCTCGTCCGGCGGGCGCACGGTCGCCGACAATCCGACCCGCTGCGCAGGTCGCCCCGGCCCACCCGTCGCCCGGCCGCCACCGTCGATCGAGTCGCTCCGCGGCGCTGTCGTCAAGAGATCAAGCCGCGCCAGCGACAGCGCCAGATGCGCGCCACGCTTGGAACCGGCGATCGCGTGCACCTCGTCCACGATCACCGTGCGCACACTCCGCAGCGTCTCCTTGGCCGCGGACGTGAGCATGAGGAACAGCGACTCGGGGGTGGTGATCAGGATGTCCGGCGGCGTGCGCTGCATCGCGCGGCGATCGGCGGCGCTGGTATCCCCGGACCGCACGCCCACCGTGATCGCGGGCGGATCCAGCCCGAGCCGCTTCGCGGTCTGCGTCACACCGACCAGCGGCGCCCGCAGATTGCGCTCCACATCCACCGCGAGCGCCTTGAGCGGCGAGACATACAGCACCGAGGTGCCCGCCCGCTCGGTCGTCGGCGCGCGAGTGGCCAGCTGATCGATCGCCCACAGGAACGCCGACAACGTCTTGCCGGACCCGGTCGGCGCGATCACCAGGGTGTGCTCGCCCGCCGCGATCGCCTCCCACGCACCCAGCTGGGCGGCCGTCGGCGCGGGGAACGCGCCGTCGAACCACTCCTGGGTAGCCGGGGAGAACTGAGCCATGGCTTCAGTGTGCACCGAGGCACCGACAAGCAAGCCGGTGCCGCCGACAGCGCTGCGACCTGTGCACACCGAACGGCGCTCCAATCTGGCGTGAATTCCCGGAGAGGCGGAACAGCCACATGCGCATAGCCGTACGCTTCGAGCGTGCAAAAAGTGCTCAGACTCGACCTTGTCAGTCATGGCATGACCGAGGCGATGCGGAAGGCACGTTTTCCAGTCGACGAATCGCTGACCGAAGCGGGCCGCCGGGCCATCTCGGGGTGCACTCCGCTCGCCGCGCCGCGGGTGCTCACCGGACCCGAGCGCCGGACGGTGGAGACGGCGGCGCTGTTGGGGCTGCCCGGCGACGAGGACACCCGACTACGCGACCTCGATGCGGGGGCGTGGCGCGGCGGGGCGCTGATGTCGGTGCCCCAGGACGAGCTCTACGCGTGGCTCACCGACCCGATGTTCCGCGGCCACGGCGGTGAGTCCGTGGTGGATGTGATCGAGCGGACCAGGTATTGGATGGCCGAGATCGCGTCGGAGGGGAAGTCCACCATCGCCGTCACCCACCCCGCGGTCATTCGCGCGGCCCTGCTGGTGACCCTGGACGCGCCACCGAAATCCTTCTGGCGGATCGACATTCCGCCGGGCAGCGTCACCCGACTGCACTACCGCGGCGAATGGACCCTGCACTTCACGGCGTGACCCCGCTGTTCGCGGCGAGCGGTCCGGTGCCGAGGGTGACCAGCAATCGAACGGCATCGGTGATCAGTCTGGCCGGGATCGACGGATCGATGGCGCGCTGCATGCCGAGGCCGATGCCCATACTGAGAATTCCCGTCGCGGCGTCCTCGGCGGGCACCGGCAGCTCGATCCCCCTCGTGTCGGCCAGCGTCTGCACCTGGGCCGCCACCGCGCCGCGTACCACGCCGAGGCTCGACACCAGCGCCGCCTGCAACGCGGGGTCGTCGCGGGAGACGGTCGCGAACTCGAATTCGAGCATGGTCCAGCCGACATCGCCGACGGTCCGCTCGGCCCACTCCTGAAACCGTTCGAGCTGTTCCTCGAAGCTCGTATCCGCCGCGAGCAGATCGGTCACCTCGGCGAACTTGGTCGCGTGGATCAGCTCGATCACCTCGAGGCCGAGCTCCTTCTTGGTGCGGAAGTTCGAGTAGACCGCGCCCTTGGAGTAGCCGGCCTCCTCGGCGACCCGCTCCAGGCTGGTGCTCGCGTAGCCGTCGGCCAGGAACAGATCGCGTGCCGTGGCGATCAGGTCAGCGCGGGTGCGGGCCTGGCTCTCGGACCGGGTCAGACGTGCCATACCGCGATTCTACGTACCGTCGGATTTCGGATACCGCTGGTATTTGAGTTCTGCTAGTGTCTAGAACCATGGGTAACAACAACGGGCCGCAGCGCCGCGGCCTGGCCATCGGTTGCGGTGGCACGCTCGGCGCGGCCTGGATCGTCGCGGCACTGGCCGCGCTTCGGGACGCGCTCGACTGGGATCCCCGCGAGGCCGATGTGTTGATCGGGACCTCCGCGGGCGCGGAGTACGTGACCATGCTCGGCAGCGGCGTCTCGGTGGACGAGCTGGTAGCCATGCAGGAGGGCACCTCGACGAATCCGATCCTGTTGGCGCACATGCGGTCGGGTCCAGGCCGGTTTCCGCCGGCCCCGCGCCCGCGGCTGGGCTCGGTCCGACTTCCGCTGCGCCGCAGCGACTCCGGGCAGGCGCTGCTCACCGCGGGTAGTGGCCTGTTGCCGGTCGGCGGGGGTGACGCGAGCTGGTTGCAGCAGCTCGCCGACCGTTTGAATCCCGGTCGTTCCTGGGTTCCGCATCCGGCGACCTGGTTGGTGAGCATGGATTACGCGACGGGAGAACGGGTTCCGTTCGGCGCGCCCGACGCGCCGACCGCGCCGCTCGGTGCGGCGTTGCGCGCCTCGTGGGCGGTACCCGGCTGGTTGCCGCCGGTGTCCATCGCCGGACGCCGCTTCATCGACGGAGGCGCGGGTTCGACAGCCTCGGTGGATCTGCTGATTCCACAGCAGCTGGACGAAGTGATCGTGCTCGCCCCGATGGCTTCGACCGGGAAACTCCGCGCGACCAGCGCGGGCCATTTCTTCGAACGGCAGCTACGAAACCGGATGAGCGCCACCCTCGATGCCGAGATCGCCCAGCTGCGCGCGACCGGAACCAAGGTCCTGCGCCTCGACGCCACCGCCGACGACCTCGCGGTGATGGGCCCCAACTTCATGGACGGCCGCCGCCGCATCGACACCTTCCAGCACACCCTGCGCCGCACCCGCCGCGCGCTCGAACAAGGAGCCTTCGCATGAGAATTCTCGGTCACGGTTACCCCGACGTCGACCTGACGGGCGCCCGCGTCCTCATCACCGGCGCAGGCCGCGGCATCGGTCAGTCCACCGCGGAACTGTTCGCCGCCAAGGGATCCGAGGTGGTGATCGCCGACGTCGACACCGTCGCCGCCGAGACCGCCGCGGCCGCGATCGGCGCGCGGGCTTACGAGCTCGATGTCCGCTCACGCGGTCAGTGGGACAAGGTGATCGCCGACCTCGGTCGCGTCGACATCCTGGTCAACAATGCCGGAGTCATGCCCGCGGGCCCGTTCCTCGACGAGCCGGACGTGGTCGGCCAGGCCACGATCGACATCAATGTCTGGGGTCTCATCCACGGCATGCGCGCGGTCGCCCCCGGCATGATCGAGCGCGGCCACGGCCACATCGTCAACGTGGCCTCGCTGGCGGGCAAGATCCCCGTCGCGGGCCTGGCCGTCTACAACGCGAGCAAGTTCGCCGCCGTCGGCCTCTCTGCCGCAACACGTTTGGAGTTCGCCCCGCAGGGCGTCAGCGTCAGCTGCGTCATGCCGTCGGCCGTGCGCACCCGCCTCTCCTCCGGCCTCACCCTCGGCCACGGCATGCCCACCGTCGACCCCGAAGACGTCGCCGCCGCCATCGTGCGCACCGTCGCCACCCGCAGGGCCGAAGTAGCCGTCCCCAACTACCTGGCCCCCATCGACCTGGCCCTGGCCGCCGCCCCCGAACGCGCGGTCCGCCTCGTCCGCCGACTCTTCGACGGCGACCGCGCCCTGCACCCCGCCGACGAGAAGACCCGCGCCGAGTACGAAGAGCAGGTCCGCTCCATCAGCTGATCCATCACGTCCCACTCGGCCTCGTTGTCTGGCAGACGAGAAGTGGCCCCGGAGAAGATCTCCGGGGCCACTTGTCGGTGATGCGGTAGGTCAGCAGCTGGTTGGTGCCGGGTCACCGCGGAAGCGGGCTTCCACGTAGTTCCAGGCGTCGGCGAAACCGGCTACGGCCGTGGTCATGTGTTCGGCGATCTCGTAGGTGTGGAAATCGACGGGGGCGCCTGCTTTGCAGTAGCGGTCGGCGACCTCGGCGACGGGTGGGTAGAAGGTGAGTTCGTCGAAGCGGCCCTGCCACAGGAAGGTTGGCACGGTGGGGATGCCGTCGAAGTGACGCAAGCTGTTCTCGCGCAGTACTTCTCGGGCCACCGGACTGTCCATCAGGCTCTTCGACGCGGCCATCTGTTCGGCGTTGCGGAAGGCGCCGTGGAAGAGCAGGAACCTGCGGCAGGCGTCGTGGGTGAATTCGCGGAACCAGAGGCCGTTTTCGTTGAGTTGATCCGAGATCGGCAGCTTCTCCGGGTATTCCCGCTCGAGGCCCATGGCGGCGGCGAAGGCCAAGCCGAAGCCGGGGTGCGGGGCGAAGCCGAGCGACAGCGCCATCTCCTCGAGGTCGGCGGGGATGCCGCCCGCGACGGCGGCCGCGAGCTTCAGGTCGGGGGCGTAGGTCGGCTGTAGTGCGGCGGCCCAGGCGGTGGCCATGCCGCCGCCGGAGTAGCCGGCCAGTGCGACGGGCGAATCGCCGAGACCGAGCTCGGCCACCTTCCGCACGGCCCGCACGCTGTCCAGCGTCATCATGCCGCTGAGCCTGGCCGCGCCGTAGGCGGAGGTGGGGCCGAGGTAGTCGGGCAGCGACACCGCCCAGCCGCGGCCGATCGGCAGCATGGCGCCGACGGCGTCCTGGAGTTCGCCGTTGAACAGGGACCGCGACGGGTTGCACTGGGTGCCAAGGGAATTGATCAGCGCCTGGTAGGAGACGAGCGGCGGGCTCTTGACGCCGTTCGGCAGCAGGACGGTGGTGACCCCCATGACCGGCTTGTTCATCGAGTTGGTGGACCGGAACGCGACCTGCCATCCCGTGGTGCCCACGTACGGGCCGGTGTCGATCTTGCGGGCGCGCACGACGTCGCCCGGTCGCAACGCCGCCAGCTCGGCAGGCGGGGCATAGAACAAATCCGGATCCGGTGTGGGGTAGAGCGGTTGGGCGTTGACGGGTAGGCCGAGGAGGCCGACCGAGACGACGCTCAACAACAGGATCGCGATCCTGAACGGGACTCTGTGCACGGGTTTCCTTAGAAATCTCGGCCGTGACCGACTCGCCGACCCCGACAACGCCTCGGCAACTCGAACGGACCACCACTGCAAGGGAATGCGCGGCGAACGTCGTCGTTCGCCAGGCGACGGATAGCAATAACCCACAGCCGAACCGAAGGTCGGACCGGCACACCACCTTTCGGCTCAACGACTACAGGCGGCCGCGGTCGGCGGCACCATCCGCAGCGAACGTAGCGCTAAGTGTGCCGTCGCGCGCAACCGGGTACGGCATATTGGACAATTCACAACGCGCTATCTGTGCATTTGCCCAAGATCACTGACCAGAGCAAGCGCTGAACCGCCTGTAATAGCAGGTCGCTCTCGCCGCTTGGCCCCACCGCGTACCGCACGGTCCGTCGAACGGGACATCGCGGAGGGCACCACTCGATCTATGCCGCCGCCACGTCCTGTTCGCCGGAACACTCCGATTCGGCCGCCGGTGGTGGAGGTCACAGCAAACCTCACATCGTGCATAGTGTGTGCCCATTCACACGCCGCGAAATTGCGCAGTCTGCTCAACTTTATCGACGCCTATTGTTCATTTCGCGCTTCGAAGGCAGGCTATCGGCATCAAGTGCTCAACTAGGGAGGCGCCCGATCGGCGCCGACCGGACGGGTGGATGTATGACCGAGCTCGCCGATCACGATCTGATTCCGGCGCCTTATGACCTTGCCGACCGCTACCGGGTCGGCGCGGGCACCGTTGTCCTCACCGGGGTCCAAGCGATCGCGCGTCAATTGGTGGAGCAGCACGTGCGCGACCTGCGCGCCGGGCGCCGGGTCGGCACGTTCGTGTCGGGCTATCAGGGCAGTCCGCTCGGCGGCGTGGACAAGATGCTGGCCGGGATGCCCGACGTGCTTTCCGAGCACGATATTTCGTTCGTCCCCGGACTGAACGAGGAACTCGCCGCGACCTCGGTGTGGGGCAGCCAGGCGGATCTGCCCAAGGGCACCGCCACGCACGACGGCGTCGTCGGCGTCTGGTACGGCAAGGGACCGGGCCTCGACCGCGCGACCGACGCGCTGCGGCACGCGAACATGTACGGGGCCAACGCCAACGGCGGGGTGCTGCTGCTGGTCGGCGACGACCCGGCTTCGAAGTCCTCGACCGTGCCCGCCGTCAGCGAGCGCTCGCTGGCCGCCATGAACATCCCGGTCCTGTTCCCGCGCAACGCCCGCGAGATCATCACGATGGGTCTGCACGGCGTCGCGCTGTCGCGCGCCTCGGGTTGCCTTGTCGCGCTGAAGATTGTGGCCGACGTCGCCGACGGCGCCTGGTCGGTAGACGGCGACGCGGGCGACATCGACATCATCGTCCCCGAGATCACCTGGGAGGGAAGGCCCTTCCGCTACCTGCAGCGCCCGATGGCCGCGCCGACGGACAGCGTGATCGCCGAGGCGGACTTGTACGGCCCGCGCTGGGAAGTGGTCAAGGCGTACAGCACACTCAACGACCTCGACGTCATCGAGCTGAACCCGCCGCACGCGACCATCGGAATCGCGGCCACCGGAACCACTTTCGACGCCGTCCGGCAGGCGCTGATCGACCTCGGCGTCGACGACGACGCCCTGATGCGCGCGGGTGTCCGGCTGCTGCGGATCGGCATGCCCTTTCCCATCGCGCCCGACCGCGTTCGGCAGTTCGCGAAGGGCCTCACCCGCCTCGTGGTCGTCGAGGACAAGACCGCCTTCATCGAGACCCAGATCCGGGAGATCCTCTACGGCACGGCCGACGCGCCGGAGATCATCGGCAAGCGCGACGCCGCCGGTCGCCCGCTGTTCAGCCAGGACGGTGAACTCACCACCGGACGGATCACCAAGCCGCTCAGCCGGGCACTCAACGGCTTCCTGGAGATGAAACGGCCGCTGCCCCAGCCACTGTCGCTGGCGGTGCTGCCCGCCAAGCGTGCCGCATACTTCTGCAGCGGCTGCCCGCACAACCGTTCCACCGCGGTGCCGGAGGGGTCACTGGCCGGTGGCGGCATCGGCTGCCACACCATGGTGACCATGTCGGGCCGGGAGGACAGCCAGGTCACCGGCCTGACCCAGATGGGTGGCGAGGGTGCGCAGTGGATCGGCCAGGCGCCGTTCACCGATGTGCCGCACCTGTTCCAGAACATCGGCGACGGAACGTATTTCCACTCCGGGCAGCTCGCCGTGCAGGCGTGCGTCGCGGCCGGGGTGAACATCACCTACAAGTTGCTCTACAACGACGTCGTCGCGATGACCGGTGCGCAGGACGCGGAAGGCGCGCTCGCGGTGCCGATGCTGACGCACAAGCTCACCACCGAGGGCGTCGCGCAGATCATCATCTGCGCCGACGAGCCGAAGAAGTACCGCAAGCGCGATCTCGCCCCCGGCACCAAGCTGTGGCACCGGGATCGGCTCGACGAGGCCCAGCGCACGCTGCGCGAGGTACCGGGCGTCACCGTGCTCATCTACGACCAGCACTGCGCCGCCGACGCGCGCCGTCAGCGCAAGCGCGGCACGCTGCCGGTCCGCACGACCCGGGTCGTCATCAACGAGGCGGTGTGCGAGGGCTGCGGCGACTGCGGCGTCAAGAGCAACTGCCTGTCGGTACAGCCGGTGGACACCGAGTTCGGGCGCAAGACCCGAATCGATCAGACCTCCTGCAACACCGACTACAGCTGCCTGGACGGTGACTGCCCGTCCTTCGTCACGGTCGAGCTGCCGGACCCGGCAAAGGCCAAGAAGCGCAAGGTGATGCAGCGGCCGGCACCGCCGGTACTGCCCGATCTGCCGGTGTCCGCGCCGACGACCACGCAGAACGTTTTCCTGGCCGGCATCGGCGGCACCGGCATCGTCACGGTGAACCAGGTGCTGGCCACCGCCGCGCTGCGGGCGGGCTACGAGGTGGCGAGCCTGGACCAGATCGGCCTGAGCCAGAAGGCCGGGCCGGTCGTCTCGCACCTGCGGTTCGCCACCGGCGAGCTGGAGCCCGCGAACCGGCTCACCCCGGGTTCGGCGGACTGCATCGTCGCCTTCGACCTGCTCACCGCCACCGACAACAAGAACCTGGCCTACGGCTCGAAGACACACACCCTGTCGGTCGCCTCCACCAGCAAGACCCCGACCGGGGACATGGTGTACGACAAGTCCGTTCAGTATCCGGACACCCCCGCGCTGCTGTCCAGGCTCGAGCAGGCCTCGCGCGAGGTGCGCTCGTTCGACGCCCTCGGCGCCGCCGAGGTGCTGTTCGGCAATACCGCCGCGGCCAACTTCCTCATGGTCGGCGCCGCCTACCAGCTCGGCGGCCTGCGGCTGCCCGCGGCGGCGATCGAGGAGGCCATCGAGATCAACGGCGTCGCGGTGAACGCCAATATCGCGGCGTTCCGCTGGGGCCGGGTCGCGGTCGCCCGCCCCGACGATTTCGCCGCGGCGATCGGCCGTACCCAGTCGAAGAAGACCGAAATCAAGGCTCCCGCAGATCTTTTCGAGGGCCTTACCGCGACGGGCGAGACCAAGCGGCTCGTCGAACTGCGTGCCGCGGAGCTGATCGGTTTCCAAGGTGTCCGCGTGGCGCGCGACTATGTGCGTACCGTGCAACACATTTGGGACGCACAGCTGCGGGTCACCGAGCGCACCGACTTCAGTGAAGAGGTCGCCAAGGGGCTGTACAAGTTCACCGCCTACAAGGACGAGTACGAGGTGGCCCGCCGGCTCACCGACCCGGCCTTCCTGGACGAGGTCGCGGGTCAGCTGCCCGAAGGGGCGAACCTCACCTACAAGCTGCACCCGCCGGTGCTGCGGGCGATGGGTCGCAAGAAGAAGATCGGCATCGGACCGCGCGGGCACTTCACGCTGAAGGTGCTGGCCAAGGGAAAGCGGTTGCGCGGCACCAAGCTCGACCCCTTCGGTTACGCCCACGTCCGCCGGGTCGAGCGCGCGCTGCTTGCCCACTACACCGAGATGGTGACGACCCTCGCGGACACGCTCGACGCGGCGGGCTACGACCGCGCGGTGCAGGCCGCGGCCCTGGCCGACACCGTGCGTGGCTACGAGGACATCAAGCTCGCGAACGTGGAGCTCTACCGAAACAGCCTGCGCGACCTCGGCATCGAGCCGCCGCAGGTGTAGCAGATCGGCGTGGTCTGGGCAGTAGACCGCGCGCCTGGTCGAGCGTATAGGCCACGCTCCCGGGCACATGGGAAGCGGCCCGCAACCTCTGGTTGCGGGCCGCTTCTTCTTTGCGCAGGTAGTGCGGTATTGCAAAAGTATTGGCCCGGAATGGAACCGATCGGGTGTTCGCCGCGTCCAATCAGATAACGAGGAGAGAGGAGTGAGCGGCTGTCTCGGGATCGGCGGCCGTAGCAGACCATGTCGGGGATTCGGGAGGGGTCCGCGGCTGCATCGGCTGACCGACATGGCTTGACGAGACCGCACCGCACAGGTGCGAAATTCAGGATCAGGTGCGCCGGCGGTGCACCAATCGAAGTAGTGGGGGTTTCCATGAACGCTGCGCAACTGCTCCGGGACACCGAAGAAGTGGCTAGGTCCAACGCGTTCGTCCATCCGAGTCTGCGCGAATATATGGACCCGGCGAACGGGCCGTGCGGGACGCTGTTCGCCGCGTCGTTCCGGCTCGAGTTCGCCGATTACGACCAACTCGCCGCGCGCAGGGACGTCGACAGCGCTCCGATCGTGCTGCCGGTCAACACCGAGTATCAGGCCGAGAGCCTGCGGTCGATCCGAGCAGCGCATGCCATGGGCCTCATCGTCGCGGTCACCAACGATGTCACCGGTCACGCAACCTATTTCGCGATTCGGGCAGGCGCCAACTTCGTGATCAACATCGCGATAGCCGTGGAACGCCAAGCCGAGATACTCCGTGCACACCTGTTCGACCAGCAGAGTGCACGGCCCGAGAAGCCGAGCCCGTCGGTGTTCGGCACCGTGCCGAACCGGAGTGCGAAGAGTCCGCGGCAGGGGTCAACCCGCGCGCGTGAGGTCACCCAGGCCGTCGGACGGATGCCGCGGTCGAGCACCCTGGACCATCGAGTGGAGTTGGACGAATTCGATGCCGAGCTGCTGCGCATGCTGCGCACCTCGATGACCGTCGCCGAGATCGCCAGGCATAATTACCTTTCCGAGCGATCGATGTATCGACGCATTCGCGCGCTGTACAACACGTTGGGCGTGCGCAACCGCGCGGAGCTGGCGGAGCGCCGCGACGCCGCCCGACCGTCGATGACTGTGCTGCGCAACTGAACCGCGCCGTCGGTATGCGGCACCGGCCATGAACCGTTGCAGACTCGGAGGTTACGGTCGTAACTTACCAGCTACTACTGCTGCGGTCCGAAATGTATTGATGTGCAATGTAATCGGCGGAGCATAACGATGTTACGAGGGGAAGAATGATCTCGAAGGTTCGAGGGTTGCTGCTCATCGGCGCGGCATGCTGCACTGTGCCGGTGGTCAGCGCGTGCGCTGGCGGTGCCGGGCCGATGTCACCCGCACACCCGACCCCGGTGCCACTACCGGAACCAACATCCAGCAGCCAGCCCGTGGCAAGCGAAAACCTGGGCTACCTATGGCCATTCACGGTTGATCGCGGCACTATCGAGTGCCGCGCGGGCGATCAAGCTGTCTTTGTTGCTCCCGACGGCAAGCCCTACGCGCTCAACGAAAACGCCGAACAAGCAGGAGTGCCCAGTATCGAACCATTGCGTGCCGACGGCTCCGATGGCGACAAGATTAGCCTCGGTGCCGTGCGCAGCAGAACACTTCAGTTGTGCAGGTTCGCGAAATAGCGGGCTTCCGTGCCGGAGCACATCTCGTTGGCCAGCTGTTCTCGATATACGGTGCGGTGCCAGTATTCAGTGATATTTCTGCTCGTAGAGCCGGTTCGCTTCTGGACTGTCCCGTCCAGTTCAGCGGTGCCGGTTCGCAAGCGGAGATCGATGCCGGACGGGGACCTCCGTCCGGCATCGATGTCGAAATGTGCGCAGTGCCATGGAGTACCACGTGCGAACGATTGGCTGCTGCGGCGATGCTACTCACCTGCCGTAGCCGCCGCTGCCATCCGGTGGCGGGGGTGGCCATCTGCAATTCGACCCCTGCGTTGGCGGGCAGCGCAAGGACGGCGTAGTGCGGCTATGTGACGCCAACGTCTATCGAAGACGCATAGTCGGAGCAATGGTTCACTATCGGCCGGCGGTTGGTCGGCCTTGCGGACCGCGATCAGTTCGTGGGGACCCACACGAACGAGCCACCGATAGGTTTGCATTCGTGGAATGCGCCTTGCAGCCAAACGACCTTTCCATCCAGGTTGGGCGGGCAAAACATCTCGACCGCGTCGAACGGCCCCGGCGTGTACTGACCGGAGACCGCAGCCGGTGCTGAAATTGTCGCATCGACGGACGCTTGTGCAGGCAATCCGAGCATCGCTGCCCCTGCTGCGATTCCAGCGATCGCGGCAGCAAAACGCATCTTGTTCATGAGTGCATATCTTCCTTTGTGATGTCGACGTGTATTCGCCGTCGATCTGAAACGACATTAACAGCGAGATCTGCCGGGCGGAGCATGCCGAGGCTGCCGAAGTCATTTCAGCACTGGTAGATACCTGTGCGTAGGCAGTCTGGCATTTCGACTGTCATATCTCTGCCAAACATGCGATAAGCGTCTGGCGCGATGCTCACGAACCGCGCGCTTGTATTGATAGTCAAGCTTGATCCGTGCACCATAAATATATGAATCTGCTCAATATTGGGGCCAACGAGGCGTTGCGCCTGAAGCATGGCTGGATCGGCCCGGAGCACGTACTGCTGGGCGTGCTGCGCGGCGATAGCAATGATGTGGCGCGCCAGGCTCTGGAGCAGGGAGGCATCGACGCCGCGGCCGTCGAACTGCGATTGAGGGCAATGGGTTCCGGGACAGCAGGGGAGGAGCTGAGTCCTAACCCTCGCTGGTACACGATCCATGGGCGCGCTGAAGGAATCGCCTACGCATTGGGGGCTACCGAGCCGGGCACAGTGCACTTCCTGCTCGCTGTGTTGTGGGATCGTACGCGCTCGTTGTTGCCTGACACGTCCGAAGTAACTCGTGCTGCGATCGTTACCGCGCTGAGCAATCTGGGTGTGGAACTGCCGCGGGTTCCGTTGCCGGAGCCCGAACGCCCAGTCCGAATGGCCAGCTATGTCGAATTTCCGCGGCGGGCGACCGACCATGTCGTTTCGCTGCTAGTGCAGCGTCACCCGCCGGGAAGTGGGCCGAGGTGGGGATTCAACTACAAGAGCGACGAAATCGCATGGGCTCGTGCGGAGTCCGGGATAGACCTGCACGGGATCGTCGATGAAGCACTGGCCAGGACAGACGGGAGATAGTCTGGGAGGCGATCCCGCAACTCGACGGCTTTTCGCGATGGGATCATGGGCAGTGACGACGCCGCGATGTTGCCGGCGGTGCAGTGCCCGCTCGACCTGGACGACGAAAACGGCCCGGAACCAGAAGGTTTCGGGCCGTATCGGTTGTAGCGGGGACAGGATTTGAACCTGCGACCTCTGGGTTATGAGCCCAGCGAGCTACCGAGCTGCTCCACCCCGCGTTGGGTGTCCCCAACCTTACACACTGCGGGTCCGGATGCGAAAACGCCTGGTGGGGCGAGTCGTCTGGGGGCGGGTGTAGCGAAGGGGTGATGGCGGCGGCTTCTCAGTAGCTATGGCGCAGGTCACAGTTAGCTGCCAGGGAGATAGACATCACTCCTCGTTTCCCGGATCGTGACTGAGGTTTATCGTTGCTGGTTCGTGATGTTGAGTTCGTGGGCGCGAGGTCGCCGCGGTCCGGGGATGGGAATGACCGCAGTTTCGACAACTGATGCGTGATTTTCTGATTTCAGGAGTTGCTGATGGCGCTGACCCATCGCGGACATCGGACCGAGCGAGTCGACACGGCGGCGGTAGCGGACAGTCCGGCCGGATTCACCCATCGGCAGGTGCTGGTCATCCTGAGTGGCCTGGTCTTGGGCATGTTCATGGCGGCGTTGGATCAAACGATCACCGCGACCGCCGTGCGGACCATCGCCGATGACCTGTCCGGTTATTCGTTGCAGGCGTGGGTCACCACGGCGTACCTGATCACCGCCACATTGACGACGCCGCTGTACGGCAAATTGTCGGATATGTACGGCCGCAGGCCATTTCTGCTCGCCGCCATCGTGATATTCGTCGGCGGGTCGCTGCTGTGCACAGTGGCGCAGTCGATGTACCAGCTCGCGGTGTTCCGGGCTGTACAGGGCGTGGGTGCGGGTGGCCTGATGTCGCTCGCCTCGGCGATCCTCGGCGACATCGTAAGTCCGCGGGAAAGAGCCAAGTATCAGGGGCATTTCCTGGCCACTTGGGCGATGGCGAGTGTGATCGGCCCCGTCCTCGGTGGTCTCTTCGCCAGTCAGCACGCCATTCTCGGGATCACCGGCTGGCGCTGGGTGTTCTTGATCAATGTTCCGGTCGGGCTGGTCGCGTTGGTGGTGGTGTACCGGGTGGTCCGGATACCGAGGAGCGGCCCAGCCACGGGCCGGGTCGATTGGCTCGGCACCGCGGCCTTCGCCACCGGCATCACGCCATTGCTGATCGTCGCCGAGCAAGGCCGCAGTTGGGGATGGACGAGTGTGGGCGCGGTGACCTGCTATCTGATCGGTGCGGTCGGGCTGGTCGCGTTCGTCGGTATCGAGGCGAAGATGGGCGAGGCGGCCTTGATTCCGTTGCGGCTCTTCCGGAATCGGACCTTCGCGCTCGGTGTCGCGATCGCGTTGGTGGTCGGCGCGTCACTGTTCGGCGGGATCATTCTCGTGCCGCAGTATCTGCAGGTCGTGCGCGGAGCCAGTCCGATAGCCGCGGGTCTGCAATTGCTGCCGATGGTCGGTGGCCTGATGGTGGGTTCGATCGTGTCCAACCGGCTCATCACGCGGACCGGCCGGTACCGGGCGTTCCCGATCGTCGGTACGGCGACGGTCGCCGTCGGCTTGTTCCTGTTCCACTATCTGACGCCGGAAACGCCGTTGTGGCGAACCATGATCTTCATGGCGATCACCGGGTTCGGACTGGGAAATCTGTTGCAGCCCATCACCTTGGCGATCCAGAACGCCGCGGCGCCCAAGGACATGGGCGTATCGAGTGCGGCCGCCACCTTCTTCCGTCAGGTCGGCGGCACGCTCGGCGTCGCGGCATTGCTGTCGACGCTGTTCGGCCTGCTGCCGACCAAGGTGAGCGCCGCCCTCGAAGCGGCGTCGACCCGGCCCGCGTACCAGCAGGCCGTGCTGGCCGGTTTGCACAGCGGTAATCCTGTCGATGTGGCTTTTGCGCAGGGCTTGGTCCATCACGACCCGGCCGCGGTGCAGCAGGTGCTCGACGACAGCTCGGTCATTCAGCAGTTGAACCCGACCCTCGCTGGCCCGTTGCAGACCGGCTTCGCCGAATCCATGTCGACGGTGTACCTGGCGGCCGCCGTGCTCGCGCTGGTCGCCTTGGTGATGGTGCTGTTCTGGAAGGAGATCCCGCTGCGGGAATCCGGTGCGGCCGAGCCATCCGGTGCCGACGGGGACACTTCGAAATAGAAAAACGGGCAGGAATCGGACAATCCATGCGCGATTGTTAACTGTCCATTAAATGATGGAAATTCTCAGAAAGTCGTGTGCTGATCGATCATCAGTAAACCAATGGTAAATCACCGGCGGTTGCTCGATTCGTGCAATTCGACGTGTGCGCGACAGGTCGTATAGATGAGTGTCGGCGCGCTGAACCGCAACGTCGGCTGTCGTGTAGTGCCTGCTCAGGCGTGTTCTTGAGGTCGATGTGTACCTTTCGCGAACTTGTCGACCGATGTTTTCCGTAAAGACGAATCGGATTGATTGTGAAATGGATTACACCCCTCTTGAATTGCATTAACCAGAGGTTCACTGTGTCTGGTACGAGGTGTCACACGATGATTTATCCGAGCTCCATCTGCACGGGTGCATCGCCAGCACTGTTTGGGATCTCTGAAGCGAAGGTTTTGCCCATGGTTGAGTTACTCGACGCGATGGCGGTGGAGCAGATCGACACGAACTTCTTTCGTGGCAAGCTGCAGCACCGCACCGCGCTGGTTCGGACATTCGGCGGCGAAGTGGCGGCACGAGCGCTGGCGGCGGGATCGGCGGGTATGCCCGCCGGGTTCAAGGTTCATTCGATACACGGATACTTCGTCCGGTCGACCGCGTCGGAGATTCCGATCGACTATCTGGTCGACACCGTCAAGCACGGCCGGTCGTTCGCGGTTCGCCGCATCCGGGCCGTGCAGCACGGCAGGGAGACCTTCCTGATGATCGCCTCGTTCCATGTCGGCGACCGTGGGGTGCGGCACGCCGACGCGTGCCCGGAGGCGCCGGACCCGGACCAGCTGGCCCGGATCGGCGTGGGGGACGCGGGCAACGAATGGGAGGGCTGGGACATCCGCCCGGTGCCCGACTCCGCGATCGGTGCCGCGCGCCAACAGGTTTGGCTCCGCTACACCGGCGAGCTGCCCGACTGCCCGGTGACGCACAGTTGCGCGCTGACCTACGCCAGCGACATGACACTGCTCGGCGCGGCCGTCGCGCTGCACCCCGGCGTCGCCATTCAAACGGCCGCGCTCGACTATTCGATCTGGTTCATGCGGCCGTACCGCGTCGACGACTGGCTGCTGTACGACGAGATATCGCCGTCGGCAGGCGCCGGTCGTGCGTTCACCCAGAGCCGGATCTTCAGTCGCGCCGGTGAATTGGTGGCCATGGTCGCCCAGGAACGGATGCTGCGGCTTGCCGACCCAGGCTTCGGCCACAGCCTCGTCGATCGGGCGGCCTCCTGATGGCCCCGGTGTATGTCGGTCTCACCGACAAGGCGTTCCTGCGGCTGCACCACGGCTTCGGCGCACCCGTCATCAGCCAGACGGTGACGGTGCTGACCAACCGGCTCACCGAGGACGAGCTGAGCGAGATGTACGCGCAGCTGCGCTCCGGCCCGTTCATGCGGCGGGTGCGTCGCCCTCGGGTGCCCTTCGCCCGCTGGCGCTGGGTACTGGCGGACACCGCCCTGCCGTTGCACCTGGAGCATGCCGCGATCGACGACGCCGACGCGCTGGCTTGGGCCAGTGACGAAGCGCAGTACCCGCTCGACCCGGAGCGGGGCTACGGGTGGCGGCTGTCGGCGGTACCGACGCGGTCCGGCGGCATGGTCTTGTCCTGCATCGCCTCGCACGCCATCGCCGACGGTCACGCGGGGCTGATGGCGGCCATCGGATTGGTCCAGCCCGAACTCGCCACCACGGAGGGGCTCACCGACGCCGTCACTGTCCGTGACGACCTGAAAGATGGCGCCCGCCGTGGGATAGCCGTTGCGCGCGAGGTGGTTTCGGAGGCGCGCCGAGCGCGCCGGGATCCGTCCCACCGCCGGGCGATCCGCAACGCCCTGTCCGGGCGCTGCTCGACGCAGGCGTCCGCGCCGCTCGGCTGGCGTGAAGGCTCGGTGATCGCCACATTCGACGCGGCGCGGTGGAAGGACCTCGCGGCGCAGCGCGGCGGAACCGCCAACACGCTGTATCTGGCGCTGGTCGCCGACCTGCTCCGGCACTGCGGGCTGGTCGGTGAGGCGGGTCCGCTGGTATTGCTGACCGCCGTGCGGATTCTGCGTGAGCAGGACCAGATCGACTCGAATTCCTTTGCCCGCGTGCCGATTGTGGTGCAGCGGGAGTGGCTGGACCAGTTCGACCTCGCGCCGTTGCGCGCGGCGAGCAAGGCAAGCTTCGGGTCGGTGCACGGTGTCGGGGCCGGCGGCATCTCGCGCCCGCGGAACATGCCGCCCGAACTGGTCGACGTGCTTCCGGAGGGAGTGGTCGAACGGCTCGTCGACACGCCGCCGATCACCGTCGGAATGTGTTCGAACATGGGCGTATTGGACCCGTTCGTGCCGACGGTGGTGCGCCACGGCGCGGCGCCGACGATGTTCGTGATGCGCGGCGTCTTCCAGGGCATCGACACCGCGCAGGCCGGACGGCAGCCGATCGCGCTGGCCACCTGGCTGTCGGAGTTCGACGGGAAGATCCAGTGGGTGCTGGAGAGCATCAAACCCGAGATGGCGCACACCGACGAGGAATTGGCCTTTCTGGCGCGACTGGTCGCCGAGTCCTGGGGATTGGACCCACTCCACGTCAGCAGTGGTGGTGGCAGCAGCAAGACAGCCAGGGAGTTCTCATGACCAAGCCGTTGATCAAACTGGGCACCGAGTTCGTCTACAACCCCCATCCGGTGTACGACGAACTGCGCAAACAAGGGCCGATCCACCACGTGCTGCTGCCGAACGGGCTGACCTCCTGGCTGGTGGTGGACTATCAGCTCGCCCGTGCGGTACTCGCCGACGACCGGATCAAGAAGAGCGCGGTCGCACTGGCCCCGATCACGACGCGGCTGCGGCCCGGCGACACGTACACCACGATCAGCACGGACCTGTGGGAACACATGCTCAGCTCGGACCCGCCGGACCACACTCGCCTACGCAGGCTCGTGGCCAAGGGGTTCACCGCGCGCACCGTGGAGCAACTGCATCCGCGCATCGACGCGCTCGCCGATCAGCTGCTCGACGAGATGGCGGGCAAGCCCGAGGTCGACTTGATCGACGGCTACGCGCTGCCGATTCCGATGACGGTGATCTGCGAACTGTTCGGCGTGCCGGAGGCGGACCGGGCGCGGTTCCGTGAGTTGTCCACCACGATGACGGCATCCTCGGCGGAGAACGCCGAAGACCAAGCAGCCGTGGGGGACTCGCCGTTCTACGCCACGGCGGCCGAGCGTGGTGCCGCGAGTATCGAGCTGGCGACGTACCTGATCGGGCTGGTCGCGCAGCGATCGAAGGACCTCGGCGAAGACCTGTTGTCCCAGCTGATCATGGCCAACCACGAGGGTGACAAGCTCAGCGATCGGGAACTGATCGCCATGCTGTTCCTTATCCTGGTGGCGGGTCACGAAACAACGGTCAACCTGATCGGCAACGGCCTCTACGCGATGCTGCGCGACCGGGTGCTGTACGAGGAGCTAACGCACGCGCCGGAACGGATTCCCGCGGCCATCGAGGAGTTCCTCCGCCACGAGGGGCCCGTCCACCTTGCCACCCTGCGGTATACCGCCGAGCCGGTCACGTTGGCCGGCATCGACATTCCGGCCGAGGAGCTGGTCTCGGTGTCGCTGGCCGCGGCCGACCACGACCCGGGCCAGTTCGCGGACCCGCACGCCATCGAGCTCGGCAAGACCGGTCAGCACAAGGGCGGGCACCTGGCCTTCGGGCACGGTATCCACTACTGCGTCGGCGCACCGCTGGCACGGCTCGAGGCGAAGATCGCGTTCGAGAAGATCCTGGCCCGCTATCCGAACATGAAGATGGCCGACGAGGTGCAGTGGCGGCCGAGCACCTTCCTGCGTGGCCTGCAAACATTGCCTGCCGTCGTCGACTGATCAATGGGACGAGGCCCGGCTCAGCAGAGCCGGGCCTCGTCTCGGCGACGGATCAGCCGAACTTGATGCCTTGTGCCAGTGGCAGTTCGGCGGAGTAGTTGATGGTGTTGGTGGCCCGGCGCATGTACGCCTTCCACGAGTCCGACCCGGATTCGCGGCCGCCACCGGTCTGCTTCTCGCCGCCGAACGCGCCGCCGATCTCGGCGCCGGAGGTGCCGATATTGACGTTGGCGATGCCGCAGTCGGAGCCGTCGGCGGCCAGGAAGCGCTCCGCCTCGCGCTGGTCGGTGGTGAAGACGGCCGACGAGAGCCCCTGCGGCACTTCGTTGTGCATGGCGATCGCACTGTCGAAGTCGTGGTAGGTCAGCACGTACAGGATCGGCGCGAAGGTCTCCTCGCGCACCACCGCGGTCTGGGCGGGCATCCGCACGATCGCCGGTCGCACGTAGTACGCGTCGTCGCCGAAGCCGTCGACTCGTTCACCGCCGCAGATCAATTCACCGCCGTCGGCGAGCGCCTTGTCCAGCGCGGCCCGCATGCCCGCGTAGGCCCTGCCATCGATCAGTGGACCGACCAGCACCCCGTCTTCCAGCGGATTGCCCACGCGCAGTTGCTGATACGCGCTCTCGATCCGCTCCACCAGCGGCCCGACCACGTCGGCGTGCGCGATCAACCGGCGCAGGGTGGTACACCGCTGGCCCGCCGTGCCCGCGGCGGCGAACACGATGCCGCGCGCCGCCAGCTCCAAATCCGCTGAGGGCGTGACGATCGCACCGTTGTTGCCGCCCAGCTCCAGCAGGCAGCGGCCGAACCGCTCGGCCACCCGCGGCGCCACGATCCGGCCCATCCGGACCGAGCCGGTCGCGCTCACCAGCGCCACCCGTTCGTCGTCGACCAGGCGGGCGCCGACCTCGGCCGCGCCCTGAACCAGTTGGTGCACTTCGGGATCCGCACCGACGTCCGTCGCGGCGCGGCGCAGCAGGGTGTGGCAGGCGAGCGCGGTCAGCGGCGTGGTCTCCGAGGGCTTCCACACCACGGTGTCACCGCAGACCAGCGCGATCGCGGTGTTCCATGCCCACACGGCCACCGGGAAGTTGAACGCCGAGATGACCCCGACGACGCCGAGCGGATGCCACGTCTCCATCAGCCGGTGGCCGGGCCGCTCCGAGGGCATCGTCTGCCCGTAGAGCTGGCGCGAGAGCCCGATCGCGAATTCGCAGACGTCGATCATCTCCTGCACCTCGCCCGCGGCCTCGGGGCCGATCTTGCCCGCCTCCAGCGTGACCAGCTCGGCCAGCTCGCTCTTGTGCGTGGTCAGCAGCTCGGCCAGCCTGCGCACCACCGCGGCGCGGACCGGCGCGGGCACGGTGCGCCAGGCGCCGAAAGCCGTGGCCGCGCGCGCGATCGCGGCGTCGACCTCGTCCGTCGAGCTCGATTGCAGGGTCATCAGCCTGCCGCCGGTGATCGGGCTGCGGGCGGGCAGATCGCCGGATTCCGGGGGTGTTACGCCGAGTCCGCGCAGCACCGCTGCCGCGCGCTCCGCGAGTTCCCGAGTGGTCTGATCGCCGAGTACATCTGTCATCTGTTGCTCCGCCGTACCTTTCGGCCGCATTGCGGCATATCTGTCCCATGTCTTGGGAGGATCGGGGTGAGGTTCCTGCCACGAGCGGGGTCGCCTGGGTTAGTCTCCGCTGATGGCGGATACACCTGCACGACCTGCACTCGACGACATCGATCGCCTGCTGATTCGGGAACTGATGGCCGATGGACGCGCCACGCTGTCGAATCTGGCCGAGAAGGCGAGCCTGTCGGTGTCCGCCGTGCAATCGCGGGTGCGCAGGCTGGAAGCGCGCGGGGTGATCCGCGGCTACACGGCGCACGTCGACCCGGAGGCACTCGGCCAGCTGTTGTCGGCATTCGTCGCGATCACTCCTCTCGACCCATCGCAGCCCGATGACGCCCCGGCCGTATTGCAGCACATCCCCGGGATCGAGGCGTGCCATTCGGTGGCCGGTGACGAGAGCTATGTCCTGCTCGTGCGGGTGGCCTCGCCACGGCACCTCGAGCAGCTGCTGCAGGAGATCAGAGCGACCGCCAACGTCAGGACCCGAAGCACCATCATCTTGCAGACATTCTATGACAGGTAGCTGTTACGTGTAATTAATCCGCTTTCCTGTACAGAAACCGTAAATTTTCGTATCCTCGGTGGCGTGACCATCGAACTGGAACGCACCCGCCCGGCGGTCACCCCCGCCGCCCGGGTGCACGAGATCTTGTCGGCCAGCATCCTCGCCGACGGCTTCGACCTGGTGCTGGACCTACGACAGTCCCGCGGCTGCACACTCGTCGACGAACGTGACGGCAGCTCCTATCTGGACATGTTCGGCTTCTTCGCGTCCAACGCGCTGGGGATGAACCATCCCGCGCTGGCCGAGGACGACGAGTTCCGCGAACAGCTGGTGACCGCCGCGCTCAACAAGCCGAGCAACTCCGACATCTACACCGTCGAGATGGCCCGCTTCGTGGAGACGTTCGTGCGGGTGCTCGGCGATCCGCGGCTACCGCACCTGTTCTTCATCGACGGTGGTGGGCTCGCCGTGGAGAACGCGCTGAAGATCGCGTTCGACTGGAAGAGCAGGCACAACGAGAGCAACGGCCGCGCACCGGAACTCGGCACCAAGGTGCTGCACCTGACCGGCGCCTTCCACGGCCGCACCGGCTACACCATGTCGCTCACCAACACCGACCCGGTGAAGACCGCGCGGTTCCCCAAGTTCGATTGGCCGCGCATCGACGCGCCGTACCTGAGCGACGACCACGACATCGATGCGGCCGAAGCTCGCGCGTTGGATCAGGCTCGCCGCGCGTTCGCCGAAAACCCGCACGACATCGCGTGTTTCATCGCCGAGCCGATCCAGGGCGAGGGCGGCGACCGGCATCTGCGGCCGCAGTTCCTGCAGGCGATGCAGCAGCTGTGTCACGAGAACGACGCGCTGTTCGTGCTGGACGAGGTGCAGACCGGCGTCGGCATGACCGGAACCACCTGGGCCTACCAGCAACTCGGCGTACAACCTGATGTCATCGCGTTCGGCAAGAAGACCCAGGTGTGCGGCGTGATGGCGGGTGGGCGCGTCGACGAGGTGCCCGACAACGTGTTCGTGGTCAACTCCCGGATCAACTCGACCTGGGGCGGCAACCTCACCGACATGGTGCGTGTCCGGCGCATCCTCGAGGTGCTGGAGCGCGACTCGCTCATCGAACGGTCGCGGGCGCTCGGCGCGCACCTGCTCGATCGGCTGCAGATCCTGGCCGGGCAGCATCCGAGCATCACCGAGCCGCGTGGCCGCGGGCTGATGTGTGCGGTGACGGTGGCGTCGCCGCAGCTGCGCGACGAGGTGGTCACCGCGCTGCGGGAGCGCGAGCATGTGCTGATCCTCGGCACGGGCGAGCGGGGAATCCGCTTCCGCCCGCCGCTGACTGTAACGGCTGCCGAGCTGGATGCGGCGGTCGATGCGCTGGATCGGGTGATCGCCGGCTTCGAGTAGGCCACTTATCGCGACTATGCGCGGGCAGCTGGGAACCTCCGGCCGCCCGCGCATTGTTGTTGGTCCAGACCCCGGTTCAGCCGGTGATGGGGCGCAGGCCCAGTGCGCCCTCGACGAATCGGCGAACGCTGGTCAGGCCGGCTTCGAGGGCCGGTTCGTATCCTTCGCGTGCCCAGCCGGTGAGTTCGGCGGTGCCGTCGCCGGTGGGTCTGGCGTCGACCTCGGCGACCATCTCGGCGGTCGTCGGTTCGCAGACCGCCCAGGAGTAGTGGCATTCCTCGGCCCATCCGGCGGTGCGCAGCGCGACGTAGCCGGGGTCGGTGATGCCGACCTCGGCCAAGGCTGGGCGATCATCGATTCGGTCGTCGGCGCGCAGTGCGCGCAGATACCAAGTCCCCGCGTTGATTTCGATCGGCTCCATCAGGACTCCCGCCGACGGTCGCGTCCATGCCCACCGTGCCAGCCGTGGCCGCCGTGCCCGCTGCCGAACAGCAGGGCGCCCATCAGGGGAATCGCCAGGAACCACAGCCAACTGCCGGTGGTGAAGAACAGGATGATCGCCAGGATCGGGACGACCGCCATCGCCCGTTCCGGCCAGCCTGCGAGGAAGCCGGACTTCGACTCGGCAGGCACGGCAGCGGCTTTGACGAGCGGATCCGGCAGATCCGCGAAAACCGGTGTGATGTCACCGCGGGTGACGGCGGCCGCGATCACCGCGCTGCGCTCATCGAATTCCGCGACGCTGAGCCGCCCGGCTGCGAAATGATCGGACAATCGCCGCATCGCGTCTTCACGCTCCGCGGTGCCGATACGGATTTCGGGTAGCTCCTCCATGAGGAGAAGGCTAGCGGGAGGTACAACGCCATGGGTGAGACGTGGTTCGGCCACTATCGCCTCGATCGATTGCTCGGCAGCGGTGGCACCGGACAGGTGTGGCTCGCGCACGACAGCAGCGCCGATCGTGCGGTCGCATTGAAGGTGTTGTCCGCCTCGGTGGCGGCCGACCCGAAGTATCGGCAGCGGTTCACCAGGGAGGCGCGGCTGGCGGCCCAGGTGCGTGGGCCACACCTCGCGGCGATTCATTCCTTCGGCGAGCTCGACGGTCAGCTCTATCTCGACATGGAGTACATCGAGGGCACCGACCTCGCCACCGTGCTCCGGTGCGAGGGGCCGATGGCGCCCGCGCGGGCGGTGCGGATCGTGGTGCAGGTCGCGGAGGCCCTCGACGCCGCGCACCGGGCCGGGCTGGTGCATCGCGACGTCAAACCGTCCAACATCATGCTCGACCCCGCCGGGGTCGCGCATCTGATCGACTTCGGTACGGCGTATCGGGTCGACCAGCCAGCGATCACCACGAGCAGCAATGTGGTCGGCACGCTGGCCTACATGGCGCCGGAACGCTTCTCGGGCGCGGGCGACGCACGCTCCGATCAGTACTCGCTGGCCTGTGTGTTGTACGAATGCCTCACCGCGCGGCGGCCTTTCGGCAATGCCGACGCCGCACAGTCGCTGATGGCGCACCTGATGACCGACCCGCCGCTCGCCGCCGACTTCAATCACGCGGTGCCCGCCGGCTTGGACGCCGTCATCGCTCGCGGCATGGCCAAGGTGCCGGAGCAACGGTGCGCCAGTGCAGGGGAGTTGGCGTCGGCCGCGTATGCCGCGATCACCGGGCTCGATGTGCCGACGGTGCAGACCTCGGCTGCGGCGTTCTCGACAGCTGTTCTGCCGCAGTCGTTCCGGGCAGCTGAAGTGCCTGCGACGCTGCCGCTGAGCCGTGATCCCGGTCGGCGTGACGCTGCGCGAGCGGGAATGGGTGCGGGATCTGCGGCGCAAGAGGTTTCGAGGTCGGAGCTGGTCGGCGACCGTGGCGTGCGGGCAGACGTCGGTTCGGGCGAGGGGGTTTCGCGGCAACGGGCGGTGGCCGACTCGTCGCGCGGAGAGGCGTCAGGGCGTAACACCGGTTCGGCCGGACGGGAATCCGTTTCGCAGGTGCACGATTCGCGGCAGACGAGGCGATCGCGTGTCGCGGCGGGCGCTTTGGTGGTGCTTCTCGTGGCGGTGGGGATGGCGCTGTGGCTGGGTCGCCCCGGTGGGTACGGGAAAGACTCGGCGGCACCGACATCCGTGCCGACCGCCGCCGGGCCGTCGTCGACCCAGGCGCCGCACGTCGCCTCCGTGCCAACCCTGCCGCCGGCCGCATCGAATTCCCCCCGCCTCGCGCCGTCGGTCACCATTCCGGTCGCTTGGCAGCCGTGCGACCCCACCGTCGATGTGCGCGGACTCGCCAAGGACGGCACGCTACTGCACTGCGTCGACAACGCCGACCGCGCCGCGAACTGGAGGCCAGCGCTGCCGGCGGCCGAGCAGCCGAAGCAGGACATACCTGAGCCCAAGCGGTATCTGCCTGAGTCGAAGCCGGACATGTCGGGGCCGAAGCCGGACATCGCCAAGCCAGGGCATGGCGACGAGTCCAGCGGAAATTCGGGTAACGGCAACGGCAACGGCGGTGGGCGCGGCAAGCCTGGTAACGGCCGGTAAGGGGAGGTTGCCGAAAGGTCAGCAGTGAGCGCCTTCTCGCTGTGTCGGTCGCCATGTCCGGTTGGCAGGTGTCCGGGCCGGGCGAGTGCGGCGACCGGAACATCAGGTGAGCGTGTTATCGGTGCTTGCCGCGTCATGGCCTTCAACGTGTTGCTGGGGTTGCACCAATCACTACGGGGTGTTGTTGACGACACACTGGCCGGGTAGGCGGGGTGGGGTTAGGCTCCGAAGGAGGTTGGGTTCTTCGGTGTTCGCGGTGTGAGCTGGCGGTTTTCAGCGATGCCTCGGGGTTGATCGGAGGCCGACGGGCCGGGCCTGGACAAGTCGACGGTGACTGGAGGTTCGCGATGGGGGAGGTGCGATTCGGGGGATATCGGCTGGACCGGTTGCTCGGCAAAGGCGGGATGGGGCAGGTCTGGCTGGCCTACGACGACGCCGGTGCGCGGTGGGTGGCGTTGAAGCTGTTGCCGACCGAGCTCGCCGCGGATGCGGGGTATCGCAGGCGATTCGAGCGCGAGGCCGAGGTGGTGGCCAAGCTGCGCGATCCGCGTATTCCGCGAATCCATCGGTTCGGCGAGATCGACGGTCGGCTGTTCATCGACATGGAGTTCGTCGAGGGGCGCGACTTGGCGAGCACGATCGCCGCAGGGGCGCTGGCGCCGGTCGCAGCCGTCGGCATCGTCGGACAGGTGGCGGCCGCGCTGGACGTGGCGCATCGGGCCGGACTGGTACACCGTGATGTCAAGCCGTCCAACATCGTCGTGCACGCCAGCGGCTTCGCCTATCTGATCGACTTCGGCATCGCGCACGGCATCGGCCAGACCGCGGTCACCACCACCGGTTTGGCGATCGGGACCCTGGCCTACATGGCGCCGGAACGGTTCACCGGGAAGGCGGACGCCCGCTCCGACGTGTACTCGCTGGCCTGCGTCCTCTACGAATGCCTCACCGGCTGCCGGCCTTACGGCGACACCGATCCCGCTCAGCAGATGCACGCCCACCTGATGACCGACCCGCCCCGCGCCGCGTCCCGCAACGCCGCCGTCCCCGCCGCGCTGGACGCCGTCATCAGCCGTGGCATGGCCAAGAACCCCGCCGACCGCTACGGCACCGCAGGCGATTTCGCCGCCGCCGCCCATGTCGCCGTCGGCAGCCGACCCCCGGCACCTGCTAGCCCGCTGAACTCGCCTGCGCAGACGAAGCTGCTGCCGGGTTCCAACCCCACGCCCACTCGGGCAGCCGCCGCCAGCGACGCCCAGCTTCCCGCACCCGCCCGCCCGCCGAAGTCGCCGCCGCCGACCAAGCTGCTGCCGCCTCCCGGCCCGGCGCCTACTCGGGTAGCGACTCGACTCGAGACGCTGGCTCCGAGTTATGCACCGCCACAGCCGTATTCGGCGCGCCCTGGTTCTCGCGGCCCGGTGCCCGCCGATCAGCACTCGTATTCCGGAGTGCGGCAGCAGGGTTCAGGGCCGAGTGGTCAAGCGTCGGAACCCCGAGCGCAGCAGCCGGTTTCGGCGGTGCGGCAGCTCAGTGCGGCGGCGCGGGGTCTGCGCGCCTTGGTAATGCCGCGTTCGTCCGGGCAACGCGGCGCAGGTCAGGTGGAGCCTGCTCGTCCGGGGGTGCAGGCCCGTCCGATGGTCCCGCAGCAGCGATACCCCGTCGGGTATGGGCGGCGCGTGTTTCCCGCTCCGGCGAAACCGCCCAAGTCACAGCGGTATTCGGGTAGTCGCCGACGGCCGTCGGCTGCTCCGGTGCGGCGGCGTAAGCGTGGCGGTGTGCTTTCGAAGGTGATCGGCGCGCTGGTCGTCATGTTTCTGACGCCGTTCATGCTGGCGGCGGGCTGTGTCGCGTTGCTGGCGTCGGCCGGCCGGGTCGGCGACTCGGGCGGGTCGGGTGCGCCGCCGCCGACGGCGATGGCGGAGGAGAACCCGGCGCCACCGCCCGAACAGCCCGAGTCGGTGAGCCTCGCGGCCGCGGGAACGCCGGTGCGGGACGGGAAGTTCGAATTCGTGGTGCGCGACGTCGATACCGACGTTCGTCGCGTGGGACTGCAGACCGCGTCGGGCTCGTTCGTGATCGTCACGCTCGAGATCCGCAACATCTCCGCCGAGCCGAAGCGGTTCCTGCCCCTCGGGCAGCGCCTTTTCGACACCAACGGCACCCCGTTCGACCACAATGCCACCGCCACCATGTGGCAATCCGCCCAGCACGGCTACGGCTACTCGTTCGAGCTGGCACCGGGCCAATCGGCAACCACCCAACTGGTTTTCGACGTACCGGCCGACACGACCCCGACCCACCTCGAACTACACGACTTCGTTCTCTCCAACGGCGTCGCCGTACGGCTGGACTAGCCGGCCTCTCCGCCCGGGCAGGTTCGACGAACCTCCCCTGCTATCGCCGCACACTCTGGTCTCTCACCTGTTGCCAGGAGGTGGCGAGACACATCGTGGTGGTAAGTGTGCGTGGCAAAGGCATGCGGCCCAGGATGGCTGCGCGGCGAGCGCGGCCGGGCAAGTCAGGCCAGGATCGGTGTGCCCGCGGTCGGTCAAGCCACGCGGGCGTTGTCGGAGAGCGCGGTGTGGACGGCGTTGCGGCCGATGGCGAGCGCCTCGGCGAGCAGCGTGGTGTCGCGGGCGGCGCTGTCGATGTCGGGGGAGCCGAGGGGCGGGTGGATCTGCAGGACGGCGTCGCCGAGTTCGGCGAGGGCGCGGTCCTCGATGGCCTGTTGGTGCGGGCGTTGTATCCAGGCGCGGTAAGCGCCGGGGGCGGTCGCGCGCAGATAACCGCCGCCGACGACGCGGTGCAGCAGCGACGCGGGCGGACGCTGTTCGTCGATGCGGCGAGTGCGCAGGACGAGCGCGTGCGTGGCACCGCTGCGAACGGCGGTGCGGATCGGGACGGTTTCGGTGAGGCCGCCGTCGAAGTAGTGCGAGCCGCCGAACGCGACCGGCGGCCCGGCGAGGATGGGTAGTCCCGCGGAGGCGCGCAATGCGCGCATGAGGGTGCGCTTGTCCACGATGTACGGGTGCAGGTCCACCGCGCGGCCGGTGCGGATGTCGGTGGCGATGGGGTGAAAGGTGGTGGGGTTGGCCAGGATCGCCGGGAAATCCATCGGCTCGACCCCGTCGTAGACCTGATGCACCAGGTAGCGCAGGTCGAAGGCGGGCCGCCCGCGCAGCAGCCTGGCCGGGTCGATGGCGCGGCGCATGATCGCCGGATCGGTCCAGGAGCGCATGCCTGCGACGGCACGACCGCCCAGCAGCCAGGCGCCGTTGATCGCTCCCGCCGAGGTGCCGTAGACGGCGTCGAAAACGGCACCGAGTCCGAGTTCCTCGATGGCCGACACCATGCCGCTCGAGTAGACCCCGCGACTGCCGCCGCCCTCGACGACGAGGACCAGCCGATTTCCGTCGGCGCGACTCCCCGCCGCACGGCGGGCGCGGATCATCTCCGCGACGGCGGAGACTCTCGGCGTACTGGTCACCGGACCACGATACGACAGAGCGGGCGCGGACGTCATGGTCCAGCGCCCGCCCGAAGCGGTATTCGCCCTGCGTTTACGCGAGCACTACCTGGTCGTATCGGTTCGACGCGCGCCGAACCGATACGGCCTCACTTGATCTCGGCGAGCACCGTGCCCTGGGTGATCGCGGCGCCCGCCTCGACGGACAGGCCGGTAACCACACCCGCCTTGTGCGCGTTGACCGGGTTCTCCATCTTCATGGCCTCGAGCACCACGATCAGGTCGCCCGCCTCGACGGACTGGCCCTCCTCGACGGCCACCTTGACGACGGTGCCCTGCATGGGCGCGGTGACGGCGTCACCGGAGGCGGCACCGCCGCCCGCGCCGCCCCGCTTGCGCGGCTTGGGCTTCTTGCGGATCACACCGGCGCCGTTGCCCGCGGCGGCGACAGCGCCGCCACCGAGGCTGAACTGGCCGGGCAGCGAGACCTCGACGCGACGGCCGCCGACCTCGACGACCACCTTCTGCCGGGGCAGGTCCTCGTCCTCGTCGGCCGGTGCACCGCCGGTGAACGGCTCGACGGTGTTGGTCCACTCGTTCTCGATCCACTTGGTGTAGACGTCGAACTTGCTGCCGTCACCGATGAACGCGGGGTCCTCGACGATCGCCCGGTGGAACGGGATGACCGTGGCCAGCCCGTCGACCTCGAACTCGGCCAGTGCGCGCCGGGCCCGCTCGAGCGCCTGGGTGCGGTTCTCGCCGGTGACGATCAGCTTGGCCAGCATCGAGTCGAACTGACCGCCGATCACGCTGCCTTCCACCACGCCGGAGTCCACGCGCACGCCGGGGCCGCTCGGCTCGCGGTACACCGCGACCGGGCCGGGTGCGGGCAGGAAGCCGCGACCGGCGTCCTCACCGTTGATCCGGAACTCGAACGAGTGGCCGCGCGGGGTCGGGTCCTCGGTGATGGTCAGTTCTTCGCCGTTGGCGATGCGGAACTGCTGGCGCACCAGGTCGATACCCGCGGTCTCCTCGGTGACCGGGTGCTCGACCTGCAGCCGGGTGTTCACCTCGAGGAACGACACCGTCTCGCCCTGCACCAGGTATTCGACCGTGCCCGCGCCGTAGTAACCGGCTTCGCGGCAGATCGCCTTCGCGGAGGCGTGGATCTTCGCGCGCACCTCGTCGGACAGGAACGGCGCGGGCGCCTCCTCGACGAGCTTCTGGAACCGGCGCTGCAGCGAGCAGTCGCGGGTACCCGCGACCACGACGTTGCCGTGCTTGTCGGCGATGACCTGCGCCTCGACGTGGCGGGCCTTGTCCAGGTACTGCTCGACGAAGCATTCGCCGCGCCCGAACGCGGCGACCGCCTCGCGGGTGGCCGAGTCGAACAGCTCCGGGATCTCCTCGATGGTGTGCGCGACCTTCATGCCGCGGCCACCGCCACCGAAGGCGGCCTTGATCGCGACCGGAACGCCGTACTCCTTGGCGAAGGCGACGACCTCGTCGGCGTTCTTCACCGGATCCTTGGTGCCCGCGGCCATCGGGGCCTTGGCCCGCTCGGCGATGTGCCGGGCGGTGACCTTGTCGCCGAGATCGCGGATGGACTGCGGCGACGGGCCGATCCAGATCAGCCCCGCGTCGATGACGGCCTGGGCGAAGTCGGCGTTCTCGGAGAGGAATCCGTAGCCCGGGTGGATGGCGTCGGCGCCGGAGCGCGACGCGGCATCGAGGATCTTGTCGAAGACAAGGTACGACTCGGCGGAGGTCTGGCCGCCGAGGGCGAACGCCTCGTCGGCGAGCTTCACGAAGGGGGCATCGGCGTCCGGCTCCGCGTATACCGCGACGCTGCCGAGGCCCGCGTCCTTGGCAGCCCGGATAACGCGCACGGCGATCTCGCCTCGGTTAGCTACGAGTACCTTCGTGATCCGTGCGCTGGCATGGCTGGGCACTGAGCCTCCTGTGTGCAA
Organism: Nocardia sp. NPDC052316; assembly: GCF_044547795.1. Taxonomy (NCBI): domain Bacteria; kingdom Bacillati; phylum Actinomycetota; class Actinomycetes; order Mycobacteriales; family Nocardiaceae; genus Nocardia; species Nocardia sp. NPDC052316. The sequence goes on from NZ_JBIUBB010000006.1 coordinate 776,305, forward strand.
TCTTTGGTCGCCCCGTGGTCGACGAAACTACGTCTCGGGCGAGTGTAGGCAGTCTGCCAACAGACGGCGCACTCGGCCAGTCCTACTGATCAGTAGGTCGTGGATCACACTCGCCCTGTCATGCGGAAAGGCGTGCGTGCGCTACCTGCCGCGGCCACGGCGCGCGGTACCGGCCGGTGCCGCGCCGGGTTCAGTCCCCTTGGCGATCGGCATGCGCACCGAGTTGCCCCACTCGGTCCACGAGCCGTCGTAATTGCGCACGGTGTCGAAGCCGAGCAAATAGGTCAGCACGAACCAGGTGTGGCTGGAACGTTCGCCGACGCGGCTGTAGACGACCACATCGTCGTCGGTCGCCTGCGCGCCGTAGATCGCGTCCAGCTCGGCGCGCGCGCGGAAGCGGCCGTCGTTGTTGAGGGCCTCGGTCCACGGAATGTTCGTGGCGGTGGGAATGTGCCCGCCGCGCAACGCGGCGTCTTCTGGGTTGATCGGCGGCTGGATCAGCATCGCGGAGCGATTCGATGGGGGGCGGTGGTCGGGTGACGGGTGGGCCAGCATCGCGGAGCGATTCGATGGGGGGCGGTGGTCGGGCGACGGGTGGGCCGGATCGCCGGAGTATTCCTCGGGCGAGCGCACGTCGATCAGCGGCTTGCCGAGGTGAGCCAGCACGTCCTCGCGGAACGCCCGTGCGGTGCTGTCGTCGCGGGTGACGGCCGGATAGTCGCTGGGAGTGAGGTGCGGGGTGTCGAAGGTGGTGTCGCGTTCCTCGGAAATCCAGGCGCCGCGACCGCCGTCCAGCAACCGCACATCCTGGTGCCCGAACAAAGTGAAAACCCACAATGTGTGTGCCGCCTGCGCGTTGCCCCGATCCCCGTAGATGACCACGGTATCGTCTCGCTCGATTCCCTTGGCGCGCATCAACTCGGTGAATCGGGCACCGTCGATGTAGTCACGAGTGACCGGATCGTTCAGATCGCCCCGCCAATCGATCTTGATCGCGCCGGGAACATGCCCGATGTCATAGAGCAAAATGTCCTCGTTGGACTCGACGATCTTGAGTCCCGACGTGCCGATGTTTGCCGACAGCCACTCTGTGGTTACTAGTCGGTGAGGATGTGCGTAAGAACCGAATGAGGGATGAGGGTCCGGAGCAGCGGGCACGATGTGGGTCCTTCACGCGTGGTAGACGGTAGTTTCTGCGGTTCGGGTCTCACAGCGATGGTATGTGTGAGGCGTTAGTGACTCTCGTTTCAGATCACAAATCGGCTGAATGAGCGAATAAATCGCACGTGCATCCGATAAAGTCTCCCGGGAGGAGGGGTGAGCTATGTCCGATTCTTGGCCGCGGCGGCGACTGCTCGCGATCCTACGTGGCGCCAGCGAGCCTCTCGACGCCCAGGAACTGGCCAGAATCACCGGACAACACGTCACCACGGTTCGGTTTCATCTGGACGTGCTCACCCGGGAATCCCTGGTGCGGCAATTTCAACAACCACCCCGCGGTCGCGGACGTCCGCGCATCGGTTACAGCGCGGTGCAGCGATCGGTCGGTTATCAGGAACTCGCGCAGGTGCTCGCCGACCAACTCGGCCCCGATCCGCGGCGGCGGTCCGAGGCGGCCATCGCGGCAGGCCGGGCCTGGGGCGCGAAATTGGACGCGGGTGACCATCGGGTCGAGTCGCTGGAGGACGCCAAAGACGTCACCATGACGCTGCTTTCGGAGCTGGGCTTCGCGCCGGAACGCGATCCGAACGAGACCGCCGAGCAGGCGCTGATCCGGCTGACCGCCTGCCCGCTGCGTGAACTCGCGCGCACACACTCCGAGGTGGTGTGCGGTGTGCACCTGGGTCTGATCAAAGAGGTTCTGGACCGCAACGGCGCACGCGGCGACGTGAATGTGCGGCTGCACCCGTTCGTCGAGCCGGAACTGTGTGTGGTCCGGCTGGAGATGCTGGCACGGCGCGAGCAGGACACGCGCCGGGAGCCGGACTTGCGTCGTGAGCCGGACAACCGCGAGGTCGCCACGGTGCCCGCGGTCGGGGACACCGGCGGCTCGGAGCCGCTGATCGCGCCGCCGTCAGCGGGCCGGGTGGCCCCACAGCTGCGTAACGGCGACCCCAACATCGCCAAGCAGTCGGCGCAGCAGTGGTAGACCGATCCCGATCACGCTCGACGGATCGCCGTCGATGCGGTCTACGAACCAGCCGCCGAGCCCGTCGAGGGTGAACGCGCCCGCCACCTGGAGCGGTTCGCCGGTGGCGATGTAGGCGTCCAGCTCGTCGGGCTCCGGCTTGGCGAAATGCACTGTGGTGGAACTGCAGTCGATCGCCTCGGCGGTGACGCGGCCGTCCTGGAGGCGAAGGACGCAGTGCCCGGTCACCAGATCGGCGCTGCGCCCGGCCATCTCGCCCCAGCGGGCCCTGGCCACCTCGGCGGTGTGTGGCTTGCCCTGCAGCTCGCCGTCCACCAGCAGCATCGAATCACAGCCGACGACAACACAATCGGCGGCGAGTTCGGGGATCGTCGCGGCGACCGCCGCGGCTTTTGCCCTGGCCAGTTCGACGACGACCACGTCGGGTGCGGTGCCCTCGGGTAGCGCGGCCGCGATCGCGTCCTCGTCCACGTCGGACACCCGGACGATCGGATCGATGCCCGCCGAGCGCAGTACTTCCCGACGGGCCGGCGAGGCCGAGGCGAGAACGAACTTCACCCGCGCAGGTGCGACAGCTGTGGGAAGGCGTAGGGGGAGAACGGGGAGGTGCCCCGGTGCATGAAGGTGGGGCGGCCCCACATGTCCGGCGGGCCGGACGGGCCGGCCGCGGCGTCGTTCGCTGCCGCGGTCAGCACGCAGACCAGCGCCGCGATCTCCTCGTCGCTCGGGTTGCCCTTCACGACGGTGAAGAACGGCTTGGCCGCCTCGGCCGCGGACTCGGTAGCCCCGTCGACGTTGGGGGCCGCCTCGGCCTCGTCGGTCATCGAGCCGACGGTCAGGTCGAGTTCGGCGGCGGTCAAAACATCTTCTTCTGCCACGGTCGTCACAGTGCCAGATCCTCTCTTTGCCTGATCAGGCGTGTTCCCTGATGCGAAACCAGCGGACGGGTGATGCGATCACCCTCGGATCCACTCATTGCGTCTCTGTAACCAGTGTGCGCGGCATACCGAGGGTATCGCTGTACCCCAACCGGGTGTTGCGGTCCGAATCACAGCGGAATGTTGCCGTGCTTCTTCGGTGGCAGAGTTACCATCTTGCGCTCCAGCAAGCGCAGCGCCGAGACGATCTGGCCGCGGGTGTGCGAGGGCGGGATGACCGCGTCCACGTAACCGCGCTCGGCGGCGACGTAGGGGTTCACCAAGGTGTCCTCGTACTCGTTCTGCAGCTGCAGCCGCAGCGCATCGACGTCTTCGCCGCCGTTCGCGGCCTCTTGCAGCTGCTTGCGGTAAACGAAGCCGACGGCGCCGGAGGCACCCATCACGGCGATCTGCGCGGTCGGCCAGGCCAGGTTCACATCGGCGCCCATGTGCTTGGAGCCCATCACGTCGTAGGCGCCGCCGTAGGCCTTGCGGGTGATGACCGTGATCTTTCCCACAGTCGCCTCGCCGTAGGCGTAGAGCAGCTTCGCGCCGCGCCGGATGATGCCGTTGTACTCCTGGCCGGTGCCGGGCAGGAAGCCGGGCACGTCGACCAGGGTGAGGATCGGAATGTTGAACGCGTCGCAGGTGCGCACGAACCGCGCGGCCTTCTCCGAGGCGTCGATGTCGAGGCAGCCTGCGAACTGGGTGGGCTGGTTGGCCACGATGCCGACGCTGCGGCCGTCGATCCGGCCGAAGCCGACGATGATGTTCATCGCGCGCTCGGCCTGCACCTCGAGGAACTCGTCGTCGTCGAGCAGGCGACGGATCACCTCGTGCATGTCGTAGGGCTGGTTCGGCGAGTCCGGGATGATCGAGTCCAGCTCGCGGTCCTCATCGGTGAGCGAGTCCTCGATCGCGCCGTCGATCGGGTCGGTCGCCGGGAAGCGCGGCGCCTCGGCGCGGTTGTTGCTCGGCAGGTAGGACAGCAGGTCCTTGACGTAGTCGAGCGCGTCCTGCTCACCGGAGGCGACGTAGTGCGCGACACCGGATTTCACCATGTGCGTGTGCGCGCCGCCGAGGTCCTCCATGGTGACGTCTTCGCCGGTGACCGTCTTGATGACGTCGGGGCCGGTGACGAACATCTGGCTGGTCCCGTCGACCATCACCACGAAGTCGGTGAGCGCGGGGGAGTACACGTGCCCGCCCGCGGCCGGGCCCATGATCAGCGAGATCTGCGGGATCACGCCGGAGGCCTGGATGTTGCGGTGGAAGATCTCGCCGTAGAGGCCGAGCGAGACGACCCCCTCCTGGATACGCGCGCCCGCACCCTCGTTGATGCCGACCAGCGGACGGCCGGTCTTGAGCGCCAGATCCATCACCTTGACGATCTTCTCGCCGTAGACCTCGCCGAGGCTGCCGCCGAACACGGTGACGTCCTGGCTGAAGATGCAGATGTCGCGGCCGTCGATGGTGCCGTAGCCGGTCACCACGCCGTCGCCGAGCGGCCGGTTCTTGTCCAGGCCGAAGTTCACGCTGCGGTGCCGCGCGAGTGCGTCGAGTTCGACGAAGGAACCCTCGTCCAGCAGGGCCAGGATGCGCTCGCGAGCAGTCATCTTGCCCTTGGCGTGCACCTTGTCGACCGCGGCCTCACCCATCGGGTGCTTGGCCTCTTCCAGCCGATTCCGCAGGTCAGCCAGCTTCCCGGCGGTGGTGTGGATGTCGGGGGCGCCCGCCGGATCTTGCGCGGACTGCTGCTGGACACTCGTCATGGCTCCGGAGTGTAACCAGTAGCAGTGCCGCCCACTAACCCAGTACGGGCTACCGGTGGGTAAAAAAGCGCAGCTAGATCGCGTTGCGGAGGCGCGATTCCAGGGGTTTTGGCGCGTTTGCGCCGGTAGAAAATCGGTATCGCCCGCCGGCGGTGTCCAGTTAGCCTGGAGGAGTCCAGTCTTCGTGCTCAGGGGGAGGAGCCCAGATATGTGGGAATGGAGCAAAACCGTCGCGGAATACGCGGCCGCGGCGTCGTGGACGAGCTGGCACGAGTTCGAGACCGAGCCGACGATAGTCGACCCGGATTTCCGGACCGAGACGGCGCCCAGCGAAGCTGAAGGCGTCGACGGTGCGGCCCGCGCACCGAGTATCGACTACATGCTCGTCGCATAGTCGGATACGACCTCGTCGGGTCGGCTACCCCGCACCAAGTAGCCTGCCCGTGTGACCAGGTCCCCTTTGGCTGCAGAGCAGTTGCGACGCAGTCTCATCGAATCGCCCGAGCTGTCGTTCTTCCGCCACATCGAGGTGGTGGAGTCGACCGGGTCCACCAACGCGGACCTGATCGCGCGAGCAGGCGAACCGGACGCCGATCGCGCGGTACTCCTTGCAGAGGCGCAGGAGCAAGGGCGTGGCCGACACGCACGCACGTGGGTCAGCCCACCGCGGGCCCAGATCTCGATGTCGCTGCTGGTGCGGCTGCCCGGGATCGAGCCCTCGGTGCTCGGCTGGCTGCCGTTGCTCACCGGCGTTGCCGTGGTGGACGCACTGCGCGCGACGGCCGGTGTCGCCGCGAACCTCAAGTGGCCCAACGATGTGCTGATCGATGGCCGCAAAGTGGCGGGCATCCTGGCTGAGGTCGCGACGGGCAACGAGGTACCGGCGGTGGTCATCGGCGTTGGGCTGAATGTCAGCCTCACCGAGGCGGAACTGCCGGTGCCGCATGCCATTTCGCTCACCGTGGCCGGGGCCGAGGTGACCGACCGGACGCTGATCGTGCAGTCGATGCTGACCGAATTCGCCCGCCGCTTCACCGCCTGGCGCGACGCCGGTTGGCGGACGGCCGACCTCGCCGCCGCCTACCGCGAGCGGTGCGCGACGCTGGGCGCCCAGGTGCGCGCCGAACTTCCCGGTGGACAGACACTGACCGGCATCGCCACCGACATCGACGACGCGGGCCGGCTGCTGATCGGCGACCAACCCGTCTCCGCGGGCGACGTCACCCACCTGCGCGCCGGCTACTGACGCATCGAAAACCGAACAGCCGCACAGGTTCTGACTTCCCACATGCGCATCGCGGTGTGGAAAGCCGGAACCTGTGCGGCCGCTCGAGCGGTCAGGCGGGCTGCAACGCGGCCTTCGCCGCTTCCCTGGCGAACATGCGGTCGCGCTGCTCCTCGAACTTCAGCACGTCCTGCTCCAGCTTCTCGATGAACACCCCGAGCTCCTCGCGCGCCTGCTCACCGCGCGGCCCGAAGTCGTTGCGTTCGAAGATGTTCCACTGCTTGAGCACCGGCGCGACCACGTCCTCCAAATGCTGGCGCAGGTCGTAGATGCCGTGCTTGGCCATCAGCACGCCGTTGCGGCGGAAGTTGGGCATCCCCGCACCGGGCATGACGAAGTGGGTCAGGATCTTCGTGATCGCCATCATCGCCTGATCGGGTGCCAGGTCGATGCCCGCGCCGCACATGTTGCGGTAGAAGATCATGTGCAGGTTCTCGTCGGCGGCGATGCGCTGGAGCATGCGGTCGGCGATCGGGTCGTCGCAGACCTTGCCGGTGTTGCGATGGCTGACCCGGGTGGCCAGCTCCTGGAACGTCACGTAGGTAACGCTTTCCAGGAATCCGCCCCAGTTGTCCGGCGCCGAAACGCCGTTGGTCATGTGGATCATCCTGGCCTGCTCCAGCGCGACCGGATCGACGCCGCGGGTGACCACCAGGTAGTCGCGAATGGCGATGCCGTGCCGGTTCTCCTCGGCGGTCCAGCGGCCGACCCAGGTACCCCACGCGCCGTCCTGGGAGAAGTTCTCGGCGATCTCGCGGTGGTAGGAGGGCAGGTTGTCCTCGGTGAGCAGGTTGGTGATCATCGCGACCTTGGCGACCTCGCTCAGCTTCGACTGGCTCGGGTCCCAGTCGACACCGCCCATCGCGGCGAAGTTACGACCCTCGTCCCAGGGGATGTAGTCGTGCGGGTGCCAGTCCCGCGCAAGGGAGAGGTGCCGATTGAGATTCTGTTCGGCCACCGGCTGGAGTTCGGTCAGAATCTCCAGCTGAGTCAGGTCCTTGGTCACACATGCCTCCGAGGTCGTTGTTCGTCGACGTTGTTCGAGCAGAGCTGGTTACGGACAGAGCTACGAGCCAGATCGAGCGGAGAACTCCACAGCGCAAGAGCGTTGACGCGAGCGAGCGCTCGCGGCCGCGCGGGTTCGACACACGCAGGCAGACGATTGTGCAGCACGACGCGGTTCGGTGTCAGGTATTTCGGCAACTTCACGCGGTAGTGTTCCGGCCATGGGTTATCCGGAGGACGTGCTCGCGCCGGAAGAACAGCTGATCCTGCATCGTCATCCGCACTGGAAGATGCTGTTCTGGCCGATCGTGACCTTGATCGTCGCCACCGCGCTCGCCGGTTTCGCAGGGGGAATCGCCTCGCGTAAGGCCGAGGGGACCGCACGGACGGCACTGCTGATCGCGGTGCTCGTCATCTGGCTGGTCATCATCGTATGGCGCTGTGTCGTACCGATTCTCAGTTGGAAGACGACGCATTTCATCATCACCGAACGGCGGGTGCTGGTCCGGCAGGGCGTGCTCACGCACACCGGCATCGACATTCCGATGAGCCGCATCTCGAGCGTGCAGTTCCGGCACGGGCTGTTCGACCGGATGCTCGGCACCGGCACGCTGATCATCGAGTCGTCCTCCTCCGAACCGCTCGAGTTCGACGACATCCCGGCGGTACAGAAGGTGCACGCGCTGCTGTATCACCAGGTCTTCGATGTCGAACAGAGCGACAACGGGCGCGGCGCGCGCTGGGACGAGCGCGGCGACTACCGTTAACCTGGTCAAATGACGGCCGTACTGCTAGCAGAAGACGACGAGGCGATCGCCGCGCCGTTGTCGCGCGCACTGGGGCGCGAGGGGTACTCGGTCACCGTCGAGCGCTTCGGCCCCGCCGTGCTGGAGCGGGCCCTGGAGGGCCATCACGATCTGCTCATCCTCGACCTCGGCCTGCCCGGCATGGACGGGCTGGAGGTCTGCCGTCAGGTCCGGGCTCGCGGCGCCGACCTGGCGGTGCTGATGCTCACCGCGCGCACCGACGAGGTCGATTTCGTGGTCGGGTTGGACGCCGGCGCCGACGACTACGTCGGCAAGCCGTTCCGGCTCGCCGAGCTGCTGGCGCGGGTGCGGGCGTTGTTGCGGCGCAGCGGCATCGGCGACGACACGGTGGAGGTCGGCGGCATCCGCCTGGAGCCCGCCGCGCGCCGGGTGCTGGTGAACGGCATCGAGATCGGCCTGGCGAACAAGGAATACGAGTTGCTGAAGGTGCTGATCGACCGCGCGGGCCAGGTGGTGCCGCGCGAGACCATCCTGCGTGAGGTCTGGGGCGACGCCGAGCTGCGCGGCTCCAAGACGCTGGATATGCACATGTCCTGGCTGCGCCGCAAGATCGGCGACGAGGGGCCGATGGCCGAGCGGCGCATCGTCACGGTGCGCGGTGTCGGGTTCCGGCTGAATACCGACTGACGTGCGGCGCAGAATCCTGCGGTCCATGCTCACCGTGCTGACGCTCACCACGGTGGTGCTCGGGGTGCCGCTGATCTACACGGCCTGGCTGTGGGTGGAGGACATCACCCGCGACGACTTGCAGGGGAGACTGGAGCGCATCGCCGCGGCGATCATCGTCCAGGAACACGGCGACGGCATGGTGCTCGGCGAGCTCGACACCCGCGCGGTGGAGCCGCTGCTACCGCAGGACGGCAAGCTCACCATCATCTATCCGGCGCCGCAGGACAACGCCTCGCGCGCGGACATCGGCGCGGACCAGGTGACCGACCCGCTGGTCGAGTCGCTGTCGATGGGCACCAAGGGCTCGCTGCGCCTCGAGGTGCCCTCGGCGCCGATGCACGCACGCCAGCGCCAGGCCGTCGGCGTGGTGGCGCTCGCGGTGCTTGCCTCGCTCGGCGCGGCGGTCTCGGTCGCGGTGATCACCGCGCGCCGGGTCGCCGATCCGCTGCGCGATGTGGCGGCGCGGGCCGCCCGGCTGGCGATGGGTGACTTCCGGCCGGACCCGCGCAGGCACGGCATCTCCGAACTCGATCGGGTCTCCGACGTGCTCGACTCGGCCACCGTCGAGATCGCCGGGCGGCTCCAGCGCGAGCACGCCCTGGTGGCCGACGTCTCGCATCAGTTGCGCAGCAGGCTCACCGCAGTGCGGTTGCGGCTGGACGAGCTGTCCACCCACGCCGATCCCGAGGTGGTGCACGAGGCGGAGGAGGCGATGGCGCAGGTCGATCGGCTCACCGAGGCGATCGACGATCTGGTCCGCGCCTCCCGCGACGAGGACGCCGCCGATCTCGACCCGGTGCCGGTGATGGCGGAGCTGCGCGGGGTCGTCGCCGAGTGGACGCATCCGTTCGCCGAGAAGGGCCGGGCGCTGACCCTCACGGGCGACGAGTCGTTGCTGGCGCCGATCACCGGTTCGCGACTGCGTGAGGCGGTCGCGGTGCTGGTGGACAACGCGCTGATGCACGGCGGCGGTACCTGCACGGTGTCGGTGCGGACGGTCCGGCCCGGGGTCGATCGAGAGCCGCTGGTGTGTGTGGAGGTCGCCGACGAGGGGGACGGGGTGCGAGACGAGCTCGCGCCGCACATCTTCGATCGCGGCTTCTCTGCGGGCGGCTCGACCGGCGTGGGGCTGGCACTGGCGCGGGCGCTGGTGGAGGCCGACGGCGGGCGGCTCGAGTTACAGCGGCGCAGGCCCGCGTTGTTCGCGGTGTTCCTCGGTTCGTCGGCCTATCGCACGCAGAACGCGGTGGTTACCGAGCCGCGCTGAGCGGACCGCTCAGTTGCGGCCGAATTCCTCTTCGACCAGGTCTTCGAATTCGGCGGCGATCTCGTTCATCTCGTCGGGGAATACCCAGCGGCGCATCGCCCAGAATCGGAACGCCATCTGCAGCAGGTTGCCGATGATGAAGGCGCTGATGAAGTCCGCGATGTTCTCGACGGTGAAGCTGACATCGGGCTGACGCAGATCGAAGACGTAACTCGAGATCCACAGCGGAATGAACGCGAGTACCACGCCGACGCCGCTGACCCCGAAGAACAGCAAGGCCTCGTGATGCCGCTCGCGACCGCCCCGATTCCGGAACGACCATTCGCGGTTCAGGATGTAGGACGCGATAACCGCGATGACACCGGAAATTATCTTGGCGGTGACCGGCTTCTCGGAAAGCACGGTCCATTTCAGGGCATAGAAGATGCCGCTATCGATCACAAAGGTTGTCGCACCGACGATGGCGAACTTGATCAGTTCCCGATGCCGGAGCGCGATCCTTGCGACAGGCCTGGGAAGGACGCTCACCACGTCGTCGACGAATGACACGGGGCCGAGTGTACCGCTAGCCGGTGGTCTCGCTTCGGGTCGTCCAACCGCTGGGGACTACCACCGGACACCGTTGCACGGCTCCCGCGCGAGGGCATTTCCGCCGGTTATGACAATATTGTCCGACGTGAGTACCGGCCGGTCCTTTGATCCCTCTGCTATGCCCACCGTCACAATGATCGGCGGTGGCCAGTTGGCGCGCATGACGCATCAGGCGGCCATCGCGCTCGGCCAGCGGCTACGCGTACTCGCCGAGCGCCCGGACGACCCGGCCGCCCAGGTCAGCCCCGAGATCGTGTTCGGAAGTCACACCGACCTCGCCGCGCTTCGCAAGGCGGCCGTCGGGTCGCACGCGCTGACCTTCGACCACGAGGGCGTGCCGACCGAGCATCTCGAGGCGCTGGTCGCCGAGGGCGTGAACGTGCAGCCGCCGCCGCATGCCCTGGTCTTCGCGCAGGACAAGCTGGCCATGCGGGTCAAGCTGTCCGAGCTCGGTCTGCCGGTGCCCGCGTTCGCGCCGGTGACGACCGTCGAGGACGCGGTGCGCTTCGGCGCCGAGCAGGACTGGCGGATCGTGCTGAAGGCGGTGCGCGGCGGGTACGACGGCCGCGGCGTGTGGATGCCGGAGTCGGCCGACGAGGCCGCGGCGATCGTGGCCGACCAGCTCGCCCACGGCGTGCAACTGCTCGCCGAGGCGAAAGTGGATCTCGCGCGTGAACTCTCGGCGATGGTGGCGCGCTCGCCGTTCGGACAGGCGGCGACCTGGCCGGTGGTGCAGACCGTGCAGCGCAACGGTCAATGCGCCGTGGTGATCGCGCCCGCGCCCGACCTGGACGACGACCTGGCCGCCGCCGCGGAGACGCTGGCGCTGAACCTGGCCAGGGAGCTCGGCGTCGTCGGCGCGATGGCGGTGGAGCTGTTCGAAACCCGCGACGGCAAGCTGCTGGTGAACGAGCTGGCGATGCGCCCGCACAACTCCGGGCACTGGGGCATGGACGGCGCCCGGACCGGTCAGTTCGAGCAGCACCTGCGCGCGGTCCTGGACTACCCGCTCGGCGACACCAGCCCGCTGGCCCCCGTCACCGTGATGGCCAATGTCCTCGGCGCGGCCGAGGCGCCTGCCATGTCGATGGACGAGCGCCTGCACCATTTGTTCGCGCGGATGCCCGACGCCAAGGTGCACATGTACGGCAAGGGGGAACGACCCGACCGCAAGATCGGGCACATCAACATCCTCGGCGACGACGTCGCCGCGGTGCGGGAAAAGGCTGAGCGAGCGGCACATTGGATGTCGCACGCGGTATGGACCGACGGATGGGATCCGCACCAGTGAGTGCGGCGCGCGAATCGATCTCCAAGACAAGCGAAGTGAGGCGCACGCATGAGTAACCCGCAGGTCGGCCTGATCATGGGCAGCGATTCGGACTGGCCGACGATGGAGGCCGCCGCGGAAGCGTTGGCGGAGTTCGGCATTCGCTTCGAGGTGGGTGTCGTCTCGGCGCACCGCACCCCGCAGCGCATGCTCGACTACGCCCGCGACGCCGCCGACCGCGGTCTTCGGGTCGTCATCGCGGGTGCGGGCGGTGCCGCCCACCTGCCCGGCATGGTCGCCTCGGCCACTCCGCTGCCGGTGATCGGCGTCCCCGTCCCCCTCAAATACCTGGACGGCATGGACTCCTTGCTCTCCATCGTCCAGATGCCCGCAGGCGTCCCGGTGGCGACCGTCTCCATCGGCGGCGCCCGCAACGCGGGCCTGCTCGCCGTCCGCATCCTCGCCGCCAACGACCCGGACCTGCGCGCCCGCATGGTGCAGTTCCAGGCCGGGCTGGAAAAGAAGGTCCTCGAAAAAGACCAGGCACTGCGCACCAAACTCCTCGGCTGACCCGGAAACACCTCGGGTACGTAAACCCGCGTGCTCGGCTCGCTACGGTGGGCGGGTGACTACTGGTGACATCCGCCCGCGCAGCGGGGACGACAACACGCGGTTCCGGTTGACCGTGGTCGATCAGGCGTTGCGGTTGTTCGCGGAGCAGGGGTACGAGGCGACGACGGTCGAGGAGATCGCGGAGGCGGCGGGAATTTCGCGGCGGACGTTCTTTCGGCAGTTTCGCTCGAAAGAGGATGTGATCTTCGCCGATCACGAGTCGCAGTTGGCGCAGGCGGCGGAGTTTCTCGCCGCGCACGGGGGCGACCCGTGGGAGACCGTGTGCGAGGCGGTGGTGCAGGTTTTCGAGCGGTTCACCCAGTGGCGGGAGATCGCGGCGCGCCGGTATCAGGTGGTGCGGCGGGTGCCCGCGCTGCGCGAGCGCGAGATCGTGACCGTGTTCCGATACGAGCGGTTGTTCACCGACTACCTGCGCGATCGGCTGCCCGAGGAGCCGGACCTGGCCCGGGTGCAGTACACCGCCGCGGTGACCGCCACGCACAACTACCTGCTGCGGCGCATGGTGCGCGGGGAGTCGGACGCGGGCGCGGCGGATCTGCGGGTAGAGCTGGCCGCGATTCCCCGCGGCGCGCGGCGACCCGCCGCCGATGAGCTGGTCGTCGCGGTGTTTCCCCGCGATACCCCGCCCCGGCAGGTCGCCGATCTCGTCGCCCGCAAACTCGGTAGTCTCTGATCTAGGTCAGTGCGACCAATCTGACACTGAGTGCCAGGAAGTATCCGCACGTTGCGGCCGTTCCTGGGCGTATACTCCAGAATGGTGTGGCACTGAGTGCCGACGTGTACCGACGACCAGGAGTGAGCCCCATGGCGGGAAACCCCGATTTCGACCTGTTCAAGCTCGAGGACTTCCACGACGAACTGCGGGCGGCCATCCGCGGGCTGGCGGAGAAGGAGATCGCTCCGCACGCCAAGGACGTCGACGGTAACTCCCGCTTCCCCGAGGAGGCGCTGACCGCGCTCAACGCGGCAGGCTTCAACGCGGTGCACGTGCCGGAGGCCTACGGCGGCCAGGGCGCCGACTCGGTGGCCACCTGCATCGTGATCGAAGAGGTCGCCCGCGTCTGCGGCTCCTCCTCGCTCATCCCCGCGGTGAACAAGCTCGGCACCATGGGCCTGATCCTCAACGGCTCCGAGGAACTCAAGCAAAAGGTGTTGCCGGACATCGTCAATGGCGAGATGGCCTCCTACGCGCTGTCCGAGCGCGAGGCCGGTTCCGACGCCGCGGGCATGCGCACCCGCGCGAAGCAAGAGGGCGACGACTGGATCCTCAACGGCTCCAAGTGCTGGATCACCAACGGCGGCAAGTCTTCCTGGTACACCGTCATGGCGGTGACCGATGCGGACAAGGGCGCCAACGGTATCTCGGCGTTCCTCGTGCACAAGGACGACGAGGGCTTCGTGGTCGGCCCGCTCGAGCACAAGCTCGGCATCAAGGGATCGCCTACGGCGGAGCTGTATTTCGAGAACTGCCGGGTGCCGGGTGACCGCATTGTCGGCGAGCCGGGCACCGGTTTCAAGACCGCGCTGCAGACCCTCGACCACACCCGCCCGACCATCGGCGCGCAGGCCGTCGGCCTCGCCCAGGGTGCGCTCGACGCGGCCATCGCCTACACCAAGGACCGCAAGCAGTTCGGCAAGGCGATCGCCGACTTCCAGAACACCCAGTTCATGCTCGCCGATATGGCGATGAAGATCGAGGCCGCCCGCCTCATGGTCTACACCTCGGCGGCGCGCGCCGAGCGCGGCGAGAAGAACCTCGGTTTCATCTCCGCCGCCGCCAAGTGTTTCGCCTCCGATGTCGCGATGGAGGTGACCACCAACGCCGTTCAGCTGTTCGGTGGCGCGGGCTACACCACCGATTTCCCGGTGGAGCGCATGATGCGCGATGCGAAGATCACGCAGATCTACGAGGGCACCAACCAGATTCAGCGTCTGGTGATGTCGCGCGCGCTGCTGCGCTGACGCACCGCGGTTTTCGCCGAACGGGTGGTCCGAGGTTTTCCTCGGGTCACCCGTTTCGCGTGATCAGGCGATCAGGTCCGCGTATTCGCGGTGGTCGGCGATGTATTTCTCGACGTACCAGCAGGTGGGGATGACGGAGTAGCCGTTGTCGCGCGAATCCCGCAGCGCGTATTCGACCACTTGGGCGGCGACGCCGCGGCCGCGGAATTCCGGGAAGGTCATGGTGTGGTGGAAATCGCGGACCTTCGGATCCTCCCGCTGGGCGTAGTCGGCGTAGCCGGCCAAGGTGTCGTCGAGATAGATCTCGAAACGAGTGTCGGCGACATTGTGCTCGAGCCTGGTGGTCATGATCTTGTCGAACTCCTTCGCGGCCGGAAATGTTCCATGGACTAAAGAATTGCGCCTGGATTGAGAATGCCGTGCGGGTCGAGCGCGTCCTTGATGCGGTGCGTCAGGGCCATCACGTCCGCGCCGAGCTGATCGGGCAGCCACGCCTTTTTCAGCCGCCCGACGCCGTGCTCGCCGGTAATGGTGCCGCCGAGCGCGATCGCCAGGTCCATGATCTCGCCGAACGCGCGGTGCGCGCGCTCGGTCATGGCGGCGTCGGCCGGGTCGTGCACGATCAACGGGTGGGTGTTGCCGTCCCCGGCGTGCGCGATCACCGACACGATCACGTCGTTGCCGGCGGCGATCTCGGCGACACCGGTCACCAGGTCGCCGAGCCGGGGCAGCGGCACGCCGACATCCTCGAGCAGCAGCGTGCCCAGCTTCTCCACCGCCGGAATCGCGAAACGCCGTGCCGCGGTGAAGGCCTCGCCTTCCTCGGGGTCTCCGGTGTGGAAAACCTCTGCCGCGCCGGCTTTTTCGCACGCGGCGACCATGATCTCGGCTTCCCGCTTCGCGAACTCGCCCGGCGCGTCCGAGCGGGCGACCAGCAGCCCAGCGGCCCCGCGATCCAGCCCCATCCGCAGCTCGTCCTCGACCGCGTTGATGGACACCGAATCCATGAATTCCAGCATGGCGGGCCGTAATTCGGCGGTGATCGCGAGGATCGCGTCGATGGCGGCGGTCAACGTCGCGAAGGTCGCGACCACCGTGGTCTGCGGTGGCTGGGCGGGCAGCAGCCGCAGTGTCAGCTCGGTGATGACGCCGAGAGTGCCCTCGCTGCCGACGAACAGCTTGGTCAGCGACAGCCCCGCCGAGTCCTTAAGCCGCGGCCCGCCGAGCCGCACCACCGTGCCGTCGGCGAGCACCACCTCCATGCCGAGCACGTAATCGGTTGTCACGCCGTACTTCACGCAGCACAGCCCGCCCGCGTTGGTCGCGGCGTTGCCGCCGATCGAGCAGATCTCGAACGAGGAGGGGTCGGGCGGATACCAGAGCCCGTGCTCGGCGACCGCGCGCTTCACCTCGGCGTTCAACAGACCGGGCTGCACCACCGCGGTCCGGGTGACCGGGTCGACCGTGATCGTCCGCATCCGCTCGGTGCTCAGCACCAGGCCGCCGTCGACCGCCGTCGCGCCGCCGGACAGGCCGGAGCCCGCGCCGCGCGGGACCACCGGCACCCTGCGCGCATGCGCCCAGCGCAGCGTCGCGGCGACATCGTCGGTGCTGGTAGCGCGCACCACGGCGAGCGGCGTGCCGGCGTCGGGATCGCGGGCCCAGTCCTGCCGGTAACTGCCGAGCAGGTCGGGGTCGGTGACTACCGCACCGTCGGAGAGCGCGTCGATCAGGTCATGCAGGTCCACGAGACCACGCTAGCGGGCGCGGGCGGCAGGGCCGAGCACCTGGCGGGTTTGCCGTTTGATCATCTGACGGACATCTGCCGCTGGCAGGCTGGCCGCGTGCACGAGCTGGCGAGAACCACCGACACCCTCGCGGACCGGTTCACCCGATGGTGTGAAGCGGTGGTCGCGCGCTTGCCGTGGGGTCTGAACAGCCTTGTTCCCGCGACGTTCCTCGGCTTCGCGCTGATCAACAGCTTCACCTTCGCCGTCGACCTGGTACTGCTGACCGTCTTCCACGGCTGGTGGGGTCTGCCGGTGTGGCTGTCGGTCACCATCGCCTACGTGTGCGCGTTCGGGCTCAGCTTCGTGCTCAACCGCACCTTCAACTTCCATTCGCACGCGCCGGTCGGCAGGCAGGCCGCCGTGTACGGGGTGGTGGTGGCGATCAACTACGTCGCCTTCATCCTCGGTGTCGGCAGCGGCCTCACCGCGCTCGGCCTGGAATACCACGTGGCCAGACTGCTGGCCGGCGGCTGCGAGGCCGTCTACATGTACAGCGCGATGCGCTGGGTCGTGTTCCGCCGCGACCCGAAACCCGCCCTTGCACCTCACGCGACGTGAGGTCCTAGCGTCGTAGGTGTGGCGAACACCAACGGATACGTCAAGGTCGGCGAGCTGGCCACGGTCACCGGACTCACCGTGCGCACCTTGCACTACTACGACGAGATCGGCCTGCTCTCGCCGTCCGGGCGCAGCGGCGCCGGGCACCGGCTGTACTCGAACGACGACGTGCAGCGGCTGTACCGGATCGGCTTGCTGCGCAAGCTCGGCCTGCGCTTGGACGAGGTGGCCGCCGCCCTCGACGATCCCGCCTGGGATCTGGCGGGGGTGATGGCGCGCCACGTCGCCGAGCTCGACCGCGGGCTCGCCGTCGGGCATCGGCTGCGCAGGCGCCTCACCGCCATGGTGGCCACCCTGACCGACCATCGCAGCCTCGAAACGCGGGAACTGCTGGACACATTGGAGGACATGGCCATGCTCGACACCAAGATTCAGCGCCGGATACCGACGCTCGTCTACCGCGATATCGCCGCCGCGCACGAGTACCTGACCACCGTGTTCGGCATGGAACCCGGCAGGCTCAGCAGAGCTGAGGACGGCACCGTGCACCACGCGGAAGTCACCGCGGGCGACGGCGTGATCTGGCTGCACGCGGTCTCCGAGCAGTTCAATCTGCAGTCGCCGCTCACCGTCGGCGCGTGCACCGAGGGCATGTCGATCGTGGTCGAGGACGTGGACGCGCATTTCCGGCACGCCGAGGCGGCGGGCGCCGAGATCCTCTACACGCCCACCGATCAGTTCTACGGTTACCGCGATTACAGCGCGCGCGACCTCGAGCAGCGGCTGTGGTCGTTCATGACGCCGCTCGACTGATCAGCACGTCGGTGCGCTCGCCGTCGACGACGATCGCGTCGTCGTCGGTGAGTGCCCAGTGCGCGATGCCTTCCGCGCGATAGAACTCCGCAAGCAGGTCGCCCTGGCCGGCCGGGTCGGTGGGGGAGTCGATGTGCGGCACGATCCGGCGTCCGACCAAACCCAGTCCGTCCCACAGTGGTTCGATCCCGCACGTCGATATCACCTCGGCGGGATCGTCCGAAGACTCCAGGCCGTGCAGATCGGGGGTCATCACGCAGGCGCCCGCGCTGTAGCCCGCGTACACCAGCGCGTCGGCTGCGAGCAGCCGCGGCAGGACCAGATCGGCACCGCTGCGGGCGAATTGGGCACGCAGCACGAAGGTGTTGCCGCCGCGCACCCAGATCATCGGGAACTCGGCCAGTGTCCGCTCCAACTCCGCGGGGCGGCCGACGAAGTCGCGCAGGTCGACGGTCTCGGGCTGGTAGCCCAGCTTGCGCAGCGGCACCATGTCGCTGGTGATCGCCGCCTCCCACACGTCGGGCCAGGCGTCACACGCGTTGGGAATCAACGCGACTCGCCCCGGCTCGCCGGCCATGGCGGCGAGCCGATCGTAGTGCGCCCCGAACCGGTAGCTGGACAGGAAGAGCCGCATCTCAGATGGTGAAGGCGAGGTTGTGCACCAGCCGCTGCCCGAGCTCCGTGTCGCCGGTGATGGTGATCGCGTCGAGCTGCTCGTCCGCGCTGGTGCGTCCGCCGCCGAGCCGGACGAAAACCTCGGAGGGCAGCGCGATCTCGACCGTGGCCCGCTCATCGAAGGCGTCCACATAACCTGCGCGACCCGCCACCTGGATATGCAGCGTTCTGGCCAGCGGCCCGGTCAGCGTGAACGTGATCCGCGAACCATCCGGCGCCCCACCCTTTTTTACCACGACGCGCGGAATGCTGCCGAGGAACTCGGTGAACGCCAGCTCGCCGCGCCGCCCGCCCTCATCGACCCGCACGCCGAGCGCGTCGGCGATGTCGAGCTCGTGCATCCAGCAGTCGAACAGCCGCACCCGCATGAACCGGCCGTAGCTGACCTGCCCGATCGGCGACTGGGTCTGGGCCTGCCACTCCTGCTCGCCCATGGCGGCAAGGGCTTTGCGCCTGCGGTCGACGACCTCGCGGAACTCGGCAAGTAACCGAGCACCGGACAGCGGCCGCAGCCGGTCCACCCAGATCTCGTTGAGCACGCCGGTCTCGTTGCGGATGTGCGGCAGCGTGCGCACATCGGTCTTCACCGTGGTCGGGTCGTGCGGCGGCGGCCGCTCGCCGAGCAGCCACGACTCGGTGCCGACGACGTGGGCGACCACGTCGAACACGCTCCAGCCCGGCAGCGATGTCGGTGTGCGCCACTGGGTTTCGTCGAGGTCGGTGACCAGCGCGGCGATCGCGTCCCACTGTTCGGACAGCCGGGCGGGCAGCTCGGCCCGGTCCAGGGTCGGGTCGGTCATTCCTGCGCTCCTTCGTCCGGGCGTTCCATCCCCAGTTTCCCATTGCGGCCCGGCTTTTCGTCGCGCTCCAGCGCCGCGATTCCCGCCTGGATGGCGGCCGCGGTGGACGCCGCGTCGTGCGGGCGCCGCAGCACCACCCCGGCCGCGAAGCGGAACTTGTCGCCGTGCTTGCGCGGGATCACGTGCAGGTGCACGTGCGCGACGGTCTGGAAGGCGGCGGTACCGTCGTTGAGCAGCAGGTTCGCGCCGTCGGCGGCGAGGGTGCTCCGCCGAACGGCCAGCGCGAGCCGGTGCCCGGCGCGGAACACATACGCGCCGAGCTCGGCGTCGAGATCCTCCAGCTCGGCGGCGTGCTGTTTCGGCACAACCAGCATGTGGCCGCGGGCAATGGGCCGGATATCGAGGAAGGCGCAGAGGGTGTCGTCTTCGTACACCTTCGTTGCCGGGGCCTCGCCTGCCACGATGCGGCAGAAGACGCAGTCGTTCACAACGCTGGACCTTACGGCGTACGAGCGGCGCGGAACACCCCAGCGGGCGAATCGCCCATGACGCGCGTCACTCCGCGCGGTCGCGACCACGCCCTGACCTGCTGTCGAGCCCCTGGGTAAGTAATAGACCTGCGGGTTCGCTCTTGTCGCGATCACCTGAAGCGACAACCATCAGAACCGGCGCTCATCCGAACGGCCCATAGCGCGGGAGGTGACCACGTTGTCCGCAGCACATTCGAGAATCCGGCAAACCGGCGGAATCCGGCATGATCTTGTGACGGGCGTCTCAGCGGGTTGCACAAAGCGCCGGGTACAGTTGCGAGGATTTGGGCGACCTTACTCTGAAGTAACATCGTCCGGCCGTCCATCTGATGCCTGAAGCTCAGCACGAGAAGGAACTGACATAGTGGAGACAACGCAGAGCGTAGGCGCCGAGTCGCCACGCGGCGCGCGTGTCGGAGTCGTTCGCGAGTCCAACGCGGGCGAACGACGTGTCGCATTGGTGCCGAAGATCATTCCGTCCCTGCTGAAGCAGGGTGTGCAGGTGGTGGTCGAGTCCGGTGCCGGGCTCGGCGCGCTCATTCCCGACAGCGCCTACGAAGCGGCGGGCGCGACGATCGGTGATCCGTGGTCGGCCGAGGTGGTCGTCAAGGTCGCGCCGCCCAGCGACGCCGAGGTGGCCAAGCTGTCCGACGGCCAGACCCTCATCGGCTTCCTGGCCCCGCGTAACGCGGAGAACCAGATCGGCAAGCTGAAAACCGCTGGCGTACAAGCCTTCGCGGTGGAGGCGATCCCGCGTATCTCGCGCGCCCAGGTGATGGACGCGTTGTCGTCCCAGGCCAACGTCGCAGGCTACAAGGCCGTACTGCTCGCCGCGTCGGAGTCGACCCGCTTCTTCCCGATGCTCACCACCGCGGCGGGCACCGTGAAGCCGGCGACCGTGCTCGTGCTCGGCGTCGGTGTGGCCGGCCTGCAGGCACTGGCCACCGCCAAGCGCCTCGGCGGCCGCACCACCGGCTACGACGTGCGCCCCGAGGTCGCCGATCAGGTGCGTTCGGTCGGTGCGCAGTGGCTCGACCTTGGCATCGACGCCGCTGGTGAGGGCGGGTACGCCCGCGAGCTCACCGACGAGGAGAAGGCCAAGCAGCAGCAGGCGTTGGAAGACGCGATCAAAGGCTTCGACGTGGTGATCACCACCGCGTTGGTGCCGGGGCGTCCCGCGCCGCGACTGGTCACCGCCGCGGCTGTCGAGGGCATGAAGCCCGGCAGCGTGATCGTCGACCTGGCTGGGGAGACCGGCGGCAACTGCGAGCTCACCGAACCCGGCGAGGTCGTGGTCAAGCACGAGGTCACCATCGCCTCGCCGTTGAATCTGCCCGCCACCATGCCCGAGCACGCCTCCGAGCTGTACTCGAAGAATATTTCGGCACTGCTGGAACTGATGCTGGTCGACGGGAAGCTCGCGCCCGACTTCAGTGATCAGGTCCTCGCGGATTCCTGTGTCACACGTGAGGTGGAAGCCTGATGTACACCGAATTGCTCGCGAACATCGCGATCCTGGTGCTTTCCGGGTTCGTCGGGTTCGCCGTTATCTCCAAAGTTCCGAACACCCTGCACACCCCGCTCATGTCGGGCACCAACGCCATTCACGGCATCGTCGTGCTCGGCGCGCTGGTCACTCTCGGTAACGTGCAGGATCCGTCGATCCTGACCCAGATCATCCTGTTCGTCGCCGTCGTCTTCGGCACCCTGAACGTCATCGGTGGTTTCGTGGTGACCGACCGCATGCTCGGGATGTTCAAGGGCAAAAAAGCAGCCCCGGTGAAGGCGGAGAAGTGATGCATACCTTCGACAATGTGACCTACCTGGTCAATGGGCTCTACATCATCGCCTTCGGCATGTTCATCTACGGCCTGATGGGCCTGACCGGGCCGAAGACCGCGGTGCGCGGCAACCTGATCGCCGCGGTCGGCATGTTCATCGCCGTCGTCGCCACCCTGATCTCGGTGCGGCACACCAGCAATTGGATCCTGATCATCGCCGGTCTGGTGGTCGGTATCGCCCTCGGCGTGCCGCCGGCCAAGTTCACCAAGATGACCGCCATGCCGCAGCTGGTCGCCGCGTTCAACGGCGTCGGCGGTGGCACGGTCGCGCTCATCGCGTGGTCGGAATTCATCAATAGCCAAGGGTTTTCGCACTTCGACGAAGAGCCGACGGTGCACATCGTGGTCGGCTCGCTGTTCGCCGCGATCATCGGCTCGATCTCGTTCTGGGGCTCGCTGATCGCCTTCGGCAAGCTGCAGGAGATCCTGCCCGGTCGCCCGATCGGTCTCGGCAAGCTGCAGCAGCCGCTGAACCTGCTGCTGCTCATCGGCGCCATCGCCGCCGCCGTGGTGATCGGCGTCGGCGCCACCGACGACGGCGTGTCGCAACTGTGGATGATCGCGGTGCTCGTGCTGGCCGGTGTGCTCGGCCTCGCGGTCGTGCTGCCGATCGGCGGAGCGGACATGCCCGTGGTCATCTCGCTGCTCAACGCGCTCACCGGATTGTCGGCGGCCGCAGCGGGTTTGGCGCTGAACAACACCGCGATGATCGTGGCGGGCATGATCGTCGGCGCGTCTGGCACCATCCTCACCAACCTGATGGCCAAGGCGATGAACCGGTCCATCCCGGCCATCGTGGCCGGCGGATTCGGCGGCGGCGGAACAGCTCCCGGCGCGGGCGGCGACGGGGAGGCCAAGCAGGCCAAGGCCACTTCGGCCTCGGACGCCGCGATCCAGATGGCCTACGCCAACCAGGTCATCGTGGTGCCCGGCTACGGTATGGCCGTCGCGCAGGCCCAGCACGCGGTCAAGGAGATGGCGGCGCTGCTCGAGGCCAAGGGCGTCGAGGTCAAATACGCCATCCATCCGGTCGCGGGTCGCATGCCAGGCCACATGAACGTGCTGCTGGCCGAGGCCGAGGTCTCCTACGACGCGCTCAAGGAGATGGACGACATCAACGGTGAGTTCTCCCGCACCGACGTCGCCCTGGTCATCGGCGCCAACGACGTCACCAACCCGGCCGCCCGCGAGGACGCGAGCAGCCCCATCTACGGCATGCCGGTGCTCAACGTCGACCAGGCCAAGAGCGTCATCGTGCTCAAGCGCTCGATGAACTCCGGCTTCGCGGGCATCGACAACCCGCTCTTCTACGCCGATCACACCTCCATGCTGTTCGGCGATGCGAAGAAGTCCGTCGGCGCCGTCACCGAGGAACTGAAAGCGCTGTAGTACCCGCGGTTTCACCACAGAAGCACGCGGTTCGCCGCGCGCACACAAGGTTTCACCCGAACGGCCCTCCGTCGATCCCGGCGGAGGGCCGTTCGTCGGTGCTGGGTTAGATTCTGCCGAGACGATTCGAGGAGAACCCACACAATGTCGCAGGGCTATTCGCTGCCTACCCAACCCGGCTACGGCGCAACGGCTCTCGGTGCCCCGCTGCCGCCGGGCAAGAAGCCGGGGCGAGCGGTCCGGATCGGCGCCGTCGCCGCGCTCGTCGTCGGCGTCGCGGTGTGTCTGGTCATCGGCTTCGTGGTCACCATGAACTCGGCCCCCGCCGACGACACGATCGCCGCGGGCGATTGTGCGAAGGTATGGGGCACCACCAGCGACGCCGACCTGGAGAAGGCCGATTGCGTTGACCCGCAGGCCAATTACCGGGTGGCGGCGCGGGTGGACAACGCCACCGAGGCCTGCCCCAGCGGCGATTACGCGTACTACAAGCGCGCCGGACTCGACGGCTACCGGCTGTGCCTGACCCTCAACGCCGCCGAGGGCGAGTGCTTCGAGGACCTGCCCGGGTCGATCAGCCGGAAGGCGGCCTGCGGTCTCGGCAAGTACCGGGTCGGCAAAATCGTTCGCGGAACGACGGATCGGATGACGTGCGGAACGGACACCAGCGCGGAATGGGCCCTCGTGTATTCGACGCCGGACCGGATGACGGTCTGCATGCGGAAGCTGTGACAGTAATCGCCCGCGATTTAATTTGCTGGACACGGCGGCCCCTCGCGCACGATCATGCTCGGAGTGTCCGCACGTAATGAGCCTCTTCGGTTGATCGACCCGAGTGAGCCCTCGGCCGATCTCGCCGAGCGGCTGCCGTGGGCCGTCACCGTCGACTCGGCCTACTCGACCCGCGACGCGATCGACGCCCTCGCGGTGAGTCCGTTCCTGCGCGGCGATCAGCCATGCGCGCACATCGCGCGGTTCGAGCGGATCAACCCCGAGGCGCTGCTGCGCCCCGCGCACGGCCGGGTGGTGCGTTCGGTGCAGGAGGACGACAGCAGCGCGGCCCTGGTGGTCGGCGCGGGCTGGTCGTTGCGTGCCGTCCGGTGGTCGGGTGGGTCGGCGATGGTCGAGGTCACCGCCGAGACCGACGAACTGGCCGCCGCGGTGCTCGCCGAGTCGATCAAAGGCGCGGCGGCGCAGCCCGAGGTGGGCGAGACCATCGAGATGGGGTTCTGGCACATGAGTGGCCACGGGCCGCAGCGTCGTGGGCACAGCATCTCGGCACCGGAGTGGTCCGCGATCCGCGGCAACTATGCCGGGGACGTCGCGGGGGCCTTGGACCGCCTGATGGCACTGACCGCCTCCGACGTGCGCGGCCGTCTGGTGCTGCTGCACGGACCGCCGGGGACCGGGAAGACCACCGCGCTGCGGGCGCTCGCGCGGGCGTGGGCACCGTGGTGCCAGTTCGACTGTGTGCTCGATCCGGAGGTGATGTTCGGCAAGCCGGGCTACCTGATGGACGTGGCGGCGGGCGTCGACGGCGACGAGGAGACCAAACGCTGGCGGATGCTGGTGCTGGAGGACTGCGACGAGCTGATCCGTGGCGAGGCGAAAGAGACGGCGGGCCAGGGCCTTTCGCGACTGCTCAACCTGACCGACGGGATGCTCGGGCAGGGCAGGGACGTGCTGGTCGCGATCACCACCAACGAGGATCTGTCCCGGCTGCACCCCGCGGTCACCCGCCCTGGCCGCTGCCTCGCCCAGCTCGAGGTCGGCCGGTTGTCGCCCGCCGAATCGGCGGCCTGGCTGGCCGAGCAGCGGCACTCCGATACCCCGGCCGACGCCGCCTGCCCGGACGGCGCGACCTTGGCGGAATTGGTGGCGTTGCGCGACGGCGACACCCGGATTCAATCGGTCCGGGAAGATCCCATGAATTCCGGCCTGTATCTGTGATGCGTCAGCCGCTCGTTACCGGCTGCACGGAGTCTCGCGTTCTCCGCGGTGTCACCGACGTAGCCGGTCGGTCGGCTCCGGCGCGACTACTCCGGCATAGCGGCAGCACACCAGCACCGCGATCAGCGGAACGGCCATCGCGGCGGTCAGCGGGATCACCGCGGTGAGCCAGCCGATCACCGCGGGGCCTGCGAGCAGGCCGAGGTAGCCGATACTGAACACGCGGGACATGTCGGTCGCGGCCTTGTCGGAGCCGAGATTGCCTGCCGCGGTGAAGATCTGGGGGACGCTGCCGGACAGGCCGAGGCCCATCAGCGCCCAGCCGGCCAGGGTCAGCGGGATCCACGGGGATGCCATGATCA
Organism: Nocardia sp. NPDC052316; assembly: GCF_044547795.1. Classification (NCBI taxonomy): domain Bacteria; kingdom Bacillati; phylum Actinomycetota; class Actinomycetes; order Mycobacteriales; family Nocardiaceae; genus Nocardia; species Nocardia sp. NPDC052316. Next base: position 801,360 of record NZ_JBIUBB010000006.1, read on the forward strand.
GGGCCAGACCGAGCGCGGAGAGCAGCATGCCGTAGCGGACCACGGCGACCCGGCCGAAGGCGCCGCTCACCCGATCGGCGGCCAGTCGGCCTGCGGTCATCGTGACCGAGAAGGCGCCGAAGGCCAGGGCTGCGGTGGCCGCGTCGGCACCGAAGTGCTCGCGTAGTTGCAGTGTGCTCCAGTCGCCGGCCACGCCCTCGGCGAGCAGCACTGAGAACGCGATTACGGCTAGCGCCAGTACTTTTCGGCTGTGCTCTCGTTGGTCAGTGGTTTTCGCCGCAGACGGGGAGTCTTCCGCAGAGTGCGGGCGTGGCTCTTTCCCGACGGGCGGTCCGGGCTCGGATTGTTTCGCGAGGGCCGGATCCGGCTCGGCGTCCTTCATCACGGACGTGCCGTGCTCGGCCGAGGACGGCACGTAGCCGTCAACGGCTTCGGGGATCCGCGCATCGGCAGCGCGTTCGGCTGCCCGCGCCGTGTCGGTGTCGCGAAGCAGTCGTGGCAGCACTGCAAGGGTAAGTGTCACGCCGCCGAGTGCGGCCGACCCCAACGTCATCCGAATATCCCACCCGGCCCGCAGGGTCGCCGCGCCGAGCAGCGAACCGAGCAACCCGCCACCGGAGAACAGCGCGTGGAATGCCCCCATGATCGGGCGCCCGTACGCCCGTTCCACGTGCACCGCTTGGGTATTCATCGACACGTCCAGTGCGCCGTTGCCGAAACCGAAGCAGGCCAACGCGATCGCCAGGCTGATCGGACCGGTGGCGAGCCCCGGTCCGATCACCGCCGCCGACATGATGATCGCGGCGGCGGCGACCAGTGTCCGGCTACCGAACCGGTCCGCGAGCGGGCCCGTGATGCGCATGCCGACGATGCCCGCACCGGCCATCAGCAGGATGAACATCCCCAGCGTCGACTTCGCGACACCGGTCCGATCGGTGATCAGTGGAATGTGCACGACCCACATGGCCAGCAGGAACCCGTTCAAGCCGAACACCGTGAACACGGCGACGCGGGCCACGCGGGTCGGTCGATCGGCCGTCGGAGTCAGCACAGTTTCGACGGTACCGATCGCAGTGCGGTGTTTCCCCACCCCCTCGGTATCGACAAGAGGTCGGCCCAACCACGCGGCATCCGGGGCGAGACATCGTCGGCCCGCGGGTCCGGAAACCGGATCGCGACGCTGCGATCCGGTTCCACGGGGTTGTCTGCACAGCCTCTGTACCTTTCAACCAGCTACTGGCCCTGGATGTTCCAGATTCCGGTGGCGGCTGTCTCCCGTGCGTATTCCGTGAAATCCTTGGGTTCGCGGCCCAGGGCGCGGCGCACGCCGTCCGCGGTCTTCGAGTTCCGGCCGTCCAGGATCGTGCCGAACAGATAGTCGAGCAGGCTCACCGCATCGGCGGGCACCTGGTACTCGGTCAGTGCCGCAACGAATTCCGTGCGAGAGACCGGGATGAAGGCGATCTCGCGTCCGGTGGCGGCGGCGATCTCCGCGACGGCTTCGGCGAAGGTCAGCGCGCGCGGGCCGGTCAGTTCGTATACCTCGCCCTGATGCCCGTCCTCGGTGAGCGCCCGCACCGCGACATCGGCGATGTCGTCGGCGTGCACGAACGGTTCCGGCACATCGCCATTGGGCATTGCGACCTCCCCGGCCAGGATGTAGTCGGTGAACGCGCCCTCGCTGAAGTTCTGGGCGAAGAAGCTGCACCGCACGATGGTCCACTCGAGGCCGGATTCCCGCACGATCTCCTCGCATTCCACCGCCTCCGGCTCGCCGCGGCCGGACAGCAGCACGAGCCGTCGCACCCCGCTCTGCACCGCCGCGGCGGTGAACGCGCGCAGCGCGTCGGGAGCGCCGGGTACCGCGAGGTCGGGCTGGTAGGCGACGTAGACGGCGTGCACGCCTGCCAGCGCCCCGGCCCAGGTCGCGCGGTCTTCCCAGCTGAACGGGGTGTCCGCCGAGCGTGAGCCGATCCGGATCGGGTGGCCCGCCTGCGTGAGTCGAGTCACGACCCGGCTGCCGGTCTTGCCGGTGCCGCCGGTGACGAGGATGTGTGGCTGGTTTGTGGTGCTGTTTGTCATGGTTGAAGTACACCGTCCGCCGCCGAGACTAAACATAGTTCAGCGGCTCACAACCATGCGTCATCGTCTACTGTTGGGGCGTGGATGCGCTCGCCAGTCTGCTCGAAGGCCCACGCGCTCGGGGCGCGTTTCTGATGTGCTCGTTGCTGAAACCGCCGTGGTCGCTGCACATTCAGGACGAGGCACCGCTCACCGTGGTGTCGATGGTGCGCGGCGGGGCCTGGGTCATGATGGGCAAGCACAAGCCGCGGCAGTTGAGCGAAGGCGATGTCGCGATCTTCCGCGGGCCCGACCACTACACCGTCGCCGACGACCCGGCCACCGCGCCGCAGGTGATCATCCATCCTGGCAATGTGACCAAGACCCCCGACGGTGAGATCCTCTGCGAGACATTGAGTCTCGGCGTGCGCCAATGGGGCACCGACGCCGACGGCGCGACCATGCTGGTCACCGGAACCTACGAGTCGGCGGGTGCGGCCAGCCAGCGCCTGCTGCGCGCGCTGCCGCCGCTCATCGTGCTGCAGCGCGGCGACTTCGATACCAGGCTGCTCGACATCCTGGTCGACGAGGCCATCAAGGACGAGCCCGCTCAGGGTGCCGTGCTCGACCGGCTGCTGGACATGGTGCTGATCGCCGCGCTGCGCGCCTGGTTCGCACGCAACGACGCGCCCGCCTGGTATCACGCCTACAGCGACCCGCTGGTCGGCAAGGCGCTGCGGTTGTTGCAACACAATCCGGCGCACGGCTGGACCGTGGCGGGCCTGGCCGAGGCGGTCGGGGTGTCCAGGGCCGCGCTGGCCCGCCGCTTCACCGACCTGGTCGGTGAGCCGCCGATGTCCTTCCTCACCGAATGGCGGCTCGCGCTGGCGGCCGACCTGCTCGCCGAATCCGACGCCACCATCGAGGCCATCGCCCGCCAGGTCGGTTACGGCAGCGCCTTCGCCCTGAGCACCGCCTTCAAGCGCCAGTTCGGCGTCAGCCCGCGTGACCACCGGCAGGGCGCCGCCCCTGCTGAGCTATCGTCGGCCGGGTGACGCAGCAGTATCCGGTCCTCTGGCCGATGCCGACCCGCTGGGCGGACAACGACCACTACGGGCACGTGAACAATGTGACGTACTACTCGTACTTCGACACCGCGGTCAACGCGTGGCTGATGCACGCCACCGGCACCGACATCCGCGAGCTGCCCGCCCTCGGCGTGGTCGCGCAGACCTCGTGCCAGTACGTCGGCTCCCTGAGCTTTCCGGACCAGTTGCAGATCGGCTTGCGCGTCTCGCGCCTCGGCCGCTCCAGCATCACCTACGATCTGGCCATCTTCCGCGAGGCGGATGGCGACCTGGAACTAGCGGCCACCGGCACCTTCGTCCATGTCTACGTAGACGCGGAAACCCGCAAGCCCGTAGAGATCCCAGCCGTAATCCGCACCGCCGCCACCACCCTCGTCACCGACGGCTAGATCCGGCTCAGCAAGGTGAGCGGATCCTCGAGCAGACTCGCGACGGTGGCGAGGAAGCGGGAGGCGAGTTCGCCGTCGATCATGCGGTGATCGAAGCTGATGCCGAGGGTGGTGACCGAGCGGATCGCGAGTTCGTCGCGGAACACCCACGGCCGCTTGCGGATCGAGCCGAGGCACAGGATGGCCGCCTCGCCGGGGTTGACCAGCGGCACGCCGGTGTCGACGCCGAACACTCCCACGTTGGTGATGGTGAAGGTGCCGCCGCGCAGGTCGGCCGGGCTGGCGCCGCCCGATCGCGCGGTCTCGGCCAGCCAGCCGATCTCCCTGGTCAGGTCGCGCAGGCTCAACGAGTGCGCGTCCTTGATATTGGGCACCAGCAGGCCGCGCTCGGTGGCGACGGCGACCCCGAGGTTCACGTAGTGCTTGGTGACGATCTCCTGATTCGCCTCGTCCCAATAGGTGTTGATGCCGGGGAACTCGGCCAAGGCCGCCAACGCCGACTTGGCGACCAGCGCGAGGGGAGTAAGTGTCAGCCCGGCAAAGGATTTGGTGCTGCGCAGGTGATCGATCAGCTCCATCGATGCGGTGCAGTCGAGGGTGACGAACGTGCTCGCCTGCGGGATGGTGCGGGCACTGGCCACCATGGCCGCCGCGGTGCGCTTGCGGACACCGCTGATCGGTGTGCGAACCTCACGGGCCAGGGCTCCAGGGTCGGTGGCGGCAGCTGGCTGCGGTGGGCTCGCCGATGTGCGCGGTTGCGATACCGGGACCGCGCCACGCACGTCTTCGACAGTCACCGCACCGCCTGGCCCGGAGCCCGCGACGAACCACAGATCGATACCCAATTCGCGCGCCAGCTTGCGGGCGGCTGGCGTGGCAGCGGCCCTGGTGGTGGTCAGTTGCGGCCTGGTGTTGTCCGAGAAGGGCTCTGCGGCATCATCTTCGGAGTCTTCGGTAGTGGTGTCTCGCGATTGCGCGGCCGCCGATTCGGTCGAATCCGCCGAGGTGTCAGCGGATTCGGACGGTGGCGCAGCGGCCGGTCGATTCGGCGAGGTCCCACCGTTCGGGCCTTGTCGCGAATCGGCGTCTGTGGCAACGGGCCGACGGCGCCGCGAGACCGCTTCGCCTTCCGGCCCGTAACCCACCAGTACCGCCGTGCGGCCCGCACCGGGTGCGTCGCTGGACATCTCGGCACCGTTCGCCCCGCCCGCCTGTGCGGGCGCAGCTTCCGCATCGTCGTTCTGCACGCGGATCAACGGCGCCCCGACGAGCACCGTTTCCCCCGGCCGCGCGAGCAACTCCACCACCCGCCCGGCGAACGGCGACGGCAGCGCGACCACCGCCTTCGCCGTCTCCACCTCGGCGATGGTCTGGTTCAGTTCCACCGCGTCGCCGACATCGACCGACCAGGACACCAATTCGGCGTCGGCCAGTCCTTCGCCGAGGTCGGGGAGCCGGAACTCCAGGACGTTGCCCGACTGGTTGGCGCGCTCTTCCACGTGGACACCTCTCACTACGGATGGACCGGCGTCAGGCGGCGAGGGTTCGATCGACCGCGGCGAGGATGCGGTCCGGGTCGGGCAGGTGGAACTTTTCGAGCTTCGCCGGGGGATAGGGGATGTCGAACCCGCCGACGCGCAAGACCGGCGCCTCCAGGTGGTAGAAGCAGCGTTCGGTGATCCGCGCGGCGATCTCCGCACCCAGCCCGGCGAAAACAGGTGCCTCGTGGGTGATCACCAGCCTGCCGGTCTTGGTCACCGACTCTTCGATCGTGTCGAAGTCGATCGGTGAGAGACTGCGCAGATCGATCACCTCGAGCGAGTGCCCTTCTTCGGCGGCGATTTTCGCGGCGGACAGCGCGGTGGCCACGGTGCCGCCGTAGGCGACGACGGTCGCGTCGGTGCCGGTGGCGCACACCCTGGCGCGGTCGGCGGGCAGCGCACCGTCGCGGTCGAGTGCCAGGAAGTCGACGTCGGCCTTGTCCCAGTAGCGCCGCTTGGGTTCGAAGAAGATCACCGGGTCGTCCAGCGCGATCGCTTGGCGGATCATCAGATACGCGTCGGCGGGGTTGCTCGGCGTCATCACCCGCAGCCCCGCGGTATGCGCGAAATACGCCTCCGGCGACTCCGAGTGATGCTCCACCGAACCGATGCCGCCGCCGAACGGTATACGAATCGTGATCGGCGCCTTGACCTTTCCCTGCGTCCGGTAGTGAATCTTGGCCACGTGCGAGACGATCTGGTCGAAGGCGGGGTAGACGAACCCGTCGAACTGGATTTCACACACCGGCCGGTAGCCGCGCAGCGCCATGCCGAAAGCCGTTCCCACGATGCCGGATTCGGCCAGCGGGGTGTCGATGACCCGGTTGTTGCCGAAGTCCTTCTGTAAGGCGTCGGTCACGCGGAAAACGCCGCCGAGGCGGCCGATGTCCTCGCCCATGAGCACGACCTTGGGGTCGTCCTCCAGTGCGCGGCGCAGTCCGGTGTTCAGCGCGCCTGCGAAAGTAGTGATCACGAAGGGACTCCTTCCGGTCTCGCGGCAGCCTCGCTGGGATCGCCAGCCAAGTACTGCGCGTACTCCCGTCGCTCCTCGGTGATGAGCGCATGCGGGGTGGCATAGACATGGTCGAACAGGTCCATCGGTCCGGGGTTCGGCATCTCGATGGTGGAGGTGCGCACCTGCCTGGCGACCTCGTCGGCGCGCTCGGCGACCTCGCGCTGGAACGGGTAGTCGAACAGGGACTCACGCTCCAGCAGCCTGCGTAGCCGGTCGATCGGATCGCGGCGGGCCCACTCCTCGGTCTCCGCGGCCGAGCGGTAGCGGGTGGGGTCGTCGGCGGTGGTGTGCGGGCCCATGCGGTAGGTGAGCGCCTCGATGAAGGACGGGCCGCCACCGGAGCGGGCGCGCGCCACCGCCTGCCGCGTCACGGCGAGCACCGCGAGCACGTCATTGCCGTCGACCTGCACGCCGGGGATGCCGTAGCCATAGGACCGGCGCACGATCGGCGTCTGACTCTGCACCCGGACCGGCTCGCTGATCGCCCAGTGATTGTTCTGGCACAGGAACACCACCGGGGCGCTCCAGCTCGCGGCGAAACCGAGCGCCTCGGCGATGTCGCCCTGGCTGCTCGCCCCGTCGCCGAAGTAGGCGATGGTCGCGATCTCGGCGCCGTCCAGGTGCGCGGCGTAGGCATAACCGGTGGCGTGCAAGCCCTGCGAGCCGACGATGATGTTCGGGTTGGTCATGTTGACCGCGTTGGGATCCCAGCAGGAGTGCGCGACGCCGCGCCACAACCGGGTGATCTCGGTGGGGTGCACGCCGCGGCAGTAGGCCACGGCGGCCTCGCGGTAACTGCAGAACACGTAGTCGTCCGGATGCAGAGCGTGTGCGGACCCCACCTGAGTGGCCTCTTGGCCGAGCAGCGGGGCCCATAGACCGAGCTGACCCTGCCGCTGCAAGGCGGTCGCCTCGGTGTCGATCCGGCGGGTCACCACCATGTCCTGATACAGCGCGCGTAGCTGCTCGGGTCCGACATCGGCGACCAGTGCCGCGTGCTCCCGATCGAGCACACGGCGACCGTCGGGCTGAACCAATTGAACCGGATAGTCGATCTTGTCTGGCATCGGTGACCGCCTCCTCACCAGGCAGGTGTGCTCTACCTCACAGCATCCACGATAATGCGATGTGCGCAAGTGATCGACACGCGAATACGCATAATGCTCAATTCTTACCGGTGCGCCGGTGTCATACTGCGTCGTATGACCAGAGAAAACGTCGACGTGACCTTGGACGCCACCGACGCCAGACTCTTGCTGGAACTGGTCGCCAACCCGAGAGCCACCGGCGTCGAACTGGCCGCGCGGCTCGGGCTGTCGCGCAATACCGTGCAGGCTCGGTTGTCGCGCTGGGAGGCGGGCGGTGTGCTCGGCAGTTTCGAGCGCAGGGTGCAGCCGCGCGCACTGGGCTACCCGTTGGCCGCGTTCGTCGCGGTGGTGGTCGATCAGCACCAATTGGACTCCGTCGTAGACGAACTCGCCGAGGTGCCCGAGGTGACCGAGGTATGCGGCATGACCGGGCTCACCGATCTGACGGTGCGGGTGGTCGCCAGGGACGCCGACGATCTGTATCGCATTGCCGGGCAGATATTGAAGATTCCCGGCGTCGAACGCACGAACATGGCGCTGGTGATGCGGGAGCTGGTCGGCCCGCGCACCGCGCCGCTGCTGCATCGACTATCGCGGGGCAACTAACCGCACGCCGGCCCGCGAAAGTGGTTGCCCTGCCTTCTTCTGCTGCTCAGCGGCGGTCCGGCGCGACCACCGCTAAGGTGCGGGAATGGAGATTTCGGGCAAGGTTGCGATCGTCACGGGGGCCGGCGCGGGAATCGGTGCGGCCCTGGCGCGCCGGTTGGTCGCCGACGGTGCGCGCGTGGTGCTCGCCGACCTCGATGCCGACGCGGCGACCCAGGTCGCGCAGTCCCTCGGTGCCGCCGCTGTCGCCGTCGGCGGGGACGTCGCCGACGAGCAGGTGATCCGTGCGCTGATCGATCGCGCCGAGGCCGAATTCGGTCCGGTAGACCTCTATTTCGCGAACGCGGGCATCGCCGGTGGCGCCGGGCTGGACAGCACCGACGCCCAGTGGACGGCGGCGCTGGAGGTCAACGTGCTCGCCCACGTCCGCGCCGCGCGGCTGTTGGTGCCCGGCTGGTTGACCCGCGGGACCGGCTACTTCGTGTCCACCGCGTCGGCGGCCGGCCTGCTCACCCAGCTCGGGTCCGCGCCGTACTCGGTCTCCAAGCACGCCGCCGTCGGCTTCGCCGAGTGGCTCTCGGTCACCTACGGCGACAAGGGTATTCGCGTGAGCTGCGTCTGCCCGATGGGCGTGGACACCCAACTCCTACACACCGGCTTCGTTCCCGGGGAGCACGCCGCCGACGCCGAACTCGCCGTGAAGGCCGTGAAAACCGCGGGCGCGGTGCTCTCCCCGGACCAGGTCGCCGAAATCATCGTCGCCGGCGTCGCGGCCGAGCACTTCCTGATCCTGCCGCACCCCGAGGTACTGAAGATGTACCGCCACAAGGGCACCGACTACGACCGCTGGCTCGACGGCATGCGCCGCTTCCAGGCCGCCCTGCAAAGCTGAGCCGGTCTGACGACGGCCGGGTCCGAAGACGGTGGATGGAAAAGGCCCGGGCGTACTCGTGTGATGTCACGCGGGGGAAACATTGTGGGCGCTCGGCGTAAAGAAGAGCGGCTAGTTCTATAGGTATGGCAGAGGGAAAGCATCCCGTCGATACCAGGTTGCCGTTCGGGCGGCAGCTCACCTTCGGCATCCAGCACGTGCTGATCATGTACACCGGCTGCATCACGGTGCCGCTGGTGTTCGGGGCGGCCGCTGGGCTCGACCGGGCCACCATCGGGCTGCTGATCAGCGCGGATCTGCTGATCGCCGGGGTGATCACGCTGGTGCAGAGCCTGGGGGTGGGCAAGCTCGCGGGTGCGCGGTTGCCGATCATCTGCGGCGCCACCTTCATCGGCCTCGATCCGATGATTCTGATAGCCAAGGAGTACGGGCTCCCCGCGGTGTACGGGTCGATGATGATCGGCGGTGTCGTTGGCGTCGCGCTGGCGGTGCCGTTCGCCCGCCTGGTGCGGTTCTTTCCGCCGCTGGTCACCGGGACCGTGCTCACCGTGGTCGGCGTCTCGCTGATCGGGGTGGCCGGCGGGCTGATCATCGGCAACGATCCGACGGCGGCCACGTTCGCCGCGCCGTCGCATATCGGCCTCGCCGCCGTCGTCTTCCTGATCGCCGTCGGTTTCCTGTGTCTGGGGCGCGGCATGGTCGCCCAGCTCGGGGTGCTGATCGGCTTGGTGGTCGGCATTGTCATCGCCATCCCGATGGGCCTGATCGACACCGACGGCATCGCGGGGGCCGACTGGGTAGGGCCGCCGAAACCGTTCCATTTCGGTGCGCCGGAGTTCCCGATCACCGGCGTGGTCGCGATGAGCGTGGTGATGGCGGTGGTGTTCGCGGAGTCGACGGCGAGCATGCTGGCGATCGGTGAGATCACCGGAAAGCCGATCGGCAAGGGCGATTTGGCGCGCGGGCTGGTCGGCGACGGGCTCTCCGGGGTGCTCGGCGGGGTATTCACCTCGTTCGTGGACACGATCTTCAACCAGAATGTCGGTGCTGTCGCGGCCACGCGGGTCTTCAGCCGCTACGTGACCGCCACCAGCGGGGTGATCCTGGTCGTGCTCGGGCTGATGCCCCGCTTCGGGGCGATCGTCGCCGCGATCCCCGAACCGGTGGTCGGCGGTGTCGGGCTGGTGCTGTTCGCCACCATCGCGATCGTCGGCATCGACACGCTGCGTAAAGCCGATCTCGCCGACCGGGTCAACGCCACCATCGTCGCCACCGCCATCGGCGTCGGTCTGCTGCCGGTCATGGCGAAGGAGATGTTCGTGCATTTCCCGTCCGCCGCCCAGATCCTGCTGACCAGCGGCATAACCCTGGGCGCGGCAACATCATTCACCCTCAACATGCTCTTCAACCACACACGGCTCGGCGTCTTCGCCCGAGGCAAAACCGCCGCCGAACCCCCGGCCGTCACCGAATCACGCCACGACATACCGCGGCCGGTTGAAGTCCGGCGCGTTCAGGTGCGGTGACTGAGAACTTTACGGACCAGCAGCCCAGCTACGAGTGCCCAGAAGGCGGCCCCGACACCGAGGAAACCGACACCGGACGCGGCGATCAGGAAGGTGACGATCCCTGCTTCGCGGTGTTTCTCGGCAGCGAGCGCACCGGTCAACGCGGCCGCGAGCGTGGCGAGCAAGGCAAGGCCCGCAACCGTTTCCAGGACCCCTTTCGGTGCGGTAGCGATGAAGGTGACCAGGGCCGCCGAGCCCAGCGCGAGCACCATATAGAGAGCGCCCGCGGTGAAGGCGGCGATCCAGCGTTTCTTCGGATCGGGATGGGCCGAGGGCGCCGCGGAGAGCGCGGCACTGATCGCGGCCAGGTTGATGGCGTGGCCGCCCGCGGGCGCGCCGACGATGGTGCCGATACCGGTGACGGTCATTGCCGCCCGCCACGGAACCTGGTAGTCGAAGGACTTCATGACCGCGGTCCCCGGAATGTTCTGCGACGCCATGGTGACGATGTAGAGCGGGATCGCCACACCGATCATCGCCTGCCAATTCCAGTGCGGCAGTGTCAGTTCGACTGTCGGCACCATCGCCGCGAAGTCGAGTTGCCGGTGCTGCACCGCGATACTGATGCCCGACCCGATCGCCGCCGCGCCGAACGCTGCGATCACCGCCCACCGCTTGGCCACCCGTTGCAGCACCAGCCACACCAGGATCACCGGCACCACCACCGCCGGACTGGTCCGCACCGCCTGGACCGGGGCCAGGCACAGCGGCAGTAGCACCCCGGCCAGCATGGCCTGCGCGATCTCCACCGGAATCGCGGCGACCAGCTTCCCGAGCCGCTGCCACAGTCCGGTGATCACGATCAGCACACCGGCGATCACGAACGCGCCCACCGCGGCGGGCCAGCCGCCGACCACCGCGCCCGTGCTCACCAGCAGCGCGGCGCCCGGCGTTGACCAGGCCACGGTGATCGGTATCCGATACCGGTAGCTGAGCAGCATCATGCCGACGCCGAGCGACACGCACACCGCCAGCAGCCCCGACGCGGCCTGCGCCGCATTCGCGCCGACCGCGTGCAGCCCGCTGAGCACCACGGCGAACGAGCTGGTGAACCCGACCAACGCGGTAACCACGCCCGCGCCGAGCGGCTGCGCGAGACCGGCTTCGGGAACACCTGCGGACGCGCGGTCGTGCTGCTCGGGCGGCGCCCCGGTAGCCGGGGAAAGGTTCGACATTGTGGCGATCCTGCCTGCAACTGGACTGTTCCGTCACGGTCCAGTCATCCGAAACTGGACCGAATTGCGGAATCGCGCGACCGGGGCGCGCAACGCCGCGTGCGCTCGGCGACGCACAATGGTTCCGCCGTGCCTACCGGCGAGTAGCGCTGGGGTGCAGCCACATTGCCCAGTTCAGATGCGTAGTCTGAGGGGTATTCGGTGCGCGAGGGTGCGATTACTGGACTAGGAGCTGGGTTGAGCGCGGTACTGATCTCGCCGGAAGAGCTTCGGGAAGTGTTGTCGGACAAGCGGGTTCGCCTGCTGGATGTCCGATGGGCACTGGGGGACCCGGACGGCCCGCAACATTATCTGAACGGCCACATCCCCGGCGCGGTGTTCGTCGACATGGAGACCGAGCTGGCCGCGCCGCCGTCGCCCACCCGAGGCAGGCACCCGCTGCCGGACATCGCGCAGCTGACCAAGTGCGCCCGCAGCTGGGGCATCCGCCAGGGTGATCCGGTGGTGGTCTACGACGCGACCGGCGGCATGGCGGCCGCCCGCGCCTGGTGGTTGCTGCGCTGGGCCGGCATCGCCGACGTGCGGATACTCGACGGCGGACTGCCCGGCTGGACCAACGCGGGCGGCGAACTCGCCACCGGCACCGAACCCGACCCGGAACCCGGCGATGTCGAGCTGAGCCCGGGTCACCTGAAGGTCATTGATGCCGACGAGGCCGCCCGTTGGCGCGGTGTGCTGCTCGACGCCCGCGCGGGCGAACGCTACCGCGGCGAGGTCGAGCCGATCGATCCGCGCGCAGGACACATCCCCGGCGCCATCAGCGCACCCACCGCCGAAAACTTGGACGCCAACGGGCATTTCCGCGCCCCGGCCGAACTGCGCGACCGCTTCGCCGGATTCACCGCCGAACCGGTCGCGGTGTACTGCGGCTCCGGTGTCACCGCGGCCCATCAGGTGGCGGCGCTGGCCGTCGTCGGCATCGACGCGGCGCTGTATCCGGGTTCCTGGTCGCAATGGTCGAACGACCCGAAGCGGCCCGTCGCGACCGGCAGTTGAGCTCAGGGACAGGCCCGCGCGACACCCTGCAGCGCAATGTTGTCGGCCGCGGTCAGCGGTAGGTCGTAGCGCGCGGCCGCGGCGAGGTACTTGCCCGCGAAGAAGCAGTGGTTGGCGCGGGCCGGTGGCAGCCACTCGGCGGGCGTCTTGTCACCCTTGGCCTGGTTGGTGCGCCCCTCGGTGGCGAGCAGGTTGACCTCGACGTCGTTGGCGAAGCGGACGCGGCGCTCGAGCGGCCAGTGGGCGGCGCCCAGATCCCACGCGGCGGCCAGCGAGTACACGTGGTCGATCTGTATGTCGTTGGCGTCAGCCTTGTCGAAGCGGATCTGCTTGCCCGCGTACGGGTCGTGCAAGAGACCGCCGACGACCACGCAGTCGCGGGTGCCCGGCCGGAAACTCACCTCGGTGAGCTGCAACGCGAGCACATTGTTGCGGGTGTCGCAGCCGTCGTGACCGCCGGGCGCGTCGTGGTCATCGGTCCAGGCGGGCCCGAACACGCAGCCCTGCCCCGGTTTGCAGCCACGGTCGTAACCGCCGGGATGCGGCCGGTCCGGCACCACCCGCACGGCGGCGAGCAGCTGCTCCAACTCCACCCGCGTCGGGCTCCCCGGCGCTGGTGCCACCGGTGCCAGGCTGAGCTGGTCGCATCCGACGGCGAACAGCACGACGAGCGCGCCGAGCAGCCAACGCCGAAGGTCCATGGCGTCAGCTGTACTCGGATGGACCGACATTCGTAGAACCCGTAGCGAGAGCAGTTGTCAGGAACGGTGCAGGACAACCCTCACAACCAGGCGCGGGCGAGCAGGTCGTCGTCGGCGACCTCGCTCGCCCGCGGCGGGAACCGGGTGGCCGAGATCGACTCGGCGTTCGCGCCGTCGTGCCCGATCAGCCACGAGCCGCCGCGCTCCTCGCACTCGGCGAGCTTGGCGAAGGTGGCGAGCAGGAAGGTGATGGCCTCGTGCGGGTCGAGGGTTCGGGCCAGGCGCTGTGATTCACCGGGGCGGGACAGGTCCAGCCACACGCCGGACTGACCGTCGAGCCGCATGCCGACCATCTTCTCAGCGTTGATGAAGGTGAATTTGCGCCGCTCCCACGGCGTCGTCGGCGTGAAGCTCTGCTCGAGAACCTGGAGCAGAATCGTCATGATTGCCTCCGTTGACCAGCGGATATTCAAGTATGTTCCGCTGCGCCGCAGAAAGCCAGAGCAGTGCGATCGCGGTGGCTGCGTCGGTGTCGGACCCACCTGCTTGGATGGGCTGATGCTGCACGGTCTGTGGTCGCCGGGCTCCGGGTTGCTGCTCTGGCACGACGCCCCCCTCGCCGCGCTGCCCGACCCGTTGGGCAGCGTTCTGCGCGCGTCGAAATTCCGGCACCGGGCAGACGTGCTGGTCATCGGGCCGGACGGCACGGCGACCGAGCAGGTCCGTGCACACGCGATGGCACCGGCGGCTGCCGCGGCGGCGTTGCGGCAGCGACTCCCGGCCGAGGCGGTGGCGGGCGACCTGCGTTTCCTCGCGCATGTCGCGCGCGGTGTCGAGCGCTGGGTGCGCGCCGGGCGGATCGTGCCGGAACTGCGCCGCGCCGACGGTCAGTGGTGGGTGCGCTGGCGGCTGGTCGGCGGCGAACGGCAGCGGGCCTGGCTGGCCGAGTTGGCGGTGGCCATGCCCGCCGCATTGCGAGTGGCGGGGCGGCCCAACGCGGTGCTCGACGACCTGGTCACCGAACTCACCGACCCGATCGCCCGCTCCATGATCGACCAGCCCGACTCGGTGCATCCACTGGTCGACGCGCTCGTGCGCGACATCGCCCTGGACGCGGGCAGCTACCGGGTGGCCGAAACACTGGAGCACTGGCGGGCCACCCTGACCGGTGACGAGCCGGAACTGGTGCTGCGCCTGCTGGAACCGGACGGCGACCTCGGTACCGCGGACGAGTCGGTGGCGCTGTGGCGGCTGGAGGTCTGCCTGCGTGTCGACGGCGAGGCGCCGAACCCCGTGCAACTGCAGGGTGATCCGGATCTGCTCCGGGTCGCCGTCGAGCAGCTCGGCGAGGCGCAGCGGGCGTACCCCCGGCTGCGCGACCTGCCGAGCGATCCGCGCTCGATGGACCTGCTGTTGCCGACCGAGGTCGTCGTCGACCTGGTCGAGCACGGCGCGCACGCCCTGCAGGCCGCCGGGGTTCGGCTGTTGCTGCCGCGCGCCTGGAACGTCAGTGCCCCGACCATGCGGCTACGGGTGGAGAGTGCGGTGCCCGCCGCCGAAAGCACCGTCGGCATGCCGGGACTCGTCTCCTACCGCTGGGAACTCGCACTCGGCGACACGGTGCTCACCAAGGCGGAGATGGAGCGGCTGGTCCGCAGCAAATCGGATCTGGTGCAGCTGCGCGGTGATTGGGTGCAGGCCGATCACAAGGTGCTGGCCGCCGCCGCCCGCTACGTGGCCGCGCACACCGACACCTCCGAGATCACCTTCGCCGACCTGATCGGCGAACTCGCGGGCGGCCGGGTGGAGCAGGTGCCGGTCACCGAGGTCACCGCCACCGGGTGGGCCGCCGACATCCTGGATCGGACCCGTGAACTGGAGCCGATCGCCCCGCCGGTGGGATTGAAGGCGCAGCTGCGGCCGTACCAGGAACGTGGCCTCGCCTGGCTGGTCACCATGAGCCGCATGGGTTTCGGCGCGATCCTGGCCGACGACATGGGGCTCGGCAAGACCGTTCAGGTGCTCGCGCTGCTGGTGCACGAGCGCGAGGCGGCGCACGTGCGGGACCGGCGGACCGCGAAGCCGAGCCGTAAGGCGGCCGAGGCGAAGGTAGCCGATGGCGCGGTGGTGTTGTCGCTGGATGCCGCGCGGCGGCGGAAGGCCGCCGGCGATTCCGGCGCTGCTGTACCGGGGCCCACGCTGTTGGTCTGCCCGATGTCGGTGGTCGGCAACTGGCAGCGCGAGACCGAGCGTTTCGCCCCGGACCTGCGCGTGTGGGTGCACCACGGTGCGGGCAGGCGCTCCGGCGCGGAGCTGGACGCGGCGGTGGCCGGGTCCGATCTGGTGATCACGACCTACTCGCTGCTCGCGCGGGACCTCGACGAGCTGAAGCGGCAGACGTGGGACCGGATCGTGCTCGACGAGGCGCAGCACATCAAGAACGCGGCAACCAGGCAGTCGCGCGCGGCGCGTTCGCTGCCCGCGCGACATCGGCTGGCGCTCACCGGAACTCCGGTGGAGAACCGGCTGGAAGAGCTGCGTTCGATCATGGATTTCGCGGTGCCGAAGGTGCTCGGCAGTCCGCAGACGTTCCGCGCCCGCTTCGCCGTGCCCATCGAACGCGAGCGTGACGAGAACGCGATCAGCAGGCTGCGGATGATCACCCAGCCGTTCGTGCTGCGCCGGGTGAAGACCGACCCGGCGGTGATCACCGATCTGCCGGACAAGCTGGAGATGACGGTGCGCGCCAACCTGACCGTCGAGCAGGCCGCGCTGTATCAGGCGGTGGTCGACGACATGCTGGCCAAGATCAAGGACGCGAAAGGCATGGCGCGCAAGGGCGCCGTGCTCAGCGCGCTGACCAGGCTCAAGCAGGTGTGCAACCATCCTGCGCACTTCCTCGGTGACGGCTCCGGGGTGCTGCACCGCGGCAGCCATCGCTCCGGCAAGCTCGCGCTGGTGGAGGACGTGCTGGACGCGGTGCTCGCCGACGGCGAGAAAGCGTTGCTGTTCACCCAGTTCCGTGAGTTCGGCGAACTCATCGCGCCCTACCTGGTCGAGCGCTTCGGCACGGAGGTGCCGTTCCTGCACGGCGGGGTGCCCAAGCAGCGGCGCGACACCATGGTCACCCGGTTCCAGGAAACGGCGGGGCCGCCGTTGATGTTGTTGTCGCTCAAGGCCGGTGGCACCGGCCTGAACCTGACCGCCGCCAATCATGTCGTGCACCTGGACCGCTGGTGGAACCCGGCGGTGGAGAACCAGGCCACCGACCGTGCGTACCGGATCGGACAGCAGCGCAATGTGCAGGTGCGCAAGCTGGTCTGCGTCGACACCATCGAAGAGCGGATCGACGAAATGATCAACGGCAAAAGGCAACTCGCCGATCTGGCCGTCGGCGTGGGGGAGAACTGGATCACCGAGTTGAGCACCGATGACCTACGTGAGCTGTTCACGCTCGGGGCGGAGGCGGTCGGCGAATGAGTCCGTATATCGACTACAGCGAGTTCGGTAAGCGCCGTCCGGTCCGCGGCGGGGTCGAGGCCCGCAGCCGCCGCGGCGGTTTCGGGCGCACCTGGTGGGGCAAGGCGCTGATCGACGCGGTCGAGCAGATGGCCGACGCCGGACGTATGTCGCGCGGGCGCACCTACGCGCGGGCCGGGCAGGTGGTGAGCTACCGGATCGAGCCCGGCGCGGTGACCGCGGAGGTGCAGGGCAGTCAGCCGCGCCCGTTCACCGCGGTGTTCACCGTCCGGCCGCTGCGCGAAGAGGAAATCGAGCTGCTCATCGAGACCATCCGCGACGCGCCCGGCATGCTCGCCGAGATCGCCTCCGGCGCACTGCCGACCGCGCTCGGTCCGCTGCTGCTGCCGACCACGGCGGCCGACCTGGATTTCACCTGTAGCTGCCCCGACCCGGGCTGGCCGTGTAAGCACGTCGCCGCGGTCTGCTACCTGCTCGCCGAACGACTCGACGAGCGGCCCAGGGAGATCCTCGCGCTGCGCGGCCTCGACCTGGACACGCTCATCGGCGGTATCGAACGCGACCTGCGCGCCGTGGACTCCGACGATCCCTACGGCAACGATGCCGCGCTGCCGGATCTACCGAAGGTCGAATTCCGGCCTGCCCCCGACGATCTGGATCCATTGTTGCTGCGCAAGGCGATGCGGATGACCTCGGCCGAGGAGCCGATCGCCGCGGCGGGGCTGCGTGAGCTCACCGCGTTGTATCGAATGTTCGACAGCTGATCGAGCGTGGTGAGCATCCGGCGTCGGGGCTTGCGGTTGCCTCCGGACTTTTCGGGGCGGGATCTGGTCCGGTTGCACGGGACCGGGACTTCCCGACACCGGATGCCTCACCAAGTCTGCGCGCGTCGCATCGGTCTCGGAACTGCCCGAGGGTTGCCCGCCCGCTGCCACTCCTGCCCCGCCCGTGGCAGTGCTCAGGCCGTTGCGCGATTTTCGCCGACCAACACCGCCGCGAAGCACAGCGTGGCGAGCCCGGAGGCCACGATGGCGGGCTCGGGGAAGTAAAGAAGGGCGATCCAGAATGTCCCGCCCGCCGCTGCCACGCACACTCCGTTGAACAGCGACCACCGCGTGATCAGGGCGGGTGCGCCGTGCGCCGCGGCGATCGCCAGCAGGCCGAAAAGCAGGCCGAGGAAGCCCATTCCGACGCTGTAGCCGGTGTTCAGGCCGAAGACGGACAGTTGCCTGCCTCCGTCGAACATCGATCCGGTGACCTGCGCGGACATCGCGTTGACGACCTCTTCGGCGGGGCCGTCGTCGCCGTTGAAAACGTGCACAACGAGCAGATGCGCCAGGCCGACCAGGCCGAGCAAGGTCGATCCGGCGAAATGGACCGGGGTGGCCCACTGGGCGGGCCGGGTGGTGGACGAGGGTGTTATCGCGGTCATCGCGACCTCCGTAACTCGTGCCAACGTTCGCGAAACAGAACAAAACTTATGTTATAGGCTGGTCGTTGTGGCAGGCAAGAGTTCGTGGCTGGAATCCGGCCTGGTGATCCTCGGCACGGCAGGGCCGGCCGGGCTCACGATCGACAAGTTGGTGGCGGCGACCGGGCTGAGTACCGGGTCGTTCTACCACCACTTTTCGAGCATGGGCGGATACAAGGCGGCGCTGCTCACGCACTTCGAGGAGGTGCAGACCACGCGCTATCTGCGCGAGGTGACGGCGGCCGTCCGACTCGATGCTCGGGAAAAGCTCGACCTGCTCTTGGATCTGGTGTTGCGGGACGAGGGGCCGGCGACGCTGGAAACGGCGATACGCTCGTGGGCGATCGACGACCCGCTCGCGGCCGAAGTCAAGGAGCGCATCGATGCGGCTCGACTGGGCTTCCTGCGAACTCTGCTGGGGGAGAGTGGCTATGGTGCGGACGACGCGCGGCAGCTCGCGCAGCTGCTGTATCTGCTGGTGCTCGGGGCGGGCAGCATGATCCCCGCGGTGTCGCCGGAAGAACTGCGCGTGCTTGCCCGGCGGGTGTTGTCATGAGTGCTGGGCGAATGTCGCGCTTGGGCGGTCGTCGGTGAGCGGCGAGTCGGCCGGAGTCGGAAAGGCAACGGCGGCAACGCTTGCCGACGATCTCGGTACCGTCGTGGAGATCACCCGCCCACCCCGTCGGGTGGTGTCGCTGGTGCCGTCGTTGACCGAGGCCGTCGCGGTTTCCTGCCCGGAGATCCTGCTCGCCGCGACCGAATGGTGCACGCACCCAGCCGATCTCGCCATCGAACGGGTACGCGGCACCAAGAACCCGAACGTGCGTCGCATCATCGAACTCGCCCCTGATCTGGTGCTGTGCAACATGGAGGAGAACCGGCAGATCGACGTCGGCCGCCTACGCGCGGCCGGAATTCCAGTGTGGGTGACCAGGATCGAAACCGTGGACGAGGCACTGACCTCGCTTGCGCGCCTGTTCACCGATGCCCTCGGCATGGGTGTGCCCTCCTGGCTCACCGCAGCCGAATCCGTCTGGGCGCCACCACCACCCACTCCACCGCGCAATGCGGTGATCCCTATCTGGCGCAATCCTTGGATGGTGGTGGGCCGCAACACCTTCACCGGCGACCTGGCCGCCCGCCTCGGATTGCGTTTGGTCCACGCCGACCGACCGGACCGCTACCCCCGCCTCACCGAGACCGAACTGACCACCGGCATCGACCTCGCCGTACTACCCGACGAGCCGTACGTCTTCACCGAAACCGATGGCCCCGAAGCCTTCCCCGGCATCCCGGTAGCGCTGGTCGAAGGCCGCAGCCTCACCTGGTACGGCCCATCCTTGGCCACCGCGCGAGAAACCCTCACCAGGCAACTGTCCCAAACTTTCCTCACCTGAGTTCGGTCGACCTCGCTACGCCGACGTCGCGAACCGGTAGTCGGACAGGTCGAAATGGCCGCTGCGCCAGGCTGCCTCGACGGTGGTCGACGGGCGTAGCGGCACGTCGCCGTGCTTGTCGAAGTAGTAGCTGTTGGAGACCGCGCAGCTGTCCTGCCAGAAGACCTGTCCGTCGCGCCGGTCGAGCATCTCCTGGAAGAAGCGGTCGTTGGCCTCGCGGGTCACCTCGACGATGGTCGCGTTGCCCGCGCGGGCGTGCCGCAGGCAGCGCAGGATGTGCCTGGTCTGGTTCTCGATCAGCGCGAAGTAGGACGAGCCGTTGTAGCCGTAGGGGCCGATGATCGAGAAGAAGTTCGGGAAGCCGGGCACGCTCACGCCCTCGTAGGCTTGCAGCCGGTTCTCGTCCCACCACTTCTCCAGGTCGAGCCCGCCGATGCCGCGCAGATCGTAGGTCGGCATGTTGCCGGACTCCATCACCTTGAAGCCGGTCGCCAGGATCAGCACGTCGACCGGGTACTCGGTGCCGCTTGCCGTGCGCACGCCGGTGCTGGTGATCTGTGCGATGGGGTCGGTCTCCAGCACCACATTATCGCGGTTGAAGGTGGCCAGGTAGTCGTTGGAGAAGCTCGGCCGCTTGCAGCCCAACGCGTAACGCGGCGTGAGCTTTTCGCGGGTCACCGGGTCGTGCACCTGGTTGCGGAGGTGGGCCAGGCCCGCGCGCTCGCCGAGCGCGGCCGTCGGCAACTTCGTGTGATAGTGCGCGGCGATCGGGAAGGTGATCTCCACGTAGGTCTGGCTGATCAGCCGGGTCAGCGACCGGGCGCCGGGCACCCGCAGCGCCCACTGCACCGGTTTGGGCAGCGGCAGATCCAGCCGCGGCAGGCACCAGATGGGCGTGCGCTGGAACACGACGAGCTGCTCGACCTCCGGCGCGGTCTCCGGAATCACCTGCACCGCAGACGCTCCCGTGCCGATGATGGCGACTCGCTTGCCGCGCAGGTCCTGTCGATGGTCCCAGCGCGAGGTGTGCATGGTGACGCCGGTGAAGTCGTCGACGCCCGGAATCTCGGGCAGTTTGGGGCGGGTCAGCACGCCGGTGGCGCTGATGACGAAGCGCGCGGTCAGCTCGTCACCTGTCGCGGTGTGCAGCCGCCAGTGGCAACCTGCTTCGTCGAACTCGGCCTCGGTAATGGTGGTCTCGAACCGGATTCGTGGTCGCAGCCGGTATTTGTCCACGCACGATTCGGCATACGCCTTCAGTTCCCGCCCTGGTGCGTACGTCCGCGACCAGCTGGCGCGCTGCTCGAAGGAGAACTGATAGCTGAACGACGGAATGTCCACGGCGATACCGGGATAGGTGTTCCAGTGCCAGGTGCCGCCGACACCGTCGGCCTCGTCGACGATCAGGAAGTCGTCGAATCCGGCCTCCTGCAACTTGATCGCGGCGCCGATGCCGGAGAAGCCCGCGCCGACGATGATCACCTCGTGGTCGATGCCGGTGCCGGTCATGCCCCCCGCCTCGCCGGTGCTCGGTGCCGTCATGCCGACAGGGCTGGTTCGCTCGCTCATGCCACCTCCATGTGCCACGAGGCCAATTGGCCGCACGTGCCACCAATTAGGCGCGCGGTCCGGTAGTTTGTCAACCATGAGCCTGCGTGTACCGGCCCGGACCTGGGGTGGGCGCACCGCTGCGGAGCGGAGCGCCGAACGGCGCGCGCGACTGATCGATGCGGCCCTCGGCATCTGGCTCGAAAACGGCTGGGCGGCCGTCACTATGCGCGGCGTTTGCCAGCGCACCGCACTCAATGATCGCTACTTCTACGAGCATTTCGCCGACCGTGACGCGTTGCTCGGCGTCGCATGGGATGCCGTATGCACCGAGGTCTTCGCTGACCTCGCCGCGATCGTCACCGAACACGGCGCGCAACCCTTGGTGGAGATCCTGCGCGCGGCCGTGACCCGCGCCGTGCGCCTGCAGTCCGACGACAACGGGCGCGCCCGCATTTTGCTGGCCGACCACGCGGGCAGCGCCGTGCTCGAGCAGCGCCGCAAAACCATGCTCACCGACGCCACCGACCTGCTCGTCGCCACCTCCGCTCCGTACCTGCGCCCGGATGCCGACGAACTCGAGTTCCGCATGAGCACCCTCGTCGGCATAGGCGGTTTCATCGAACTGCTCACCGCATGGCGCACCGGCACGATGGACATCGACGCCGACCACATCATCGACCACGTCTGCCGCCTCGGCGCCCTACTCGGTACGCAGTATTTGCCTGCCGACCCGATTCCTCCCGCGCGATAAAGCTTTTGTAACCCTGTCCGATTATTCGCGTTCGGCCTGCCTGGGCGCGGCTTCTCGTTACCTGCGGCGGCGTGGGGCTCGGGCTGGTCGAGACACCCGCCATACCGCCTTGGAAATATTTCCAATCCGCAGCAGTCGCCGTATCGAATACCCCTGCAGATCCCCGACGATCAACCAGATCGCCGCCGCGACGGAGGTTATTCTGCCTCGCCACAGATCGCGCAATGAATCAACCTTGTTGTCTCCCACTCTGCGCCAGGAGGATTAAAAGTGCCCACTTCACTCTTCGGATCTGCTACCCGGTCTCGCGCGGGGGCATGCGTGCTCGCGTTCAGTGTTGCCGTCGTGGGGCCCGCCACGGTTGGTGTGCTGGCCGCACCCGCGCACGCAGCACCTTCCACCGCACCCGAACTGTGCTCCAGCCAGGAGGAAGAGGACGTGGAGGCCAACGCCGCCCGTTGCCACGCCAAGCGCGCCGCGAGCGCCGCCTTCCGGGCCCGCAAGTCTCTCGAATACGCACTCGACCACCAAAGCGATTG
Organism: Nocardia sp. NPDC052316; assembly: GCF_044547795.1. Lineage (NCBI taxonomy): Bacteria > Bacillati > Actinomycetota > Actinomycetes > Mycobacteriales > Nocardiaceae > Nocardia > Nocardia sp. NPDC052316. Next base: position 823,729 of record NZ_JBIUBB010000006.1, read on the forward strand.
GGTGGTTGAAGACGGCAATGTCGACGGTCTGAAAAGTTCTGTCGCCTATGCGGAAAAGGCGGCAACCGAATCAGCGGATTGGGCGGAGAAGAAGAAAGTCGAATCCGCCGCGGTGGCGATGCGAACCGCAGCGGGCACTGCGTTCAGTGTCGCGCAGCGCGTCGCCAAACTGTTCGGCGGATTCGCCTACGTACCTGCACCGGGCACGAACATCGAAGTTCCGGTGTACTTCAACCAACACGGCGACGCGGCCAAGGCGGCCTCAGACGCCGACCACAACGCGGGCCAAACAGCGAAAGGAACGTACGCGGTTCGCAACATCTACGCGGATGGCGCCGAGCTCAGCGCCATCGCCGCCTACAAGAAGGCTGAGTGGATCGACTGAACCCGGTCAACCGCGCCGGTCATCGTCGGCTCCGAACAGGCGGGGCGCAGCCGATGGGGACGTGTGCGTTGCTGAATTCGGGCACGGCAAAGCGCGGGATCCGGTACCGCGAGGGAGTAGGAAAACCTCGCGGTACCGCATCGTCGAATACCTCTCCTGTTCGGCTACTCGGTGACTTGTCCGGTAGGGCTGGCCCACGCGTCAGTGGGCCGGGGTATCGATCCGGTAGATGCGCCGCGCGGTATTCCGGAAGATGTGTTCCAGCTCCGAGTGCCCGCCACCGTGCCCGGTGACCGCGGTGGCGACGGCGTCGATGCTGTTGGTGATGGTGGTAATCGGTTTGTCGACTGGGAAATTCGAGCCCCAGAGCAGCCGGTCCGCGCCGAAGGCGTCGAGCGCGTGTTCGATGAGTGGGTGGACTCGGTCCACCAGCACCGGAACCGGGGTTGGTGTGCCGCGGGGTGGCACTGGATGGCCGAGGATCGGCATCATCAGCCCGCTTACTTTCGCCACCACGTTCGGCTGTTCGGCGAGGGCGGACAGGTCGTCGCGCCAGCGCAGGAACAGGGCCCGGCGCACGCTCGGGTTGGTTCCGGTGTGCTTGCCGACCGGGCCGAAAAGCCCTGCGGGAGTAGCGAGATGGTTGAGCACGATCGGTACTTCGGGGAAGCGCGCGGCCAGCGCCGTCACATCCGGCAGTGCGTGCGAGTACACCCAGGCCTCGAAGCAGAGATCACGCTCGGCCAGCAGCCCGAAGCCGTTGAGGAACTCCTTGGTGGTGAGCGCCCCCGGGCGCGGGGCGTAGGGCCGGACCTGCGGATCGGGATGATGCGCCACGTGCGCGCGGATGCCGCGCACCAGGGGTGCGGCGGCGAGGTGCGCGTCGAGTAACGCCGCGAAGTCGGGGGCCGCGGGATCGGCACAGCCGAGAATCGCACCGAGCTCGGGATTGTCGCCGCCGAACGGTAACCGGGCCACCCAGGCCGTCTCCTCGGCCTCGGCCAGCGCGCCCTTCCCGGTCCAGGCCACTTCGATGTGCACGACCGCGTCGATCGGCTCGGTACCGGCGTCGGCACGGTAATCCGCGGGCAGATAAGGCCGGGTGAAAGCGGTGGGATCCCCGGTGAATTCGCGATCCCGCCGCGGCGCGAGACGTTTGGCCAGATCCATCGGAATCGGCAATGTCCGCAACAACCGCGCCGTCGGACTGAAGACGCGCGGCGTGCTGAACGGATCCCACTGGTGGATGTGCGCGTCGATGATCCGAATACCCGAAAGACTCATATCCGTCGTCCCAACCGCGCCGATGGCCCTGACCCGGCGATTGTCACACGGTGCCGCCCTGCCGGACCCGAATTCAGTGGGATCCGTATGCGGACAGGAACGTGTGGACGGCGGCTCCGGCGATACGCCGGCGTTCGGTATCGGAGACCGCGCGGGTGCCGAGCTTCGAACGTGCCTCCAGCGGCGCGGTCAAAAGGGCGAGCAATTGTTCAGCGGCCTGCGCCGGGTCGGTCGTCCGCAAGCTGCCGGACAGGGCGAGGCCGGCCAGCCGATCGGTCAGTGCCTCGGCGACGCGCTGCGAAGTACGTTCCAGCACGGCGTCGGTGAGCTCGGGGAACGCTGCCAGCTGCGCGTAGGTCAGGGCGCGCAGTGCCAGGGCGCGGTCGCCGGAGCACACCCGCAGCAGGTCTTCGGACATGGTGCCCAGGGCCGCCGGTAGATCATCGCCGGGGGTCCTGAGCCGCTCGATGATGGTGAGCGTCTCGGCCGCTACCGCATCCGCCGCGGCGAGTACGGCGTGCCGGAAGAGCGTCTGTTTGTCGGTGAGGTGGTTGTACACCGTGGGTTTCGCGACGCCCGCCTCGTCGGCGATCTCCTGCACGCAGGTCTTGTCGTAGCCGCGGCGGGCGAACACGGCGAACGCGACGTCGAGTATCGCCTGCCGCTTGTCGATCCGCCCCCGCGCTGTCGATGCTCCCGTCACCTCCGCATGGTAGCGCCTTCCGCGGCCTAAATGAACTCATGGGTTCAGCCTTGTGTATCTACTAGTCAGTTCTCTAGATTGAACTCACTAGTTCAAAATGAGGAGGCTCCATGATTGTCCACCTGTTGCGCTTCGGTTTTCGCGACGAGACGACGGACGAGCAGAAGGCGGAGGTGCTCGCGACGATGCGGCGGACCGCGTCGGTCGAGTCGGTGTCGTTCTCAACCGTCGGTCAGAATCTCGGCGATGTCTCCGAGGGGCTGACGCACGCCTACTGCGTGGGGATCGAGGACCTGGCTGCGCTGGAGCGGTACATGCACGACCCGGTCCACCTGGACGGCGATCCGCGGATCATCCCGCACGTCGCGAAACTCGCGATCGGACCCGATGTTTCCGATGCGCCGGATCCGACGCTGCGCACGAAGCTCATGGCGTTGCACGAGGCGAAGCTGCGGAAGTACCCGGAGTGGGCTCGCCTGATGTCGACCGTCCCCGAGGTGCGAATCCTCTGAGCGACCCTCAGACGTTGCGGCGGTATTGGCCGCCGACGGTGAAGAACGTGTCGGTGATCTGCTGCAGGGTGCAGACCCGCGCGGCGTCCATCAGGACCTCGAAGATATTGTCGTCGGTGCGGGCGACGGCTTCCAGGCGGGCCAGGGCGGCGTGTGCGGGGTCGCGGTGCCGGTGCTGGAACTCGCGGACCCGGTTCAGCTGGGACTGCTTCTCGGCCTCGGTGCCGCGGGCCAGCTCGATGTCGTGCTTCGGCTCGCCGTGCGGGTTGCGGAAGGTGTTGACGCCGATGATGGGCAGCGAGCCGTCGTGCTTGCGGTGCTCGTAGCGCATCGACTCGTCCTGGATCTTGCCGCGCTGATAGCCGGTCTCCATCGCGCCGAGGACGCCGCCGCGCTCGCTGATCCGGTCGAACTCCGACAGCACCGCCTCCTCCACCAGGTCGGTGAGCTCATCGATGAGAAAGCTGCCCTGCAACGGGTTTTCGTTCACCGCGACGCCCCACTCCCGGTTGATGATCAGCTGGATGGCCAGCGCACGGCGCACCGACTCCTCGGTCGGGGTGGTCACCGCCTCGTCGTAGGCGTTGGTGTGCAGGCTGTTGCAGTTGTCGTAGATGGCGATGAGCGCCTGCAAGGTGGTGCGAATGTCGTTGAAGCTCATCTCCTGTGCGTGCAGCGAGCGCCCGGAGGTCTGGATGTGGTACTTCAGCTTCTGCGAACGATCGTTGGCACCGTAGCGATCGCGCATGGCGATGGCCCAGATGCGGCGGGCGACCCGGCCGATCACCGAGTATTCGGGGTCCATGCCGTTGGAGAAGAAGAACGACAGGTTCGGTGCGAAGTCGTCGATCTTCATCCCGCGCGCGAGATACGCCTCCACATAGGTGAATCCGTTGGCGAGGGTGAAGGCGAGCTGACTGATCGGGTTCGCGCCGGCTTCGGCGATGTGATAGCCGGAGATCGAGACCGAGTAGAAATTGCGAACACCGTTGCGCACGAACCATTCCTGGATATCGGCCATCATGCGCAGGCTGAACTCGGTGGAGAAGATGCAGGTGTTCTGGCCCTGATCCTCTTTGAGGATGTCGGCCTGCACCGTGCCGCGCACCGTCGCCAAGGTCTTCGCCCGGATATCGGCGGCCTCGTCGTCGGTCGGCTGCCGTCCCTCGGCGGCCGAGAATCGTTCCAGCGCTTGTTCAATCGCGGTATTGAGGAAGTAGGCCAGGATGGTGGGGGCCGGCCCGTTGATGGTCATCGACACCGAGGTCGTCGGCGCGGTGAGGTCGAATCCGTCGTAGAGCGCCTTCATATCGTCGAGCGAGGCGATCGAGACACCGGAGGTGCCGACCTTGCCGTAGATGTCGGGGCGTTCGGCGGGATCGTGGCCGTAGAGGGTGACCGAGTCGAACGCGGTGGACAGTCTTTTCGCGTCGGAGTGTTCGCTGAGGACCTTGAAGCGCCGGTTGGTGCGGAACGGGTCGCCCTCACCGGCGAACATCCTGGCCGGGTCCTCGTTGTCCCGCTTGAACGGAAAAACGCCCGCGGTGAACGGGAAGCGGCCGGGCAGGTTCTCCGCGCGCAGGAAACGCAGCAGCTCACCGTGGTCGGTGAACCGGGGCAGCGCGACCCGGGGAATCGAGTTGCCGGACAGCGTCTCCCGGCGCAGCGGCGTACGGATCTCGCGGTCGCGCACCCGCACCACCTGCTCGTCGCCGCGGTAGGACTCGGCGAGTGCGGGCCACTCGGCGAGTAGCGCGGCGTTCTCGGCGGACAGCTCGGCCCGCGCGGTCGCGGCCAGTTCGGCGACGGCCTGGTCGTCGGGCAGTTCGGCGGCGACCTGCTCGATGCGTTGAACCCGCTGTGCCGCAACGATTTGCGCGGCGGTGGTCGCGTGATAGTCGCGGACCGTCTCGGCGATCTCGGCCAGGTAGCGCACCCGGGCGGGCGGAATGATCTGCGCGAACCGGGTGGACACGCGGGTATTCACCCGGGGCAGCGCCCCCTGCTCCAGCCGCAGGCCGCGCTCGGCCAGCAGCCCGGCCAGATGCTGGTACAGCGCCGTGACGCCGTCGTCGTTGAAGGTTGCCGCGCTGGTGCCGAATACCGGCATGTCCTCCGGCGTCGCGGTGAAATCCGCCCGATTGCGGATGAGCTGGCGCGACACATCCCGCAGTGCGTCGGCCGCGCCGCGGCGCTCGAACTTGTTGATCGCCACCACATCCGCGAAATCCAGCATGTCGATCTTCTCCAGCTGGGAGGCGGCGCCGAACTCCGGGGTCATCACATACATGGACACGTCGACGTAGTCGGTGACCGCGGCGTCGCCCTGGCCGATGCCCGGCGTCTCCAGGATCACCAGGTCGTATCCCGCTGCCTTGCAGGCGGTCACGATCAGGTCGATATTGTCCGGCAGCTCGCGCCCGCCCCTGGTGGCCAGTGAACGGAAGAAGATGTGGTCGCCGTCGAGGGCGTTCATCCGGATACGGTCGCCGAGCAGCGCGCCACCGCCGCGGCGCCGGGTCGGGTCGACCGCGAGGATCGCGACGCGCAGTTTGTCCTGCTGGTCCGACCGCAGCCTACGCACCAATTCGTCGGTGAGCGAGGACTTTCCGGAGCCACCCGTGCCGGTGATGCCGAGTACCGGCACGGTGCGCGCGGCGGCGGCCTGAGTCAACCTCTGCCGGTCGCCGGCGGTCAGGGCGTCCTGCTGGATACAGGTGATGGCACGGGCCAGGGCGGCGCGCTCGCCGGCGAGTACCGCGTCCAGCACCGGTGGTTCGGTGGCGAGGTCGATATCGCAAGCCCGGATCAGCTGATTGATCATGCCGGGCAGGCCGAGGCGCTGCCCGTCCTCGGGGGAGAAAATGGTGACCCCGCATTCGGCGAGCCGCGCGATTTCCTCGGCGACGATGACGCCACCGCCGCCACCGAATATCCGGACATGCTCCGCCCCGGCCTTTTTCAGCGCGTCGGCGAGATATTCGAAGTATTCGACATGGCCGCCCTGATACGAACTGACCGCCACACCCTGCGCGTCCTCGGTGAGCACGGCGTCCACCACCTCGCTGACGGCACGGTTGTGACCGAGATGAATCACCTCCGCGCCCTGCGCCTGCAGGATGCGCCGCATGATGTTGATCGCCGCGTCGTGCCCGTCGAACAGCGCCGCTGCGGTCACGAAACGGACGGGGTTGGTCGGCGTGTGAAGCGCGCTGCTGTCGGCCACGGGAGTCCTCCGGTGAGTCCAGGTGGCGCCCGATACTAGGACGTCAAACTAATCCTACGGTGATGCCCATCACAGCGCCAGGCGCCACTCGGCCGGTCGTTTACCCAAAATTGGCTGCGGGGTTGCGCTCACCGTGAATGCAAAGGGCGACAGCGGGCCGCGCGCCGAGTTCCGATGGGACGCGATGCCCTAAATCCGAAATCCATCTGCACAAATCCACCAAAAGGACGAACCCATGGGACGGAACTCTTTTCGGCGAACCGCCGCGGTAGCCGCCCTCGGCCTATCGCTAGTGACAGCGCCGTTCGCACACGCCGAACCCGCACCGCTCAACGGTCTGTTCGCGTTGGCCCCCGGCGTCTGCTCGGGCGGCGCGGTGACCGGCAGCTTCTTCCGGATGATCCTGCCGACCGGCGACGCGGGCGGACCCTACCTGGCCAACAGCGACTCGGCCTGCAGCGACCAGACGGTGACCACGCTGTCCGCGGGCAGCGACGGCGGACTGGTCAGCGGCGGCTATCAGCCGCAGCCTGCCGCGGCGTTCGACGGTGCGGGCAATGCCAAGTCGGGCCGGGTGACCACGCCGGTCCGTTTCTACGGCGTGGATTTCGCCACCGCAACCAACCCCACCGACCCGCAGACCGGTGGCGGCACCGCGGTGCCGCAGTTGTTCTCCGACGGCGGGCAACTCTCCGGTGATCTGAGCAGTCTCGGTGTCACCTGGAACAACCAGGTGTTCAATCAAGGTGCGCCGAAACCTGGCGGCGGGCTGCCCGGCAAGACCAGCCCGGTGCACGGCACCATCGACGGCGCGGGCAATTTCGTGATCGAGTGGACGAGTCAGATCGTCGGCGGTCCGTTCAACAACTTCACCGGGTTGTGGCATCTGGCCGGTCAGTATCGCGGCGGCAGTGTGCCGCAGGCGGCACCGGCGGCGGCACCGATCGCCGCCGCGCCCGGTGCGCCCGCGGCCGCTCCTGCGGCACCGGCTCCCGGCGGTCCGGCGGCTGCCGCACCGGCACCGGCTGCCGCGCCCGCTGCTCAGGCCCCGGTCGACGCCGCGGTACCGGTGGCCCAGGCGCAACCCGCGCGCACCGATCCGGTGCTCGCCTCGAAGACCGTCGAGGTTCCGCGTGGACGGCACACTCCGGCGTGGGTGGTGCCGACGCTGTTCGTGGTCGCGGTCGTGGCGGCCGGGGTGTTCTTCAACGCGGACCGGATCGTCCGTCGGCAACGGCAGTGACCACCGTGTCGGGGCTGCCCGCTTACTCGGACTTCGTCTCGAATCCCGAGGCCGCGCCGCCGCGGCCGTTGCGGCGGTGGCCGTTCGTGCTGATCATCGTGCTCGGCGCGCTGCTGGTGCTGGCCCCGATCGGCACCGGCATGTTTCCGCGAGCGGTCAAAGGGGAGGCGATGATCGACGCGTTCGAGCCGTACATGACGCGGTCCAGTATCGATGGCTACCGCCACGACCTGCAGGTGCTCGACGACGCCAGGACGAACGTCATCACGCTCCAGCAGCGCGGACAGCAGCCGGGCAGTTATGCGCGGGTCGATCAGTTCGTCCGCGACTACCCGGAGATCCGCTATCACATGTCCGGGATGATCGGCGCGATCGACGACAATCGGCACAACTACGAAAAGCTCGCCGCCGTACCACCTTTCGGCGCCTTGCCGTGGTTGCTCGCATTGCCCGGCGCGCTTCTCGTCGGCGCCGGGGTGCTCGGCCTCCGGCGCGCGCAGCAGGGTGAGCAGGCGCTGGTCTGGCGCTCGACCGCGGCACTGGCCGCCCTCGGGCTGATCGCGGTGCCGCTGCTCGGCGGGCTGTTCCCGGCCTCGCCCGCGGCGCAACCGCTGATCAACGACCTGGGGCCGATCCTCACCCACGATGAGGTCCGAAAGCTGCAGGGCTACTTCGTCACCCTTGTCGCGGCCGACGGCGAGCTCAACAGCCGATACACCGCGGACGTCCGTACGGCACACCCGGAGGCCGAGCTCACCGGCATCACCACCCTCGAAACCCGTTGGCAGCCGATGACTTCGCGCTTCGCCGCCCTCATCGGCGCGATGAACGACAACGTCCGCAACTTCGACGCCGTTGTCGCACTGAACGACTCGACGCGTCCGCTCGGTTTCGGCGCGTTCCGCGGGCTGGGCTTCTGCTATCTGGTGCCGGGCATTTTCGCGCTCGCCGCCGCGGTGGAGGGTATTCGGCTGCCGGGTCGCGTCCGGGCCGAGCGCGCGGCACTGCGGCCGAATCTCGTTGGCGGTACCCGCAAATGAGCACACGACCCAGGCGGCCGACCGAACGTAGAAGGGGATCCGGCATGAGCCAACGCAAGATGATCGCCGCGACCGTGCTGGCTGCACTGGCGTTGGTGGTGTCCGGCTGTTCCGGCGGCGCCGACGCGCCGACGTCGAGTGGGCCCGAGCCGCTGGTCGGATTGCTGCGATTCACACCGGGTTCGGTGTCCGGGGACAGCGTCGCCGGTACCTGGTTCCGGATGGTGCAGCCGGGCGGCACGCCGGAGCAGGGCCCCTACATGCCCAACGGTGATTCTCCCGCGCAGGGCGGGTCGACCACGTTGCTCGAGCCGGGCACGGCGGGCGGCCTGCGCATCGGCGGATACCAGAGCGAGCCGAAGCCCGGGTTCGCACAGGGGAATTCGCTGTCCGCGTCGATCACCAAGCCGACCAAGTTCTTCGCCGTCGAGTTCGGCATCTCCACCAATCCGGTGGACCCGCAGACCCAACGCCGGGTGCCGCCGCCGACGGTGACGAACGACGGCGGCAAGCTGACCGCCGACCTGTCCGCCTGGGCCGCTTCCTGGAACGACCAGGAGTTCAATCAGGGCGCACCGAAACCGCCGGAGAAGCAGGACGCGCAGGTGGCGGGCGCCGAACAGGTGCAGAAGGTCTGGGACTGGGTCGCCAAGCAATGGTTCGACAAGCCCACCGCCGATGCCGCCCAGGGCCCCTCGGCCACCGGCACCTACGACGCGAAGACCCGCAAGTTCACCCTGCAGTGGACCAGCCTCATCGTCGGCGGCCCGTTCAACGGGTTCACCGGCGTCTGGCACCTGGAGGGCGTATTCGAACCCACCGCGGCCGCACCGAATTCGCCTGCGGCACCGGTCAAATAGACATCAGAAGGAGTACGGTCCGATGAGTTCTCGCACGACGACCCGGCCTGCGCTCGCCGGTGCCATCCGCGCGGTGGCCGCGCTGACGGTCATCGGCAGCGCCGTCGCGGTCACCGCGCTGACGGTCGATCAGGACGACGAGGTCACCAGCGTGGTGATCACCCAGGAACAACCGGCCGCCGCCGCACGACCCGCCGCGCCCTCGGTTCCGGCGGACACCTCGGCGCCTGCACCCGCACCGGCCGCGCCTGCGTCGGGCGGCCCGGCGCCCGCCGCGTCGGTACCGCTCGGTTCGGGCGGTGCGCCTGCCGCCGTCGCCATCAACCCCGGTGCGGGCGCGCCGAACGGCTCTGTCCCACAGGGTGCCGGTGCGCCGAACGGCTCTGTCCCACTGGGTGCGGGCGCGCCGAACAGCTCGGTCCCGCTCGGCGGCACGCCGAACAGTTCCGTTCCGCTCAGCGGCGCGGGCGGTGCGAACCCGTTCGCCGCCGCCCCGCTCCCGGCGCAGCCCGCCTGCCCGCTCGGCTGGCCCGCGCCGAAGCAGCAGGGTGGTCTCGCCTCGCTGATCGGATTGGCTCCGCTGGCTGGGCCGTTCTCCTCGGAAGCCTTCGCCCTCGGCTCGGTCTACCAGCCGATCCTGCAGCTGGCTGGCCCGGTGCTCGCCGAGGTAGCCCCGGTCCTCGCCCGGTACCAGCCGGCGATCGACCCGTTCATCACCCAGGTGCAAGGTGTGGAAGCGGTTGTCCTGCAAGCAATCCTGCCGTACTACGGCCCTTATCGTGATCAGCTGATCGCGGCCGAGGGCGAAATCGCCAAGGTGCTGGCCCCCATCCTCACCCGCGCCTACAACAGCGAGATCGCCTCCTGCTTCGTGGCCTGGCAAGGTCAGATCATCGACCAGGCAAAGGGTGGCCACATCACGGTGGCCTCGCTCGCGCACCCCGGCACCGTGGTGGAGCTCGGCCCCGAGTCCTGACCCCGCCGAACCAGGAGCGGCCCGATCACCGGGTTGCTTGTCGCCCCGGCACCGTGTCGAACCCCGCTGTCCCACAATCGGGGTCGTCGACACGGTGCCCGGGCATCGTGGTGCCTCGAGCGCGGAGTCGCTGAACAGACAGTGCGCGGGGTGGCGCGACGTATCGAGGATCTCCGGTGGGTGGGTCAGCGGCCGGACATAATGGGGCGATGGCGACACACCAGAGGTTGGCTGTGCGGAAGCTGGTCGAGCAGGGTGTGCTGACCGAAGCGCAGTTCGAGGCAGTGATGGGCGCATTGGCCGCGCACGAGCCGCGCCCGCGCGGGAAGATTCTGGCCGAGATCGCGGCGTACATCGGCGCCGGGCTGGTGTTCTGCGGCATTGCACTGGTGATCGGTGCGTCGTGGGACGATCTTGCGCGCGGTGCGCAGGTTGCGCTGCTGATCGCCGTATCGATCGGGCTCGTCCTCGGCGCGATCGCCGTGGTCGGCGGGCCGGCCAAGTTGTTCGACCGGGATCCGCACGGCTCCCGGATCCGGCTCGCCGGGGCTTTGCTGGCGCTCGCCGCCGGTTCGGTGACGGGGGCCGTGGGCACGGCGCTGGAAAACGGCTCCGCGGACGCGGGGTCCTGGGCCGCGCTCGCCGGACTGATCGCCGCCGTGCTCGGCTATATCGCCATTCCCTCGGTGATCGGCATGCTCGCCTGCGGCATCTTCAGCGCGTCGGCGATCCCGGTGGCGCTGGACGAAATGTTCGGTGTCGGCGACCTCTGGGTAGGCTTCGGCATGCTCGTGGTCGGCGGAGTATGGTTCGCGCTCAGCAGGATCGGCGTGTTCGTCGAAACCTGGCTGGGATACGCGATCGCGATCGGGATCGCGCTGGTCGGCGCGGTCGTCGTCGACTCGGACCATCGCCCATGGGCCTTCTTGCTCAGCGCGCTGGTGGCCGCCGTCTGCTTCGTGCTGTTCGCGCAGCAGCGTTCGACGGTGCTCGTGATCGGTGGCGGTCTCGCGGTCGCCTTGGCTACCGGGCAGGCGGTGACGCAGTGGACCGACAGCGTCCTCGCCGTAGCCGTCGCAGTGCTCGTGATCGGCGCCGTGGCGCTCGGCGTGGGTTCGTACGTGCTCATCAGGTCGCCGAAGCCGTCCGATCAGACCGCGGTCGGGCCGACCCGCTCCTGAAGTCTCGTAAACCCGCTGAAACCCCTGCTGGATCGAGTGCGCGGGGGACCGCGCGACGTGGGATGAATCACACTCCCTAGATACGTGGACGTCCAACTATAGGATGACCGCATACCGCGCTGCGGTGTCACGGTCGGCTACCAGAACAGGACTGGCATGGTTCGCGAACTCACTCACTTCATCGGCGGGCAACACGTCGCGGGTACCTCCGGCAACTTCGGTGACGTCTTCGACCCGAATCTCGGCCAGGTGCAGGCCAGGGTGCCGCTGGCGAGCACGGCCGAGGTGCAGGCCGTCATCGCGAATGCCGAAGCGGCGCAGCCGGTGTGGGCCGCGTTCAACCCGCAGAAGCGGGCCAGGGTGCTGATGCGGTTCCTGACGCTGGTACAGGACGAGATGGATTCGCTTGCGGCACTGCTCTCCTCGGAGCACGGCAAGACCATCGCCGACGCGAAGGGCGATATCCAGCGCGGCCTCGAGGTGATCGAGTTCGCCGTCGGCGCACCGCACCTGCTCAAGGGCGAGTACACCGAGAGCGCGGGCACCGGCATCGACGTCTACTCGATGCGCCAGCCGCTCGGCGTCGTCGCGGGCATCACCCCGTTCAACTTCCCGGCAATGATCCCGCTGTGGAAGGCGGGCCCGGCGCTGGCCACCGGAAACGCGTTCGTGCTCAAGCCGTCCGAGCGCGACCCCTCCGTGCCGCTGCGGCTTGCCGAACTGTTCCTCGAGGCCGGCCTGCCGCCGGGGGTGTTCAACGTGGTCCACGGCGACAAGGTGGCCGTCGACGCGCTGCTGCACGACCCGAGGATCAAGGCCGTCGGCTTCGTCGGCTCCACCCCGATCGCGCAGTACATCTACGAGACCGCGACCGCGAACGGCAAGCGCGCCCAGTGCTTCGGCGGTGCCAAGAACCACGCGATCGTCATGCCGGACGCCGACCTCGACGACGTCGCCGACCAGTTGATCGGCGCCGGTTACGGCTCCGCGGGTGAACGCTGCATGGCCATTTCGGTGGCCGTGCCGGTCGGCGAGGAGACCGCGGACCGCCTGCTGGCCAAGCTCACCGAGCGGGTGCACAAGCTCAACATCGGCCGCTCCGACGACCCCGGCGCCGACTACGGCCCGCTCGTCGGCAAGGACGGCGTCGACCGGGTGCACAACTACGTCCAGATCGGCATCGATGAGGGGGCCGAGCTGGTGGTCGACGGCCGCGGCGTGACCGTCGCGGGCGCCGAAAACGGATACTTCGTCGGCGCAACACTTTTCGACAAGGTCACCCCCGAGATGCGGATCTACCGGGAGGAGATCTTCGGTCCGGTGCTGACCGTGGTGCGGGCCAAGGACTACGAGGAGGGTCTGCGCCTGGCCAACGAGCACGAATACGGCAACGGCGTCGCGATTTTCACCCGCGACGGCGACACCGCCCGTGACTTCGCCGCCCGCGTGCAGGTGGGCATGGTCGGCATCAATGTCCCGATCCCGGTGCCGATCGCGTACTACACCTTCGGCGGCTGGAAGCGCTCCGGCTTCGGCGACCTTAACCAGCACGGCCCGGACTCGTTCCGCTTCTACACCAAGACGAAGACCGTCACGCAGCGCTGGCCTTCCGGGATGAAGGAGCTTGGGCCTGCGGGTCCTTCCGCAAGCTCCACTCCCAACGCGTTCGTCATCCCGACGATGGACTGACGAATGTTCATCCTCGACGACGACGAGAAAGCGATCAGCGACACCGCCCGCGGCTTCGCCGACGAGTTCCTCGCGCCGAACGCGCTGGAATGGGATGAGCAGAAACACTTTCCGGTCGATGTGCTGCGCAAGGCGGGCCCGCTCGGGCTCGGCGGCATCTACGTCCAGGAGGACGTCGGCGGCTCGGGTCTGCGCAGGCTCGACGCCGTGCGCATCTTCGAGCAGCTCGCCACCGGATGCCCGGCCATCGCGGCCTACATCTCCATCCACAACATGGCGACCTGGATGATCGACAGCTACGGCGACGACGCCCAGCGCCGGCGCTGGCTGCCGCGGCTGACGGCGATGGAACTGCTGGCGAGCTACGCGCTGACCGAGCCCGGTGTCGGCTCGGACGCGGCGGCCTTGAGCACCAAGGCCGTCCGCGACGGCGACGACTACATCTTCAACGGCGCGAAGCAATTCATCTCCGGCGCGGGCGCCACCGACGTGTACGTGGTCATGGCCCGCACAGGAAGCCCTGGCGCGCGCGGTATTTCGGCGTTCGTCGTGCCCGCCGATACGCCGGGTGTCTCCGTCGGCGCCAACGAGCGAAAGATGGGCTGGCACGCCCAGCCCACCCGCCAGGTGATCTTCGAAGACGCCAGGGTTCCGGCGGCCAACCTGCTCGGCGCCGAGGGCGACGGCTTCCGCATCGCGATGAACGGCCTCAACGGCGGACGGCTGAATATCGCCGCCTGCTCGGTCGGCGGCGCGCAGGCGGCGTTGGACAAGACGGTGCCGTATCTGGCGCAGCGCAGCGCGTTCGGCGCACCACTGCTGAAGAACGACGCGTTGCGGTTCCAGCTCGCCGATATGCGGACCGAGTTGGAGGCCGCCCGCACGCTGCTGTGGCGGGCCGCGGCGGCGCTCGACGCCGACGCGCCGGACAAGGTCGAGTTGTGCGCCATGGCGAAGCGATTCGCCACCGACGCGGGCTTCGAGGTCGCCAACAAGGCGCTGCAACTGCACGGCGGCTACGGTTACCTGGCCGAATACGGCCTGGAGAAGATCGTCCGGGATCTGCGGGTACACCAGATCCTCGAAGGCACCAACGAAATCATGCGGGTGGTCGTCGCCCGCGCGGTGGTAGGAGCGGCATGAGCAGCGAACCCGAAGTTCTGATCGAGAAACGCGATGGGCTCGGGCTCATCACGCTGAACCGGCCCAAGGCCATCAACGCGCTGAATCACGCGATGGCACTGGCCATCACCGAGGCGCTGCACGCCTGGGCCGCCGACGACGAGGTCCGCACCGTAGTCGTCACCGGGGCGGGGGAGCGCGGCCTGTGCGCGGGCGGCGACATCGTCGCCATCCACACGGACGCGACCGGCGGTGCCGCGGGCGCGGATTCGCCGACCGGGCGCTTCTGGCGGGACGAGTACGTGCTCAACGCGCTGATCGGCCGCTACCCGAAGCCCTATGTGGTGGTGATGGACGGCATCGTGATGGGCGGCGGTGTCGGCCTGTCCGGTCACGGCAGTCACCGGATCGTCACCGAGCGGTCCAAGATCGGCATGCCCGAGGTCGGTATCGGGTTCATCCCGGATGTCGGTGGCACCTACCTGCTTTCGCGCACGCCGGGCGAGCTCGGCACGCACGTCGCGCTCACCACCGCCCGGATGACCGCGGGCGACGCCATCGCGGCGGGCTTCGCCGACTACTACATCACCTCCGAACATCTACCGGCGCTGCTGGATACGCTGCGTACCGAGACGGCGGAGATCGCGATCGCCAAGTTCGCCTCGGCCGCACCGGCTTCCGGCCTGCTCGCCCAGCAGGACTGGATCGACGCCTGCTACGGCGCAGACACCGTCGAGGAAATCGTGGCCAGGCTGCAGGCGCACGAGGCACCGGAGGCGGCCAGGGCCGCCGCCGATATCCTCACGAAATCACCGGTCGCGCTGAAGGTCACGCTGCGGTCGTTGCGTTCGGCGCGGTCCGCGCCGAACCTGGAGGCGGTGTTGAACGAGGAGTACCGGGTCTCCATCGCGGCGCTGGCCTCGGCCGACCTGGTGGAGGGTATCCGCGCGCAGGTGATCGACAAGGACCGCAACCCGCGGTGGTCGCCGGCGACGCTCGCCGACGTCACCACCGCACAGGTAGCCGCATACTTCGCCGAATTGGGCGATCAGGAACTGGGTTTGGTGAGCAATGACTGAAAAGATCGGATTCCTCGGACTCGGCCACATGGGTGCGCCGATGGCGGCGAACCTCGTCAAGGCCGGATATGAAGTGCTGGCCTACGATCCGGTGCCCGCCGCGCAGCAGCGGGCCGCCGAGGACGGCGCCACCGTTGTTGGTACGGCGGCGGAGGTGGCGGACGCCGGTGTGGTGATCACCATGCTGCCCAACGGAAAACTCGTCCTCGACGTGTACGCCGAACTGCTGCCTGCAGCCAAGCCCGGCACCCTGTTCATCGACTGCTCCACCATCGACGTGGCCGACGCCAAGTCGGCCGCGGTGCTCGCCATCGGCGCGGGCCATCGCGCGCTGGACGCCCCGGTCTCCGGCGGGGTCGCTGGCGCGGCGGCGGGCACGCTGACCTTCATGGTCGGCGGCGGGGCCGAGGACTTCGCCGACGCGCTGCCGTTGCTCGAGGTGATGGGCGGCAAGGTGGTGCACTGCGGTGGCTCCGGCGTCGGCCAGGCCGCCAAGATCTGCAACAACATGCTGCTCGGCATCTCGATGATCGGCCTCTCCGAAGCCCTGGTCCTCGGCGAGCAGCTCGGCCTGACCCACCAGTCGTTCTTCGACGTCGTCTCCACCGCGTCGGGCCAGAGTTGGGCGCTGACCAGCTACTGTCCGGTCCCCGGCCCGGTGCCGACCAGCCCAGCCAACAACGACTATCAGCCGGGTTTCGCGACCGCCCTGATGAACAAGGATCTGGGGCTGGCCGCGAACGCGTTGCGCGAGAACGGCATCGACGGTCAGCTCGGTCTGCTCGCCGCGGAGATCTACAGCCGGTTCAACGAGTCGTCCGGCGGCCGCGACTTCTCGGCCATCGTCACCGAGATCCGGGAACGCAGCGCCGGCCCGAACGCGGACGCCTGAGGTCGCGTCGAATCGACGGCGACGCGAATGTTGACACGTCTCGAACATGCGTTCGACTCGAGGTATTGTTCGGGCCGTGTCTCCACTCTCCCGCCAGGACTGGGCCAGGATGAACCTCGAACAGGTCCGTGACCAGCTGCTCGACGCGGCCGCGTTCGGCAAGTACCTGCCGCCCGAGCAGCTCGAGCACGCGGCCGGGAAGATCGCCGAGGGGTTGCGCGTCTTCCAGGAACTGACGAGCGACCGGAATGGGCCCGGATAAGCAATTGCGTTGTAGTGCAACAACTTCAAGACACGGTAGGGACGTTGCGGAAAGGGTGAAATACCCCTTTCCTGTATCGTCACCGATATTCCTGACCACCCCGACGTAGAAGGTGCCTAAAAGATGGATGCATCGCGTAGCGATTCGATGAGGGGCGGCGGCCGGGCGACGGGCGGGCCCGATTTCGAGACGATTCTGCTGGAGCGTAAGGGCCGGGTCGGCTGGATCACGCTGAACCGCCCGAAGGCGCTCAACGCACTCAATGCCCAGGTCCTCGACGATGTCATCGCCGCGCTCGACGAACTGGAGCGCGACGACGAGGTCGGGGCCGTGGTCATCACCGGCTCGGAGCGCGCGTTCGCGGCAGGCGCCGACATCAAGGAGATGCAGCCGAAGTCGTATATGGACATGTTCCTCAACGACTACTTCGCGCGCTGGGATCGGCTCGCCCAATTCCGCAAGCCGACCATCGCCGCGGTGGCCGGGTACGCCCTCGGCGGCGGCTGTGAGCTGGCCATGATCTGCGACATCCTGATCGCGGCGGACACCGCGAAGTTCGGGCAGCCGGAGATCAAGCTCGGCGTCATCCCCGGCATCGGCGGCTCGCAGCGGCTCACCCGCGCGGTCGGCAAGGCCAAGGCGATGGACCTGGTGCTCACCGGTCGCAATATGGACGCCGAGGAGGCCGAGCGCGCCGGGCTGGTGTCGCGCATCGTGCCCGCCGCCGACCTGCTCGACACCGCGCTCGAGGTCGCCGAGACGATCGCCGCGATGTCCTTGCCGGTCACCATGATCGCGAAGGAGTCGGTCAACCGCTCCTTCGAAACCACCCTCGCCGAGGGCCTGCGCTTCGAACGGCGAGTATTCCACTCGCTCTTCGCGATCGACGATCAGAAGGAAGGCATGACCGCCTTCGTCGAGAAGCGTCCCGCGAAGTTCACCAACCGCTGATCCGCGTTCGCCCGGCAGAATAGTTGTCCACTTAACCGGGAGAACTCGACGCCCTAGCCGAAGCTCGACGACGAGGGTCCGACGATGTCCATCGGCGTCGGCGGGACACCGTGGGTGGGTTCGGCCGAAGAGTTGTCCATGGCAAGGATTCCCGCGATCGTCGCGCCGAGCGCCGCGGTCACCGCGACCGCGGCGATCAGCTTGCGGCGGTCGACCGCGCCGTGCGCCAGCGAGGCGGACAGCGCCGCACCCGCCCGCACCCGCGGCATCCGCACGTCACCGCTGTGTCGCTCCGCGGCGAGCAGCACCGCGCCGCGGGCCGAGACGTAGTCGGGTTCCGGGTCGTAGATGATCGGCAGGTCGATCAGCTCCGCGAGCTCCTCGCGGATGCTCGGGCTGCGGGTACAGCCGCCGAGCAGCACCATCGCGTCGGGCTGTACGCCGCTCTCCTCGATGAGCTGACGCACGAACGAGGCCGAGTGATGGATGCTCGCCGCGCACAGTTCGGCCAGGTCACTGCGGGTGACCACCTCGCGGTCGCCGGAGATGGGGTCGATCGCGGTGACCACCCGCTCGCTGCTCAGCGCCTCCCGATGCCTGCGGCTGGTGAGCTTGTCGGTGAGCACGCCGCCGCGGGCGAGCTGCCAGCGCAGCAGCGCGTCGTAGCCGTCGCCGCCGAGCACCGTGCTGCGTTTACCGGCCAGGATGGCGTCGTTGTGGCAGTCGGCGTGGGTGATGGTCAGCCCGGACGTGCCGAGGTCGTAGAGCAGCACCGTGCCCTCGTCCGGCAATTGGCCCGTGAAGCGCAGATAGCGCAGTTGGGCGAGCGGTTCGTCGACGATGGTGAGGCGGTTGCGGCCAGCTGCGGTCCGGATGGCATCGGCGTGCATGGTGCAGCGGCAGGTCACCGCGGTTCCGGTGACCAATTCGTCGCGCCGGTCGGCGGCGGCGCGCATCTGCCGGATGGCCTCGAAAACGGGTTCCTCGACGCCGCCGCCTGCGCGTCGCGGCACCTCGCAGCGGTCGATCGGCGGGAGGTGCGGCTGATCGGAGTGTGTCAGCATCGCGCGCGCGCCACCAGCGCCCGCCGATACCCCCAAGACCAGCACCATGGTTTACATGGTGAACCCTTTTGGGCCCGCTGCCAAGGCGACGGGGCGGGAAATTCGCTAGTTGGATGCCGGACCGTTACCCCATGGTCGATCAGGGGGTGTATTGAACCGTCCAGTACGTCTGTCTCATTCGGGCGGGCTCGTGGACCAGCGGGCTTGCTCGCCACCGGTGTCGAAGTCCCCTGCGGCGTGTCGGAATTCCGCCAGTAACTGCAGCAGCGTGTGCAGCCGATCCGGCGCGAGGCCGGGAAGGGCGAAGACCTTCGTGTTGAGTTCCTCGGTCGCCTGCGCGACCAATTCCCTTCCGTCGGCGGTGATCTCGATCAGTGTTGCGCGCCGGTCGGTGGGGTGCGGCACGCGCTCGACCAGCTTCGCCGCCTCCAGCCGGTCCACCGTGTTGGTCACGCTGGTCGGGTGTACCTGCAGCCGGGCGCTGGCCTTGGCCATCGGCAGCGCACCGGTCTTGCTGAAGTTCAGCAGCATGAGCAGTTCGTACCGGGAGAAGGTCAAACCGGTTGGTTTCAGCGCCTCGTCCACCCTGGCCATCACGATTTGCTGGGCACGCACCAGCGAGGTCACCGCGGCCATGCCGTCGGCCACATCCCCCCAGCCGTGGTCGACCCACTGGCGATGGGCCTCCTCGATCGGGTCGAGCGGAAGCGGGCGTGGCCGAGACATGCTCCGATCATTCCATGCGTGCTGGGAATCGGGCCGCATGCTCGGAATCGAGGCCGGTGCTGCGAATCGGGCCAGCCCGATTTCGGATCGACGTCGGGTGCCCGCTGCTTCGAATCAGACTGAGCGCAACGGTGTGTCCGGGAGCTCGCGCACGGCACTATCAATCGTGAGGCGGGCGTGGCTGAGTGGTTGAGGCAACGGTCTGCAAAGCCGTTTACGCGGGTTCAATTCCCGCCGCTCGCTCCATCGGGTTCGAGGGTCGCCTCAGGCGGCAACGCTCGGTTCGGCATATGCCACGGCCGAACCGAGCACCTCGAGCCGTACGCGCCGGCCCGCGGCCGGTGCCGCCACGCTGGCCCGGCGCACCCGTACCGCGTCACCGCGGCCGTCCAGTGCGATGGTGAGCATCACGTCGGCACCGCGGAACTCGACATCGCGGACCACCCCGCTGTCCGGCTCGCCCGTCGAAACCTCGTGGGCGACAAGCTGTTCCGGGCGAACCATGATGGTGACCCGGCCGGTCGGCGCCCCCTTCTGCACGGGAACCCGGCCGAGCACGCACTTCGCCACGTCGTCGTCCACCACCGCGTCGAGCAGCACGCAGTCACCGAGGAAGCGCGCGGTGAACAGGTCCTTCGGCGCGGCGTAGACCTCCTCCGGCGCGCCGACCTGAGTGAACCGGCCGTCGCGCATCACCGCGACCTGCTCGGCGAAGCACAGTGCCTCCTCCTGATCGTGGGTGACCAGGATGCTGGTCATGCCCGCCGCGCGCAGGGTGTCGGCGACGGCCTGCCTGGTGGTGGCGCGCAGGCCGGCATCGAGCGCGCTGAACGGCTCGTCCAGCAGCATCACCTCCGGCTTGCGGGCGAGGGCGCGGGCCAGCGCGACGCGCTGCTGCTGTCCGCCGGAGAGTTGGTGCGGGCGCCGCTCGGCGTAGGACGGATCCAGCGAGACCATGTCGAGGAGTTCGTCGACGCGGTGTTTTCCGTTGCGCCTGCCGTGGAAGCCGCCGCGCAGCCCGTAGGCGATGTTCTGGCCGACGGTCAGGTGCGGGAACAGCGCGCCGTCCTGGGCGACATAACCGATGTTGCGCCGCTGGGGCGGCACCGAGAACCGATCGCGGGCAACGGTTTCCGAGCCGATCGCGACCGATCCCGCGTCCGGCGCCTCGAACCCGGCGATCACCCGCAGCAGCGTGGTCTTGCCGCAGCCGGAGGAGCCGACCACCGCGGTCGAGGTCCGGTCCGGCACCGTGAGGGTGATCCCACCGAGCACCCGATGGTGACCGAACGTCTTCGACACCTCGGCAACGACAAGCTCACTCATACTCCGGCCGCCTTCCGCGATTGGGTGAACAGCAGATAGGTCACCGGCACCGCCGCGACGATCATGATCAGGGCGTAGGGCGCGGCGGCCGCGTAATCCAATTCGCCGGACAGCGACCAGAACCGCATGGCCAGCGTGCGAGTCCCGTTGGGCGCCAACAGCAATGTCGCGGTCAGTTCGGTCGCGACGGCGACGAAGACCAGCGCACCGGCGGCGGCCGCGGCGGGGGCGGTGAGCCGCAGGGTGATTCGGGCGAAGGTGACCGGACCGGACTTGCCGAGCGACCTGGAGACTTCTTCCAACCCGATCGGCACCTGCGCGAGCCCGGCCCGCACGCTGACCAGCGCGCGGGGCAGGAACAGCAGCACGTAGGCGGCGACCACCATGGTCGCGGTCTGGTAGAGCGGCGGAGCCCAGCGGATGGTCACCGTCACCATGGCCAGCGCGATGACGATGCCGGGCAGTGAACTGGTGATGTAGTTGGCCCCCTCCACCATTCGGGCGAATACCGAGGTGGAGCGCACCGCGATCCAGGCGACCGGGAAGGCGCACAGCGTGGTGAGCAGGGCGGCCACCGCGGCCAGCGCGATGGTCTGCCCGAGCGCCGCGCCGAGCTCGGCGAAGTCCCATACCTGCGCGCCGCCGATGCGCAGCCAGCGCCCGATGGTCCACAGCGGAACGCCGAGCGCACCGGCGGTCACCAGGGCGAGCGCGGCCAGCACCGGAATCGTGCTGGTACCGAGGCGGAACCGGGCGCTGGCGCGCGGTGCGCCGCTGCCGACTCTGGCGTAGCGGCTGCGCCCGCGCACCGCCGCCTCACCCGCCAGCAGCACCAGACAGCAGAGCACCAGTACACCCGCGAGCATGCTGCCCGCCGGGCCGGCGAAACTGGACTGGTACTGCTCGAAGATCGCGGTGGTGAAGGTGTCGAAGCGGACCATGACGAACGCGCCGTACTCGGCGAGCAGGTGCAGGGCGATCAGCAGCCCGCCGCCGAGAATGGCCAACCGCAACTGCGGCAACACGATTCGCGCGAACACCGCCACCGGCCCCGACCCGAGCGCCCGCGCGGATTCCTCCACCGCGGGATCGAGGCGGCGCAGTGTGGCCGCGGCGGGCAGATACACCAGCGGGAAGTACGACATGGTGGAGATGACCACCCCGGCCGACAGGCCGTGCATGGTGGGGAAGGCGCTGACCCAGGCGTAGCTGTTCACGAACGCGGGAACCGCGAGCGGTGCCGCGAAGAGCGGCCCCCACCAAGCCTTCCCTGGCACGTCGGTGCGTTCGACCACCCAGGCCAGGCCGACTCCGAGCACCACACAGATCGGTACGGTGCACACCACCAGGCCGGCCGTATTCCGCAGCAGCTCACCGACTCTCGGGCGGAACACCAGATCCGCGGCTTGGCCCAGCCCGGTAGAGAAGATCTCGGACACGATGTAGCCCAGCGGCACGAACGTCGCCGCCACCAGCAGCAGGGCGACGGTCGTGACGAAGGGTCCGGGTCGACCGACCCGGGACGAGGCGACAGCGGTCCGGACGGCCACGATTAGAGCAGGCCCGCCTCGGTCATCAGCGCGGTGACCTTCTTGGCGTCGAGCTTGGACGGATCAACGGGGGGCGCCTGCAGGTCCGCCAGCGGTGGCAGCGCCGGGTTGGCGGCCACGGCACTGGCCACCGGGTACTCCATCGAGTCGCCGTCGCGCAGCACCTCCTGGCCCGCCTTGCCGGTGATGAACGCCAGGAACTTCTGCGCCGACTCCTGCTTCTTGCTCGACTTCAGCACGCCACCACCGGAGATGCTGACGAAGGCGCCGGGGTCCTGCTTCTTGAAGTAGTGCAGCGCGGTGTGGCTGCTGCTCTCCTTGGTCTTGGCCTGGTCGCGGTACCAGTAGTAGTGGTAGATCACGCCGCCGTCCGGGTTGCCCGCGTCGACCGCCTTCATGGTGGCCACATTGTTCGGGAACGGCGTGGCGTTCTCCTTCATGCCCTTCAGCCAGGCGCGGGTCGCGTCCTCACCCTTCAGCGCGAGCAGGGCGGCCACGATGGCCTGGAAGTCGGCGCCCGAGACGCCCGCGCCCCAGCGGCCCTTCCACTGCGGCTGCGCGAGGTCGAGCAGCGAGGCGGGCAGCTGGTCGGCCGCCACCTTGTCCTTGTTGTAGACGAAAACCGTTGAGCGCGCGGCGACTCCGGTCCACTTGCCGGTGGACGGGCGGAACTGCGCGGGCACCTGATCCAACGTCGCCTTGTCCACGTCGGCGAACAGGCCCGCGTTCTCCACCAGTGCCATGGCGGGCGAATTCTCGGTGAGGAATACGTCGGCGGGTGACGCGGCGCCTTCGGCGACGAGCTGGTTGCCCAGCGCGGTATCACCGCCCTGCCGGAGCGTGACCTTGATGCCGGTCTCTTTGGTGAATGCGGCCACCCATTCCTTGGTGAGCGATTCGTGCTGGGCGTTGTAGACCGTGATCTCTTGCGTATCATCCGACGAATTCGAGCATGCCTGTAGGCCGAGCGCCGCTACCGTGACGGCCAGTACTCCGGAGATCGTTTTCCATCCGACAGGCATCGGTTCGGTCCTTCCGCTGGAATTCCTCATGTTGATGAGGCTTACCTAAGCAACATACCGCGTCCGACGTGCGCGGATGATATCGGTCCGGCCGCGGCGTTTCCGATATTTCCGGTCGGTCAGCGCAGGCCCGAGAAATCCCGCAGGACAAGGTGATTACGGTCGGCGGTGGTGCCGAGCGTGTAATCCGGGAGTAGGCCGAAGTATTCGGACCTGGTGGTCGCGCTCCAACGGCGGGCCGCCTCGGTGCGGGTTTTGTAGAAGTTCAGCATGTAACCGCCTTCGTACAGGCGGAGCAGGCTGTATCCGCCCGGATATTCCTTCACCGCGGCCACTTCCAGGAATTCGACGGCACACGCGGCGTCGGGACGAGTGCGGCGATTTCGGTGGGTATGTCCGCTGTGGTGCAGGAAAACGCCGGGGGAGCGGGTGTACAGCGCTTGGAGTTCGGCGCTGTCGCGGCCGTTGAGGACGAATCCCGGGCCCGCGAGATTGGTGAAGCCCGACTCGACGGTGACCGGGTGGTGGCCGAAGACCAGGGTGGGCCGGTCGGGGTCGGCGCGCAGTCGCTCGGCGAGCAGGTCGAATTGGGGGCGGTCGATGGTGCCGCCGGAGCCGTCGAGTTCGCTGGTGTCCAGGCCGAGTAGTCGCAGGCCGCCGGTCTCGTGCTCGATCAATTGCTGGCGGGGGATGAACGCCTCGGCCCAGCAGTCGTGGTGGTCGGCGGGTGCGGGCAGGCAGCTCGCGTAGGCCGGGCCGACATGGGGGCGATCGTGGTTGCCGCGCACGACGAAGTAGTCGGTTCCGAGTGTGCCCCAGGTGTCGAGGTGGGCGCGCACGTCGCGCGCGTCTTTCAGCGACGCCTCGTTGGTGAGGTCGCCCGCGATCAGAAGTCGCGCGGCGCCGCGGTCGGGTCGGCGCAGATCGTCGAGCACGGCGGCCAGCATCACCTCGGGGTACGGCGGGATGTCCTGACGCACGCCGGGTGGCACGTCGGCGATCAGCAGGCCGCTGACCTGCTCGCCGTAGTGCACGTCGTTGGCGAGGGCGAGGGTTTGCAGTGGGCGGCCCGGCGGTGGCACCAAGGTGGTGAATTCGCCGGTGGATTCGGGAGTTCCTGGGCTGAGGGTGGTCAGCGAGAGCGCGGGAATCGCGCGCACGCCACTGGACCACGCCTCGAAGCGGTAGGTGCGGCCGGGTTCGAGGCCGTCGATTTCGGCGTAGTGGAACGGTGTCGGCTGCGCGTCGGCGTGTACGGGGACCGGGGCGCGGGACGAATCAGCAGGGCCCAGACGAACTTCGGCGTCGGCGTCCACCGGCGTCAGTCGTCCGGCGGCATCGGGTGTGACCGTTGTCCAGGTGATGATCACCGATCGGTCGGTGATCGTGACCACTTCTAAGTCGGTGGCGATCAGCGGATGTGGTTGAGCCCGAGCCGAACTCGGGCGTGCTAACGGCAGCAGGGTCGCAAGAGCCATGGCACCGAGGACGGTTCGCCTGGACGGGCCGCAGCACGGCGCGCCTGCGTTCGGCTCGCTCACGACGCCATCCGGTCGGTGCTCGACTGCGTCATACGCGTGGCGCGCGATGTCTCGCGCAGGACCGCGCCGCGCGGGCGTGCGGTCTCGTCGTACGCGATGGACATCGCCTCACTCATCGGCGAGGCGCGGGGTCAATTCTTGGGCGAGCTCGCGGCGCAGACCTTCCACTTACCGTCTTCCTTCTTCAGGTGTTCGGTGGTGCTGGTGTCGGTGTCGGGGGCCTGACCCGGCACTTCCAGCGTGAGCGTGCCGAGAATGTGTGCGGTCGCGACCTCACCGTCGATCGCGATATTTTCGATCTTATCGATGTTCACCGCGACCGTCGCCGACTCGAACTCCTGCTTCTGCTCCTCGGGCAGCGCGTCGAACTCGGCTCGGTCGGCCGCGCACGCCTTGGCCGCGGCCGCGCGGAAGCCCTTGGACTCCAGCGTGTCGTAGAAGTCGCGAATGGCCACCTCGACCCGCTTCCCATCGGAGGCGAGCGGGCCCTTGCCCTGCGCCGTCAACACGGCGCCGAGCACCACCGCGCCGCCGAGTGCGAGCAATATCACCGCCGCCAGTGCGACGATCAGGCCGATCTTGCTTTTGCGTGAGGGTTGACCGCCGGCGGGCGGGCCCGGCGGCGGATATCCGGCCTGCGGGTAATCCGGCGGTGGCGGATAGGACGTGGGCTGCTCGGGCTGCGGTGGATACTGCGGTTCCTGCTGCGGCGGCTGCCCGCCCGGCGGATAAGTCATCGTCTCGCCTCCGTCAGCCCCCTTCGGCTTTCTCGAAGGTTACGGCAACCCTGTGTCCGGTCGCGCGGAAAGGGCGCTGACCGGCGCATCGACCCGTGTCGCGGCCTGTCGTTCGTGGCGGGCGCACTGTCCTGCGGATCCGGACAGCACGAAGGTCGAGCGGGCATTGCGTGTCCCGACGCCGGGCGAACCGTCGGCGGATCTATATTTGCCGGATAACCGCCCATATTTGTTCGTGCAGAGGGAGATTCGAATGCGCAGATTGATCGGCATGTCCGTTTTCGGGGTGGGTTTGCTGGCAATCGCGCAGGGCGCGGGAAGCGCCGGAGCCGACCCGGCACCTGCCGGGCATGGAGTGCTGCGGGTGCAGGCGGCAACCACCGGGGCTGAACCGGCCGCCGTCGCCGGCGTTCGGATCGGTGTCACCACGTGCGCCGCGGGGCCGATACTCACCACGCTGACCACCGGGCCAGACGGCACCGCGGCCGCCGATCTCGCACCCGGTTGCTATCTGGCGCAGTTCACCTCGGTTTCCGGCTGCGAACCGAAGAGCACGACCTCGGTCAAGGTGGACGTTATCCCGGACGCCACGCAGACGGCGGCCTTCCAATTCAGCTGCGCCTGAACGACATCGCGAACAAAACGGCGGACGGCATTACGCCCCTTCGACGGCGGTGCTATCGGGCCGGAGTCACCATTTCGTAGGATGTGCACCGCTCGAAGTGCGGGATACGGTCGCGACATGGCTTTTTCCGCGAATCCCGAGCATGATCGGCCTGCGTTGGTGGTCCGGACGGTCATAGTTTTCGTCGCGGTGACGGTCTGGTGGTTGCTGCTGTATCGCGGGGCGGACATGGTGTTCGGCGCGGAGTACAGCCGGGGCCGCCATGTGGCGATTGCGGTCGGCGCGACGCTCGGCACGGTGCCGTTGATCTATGTGGCGCGCCAATTCCTCGATCGTCGCCCTTGGTCCGGTTTGGAATTGTCGCCGGTCGGACGTGGGTGGCGCGCTTTTCTTTTCGGTGCCGCATGCTGGGGCATTCCCGCCTTCTTGTCCGCGGCCGTGATGATCTGGTTCGGCTGGGCCGAGCTCACCGTGCGCGCGCCGATACCGCAGACCTTGGTGGCGATGCTCGCACTCCTCGCCCTGGTGCTGCTGTACGAGGCTTTCCCCGAGGAACTCATCTTCCGCGGATATTTCTTCGCCAACCTGCGCGAACGTTGGCCGACCGCCGCCACCGTCCTCGGACAGGCGGCGCTGTTCACGGCATGGGGCGTGCTGATCGGCGCCGCGGGCTCCCTGGAGCGTGCCCTGTTCTTCTTCGCGTTCTCCGCCGTGCAGGGCGCACTTCGCGCCACCACCGGAAACCTCTGGGCCTGTATAGGATTTCACGCCGCCTTCCAGCTGACCACCCAGTTCCTCGCCGGCAAATGGGACTACCTGGATCTCGACGATCCCGACAGAGCGATCATCGAATTGGCATTCGTTGTCATCCCCTTTACGAGCACCGCACTCGTGCTCTGGCTGCGCGCGCGCAAACAACGGCAGAGCTGATCGGCTCAGCCGATCGTCCGGCCTGCGAAGGCGGCGAGCCGGTCCAGTGCGGACGCGGTGTCGTCGACGGGTTGTGCCTCGGCGAACTGAGTGCCCCGTGGCCGGAGGGCGAGTTGCTGCTGAATGAAAGTCAGGGATCGTTCGGCGAATTCGTCGGGTAACGCGACCGGGATCCCGGTGGCCTGCGTGAGGTCCCAGCCATGGGTGATCAGGTCGGCCAATCGAAGTTGTAATTGTTCGGCCAGCGGACCGGACTCGGTTCGCTCGCGCACCCCGGTGCGGTCGAGCGCGTTCAGCAACGACGCCGCCGAGCCGCGGTAAGCCCCGATCGGGTTGTCACCGAGCAGGTCCGCGCCGCGCTGGGGCAGCGGGCCGTTCTCCAGCTGGGCGGTGAAGCTCAGGTTGACCGTCACCAGATGCTCCACCACGTCCCGCACATTCCACTCGCTGCACGGCGTCGGCGCCGCCCACTGCTCGGGCCGCACCTCGGCGAGTAGATCGGCGACGGCGGCGAAGGCCCGCCCGAGATCCTCGATAGCAGCGGTCACTCGCCGAGATTACGACGTGTCGTGCGCGGCTGTCGCGGTTTCGGCTTCCCTCGCGATCGGTTCCCCGCCGCGGCAGCTTCGACACCAATAACGGGTGCCCCGAGTTCGGACCCGTTTCGCTGAAAAATCAAGATGCACTTGATGCTTCGAAAAGTAAGGCCCCTGCCAGCGAAGTGCTGATCAGGGGCCTTACTCGGTGGTGCCCTCGGCAGGATTCGAACCTGCGGCCTTCTGCTCCGGAGGCAGACGCTCTATCCCCTGAGCTACGAGGGCGGGATAGGTGTCGGTCGGCGGCTGGGGCCGCCGATCGGGCGGGGAAAGCGTATCGCATCGGGTGCTGTTGGCCAAAAAGGGTGTTCGAGGGCGGGTCAGCTTTGCGGGAGGGGGGTGGCGCCGCGGGCGGTGAGCATGGTGGTGATGAGTTGGGCCTCGCCGCGCTGGGTTTGGTCCATGGTCTCGGCGAGGGTGCGCACGGCGGTGGTTTCGGCGTGCTCGGCGGCGTATCGGATCATCGGGAGACCACCCTGGTGGTGGCGCAGCATGAGCTGCAGGAAGAGGGTGTCGAGCTCGGGGCCGGTGGCTTGGCGGAGTGCGGCGAGATCGGCGGGGGTGGCCATGCCGGGCATGGTCGGCATGGGGCCGGTCGCGGTCTGGGTGGCGCCGTTGTGTCCGTGGCCGGTCGGCTGCTCGTGCATCCAGCCCATGTAGCCGTCGATGCTCTGCGCGGGTTCGCCCCACAGCTGGAGCCAGCCCTGCATGCGACCGACCTGGTTCTGCTGGGTGGTCATGATGTCGTAGGCGAGGCGGCGCACGTCGGTGTCGGCGGAGCGGACCAGCACGACGCCTGCCATCTCGACGGCCTGTGCGTGGTGGGCCGACATGTCCTGGTTGAAGCCGACGTCGACGGTGCCGGGGTCCGGTTCGGACGCGCCGTCGAGCGGCAGCCGGATCAAGGTGCCGAGGGCGACGCCGATCAGGATGGCCCCGATCAGGCCGAGGACGAGCAGTGCGGTGCGCTGGCGACGGACCTGCGCACCGAGGCCGGACTCGGTGGAGTCCGGCTCGACATCGGCGGCCACTAGCGCCCTGCCCCCGGAGCGGGCTGACCCGGTGCGGGCTGACCCGGTGCGGGCTGACCCGGCACCGGTCGCGGCTGTCCGGGCACCGGCGCGCCGGGCAGACCCGGCAGTCCGGGAACGCCGGGCACGCCAGGCAACCCGCCCGGCATCTCCGACGGGTCCGGCTGCAATCCCTTGCCGTCCATCGGCACCGCGTCCGGTCCGGGCGGCGTCGGGTCGAACGGCGGCGGATTGTCGGTGTCGAACGCGATGGTCGAGCAGTCCGCGCCGACCTCCGGGTAGGTGTAGTTGTTCAGGCGCAGTGCCGTGATGAACTGGCCGACGCGCTTGTCCTGCGCGCTGTCCAGCTTGAGCTGATGTCCCCAGGACTGCAGCGATACGGGGGTGTCCAAGCCGGGGTACGGCGACATCATCGAGTACGGCTTGCCCTGCACCTTGCTCTTCAGCGAGTCCAGACCGGCGGCGTCCACCTTGTCCGGGTTGTAGGTGATCCACACCGCGCCGTGTTCGAGGGAGTGCACCGCGTTCTCCATCCGGATCGGCTTGTCGTAGACGACGCCGGTGCAGGTGGCCCAGGAGGCGTCGTGCGGTCCGCCGAACGCGGGGCTCTGGTCGTAGGCGACCCGCTGGTTCGGGCCGATGTGCAGCCCGGCCGGGTACTCCTTCTTGACCACGCCCTCGATCGAGTCCGAGGGGTCCTTGCGCTCCGCGCTGGGTGTGTACTTCTCCAGGCTGGCCTTCTCCTGGTACTTGGGTACCAGGCTGTAGGCGAGCGCACCGATCAGTGCGATGATGACTACGGCCGCGCCGATGGCCAACCAGGGGATCTGACGATTTTTCTTGGGAAGTTGTCCTCGGCCGCCCCCTTTACGGGAGCCGGATAACTTGGCGGCGGCTTTGGCCGATTTGGCGCTGGGACTGCTCGGCATCGCTCGTTGTGCTCTCTCGACGTGATGGATCCGCGGGCTGCTGTGGGTTGCGGACGGTTCCGGCGCAGTGCCCACTCGAGGTGTACACCCGCCAAGACCATAGGATAGAGACTCGTGACTCCAGCTGACCTTGCAGATCTCCTTCGCGCCACTGCGGCGAAGGTGCTTGTCGAACGCGGACTGGACCCCGCGGTACTCCCCGACGAGGTCACTGTCGAGCGCCCCCGCAACCCTGAACACGGTGACTATGCCACGAATGTGGCGATGAAGGTCGCGAAAAAGGCAGGTACGAATCCGCGAGATCTGGCGACCTGGCTCGCCGACGCGCTGAGCTCCACCGATGAGGTGGCCTCCGCCGAGGTCGCGGGTCCCGGCTTCCTGAATATCCGGCTGGCCGCGTCCGCGCAGGGCGCGATCGTCGAGCAGGTGCTCGCCGCCGGGACTTCGTACGGCAGCTCGGAGCTGCTGAAGGGCCGCCGAATCAACCTCGAGTTCGTCTCGGCCAACCCGACCGGTCCGGTGCATCTCGGCGGCACCAGGTGGGCCGCGGTCGGCGACGCGCTGGGCCGGATCCTGGCGAGCCAGGGTGCTGAGGTGGTGCGCGAGTACTACTTCAACGATCACGGCGCGCAGATCGAGCGGTTCGCCAGGTCACTGGTCGCGGCGGCCACCGGTGCGCCGACCCCGGACGACGGCTACGCGGGCGCCTACATCGGCGAGATCGCGAGCACGATCGTGGCCGCGCACCCGGAGGCGCTGTCGCTGCCGGAGGAGCAGCGCCAGGAGCTGTTCCGCGCCGAGGGCGTCGAGCTGATGTTCGCCCAGATTCGGCAGTCGCTGCACGAGTTCGGCACGGACTTCGATGTCTTCTTCAATGAGAGCTCGCTGTTCGAGTCCGGCGCGGTCGAGCAGGCCGTGGCGAAGCTGACCGAATCCGGTGATCTTTATCAAAAAGACGGCGCCTGGTGGATCGCCAGTTCCGAATACGGTGACGATCAGGATCGCGTTGTCATCAAAAGCGACGGCAAGCCCGCTTATGTCGCCGGCGATATCGCCTACTTCCAGAACAAGCGGGCCCGCGGTTTCGATCTCTGCATTTACATGCTCGGCGCCGACCACCACGGCTATATCGGTCGGTTGAAGGCGATCGCGTCGGTCTCCGGCGAAGATCCGGCGACCGTCGAGGTGTTGATCGGGCAGATGGTGAATCTGCTCAAAGACGGTGTCGCCGTGAAAATGAGCAAGCGCGCGGGCACCGTGGTCACCCTCGAGGATCTGGTCGAGGCGATCGGCGTCGATGCCGGTCGGTACGTGCTGGTGCGCTCCTCGGTGAACTCCAGCATCGACATCGACCTGGACCTGTGGACCAGCCAGAGCAGCGAGAACCCGGTCTACTACGTGCAATACGCGCACGCGCGGACCGCGTCGATCGCGCGCAATGCCGCCGAGTTCGAATACGACAAGGTGACCCCGGATCTCGCGCTGCTGACCTCGGACGAGGAGGGCGAACTCATCCGCACCCTCGGCGAGTACCCGCGCGTGGTGACCAGCGCCGCGAGCCTGCGCGAGCCGCACCGGGTCGCGCGCTACCTGGAGGAGCTGGCCGGTACCTACCACCGCTTCCAGACCAACAAGAACCTGCGCGTGCTGCCCCTGGGGGACGAGCCCGTCAGCCCCACCAACGCCGCCCGGCTGGTGCTGGTCAACGCGACCCGTCAGGTCCTCGCGAACGGCCTCGCCCTGCTCGGCGTCAGCGCACCGGAGCGCATGTGAACGGGCACAACGACTTTCAGACGAGCGCCAGGAGGGAAGACCTATCATGAGTGCGCACCCCGCCGGGCCTCGCCATGCCGAGATCCCACACGCCCCCAATCTGCCGGAGCGCCCGCGCGATCCGCAGCAGATGATCGATCTGCCCGCGAACGTCTGGCCGCGCAACGCCTCCCGCGACGACGACGGCGTGGTGCGGCTGGCCGGTGTGCCGGTGCACGAGCTGGCCGCCGAGTTCGGTACCCCGCTGTTCGTGGTCGACGAGGACGACTTCCGTTCGCGCTGCCGCGACATGGTGCGCGCGTTCGGCACCAACGCGCGAGTTCACTACGCGTCCAAGGCTTTCCTGTGCGGCGAGATCGCCCGCTGGATCCGTGACGAGGGCCTGTCGCTGGACGTCTGCTCCGGTGGCGAGCTCGCGGTAGCGCTGCACGCGGGCTTCCCCGCTGAGCGAATCGCTTTGCACGGCAACAACAAATCGGCGACCGAACTGGAGGCCGCGGTGGCCGCCGGTGTCGGCCACGTGGTGGTCGACTCGCTGATCGAGATCGAGCGTCTCGAGGCCATCGCGGGCCGCGCCGGGGTGGTGCAGGACGTGCTGGTCCGGGTCACCGTCGGCGTGGAAGCTCATACGCACGAATACATTTCGACCGCGCACGAGGATCAGAAGTTCGGTTTCTCGATCGCGGGCGGCGACGCCATGGAGGCGCTGGCTCGCGTCTTCGACGCCGACAACCTGCGCCTGGTCGGGCTGCACAGCCACATCGGTTCGCAGATCTTCGAGATCGACGGCTTCGAGATCGCCGCGCGCCGCATGCTGCGGTTGCTGCACGACGCCGTGGACAAGTTCGGTGTCGACCGCACCTCGCAGATCTCGACGCTGGATCTCGGTGGCGGGCTTGGCATTTCGTACTTGCCGAGCGATGACCCGCCGCCGCTGGACGATTTCGCCGCGAAGGTGCTCGACCTGGTCGCCGCCGAGGCGGTGGCCATCGGCCTGCCGCAGCCGAAGATCGCGGTGGAGCCGGGGCGCGCCATCGCCGGGCCGGGCACGGTCACCCTGTACGAGGTCGGCACCATCAAGGATGTCTCGCTCGACGGCGGCCTGCGCAGGCGCTACATCAGCGTCGACGGTGGCATGAGCGACAACATCCGTCCGGCGCTGTACCAGGCCGACTACGACTGCCGCCTGGTCTCCCGCTCCTCCGAGGCCGCGCCCGTGGTCGCCCGGGTCGTCGGAAAGCATTGCGAGAGCGGCGATATCGTCATCCGCGACACCTGGATGCCCGCCGACGTCGGCCCCGGCGATCTGGTCGCCGTCGCCGCGACCGGCGCGTACTGCTACTCGATGTCCAGCCGATACAACCAGCTGACCCGCCCTGCGGTCGTCGCGGTGCGTGACGGACAACCGCGACTCATTCTGCGCCGGGAAACGGTGGCGGACCTGCTCAGCTTGGAGGTGCAATGAACGCTGTATCGCATAGCGATTCCATCGAGGGTGGTGGGCCTGGTCTCGCGCAGAACACCTGGGGGCGCGATCAGCCGATCGGCGTCGCGGTCCTCGGCATGGGCAACGTGGGCACCGAGGTCGTGCGGATTCTGCGTGATCACTCCGACGACCTGCGCTCGCGCGTCGGTGCGCCGGTGGTGCTGCGCGGCGTCGCCGTCCGCAATCTCGACAACGACCGCGGCCTGCCCGCGCACCTGCTGACCACCGACGCCGACGCCCTGGTCGCCCGCGACGACGTCGACATCGTGGTCGAGGTGATCGGCGGCATCGACCCGCCGCGCCGGCTCATCCTGGCCGCGCTGAACGCGGGCAAATCCGTGGTGACCGCGAACAAGGCACTGCTGGCCGACTACACCGGCGAACTCGCCGCGGCCGCCGAACGCAACCGCGCCGATCTCTACTTCGAGGCCGCGGTCGCGGGTGCCATTCCGGTGGTCCGCCCGCTGATCCAGTCGCTGGCCGGTGACCGCGTCAACCGGGTCGTCGGCATCGTCAACGGCACCACCAACTTCATCCTCTCCGCGATGGACGAGACCGGCGCCGACTACGAGGTCACCCTGAAAGAGGCCACCCGCCTCGGCTACGCGGAGGCCGACCCGACCGCCGACGTGGAGGGCTACGACGCCGCCGCCAAGGCCGCCATCCTGGCCTCGCTCGCGTTCCACACCAGGGTGACCGCCGCCGACGTCTTCCGCGAGGGCATCTCCAAGATCAGCGCCGAGGATCTGGAGACCGCGTCTGCGCTGAACTGCACGGTCAAGCTGCTCGCCATCTGCGAGCGGGTGGCCGCCGGGCCGGGCGAGCCCACCGTGGCCGAAGGCGGTAAAGAGCGAGTTTCGGTGCGCGTCTACCCGGCGCTCGTGCCGCGCAAGCACCCGCTGGCCGCCGTGAGCGGCGCCTTCAACGCGGTCGTCGTCGAGGCGGAGAACGCGGGCAGGCTGATGTTCTACGGACAGGGCGCGGGCGGCGCACCGACCGCCTCCGCGGTGCTCGGCGATCTGGTGATGGCCGCGCGCAACAAGTTCTACGGTGGTCGCGCTCCAGGCGAATCGGTTTATGCTGAGCTACCGATCGCACCGATCGGCGATACACCCACCCGCTACCACGTGAACCTGCAGGTAGCGGACCGCCCAGGCGTCCTGGCCGCGGTGGCGGGTGAGTTCGCCAAGCACGGGGTGAGCATTTCGACCGTCCGCCAAGAGGGGCACGGCACGGGTGCTCGCTTGGTCGTGGTTACCCACCACGCCGTGGAATCAGCGCTCGCAGACACCGTGGCCGCTTTGGCGGAAATGGAATCTGTCACCTCGATCACAAGCGTTCTGAGATTGGAAGGCACCGAAGAATGAGTACGACTGGCGTGGCGCCGCAGGCAGGAGTGCACTCCCGCTGGCCTGGTCTGATCGCGGCGTACCGCGATCGGATCGCGGGCGCGGCGGAGTGGGAGCCGGTCACCCTCTACGAGGGCGGTACGCCGCTGGTGCCCGCGCCGCATCTGTCCGAATTGACCGGATGTGACGTATATCTCAAGGTCGAAGGGCTGAACCCGACCGGCTCGTTCAAGGACCGCGGCATGACGGTGGCGATCACCGACGCCAAGTACCAGGGCCAGCGGGCGGTGCTGTGCGCCTCCACCGGCAACACCTCGGCATCCGCCGCGGCCTACGCGACCAGGGCAGGCATGACCTGTGCCGTACTGATCCCGCAGGGCAAGATCGCCATGGGCAAGCTGGCGCAGGCGGTCATGCTCGGCGCCAAGATCATTCAGGTGGACGGCAACTTCGACGACTGCCTCGAGCTGGCGCGCAAGGTGACCTCGGACTTCCCGAGCATCGGCCTGGTGAACTCGGTGAACCCGGCCCGTATCGAGGGGCAGAAGACCGCGTCGTTCGAGATCTGCGATGTGCTCGGCAAGGCGCCCGACGTGCACGCGCTGCCGGTGGGCAATGCGGGCAACATCACCGCGTACTGGCGCGGCTATCGCGAGTACTACGCCGACGGCATCACCACTCAGCTGCCGCGCATGCTCGGCGTGCAGGCCGCGGGGGCCGCGCCGCTGGTCAACGGCGCCCCGGTGAGCAACCCGGAGACCATCGCGACGGCCATCCGGATCGGCGCGCCCGCGTCCTGGAACGGCGCGATGGCGGCCAAGGAGGAGTCCGGTGGCGCCTTCCGTGCCGCCACCGACGACGAGATCCTGGAGGCATACCGCCTGGTCGCGGCGACCGAGGGCGTGTTCGTCGAGCCCGCGTCGGCGGCCAGCGTGGCGGGTCTGCTCGCCGCGCACAAGGAGGGCTGGCTGGACTCCGGCCTGACCGTCGTGTGCACCGTCACCGGCAACGGACTCAAGGACCCGGATACCGCGCTGCTGGGAATGCCGCAGGTACAGGCCATTCCGGTCGACCCGGTCGCGGTCGCCGCCGAACTAGAGTTGGCCTGAGTTGGATTCGCGCGACGGCCAACTGTCGGTGCGGCCACGGGCCGCGAGCATGAGTCGCACGCTGCCCGCCGGTCTTTCGGTGACCGCGCGGGTGCCCGCGTCCAGCGCGAACCTCGGTCCCGGGTTCGATTCGCTCGGCATGGCATTGGGGATCTACGACGAGATCGACGTGCGCACTACCGATTCCGGGCTCAACATCCGGGTCGAGGGTGAGGGCGCCGGCGACGTTCCCTGGGGCCCTTCGCATCTCGTGGTGCGCGCGATCGAGCGCGGACTCGAGTCGGCGGGGGTCTGGGCGGACGGCCTCGAGGTGGTGTGCCGCAACGTGATTCCGCATTCACGCGGACTCGGCTCCTCGGCCTCGGCCGTGGTTGGCGGGCTGGCCGCCGGCTGCGCAATCGCGGCGAAGTTCGACCAGTCCTTGACCACCTCCGCCGACCAATTGGTGCAGCTCGCAGCGGAATTCGAAGGTCATCCGGACAACGCGGCGGCCAGCGTGCTCGGCGGCATCGTGGTGTCCTGGACCGAGACCGATCGCGCCGCCGACATCGGGCGCGACGGGGTGCCGGTGGCCGAGCATCACGGCCGGGTCTACCGGGCTGTTCGGCTGGACGCGCATCCGGCGCTGCGGCCGATCGTGCTCATTCCGGAAGAACGCTCCTCGACCGCGCACACCAGGGGTTTGCTGCCCGAGGTGGTGCCGCACGGCGACGCCGCGTTCAACGTCAGCCGGGCCGCGCTGGCGGTGGTCGCCCTGACCCAGCGGCCCGACCTGTTGCTGCCCGCGACCGCCGACCGGCTGCACCAGGCGCAGCGTGCGCCTGCCCTACCGCTGACCACCAGCTGGATTTCCCGGCTGCGGGCTGCGGGTATCGCGGCCACCGTCTCGGGCGCGGGTCCGACCGTACTGGCCCTCGGTACCAGCGAATTCCCTGCCGAACTCCGTGAACTCGCGGCGATGGACGGGTTGCGCGTGGTCGAACCAGGACTGGCCGATGGAGTACTGATCGACTGACGGCGCGTCTGGCTTGCCGAGATTCACAATGGGCAGCTATCCTGAGCGAGTCCGTACATCGTGCGCATCAGACGCCGGTGCTTCATCAGGGCAATCGCTCCAGCAGGCTCCAGGCTCGAGCCTCCAGGCCATGGGGGTGCTGCGTAGCTGCGCAACTGGAATGATCTCTCCCACCTCACACCACCGGTGGCGAAGCGGACGGACGCATCCGAGTCCGGCAGAATGCCCGGACTGCGGGACGAACCCTCGAAACAGCACACGGCAATCGGGGGAAGGAAAGGATTTCCGTGACAGATACGGACCTGCTCGCGACACCCGGGGTGGAATCCAACCCAGCATCTCCGGGGGACCGCGAAAGTGACTCCGGACAGATTTCGAAGATGAGCGAACAAACCGACGTCGCACGATCGGGGCTGACTGGAATGTTGTTGCCGCAGTTGCGCGCGCTCGCGGGGGAGCTCGGTATCCGAGGCACCTCCGGAATGCGCAAAGGCGATTTGATCGCCGCCATCAAGGAAAATCAGGCCGGAAAACCGGTAAAGGGTGAAAAGCCCGAAGGGGGACAGGCCAAGTCCGCGGTTTCCGCCAAGGCCGATACACCCGATAATTCGGAAGCGCGGGCCGCTCGGCCCGCGTCCGCCCGGGCAGAGCAGGGCACCCTCGACGTGGCGACCGCCCCGGCGAAGGAAACTCCGGTCGCCGAGGCAGCTGCCCCGGTCAAGGAATCCGCTCCCGCGAACTCGGCCCCGGCCGAGGCCCCCGCGTCCGGCCCGGCCGAGTCCACCGAGGATTCCGGCCGCGAGGCTGGTCAGCGCGGTCGTGGTCGGCAGCGGCGCGGCCGTGACCAGGCGCGATCCGGCGGCGGCGAGACCGCGACAGCCGATGCGCGTGGTGACGAGCCGAAGCAGGATGCCGATCAGGGCGAGCGGCGCCGTGAGCGCAACCAGTCGGGTGAGCGCAATCAGGGTGAGCGCAGCCAGTCCGGTGAGCGCGGTCAGTCGGGTGAGCGTAATCAGGGTGAGCGCGGCCAGTCGGGCGAGCGTGGTCAAGGTGAGCGCGGCCAGTCCGGTGAGCGCAACAACCAGAACGGCAACGGCGGCGGCAACGCAGGCGGCCGGAACAACGACCGCAACAACGCGCGCAACAACAACGACGACGACGAAGAAGGCGGTCGCGGCAGGCGGGGACGCCGATTCCGCGAGCGGCGTCGTGGTCGCGACCGCGAGCCGGGCACCGGTGGTGGTGAGGCACGCGAGCTCGAAATCCGCGAAGACGACGTGTTGCAGCCGGTCGCGGGCATCCTCGACGTGCTCGACAACTACGCCTTCGTCCGGACCTCCGGTTACCTGGCAGGCCCGAACGACGTCTACGTCTCGATGAACCTGGTCCGCAAGAACGGCCTGCGCCGCGGTGACGCGATCACCGGT
This sequence comes from Nocardia sp. NPDC052316, assembly GCF_044547795.1. Taxonomy (NCBI): domain Bacteria; kingdom Bacillati; phylum Actinomycetota; class Actinomycetes; order Mycobacteriales; family Nocardiaceae; genus Nocardia; species Nocardia sp. NPDC052316. Next base: position 861,370 of record NZ_JBIUBB010000006.1, read on the forward strand.
GCGGTGCGCGCCCCGCGCGACGGCGAACAGAGCAACCAGCGCCAGAAGTTCGATCCGCTGGTGCGGCTGGACACGGTCAACGGTGGTGAGGTCGAGGCGGCCAAGCGGCGCCCCGAGTTCAGCAAGCTCACCCCGCTGTACCCGAATCAGCGGCTGCGGCTCGAGACTCAGCCCAACAAGCTGACCACCCGCGTCATCGACCTGATCATGCCGATCGGTAAGGGCCAGCGCGCCCTGATCGTCTCGCCGCCGAAGGCCGGTAAGACGACGATCATGCAGGACATCGCCAACGCCATCGCCATCAACAACCCCGAGGTCTACCTCATGGTCGTGCTGGTCGACGAGCGTCCGGAAGAGGTCACCGACATGCAGCGCTCGGTGAAGGGTGAGGTCATCGCCTCCACCTTCGACCGGCCGCCGTCGGACCACACCTCGGTCGCCGAGCTCGCCATCGAGCGCGCCAAGCGACTGGTGGAGATGGGCAAAGACGTTGTGGTGCTGCTCGACTCGATCACTCGATTGGGCCGCGCGTACAACAACTCCTCGCCGGCCTCGGGCCGAATCCTGTCCGGTGGTGTCGATTCCACCGCGCTGTACCCGCCCAAGCGGTTCCTCGGCGCGGCGCGCAACATCGAGAACGGTGGCTCGCTCACCATTATCGCGACCGCGATGGTGGAGACCGGTTCGACCGGTGACACCGTCATCTTCGAGGAATTCAAGGGCACCGGTAACGCGGAGCTCAAGCTGGACCGCAAGATCGCGGAACGGCGCGTGTTCCCCGCGGTGGACGTCAACCCGTCCGGTACTCGTAAGGATGAGCTACTGCTCAACCCCGACGAGGCCGCGGTGCTGCACAAGCTGCGCCGCGTACTGTCCGGCCTGGACTCGCACCAGGCGATCGATCTGCTGATCGACCGTTTGAAGAAGTCCAAGAACAACCTGGAGTTCCTGATGCAGGTCAGCAAGACCGCGCCGGGCGCTCTGGACGAGTAGGTTCGCCAGTTGTACCGCCGAAAGGGCCTCGCTGTCGCGGGGCCCTTTCGGCGTCTGCGGGCAGAAGAACACGAGCCCGATGATCGCCGCGCCGCTGATCAGGAAACCGAGAATGATCGCCGAGGTGCCCACCGCACTCCCCTCCGGAGCGGTGGTCGGAGCCTCGTAATAGACGGCGGTTCCCGGCGCGGCCGTGGTCGCGGTGTCCGGAAGGGCACACCAGCCGACGACGACAGCGAGAATCAAGAGACCGAAGATCGCTGACGCGACTCGGATGTTCACAAGTTCTCCCTTCGCTGGTCACCGCACGCCGGTGTGCCGAGGTCTCAAACTCTATGAACGAAACTGTTCGCATTCCTGAGTAGCCGACTACCCGTCTTCAGGCTTCCCGAGACAGCGGCAAAGTGCGTGCCCGGACTTCCTTGGGCGGTGGCGCCGGGGGGAGTACCTAGGGCGGGAACAAACCACTTGCCGGGGGCGTTTTGGGAGCGTAAGGACTGTTCTGGCATACTGAACGGTCGTTGCGTCTGCTCTGTTCGAGCAGACCTCCCGCCTAGTCGGTTCCGGTTCACGTTCCCGCGATTCCCGCGCGAGCGACCCGGCGACCAATATCGAGAGGACACCCATGAAGGCAGGAATCCACCCGACGTATGTCGACACCACGGTCGTCTGTGGTTGCGGCAATACCTTCCAGACTCGCAGCACCAAGGAGTCCGGACACATCAACGTCGAGGTCTGCTCGCAGTGCCACCCGTTCTACACGGGCAAGCAGAAGATCCTCGACACCGGCGGCCGCGTGGCCCGCTTCGAGGCTCGCTACGGCAAGCGTGCGGGCAAGAAGGCCGACGCGGACGACGCCGCAGCCAAGTAGCTTCCTCGCCGACGCCCGGTCCTGCTCAGCAGGCCGGGCGTCGGTGTTTTTGTATGGGGTCCTTTCGACAGGGAAATCGGAAAGAGGAAGCATCGTGACGCAACCGTCCGCGATCGACGACATTCTGGCCGAGCACGCCGGGCTGGAGACGCAGCTGTCCGATCCGGCGCTGCACGACGATCCCGGCGCCGCACGCCGGGTCGGTAAGCGATTCGCCGAGCTGGCGCCGATCATGGCGACCTACACCAAGCTGAAGTCCGCGCGCGAGGATCTCGCCGCCGCGCGGGAACTCGCCGCCGACGACGCGTCCTTCGCCGCCGAGGTGCCCGACCTGGAGCGTCAGGTCGCCGAGCTGGAGCAGACCCTCGCGGATCTGCTCGCTCCGCGCGACCCGCACGACGGCGACGATGTGGTGCTCGAGGTGAAATCCGGTGAGGGCGGCGAGGAATCGGCGCTGTTCGCCGCCGACCTGGCCCGCATGTACATCCGCTATGCCGAGCGGCACGGTTGGAAGGTCGAGGTCCTCGGCGTCACCGTGTCCGACCTGGGTGGGTACAAGGACGCGACGCTGTCGATCAAGAGCCGCGACGCCGCGCGCGACGGCGTCTGGTCACGCTTCAAGTTCGAGGGTGGCGTGCACCGGGTGCAGCGCGTCCCGGTGACCGAGTCGCAAGGCCGGATTCATACGTCGGCCGCCGGTGTGCTGATCTATCCGGAACCCGACGAGGTCGAAGCGGTGCAGATCGACGAAACCGACCTGCGCATCGACGTGTACCGGTCCTCGGGCAAGGGCGGCCAGGGCGTCAACACTACCGACTCCGCCGTCCGCATCACCCACCTGCCCTCCGGCATCGTGGTGACCTGCCAGAACGAGCGTTCCCAGCTGCAGAACAAGGCCCGCGCCATGCAGGTGCTCGCCGCGCGGCTGCAGGCGCTGGCCGAGGAGCAGGCCGATCAGGAAGCGGCGGCCGGGCGGGCCAGCCAGATTCGTACGGTGGACCGCTCCGAACGCATCCGCACCTACAACTTCCCGGAGAACCGGATCGCCGATCACCGCATCGGTTTCAAGGCGCACAACCTGGACGCCGTCCTGGACGGCGACATGGACGCCTTGCTCGACGCGCTCGGCAAGGCGGATCGGGAAGCCCGAATGGCAGCGGAGTAAAGGTCTTTCGGGAAGAGTCGAGGACATGACCATGACCCGGGTAGCGCTGCGCCCCGCCCTCAACGACGCCATCGAGACGCTGCGGGCGGCCGGGGTGCCCAGTCCGCGGGCCGACGCCGAGCAGCTGGCCGCGCACGTGCTCGGGGTCGAGCGCAGCAGGCTGATGATGGCACCGCTGCTCGGCCCCGACCAACTGGCCGAGTATCGCGCGCTGATCGACCGGCGCGCGCAGCGAATTCCGTTGCAACACTTGACCGGGACCGTGGCGATGGGCGAGATCGATCTCGCGGTCGGTCCCGGCGTCTTCGTGCCGCGCCCGGAGACGGAGCTGCTGTTCGCCTGGGCGCTCGCGCAACTCGAGGCGCTGCCGCACGATCACACGCCGATCGTCGTCGACCTGTGCACCGGCTCCGGCGCCCTGGCCCTGGCCATCGCGCACGCGCGCCCCGACGCCGATGTCCGTGCGGTGGAACTCGATCCGGGCGCACTGCACTGGGCCCGCCGCAACGCCGACCAGTGCATCGACAACGGCGACACCCCGATCACCCTGTACGCCGACGACGTCACCGATCCGACCCTGCTGGCCGAACTCGACGGCCGCGTGGACCTCGTGGTGGCCAACCCGCCCTACATTCCGGACGGCGCGACGCTGCATCCCGAAGTCGCCGATCATGATCCGCACCTGGCCCTGTTCGGCGGCCCCGATGGACTGGACGTCATCCGCGGCATGATTCCCACCATCACGCGTCTGCTGCGCAGCGGCGGCGCCACCGCGATCGAGCACGACGACGCCAACGGCTCGGACCTCGCGGCGCTGCTGGGCAAACAAGGCGAGTTCACCGACATCGTCGAGCATCCGGACCTCGCGGGAAAGCCGCGCTTCGTCGTCGCGACCAGAATCTGACGCGTTCCGCATCCAGCGCAGGGTGACCACCGGTTTCGCACGCATACGGGTAGCTCGTGGCGAACGGGCCCAACTCACCTGCGAATTCACCGCCGTTCGCCGGGGCCACCGTCGTGGCACCCAGGTGCGACCCGACGACGCGGGGTGGCGGGGGAGCGGATGATGGTTCCTTCGGAACGCCGTGACAGGATGGGGACCGTGAGTACCGTCTACGACTGCGCGGATCCCGACACGCGCGCCGCCGGACTGACCGCAGCCACCAGCGCCCTGAAGTCCGGGCGACTCGTCGTGCTGCCCACCGACACGCTCTACGGCCTGGCGGCCGACGCTTTCGATGCCACCGCGGTGAGCGAGCTGCTCGCGGCCAAGCGCCGCGGCCGCGACATGCCGGTGCCGGTCCTGGTCGGCTCCTGGCACACCATCGACGGCCTGGTTTTCTCGGTGCGCCCGCAGGCGCGCGAGCTGATCCGGGCGTTCTGGCCCGGCGGCCTGAGTCTCGTTGTGCAGCAAGCCCCTTCGCTCGCCTGGGACCTCGGCGATACGCGCGGCACCGTGATGCTGCGGATGCCACTGCACCCGGTCGCCCTGGAGCTGCTGCGCGAGGTCGGCCCGCTCGCGGTCTCCAGCGCCAATGTCTCGGGCCAGCCGCCCGCCAAGACCGCCGCCGAAGCCCGCGACCAACTGGGTGAGCTCGTCGGCGTCTACCTCGACGGCGGCCCCGCCGACCATGCCGTCGCCTCCACCATCATCGACCTGACCGCCGACCAGCCGCGCATCCTGCGCGAGGGCGCGGTCCCCATCGGCGACATCGCCGACGTGCTCGGTATGTCGCCGGAGGCGCTGACCAGCGCCTCCACCCGATGATCGGTGGGTGCCGCGGATGACAGGTTCGGGTGCCGTCGTTCCCCTGCGGGAGCTACTGCTCGTACTGCTCATCTCCGCGGTCGTCACCTTCCTGGCCACCGGCGGGATCCGGGTGCTCGCCATCGGGTTCGGCGCCGTCGCGGTGCCGCGCGAGCGTGATGTGCACGTCAAGCCCATTCCCCGGATGGGTGGTGTCGGCATCTACGTCGGGGTGGTGGCGGCGATGTTGTTCGCCCACCAACTTCCCGCGCTGCGCAACGGTTTCGACTACAGCCCGAATATTCCGCTCGCGGTGCTGGTCGGGAGCACGATCATTGTCGCGGTCGGCATCGTCGACGACCGCTGGGGCCTCGACGCGCTGACCAAGTTCGCCGGACAGGTGACCGCAGCGGGTGTGATGGCTGTCATGGGGTTGAGCTGGTACAGCATCTACAACCCGTTCAACAACACCACGGTCTTCCTGGACGCGCTGCAAGGTGGTCTGATCACCGTGGGGGTCACGGTGACCCTGGTGAACGCGATGAACTTCGTGGACGGACTCGATGGCCTCGCGGCCGGTCTCGGGCTGATCGCGGCGGTCGCGGTCTTCGTGTTCGCGCTGGGCTTGATGAACGACCAGGGTGGCTCGGTCGACACCTATCCGCCCGCCTTGTTAGCGGCCGCGTTGGCCGGCGCCTGTCTCGGGTTCCTGCCGCACAACTTCCAGCCCGCGCGAATATTCATGGGTGATTCCGGCTCGATGCTGATCGGCCTGGTGCTGGCCGCGGTGTCCACCAGCGCGTCGGGCCGCATCCCGCTGCAGGGCTTCGGCACCCGCGACATCGTCGGTCTGCTGTCGCCGCTGCTGCTGGTCGGCGCGGTCATGTTCATTCCGGTGCTGGATCTGGTGCTGGCGATCGTCCGGCGGGTACGGGCGGGTGTGAGTTTCTCCACTCCGGACAAGATGCACCTGCACCACCGTTTGCTGCAGATCGGCCACTCGCATCGGCGCGTGGTGCTGCTCATCTACTTGTGGGTCGGGATCCTCGCGTTCGGCGCGGTCGGCACGGCGCTGATGAACCTCACCCTGGTCGTCTTGCTGGTGGCAGGCGGACTGGTCTTCGCCCTCGTCGTGACGGCCATTCCGGGCCTGCGGCGCGGGGAGGCCGCTGAGGACGGACCACCCGCCGGGTAAGGTTCGCTGATGTGAGCTTTACTCCCACTCCGGTCCCAGGTCCTGACGCCCCGCTCAAGGCGGCGCTGCGCTACGGCCTGATCGGGCTCGGTGTGCTGGTCGTGCTGTCCGTCGCGATCGGCGCCGCGGCCGCGGGCGTGCCCGGCCTGTGGGGTGCGCTGATCGGCTCGGCCATCGGCGGCGGCTTCATCCTGACCACCGCCGCCGTGGTGCTGTTCGGCGCGAAGTTGCCGCCGACCACGGCGGGCATGGTGATGCTGGCCAGCTGGGTCGGCAAAATGCTGGTGGCCCTTTTGGTCATAGCGATACTGAATCAATTCGATTTCTATGACCGAATGGTCCTTTTTCTTACCGTGATCGGCGCGCTGGTCATCGTGCTCGGTGCCGAGACGTATGGCGTTGTCCGGCAGCGCGTTCCGTACGTGACGGTGCCCGATGCGACGCCGGATGCACCGCCTCGGGAAGATTGATCCCCACCCACCTACACGCTGTCGTAGATAACTTGGTAAAGTGTTGGTAAGCAAGCAACCAAGCGAGGGGGGATCGCCAAGATCCCTCCGAGTGCCGCTATGCTTACTGCCGTGCCGGGCTCTGAGGGTTCCGGTTCTGCATGTCGACGATGTCGCCGACACACGTACAGACGCCAGGTGGAATCACAACCCGCCGCACAGCTGCTGACGAACTTCGAGCCGACCTGAGTCGACCCAAATTGATCGTCAATGTCCGATCGAACCGTGGGATCAACCGAACCCACGGCCCGAACACGGGAGAGAACGCTGAGCGTCACCACTTTGGCGGGCGAGTTCCACGCGCCATCGCTGTCCGACTTCTTCCCTCCAGCGCTGCTGTTCGAGGGTACGCCGTTCGAAATCGATCGTTTGATGGGTATCCGGCTCCTGATGACCGCGGTGCTGGTCATCGTGATGGTCCTCGCATTCCGGAATCCCCGCATCATCCCGCGCGGGCTGCAGAACGTCGCCGAAACCGGTCTCGTCTTCGTCAAGGAACAGATTTCCGACGAAGTTTTGGGTAAGGAATCCGGCCGCAAGTTCTTCCCGCTCATCGCGACGGTCTTCTTCACGGTCCTGTTTCTGAACTTCTCCGGCATCATTCCCGGGTTGAACATCTCCTCGAACGCCCGAATCGGCATGCCGCTGGTGCTGGCCGCTGTGGCGTACATCGCGTTCAACTACGTGGGCATCAAGAAGTACGGATTCGTCAAGTACATGCGCAGCAGCATCGTGGTGCCGAATGTGCCGCCCGCGCTGCATCTGCTGCTGATTCCCATCGAGTTCCTCTCGACGTTCATCCTGCGTCCGTTCACTCTGATGGTCCGACTCATGGCAAACATGCTGGCCGGACATATCATGTTGGTGTTGTTCTTCAGCGCTACCTGGTTCTTCCTGTTCGACGCCGCTGCCTGGATGAAGGTGTTCTCGCCGTTCTCGCTCGCGGCCGGCCTGGGCTTCACGCTCTTCGAGATGTTGGTCATCTTCCTGCAGGCCTATGTGTTTGCGCTGCTGACCGCCGTTTACATCGGACTCGCGCAAAACGCGGATTCACACTGACCTGCCTGACTTACCGGAAAAACTGCTACACCTCGCCGACCGGCGGGTGTGCAACAGAAAGGGAATGGAAGACTCATGAGCCTCGCGTACCTGGCCCAGGAAGCCGCAACCACCTCTGAGAAGGTCAAGGGATACGGCGCCATCGGCTTCGGTCTGGCGGCTATCGGCCCCGGCATCGGCGTCGGCATCGTCGTCGGTAAGGCCATCGAAGGCATCGCCCGTCAGCCTGAGCTGCAGGGCCAGATCCGGACCACCATGTTCCTCGGCATCGCGTTCACCGAGGCGCTTGCCCTGATCGGCCTCGTCGCCGGCTTCATCTTCTGATTCCGATGAACGAGTTCTCTGTTCTCGCAGCGGAAAGCGGAGAGGATGTGAATCCTCTTATCCCCGAGACGTACGACATCGTGTGGTCGATCGTCTGCGTCGCGATCATCGCGGTCCTCTTCTACAAGTACGTGATCCCGCGTCTGATGAAGACGCTCGACGAGCGCACCGACAAGATCGAAGGCGGCATCAAGCGCGCCGAGATCGCCCAGGAAGAGGCCCAGCTCACGCTGCAGCAGTACCAGCAGCAGTTGGCCGAAGCCCGGCTGGAGGCCGCACGCATCCGTGAGGAAGCGCGCACCCAGGGCCAGCAGATCCTCGCGCAGATGCGCGCGGACGCACAGGCCGAAAGTGACCGCATCGTCGCCGCGGGTCACAGCCAGCTGGAAGCACAGCGCCAGCAGATCCTGACCGAACTGCGCACCGAACTCGGCCACACGGCCGTAGATTTGGCCGAAAAGATTATCGGGCAGTCGGTTTCGGACGAAGCTAAGCAGGCGGCGTCGATCGAGCGGTTCCTGACCGAACTCGACGACGAGTCGAAAGCCGGCATCGGGGTCGGAAGGTAGCCATGCCTGATCGAGTCAGCGGCCGGAGGCGGCAGCGGAGCGTAACCACGCAGGCCGCCTCTGGCAGGCAGAATCGAGCTGAGTGAAAGTGAGAAGCATGTACGCAGCGAGCCGCGAGGCCTGCGCCCGGTCTCGGGAGGCGCTCAGGGCCGCTCTGACCGGAAGCGACAGTGTCGCGGCAACGACGGGGTCCGAACTGTTCGCCGTTGTCGCCGTGCTGGACGACCAGCGTTCGCTGCGTGTTGCGCTCGCGGACGTGTCGGTGCCCGGCTCGGCCAGGGCCGAGCTCAGTGAGCGGGTCTTCAGCGGAAAGGTCAGCCCGGCCACCCTGGCCGTGCTGACCACCGCGGTGGCCCAGGACTGGTCCCGGACCGCCGACCTGGTCGACACCCTGGTGTTGCTCGGGCAAGAGGCGTTGCTGGAGTCGGCGGCCGACAGCGGCCGTCTCGACGCGGTCGAGGACGAGCTGTTCCGGCTCGGTCGGATCATCAGCGACAACCCCGAGCTGGAGCAGGCCCTCTCCGATCGGACGAAGCCGGCCGAGGCCAAGCGGGAACTGGTCGATCGCCTGCTCACCGGCAAGACCGAATCCATCACCCTAACCCTGGCTGAGCAAGTGGTGACCAGGCAGAAGACGGCAGTCGGGGTGGCATTCGACGAACTGTCCGACCTGGCCGCGGCCCGCCGCGACCAGATCGTGGCGCACGTGCGCGCGGCGATCGAACTGTCGGCGCAGCAGCGCGAGCGGCTCGCCGCCTCGCTGCATCGCATCTACGGCAAGCCGGTCCAGGTGCACGTCCAGGTCGACCCGAGTCTGCTGAGCGGGCTCGTCGTACACGTCGGCGACGACGTCATCGACGGCAGCGCCATCGGCCGACTGGAACGGCTGCGTCGGTCCCTGACCTGACGTCCCCATACCCCCCGACATTCGACACAGCGAGAGCAGGAAGAACATGGCGGAGCTGACGATCTCCTCCGACGAGATCCGTAGCGCGATCGAGAGCTACACGCAGAGCTACACCCCCGAGACCTCCATCGAAGAAGTCGGTGTTGTCACCGACACCAGCGACGGCATCGCGCATGTCAGCGGCCTGCCCTCGGCGATGGCCAACGAACTGCTCGAGTTCCCGGGTGGCGTGCTCGGCGTGGCGCTGAACCTCGAGGACCGCTCGATCGGTGCGGTCATCCTCGGCGAGTACGCCGACCTCGAAGAGGGCCAGCAGGTCCGCCGGACCGGCGACGTGCTCTCCGTCCCGGTGGGCGACAACTTCCTCGGCCGCGTGGTCGACCCGCTCGGCCAGCCGATCGACGGCCTCGGCGAGATCGAGGCCGAAGAGCGGCGCGTGCTCGAGCTGCAGGCCGCGACCGTGCTGGAGCGTCAGCCGGTCGAGGAGCCGCTGGCCACCGGCATCACCGCCATCGACGCGCTGACCGCGATCGGCCGTGGCCAGCGTCAGCTGATCATCGGCGACCGCAAGACCGGCAAGACCGCGGTCTGCATCGACGCGATCCTGGCGCAGAAGGCGAACTGGGACTCCGGCGACCCGTCCAAGCAGGTGCGCTGCATCTACGTCGCCATCGGCCAGAAGGGTTCCACCATCGCGGGCGTCAAGACCGCGCTGGAGGCCCGCGGTGCGCTGGAGTACACCACCATCGTCGCGGCCCCCGCGTCGGACTCGGCCGGCTTCAAATGGCTTGCGCCGTACACCGGTTCGGCCCTCGGCCAGCACTGGATGTACCAGGGCAAGCACGTCCTCATCGTGTTCGACGACCTGACCAAGCAGGCCGAGGCGTACCGCGCCATCTCGCTGCTGCTGCGTCGCCCGCCGGGCCGCGAGGCGTACCCGGGTGACGTCTTCTACCTGCACTCGCGTCTGCTGGAGCGTTGCGCCAAGCTGTCCGACGAGATGGGCGCGGGCTCGATGACCGGTCTGCCGATCATCGAGACCAAGGCCAACGACATCTCGGCGTTCATCCCGACCAACGTGATCTCGATCACCGACGGCCAGGTGTTCCTCGAGTCCGACCTGTTCAACAAGGGCGTCCGCCCGGCGATCAACGTCGGTACCTCGGTCTCCCGTGTCGGTGGCGCGGCCCAGACCAAGGGCATGAAGAAGGTCGCGGGCTCGCTGCGTCTGGAGATGGCGCAGTTCCGCGAGCTGGAGGCGTTCTCCGCCTTCGCCTCCGACCTCGATGCCGCGTCGCTGGCGCAGCTCGAGCGCGGCGCCCGCTGGGTCGAGCTGCTCAAGCAGGACCAGTACTCGCCGGTGCCGGTCGAGAACCAGATCGTCTCGATCTTCCTGGTCGACGCGGGTTACTACGACTCGGTCCCGGTCGCCGACATCCGCCGCTTCAACAACGAGCTGCTCGAGCACCTGCACCGCGTCGCGGGCGATGCCTTCGCCTCGATCGAGGGCGGCAAGGTCCTCAAGGACGAGGCGGCCGATCAGATCAAGTCGGAGACCGACAAGTTCAAGCAGGGCTTCCTCGCCTCCGATGGCAGCCGTGTGGTGAACGAGGCCGAGGCGGGAGATCTCGAGCACGAAGAGGTCGAGACGCTGTCGGTCACCCGCAAGCACGTCGAGAAGTGACCCAGGTTCGGGACTGATGCGAGCTATTCGTAATACCGATGCGAATGAAGGGAGTGTGAACCGCTGATGGCAAGTTTGCGTGAATTGCGCTCCCGCATTCGTGGTGTGAATTCGATCAAGAAGATCACCAAGGCCCAGGAGCTGATCGCGACCTCGCGAATCTCCAAGGCACAGGCCAGGGTTGCGGCCGCCAAGCCGTACGCCGAGGAGATCACCAAGGTCCTCGGTGAGCTGGCGAACGCGTCGCAGAATCTGACCCACCCACTGCTGACCGAGCGCGCCGAGCCGCGCCGGGCGGCGGTGCTGGTGATCACCAGTGACAGCGGCATGGCCGGTGGCTACAACTCGAACGTGCTCAAGCGGGCCGAAGAGTTGATGCACACGCTGCGCGGCGAGGGCAAAGAGCCGGTGATCTACGTGATGGGCAGCAAGGGCATCACGTACTACACCTTCCGCAACCGTCCGCTGGTCGCCGCGTGGCACGGGTTCTCGCAGCAGCCGAAGTACACCGATGCCTCGGAGGCGTGCCACCACCTGGTGGACGCCTTCATGGCAGGCTCCGACGGCCAGGTGCCCGCTCCGGACGGATCGGGCGAGATCGCCGGCGTCGACGAGCTGCACATCGTGTACACGCGGTTCGTGTCGATGCTGACGCAGACCCCGGAGGTGCGCCGGTTGGCGCCGATCCAGGTCAGCTACGTCGATGAGAACTTCGACATGGGCGAGGACTTCGTCTCCGATTCGCCGACGGCGGATGTGCACGCGCAGTACGAGTTCGAGCCCGACGCCGATGTGCTGCTGGCGGCGCTGCTGCCCAAGTACATCAACACGCGTATCTACTCATCGTTGCTCGAGGCAGCGGCATCCGAGTCCGCGGCTCGGCGCACCGCAATGAAGGCAGCCACCGACAACGCCAACGAACTTGCCACGGACCTTTCCCGGCAGGCGAACTCGGTGCGGCAGGCCCAGATCACGCAGGAAATCAGCGAAATTGTCGGCGGCGTAAACGCGCTGGCTTCGAGCTCGGACCGCGACTAAGCGCAGGAAGAGAAAAATGACCGCAGCAGTCACGCAAGACAACACGAGTCGGACCGGCGCAGACTCAGGTCGCGTCGTCCGAGTCATCGGCCCCGTCGTCGACGTCGAGTTCCCGAGGGGCTCGATTCCCGACCTGTTCAACGCCCTGAACGCCGAGATCGAACTGACCTCGGTGGCCAAGACCCTGACCCTCGAGGTCGCCCAGCACCTCGGTGACGGCATCGTCCGCTGCATCTCGATGCAGCCCACCGACGGCCTGGTCCGTGGCGCCACCGTCACCGACTCCGGCAAGCCGATCTCGGTGCCGGTCGGCGACGTCGTCAAGGGTCACGTCTTCAACGCCCTCGGCGATTGCCTCGACACCCCGGGACTCGGCCGCGACGGCGAGCAGTGGGGCATCCACCGCAAGCCCCCGTCATTCGACCAGCTCGAGGGTAAGACCGAGATCCTGGAGACGGGCATCAAGGTCATCGACCTGCTCACCCCGTACGTGAAGGGTGGCAAGATCGGCCTGTTCGGTGGCGCCGGTGTCGGCAAGACCGTGCTCATCCAGGAGATGATCACCCGTATCGCGCGGGAGTTCTCCGGTACCTCCGTGTTCGCCGGCGTCGGCGAGCGCACCCGTGAGGGCACCGACCTCCGCCTGGAAATGGAAGAGATGGGCGTCCTCCCGGACACCGCCCTCGTCTTCGGCCAGATGGACGAGCCGCCGGGCACCCGTATGCGCGTCGCCCTCTCGGCCCTCACCATGGCCGAGTACTTCCGCGACGTGCAGCACCAGGACGTGCTGCTGTTCATCGACAACATCTTCCGGTTCACCCAGGCCGGTTCCGAGGTGTCGACGCTGCTCGGCCGCATGCCTTCGGCCGTCGGTTACCAGCCGACCCTCGCGGACGAGATGGGTGAGCTCCAGGAGCGCATCACCTCGACCCGTGGCCGGTCGATCACCTCGCTGCAGGCGATCTACGTGCCCGCCGACGACTACACCGACCCGGCGCCGGCGACCACCTTCGCCCACCTCGATGCGACGACCGAGCTCTCCCGCCCGATCTCGCAGAAGGGCATCTACCCGGCCGTCGACCCGCTGACCTCGACCTCCCGCATCCTGGAGGCCTCGATCGTCGGCGACCGGCACTTCGCCGTTGCCAACGAGGTGAAGCGAATCCTGCAGAAGTACAAGGAGCTGCAGGACATCATCGCCATCCTCGGCATGGACGAGCTCTCCGAAGAGGACAAGGTCCTCGTCGGTCGCGCCCGTCGCCTGGAGAAGTTCCTCGGCCAGAACTTCATCGTGGCCGAGAAGTTCACCGGTCAGGTCGGTTCGGTGGTTCCGCTGGAGCAGACCATCGACGACTTCGACCGGGTCTGCAAGGGCGAGTTCGACCACTTCCCGGAGCAGGCGTTCAACAGCTGCGGTGGCCTCGACGATGTCGAGGCGGCCGCGAAGAAGATCGCCGGAAAGTAGTCACCGATGTCGGAAATGTCAGTTGACCTGGTCGCCGTCGAACGACGGCTCTGGGCCGGGCAAGCGACGTTCGTCAGCGCGCAGACCACCGAGGGCCAGATCGGCATCATGCCGGGTCACGAGCCGCTGCTCGGCCAGCTGGTCGAGGGCGGCACGGTGGCCATCGTCTCCACCGACGGTGAGCGCATCGTCGCGGCGGTGCACGGCGGCTTCTTCTCCGTGACCGCGAGCACGGTCCGTATCCTGGCCGAGTCCGCGGAGTTCGCGGACGAGGTGGATGTCGAGGCGGCACGGCGTGTGCTGGCCGACTCGGCGGCCAGCGAAGAGGATCAGCTCGCGGCGCAGGCCCAGGTCCGCGCGGCGGAGCAGGCTGCGAGCGCGTAAGCGACAACCGGATATTCGAGCACGAGACTGTCGGCGGCGAAGAGACCTTCGCCGCCGACAGTTGTCTTCACACCCACTTGTGGTCGTCTTAATACACGGCCCCCCAGTTTGTAAACTTGGTGTCGTGGTTGAATGACCGCACGGCGGTGCGAGCGACGAGCCCGGAGGCGGTAGCTTGCGTATCCACGGAGGGCTTGCGAGTACCGCCAATTGAATAGGGTGTCGACGACACGGCGACAGAGCGAAGGGACGAACTGCATTGCAGACCGGGATGGTTCTCCTGATCATTCTGGTGCTCACGCTCGTGTTCTTGGCCCTGGCCTCGACCTATCGCCTGATCATGTTGCGGCGCGGCGGAACCGCCGCACTGTTGCGGGTATTGCCCGCCCGCGGTGGTCAGGGTTGGCGGCACGGTCTGCTCCGATATGACGAAGACCGAATGGTCTTTTTTAAGCTGACCAGCCTGAAACTCGGCCCCGACTGCACAATTCACCGCCAGGGCATCGAGATCGGCGACCGCCGCGGGCCCGTCGGCGACGAATTCGACATCATGAGCGACGACATCGCGGTGATCGCGGTGGCCGATCGAGAGGGCAGTTTCGAACTCGCCCTGGATCGGGCCTCGCGGACCGCGTTTCTGTCCTGGGTGGAGTCGCGCCCCTCGGACCGCACCCGCCGAATGCGTTGATCCCACGCACTCCGGCTGCGTGACGAAAAGATTCCACTGTGGGCCGCAACAACTGATCTCGTGCGAACTGGGTCCCAGAACCGAGGTGAATCCGATCGCAGGCCCGGAACGCAACAGTCGAGCGCATTGCTGTGCGGCAGGGGGCTCAGAACGGCGGGGGAGCTAGGGTTGGTCCTGTGAGTGTTCATCTGACGCGGATCTATACGCGCACCGGCGATGACGGGACCACTGGTCTCAGCGACTTCTCGCGGGTGGCGAAGACCGATCCTCGGCTGGTCGCGTACGCGGATTGCGATGAGACGAACGCCGCAATCGGGGTGGCGATCGCGCTCGGGCAGCCCGAGGAGCAGTTGCGTGCGGTACTGCTGCAGATACAGAACGATCTGTTCGATGCGGGCGCCGATCTGTCTACCCCCATTGTCACGGAGCCGAAGTATCCGCCGCTGCGCATCACCCAGCCCTACATCGACCGGCTCGAAGGCTGGTGCGATGAGTTCAATGCCGAACTGCCCGCACTGAATTCGTTCATTCTGCCGGGCGGTACCCCGCTGGCGGCGCTGCTGCACACAGCGCGCACCGTCGCCCGGCGCGCGGAACGTTCTGCCTGGGCAGCCATCGAGACACACCCGGACGACACGAATGTTTTGCCGGCCAAGTACCTGAACCGGCTGTCGGATCTGCTGTTCATCCTGAGCCGGGTGGCCAATCCCGGCGGCGATATCCTGTGGAAGCCCGGCGGAACCAGGTCGAGCACCTGATAATGCTCGAGACGTGAGGACGCATGTCCTCGAGTTCTTGGGTTACACCCCGGGTAGACCCAGAACTCAGCACCGGCACCCGACCGCCGGCCCGCAACCGAACTACCGTGGCACCCACTAGTGCGCTGAATACCCGGAGTGGCGGAACAGTGCCGCAACTATCCTTGCACCCAACAGTGCGCCGAATACGCGGAGAGGCGGCATGGAACGGTTTTTGGTTACCGGCGGGAACAGACTCGTCGGTGAAGTCGCGGTGGGGGGCGCCAAGAACAGCGTCCTCAAGCTGATGGCCGCTGCCTTGCTGGCCGAGGGCACCACCACGATCACGAACTGCCCGGACATTCTCGACGTGCCGCTGATGGGTGACGTGTTGCGCGGCCTCGGCTGCGACGTCGCGATCGATGGCGGGGTGGTCACCATCGACACCCCCGCAGAACCGAAGTACCACGCGGACTTTCCCGCGGTGACGCAGTTCCGTGCGTCGGTGTGTGTGCTCGGACCGCTGATGGCGCGCTGCAAGCGGGCGGTCGTCGCGCTGCCCGGCGGTGACGCGATCGGCTCCCGCCCGCTGGACATGCACCAGGCCGGCCTGCGGTTGCTCGGCGCGACCAGCGAGATCGAGCACGGTTGTGTGGTCGCGCGGGCCGACGAGCTGCAGGGCGCCAAGATTCGGCTCGACTTCCCTTCGGTGGGTGCGACCGAGAACATCCTGATGGCGGCCGTGCTCGCCGAGGGCGAGACGGTGATCGACAACGCCGCGCGCGAACCCGACATCGTCGACCTGTGCAACATGCTCGTGCAGATGGGGGCCCGTATCACCGGCGCGGGCACCTCGGTGCTGACGGTGCAGGGCGTCAAGCGGTTGTCGCCGACCACCCATCGCGTGATCGGCGACCGCATCGTCGCGGCGACCTGGGGCATCGCCGCCGCGATGACCATGGGCGACGTCCGGGTGACCGGGGTGAATCCGAAGCATCTGTCGTTGGTGCTGGACAAGCTGCGTTCGGCGGGCGCGCGGATCTCGTTCGAGCAGGACGGCTTCCGGGTCGTGCAGGCGGAGCGGCCGCGCGCGGTGAACTTCTCGACGCTGCCGTTCCCCGGGTTCCCCACCGATCTGCAGCCGATGGCCATCGGGCTCGCCGCGATCGCCGACGGCACCTCGATGATCACCGAGAACGTCTTCGAGGCGCGCTTCCGTTTCGTGGAGGAGATGATCCGGCTCGGCGCCGACGCGCGGACCGATGGTCATCACGCGGTGGTGCGCGGAATCCCGCGGCTGTCGAGCGCGCCGGTGTGGTCCTCCGACATCCGGGCGGGCGCCGGCTTGGTACTCGCCGGTCTGGTTGCCGACGGAACCACCGAGGTGCACGACGTCTTCCACATCGACCGCGGTTACCCGAATTTCGTCGAGCAGCTGCAGGCGCTGGGCGGTGAAGTGAAGCGGGTCGGCGCCGCGGAATGAAGCGTTAGCGCCGAAAACCGTTCCTGACCAGGCGATTTGACATCGTGCACGCAGACACGTAACTTTATTCGAGTCAGAGCGACACGGACACCGACCCGGAGCCGAGGAGCTGAGCGGAAACGCTGAGCGAAGGCCAGGGACACGAGGTAGTACGAGGAGCGCCTGACGCTCACACTAGCTTGACTGAGACCCCGATTTGGTTCTGGGGGAGCGGCTGAGCTAAGCTGGATAAGTTGCCTCACGGACGAACCGGTTAGCGCCGGGGATGAAGTGTGTGCGTGTGTTCTTTGAGAACTCAATAGTGTGTCGATGAATGTCAGTGCCAATTATTTATTGGTTCCGGCTTCTCATACCCCCCGGTTGAGAGGTTGGACATTTAGTCAGCAAATTCTTTTTGCTGGCGTTTTGTTTTGCTAGGTTTTCGGACTCTAGTTATTCTTCTGATTGACCTCTTCGGAGGTTGGTTGAGAGTCTTCAACGGAGAGTT
>NZ_JBIUBB010000007.1:0-681891 GCF_044547795.1 Nocardia sp. NPDC052316
CACACCTCCCCACCGGTTGCTACAATCTCAGCGGGCGCGCCGGGCCGCCCTCGGGGCCGGGGCCGCCCCCCCCCCCCCCCCCACCCACCCCCCCGCGCGGGGCCCCCCCCCCCCCCCGCCCCCCCCGCCCCTGCGAAACGTGTTACGCAACCAGGCTTTCGGCCGCGTAACCGTGTGCGGCCGCGACCGAAGCGGACAGCAGCACACCACCATGCGTACTGAGACCGCTCGCCAGGCCCTGATCCGCCGCCACTGCCTCGCGCCAGCCGTGCTCGGCCAGCGAAACAACGTACGGCAGCGTGGCATTGGTGAGTGCGACGGTCGAGGTGTAAGGCACCGCGCCGGGCATGTTGGCGACGCAGTAGAACACCGACTCGTGCACCCGGTAGGTCGGGTCCGCGTGCGTGGTCGGGCGCGAGTCGGCGAAGCAGCCACCCTGATCGATGGCGATATCGACGAGCACCGAACCCGGCTTCATCTGCGCGACGAGGTCGTTCGAGACCAGCGTCGGCGCCTTCGCGCCCGGCACCAGCACCGCGCCGATCACCAGATCGGCTTCGCGCACGGCTTTTTCGACTTCGAGCCGGTTGGACATGATGGTCCGCACCTGCCCTTTGTACTGCGCGTCGATCTCGCGCAGCCGGGCGATGTTCAGGTCGAGCACGGTCACCTCGGCGCGCATGCCGTGCGCGATGGCGATCGAGTTGCCGCCCGCGACACCCGCGCCGATCACGACCACGCTGGCGGGCGGGGTGCCGGGCACGCCGCCCATCAACACGCCACGGCCGCCGCCGTTGCGCATCAGGTGGTAGGCGCCTGCCTGCGGGGCCAGCCGGCCCGCGACCTCACTCATCGGGGCCAGCAGCGGCAGCGATCCG
The DNA here is from genome assembly GCF_044547795.1 of Nocardia sp. NPDC052316. Taxonomy (NCBI): domain Bacteria; kingdom Bacillati; phylum Actinomycetota; class Actinomycetes; order Mycobacteriales; family Nocardiaceae; genus Nocardia; species Nocardia sp. NPDC052316. The sequence goes on from NZ_JBIUBB010000007.1 coordinate 879, forward strand.
TCCCGGCCGGTGACCGTTTCGTAAGCGATCGAGGTGATGCCCGAGCTCAGCAGCGCATCGGTGCACTCCTTGGAGGCCGCCAGGTGCAGGTAGGTGAACAACACCTGCCCTTCCCGCATCCGCGCATACTCCTCGGCGACCGGCTCTTTCACCTTGAGCACCAGTTCGGCGGTGCCCCACACCTCGTCGGCGGAGTTCAGTACCCGCGCACCGGCGACGGTGTATGCCTCGTCCTCGAACGCCGACCCGCGACCGGCACCGGTCTCGATGTACACCTCGTGCCCGCGAGAGACGAGCTCGTGCACACCGGCCGGGGTGATCGCAACCCGATACTCGTGGTTCTTGACCTCGCGGGGGACCCCGATCTTCACCTGCGCTCCTGAATGTCGATGGATGTCACTGTCGATGGATGTCGATAGTCGATCCGCATAATATGGACCGTTACAGCTCAAATTATGAAGATCATGCAAGATCAGGTCTATATATATGAAGATAATTCTTCGAACTAGCCGATGCGTGGTGGAATCCTCAGAACAGATCCGCCGTGGCGGGTTCCGCCCGAAAAATGTTCGACAGCAGGCCGGAGCGAAACCGCCACAGGCTCCCGCACCATCAGCCGCGGATCGCCCACAGCCCTCCGGCACCTCGGGTATGCATCTCACCGACCGGCGTGGGGTCCGACGCACGAACGCATCGACCAACTACCCACCACTCGAGCGGTAACAAACCTCACAGTCGGTTCGCGCCTATTCCTACCTAAGATACAACTTGTGTCTAAGACGTATTCATCGGCCGAGCATGCCTACCGCGAGGTCAAGGAACGCATCCTGACCGGCGGTTTGTCCGGTGGCGAACTGATCAGCGAGGGTGAGATAGCCGCCGAGCTCGGCACGTCACGGACCCCGGTGCGCGAGGCGTTCCTGCGGCTGGAAACCGAAGGCTGGATGAAGCTCTACCCCAAGCGCGGCGCGCTCGTGGTGCCGATCCCGCCGGACGAGGCCGAGCATGTCGCCTACGCCCGCTACGTCGTCGAGGCAGCCGCCGTGCGTGCGCTGGCCGGCACCGACCGGACGGCGCTGTCGTCGCTGTTCCGTTCCTCGCTCGACCGGCAACGCGAGCTGGCCGCCGCAGGCGACCTCGACCAGTTCGCCCTGGTGGACACCGACTTCCATCGCTCGTATGTAATCGCGGCGGGCAACCCGCTGCTGGCGAGCTTCTACGACTCATTGCGCGAGCGGCAGCGCCGGATGAACAGCGTCGCGCTGCGCCGCGGGCCGATCGATATCGACCGGATCATCGAGCAGCACGCGCACCTGGCCGGCCTGATCGAAGCCGGCGAGGTGGACCGCTTCGCCACCGCATTGGCCGAGCATCTCTCCGGCGTGCACCAGCTAGAGCTACGGGGGTTGTGATGACGACGCTGACCACCGCGGCCCGGCCCACCACCCGGGCTACCCCGAAAGCCTGGTGGGGTGTCGCCGCCGCGATGTTCGCCATCGCCTGGGGCGGCAACGAATTCACCCCGCTGCTGGTGATGTACAAAAGCCACGGCCTGCCCGTCACAACGGTGGATCTGCTGCTGTTCTATTACGTGCTCGGCATCGTGCCCGCACTGTTGATCGGCGGACCGCTGTCGGACCGGTACGGCCGCCGCGCGTTGCTGCGTCCCGCCCCGCTGATCAGTGCGGCGGGCTCGCTGCTGCTGGCCTTCGGATCCGCCGCTGTGCCCGCACTTTCCGCCGGTCGGGTGCTGTGCGGGGTTGCGCTCGGACTGGCCATGGCGGTCGGCAGCAGCTGGTTGAAGGAGCTCGCGCAACCACCGTTCGGTCCCGCACTCCCCGGCGGCACCGGGGCGCGTCGCTCGGCCATGAGCCTCACCGGCGGCTTCGCGGTCGGCGCGGGCTTCGCCGGACTGCTCGCCCAGTGGGCACCGTGGCCGAACACACTCGCATATCTGATCAATGTCGCACTGTGCCTCGTCGCCGCACTATGGGTGGCGCGGGCTCCGGAAACGATAGTCCCCCACGAGAATCCGGGTCGCCTGCGCGATGACCTGAAGGTCCCTGCGGCCGGGCACCGCCGATTCCGCTGCGTGGCACTGCCGGTCGCACTGTGGTTGTTCACCTCGGCCGGCACGGCATACGCGGTCATGCCGACACTGATGGCGCCACACATCAACGGTGCACCGATCGCGTTCTCGGCACTCGTCGGAGTCATCACGCTCAGTTGCGGTTTCGCGATACAGTCCGTGGCCCGGCGGATCGACAAACCCGGCACCGCACGCGCAGCGGTCGTCTCCCTCGTCTTCGTCACCTGCGGAATGATCGCGGCGGCTTGGGCTTCCGGCGCACTCACGCTGTGGGCGACCCTCGCGACGGCCGTCATCCTCGGCGCGGGCTACGGCATCGGGATGGTCGCCGGACTCCAGGAGATCGAACGCATCGCCACTCCAGCCGATCTGGCCGGGTTGACCGCGGTGTTCTACTCGGTGAGCTATCTGGGCTTCGGCGTGCCGGCCTTGCTGTCGTTCCTGCACGAGGACGTGGGTTTCGGCTACCCGTCGATGTTCGCCGTTGCGGCGCTCGCGGCGGCAGCCAGCCTCACGCTCGTCCTCCGGAACTACCGCGCTGCCCCGCAAGCGACCTCCGAATAGGCCGACCCCGGTAGCCGAGATCGCCGGGGCCGACAGATCTGCGCGACCGCGCCCGCAAAATCAGTGGCGACAGCGACCTGCCCGTTGCTACGGTTGCCGCCGCGCTGGCAGAGCGCCTGAGAGATCGGTTTACCCGGGCTGACGGCCCACGGAAGAAAGAGTGTTTATGACCCGGACCGCGCCGAGCGCGCCTCCCCGCGTGGCGCCGAGCCGCACCGGTTCCGCCCACGCCCGCACCGCCCACAGCCGCTAAATACTCGCGAGGCGCGCTCGGCCTGCTCCTGCTGTTACTGCATCAAGCCCTCAGCAAAGGAGTAATCCGGGTGTCAGACAACACCTCTCCCGGTCCCAGCGCTTCGCTGCGTACCGACACCTTCACCTGCGTGCGCTGCGGCCTCGTCGTGGCCACGCTCGCGCCGGACAACAGCTGGCGTAACCACTGCCCGAGCTGCCTCAACTCACGGCACACCCACGACCACGTCGAGGGTGGCACCTCCGATTGCCGCGCCAGAATGGCGCCGCTCTCGATTGCCGTGCTGCGCACCGGCGAATGGGCCGTGGTGCACCGCTGCACCCGCTGTCACGAGCTGGCGCTGCACCCCGTGTGCGGCGACGACAACCAGCTCATCCTGATGCGCATGGCGGTCCGCCCGCTCGCCGAACCACCGTTCCCACTCGAAGTTTTCGGCGACCTGTAGGGAGGTGCGACATGCCACGAAGGAAACCGGCGGTCCGCCGCCCACAACGCACCAAGGACGTATTGCACGGTCGCGCAGGCGAATCCGGCGATGCGTTCCGCTGCGTCGGCTGCCGCATGGACGTGCCGATCACCGCACCGGGCACCGCACACCGCAACCACTGCCCACACTGCCTGTCCAGCCGCCACGTGGACCGGCGCGTCCCCGGCGACCGCGCCGAGCAGTGCCGTGGCCGGATGGATGCGGTGAGCATGTCCGCCCGCGACGACGGCGAATGGCAGTTGGTCCACCAGTGTCTCGCGTGCGGGGCACTGAAAGCGAACCGTATCGCGGGCGACGACAACGCCCTCGCCTTGATGCGAATCGCATTGCGCCCGTTGGCAGATCCACGTATCGGCCACCGCGCGCTACTGGCGCTGTGAATTACCCGGTGCCTACCGATCTCTCGGTAGGCACCGGAAACAGTGCGTCGCGCCCAACTATTCGACGTCGCCCGGCAATCCGGCCGCGGCCTCGGCCTCGTGAGTGTCGGCTTGGATCGCGCGCCGCACCTGAGCGGCCTCCGCGTCGAGCGCCGCGGCCTGGAGGTAAGCGGCAGTGGTTTCGGCGAGCAGCGTCGTCCACCGGGCGAGACGTTCGGTCCGGCGCAGAACTTCCCGCTCGGCCGCGGCCAGCGCCGTGTCGTCCCCGCTCGCCGCCGCCTCCACCGCGGCGGCGTGCGCCGCACGTAGCTTCTCATCGGCCCGGAATCGGAGTTCCCGGCAGTGGTCGGGGTCGAAAACCTCGGCGCGGATGTCGGCGGCTTCGCCCTCCAGTTCGGCGATTCGGCTCAGCCGTGGGTCGGCCTGATCGACCGTTTCGTCCGGGGCCCACTCCTCTTCGGCGGATTCCCAAGGGAGATCGAATGTTTCGTCGCTCAGCGCTTTACGCTGGAGAAAGCGGCGGTGGTCTTCTTCGGCCCATTCCAGGTATTCGCGGTACTCCGTCATGTCCTTGTCGGTGATCGGCCGATGCCGCGGGTGAGCTGTCATGGATATCGCGACGCTGCCGTCGGCATAGCGCAGCAGCACGGTGACCACGGTGACCGGGCGCGGTTCCGGGTTGCCGTCGACGCGCGCCATCATCACCTCGTACCGGTGTTCCTCCACCACCGTGTCGCAGGCTTGCTCGAACAGTCCGCACGCGACCTCGTAGTACTGCCCCGCGGTGCTGCCGGTCAGCGGATGCGGCTCGCCTAGTCGGCTCTCCCCCGAATCAACGGTCACCCCGTCATGGACGATCTCCCAGGTATAGCGCTCCGCGAGCTCATCGGTGCCCGCACCGAGCGGTGCCTCCGGGGTATCGGTGACGTCGTGCACAGGCCGCTCCCATCTCGTGGCGAACAGCGGACGCGGCCCGGCTTCGAATCGCCGCTCCCGCTGGCGGTTGCACGCCTATATTTCTCCTTCCGAGACCAGCACGCCAGCGGCAAATCTGGGGATTTCCGAGTGACCGGAAATCCTCCGGTGGCTCAGTCCGTCGACGGAAAGCTGAGCCGAAACAGCGCGCCGCCGCCCGGAGCGGATTCGGCGGCGACCTCGGCGCCGTGCAGAGCCGCTACCTGTTGGACAATCGCCAGGCCGAGACCGTGTCCGGGCTTCGCCCGCGCGGTGGTGGAGCGGTAGAAGCGATCGAAGATATGCGGCAGGTCCTGCGGCGGTATCCCCGGCCCGTGGTCGCGGACCGTCAATGCGTTGTGCCGCAACACAACGCGGACAACACCCTGGGCCGGGCTGAATTTGGCGGCATTGTCGAGCAGGTTGGTGATGGCGCGCACGAGCCGAGCGTGCGCGCCGCTGATGGTGACGGGTTCGAGCTCGGCGGCGAATGTCAGTGTCGGCCAGTGCCGCTCAGCGGTCCGCAGACAGTCCGCTACCAGCAGGTCGAGCCGTAGATCCTCGAAGGCTTCCGCCGCGGCGGCCGGGTCGTCGGCGCGCGCGAGGTCGATGAGATCGGTGACCAGACCGGAGAGTTCCTCGGACTGGATACGCAAGGCGGACGCCGTTTCGTCGAGTTGTTCGCCGCTGAGGCGGGCGGCCCGGCGCAGCAGATCGATATTGGTGCGCAGTGCCGTCAGCGGTGTGCGCAGTTCGTGCGAGGCGTCGGCGATCAAACGGTGCTGGGCCGCACGGGAGTTCCGCTCGGCGGTCAGCGCCTGATCGAGCTCGTCGAGCATCGTGTTGAAACTGCTTGCCAGACTGCGCAGTTCGTCGGGCCCGGTGACGGTGATGTGCTGGCGCGGGTCCCTGGTGCTCGCGATGCGCTCGGCGGCCCTGGTCACCGCGGTGACCGGCGCGACGGCCCGACGAGCGACAGCGAACCCCACCCCGACGGCGAGCAACGTCCCGACCGCCGCCGCGGCTAGCAGGGCGTAGGCGACGCGGCGAAGACTCGTATCCACGGGGTCGGCGCGCTGCGCGACCTGCACCGCACTACCGGAACGCAGTGGCGCGGTATACATCCGGAGCCGATACCCGTCCAGCCGGATATCGCTGAAGTACGCCGGTCGCGTGCCTGCCGCGACCGCGGCGGTAGCGGCGTCGACCGGCAGCGGCTGGTCCGGGTCGTGCTCGGATTCGATCCGCCCGTCCGCGCCCACCACCTGTACACAGCTGGGCGCGGTCAGGTACCGGCACGGCCCGGACGCGGTGGCCACCTCGGGGTCGGTGGTGACCGTGCGGCTGATCCGGGTGGCTTCCCGGCGCAGCCCGAGGTCGAGCGAGCGGTCGAGCTCATGCGCGACCACGGCGTAGGCCGCCACCCCCATCCCCGCCAGTGCGACCGCGATAGCGACCACGCAGAACAACGCGATACGAGCGCGCAGCGAACCGGGCAGCCTCACGGCGGGGCCAGCCGGTAGCCGATACCACGCAGGGTGTGGATCAGCCGGGGTTCGTTGTCGGCTTCCAGCTTGCGCCGCAGATACCGTATGTAGACCTCGAGCGAGTTCGACGTCGAGCCCACCCCGGCCCCCCAAACGCGGTCGATGAGCGTCTCCCGCGGCAACGCCTGGCCTTCATTGCGCAGCAGCACCTCCAGCAGCGCGAACTCGGTGCGGCTGAGTTCGACGAGCCGGGCGCCCCGGCGAACCTCGTGCGCGGTGGTATCCATGACGAGATCCGCACAGGACAGCACGGCACCGTCGTCGGGATAGGTCCGCCGGACCAGCGCGCGCACCCTGGCCAGCAGTTCGTCCAGGTCGAACGGCTTGACCAGGTAGTCGTCCGCGCCGGCGTCGAGCCCGTCCACCCGATCGGCGACCGCGTCCCGGGCGGTCAGCATCAAGATCGGCGTGCGGTCGCCCCGCGCCCGCAACTGCCTGCACGCGGTCAGCCCGTCCAGGAACGGCATCAGCACATCCAGCAGCACCACCTCCGGCTGCCACCGCTGGATCACGGCGAGTGCGGCCGCACCGTCTCCCGCGGCGCGGGTCTCGTAGCCCTCGCTGTCCATCGCGCGCACCAGCGCCGTCCGGACCGCGTCCTCGTCGTCCACCACCAACACGCGCATCTTCCGGATACTACGGATGGGATCCGCGCAGGCCGGGGACCCGCATGTCGTCTCATCGAACTCTCATCCGGCTTCGGCAACGTGCCGAGCATGAGACGTCGCAGCATCGAACTCGCCTACCGCGGGATCGCCTTCACCACCGTATTGCTGATCGCCGGCCTGACCGTCACGGCCTGCGACAGCAACGCCGACAGCACACGACCACAGCAACGCGGCGACCACGTCCTCGTACCGATCGCCGGCGGCCAGACGGAGGTGGACACCGCATCACTGGCTATCACCGGGGTCATCGACGACGGCACACGCGTCACCATCTCCGCAGGAGCGCCCGCGCTCGGCCCCGCAGGCCCGATCCGGATCACCGGCGACCTGGCCACCTGGACCTACCCCGACAGGGGCTTGACCGCCGCCGCCGACGCTGCCGACGGCCGCCTGCGTGTTGTCCTGCACAGCGACCGCGACGAACGACTCGCCTGGCCGGTCACCGGCACCGACCCCGCCGCTGCCGCCCTCCAGCTCCCCCGCGGCGAGGGACTGTCGCTCCCCGTCGACGACCCGTTCTGGAACTCCCCCGACGCCACCCTTGTCGGCAATCCCCTCGACCTGACCTCCGGACTGACCATGCCGTTCTGGGGATACCGCATCGGCGAGCGCGGCGTCAGCTACCTCGCCCCCACCGACATCGGTACCACGCTGACGGTGGACTCCGTCGATGGGAAACTCCGCGCGACAGCCGAACACGATTTCGCAGCCAGAGCCGATACCCGGGATTACACAGTCACTTTCGCCCTGACCGACGCCTCCCCGGTCGCCGCGGCCAAGGACTACCGCGCCTGGCTCAGGCAACACGGCCAGTTCCGTTCCCTGACCGACAAGATCCGGCAGAACCCCGCGATCGCGAAGCTGCTCGGCGCTTTCCACGCCTACCTCTGGGGCGACGGCCGCACCCCCGACGCGATCCGCACGATGCGCGATCTCGGCCTGACCCGCATGTGGCTCGGCTACGACGCCGGCGACGACCCGATGCCCCCCGACGCCATCGACGCCGCGAAGCAGGCCGGATACCTTGCCGGACCCTACGATTCGTACGCCAACGCCCAAGACCCGGCCACCGCCGACAACCCGAGCTCCCGCTGGCCTGACCCGCTGTGGCCGACCGGCTGCGTGCACGACGCGGACGGCAAGCCGCAGACCGGCTTCGGCGGTCGCGGCTGCTACCTCAGTTCCCAAGCACTGTCCCAGCAGCCGAGCCTGCTCGCCGACAGGTACGCAGGCATCACCGCCAACGGCGCGAACACCTACTTCCTCGACGTCGACGCCGCGGGTGAATTCTTCGACGATTACAGCCCCGACCACCCGATGAACCAGCAGCAGGACCGCACCAACCGGCTGGCCCGCATGCGCGCCCTGGCCGAGGACCGCAAGCAGGTGCTCGGCTCGGAGTCCGCAGGCGCGTGGGCGAGCTCAGTACTCGCCTACAGCCACGGCTCCCAGACGCCGGTCTCGGACCTGCTGTGGCAAGCCGAGCGCGACAAGCAATCCTGGGGCGGCTGGGCACCGGCGCGAGCTCCACGTAACTTCTTCCAGCCCGCCGAACTGCCGGCGCCGGTGGCGAAGGCCATGTTCGATCCGGCCTACCGGGTCCCGCTGTATGAAACCGTGCTGCACGACTCGGTGATCAACCTGGACCGCTGGGAACTGCCGTACTACAAACTGCCGCAACAACAAACGATGCGCGCATTGACTTCGATCTTGAACAACACCCCACTGAACCTCGTCCTGGACCAGGAGCAACTCACCACCCACAGTGCCGAAATCGCCCGCCTGCAACAGTATTTCGCACCGCTACACGAGGCAGCCGCCGCGACGCCGATGACCGACTTCCAGTGGCTCACCGCAGATCATCTGGTGCAACGCAGCACATTCGGTGACGGCACACTGACGGTCACCGCCAACTTCGGCCCCCGAGCCTACGGCGATCTGCCCGCAGGGTGCGTCGACGCTCAGCTCGGAACCGACGGCGCGCCAAGACGACTCTGCCCGGGGAGATAACTGCGCTACGGCACGACTCCAACAATGTGCCGTGGCAATAGTCCGGCTGCCGCGGAGATCACCGCGCAAGCCACGAGACCCGGTGCCCTCCGGCACCGGGTCGCACGCCCGCAGCCGACCACTACTCGCCTTCCGGCACGCCCAGCACCGACCTGCCGATCTCGCCGGCGAGCACCTCGGTCGAGTACGCCATCAGCTGGCCCGCCTCGGCGTCACGCAGGTGGCGCTGGATGGGCGACTGTTTGAGATAACCCGACGCACCGCCCACCCGCACACCCAATTGCGCGACGTCCACGGCGACCTTGTTGGCGAGATACTTCGCGCGCGACAGCTCGGGGAAGAAGCTCGGTATCCCGTTGTCCGCCTCCCACAGTGCCCGCTCGTACAGTGCGTGCGCTGCCGCCAGTTTGATCTGCACGTCGGCGACCTCGTACTGCACCCACTGCTGATGCGACAACGGCTTACCGAGGATCACCCGCGACTGCGCGTGCTGCACCAGCGCGTCCAGCGCGGCGTCGGCGATGCCGAGCGAGATGGCGGGTAGCCCGGCCTGGATGACCGCGAAATCTCCGAAACCTGGTGCCCGACCACGGTATTCGCTGCGCAGCAGCGTGTTGTCGAACGACAGCAGCTGGCTGCGTGTCGCCCGCAGGCCGAGGGTGTCCCAGATCGGGATGGTCGACACCGTCGCGTCGGGAACCACTCCGAAGAACGCAGGCGCCTCGTCGACCCGCGCGTTCACCAACAGGTACTCGGCGATCTCGCATCCGGAGACGAATCGCTTCGCCCCGGTCAGCGACCAACCGCCCGCCACCGCGACAGCATCTTGCTGAGGGTTGAGAAACCGGTTCCCGCTGGCGGGTTCGGACAGCGCGTTGGCGAAACGCTTCCCCGCGAGGAACTCCTCGGCGAAGAACGAGCCCAGTGTCTCCTTGGTGAACTCCGCGAGCGCGACACCGGCCCCCGCATGCATTGTCCAGATCGTCGCCGTCGACGGATCCGCCTTCGCCAGCACGCACACCACGTGCCCGAGCGCCGCGTAGCTCAGCCCGAGCCCGCCGACGTGTTCCGGTAACACCGCCCGATCGAGGTCGGCGTCGTGTAGCGCCGTCAGGTGCGCCACCGCGATCTCGGCCCGCTCGTCGTACTCGGCCGCGACGGCCCGAAACCCCTCCGCCAACTCGGCGACTCGGTCGAGCACCTTGCGCTCGACATCGCGGACCGGAAAAGCAAACTGGGCAGTAGTCACGAAACGCTCTCTGGTCGAAGGGGTTCGGCTGACCTGTGGTCGCCGGGCGACTCGCCGACCCAGGGTACGCAGAACCTCCGCCCGCCGAGGCGGGAACGGACAAGCCGGGCACGACCACTGCTCCGGCCCGGAATCCCCGCCTGACGTGCTACTGCGCTACCGGTTGACCGGTTCCGCTGCGGCGCAGGCCTTTATAGTCGTACCAGCGGGTGATCACCACGCCGAGCACGAGACCGATGGCCAGTCCGAGCGCCGCCATCCAGACGCCCCGGCTGAGCCCCGCCGGACCGCTCGCGTCGAAGTAGAGGATCGCGCGCACGCCGAGGAACACCTGGTGCATCGGCTCGAAGGACGCGAGCCAGCTGAAGTATTTCGGCGTCGCCTCGATCGGCACGGTGCCGCCGGAAGACGGCAGCCCGAGAATGATGAACAAGATCAGGTTGATCAGCAGGCCCGCCGATCCCACGGCCGCGAGCACGGACAGCCCGGTGACGCCGACGGCGATGATGGCCAACGCGCTGTAGAGGAAGAGCCCGAGCGGGTGGTCGACGGGCATGCCGAGCGCCTTCGCGACGAGAAGGAACACCCCCGCAACAACATTCGCGGTCACCACCATGACGCCCCATTTGATCAGCAGCGTGTGGAAGCGCGAGATCGGCGTCGGCGGGAAGTGCACGAACCACGGTCCGTACTCGGTGGGCACGAAGCCGAGTTGCGCGTCGATCATCGTGTGGATGGTCATCGAGCCGACCAGCCCGGCCAGCAAGAGCAGCAGCGCGTAGAAGAACGCCGTGAGCCCCTGCCCGGTGCCGCTGGGCAGCGGATGGAACGGTTCGGTGACGATCTGCAGCGGTTCAGCGAGCGCAACCCGGCTGGCGCCGCTCAGTTCGGGCGCGGGCGGCCCGCCGGGCGAGGGCGTCAGCTGCGCCCGCACCTGCTCGGTGAGCTGCTGGCCGACCTGCGTATTCACCTGATCGAGTGCCTGCGTACCGATCTGTGTGACGATCTCGGTCACGAACGCGCCGCTGCGCGGATTGGTCTGCAACGCGATGATCGGCCGCTCGATATCACCGGGGATCACGCTACCCACCCCGAGGATGCCCAGCCGTTTGCTGAAGTCGCTCGGGATCAGGATCGTGCCGTACACCTTGTTGTCCTGCATACGCAGCGACGCCTCGTTGGCGGAGACCACCTGCAAGTCGATCTTGTCCGCGGGCACCGCCCTTTTCAGGCCGTCGGTGACTTGATCGCCGAAGACCACCCGCCGTTGCTGCCCCGGCGCGCCGATCGTGTCGCCGACGTCCTGATTCACCAGCGCGATCGGAAAGTCGTGCATGTTCTCTTCCGGATCGACCACGTACGCCAGATACATCGTGCCGAGTAGCGCCATGAACACGCCGAGCACGGCCACCGGCAGGAGCCACATGCGCAGGCCGAGGCGGCGGTCCGAGCCGGCTGCTTCCACGCTGTCCGAAGTCACGGTGTCGGACGGTAGCAGCAGACCGCGCCACCTTCAGGGAGCTGCGCCGGACTGTTTGCTACAGGGATGCGAAGGCGGCCCACACCCCTTGCACCAGCCGAAGTCCGCGTGTCGCCCGCCCCGGCGATTCGCTGGCGATGCGCAATCAATGGCCCGCTGGCGACAGGTGCAGCCCGATCAACCTGCACAAGGTCAGCGCCCCTGCCGCCATCACTGTGCGTTACCGCCCATCACCACGACAGCGAGACCGGTAGCACTGCGCAATGCTACGGCGAACGCAGGTCGAGTCGCCGCATCACCCGATCGACCAGATCCGGCGGCACCCCCGGTTCCCGCCGCGCGGCCATCGCCTCGGTACGCCCCGCCGCCAGCACCGCCTGATTGATCCGATCGAGCTTGCGATTCAGGCCGAAACTGCCCTCGGCCGCCGCCTTCGCGTCGTCGGCCGCTTCGGGGTCGGCTCTGGCCAATCGTCTTTCGATACCGACATGCAATCGGTCGTACACCTCGTCCGGCAGGCCCTCGGCGTGCGCGACTTGTTGCAGCCGGGCGAGCTCTGCACGCAGAATCCGGGTCCACAGCTGCCGCTCCATCAACCGCTCCGCCGCGCTGTCGACTCGAACTCCCGTCGCGCGCACCACCAGCGACAGCGTCGGCCCCTGGATCAGCAGCGTGAAAAGCACCAGGGCGAAGGCGGTGAACAGGATCCCGTTGCGCCACGGGAACGCGGCTCCCGACTCGGTAGTCAGCGGCACCGCCAAGGCCAACGCCACCGTGGCCACCCCGCGCTGCCCCGCCCACCAGGTGACCATGGTCTCCCGCCAGGTATATGGCTCGTCCGCCTCTCGTCGCCGCCACCAGCGACCGAACACCGCCCACGTCCCCATCGACCAGACCAGCCGCACCCCCACGACGGCGCCGATCACCGCACCCGAGACCCCCAGGAACCGCGGCCACTCCGGGCCGACGTCGCGCAGCACGGTGGCCAACTCCAGTCCGATGAGCCCGAAAGCGACGCCGGTGACCAGCATTTCGACGATCGCCCAGAACGAGTCGCCGACCAGCCGGTAATCGCTGTCACCGAAATCGCCGGCCGCGTCGGTCAGATACAACGCGCACACCAGCACCGCGAGCACCGCCGAGCCACCCCAGGCTTCGGCCAGCCGATAGGCCGCGAACGGCAGCGCCAAACCCAGCGCCACCTGCCACGCGGCCTCGTCCAGCCGCCGCATCAACCGACTGCCGCCCCAGCCGAACACCAACCCGACCGCGACACCGACCACCGCCGACACCACGAAGTCCAGCCCCGCCGACCAGGCGGAGAACTGCCCGGTGACCACCGCCTGCACCGCGATCCCGTACAGCACGATCGCGGTGACGTCGTTGAACAGCCCCTCGCCTTCCAGCACCGCGACCAGCCGCCGCGGCAGCCCGAGCCGCCCGGCCAGCGCGCCGACGGCCACCGGGTCCGGCGGTGCCACCAGCGCGCCGAGCACGAACGCCACGGCCAGCGGCACCGCCGGATGCCACAGGTGCACAACCACCGCCACCACGACCGCGGTAGCGATCACCAGCCCGAACGCCTGCAGCGCGATCGCACTCCAGTTCTGCGCGAACGTCCGCCACGAGGTGCGCCGCGCCGCCGCGTACAGCAGCGGCGGAAGCAGCAGCGGCAGAATCAGATCCGGCGCGACCCGGACATCGGGCACCGCCGGGATCAAGGCAAGCACACAGCCGAACACCGTCATCAGCACGGCCGGGGCCACGCCGAGCCGCCGACCGAGCGGCTGGGCGAGGATCGTGCCGAACAGCACGAGAAACGGCAACTCCAGATGACTCACGCCCACGCAGTCTGCTGACCGGACCTGAGAAACGCGAGTGCGTCACCCTGAGAAACGCTAATGCGTTCGTACCTGCGCTCAGGGCTGGACGGTGCCCGCCGCGGTCTCGATGAGCTCGGTGACCGTCGCGGGCTGCGACAACGCGACCGCGTGACTACCGGCCTGCTCGACCGTGGTCGCGTTCATCCGCTTGGCCATCTCCCGCTGTCCGTCGGCCGGGATCATCCGGTCGTCCTTGGCCACCAGCGCCCAGCTCGGCAGCGACTTCCACGCCGGGGCCCCGCTGGGCTCCATGAACGAGGTCACCGCGATCGGCCGCTGCGCCGCGGCGAGCACCGCCGCCTCGTTCGCAGGCAGATCCTGAGCGAAGTTGTCGTGGAACTTGTCCGGCGCGACCGTCAGCTCCTGACCGACGCCACCACCGGGCAGCGGAAAGTCGTGCGGTACACCAATTTTGGTCGCCGGTCCACCGAACTTCGCGTCCAGCGCACCGACCGGCTCGCCCTGATCCGGCGCGAACGCCGCCACGTACACCAGCCCCGCCGCCTTCGCCGAACCCGTTGCGGCATTGGTGATCACGGCCCCACCGTAGGAGTGACCCACCAGAATCGTCTTGCCCGGCAGTCCGTCCAGCACGCTGCGGATGTAGGCCGCGTCGTAGGTGAGCCCGCGCAGCGGCACCGCCGCCGTCGTCACCTGATACCCGTCGCGCTGCAACTGCGCGGCGACCTTGCTCCAGCTCGATCCGTCGGCGAACGCACCGTGCACCAGCAGCACGCCCGGCTTGTTCACGCCCGGCGCCGGACTCGGGTCGCTGTCGGCGGAGGCGGTGCACGCCGTCGCGCTCATACCCAGCGTGAGCGCGGCGACCGTGAGTACGGCGCCGCGCCAGCCACGACCGGCCGCACGGGCGCGGGACCTGTTGTTACGCATGCTTTTTCGAACCCTTCGATAATGGGACTACGGACTCTCGCGGCGAGCAAGCTCCAAGGTAGGTGGACAATCAGGCAAAAGCTATGCTTCAGAAGCCGAGATAGTTTGCCGAAACTCCAGGAGCCTCGATCGTGTTCACCCAGGCCGAGAACCTCGACGCACTCTCGGAAATCCTGGAGACCGTCCGCCTGCACGGCGACGCGGTCGTCCGTTTCGCGCCACCGCCGCCCTTCGAGGTGACCATCCCGGACGGAATCCGCCTGCTGCACATCGTCGAACGCGGCACCATCCGGCTGCGCGTCGGCGACCGCCCACCGATCCTGCTCGGCCCTGGCGACCTGGTCCTGCTCGGCTGCGGCGACGGACACTCGCTCGAGGTCGGCACCGGCGCGACCGCGCGACCGCTGCGCGACTCCGACACCTTCCGCCTCGACACCGAACTCGCCGACCCCGAAGCGCCACGCTGGGTCACCGGAACGTTCGCGGTCCAGGAGGCCATCGCCGCTCCACTGCTATCGGTGCTGCCCCCGGCGATCCACATTCCCGCGAGCCCCGGCGACCGGCCGTGGCTCGCGGCCATCCTGCCGGTGCTGCTCATCGAGGTGACCAACCCCAATCCCGGTGCCGCGGTGATGATCTCGCGTGTCCTCGATCTGCTGTTCATCCATACCTTGCGCGCCTGGTTCGCGAGCAACGACGCTCAACCCGGCTGGCTCACCGCGGCCATGGACCCGGCGCTGGGACCGGTCCTGGCCGCCATCCACCGCGACCCGAGCAAGCCGTGGACCGTCAGCACGCTGGCAGGCGAAGCCAGAATGTCCCGTTCGGCCTTCGCCGAGCGCTTCACCCGGCTGCTCGGGCGAGCCCCCTCGGCCTACGTCACCGAGCGCCGCCTCGACCGCGCCGCCGAACTGTTGCGCTCCACCACCGACCCGGTGTCGCGGATCGCCGCCGACGTGGGTTACACCTCCGATGCCGCGTTCAGCCGCGCCTTCCACCGCCGCTACGGCGACGCCCCGCAACGCTGGCGCAAGCTGACAGCGCGGTGAACGAGTTGTCCGGTGGACGTCCGGTCGATCGCCGTTTGGGGTGCGCCGCACTGCGGCAATCTGGTGCTTACGACGCAGTTCCGACGAGGTGGTGAAAGGAGAGTCCGATGATTATCGGGATGGTCAGCCACTGGGTACGTGTGATGCTAGACGTGATCGGTATCTGACCCGGCAACTCGAGCACGTACTACTGCGGAGACCCGCGAGACCGCCCGGTCTCGCGGTGTTCTCCGCCCCTTCGCGACACGCGTACGACCTCGAATGATGGGTATTCCCCCGCCATGGACGCAGCCGCGGCGACAGTCGGCGTCGAAGAGGAATTCCTGCTCGCCGATCCCGAAACCGGTGCGCCCGCCGCGAAGAACGTCGAGGTCGCACGAACCGCGGCCGAACTCGGCATCGATCTGCAACTCGAGCTCACCCGCTGCCAGGTGGAGACCAGCACCAAGGTGCACACCGACTCGGCCGAACTCGCCAAGGAACTACGCGACCTGCGTTGTGGCGTCGCCGCCTGTGCGGAGAAGAACAGCGCCCGACTGCTCGCCGTCGCCATTCCGCCGACGGTTCCGTACAAGTTCCCGGTCACCGACACCCCGCGCTACCAGCGGATCGCCGACTCGTTCGGCATGCTCGCCCATGAGCAAGGCCTGTGCGGTTGCCATGTCCATGTAGCAGTACCCGACCGCGACACCGCCTTGCAGGTCAGCAATTTCCTGCGCCCGTGGTTGCCGCTGCTACTGGCGCTCACCGCGAATTCGGCCATCTATCGCGGCGCCGACACCGGCTTCGCCAGTTGGCGCAGCATCCTGTGGCGGCGCTGGCCGAGCGCGGGCCCACCTCCCTATTTCGAGTCGGCCCGCGACTACGACGCCATGGTCGCCATCATGCTGTCCAGCGGCAGCATCCTCGACAAGAAGATGGTCTATTGGGACGTCCGCCCCTCGTCCACCTTCCCCACCGTAGAGATCCGCGTCAGCGACGTGCCCGCCACGACCGAGGAGACCGTCCTGCTCGCCACGCTGGTGCGGGCGGCGGTGCTGACCGCACGAATATCGTTGGCCCAGCACCGATCCGCGCCGGCGGTCAGCGCCGAGATGCTGCGCGCGGCCTACTGGAAGGCGGCCCGCACCGGACTCGACGGCGACCTGCTCGACCCGATGTGCGGCCGCATCGTGCCCGCCCGCGATCTCATCGCCGAGCTCGTCGACTACGTCGGTCCCGCACTCGACGAACTCGGCGATCGGCAGCTGGTCACCGACTCCCTCGCCGCCGTCCTCGCCCGAGGCAACGGAGCGATCCGGCAGCTCAACGCTTTTCGCAAGCGTCGCGACGTCGGCGATGTGGTGGCCGAGCTGGCGTCGGCAACGTTGGCAGGGTGCCGCTGACCCGCACGGGCTACAGCCACATGAGACAGAAGATGTGCCCCACCGGGTCGGCGTAGACCCGGAACTGGTCATTGTCGTTGGGCTGCACCAGTTCAGCGCCCAGCGCGAGCGCCTTCGGCTCGGCCGTCTCGATATCGTCGACCAGGACATCGAAGTGGATCTGTTGCGACGCTTCGGGATCCGGGAAGCGCGGCGGCTTGTACTCCGGTGCGCGCTGGAAGACGATCCGCCTGCCCTCGTTGTCGACGGTGACGACCCACGAGTCGTCCTCGTCGCCGGTCAGTTCGAGGCCGAGCAGGCCGATATAGAACTCCGCGAGCTTGCGCGGTTCCGGGCAGTCCAGCACCACACTGCGCAGGCGGCCGACGAAACTGTCTGAACTCATGGATGACCTCCTTGGAATCGGGACCTTGATCGCCTACCCGCCGCCCAGGCAAGCAAACGTCCGGCGATACCTCCGCAACCAGCCGCCGAATGAAACACGTTGTGGTCAAATACAATTCGCCGCCGAAGCGCACACCCCGCCATACCCGGACTCCTACGATGAGACCCGACAAACAGCATCGGACGAGGGGGCACGACATGACCGACCTGACGCACGTCATCGACCAATCCAAGCCGAGTATCGCCCGGGTGTACGACTACCTACTCGACGGCAAGGACAACTTCGCCGCAGACCGCGCGATCGGCGATCACTTCAAGAACAACCTGCCCGGCTCGGTGGCCATCGCCTTCACCAACCGGCAGGCCCTCGTCCGCGCCGTGCGCGACATCGCCCGCGACGGCGTGCGCCAGTTCATCGACCTCGGCAGCGGCCTGCCCACCGCGGACAACGTGCATCAGGTCGCGCACCGCTACGCACCCGGCGCCAGGGTGGTCTACGTCGACAACGACCCCATCGTCCTCGCGCACGGCCGCGCCCTGCTGGCCACCGACGCCGACACGACCGTCTTCCAGGCCGACCTGCGCGACCCACAATCCATCCGGGAGCACGCCGAGGTAGTCCGCATGATCGATTTCGACCGGCCCGTCGCCGTCGTCTTCAGCGCCATCCTGCACCACCTCAACGACGACGAGGACCCGGGCGCCGTGGTGCGCTACTGGTCCGAGCAGCTGACGCCGGGCAGCCTGGTCTACATCTCGCACTTCCGCTCGGGCGGCAACCGGGAGACCGCCGTCGCCGAGGAGAAGCTCCAGTCGACCTTCGGGCGCGGCCGCTGGCGGACCGACCAGGAGATCGAGGCCCTGTTCGGCGACCTCGAAATCCTCGACCCCGGCATCGTGCCCTGTGCGCACTGGCGACCGGATCTGGTGCCGGTCGATGCACCGGCACCGGACCGTGCGCTGTCGGTCTGGGAGCAGCTGATCGTCACCGGCTTGGCGCGCAAAGCCTAGGCGCGACCACGACACCCCGCACTCGAATAACGTTGCGCGGCTCGGCTACTCCGCAGGCTCCAGGATCACCGGCAGCTTGCCGTGACCGTTGGAGATGAAGCTCGCCACGGCGCCCAGCTCAGCCGGGTCCGCCGCCAACCGCATGTTCGGGAAGCGCGCGAAGAGCGCGGGCAGCGCGATCGCGGCCTCCAGCCGGGCCAGCGGCGCGCCGAGGCAATGATGCACGCCGTGCCCGAAGGCCAAGTGGTCCTTGGTCGCCCGGGTCACGTCGAACTCGTCGGCGGTCTCCCCGTGCACCTTCGGATCCCGGTTGGCCGCCGCGTACGCGGGCAGGATCGGTTCACCCTTGGCGATCCGCACACCCTCGATCTCGATGTCGTCGACCGCGAACCGCAGCGGCAGATGCGCGACCGGCGCCTCGAATCGCAGCGACTCCTCGATCAGATCCGACCAGCCGACCTTGCCCGCGAGCACCGTCGACCGCTGCTCCGGCCGGGTCACCATCGCGTAGATCGACTGGTCGAGCAGGTTGACCGTGGTCTCGTGGCCCGCGCTGATCACCAGCAGCAGCGTGTCGATGAGCTCCTGCTCGGTGAGCTGGGAACCGTCGTCCTCGTCGCGATGCGAGACCAGCAGACTGGTCATATCGTCGCTCGGGTTCTCTCGCCGGTAGGCCACCAGCTCGGCGAGGATGCGGTACATCTCCATGTAGTTGGCCTGCGACTCCTCCGGAGTCAGCGAGGTGTCGAAGATGCCGTCGACGCACTTGCGCAGGCCCGGGTTCAGCGTCTCCGGCACGCCCATCAGCTCGGAGATGACCTCGATCGGCACCGGATACGCGAAACCTTCCCGCAGATCGACCACTTCACCCGCGGGCAGCGCCGCCAGCTCGGCGATCAGCCGCTCCACGATCCGGGTGATCCGCGGCCGCATCGCCTCGGTGCGCCGGTGCGTGAACGCGGGCGCCACCAGCTTGCGCAGCCGCCGATGGTCGGCGCCGTAGGCGGTGAACATGTTGTTCACCGCCACCCAGAGGAACAGCGGCCAGTCCTGCGGCACTTCACCTTTGGCGAAGGCAGGCCAGTGCTGCCTGGCGTCTTTGGACACTTTCGGATCGACGAGCAGCCGCTTGAGCAGGTCGGCGTCGGTGATCGACCACGCGCGCACGCCGCCGGGCAGCTCGACCAGGGTCGCCGGTCCACGCTCGCGCAGCCGGGCGGACTCGCCCTGGATGTCGGTGCCGGTCGGGTCAAGGACTAGCGGCTCGGTGTCCATCGGGGGTCCTCCTAAAACACGTTCAACGGTGGTGACCTAGGGAAGACTACCGGCAGGGAGACCAGCGCCCGATGGAAAGGACCTGGCCGCCAAGACAATTCGTCGGCGGGAACGGCGAGGCCCAATTCGGGCAGTGCGTCGAGGAGTTGGTCGATGGCGTCCTGCACGATCAGGTAGGCCATCGACCTGGCGGGACAGGAGTGCGGCCCGACACTCCAGGCCAGGTGCGAGCGGTTGTCGACGTATTCGCCGACGCTGATGGACGGATCGTTGTTGCAGCCGGACATACTGATCACGACCGGCTGGTGCGCGGGCAGCCAGACACCGTCGATCAAGATCGGCTGCCGCGGGTAGGACACGCAGTAGTTCGCCATGGGCGGGTCGGTGAACAGCACCTCGTCGAGGGCGTCGCGGGTCGAAAGGCTGCCGCCGAGTACGTTTCCCGCGAACCGGTCGTCGGTGAGCATCAGCAGCAGCGTGTTCACAATCAGGTTCTGCTGCGGCTCGATCCCCGCCCCGTACAACGTGACCAGTTGGTGGATCATCTCCACGTCGTCGAGCTTGGCGGGGTGCGCGAGTAGTCGAGAGGTGATGTCGTCGCCCGGCTCCCTGCGCTTCGTGGTGACCAGTTCGAACAGCGCGTCGGTGAGCATCGCATTGCCCTTGTCCGCGTTGACGCCCTCGAAGATCGCGGCCATCCCGGTCGCGACCTGCTGGCCGATGTCCGGCGGGCAACCGAGCGTGGCGTTGAGCACCGCGAAGGTGAGCGGAAAAGCGTACTGGCTGATCAGGTCCGCGGCACCGTCCTGACAGAACGCGTTGATCAGCGGGATCGCGATCCGCTCGACGGTGGCGTGCAGACTGTGCAGATCGACGCCGGCGATGGCGGCCACGTTGGCCTGCCGGTAGCGCTCGTGTTCCAGGCCCGCGCTGCGCAGCGCGTTCGGCCGCCACTCCAGCATCGGCAGGATGGGGCACTCCCCGGCCACCCCCTTCTGCCAGGTGCGCGGGTCGGCCGGAAAATGCTCGGGATCGTTGAGGATGCGTAACGCGGTGTGGTAACCGATCACCAGCGTGGCGGGTACGTCGGGCGAGAGACTCACCGGCACCAGCGAGCCGTACTGGCGGCGCATCTCGCGGTAGGCGCGGTGCGGGTCGGCGGCGAACTCTTCGGAGTACAGCGAAACCCGGGGACCATCGGTGTCGATCGGTGAACCGTGTAGGACCGGGCAGGAACGCGAGGACGTGCTCAAAGACGTGACTCCTGACGATAGAACAGGAATTCGACGAGCGTGATCAGCGACCGTAAGCAGGTGCCTCGATCACGCGCGTCCAGAGAAGTGAGCGGGGTGTCGGGCGTCAAGTCCAGTGCGTCACGGACCTCGCCGAGCGGAAAGTGCTTGGCACCTTCGAACTGGTTGACCGCCACCGAATACGGCACCCCGCGCTCCTCGAGCACCGAGAGCACCTCGTCGGACTTCTCGATGCGCCTGGTGTCGACCAGCACCAGCGCGCCGAGCGCACCCCGGGCCAGCTCTTCCCACAGCGGTACGAACCGCTGCTGGCCCGGCGTGCCGAACAGATAGAGCGCGAGCTGCGGATTCAGCGTGATGCGACCGAAATCCATCGCGACGGTGGTCTGAGATTTACCGGGCAGGCCCATCATGTCGTCGACGCCGACGCTGGCCTCGGTGATCGTCTCCTCCGTGCGCAGCGGCTCGATCTCCGAGACGCTGCTCACGAAGGTGGTCTTGCCGACACCGAAATTGCCTGCCACCAACAGCTTTACGGAACGGGTAACGGTCTCCGGCACATAGTCGACTGTTCGATCAGACGGCGAGAGCACGGAGCCCATTAAGTACCTCCTCGAGCAGAGCGATCTCCGGCAGGTTTTCCGCCGGGGTAGGTGTGACCAGGTGTCCGCCGTCCATCAGATCGGCCGCGACGATCTTCACGACGGACGGCGGCAGGTCGAGGTACGCGGCGATCTCGGCGATCGATAGCGTGCCCCTGCGGCTACAGAGATTCATGACCCGGCGTGCATCGGGCGCGACACCGGGTGACGGGTCCTTTGCGGCACGGACCAATGTGACCAGGTCCAACTCGCGGGTGGGACGCGTACGTCCCCCGGTGCGCACGTATGCCCGAACCAAATCGGGATCACGCCGGGACCGTGGTGTCATGGCAATTCGCCACCATCGACTCGCCTGCGCGGCTGGCTGCCCAGCTCGTGCCCGACCCGACCCGCGAGTTCGTTCATCCGGTGTGCGATGAGCGCCACGTCGATCTCCGGGGTGGTCGCCACCCCGAGCAGCGCGCCGTCACCGGCGGCGGTGATCAGGATCATGCCCTGGTCGTACTCGGTCATGTTCTGCCGCACACCGTTGTCGCCCTCGCCGCAGAACTCCCCGAGGGCCTTACCCAGTGACCGCAGGCCCGACGCGGCCGCGGAGAAACGCTCCGCCTGGTCGCGCTCGATGCCGGCCGAGTGCGCGATCCTTAACCCGTCTTCGGATAGCAGTACCGCGAATCTGACGCCCGGGACATTGAGGTCTTCGAGTAGCCAGCCCAGCTTGTTGCTGCTGTCGGTCACGGGTGTGGCCATCAGGGTGTCATCCCTTCCGTGTGATCGGAGTTATCGGACTGATCGGTGGCGGCTGCGCGGCCGCTCTTGGAACCCGTGTGCCAGGCTGCGGCGACATCGGGCCGGGCTAGGCCTGGTTCGGTGCGCGGCCCGACCGGGGCGAGCGCGACCGTCCGGCGGCGCCGCTTCGGTAAGCCGCCGCTGGTGATCTCGTGCACGGCGAATGGCTCACTCTCACTGGGCTCTTCGCTCTGCGGTGCGCTGTGCGCGGGGCTCGCGGTGACCGCAGCGGGAACGGGTTCGGCGGGGACCTCGACCTCGCGCGCGGGCGTGGCATCCTGGCCGGGCTGCGGGGTCATCAGCAGGGCCTCGGGGATGTAGACCATCGCACGCATGCCGCCGTACACGTTCGGGCCGTCGATGTAGACGGTGAAGCCGTAACGACGGGCCAAGGCGGCGATGCCGGGGAAGCCGACCTTCGGCGCCGGGCCGAGCTGGTGGATGTCGACCGAGCGCTCGTGCGCGAGCACCTGCCTGGCCTCCTCCATCTGCTCGGCGTTCATCCGCACGCCCGCGTCGTCGATGATCACGGTGACGCCGTGGTGCCCCTCCTGGAAGGTGACGTCCACGAAAGACGTTGGCGGGGAGTAGCGCAGCGCGTTGTCCAGCAGGGTGGCCAGCGTGTGCACGAGCGGCTCCACCGCACGGCTGATGACCACCCGGTCGAGCTGGCCGGGGCGCACCCGTAGATAGTCGCGGACGCGGCCGACCGCGCCACCGACGACGTCGGTGAGCGACTGGGCGGGCCAGCGCCTACCGGGCAGGCCACCGCAGACGATCACGTAGGACTGCGCCTGCCGGATCATCTGCTGCACGGTGTGGTCGATGCGCGTGAGGGTTTCGTACACCTCGTCCTTGCGGTGCTCGCGCAGCGCGGCGCTGACCACCTGGCTGACGTCGGCGCCGAGACTGACCACCGACGTGCCGAACGAGCGCACGGCCGCACTGGTCGCCTGTCTCGACGCGTTGGACACCTCGGTGCGCACCGCCTCCTCGGCGGCCTTGATCGCCTGCTGCGCCTCGTGGTTCGCGTGTTCCCTGGTCTCGGACCGCAATAGGCTCAGGTCGTCGGCGTAACGCTCGGCGATCCACCGCAAGACCTGCGCGATGCGCGAGTTCTCCAGGCCCGGCGGCACTTCGACCGTAGGGGCTGGGCTGTCGAAACGTCTGATCGACTCGGCTACCGACGGCATCGTGGTCGTCGCGAAGCGTTCGACGGCTTCTTCGGCGGCTCGTTGCTCTCTACTGAGTGCTTCGGCTCTGGTTCGCTGCTGTTTGGCGTAATGCACTGCGTACAACGCCACCGCTGTCACCACTACGAGAGCGGCGGCGAGGACCCATGAAAGCACCACGGCGATATCTTGATTCATCAGTTCTTTCGTCGTCGATTGGCGCCGAGGAATCGACTGTCGGTCATGGTGGTTCGTCTCGCCTTCCTCGCGACGCCGACCAGCACACCCTGGTCGGATCTGGTCCACGTCGGAGGACCGGCAACCGCCGAACAACAGATTGTGTCCGAACAGTTACCAGAACCCGACGGACCGACATTAGCAGCAATGCAACTAGTTCTCGCCAGATCCGGTCACATCATTGCGTTTGCAGACAACACATGACGGACGCCGCGCCATGCGCAATAATGCTGCGCCACTGGCGATCACGGCCGCTAGCCACGCGTTGACCAGCGACGTTTCCGATGTCGCGGTAAAGGACAGATCATCCGATCTATCAATGGTGCCGCATATCACGCGCGCGCTGTCAACCATGCCTATCGCCAGGCAGTCCGGAAAGGCCGGACAGAACAGGGCATTCGGTTTACTTCCGCGCGGAAGTTTGCTGGCCTGTCCAGTTTGTTCTAGGCCTGTGGCACCCGAGTCGTCCACCGAGCCACCACACCGAAGATTGCTCACATGTCGCCGGACCGCGCCCAAAGGTTCCGCGCACAGTGCGCCGGGAGGTGTCTGCGGGTGCGCGGACCCGCTTCGGCCCGCACCAACTACGCCGAACCCGTGGTACCGGATACTATGCGGCCATGGCAAAGCTGAAGGTCTCCGTGGATGTGCCGATCTCGCCGGAGGACGCGTGGTCGCACACGTCCAACCTGGCCGATCTCGACAAGTGGCTGACGATGCACGAGGCCTGGCGCAGCGAGGTGCCCGAGCAGCTGACCGTCGGCACCCAGCTGGTCGGTGTCGCCTCGGTCAAGGGGCTGCGGAATCGGGTGACTTGGACGGTCAAGGCCGCCGAACCGCCGCGCAGGCTGCTGCTCACCGGTGCGGGCAAGGGCGGCACCAAGCTCGGTCTCGAACTGCTGGTGGCACCGAAGGGCGACGGTTCGGAGGTGACCGTCGATATCGAGCTCGGCGGCAGACCGCTGTTCGGGCCCATCGGTGCCGGGGTGGCGCGGGCGGTCAAGGGCGATATCGAGCGGTCGCTGGACAAGTTCGTGGCGCTGTACGCCTGAAATAGGCTGCGCCACAGCAGCGCCGGCTTCCACACGGAGCTCCTCTCTGCGTCGCTCGGGCTCCCGCCTGCGCCACTCGAGCTCCCCCCTGCGTCACTCGGGCTCCCGCCTGCGTCGCTCGAACTCCCGCCTGCGTCGCTCGAACTCCCGCCTGCGCCACTCGAGCTCCCGCCTGCGCGACAAGCGCTGGCACCTGCGTCACGAGAACTTCTGCTACCGCGACGCACCGGTGATCCGACGGCCGAGCCCGGCCTTCAAATGATCTATAACAGCCCGGGTTCGGCGTGGCAGCGGTGCGGCGGCGGCATAGAGCGCGGAGATGTCGGCGCTGGGCGTCTGGATGTCCGGGAGCACCTGGACCAGCGATCCGTCACGTAGCAGCGGATCGACGTGCCAGAGCGAGCGCATCACCAATCCGCGCCCCTCCAGGCACCACCGGGTGATCACGTCACCATCGTTGCTGATCAGATTGCCCGCCACGCGGATCGCGAGTTCCTTTCCGCCGCTTTCGAACCGCCACAGCGCGTAGTCGGACTCGTTCTCCCGCAGGATGATGCAGTTGTGCTGCGCGAGCTCATCGAGCGTCGCGGGTGTTCCGTTGCGCCGCAGGTACTCCGGTGACGCGCACAGCACCCGGCGGTTCACCCAGAGCCGGGTCGCGGTCAAGCGCGAATCCGGCAGCACGCCGACCCGGATATCGATGTCGAACCCGGTGCCCGCGATATTGAGCGGCAGCGCCGACAGCTCCAGATCCACCTGCACTTGGGGATTGCGCTCGACGAATTCGGCGAGCAGCGCCGAGATGTGCGCCCGCCCCAGACCAATAGTCGACCGGACGTGCACACGGCCGCGCAGTTCGTGCCGTTGCTCGGCGATCGAGTCCTCCAGCTCCTCGAGCTGGGCGGCGATCACCGACGCCCCGGCCGCGTAACGCTCCCCCTCCGGCGTCAGCGTCAGCCTGCGCGTACTGCGCTGCACCAGCAGCACCCCGAGCCGGGCCTCCATCTGTGCGAGCCGTTTGCTGACCGACGACACCGAGACGCCGAATTCGCGCGCCGCCTCGGTCAGGCTGCGGGAACGGGCGACGATATCGAAGAAGGTGACGTCGTCGGTGGACGCGCCTGGCACGGCGACCTCCTCGTCTTTTCCATTCCGGAAACAGTCTCTTTCGCGTTCCGCGCTTTTGCCACGGAATGTCCGAGCCTACCGTTGTGACCGACCCCGAGACAACGAAAACTGGGGCGTATCGAGGAGATCGGAGCACGCGACGATGGGTGCAACTCACCGAATTGCGATCATTCCAGGCGACGGTATCGGCAAGGAAGTCGTGCCGCAGGGAGTCCGGGTATTGGAGGCGGCCGCCGCGGCATTCGACTTCACCCTGGATTTCACCGAATTCGATTTCGCGAGCGCGGAATACTACGTGGCGACCGGAAAAATGCTGCCGGACCGCTGGTTCGACGAACTGGCCGGATTCGATGCCATCTTCTTCGGCGCCGTGGGCTGGCCCGAGGTGGTGCCGGACCACGTCTCGCTGTGGGGCAGCCTGCTGCAGTTCCGGCGGCATTTCGACCAGTACGTCAGCCTGCGGCCGGTCCGGCTGCTGCGCGGCATCACAAGTCCGCTGGCCGGTCGGCAACCAGGCGAGGTGGACTTCTACGTGGTCCGGGAGAACACCGAGGGTGAGTACTCGAGCATCGGCGGCAAGATCTTCGAGGGCACCGACCGGGAAACGGTGTTGCAGGAGACGGTGATGACCAGGACCGGCGTCGACCGAATACTGAAGTACGCCTTCGAACTGGCCCGGCGCCGACCGAAACGGCACCTCACGTCGGCGACCAAGAGCAATGGAATCTCCATCACCATGCCCTATTGGGACGAACGCGTCGCGGCGATGGCGGTGGACTACCCCGACATCGAGGTCGACAAGTATCACATCGATATTCTGACGGCCAATTTCGTGCTGCACCCCGACTGGTTCGATGTGGTCGTCGCGAGCAACCTGTTCGGCGATATTCTGTCCGATCTCGGCCCCGCCTGCACCGGCACGATCGGTATCGCCCCGAGCGGAAACATCAACCCCGAGCGCCTGTTTCCCAGCCTTTTCGAGCCCGTGCACGGCTCCGCCCCCGATATTGCCGGACAGGGCATCGCCAATCCGATCGGTCAGATCTGGAGCGGGGCGATGATGCTCGAGCATCTCGGCGAGCAGCCCGCCGCCGATGCCGTGCTGGCGGCCATCGAAACGGTGCTCTCCCGGGGCGAGTCGGCGCTGACGCCGGATATGGGCGGCTCGCAGACAACGGAATCCGTTGGCGGACAGGTGCGTGCGCAGCTCGAGTCCGCGACGTCGATGGCGCCCGTGAGCCGGCCATGAGTCTGCAGGCACGCCCCGCGCGGTCGTTCGCGCTGCCCA
The DNA here is from genome assembly GCF_044547795.1 of Nocardia sp. NPDC052316. Classification (NCBI taxonomy): domain Bacteria; kingdom Bacillati; phylum Actinomycetota; class Actinomycetes; order Mycobacteriales; family Nocardiaceae; genus Nocardia; species Nocardia sp. NPDC052316. The sequence continues at coordinate 27,959 of NZ_JBIUBB010000007.1, forward strand.
CTCTCGACGGCATGCCGCTGATCGTCCCGGTCATCCTGACCGCAGGGGTACTCACCGCCGGGCTCTTCGACGCCATCCCCGAGAACATGATCGGCGGGCTCGCCGTGATCGTCGGCCTCGGCATGCTGCTCGGCCCGCTCGGTAACCACCTTCCGGTCATCTCCAAAATCGGTGGCGGCGCGCTCATCTGCCTGATGACGCCCTCGGTCCTGGTGTACTTCGGCGCGTTCAACGACAACACCTTGGCGGCGGTGAACTCGCTGATGAAGGAGGCCAACTTCCTCTACTTCGTCATCTGCACCCTGGTGGTCGGCAGCATCCTCGGGATGAGCCGGAAGGTGATGGTCGGCGGGTTGATCCGTATTTTCGCGCCGCTGGTCCTCGGTACGGCCGCGGCGGTCTCGGTGGGCATCGGCGTCGCCATGGCGTTCGGCTACAGCTTCCATCGGGCGTTGTTCTACATCGTGGTGCCGATCATCGGCGGCGGCATCGGCGAGGGTGTCATTCCACTCTCCTCCGCCTACGCATCCGCGTTGGGTGGCACACCGGGAAGTTATGTCGCCGAACTCATTCCGGCCGCGATCATCGGCAATATCGCCGCGGTGATCACCGCCGGACTGCTGCGCAGACTCGGTGATCGCCGCCCGCAGCTCGACGGTGGCGGCCAATTGGTGAAGGTGCCCACCGATCCCCTTGCGGCCCCGCCGGCCCCGCCGCCCGACTTCCCCGCCCGCAACCACGCGCTCGGTGTGCTGCTCATCTGCGGTCTGTTCGTCCTGGCCACGCTGCTGGAGGAGGTCGTGCATCTTCCGGCGCCGGTGCTGGTGATCGTCATGTCGGTGCTCTGCAAGTTGTTCAATGTCTTCCCTGCCGCCGTCGAGGACAGCGTGCGCGGCATATACACCGTAATCTCGCGATACTTCATCTACCCGACCATGATCGGTCTCGGCATGCTGTACCTGCCGTTGAAGAACATCATGGGTGTGCTGTCGGTGGGGTACGTCGCGGCCTGCGTCGCCGTGGTGCTCGCGATGGCGGCCACCGGCTTCTGGGTCGGGCGCGCGATCGGCATGTACCCGGTCGACGCCTCGTTGGTCACGGTGTGTCACAGCGGCCTCGGTGGAACCGGCGATGTGGCAATTCTTTCGGCGTCCAACCGGATGAATCTGATGCCGTTCGCGCAGATCTCCACCCGGATCGGCGGGGTGACCACGGTGATCTCGGCGGCGACGTTGATCAGGGTGCTCGACGCATGAGGGTCTTGGTCGCGCCCGACAAATTCAAGGGCAGCCTCAAAGCGGCCGAGGTCGCGCGGCGGCTGGCCGAGGGGCTGGCCCGCGCCGGTGTCGACAGCACGGAGCTCCCGCTCGCCGACGGTGGTGACGGCAGCGTCGACGCCGCCGTCGCGGCCGGGTTCTCCCGAGTGGCCTGCACTGTCGCCGGTGCCGTCGGCACCCCGCGTCGGGCCACCATGGCATTGCGTGGCGACACGGTGATCGTCGAGGTCGCCGACACCTGCGGGCTGGCCACACTGCCCGGCGGGCGGATGCAACCCATGGAAGCGTCGAGTCTCGGTTTCGGACAGGCGATTCGGCAAGCGCTGCGGCTGTCGCCGCGCCGCGTGGTGCTGGCACTCGGCGGCAGCGCGGGCACCGACGGCGGCATGGGATTGCTGACCGCCTTCGGGTTTCGGTTCACCGATCAGGCCGGGCGGATCTTGCCGCCGAGTGGACGGGCGCTGCTCGACATCGCCTCGGTCGATACCTCGACGGCGGTACGCCTACCGTCGGTCGACCTCGTACTCGCTTCCGACGTCACCAACCCGTTGACCGGGCCCGATGGTGCTGCGGCCGTCTACGGTCCGCAGAAGGGAGCCGATCCGGCCCAGGTGCAGCGGCTCGACCAGGGCCTGCACCGCATAGTGGAAGTATTGGCCCGCAACGGCTTTGCCAAAGCCGCACGTTTTGCGGCTTCCCCGGGCGCGGGCAGCGCGGGCGGGCTCGGGTTCGCCGCCTTGCTGCTCGGTGCTCGAATGACCTCCGGTGCCGAGTTCTTCCTCGACCTGCTCGACTTCGATCGCCATTGCGCGCAGGCAGATCTGGTCGTCACCGGCGAGGGCAGCTTCGATGCGCAGTCCCAGCACGGAAAACTGCCCGCCGTCGTCGCGCGGCGGGCCGGCCCGGTTCCCGTCGTAACCGTCGCCGGACGCAACGAGGTGCCCCGAAGCCGCTGGAGTCGAACAGGTTTCGTCGACGTCTACGCGCTGACCGATTACACCGATCGAGATACCGCGCGCGATCCGTCGTTGACGGCGGAACTGCTGGTGCGAATCGGTCGCGAGATCGGGCATTCCCGCCTGCTCGACTCGGCAGGCGTTCGATGAGCCCCGGCCGTCGAGCGCACTGGTGTGTGACCTCTCAACCTGGCAAGTCCGCGGTGATGAGCCGGTAACCCAGATCCAGATGCGATCGTTCGAGGAGGTCGGCGTAGTGGGTTTGCCACGCGCCGGTCTCCAGGTCTTCACGCAATCGCGACAATCCCTGTTGCAGCAACGGTTTCGGCGTGAGCGTCAGCATCGACATCCCCGCCTGCACCGTCTCGTCGAGATACGCATCAGGCCTGCGCCAGTAAGCACCACCGAACCCGTCCACGCAATCATGCGGCACCGGAACCGGCTGCACCACAGGGTCGTTCAACAAGCCCGTCAGCCGACCCAACGAGACCGCGAGTCGCGCATCCGTCGCGGCGGCCGCAGGCAGATAGTCACGCACCAGCCAGAACTCCCGAAACACCGCATGATCCCACGTAAGAATCGCCACCCGCCGCCGCGCAACCCGCACCATCTCGGCAACCCCACGCTCGAGATCACCCCAGTGATGAACGGTCAGCACAGCCAACGCCGCATCCACCGCACCACTGCGCACCGGTAGATATTCCGCAACCGCCCGAACCGCAGGAGCCGCCCCCACCAGACGCTGAGCAATCATCACCCGACTCGGCTCCACCGCAAGCATCGTCCGGTCCGGCTCATAAGATCCGGTCCCCGCACCAACATTCACCACGGTCCCCATGCCCTCCAGCGCCGCCCCGATCGCCTCGGCAATCTGCGGATCCGGCCGCCGAGTCAGCGCATATGTCCGCCCCGTCGCGTCATAGACAGTCATCGTGCGCACTGCTCCAGCTTGCGGTCGCCATGATCGGACACTACCGCCAGGTCGGCGGCCATGACCGCAACGGCCTCGCCGATCCGCGAGCTTCCGCAGCGGCAGCGAGCTACTGGAGCCAGCGCGAGTTCAACGCGCGCTCCGCCGCCGCAGTGAGCGAGCCGAGCACCCGAAGCCGAGCGATGCCACCGTCCGGGTAGATGTCCACGCGGACATGGGTAGCCGGACGATCGCTGGGCGCAAGGCGGAACCGATGGGGTGTGTCGGGTTGCAGTGTTGTCCTCGGCAGCACCTCGAACCAGGCGGGGTCGTCGGTGGGCGGCAAGGGCTCGGGACCTTGGTGATCGATCGCCAGGATGCGGGTTTCGCCGGGCGCGTTGAACAACAGGTTGGTGGTGTCGAGTTCGATCAGCGCCGGTACCCCCTGGGCCGCGAGTTCGACGACAGCCCAGTCGTTTCCGCTGTCACGACGGCGAGCGGTCTCCCATCCTTCGGCTTGGTTGCGGGCCAAGCCGGGCGAGAGCATGTTGTCAGGGGCGGAGTAGAACATGTTGGAGCAGGCCACGGTGCGTGCGCCGTTTTCGAGGGCGGCGAGGTCGACGGTGAGTCCGGTGAGCAGGGTCGGGTCCGGGACCACCTCGCCGTGCACGCGCAGGCGCGCGACACCGCCGTCCGGGTAGATGTTCAGCCGGACGTGGGTGAAGATGCGGTCGTCGGCCACGGGGAGTTCGTGTTTCGCATCGCCACCCAATGCGCTGCGCGGCACGATCTCCACCCACTCGGCCGAATCCAATTGGGACGGCGACGGATAGCCGGGCGCGCGACAGGCCTCGACCGAGGTGAACGGCGGATAGTTGCCCTTGAACCAGGCGGTGTCGACGACAACCCCGCGGATCACGCCGGGCATCCCGAGCCGGATGATCGCCCAGTCGTGGCCGGGCCCGCGATGGCGGCGAGTCTCCCAGCCGTCGTACTCCTGGCCTTTCGGCCCGAAGGTGTGCTCGGCGAAGCGGGGTTCCCAAGGGTTGATCAGGTTTTCCCGCTCTTCGAACGACTCGTCGCTCGCGGCCACCACCCCGGCGCGGTGCGTGCGCAGCGCCAGGTCGGGCAGGTTGGTGAAGTCAGACATGGTTCCCTATCCGGTTGTGGTGCAAGGAGATCAGGCTGCCTGCGGGCGGGTGGCCGTTGCCGACGACCCGTCCGCGCAGCCAGGTGGCGTGCACGAGGCCGCGCAGTTCCCGGCCGCCGTAGGGCGTGATCGGGTTCTTGTGCGCCAGCGCGCCGGGGTCGACGGTGATCGGCGCCCACGGGTCGAACGCGACCAGGTCGGCGTTGCACCCGATCGCGATCCGGCCCTTGTGCGACAGCCCGGCCAGTTCAGCGGGTGCGGCGGCCATCCAGCGGACCACATCGGTCAGCCGGAAGCCGCGCTCGGCGGCGGCGGTCCACACGGCCGGCAGTCCGATCTGCAGCGACGAGATGCCGCCCCAGGCGGTCGCGAAGTCGCCTTCCTTCAGCTCGGGCGTGCACGGCGAATGATCGGAGACGACGCAGCACAGCACCCCGTCGGCCAAGCCCTGCCACAGCGCGTCCTGGTTACCCGCGTCACGGATCGGCGGGCAGCACTTGAACGCGGTGGAGGACGCCTCGGCCGCCGAGAGCGTCAGATAGTGCGGGCAGGTCTCCGCGGTGATCCGCACGCCACGCGCCTGCGCCGCGGCCAGCGGTTCGAGACAGGCGGCCGCCGAGACGTGCAGGATGTGCGCGCGTACGCCGGTCGCTTCGGCCAGCGCGATAACCTCTTGCACCGCAGCCTTTTCCGCCGCCCCGGGCCGCGAATCCAGGAACGCGCGATAGGACCCGTCGACCGGATCGTGCAGCCGCACCGGATCTTCGGCGTGCACGACGAGCAGCCCGTCGAACGCCGCGAGCTCCCGCATCACCTGCTCCACCTCGCCAAGCCCCAGCGGCGGGAATTCGTCGACCCCGGACGGTGACAGGAAGCATTTGAAGCCGACCACCCCCGCCTCGTGCAGCGGCCGCAGCGACGTCAGGTTGCCGGGAATCGCGCCGCCCCAGAAGGCGACGTCCACGTGACACTGCCCCGCCGCAACAGACCGCTTGGTCGCCAAGTGTGGCACGGTGACCGTCGGCGGCAACGAGTTCAGCGGCATGTCGACGATCGTGGTCACCCCGCCCGCCGCGGCGGCCTTGGTGGCCGTGGCGAAGCCCTCCCACTCGGTCCGCCCCGGCTCGTTGACGTGCACATGCGAGTCCACCAGACCCGGCAGCACGACGAGATCCGCGAGGTCGGTGGTCGCCGCCGCGGGCAGGACCGCGTCATAGTCCGCCAGCGCCACGATCTTGCCGTCCCGCACCGCGATCGCGGCCGCGCGGATCCCCTCCGGCAGCGCGACCCGCCGGGACCGGATGACCAGATCATGCATGTGCGCTCGCTCCCAGCCAGGCCCCGGCGATCTCACCGGCCAGCCGTTCCAACAGTGGTCCCGCGTTCGCCATGCAGACCTCCGGGTCGGGTTCCAGGTCGGTCAGCGCGTACGCCTGCTCGATGTGGGCGCGGCGCAGCTGCTCGCCGGTGAGCGAGCGCTGGCCGGCCACCGCGACGACCGGCACGGTGGCGCCTGCCGCGGCTCGCGCGACCCCGACCGGCGCTTTGCCGTGCAGGGTCTGCGGATCGAGGGAGCCTTCACCGGTGATCACCAGCCGGGCCCCTTCGATCTGTTCGGTGAACGACATCAGCTCCAGGATGAGCTCGATGCCGGGCCGCACGGTCGCGCCGAGGAAGGCGAGCGCGGCGTAGCCGACCCCGCCCGCGGCACCGGCGCCCGGCCGGTCCGCGACGTCGGCGCCGAGATCGCGCTCGACGATGGAGGCCAAACGCGCCATGCCCCACTCCAATTCGTCGATGTCGCTGCTCCGCGCGCCCTTCTGCGGACCGTAGACGTGCGCGGCGCCGCGCGGCCCGAGCAGCGGATTGTCCACGTCGGAGGCGACGATCACCGGAACCTGCAGCATGTCGCTGGCATCGATGCGCGCCAACCTGCTCAGCGCCGCACCACCCGGCGGCAGCTCGCGGCCGTGCTCGTCGAGAAAGCGCACGCCGAGCGCCGACATCATGCCGACTCCCCCGTCGGTGCACGCGCTGCCGCCGAGACCGAGCACGACCCGGCGCGCGCCGCGGGTGGCGGCCGCGCGGATCAGCTCGCCGGTGCCGTAACTCGTTGCCGTCATGGCGGTTTGGAAGGTCGGCCGAATGGGCAGCCGACGCAGGCCGGACGCTTCCGCCAGCTCGATCACGGCCGCCTCGCCCCTCATCGCGAACGAAGCGGCCACCGGCAATCCCAGCGGACCGGCGACGCTCGTCTGAAAGCGGACGAAGCCCGACTCCACGACGGCGTCGACCGTACCGTCGCCCCCGTCTGCCACCGGCATGCTGACGACGGGGATGTCCGGGCGTACCCGGCGGAGTCCGGTGACGATGTGCGCGGCGACCTGAGGCGCGGTCAGCGACCCCTTGAACTTGTCGGGGGCGACGACGCAATGGCCATCGCGCCACCCGCCGCGCACATCTTTCGAGCGGGGCGCGTCCGGCCCGCTCACCTGCCGCCTCCGACCGGTTCCGGCTCCGGTTCGATGGCGACGGTGGCTGTTGGCGCGTCCGCGGCGGACTGCGCCAGTTCCTCGAATTCGACGATGTTGTCGATCTCCAAGCCCATCGACACGTTGGTGACGCGTTCGAGGATGCACTCGACGACCACCGGCACCCGGTGTTCGACGATCAGCTTCTTGGCGTCTTCGAGTGCCTGTCCGATCCGGTCCGGTTCGAAGACCCGAATAGCCTTGCAGCCCAAACCTTCCGCGACCTTGACATGGTCGACGCCGTAGCCGCCGACCTCCGGGCTGTTGATGTTGTCGAAGTCGAGCTGGACGTAGTAGTCCATGGAGAAGTTGCGCTGCGCCTGGCGGATCAAACCCAGGTACGAGTTGTTCACCAGCACGTGGATGTACGGGATGTTGAACTGGGCGCCGACGGCCAATTCCTCGATGAGGAACTGGAAGTCGTAGTCACCCGAGAGCGCCACCACCGTCGAATCAGGATCCGCGGTCGCGACACCGAGGGCGGCGGGCAACGTCCACCCCAAGGGTCCGGCCTGCCCCGCGTTGATCCAGTGCCGCGGCTTGTAGACGTGCAGCAGCTGCGAGGCCTGGATCTGCGAGAGCCCGATGGTGCTGACGTAGCGGACCTCCGGCCCGAACGCCCGGTTCATCTCCTCGTAGACCCGCTGGGGTTTGATCGGCACGTTGTCGAAGTGGGTCTTGCGCTGGCCGAGCTGCTTTCGTGCCCGGACCTGCCCCGCCCAGTCGCTGCGATCGGGCAGTTCGCCGGCCGCGGCGAGCTCGCGGGCGACCTCGATGAACGCCTGCAGCGCCGCACCAGCGTCGGAGGTGATGCCGAAGTCAGGGGCGAAGACCCGGCCGATCTGGGTCGGCTCGATGTCGACGTGCACGAAAGTTCGGTCTTTGGTGTAGGTCTCGACGCCGCCGGTGTGCCGGTTGGCCCACCGATTGCCGATCCCCAGCACGAAGTCCGACTCGAGCATGGTCGCGTTGCCGTACCGGTGCGAGGTCTGCAAACCGACCATGCCCGCGTGCAGTGCGTGGTCGTCGGGGATCGTGCCCCACCCCATCAACGTCGGCACCACGGGAACACCGGTCAGTTCGGCGAACTCCACCAACAGTGCGGCGGCGTCGGCGTTCACGATGCCGCCACCTGCCACGAGGAGCGGACGCTCGGCCGCGTTCAGCATGGCGATCGCCTTCTCGGCCTGCGCCCGCGTCGCCGCGGGCCGATGCACCACCAGCGGCTCATAGGTATCGATGTCGAACTCGATCTCGGCGAGCTGCACATCGATCGGCAGGTCGATCAACACCGGACCCGGCCTGCCCTCCCGCATCAACCGAAAAGCCTTCTGGAAGCTACCGGGAACCTGCGCGGGCTCCAATACCGTGACAGCCCACTTGGCGACCGGCGCGGCGATCGAGGAGATGTCGACAGCCTGGAAATCCTCCTTGTGCAGCTTCGCCACCGGCGCCTGACCGGTGATGCACAAGATCGGGATGGAATCGGCACTGGCCGAGTACAACCCGGTGATCATGTCGGTGCCCGCGGGCCCCGAAGTGCCGATGCAGACGCCGATGTTGCCCGCCACGGCACGGGTGTAACCCTCGGCCATATGCGAGGCTGCCTCCACATGGCGCGCGAGCACATGCTTGATGCCACCATGCGCGCGCATCGCACTGTAGAACGGGTTGATCGCCGCGCCGGGCAGGCCGAACGCCTGTGTCGCGCCTTCTTTTTCGAGAATCAGGACCGCGGCGTCGACGGTACGCATCCGTGCCATGGTCAACGCTCCTTGTTCTGGCTTGTGTTGCGTGTTTGCACCGCGTGCGGCTTCGCACGGTCGGCAGGTTTGTCGCTGCGCACCCAGCCGTCGGGCAGCCGGATGCCGCATTCTTCGTGCCGCGCGAGCGACGGCGCGAGCATTCTCATGCCTCGCCTCGACCCGACAGTGCCTCGGCGACCAGCAGCAGACCCGAGTGGTCCAGTGAGCCGTAGCCCATGGCGCGGCCCGCCGCGATCAGCTGCGCGGTGAGCGCGCCCATCGGGATCGACACCTCGGCCTCGCGGGCGGCCTGCAGGATGATGCCCATGTCCTTGTGGTGCAGGTCGATCCGGAAGCCGGGCACGAAGTTGCGGGCCAGCATGGTTTCGCGCTTGAGCTCGAGGATCTTGCTGCCCGCCAGGCCGCCGGCCAGCACATCGAGCCCCTTGGCCGCGTCGGCGCCCAGGTTTTCCATCAACAGGATCGCCTCGGCAACCAAGGCATACGTGCCGCCGACGACGAGCTGATTGGCCGCCTTCACGCATTGCCCCGCGCCGCTGCCGCCGACCAGCGCGAAGGTCTTACCGACCGCCTCGAAAATCGGGGTGGCCGCGGCGAAATCGGCCTCCGAGCCGCCGACCATGATCGACAGGGCCGCGTTGATCGCACCGTTCTCCCCGCCGCTCACCGGGGCGTCCAGCACCCGCAGGCCGTTCTTCTTGCCCTGCTCGGCCGTCCACTTGGCGGTCTTCGGGGTAATGGTGGAGAAGTCGATGTAGAGCGAGCCGGGGACCGAGTGCTCGACGATCTCGGGGAAGACCTGCTCGATGTGCTCGTCCTGCGGCAGCATCGTGATGATGATGTTCTTGTCGCGCACGGCCTCGGCGACGCTGGCGGCGGCGGAACCGCCCGCCTCCTTCAGCTTTTCGAGACCCTTCGGGCCGATGTCGTAGCCGGTCACGTCGTGTCCGGCCTTGACGAGGTGGCCCGCCATCGGGCTGCCCATGATCCCGAGGCCGATAAAACCGATACTGCTCATGCCTGCATCCACTTCCAATCAAGCTCGGGGTCTTTGTATTCCAGTCCGATCCAGCCGTCATAACCTGCGGCGGCGAGGGTTTGGAACAGCGTGTCGAAGTCGAGTTCACCGGTCCCCGGCCGGCCGCGACCCGGGTCGTCGGCGATCTGTACGTGGCCGATGTGCTGGGCGTAGGTCTTGATCACCTGAATCAGGTTCTCGTCCATCCGCGCCAGGTGGTACAGGTCGCAGAGGAAGCGCACGTTCGGCTCGCCGGTCTGCTCGATCACGCGCACGGCCTGCTCGGCGCTGACGATCGGATAGTGCGGCGACTCATGCGCGTTCAGCGCCTCGACCAGTACGGCGGCACCGATCCGGGCTGCGCCGCGGGCGGCAAGCCGTAGGTTCTCCAGGGCGAGCTCGTCCTGCTTCGCCGGATCCTCGCCGGCGATGCGGTTGCCGTAGAGGGCATTCAGCGCCCGGCAACCGGTGCGCTCGGCGATCCCGACGGCCACCTCGATGTTGTCGCGGAACCGGGTGACCTCGCCGGGCACCGAGACCAGACCACGGCCTACCGGAATAAGGTCGATGAAATTCAACCCGACCAACTGCACACCGGCGTCATCGATCGCGCGAACGAACGTGTCGATCTCCTTGTCCCCCGGCGTCGGATCCTCACCGAAGGGCCACCAGAATTCGACCGCGTCGAAACCGGCGGCCTTGGCTGCGGCCGGACGCTCCAGCAGCGGGAGATCGGTGAAAAGAATAGAGCAATTGACATCGAATCTCGGGAGACCGGACTCCCCTGCGTAATGCTTCATTCAGCTCCTTCTCGATATTTCTTCCAGCTGCCGATGCGGGTGATGTCGATCAGCTCCGGGTACGACGTCGGCGGCCTGCGCAACACCATCGACAGGACCGACCTGCCGTCGTCCAGCTCGATCGCGCCGAGCTCCAGCTCGGGCGGTTCCGCAGGTAGCAGGCTTTCACGGAGTACGTCGAGCGGCACGTCGAACAGTTCGCCGGTGATCGAGTGGCCGCCGTCCGGCGACGGGTCGAGGCCGGGAAAACGGTCGCCGACCGAGAAGAATCGGTAGCGTGGCGCGGTTTTCGCCTCACCGGCGAACGGCGCACCGTTCAACAAATGGTTGAGCGGCCCTCCGCGCATGGCGGAACCGTTCAGGAAAATCAACGGCATTATCGGGTCCTTTGTATCGAATTTCATCAAGTATGCGTGGATTACGCGCTGTTCGGATAGATGAGATCAACCCAAAGCTGATCGAGCATTCCGAAGTCGATTTCGTATGATGCTCCAGCCGAATACCTTCACCGGGTCGGCACCAGGTCCCGGTGGATGGCTCCGTCGGTGGTATTGAGTGGCCGGGCCGAGCCGCCGCGCCGGACGGCCACGATCTCCGCGGCGATGGCGACGGCGGTCTCCTCGGCCGTGCGCCCGCCCAGATCGAGTCCGATCGGCGAATGCAGCACCGCCAGTTCGGCGTCCGAGAGGCCGGCGGCGCGCAGACCGGCCATCCGATCCTCGTGGGTGCGCCTCGAACCCATCGCACCGACGTAGGCCACCGGCAGCCGTAATGCCTTCTCCAGCAACGGTATATCGAACTTCGCGTCGTGGGTCAGCACGCACAGCACGGTCCGGGAGTCGACCGTGGTGCGCGCGAGGTACCGGTCGGGCCACTCCACCACAACCTCGTGTGCGTCGGGGAATCGTGCCGGTGTGGCGAAGATGGGGCGGGCGTCGCAGACGGTGACGTGATAGCCGAGAAACCGGCCCATCCGTGTCACGGCGGCCGCGAAATCTATTGCGCCGAAGACGATCATGCGCGGCGGCGGTACGTACGATTCCACAAACACCGTCGATTCCCGGTCACCGCAGCCGATGACGCGTACGCCGGTAGCGCCGAGGTCGAGCATCGCCCGCGCTTCGGCGACCACCACCGGTTCGAACGTCGCCCCGAGCGTCCACCACGGCCCCAAAGCCATTGCGGCCCCGGTGTTCAGGTCGCGGACGAGCGCCACCGGCTCGGCGGAGCGCAGCAAGGCCTCGATCGTGTCGTGCTCCGCGGGTGTGACGGTCTGGACGAAAACTTCGATCTTGCCCCCGCAGGTCAGCCCGACGGCGAACGCGTCGTCGTCGCTGTATCCGAAGGTTTCGCGCACCGGCTGCCCGGTACGCAGTGCCTCGCGGCAGAGCTCGTACACCGCGCCTTCGACGCAGCCACCGGAAATGCTGCCGATGACAACACCTTCGGCGTCCACCGCCAGGGCGGCGCCCGGCGGCCGCGGCGCGCTACCGCTGACGCCGATCACGGTGGCGACGGCGTAGGTCTTACCCGCCGTATGCCAGGGCAGGAGCTCTGCCGCGAGGTCACGCATTTGTTTCCGCCGTTCTATCCGCCGAGCATCAGTTCGATGGCCGCGATGCCGAAGTACCCGGCGAAGACCGCGGCGACCACCCAGATCAGCCAGTGGATCTCGCTGAACTTGCCGCGGGCCGCCTTGATCACCACGTAGGCGATGACGCCGGCGCCGACACCATTGGTGATCGAGTAGGTGAACGGCATCAGCACGATGGTCAGGAAGGCCGGGACGGCGACTTCCAGGTCGGCCCAGTCGATCTTGCGGGCCTGGGTCATCATCAGCGCGCCGACCAGCACCAGCGCCGGCGCGGCGGCCTGGATGGGCACCACGGCCGCCAACGGGGTGAACAGCACTGCGAGACAGAACAATCCACCGGTCATGACACTGGCCAGCCCGGTACGCGCGCCCTCACCGACACCCGTCGCGGACTCGACGTACACGGTGTTCCCCGCGCCGCCGCTCACGCCGCCGATGACCTGCCCGATACCGTCGACGGTCAGCACCTTGCCCAGACCGGGCATGGTGCCGCGCTCGTCGAGCAGGCCGGCCTCGTCACAGACCCCGAACACGGTGCCCATGGCGTCGAAGAACCCGGTGAGCACCAGCGTGAACAGCACAACACCCGCGACGAGCCCACCCGCTCTGGCGAATCCACCGAGCAGATCGATCTCGAGCACCAACCCGAAGTCCGGCGCGGCGAAGAACCCCTTCGGCGTCTCCGGCACCACCGGACCCCACGTCTTCGGATCGATCTTCGCCAGCGAGTTGACCACGATGGCGAGCACCGTGGCCACGGCGATGCTGATCAGGATGGCACCGGGCACCTTTCGGATGAACAGCGCCAGCATGAGCAGCAATCCGACGGCGAAGATCACTACCGGCCAGCCGGAAAGGTGCCCGCCGGCGCCGAGCGTGACCGGCGGACCGGTCTGCGCACCGTGGCCGACGACGCCCGCCGACACCAGGCCGATCATCGCGATGAACATGCCGATGCCGACGCCGATCGCGTTCTTGAGCGACAGCGGAATGGCGTTGATGATCATCGTGCGCAGGCCGGTCGCGGCCAGGATCACGATGACCACGCCCATCAGCACCACCAGGCCCATGGTCTGCGGCCACGTCATGTGCGGGGCCGCCTGGAAGGCGACCACCGGGACGACGCCGAGACCGGCCGCCAGGGCCAGTGGTACGTTGCCGACGAGGCCCATCAGAATGGTGCTGAGCCCGGCCGAGAACGCGGTAGCGGTGGTGAGTTGCGCGATACTCAGCGTGTTGCCGTCGATATCCGTGACCCCGCCGATGATCAGCGGGACCAGCAGGATGACGTAGGCCATCGCCACGAAAGTGGTGATACCGCCGCGGATTTCGCGGGAGACGGTGGTCTTGCGTTCGCTCAACCGAAAGAATCGGTCGAGCGGGGATCTTCCGGTGACCGGCTCCGGGACGGAGGAGTGGGTCTGGACTTGGGTCATTGGCGTGCCCTCCTCGGGGCATAGCCGACCTACGAGCCGGCCGTCATGGCTGGATCGCGTGGTTCGGTTCTGCTGTTGTGGGGTCTGTGTTGCGTTGTCCCGCAGGCGATGTCGTTGCCGACACGGTGCCTGCGGGACGGACACAACCCCTGTTGATCAACTGCTCCGGATGATGTCTTCCGGACGCACCGGCACTCGGTTGATGTGCACGGTTCCTCCCGCGGAACGGCATGCGTCCCGAATGGCCGCGACGACCGCGGGAGTCGAGGAGAGCGTGGGTGGCTCTCCGGCGCCGCGCAGCCCGTATGGGGCGTGCGGGTCGGCGTTTTCGAGAATCTCCAGCCGCTGTGGCGGCATATCGAGAATCGTGGGGATCAGGTAGTCGGTGAAGGACGGGTTGAGCACCTTTCCGTCGCGGACCTGAATTTCCTCCATGACCGCGAGGCCGAGGCCCTGGGCGGAGCCACCGTGGATCTGGCCCTCCAGCGACAAGCGGTTCATGATCTTTCCGACATCTTGGACGGCGTCCAGCGCAACGACTTTGACCAGACCCAGTTCGGTGTCGACATCCACCACGGCCCGGTGCACGCACAGGGCGAGCTGGGTGTGGCTGTCGCCCTGGCCCGTCACGGGATCCATGCCGGTGGTCGGCCTGTGATGGAACTCCCTTGTCTCCTCGATGATCTCGTCACCGAGCAGATCGACGAGCGCGGCGTACACCTCGCCGGTGTGCGAGACCACCTTGCCGCCGACCAGCCGAAGTCCGCGGGCCGCGCCGAAACGTCCCTGGGCCAGGGCGAGTACGCGCATCCGCACCGCCTCGCAGGCGGCCTTCACCGCACCGCCGGTCATATAGGTCTGCCGGGAGGCCGACGAGGAGCCGGAGCTGCCGACCTGGTTGTCGGCCGGATGGATGGTGACCTTCTCGACGCCGAGTTCGGTGCGTGCGATCTGCGCTTCGACGGTGACCAGCCCTTGGCCGACCTCGGCCGCGGCGGTGTGCACCAGCGCGACCGGTTCACCGCCGATGACCTCCAGCCGCACCCGCGCGGTGGAGTAGTCGTCGAATCCCTCGGAGAAGCAGATGTTCTTGATGCCGACGCCGTAGCCGATGCCGCGCACCACACCCTCGCCGTGGGTGGTTTGCGAGGCGCCGCCGGGCAGGTTCCGGATATCGGCGACGTCCAGCGGCGCGGGCAGCGGCATGTCGCGCGCCTGCCCGAGCATCTCGGCCATCGGCATCGGCGCGTGCACCACCTGCCCGGTGGCGATCTTGGAACCCTGACTCACGGCGTTGATCTGCCGCACGTGCACCGGGTCGAGCCCGACCGCCTCGGCGATCTTGTCCATCATCGACTCGTGCGCGAAACACGCCTGCACCGCACCGAATCCGCGCATCGCGCCGCACGGCGGGTTGTTCGTGTAGACGCCGTACGCGTCGATCTCGAGGTTCGGGATCTCATAGGGCCCCACCGCGAGCGAGGCCGCGTTACCGGTGACGTTGAGTGTGGCGGAGGTGTAGGCCCCGCCGTCCAGCACGATCCGCACCTTGGCGAACACGATCTTCCCGGCCCGGCTGACGCCGTACTCGTAGCGCATCTGCGCCGGATGCCGGTGCACGTGCCCGAAGAAGGACTCCTCGCGGTTGTACATCATCTTGACCGGCTTGCCGGTGTAGAGCGCCAGCATGCCCGCGTGGATCTGCATGGACAGGTCCTCGCGGCCGCCGAACGCACCGCCGACGCCGGCCAGCGTCATCCGCATCTTGTCCTCGGGCAGGTCCAGACAGGGTCCGATCTGCGTGAGGTCCCAGTGCATCCACTGGGTGGCCACGTAGAAGTCCAGGCCGCCGTCCTCGGCGGGCACCACCAGGCCGGACTCCGGGCCGAGGAACGCCTGGTCCTGGATGCCGACCTCGTAGTCCTCGGCGATCACCACATCGGCCAGCGCCCGGCCGACCTCCATGTCGCCTACGCGCACCGGCTGGTACCGGGTGATGCCGCCGCGCTCCTGCACCTTGTGCCGCTCCGGGTCGGCGACCACGGCGAGCGGGTCGGTGATCGGCTCCAGCACCTCCCACTCGATCACGATGGCTTCCATTGCGCGCCGGGCGATCTCGGGATGATCGGCGGCGACCAGCGCGATCGGTTCACCGTGGTGGCGGACCTCGTCGATGGCAAGCACCGGCTGGTCCCAGGTGTGGTCGAGCCCGTACATCTTGCGGCCGGGCACGTCCTCGTGGGTGAGCACCGCATGCACGCCAGGCAGTTTCAGCGCAGGGCCGATATCCAGGCGCAGGATGCGGGCGCGCGGATGCGGGCTGCGCAGGGTCGCGCCCCAGAGCATGCCGTCGATCCACAGATCCGAGGAGTAAGCGAATTCGCCCTTCACCTTCAGGGTGCCGTCGGGCCGCAGCGGGCTCTCGCCGACGCCGCCCTTGCCTGGCGCGGCGACCTCACCGGGGAAACGGGTGGTTCGAGCCGAGGTCATCGAGATTCCTCCTGTAGCAAGCGATTGCGCGCGGCCGCGCCTGCCCGGCCGACCGCGTCGTGCGAGACGGTGCGCAGCTCGTCGTTCTCCACCACGGTGCGGCCACCGACCAGCAGCCGGGCCAGCGGCGGCGTCGGCCCGAAGACCAAGGTGCACACCGGATCCTGAACCGCGGCACGGAACCCGTCGACCCGCCACACGGCGATGTCGGCGAGCTTGCCGGGCTCCAGACTGCCGATCTCCAACTGGCGGCCCAAGTTCCGGGCACCGCCCAGGGTGCCGACCTCCAGGGCCTGGCGCGCGGTCAACGCGGTCGGTCCGTGCACCGCGCGCTGGAACAGCATGGTCTGGCGCAGTTCACCGGCCAGCGAGGTCAATTCGCTGGAGGCCGCGCCGTCCACCCCGAGGCCGACCGGCGCGCCCGCCGCCAGCAGATCGGTGATCCGGGCGATGCCCGCACCGAGCCGGGCATTGGAGCTCGGGCAGTGCGCCATGCCCGTGCCGGTCTCGGCGAAGCGGCGAATGTCGGCGTCGTGCAGGTGCACCGCGTGCGCGAACCAGACGTCGTCGCCGAGCCAGCCGAGCTTCTCCATGTATTCGACCGGCGTGCAACCCATCTGCTCGCGGCAGTGCTCTTCCTCGTCGAGCGTCTCGGCGAGATGGGTGTGCAGCCGAACGCCTTTGCTGCGCGCCAGCGACGCGGCGTCGGTCATCAAACCCTCGCTCACCGAGAACGGCGAGCATGGCGCCACCGCGACGCGCAGCATCGAGTCGAACGACGGATCATGGTATTTGTCGATGATTTCCGCGGTGTTCAGCAGGATCGCGTCGCGATCCTCGACTACCTCGTCCGGTGGCAGCCCGCCGTCGGACTGACCGCGGTCCATCGAGCCGCGGCACGGGTGGAACCGGATGCCGAGCTCGCGCGCGGCCCTTACCTCGGCGTCGAACAGGTCACCGCGGCCCTGCGGGAAGACGTAGTGGTGATCGCTGCTGGTGGTGCAGCCGGTCAGCGCCATCCAGCCCAAACCGGCCGAGGCCGCGCCGTAGACGACCTCGGCGTCCATCCGCGCCCAGGTGCGGTACAGGCCGGTCAGCCACTCGAACAGCGTCGAGTCCTGGAACATGCCCTGGGTCGCCCACTGGTACAGATGGTGGTGAGTGTTGACCAAGCCCGGGGTGACCAGGCAGCCCGTCCCGTCGATGCGTTGCGCGTCGGGCACGATGGGGGCCGGTCCCGCGCCGAGTGATTCGATCCTGCCGTCGGCGATCACGAGGTGACCTGAGGGAATTTCCGGTCCGACGACCGGTGCGATGTACGCGTTCTCGATAACGGTCTTGCTCATTGCGCCGCCGCCTTTCGCTGTGCCGCGAGCCGCACGGCATCCAGAATTTTCTCGTATCCGGTGCAGCGGCAGAGGTTTCCGGCCAGTGCCTCGCGGATCTCCGCATCGGACGGATCGGCATTGTGTTCGATGAGGTCGTGCGCCTGCACGATGAGACCCGGTGTGCAGAAACCGCATTGGACCGCCCCCGCCTCGACGAACGCCTCCTGCATCGGGTCCAGCTGCGCGCCCTTGGTCAGGCCCTCCACCGTCCGCACCGAGCAGCCCTCGGCCTGACCGGCCGCCACCAGGCAGGAACACACCGGCGTACCGTTCAAATACACCGTGCAGGAACCACATTCGCCCTGCTCGCAGGCGTTCTTCGAGCCGGGAAGACCCATCCGCTCGCGCAGCATGTAGAGCAGGCTCTCGCCCTCCCACACGTCGTCGACGGTCTCCGTGGCGCCGTTCACGTCGAAGGTCACGCGCATCAGGCTGCCTTCCTTTCTGTCAGGTAGTCGGTCCATGCCCAGCCCAGCGTGCGGCGGGCCAGCACCGACAGGGCGTGCTTGCGGTAGTCGGCGGTGCCGCGGACGTCATCGATCGGGGCCGCCGCGGCCGACACGAGTGCGCCGAACTCGCGCAGCACACTGTCGGACAGCGGTGCCGGATCGTGCCAAGGCAGCTGTGCGGCAAGGAATTCCTCCGCGGGCTTCGCGCGCAGCGGCGTCGGGCCTGCCGAGCCGATGCCGGTCCGCGCGGTGCCGGTGCCCGGATACAGCGCGACGGCGAACGAGCACACGGCGATCACCATGGCGTTGCGGGTGCCGACCTTCGAAAAGTACTGCGGCCCTTCGGCGGGCGGCAGCCAGATCGCGCGGATCAGCTCGTCGGGTTCGAGGGCGTTCTTCTTCACCCAGACGTAGAAGTCGTCGATCGGGATCATCCTGGTGCCGCGCGCGGCCGACTCGACCTCGATCACCGCGTTGCCCGCGAGCAGTGCCGGATGGGTGTCCCCGGCCGGTGACGCGGCGCCGAGATTGCCGCCGACGGTGCCGCGGTTGCGGATCTGCGGCGAGCCGACGGTGCGCGAGGCCTGGGCCAGGCCGGGCAACCGGTTGCCGAGCCGGTTGATGATCCGGACGTACGGCACCCCCGCGCCGATGCGCAGCTTGCCGTCGATCTCGCTGTACTCGAACAACTCTCGGCACGGATTGAGGTCGAGCAGGGCACTCGGGCGGCCCTTGTCGAAGTTGAGCTCGACCATCATGTCGGTGCCGCCCTGGATGGGGGTCGCGTCCGGGCGGTTCGACTTGATGTCGAGGGCGTCCGCCCAGCTGGTGGGTCGCAAGAAGTCCATCGTCACTCCCACGCCGGTCCGGCGGCGGGCGCGTCCTCGCGCAGCACGGTGCCTTCGATCAGACCGTAGGGGCGGTCGGCCGCGTAGAACACCTCGTTGTCATTGGTCAGGCCGAAGGCGGACAGGTCGACGACGAAATGGTGCTTGTTGGGCAGCGACAGCCGGACCTCACCGATCTCCGCGCAGGTCGCGAGTACCCGCTCGCCCATCGCGTAGAGGGTCTGTTGCAGTGAGTAGCTGTAGGTTTCGGCGAACGCTTCCAGCATGGCGCGCCTGGCCTCGCGGTAGGTCTTGTCCCAGTCGCTCGGCTCGCCGATGTAGCGCCACTCCGCGTTGACCTCGGTGGCCAGGACACGGTCGTAGGCCTCTTGCAGCGTCGTGTACTTGTCCTTCAGGTACCCGTGGAACTCCGAACCGGTGGAGTTCAGCACCACCAGGCCCTGCAAACCCGCTACGACCCAAGACTTTTCGCCGTCGTAGTGCACCCGAGCGGTCCGGACCTCCTGGCCCGAGCGCACGAACGAGTGCTGCTCGTTGCTCGCGCCGAGCACGATGCGCTCCCAGGCGTACTCCTCGACGCTGACCCGTGCGTGGTGAATGGTCGGCTGCGAATCGACGAAATGCCGGGCCAGCAGCTCACCGAACGCCTCGGGCGAGGAGATGCCGTGCTCCTTGGCGAAGGCGAAGACGGTGTTCTTCTGCGTGTCCGTCGGCAGCACCGCGCTGTTGTCGCCGGTGAGGTGCACCTCGTCCATGTCACCGGACAGTGCGACGCCGACATTGAGATCCCGGATCTCGTGCACGCCACCGTTCTTCGTCACGCCGACGACATGGGTCTCCGCTTTGCCATATCGGTTCGGACCGAGCTTGATCGACATTGTTCAGCTACCTCGATAGGTGGAGTAGGAATACGGACTGAGCAGCAGCGGCACGTGGTAGTGCGCCGCCGGGTCGGCGACGGTGAAGTCGATGGCGACCGAGGGGTAGAAGGGGCTGATCTCGGCGGTGTCGAAAGTCAGCCGGTGCGTGCCCGGTTCGGGCGCGGGCAGATCTTTGATGCGGCCGTCGTCGTCGGTGTGCCGTTCGGCGAGCACGGTTCCGTCGGCGCGCGACAGCTGGACCCGCAACCCGGTGGCGGGCCGCCCGGTCACCGCGTTCAGCACGTGGGTGGACAAACTCACCTGTCCCCCAGCAGCTTTCGCACGCGCAGCCGCGTGATGTCGGCGAGCTCGCTCTGCACCTTGATGCGTTCGTCGAGCAGCGAGTTGGCCAGACGCTTGCGCAGCTCGGTGAGCATCTCCTCGGCGCTGCGGCCGGTGGCGCGGATCAGGAACACGTGACCGAACCGGTCTTCGTAGGCCCGGTTGCCCGCGGCGAGCTCGGCTCGCACGGCGGCGTCGGCGGTGGCGGCGCCGGACTGTTCGCCGCGCGACCACGCGGCCTCCCGCTCGGACAACTCGGCCTTGGCTCGATCGCCGATGCGCGGATGCGCCGAGAGCGCCTCCTCGACATCCGGCCAACTCAGCTCGCACACCGCGGCGACGGCCGCGGCGGTGGCGCTCGCGGCGTCGGGATAGGGCCGCGAGGCCGCCACCTTCCGCGCCCACTGCCGGGACGCGCAGCAGGTCAGCAGTTCCTGCACGGCGCGGTCCGGCGGCAACGAGTTGAGCCATCCGATGTCGCCTGCCATCTGACCTCCTGTCGGGGTTCGCCAATCTGTTCCGCAAGTACACCCGCCGGGGAACACCGCAGCCAGAAACGAGAAATCTGAACTGTGCGCCAGTTCACAACCAACTCTTTGTGCGAATGTCCAAGGGCGTTCACCAGGGGTCCGGCTGTTAGCCTTCGCACCGTGCGCCTTCGATCACTGCTGACCATGGCGGACCTGGGACTAGAGCTCGTCACCGGCGAGGAAGAGCTGGACCGGTTCGTGCGCTGGGTGGTGACCACCGACATGCTCGACCCCGGTCGCTACCTCTCCGGTGGCGAGCTGGTGCTCACCGGCATGCAGTGGCGCCACGATCCCGCCGACAGCGAGGTGTTCGTCCGGGCGCTGGCCCAGGCCGGGGTGGCCGGGCTGGCCGCGGGCGACGCCAGGTACGGCGGTGCGCCGCCGGATGTGGTCGAGGCCTGTCGCAAGCATCGGATTCCGCTGTTCCGGGTGCCGGAGACGGTCGCGTTCGCCGCGGTCACCGAGCAGATCACCCGCAACCTGTCGACCGGACGGGCCGCGGATCTCACCGCCATCCTGGACCGGCACCGCCAGCTCGTCTCGGGCGCGGGCCTCGGCTCGGTCCTCGAGCTCATCGAACGCGACCTGGGCATGCGCTGCTGGGTGGTGTCGTCCACCGGGCGGGCGGTCGCCGGGCCCGCGACCGCTCCGCCGGTCGAGGTGACCACCGCGTTTCTCAGCGCTCGCCGCCTGCCGTGCGCGTTGCTGCACGAGGGCAGCCGATTCTCCCTGTTCGCGGTGGACGAGCACCGCACTTCCCGCGCCGCGGACTGGTTCCTGGTGTTCGAGGGCGATTACACCGAGTGGCCCGAGGAGCGGCGGGCGCTGGCCGGCGAACTGGCCGCCGTGGTGTCGCTGGAACGGGCCCGCCAAGACGACCGGCAGAGCGCCGAGGGGCGGCTCGCCCAGGAACTCATCGAGCTCATCGTCTCGGATGCCAAACCGACCGAGATCATTTCGCGGCTGGAACTCACCGGCTTGGGGCCCGCCGAGACCTACATCGCGGTCGCGGCCGCCGGTGACGACACGTTGCGGCCCGGCGAGTTACGCGTGCTGCTGCGCGAAATCCTTTACGGCAGAAGGCCCGCCGCCGGTGTGGTCGACGGCGAGGCGATCGCGCTGATCCCGGCAGGACCGGACACCCCCGTGATCGACGAAATCAACCGCGCCGTCACCGCTTTGGAGCCCGGGCTACGCGGCAGCCGACTATCCGTGGGCGTCAGCGGCGTGGTCGACGGCGAGGGCCTGCGCGGCGCCGTCGAAGAAGCCCGCTACGCCCGCCGCATGGCCGCAGGCCGCCTCCAGCCGGCCAGCGTCGTCGGCCACGACGAACTCGCCACCCACATGCTGCTGCTCGCCTCGGTCCCCGACGAGGTCCGCCGCATGTTCCGCCTGCGCCTGCTCGACCCCCTCACCACCTACGACCAGGACAACCGCGCCGACCTCGTGCACACCCTGGAAACCTTCCTCGAGGTCTCCGGCTCCTGGACCAAATGCGCCGACCTCCTCCACGTCCACGTCAACACCCTGCGCTACCGCATCCAGCGCATCGAAGAACTCACCGCCCGCGACCTCTCCCGCCTCGAAGACCGAGTCGACTTCTTCCTCGCCCTCGCCCTGCGCTGAGCAGAGTTCTCGCTCCTAGCCGACGCCCAACGCTCCAGCATTGTCCTCGAGGCGCTTCGCGCCGATCCAGCTGCTGCGCAACAGTTTCAACGACATCTACGCATCGGCGGAACCGACCTGGGTGATCGTGCGGTTGCCGAGGCGGGACATCAGGTCCTGGTGCAGGATGCGCAGTAAGTCTGTCAGGTCGGCCTGCTGGTCGGGGGTCAAGCCGGAGAGCAGGTCTGCTTCGCGGCCCAGGACCTGGTCGACGAGTCGTTCGACGAGGTCGTGGCCGGCGGGGGTGAGGGCGACGACGACGGCGCGCGAACCGTCGTCCAGGGGTGAGCGAGCGACGAGGCCTTCGGCTTCGGCGCGGGCGACCCGCTGAGAGATCGCGCCCGCGGTGAGCATGGTGTGGTCGCGGAGCTGGCGGGTGGTCAGGCGGTACGGCGGGCCGCTGCGGCGCAGCACGCTGAGCAGGTCCAGGGTGGCTGTGTCGGCGTGCTCCGCGGCGAGAACTCGGCGGCGGTCGTCGCCGAACATCTTGGCCAAGTGCCAGATTCGAGTTACCACGCCGATGCCGTCGACCGGCGTGCCCGGGCGCTCGCGCCGCCAAGCCAGTGCGATCGCGTCGACGGGATCGTTGTCGTCCATGCCACTCCTCGGTTGCGTTCAGACCTAAACGACGGCTACGTTTAGATCTAAACATACCCGATGAAGGAGAGTCACATGGCACGCAACATCGTGGTCACCGGCGCAGCCACCGGCATCGGCCGGGCCATCGCGCGCACCTTCGCGGAGGCGGGCGATGCGGTGGTGATCACCGGGCGTCGGGCCGAGCCGCTGCACACCACCGCGGCCGAGCTCGGCGCGACGGCCTACGTCTGCGACGCGACCGATCCGGCACAGATCGAGACGCTGGTCGATCAACTCCCCCGCGAAATCCACGTGCTGGTCAACAACGCAGGCGGCAATACCGACTTCGACCTGAACGCGCCGACCGACCTGCGGACTCTGGCCGCCGCCTGGCGAGCCAACCTGGACGCCAACTTGATCAGCGCCGTCCTGATGACCATGGCACTGCGCGACCGGCTGGTGAATCCCGGTGCCGTGGTGAACATCGGCTCGATCGCCGCGGACAAAGGCGCGGGCGCCTACGGCGCGGCCAAAGCCGGACTCGCCTCATGGAATACCCAACTGTCCGCCGAGCTGGGCCCGCTCGGCATCACCGCGAATGTCGTTTCCCCCGGCTATATCTCCGACACGGAGTTCTTCCGGGACAAATTGACCGACGAACGGCGCGCATCGCTCATCGCCGCCACCCATACGCGCCGCCCCGGCGTTCCCGACGATATAGCCGCCGCAGTGCACTATCTCGCCTCACCCGCCGCCCGACAGGTGACCGGTCAGGTGCTCGCGGTCAATGGCGGCGAACGCACGACGCGGTAACCCGCCGATACCCGCGGCGCGCGGAGAAAGGCGGTCAATGGTGTCGATACGGGCATTACTGAAAGTGGGGATTAGCATGATCGAGCTGGTAACGGTGGATTTGCCGATCCCAAGGTGGTTCGATGACGAAAGCTGTTCCACAGCCTGTTGCGCTGGGCGATGATGCTGCCCGGACACTGGCTAATGCCACGAAGACTGTTCCGCAGATGGAGTCGATCACCCCACGGTGGTTGGTCCATCTGCTGAACTGGGTCCCCGTCGAGGCCGGTATCTACCGGCGCAACCGGGTTACCCACGAACAAACCGTCGATATTCAGTGCGACAACTTCGATGAGTCTCCGCTCCCGGAGACATTTATCGATTACGAGCGGGACCCGCGCGAGTATCGACTCAAAGCGGTGCACACGATCCTCGACGTGCACACGCGCGTTTCAGATCTCTATTCAAGCCCGCACGACCAGATTGCTCAGCAGTTGCGGCTCACCATCGAAGCGATCAAAGAACACCAAGAAGGCGAGCTGATCAACAGCCCTGACTATGGGCTGATCGCCAATGCGGCGAAAAAGCAGCGGCTCACGACGATCGCCGGGCCGCCGACGCCCGACGACCTCGACAATCTGATCACGAAGGTATGGAAAGAGCCCGGGTTCTTCCTTACTCATCCGCAGGGCATCGCGGCCTTCGGCAGGGAATGCACCCGTCGCGGCGTGCCGCCGCCGACGGTGAGCATGTTCGGGTCGCAGTTCCTCACCTGGCGTGGGATTCCGATCATTCCGTCGGACAAGGTTCCGGTGGATCGCGGCAAGACCAAGTTCCTGCTGATTCGCACCGGCGAAGCCAGGCAGGGCGTGGTCGGCCTGTACCAGCCGGGTTTGGCCGGCGAACAGGGACCGGGTCTCTCGGTGAAGTTCATGGGTATTGATCGCAGCGCGATCGCGTCGTATCTGGTGTCGCTGTACTGCTCGCTGGCGATTCTGACCGACGACGCGGTGGCAGTGCTCGACGGAGCCGAGGTGGGCAAGTTCCATGACTACGCACCGACCTACCGGAGCTGACATCTCGCGCCCATCCGACGATGGCGGCGCCGAGTGGATGCTGCCGGACGAGGCGACGCTGAATCGCCTTGCCGGAGCTTTCTTCTCGGCGCTGCCGTCGGCGTCGGCGGGACTTCCCGCCGCACCGATGGGCCCGAGTTTGACGCAACCGGATCTGCCGACCTCGCCGCCGAACGTGCCGGTACCGTCTCCGGTGCCGACCGCGACGGCGGTTGGCGCGCCCGGATTTTCGGGTGCACCGCATCCTGGTGGACATCCGCCGGTGACCGCATCGTCAGGTGCGCAAGAGGTTTCGGGCGCTACGCCCGGTGGCCGCACCGCGTCGTACATCCCAGGGATCACCGAAGTCACTGTGCCCGTAAGCGCGCCGTCGGCTGCGTCCGGCACGACAGGACTCTCCGGCGCGACACCGCCCGGCGGCCGCACCCCCTCAGCTGCATCCGGCGCGGCAGAGCCCTCAGGCGCTCCCCGGTCTTCGGCCGCATCCGGCACGAATGGATCCTCGGGTGCAACACCGCCTGGCGGCCGCACGCCGGAACCATCTGTCCCCGGCGTGTACGGCACTACCGTCCCGGGCGGGCGGACATCGTCAGACCCACAGGGACTTTCGGGAACCACGCCGCCCGGCGGCCGCACACCCGCACCGTCGGTGCCGGGTTGGGGACGCGACGTGCCGATGGCCGACGCGGCGGGACAACCGGCACACCCGCCGGTCACTACCGCGGGCATCCACAACGACCCGTTCCTGACCGCCCTACCGTCGTTGCGCGAAGTGCTTTCGCCACAGCGTTTTCCCGAAGCCGCGCCACCGTCGTCCGCGGCACCGAGCTTCTACTTCCTGGACTCGCCGACCTCGACGGGCACTGCCACGCCGACCCGGCTGCCGGACGCGCATCCACCTTTCGACGTGTACACGGTGCGCAACGACTTCCCGATCCTGCGGGAACAGGTGAACGGCCATCCGCTGGTGTGGTTCGACAACGCCGCGACGACGCAGAAGCCGCGGTCGGTGATCGAGCGAATCACCCGCTTCTATGAGCACGAGAACTCCAATATCCACCGGGCCGCCCACGAATTGGCGGCGCGGTCCACCGACGCCTACGAGCAGGCCCGCGACATCGTGGCCCGGTTCATCGGCGCGTCCTCGGCGGAGGAGATCATCTTCGTCCGTGGCGCCACCGAGGGCATCAACCTGATCGCGCAAACCTGGGGCCGCAAGAACATTCGCGCGGGCGACGAGATCATCATCTCGCACCTGGAACACCACGCCAATATCGTCCCCTGGCAGATGCTGGCCGCAGAGACCGGCGCGCGGCTGAAGGTCATCCCGGTGGACGACAACGGCGAGCTGATGCTCGGCGAGTACACCAGGTTGCTGTCCGATCGAACGAAACTTGTTTCGGTGACCCATGTTTCGAACGCCCTCGGCACCATCACCCCGGTGCGCGAGATCGTCGCCGAGGCACAGCGGGCCGGGGCGGTCACCCTCGTCGACGGCGCCCAATCGGTGCCGCACACCAGCATCGACGTGCGCTCGATCGGCGCGGATTTCTTCGTGTTCTCCGGGCACAAGCTGTTCGGGCCCACCGGGATCGGCGTGGTCTACGGAAAATCCGAGATACTGCAAGATGTTCCACCCTGGCAGGGCGGCGGCAACATGATCAGCGACGTCACCCTGGAGCGCTCACTGTTCCAGCCGCCACCGGGGCGATTCGAGGCAGGCACCGGCAATATCGCCGACGCGGTCGGGCTCGGCGCGGCCATCGAATACGTCGAACGCCTCGGCATGGACGCCATCGCGCGCTACGAGCACCACCTGCTCGAGTACGCGACGCCCCGGGTCGCCGCGGTGCGCGGGGTCCGGCTGGTGGGCACCGCCGCCGACAAGGCGAGCGTGCTCTCCTTCGTCATGGACGGTTACGAGCCGATCGAGGTCGGCCGGGCGTTGAACGAGCAGGGCATCGCGGTGCGCGCCGGTCATCACTGCGCACAGCCGATCCTGCGCAGGCTCGGACTGGAGGCGACGGTGCGTCCGTCGTTCGCCTTCTACAACACCTGCGCCGAGATCGACCGGATGGTAGCGGCTCTCGACCAGCTCGCGACTCATTCGCCGCGGTGATCACCCCGCCGGTGCGCCTTTACGTCAGCCGCCCACTCGAGCGGCTGACGTAAAGGACTCGGCGCCAACCTCAGTCACTCAGTACGGCTTGGCCTGACCGGACCACCGCGAATTCAGTGTCCCGGATAAGCGCGCAGGGAAGGAGATCTGCTGTGGACTACCGTCCGAGGTGTATCGCTGCTGCGGATCCGCGGCGAGCCGGTCCAGCCAGTAGGTGGAGTCGAAGTCGACCGCCGTTGCCCCCGAACGGATTCGGGGCACTGCCGTGGGATCGAGGTCGCCGTAGTGCGACGGCGCGGGCTCGGAACCGACCAGCATCACCGCCTCGAACGCATAGTCCGTGCCGTCCCAGCTACCCGCGGTGGCCAGGGCCCGGTCGGCCGGGGAGATGCCGAGCGGCAACGCCATTGTCCGTACCCGACCGGGCGCCGCCGACACGATGGCGCGCACGTTGTCTGCCAGCTCGCGTTGGACTTCGGTGCTGTCCAGCCGGGCGAGGTTCGCGTGGGTCGCGGTGTGCGCGCCGATCTCGTAACCGTGTGCGGCCAGCCAGGACAGCGCGCGTGGATCGTTACCGAACGGCTCATTGTTGACGTAGAACGTCGCGGTGGGCGCGAAGTCGGGATGCTCGGTGCGGAATTGTTCGAGGATTCCGATGGCGGTGTCGGGTGCCACCTGACCGTCCGCGGTGAAGGTGAGCTGGCTGAGGGTGGAGTCGTCGAAGGTGAGCACCACCGGATGGGTGCCCGCCGGGAGGTCGACGGCGCCGGAGATGTACGCGGCGGCGGTCACCGGACGGTAGTTCTCGCGATACAGCCGATCGAGCTCAGCGCGGAATTTCGCTGGCGTCTGGTCGTATTCGCTGTCCGGCGCGGCCACCAGCTGGTGGTACATCAAGATCGGCACGACGCCGAGCTCGTTGGCGCCCACCGCGGCGGGATCGGGTGCGGGACTGTTCGCAGGCGGCGTCTCCGCCGTCGCCCGCGGTGGATCGACTGGTTCGGCGTCCGCCGTGCAGGCCGCGGCGGCCGTGCACACCAGCACCGACAACATAACTCGAACACTGAGGGTCGCGTTCTTCGCCACCGCGCGAACAGTACGCGAGCGCGACCATTTCGTTGCACACGAAACACCGGCAAAGTAGCGACGGCCGCGGGCCGAACCCGCGATAGTTGATCATCCTCGGACGAAAGTTGGTGTGCGCGTTGCTAGAAAGACTAGGCGTTACAGGACACCGGCGGTTGGCGGCGGTCCTGGTTATCTCAGTCTTATCAATTCTTGTCGCTTCTGTGACCCTCAGCTGGGTGCGTACCGAGCCCAAGGGATTGAGCTTGGCCGGCCTGCCGAGCACGCTGGTCGGCGCGGCTGCCTTGTCCGCCACGACATTGCGGGTGGACGCGGGTGAACACGACCCCGCCGCGATGCGGCTCGAGCTCAACGGTGCGCCGGTCGACGGCATCGTCGAAGGCAACACCGTGGTGTACCGCCCGGGCGCGCTGCCCGATGGCGAGCACAAATTCACCGCCGAGATCCCGCCGAGCGTGCTCGGCTTCCTGCGCACCGGCCCCGGCGTGTCCAAGACCTTCA
Source organism: Nocardia sp. NPDC052316 (assembly GCF_044547795.1). Classification (NCBI taxonomy): domain Bacteria; kingdom Bacillati; phylum Actinomycetota; class Actinomycetes; order Mycobacteriales; family Nocardiaceae; genus Nocardia; species Nocardia sp. NPDC052316. The sequence goes on from NZ_JBIUBB010000007.1 coordinate 56,122, forward strand.
CGGTGGACAACGAGCCACCGACCCTGGAGCTGACCCAACCCGAGGGCGTGACGTCCTACCGCCAGCCGGTTACTGTGCGCGGCAAAGCAAAAGGCGCCGAACGCGTCTCGGTCGGCACGCAGTCGGTGACCCCCGCCGCCGACGGAGCGTTCGAGATCACGATGCCGAGGATCCAGACAGGTGCCGACGTAGTCGCCGTGGACGGCGCGGGAAACCGAACCACCGCACCGATCACGGCGACGGTCGAGCAGCCACGGATCACGTCGGTCCACGTGACCGCCTACGGCTGGGCCGACGACGGGCTGCGCGAGGACGTGCTGGCCATGGCCCGCGACGGGCGCATCAACACCGTGCAGCTCGACATCAAGGACGAGGACGGCGTCGTGGGCTACGACTCCCAGGTGCCGCTCGCCCGGGAATCGGGCGCGGTCACCCCGATCTACGACGCTCCAAGCGCATTGCGGCAACTACACGACATGGGCCTGCGCGTGGTCGGCCGGATCGTCGCGTTCCGCGACAAGACGATGGCCGAATGGGCTTGGCAGACAGGGCGTTCCGACTGGGTCGTGCAAACCCCCGCCGGCCAGCCCTACTCCAGTAAGTACGGCCCGATCGCCTTCACCAACTTCGCGAACCCCGAGATGCGCAAATACAACATCGATCTCGCGGTCGAGGCGGCGAAACTCGGCTTCGACGGCATCATGTACGACTACATCAGGCGTCCGGACGGCGCGCTGTCGCAGATGCACTTCCCCGGAGCCACCGTGTCGCCGACCGTCTCAATCGCCGAATTCCTCAGGGAGAGCCGCGATCCGGTGCGCGACGCGGGTGCCGACCAGAGCGCCGCGGTGTTCGGTATCGCCTCCACCCGCCCCGATCAGATCGCGCAGGACATTCCGCTGATGGCCCAGCACGTGGACTACATCGCGCCGATGGTCTACCCCTCGCATTGGAACCCCGGCGAATACGGCGTCGCCAACCCGAACTCCCAGCCCTACGACATCACCTTCCGATCGCTGCAGGACTTCCGCACCCAAACCCAGGGCACCGGCGCCCTGATCGTCCCGTGGTTGCAGGACTTCAGCCTGGGTGTGAACTACGGACCCGCCGAGGTGCGTGCCCAGATTGACGCCGCGAACGACGCAGGCGTCAACGGATTCTTCCTCTGGAGCCCGACGGTGCGCTATCACCTCACAGGCGCCTCGGACTGATCCGAGCGCACGGGTAGAGACGGCCCAGCGCTACCCATGGCTGGGCCGACTACCAGCGAAAATATAATGCGAACGACCGATCGGTTATGATGAATAGGCATGACAACACCCCACGTGACCGGCGCGGTTACCCTGGTGTGGTGAACGTTGAAGTGACGCGCCTACCGGGTATCGGTGTGCGCAAGGACTTTCCGGTCAAGGGCGGCCGCCGCCGGATCGGGGTCATCGATCACAAGGACGGCACGATCTATCTGATCGTCAGCAAAGCCGACAATCCGGAAGCCACCGACCAGATTCCGCTGTCGGCGTCGGAGGCGGCCGCACTGGCCAACCTGCTGGGCGCCCCACAGCTGATCGCGCAGTTACGGGACGAGCACCGCGAGTTCGACGGTGTGAACACCCGGCAGTTGTTGATCCTCGACGACTCCCCCTACGCCGGTCGTCCGCTCGGCGACACCGAGATGCGCAGCCGAACAAGGTCTTCCATCGTGGCGGTGATGCGGGGCGGCGCGGTCATCCCCTCACCGGGCCCGGACTTCGTCTTCGCCGCAGGCGACCTGTTGGTGGTCGTCGGCACCGCCGAAGGCTTGGAAGCCGCAGCCAAAATCCTCACCGACGGCTGAGGCTTTTCATCCGCTGAACACGTCGAACACCTCCTCCGCGCGGTCCCGGCCGCGGTACATGTCCCAGGCGGTGGCGGCGAGCCGGTCCGGATCGAGGGTGTGCCCGTCGGGCGATCCGTAGCGGTCCGGGTCAGCGGTGACCATGGTGTGAATGTCCCCCCGTTCGACGAGACCGCCGATGGTGAGGGTGCCCGCGTAGACCCCGCGATCGCCGAGCGCCGCGTGCAGGGTGAGGGCGTAGTTGCGCAGCGCGGCGGAGGGCAACGCCAGGTGGCCGAGCATGGGCATCGGCCGGACGCTGGACAGACCACCCGCGAACAGCAGGGCGCCGGAACCGCGAGCCAGCATGCCGGGGAGCACGTCGTGCACCATGTCGACGGCGGGCCACACCCAGTCGAACGCGGATCGCGCTGTGTCGGCGTCGGTTTCAGTGAGCGGAATGGGTTGGTGCGCCGGAGCCGGTCCGTAGTAAGCGAGTTCGATGTCGCCGTCGCCGGCTATGTCGGCGAGAACCGACTTCAAGCGGGCCCGGTCGGTGACGTCGGCGGCGTGAGCGGTGGCGTCGACACCTTGCGCGGCAAGGTCTCTCAGATAGCTCTCGTGGCGCGCTGCATTGCGCGACACCAGTGCGACCCGGAAGCCCTCGCTTCCGAATCGACGCGCCATGGACATGCCGAGTCCGGGTCCGACGCCGATGATCACGGCCGTGGGTGTGCTGGACATACGATCTCCTGTTCCTAACTTGAGGGGTCCCTCGGTTTAAAAACCTAGCACGAAATCGAGGAGCCCCTCGACTTTTGTAGGATGGTCACCATGACCAAACCGTTGCGCCGCGACGCGGCCCGCAATCGCGAGAAGCTGTTGCGGGAGGCCGCCGGCGTCTTCACCGAGCAAGGGCTCGACGGTTCACTGGAGGAGATCGCCCGCCGCGCCGGGGTCAGCATCGGCACGCTCTACAACCACTTCCCGCACCGCGACGCACTCATCGACGCACTGCTGCCCGCCCGGGTCGCCGCGATGGAAGATTTCGCCGCGCGAGCAGCGGCCGAACCCGACGCCTGGGTCGCGTTCAGCGGATTCATCGAGGAGCTGCTGGATCAGTTCACCGCCGACCGCGGGCTGCTCGAGGCCTTCACCGGCGACCACCCCGCCGCCGCCCAGCTGACCGAGGCCTGCCACCGCGGCATGTCGCACCTGTCGACGCTGCTGCACCGGGCCAGGCAGGCAGGCGCGGTGCGCGCCGACGCGACCGATGACGACGTGGTGCATCTGGTATGGGCACTATCGCTACTCGGCGAGGCCACCGGTTCCCCCGCATGGCGCCGCTGCCTGCAATTGGTCCTCGACGGCCTGCGCCCCACCGACTCACCGACGCGATAGGACCGATACCGTGCCATATGCCAAGGCCGCCAACGGAGTTCGCCTCGCGTATCAAACCGCGGGCGAGGGCACACCACTGCTCCTGCTCGCCGGGCAAGCCAACAACCATCACTGGTGGGACGGCATCCGCGAGGATTTCCACACGCGACATCGCACCGTCACGCTCGACTGGCGCGGCACCGGCGACAGCGACAAGCCCGACGAGCCCTACAGCACAGCGGGTTTCGCCGACGACGTGGTCGCGGTGCTGGACGACCTCGGCCTCGAACGAGCCGCGGTGTACGGCACGTCGATGGGCGGCCGGGTCGCGCAGTGGCTCGCCGCCCGCCACCCCGAACGGGTGCACGGCCTCGTCCTCGGCTGCACCTCCCCCGGCGGCAAACACGGCATCGAACGCGGCTCCGAGATCCGCCAGTCGCTCGTTCAACCCGACCAGGACGCCGCGAATCGGGCCCTACTGGAACTGATGTACACCCCGGAGTGGCTCGCACACACCACCGGCCCGTACAACACGGTCGGCGATCCCACCATGCCCGCCTACGCCAAACGCCGGCACCTGATGGCCAGCAACCGGCACGACGCCTGGGACGTGCTGCCGGACATCTCGACCCCCACCCTGATCGTGCACGGCACCGAGGACCGCTTCAATCCGGCGGCGAACGCGCCGCTGCTCGCCGAGCGCATTCCGCATGCTCGCCTGCGGTTGATCACCGGCGCTCGGCACGCCTACTTCGACGAATTCCGAGCCGTGGCAAGCCCCCTCGTGCTGGACTTCCTGGACGAGGTCGGCGCATAGCCAGGCCTCGGCGCCCGGCTGCCGATATTGATTTCGCCGAAAGTATTGACACAGCCAACATCCCGGAGTTAATATTCCCACAGAGGAAAACATTCGAAGTGGCTCTCCCATGTGCCCAAATCTCGAATGCCTATTGTGCTGCCGCGAATATGCGAGTAATTTGATGCGTTGCGCTGGCTGCCTCCTGTCCGACCCCACGAACCAATCCGTTGTGATCACCACCGATAACGTGGTCCTCACTTCCCCTGGTGTGCGAGTTCCGTTCGGGTAGGCGATCACACGCAATTCATCAGCATGAGGTCGTGGAAGGACGCACCGTGTCAGTCTCCCCGCACCAAGCCACCAACAACGCCCAGGTCATCGCCGGTGTCCCCGGCGCACCGAAGCGGGTGTCTTTCGCCAGAATTCGTGAGCCCCTCGACGTTCCGGGGCTGCTCGACCCTCAATTCGATTCGTTCCAATGGCTGATCGGCGCGCCACAGTGGCGGGCCCGCGCCGCCGCGCGCGGAACCGACAACTCGGCGGGCGGCCTCGAAGAGGTGCTCGCCGAGCTCTCGCCGATCGAAGACTTCGCAGGCACGATGTCGCTGTCGCTGTCCGACCCTCGGTTCGAAGAGGTCAAGGCCTCCGCCGCCGAGTGCAAAGACAAGGACATGACCTACGCGGCGCCGTTGTTCGTCACCGCGGAGTTCATCAACAACAACACCGGTGAGATCAAGAGCCAGACGGTCTTCATGGGAGATTTCCCGATGATGACCGACAAGGGCACGTTCATCATCAACGGCACCGAGCGCGTCGTCGTCTCGCAGCTGGTTCGTTCGCCGGGCGTCTACTTCGACCACTCCGTCGACAAAACGACCGAGAAGGACCTGCACAGCGCCCGGGTCATCCCGTCGCGTGGCGCGTGGCTGGAGTTCGACATCGACAAGCGCGACACGATCGGTGTGCGAATCGATCGCAAGCGTCGCCAGCCGGTCACCGTGCTGCTCAAGGCTTTCGGCTGGACCGTGGAGCAGATCGCCGAGCGCTTCGGGTTCTCCGAGATCATGATGTCGACGCTGGCGAAAGACCACACGACGGGCACCGACGAGGCGCTGCTCGACATCTACCGCAAGCTGCGGCCCGGCGAACCGCCGACCAAAGAGTCCGCGCAGCACATGCTGGAGAACCTGTTCTTCAAGGAGAAGCGCTACGATCTGGCCCGCGTCGGCCGCTACAAGATCAACAAGAAGCTCGGCCTGCACTTCGACCAGATGACGCTCACCGAGACAGATCTCGTCACGATCATCGAGTACCTGGCCCGCCTGCACCGCGGCGACAAGACCATGAACTCCCCGGACGGCGTCGAACTCCCGATCACCGTCGACGACATCGACCATTTTGGCAATCGTCGCCTGCGCACCGTCGGCGAGCTGATCCAGAACCAGGTCCGGCTCGGCCTGTCCCGGATGGAACGCGTTGTCCGCGAACGCATGACGACCCAGGACATCGAGGCGATCACGCCGCAGACCCTGATCAATATCCGTCCGGTGAGCGCCGCGATCAAGGAGTTCTTCGGTACCTCCCAGATGTCGCAGTTCATGGACCAGAACAACCCGCTGTCCGGGCTAACCCAGAAGCGCCGCCTCACCGCCCTCGGCCCGGGTGGTCTCTCGCGGGAACGGGCCAGCATCGAAGTGCGCGACATCCACTTCAGCCACTACGGCCGCATGTGCCCGATCGAGACGCCGGAGGGCCCGACCATCGGCCTCATCGGCTACCTCTCGGTGTTCGCGCGGGTCAACCCGTTCGGCTTCATCGAGACGCCGTACCGGAAGGTGGTCGACGGCCGGGCCACCGACGAGGTGGTCTACCTGACCGCCGACGAGGAGGAACGGTACATCCGCGCCCAGGCCAACTCGCCGGTCGACGCGCAGGGACGGCTGATCGAGCAGAAGGTCCTGGCTCGGCGCTTCGGCGACGAAGTCGAGTTCGTCTCCCCCGCCGACGTCGACTACATGGATGTCTCGCCGCGCCAAATGGTTTCGGTCGCGACGGCCATGATCCCGTTCCTCGAGCACGACGACGCCAACCGCGCCCTGATGGGCGCCAATATGCAGAAGCAGGCGGTGCCGCTGATCCGCTCCGAGGCCCCACTGGTGGGCACCGGCATGGAGCTGCGCGCGGCCATCGACTCCGGCGATATGGTCGTCAGCGAGAAAGCCGGTGTGGTGGAGGAGGTTTCGGCCGACTACCTCACCGTGATAGCCGACGACGGCACCCGCAAGAGTTATCGGCTGCGCAAGTTCGATCGGTCGAATCAAGGCAACTGCGTGAACCAGCGGCCGATCGTCGACGAGGGCGCGAGAGTCGAAGCTGGGCAAGTCCTTGCCGACGGCCCGTGCACCGAGAACGGTGAGATGGCGCTGGGCAAGAACCTGCTCGTCGCGATCATGCCGTGGGAAGGCCACAACTACGAGGACGCGATCATCCTGTCGCAGCGCCTCGTGGAAGAGGACGTGCTCACCTCGATCCACATCGAAGAGCACGAAGTCGACGCGCGTGACACGAAATTGGGCGCCGAGGAGATCACCCGCGATATCCCGAACATCTCCGACGACGTGCTCGCCGACCTCGACGAGCGCGGCATCATCCGCATCGGCGCCGAGGTGCGCGACGGCGACATCCTCGTCGGCAAGGTCACCCCGAAGGGTGAGACCGAGCTGACCCCCGAGGAGCGGTTGCTGCGCGCGATCTTCGGCGAGAAGGCGCGCGAGGTACGCGACACCTCATTGAAGATGCCGCACGGGCAATCCGGGAAAGTCATTGGTATCAGGGTTTTTTCGCGCGACGACGACGATGACCTGCCGCCGGGCGTGAACGAGCTGGTGCGCGTGTACGTGGCGCAGAAGCGCAAGATCCAGGACGGCGACAAGCTCGCCGGTCGCCACGGCAACAAGGGTGTTATCGGCAAGATCCTGCCGACCGAGGACATGCCGTTCATGACCGACGGCACGCCCGTCGACATCATCCTGAACACCCACGGTGTGCCGCGTCGGATGAACATCGGCCAGATCCTGGAGACCCACCTCGGCTGGATCGGCAAAACCGGTTGGGCGGTGAAAGGCGCACCCGACTGGGCCGAGACACTGCCCGAGGAACTCCTCGCCGCACCCCCGAACAGCAATCTCGCCACGCCAGTGTTCGACGGGGCCCGCGACGAGGAGCTCACCGGACTACTGGGCTCAACGCTGCCCAACCGCGACGGCGAGGTGATGGTCGGTCCGGACGGCAAGGCCACCCTGCTCGACGGCCGCTCCGGCGAGCCGTTCCCGTACCCGGTGGCGGTCGGCTACATGTACATCCTGAAGCTGCACCACCTGGTCGACGACAAGATCCACGCCCGTTCGACCGGCCCGTACTCGATGATCACCCAGCAGCCGCTCGGTGGTAAGGCGCAGTTCGGTGGTCAGCGCTTCGGCGAAATGGAGTGCTGGGCCATGCAGGCCTACGGCGCGGCCTACACGCTGCAGGAACTGCTGACGATCAAGTCCGACGACATCGTGGGCCGGGTCAAGGTCTACGAGGCGATCGTCAAGGGCGAGAACATTCCGGAGCCGGGCATTCCGGAGTCCTTCAAGGTGCTCCTCAAGGAACTCCAGTCGCTGTGCCTCAACGTCGAGGTGCTGTCCTCGGACGGCATGGCGATCGAGATGCGCGACGGCGACGACGAGGATCTGGAGCGCGCCGCGGCGAACCTGGGCATCAACCTGTCCAGGAACGAAGCGGCGACCATCGAGGATCTGCCCGGCTGACACCCCGCCCGCGCACACCGGGATCGAGCCGCGATACACATCGCGGCTCGATCCCGGTTGTCGCACCCGCTGTGACCGCCGCCCGCGTGTCGGTGCGGCGAGTCGGTGTGCGGGAACCCAGCAAGTGCGCGGCTGTCCGGACCTCAGACGTGCACCGCGGCGATCGCGTCGACCGCTTCTGGATTCTTCGGCTTGGTGCGCGGCAGGAAGAAGGCAGGTACCAGCGTGAGGACGGTCAGCACCAGCGCCACGATGTAGGTGTGGCTGAATGCCGTTGCGGCCTGGCTCAATCCGGTCTCCAGCACGCCCGGCGGTAGCTGGCTCGCGAACTCCGGGCTGGCGTTGGCCGCGATCGCCGGCTTGGCGAACTCCTCCTTGTTGAGGAAGTTGGTCAGCACCACCGAGATCACCGCGGTGCCGATCGAACCCGCGGTCTGGTTGACGATGTTCATCAAGGTGGAGCCGCGGGCGACCTGCTGGTGGCTCAGCGTCTGGATCGCCGCGGTCATGATCGGCATCATCGTGCAGCCCATGCCGAGACCCATCACGAACAGCGCGCCGAGCATGAGCGGGTACGAGGTATCCACGCCGAGCTTGGTGAAGAACACCGTGCTGAACGCGATGAGTGTGATGCCGACCAGCACGATCTTGCCCGGCCCGATCTTGTCGACCAGCCGTCCCGCGACGGGCATGGTGATCATCGCGCCCAAACCCTGTGGGATCAGCAGCAAGCCGGCCATCAGCGCCGACTCGCCCCGGATCTGCTGCAGGTAGGTCGGCAGCAGTAGCGCCCCGCCGAAGAACGCGATGGCGAACAGCACCATGGTGAGCACCGCGAAGGTGAGCGCGCGGTTGCGGAACAGATGCAGATCGATCAGCGGATGCTCGGTGCGCAGCGCGTGGAAGACGAACGCCACCATGAGTACCAAACCGATGATCGCGGGCAGCAGCACCTTCGTCGCCAGCACCGTGCCCTCACCGGGGATGGAGGACACGCCGAACAGGAACAGCGCGAGGCCGGGCGAGGCGAGCAGCATGCCGAGGAAGTCGAAGGACTCCGACGGCTCCGGCTTGTCCGCCGGGAACACCATCTGCGCCAGAACCAGCGAGATGATGCCGATCGGCACGTTGATCAGGAAGATCCACTGCCAGTGGAACTCGATCAGCCAGCCGCCGAGGATCGGTCCGCAGATCGGACCGAGCAGCATCGGCACGCCGAGCACCGCCATCACCCGGCCGACCCGCTGCGGGCCCGCCGCATGCGTCATGATCGTCATGCCGAGCGGCATCAGCATGCCGCCGCCGATGCCCTGGATCACCCGGAACGCGATGAGCGACTCGATGTTCCACGCGGTGGCGCACAGCACCGAGCCGAGGACGAAGAACGTCAGCGCCGCCATGTAGAGGCGTTTGGTGCCGAACCGATCCGCCGCCCAGCCGGTGAGCGGAATGACGGTGGCCAGCGCCAAGGTGTAGCCGGTGATCGTCCACGCCGCGATGGCGTAGCTCGTCTCGAACTCGGCTTGGAACGTAGGCAGCGCGATGTTGACGACGGTGATGTCGAGGATCGACATGATCGCGCCGAGCACGACCACGCCTGCCACCTTGAAGACCGCCGCGTCCAGTTTGTCGGCGGTCGGATCAGGCCCCGTCGCCTGAGTATCCGGAGGTTGAGTCACCGCTTCAGCGTTCCATTTCTTCGCCTCCTACACCAGCACTTTCTGAGCGGATTCGGCAGAACAAAATTCCAAGGCGGCGCGGGCGGCCGCCGTCGCGCCGGCACTCGCGGGGAGCAGCGGCAGGCGGACCGCCGGGCTGGGGATGCGCCCCTCGGCGGCCAGCACCGCCTTGATCACGGAGGGGTTGGGTTCGGCGAAGAGCGCTGCGGACAGTGCGGCGAGGCGGTGGCCGAGGGCTCGGGCCTCGTCGAGCGGTCCGTCGCGCCAGGCGGTCACCAAGGCGGCGAACGCGGCGGTGGCGAGGGTCGCGGAGGCGAGGATGCCGCCGGTCGCCCCGAGGGCGAGCAGCGGTGCGGCATACAGGTCGTCACCGGCGAGGACGGCGAAATCGGCTGGGCGCGTTCGCATCAGCTCGATCGTGGTGTCGTCGATGGCGCCGACGGCGTGTTTGACGCCGATGATGTTCGGCTCCGCGGCGAGCTCGCGCAGGGTGTCGGCGCCGAGCGTGCGGCCGGTGCGGTACGGAATGTTGTAGACGACCAGCGGGACCGGGCTGCTGGCGGCGAGGGCGCGGAAGTGGGCGAGGACGCCCGCCTCGGAGGGTCGGGTGTAGTACGGGACGACGGTGAGCGCGGCGGTGATGGATGCGCCGAGGCCGGCGAGTGCGTCGATCGAGTCGGCCGTGCAGTTGGTTCCGGCGCCGACGATCAAGGGGGCGTTGTGTTCCCGGCACGCGCGGGCGCAGATCTCGATGACGAGTTGGCGCTCCGCGGTACTCAGGGTCGCGGTTTCCGCGGTAGTGCCGAGCGCGACCAGGCCGGTCGCGCCGTCCGCGAGCGCCGAATATGCCAGGCCCGCCAGCGCGTCGGCCGCTAGCGCGCCGTCCGCGGTGAACGGGGTAACCAGGGGGACGAAAAGGCCTGCGAGCGTCATGAATACCAGCGTGACCTCGTTGAACCTTCAGGTCCAGTTCATGTTTCTACATTCGAGCATAAGGTGAACTGATGCTCGATATTCGCAAGTTGCGGCTGCTGCGCGAGCTGGCGCATCGCGAGACCATCGCGGCGGTCGCCGACGCGCTCGCCTACACGCCCTCGGCCGTCTCCCAGCAGCTCAGCGCACTCGAACGCGAAGCCGGTGTGCCGCTGCTGGAACGGACCGGGCGGCGGGTGACGCTGACCCCGGCCGCGCGGACGCTCGTCGAGCACGCCGAGACGATCCTCGCAGTGCTCGAACAGGCCGCCGCCGACTTGGCCACCAGCCGCGTCGAACTCACCGGCACGCTGCGGATCGGCGCCTTTCCGACCGCCGTCCGGACGATCCTGTCCCCCGCGCTCGTCGCGCTGAGCCGCGATCATCCCCGGCTGGAACTGATGGTGACCGAACTCGATCCGGCGACCGCACCCGCCGCGTTGCGTGCGGAGACCCTGGATGTCGCGCTGGTGCAGGAGTACGACTACGTGCCCGTCGAGCCGGATTCGGCGCTCGACACCGAGCCGCTGCTCGAGGAAACCATCTATCTGGCAGCGCTGTCCGATACGTCACTGGGCGCGCATCGCGAAACCTCGTGGATCGCAGGCACTCCCGACACGTTGTGTCACACGATGACCGTGCGCGCCTGTCAGGCAGCGGGATTCACGCCTCGCGTGCGCCATCACGCCGATGATTTCGGTACTGTGCTCGCGCTGGTCGCGGCGGGGCAGGGCGTGGCGTTGGTGCCGGAGCTCGGCGCGTCGACCTGCCCGCCGGAGGTCACGCTGACGCCGTTGGCGACCCGGCGGCGGACGCTGCTGGCGTATCGGCGCGGCACCGGGGGCCATCCGGCCGTTCAGGCCGCGCGCTCGGCGCTGCGCGCTTCCGTGGCCCGGGGTAGCGCTACCGGGTCGGCTCAGCGCAGCAAGTAGCGGCTGGTCGGCACCACATCGATGTCGCGGTCGGCACCGAAGGTGGCCACGCTCTTCATCATTCGCTCGATTCGACGCGTCAGCTCGGCGGTGTCACCGGCGCTGCCGTAGAACGCGTGCGGGTCGGTGAGCGCTTCGATCGGGAAGAGTTCCTCCACGATGGCGGCGATATGGGGAGCGTCGTTCGTGACGCGGTCGAGCACGAGATTCTGGACGTAGCCGAAGGTCGCCTGGGTGGTGATCGCGACTTCGGTGTGCTTGTCGCGCCAGCGGTGCAGCCACTCGGCGTGCGCGAGGGTGTCCGGTCGTCGGAGAAACGCGAGGTTGGCCAGGCCGGGTGTTCGCCCGCCGAGCGGAACCGCGGGAGGCTCGATCGGGCGCGCTTCCTCGACGTGCCAGCCGGCAACTCGTTCGGCGACCTCACCGAGAATTGTTGTGAGGGCTTCGATTTCGCCTGACTCGGATACCCAGGCGCTGACCACAGCGGTTACCGGCTCGTCGAAGCTTGTCAGCCGGAGCATGGCGTTCGCGACCGCGGCGTCGGCGATGTTCACCTGTAGCGCAGTGGCTCCGGCAGCGGTCAGCCGTGCGGTCGGTTCGTCGGCGAGGAGATCGCCTGCGCCCCAGAGTGCGAACATCACCTTCATCGCGCGGCCACTTTCTGTAACAGGTTTCACTTCTGCGCAGGGTAGCTCAATCCCGTCCCGATTCGCCCGTTCACGAAGGCCGCCGACCGTGCCGCACGGTCCGACCTGGGCAATCGCCGCGCCGCCCGGCCCGCACACGCGAGTGAATAGTCGCCTCTTCGCCGGGTAAACGGTCCGCATCGAGCGAAGGTGGGTGGCCTGTGAAAACGATTTCGACCGACATTCCGGCGCGACTGGATCGCTTGCCGTGGTCACGCTGGCACTGGATGGTGGTGATCGGGCTCGGGTCCGTCTGGATCCTGGACGGCCTGGAGGTCACCGTCGTCGGCAGTGTGGCGAGCCGGTTATCCGAGCCGGGCAGCGGCCTGAACATCACGGCCGCACAGGTTTCCGGCATAGCGGCGGCGATGTACGTCGCGGGCGCGGGCTGCGGCGCGCTGTTCTTCGGTTGGCTTACTGACAGATTCGGCCGCAAGAAGCTGTTCTTGATCACCCTCGCCGTGTATCTCATCGCGACAGCGCTTACCGCCGTGTCGTTTTCGGTGTGGTGGTTCATTCTGTTCCGCTTCCTCACCGGATTCGGCATCGGCGGCGAATACGCGGCGATCAACTCCGCGATCGATGAGCTCATACCGCGCAAATACCGCGGCCGCATCGACATCGTGATCAACGGGACCTTCTGGCTCGGCGCCGTCGGCGGCTCCCTGCTGTCCGTCGTCGCGTTGAACACCAACCTGTTCCCGGCGAATATCGGCTGGCGCTTGACCTTCGCGCTTGGCGCGGTGTTCGGGCTGGTCATTCTGGTGGTGCGCCGTCACGTGCCGGAGAGTCCGCGCTGGATGTTCATCCATGAGCGCGAGGAGGCGGCCGAGCGGACTGTCGTCGACATCGAAAAGCAGGTGCGAGCCGACACCAACCGCGAACTGGAAGATGTGTCGGATCAGCGGATCGAGATCCACCAGCGGCGCACCATCAGCTTCCGCGAGATCGCCGCCGTGATGGTGCGGCACTACCCTCGGCGCAGCGTGCTAGGGCTCGCACTGTTCATCGGACAGGCGTTTCTGTACAACGCGATCACCTTCAATTACGCGCTGATCCTGTCGAAGTCGTTCCATGTGGCCGACGACCGGGTCGGCTACTACTTCGCGGTGATCTGCTTCGGCAACTTCCTCGGACCGCTGCTGCTCGGCAAGCTGTTCGACACCGTCGGGCGCAAGCCGATGATCACGGGCTGCTACCTCGGCTCCGCCGTTCTGCTGTTCGGCACCGCATGGCTTTTCCAGGCCGGGGTGCTGTCGGCGGTGACGTTGACCGCGTGCTGGACGGCGGTGCTGTTCGTCGCGTCCTGCGGCGCCAGCGCGGCGTATCTGACCGTGAGCGAGATCTTTCCGATGGAGACGCGGGCCATGGCCATCGCGTTCTTCTATGCGATCGGCACCGTCGCGGGTGGCGTGGCCGGGCCGCTGGTGTTCTCCAAGCTGGCCGCCGAGGGGGACCCCGGCAAGACCGCGCTCGCCTTCGCCATCGGCGCCACCGCGATGTTCGCCGCCGGGCTGGTCGAGCTGGCATACGGCGTGCGAGCGGAGGGACGTTCGCTGGAAGACATCGCCAAACCCCTGAGCGCCACCGCGGCGTCGGGTAGCTCGACCAAGGCTTCCTAAGTTGTCTCAGACAATTTAGGATCTAGCTCAGCTACCCAGAAGGGACGCCCATGCCGCAGGCTCCGACTCGGGCTTTCAACAGCCTCGTCACCTCGGGCTGGAATCGGCTTGCCCGGGTGTACAACGCGCCCCTGGTGCAGCGAGTCGCCTATCAGCCGCCACAGGACGAGATCATCGACCAGCTGCGGCGGGCCGGGATCCGCCGGATCGCCGACGTCGGCTGCGGCACCGGCATTCTCGCCTCGCGCATCCAGCGGGAGCTGGTGCCCGAGGTGGTGTACGGCTGCGACGCCTCCATCGGCATGCTCCAGCAGGCGAAAGCCCGTTCCGCCGAGGTCGATTGGATCAATCGGCAGGCCGAGGATCTCGGCCTGCCCGACGGGGCGGTCGACGCCGTCGTCTCGACGCACGCCTTCCACTTCTTCGACCATGCGGCAGCGCTCGCGGAGTTCCACCGGATCCTCGCACCGGGCGGGCTTCTCGCCATCGTCCTGAACAATCCGCGCAGCCGCTTCGCTCGGTTGTTGCAGCCCCAGCCGATTCAGAGTGTCGCGTACTTTCCCTCGCCCGCGCAGATGCGACTGTTGGTGGAAGACGCAGGCTTCCTGGTCACCGAGCAGCGGCCCGTACGCAGGCCCATACCGGCCATCTTGGTGCCGGATGTGCTCACCATCGCCCGGCGGGTTGACTGAGAACGGCTGTGTCGCAATCGACCTCGGCATTGCGCCACCGGACGCGGCCGGCGCACCGGTATGCCGACGCCGGATCACCACACATTTGCTGAACCAATCCCGGCTCGGTGCGCCTCCCCGACGAGCTGTCGGCGCGCCGGGGTAATCTAGTCGACCGGAACGCGCTGCCCCAGCCCCCGTCAGCCGACCGTTCGAGGTACCGGCATCGGTCGAGGTGAGAGGGGCAGGTTGTTGGATCAGTCTGTTGATATTCCGGAAGCCACGCCGGAGGACGGCAACATTCCGGACGAGGTCACGGCTGGGATGCTGGGCGACTCCGGCGTCATCGGGCCCGAGACAGTGCGCCCCGTCGAGGAGGTGCTCGGCACGGGCAGCGCGCAAAATGCCGGGACGTTCCGCTTTTGGCTGGCCGACCAGCGTTGGGAGTGGTCCGACGAGGTCGCCCTCATCCACGGCTACGAACCGGGAACGGTGCGCCCGTCCACCGAACTGCTGCTGTCACACAAGCACCCCGAGGACCGTGAACAGGTGGCGAACACCATCGCCCGCACCGTCGAAACCGGCGAGCCTTTCTGCAGCAGGCACCGCATCATCGACATTGCAGGCACCGTGCACCACGTCCTCGTCGTCGGCGACGCCATGGTCGACGTCGACGGAGCAGTGGTCGGCACCTCCGGGTACTACATCGACATCACCGACACCCTCGAAGAAGACCGCAGACAAACCCTCAGCGGCGCGCTACCCGAGCTGTACACCGCGCGGGCCGCGATCGAGCAGGCCAAAGGCGTTCTGATGCTGATCTACGGGATCACCGCCGAACAGGCGTTCCGGGTGCTCACCTGGCGTTCCCAGGAAACCGGCACCAAGCTGCGCACGCTGGCCACCCAGCTGGTGTCCGAGATCAGCACCCTGGACGGACAGATGGTCGAGCTGCGCACCCGCTTCGACCATCTGTTACTGACCGTGCACGAGCGCCTGTGAACTCAAGTCCGCCGGTCCAGGATCTTGCTCACGTCGATAGTGCGGTCGACCACAGCGCGCGCAAGATCCGGTAGCCGGCCGCGCGTCGTGCGGGCATAGCCGCGCAACGCGTCGAACGCCGTCTCCGGATCGAGGTCGCCGTGCGCCGCCAGAATCCCCTTCGCCTGCTCGATCACCACCCGGCTCTGCAGCGCCGACTGCAACTGCCCGTTGACCGTCTTGTGGCCCGCCAGCAACCGAGCCTGCAAAATCGCGATACTTGCGATATCCGCCAGCGCCTGCCCCACCAACAGATCGTCCTGCGTCAAATGCTCACCGCCGGTACTGAACAGATTCAGCGCCCCCACCCGGTCCGCCCGCAACCGCAACGGCAACGCATACACCGACTGAAACCCCTCCAGCAGAGCCTGTTTCGCGAACGCGGGCCAACGGTCGCGCGCCGCCTCCAGGTCCTCCACAATGACCTGCTCACTATCGCGATACGACTGCACACACGGCCCGTCCTGCGCCTGGATCTGCAGCAACTCCAGCCACCGCGTCGCCTCGCTCGTCGAAGCCAGCACCTTCAGCTCCCCGTCGTCCCCCGCCAACAGCACGGCCGCGGTATCCACCGGTAGCAGGTCGACAGCCCGATCCAGCAGCTCCTGCACCACATCCACCGGGTCGTACTCCTCCACCAGCGAGTCCGCCAACTGCACAAACGCCTCGACCAGCCGCCGCTCCCGACTCATATCCCTCCCTCTCCTTCCGGTCCGCCGACACCGCACGGCCCCATTCGTACTCTGCGTAATGCCCCCACTGCTCGCCGCCAATCCGCCCCTCCCCCGTTCTCCGTCACACCCCCTGCGCCCGACCAGCTTTCAGCGCCCGCTCACCCCCCGTCGCCACGCCGCTCACCAGGCGATTCGCTACCCCGGGGGTACCTGAGGTAATCTCTTCGAGCGCCCAGCAATGGGCGCGGAACGGGCTGTGGCGCAGCTTGGTAGCGCACCTGACTGGGGGTCAGGTGGTCGCAGGTTCAAATCCTGTCAGCCCGACAGAGAAAAACCCCTTCTGACCTCGGTCGGAAGGGGTTTGCTGTTTTCAGACGACACGCAGTTGGGGACCATTTGGGGACCGCTGGGGCGCTCGTAGGTGAATCGTGAGCAAGTTGCCGTCGTTCTGGAGTGCTTCGATGCCCGGATGCAGGTACCGCTGGGTGATCCGGGGGTCGGTGTGACCGGCGATCTGCTGGAGTCGATGGAGCGGAACGCCGGCGTCGGCGAACCAGGTCAGTCCAGTGTGGCGCAGGTCGTGCCGACGCAGGTGTTCGTAGCCGAGTTTTGCAACGACCTCGTGCCAGTGCGTCGCCTTCCGCAGCACACCGGTTTGGATCCGGCCACCCCGCGGGCCAACGAACAGTCGCGCGTCCGGCCGACGGTTGGCAGCTTGGATCCGGTTGAGAACCAGCGGGCGGATGTCCTCGATGATCGGAATCCGGCGGGAGCGTTTACCTTTCGTGCCCTTGTCCTTCAGGCCACCTGGACCGGGTGACGTTTGCCGACGCAACCGCCAAACCCATTCCGTCGTGTCGATGTCACCGACCCGGCACCCGGACACTTCCCCGATCCGCACCGCGGTGCACGCCGCGAAGATCACGACGTCACCCCAGCCCTGGTAGCCGTCGGCCGACGCGGCGACCAACGCATCCGCGAGATTGGTCAGCGTCAACCAGTCCGGGAGTGCGAGCGATCGCGGGTCATCGAGTTCGTCCTCATATCGTTCGTATTGGCGTTGCCAGCCGCTGACCTCGACCCGGTTCCGGTCGATCACCTCGTCACGGACAGCCTGGTCCAGCACGCGGGACAGTGCGGCCAAGCTGTTTTTGACCGCTGACTTGCTGACGCCGTCAGCGATCCAGCCCATGACCGCGCGATCGGCCAGGCCCGCGGTAATCATGGTCACCGGGATATGGCCGAGGACCGGGACGACTCGCCGGTTCCAGGCTGGCAGGTAGGCATCCCCCGCCGTCTTCTCCTCCAGGCCGCGCATGGCCGCGGCCCAGTTGTCGTCGCCGTAGTCCTTGAGCGTGGCGGTCGCGGTCTTCGGATCGACACCGCGGGCCGCGGCACGTCGGATCCCGTCAACCCACGCATCCGCTTCTTCGCGCGTGTCGAAGGATGCCGACTTCGACGGCCGAGACTTGGTGACGGGATCGGTCCATCGCACTCGGGCTCGGAATGGTGTGGCGCGATTGCGTTCTTCGATGTCCGCTCGGATCTCCACTCCGAGCGGAATCAATCGAACCGGCTCGGTTCCCATCACGCCGCCGTCGGGTCGATGCGGTTACGACGGAGGTAGGCCAGAACGTCGGCGCCGAGGTACCGGGTCACTCGATCGGACAGGTGAACGAATGGCGGGCCTTGCGGTGGGCGGGCTGTGCGCCAGCGTCGCAGGCTCGACGGATCCACTTTGAGCACCGCGGCAACGTCTTCCGTTGTGTACCAGGCGTTCTCGGTCAGCTCCCATACTTCTCGGGCGTTGATGTCGGTCATGGTCGGGTTCCTTCTGTTCTGGTGTATTCCTGGGCGGCGGTGAGTGTTCGGGTGACGGTTGATGAGCTGAGTTCGACTTGCTCGGCGATGCGGGCGTGGGACCAGCCGTGGTCGTGGCGTAGGCGCAGGATCTCGGCGACCTTGCGGGGATCGCGCCGCCTGGCGGGGTCTGCTCCGCACACGCGATCAGCGACCACTGACCAGTGATCGGGCGCTGCACTGGCCTCGATTTCGATGCATTCGATTGGTTCGAGTTCACGCGCTAGGCAGGATTCGGTCAGTTCCGTCGATGTCGAGCGAGTCTCTGTGTGCACTGCCCGCACTGACATGGTGCGGACAGGTTCGGGGCTGTGCACCGGTTCCGGCTCGCTGCGCACGGCCGTTCGGGGATGGTGCTCGCTGCTGATCATGTGCGCCAGCGCCGCACCCATGCCGAGAACCACAACAGGTAGACAGGCGACAAGCACGGTAACCGGCCACGGTGCCGTGCTCATTCCCGCGGCTTGCATGAGGTGGTAGGCAACTTGCCCCACCGCACCCAACACGAGACTGCCGAACGCTGAATACTTGGCGTAGCTGCGCGTTCGGTCTGAACGGACCCGACCGGACAACCACACATACAGCGCGTAGGAGGCGTATGCCTCCATCCCGATCGGCAGCGTGATCGCGGTGTTGATCGTGAAGTCGTCGGCGATACCCGGCAGCGGGTGCACCGGACCGAACCCGGTCAGCTCACCGAGCCCGACCCAACCGGACCAGATCGCCACGAACGCCGGTAGCGCCAACAGCAGTACCGGCCACGCTCTCGGCGACGGACCAGCCGCGCGTGCACTGACATCTGGTGCGCTGCGGTGCGCAGCATCGTTGCTGCGCACCGCCTCGGGACCGGAGTCGTATCCGGTCACGGCTCATGCACCGCCGTTCGTACCGGAGGGTGTGTAGACCGCGGTGTAGAGCTTGGCGCGTTCGTCGTTGGGATCCTGCCCGACGTAGGTGACCGACAGCACGGCGCCGATTTCGAACGCTCCGGCGCCGGCTTTTTCCAGGGCGGTGCCGATGGCCTGTTCCATCCGCCAGGTCGGGTAGAGGTTGCGGGGTCCGGCGGGTGTGTCGATGGTGATGAACAGCTGCAGGACCGGGTTGCCCTTCTTGTCCTTGTCGACCTCACCGGGGGCGCCGTTGAATTTGAGTTTCGGCTGCTCGCCGATCTCTACGATGCGCCCGTAAATTGTGGTGTTAGGCGGAGTGTTCTTGCCGAACGCGCTCGGGGGCTTGCTCGCGGCGGCCTTGAATCGCTGGCTGTAGTCGACGCTCATGGTGAGAGTCCTTTCTGATGTATGGATGTGTCAGCGGCTGCGGGTTCGGCCTATGGCCGGCCGAAACCTTGGCTGTTGGGGTCTGTCGAGGTACGGGACTGGTGTGAGGTCTTCGAGCTGGTATCCGGCGTCGAAGTGGTCGGTGAGGTCTTTGCCGCTGCGGGCTTGCAGAACCCGGACTTCTCCGACCCGGCCTGCGAGGGTGTCGGCGACCTTGGCGGCGTGGCGGTAGCCGGGGCGGTCGCGGTCGGCGACCACAATCACCCGCCCCGCTCCGGCGAGCCAGCGCGCGTGCTCTGGCTTCCAGCTGCCTGCGCCCATGGCGTTGCAGGTGGCGATCAGCCCGGCCTGGTTGGCGCGCTGCACGTCCTTCTCGCCCTCGCACACGAAGATTTCGCGGCCGGTGCCGAGGGCTTCGCGGATGTCGTTGAGCCGCCACGGGATCGGCGCGAAACCTCCCGGCTCCCACGCGGTCCCGGTCCAGCGTGCCTGCCAAAACGACTTGGCATACCCGTACTCGTGCGGGGTGTGCACGCGGGTTACCGCGCCTTCGATACGTCCGCCCGGCCATCGGTAGACGTAGGTGTCGACGTTGGCCGCCGGACCGGTCTGATTTCCGAGGTCCCGTCGTGCCGGAATCGGGAATCGGGCGGCCTGGATCGCCCGCTCTACCGGTGCGAGCGGCTGCTTGCTGGTCGTGCTGCGCGGTTGAGCCCGCGGGTTGCGGCGGTTGGGGTCGCGTTCGGGGAGCCGATCGAACATGTCACGGACCCGAAGATCCAACCGTGCCAGCACGTCCCGGTCGTCACATCCGGCGAAGCAACGCACGATGGTCTTAGACCGGCTCGGGTCGTAGCGGACACCGAGTGACGGGTTGTGGTGGTGACCATCGGCTTCATGGACGGGGCATAGGTAGCGCACCCACCCGGACTGCGAACCCTTGCCCGTACCCATCGCGCGATCCAACGCGGTGGTGATGATCTGCCACGAACGCCCTTGCACCTGTTGCGGTTCCACGAGTTCACCGCCCCCGCTCGATCCCGCGACGCTGTCGGGCAGCCCCGAAAACCGGTACCGGCGTGTCCGGGGTGAACCGTGCGACATCGGGGGCGTTGCGTTCGTAGTCGACCTGGAAGGTCTCCCCGGCCAGTTCGCGGGCTTGTTCCAGGCTTCGCTGCTGCACCGGGGAGACCTGCTCGTGCCCGAGGTTGCGGTAATGCTCGATCCAGTCAAGGAAACGCCGCGTGGTTTCCGGAGCTCGTACCCAGTCGTTGTAGGCGGTGTGC
This sequence comes from Nocardia sp. NPDC052316, assembly GCF_044547795.1. Taxonomy (NCBI): domain Bacteria; kingdom Bacillati; phylum Actinomycetota; class Actinomycetes; order Mycobacteriales; family Nocardiaceae; genus Nocardia; species Nocardia sp. NPDC052316. The sequence continues at coordinate 76,626 of NZ_JBIUBB010000007.1, forward strand.
AGATACCTCCATTCCTCGTGGTGCGGACTACCCAGCCACCGTGCATCGATGTCGTAGCGCTGATCAGCGAGTCGGTCGATCTCACTCGCGGGCTGTCCCAAGTCCTCGGCGTGGAACACCTCATCGCGGAGCCGAACCAGTTCGGCGAAGTCGACGCGCATCGCTTCTTCGTGTTCGCGTTCCATCTCAGCGGCTCCGTTCGATCACGCGGCGCTGCGGAGTTCGGTGCCCCTCCTGGGCTGCTTTGCGCTCGGCGCGGACGAGTCGCTGATAGCAGGCGTCGCAGCGGCCGCGGCCGCCGTAGCGAGCACCGCCGTGGCCGGCGGCACGTGGATCGCCGGTCGTCACACCGCATTTCACGCACCTTCCGGGGTTTCGCACCGGCTGTGATTTCAGCTGTTGTTGTGTCGGCGGCTCGCTGATCAGGCCGAGCATTTTCAGCAGCTCGGCGGCGTCTGCGCGGTCGGTGGCGTGTTGAGCCACGGTCAGCCGAGCGCGTCGGATGGTTTCGGGGGCCATGCCCAGCGGTGATGGACGGTTATCCATGTCAACGGCTCCGCTCGGTTCCGTTGCGCTGCTGCCCGTTTCGCTCGGTGCCGTTGGTCTTCTGTTCGCGGTGCTGCTCGGCAGCGTTGGTAAGCCATTCGCGGGCGAACTCGCGCAGCTTCGGCTCGTCGTAGATATCCCCGTGCACCTTGGCGAAGTCAGCCGACATCTGCTCGGCGATGGCGCGGCCGTACTCCTCCCGCGCCGCGGCGTCGGCCCGTGCCTGCGGGTCGTCGGCGGTCTCGGTCTGGCGTGACCAACGCTCGGTGTTGCCGAGCTTGTCGAACTCGGCGCGCTCACGGCTGCCGTACCGCTGCTCGCGTGGGGTCTGCTGGGCGAGTTTGGTGACGGCTTCGTCGCGCTCACGCTTGTAGCGGTCCCGTTCCGCGGCGACCCGGTCCACGTTCGGCTGCTGACGCAGTTCTTCGATCTCGGCGGCCATACGCAGGTTGCGGTTTTTCAATGCCTCGATCTGCCCGTTGGCGTTGGCGAGTTTGCGGTTGACCTCGTCGCGGTCGGCGGTGACCGCGTCCAGGCCGCGCTGCAATATGCCGACGCGGTTGCTCAACCGGTCCCGGTCTGCGGTGATCTCGCTCAGGCGGCGCTCGATGTCCGCGAACCGGTCCTGAGCCGCGCTGGTGTCGGGCGGTTGGCCGGCCGGGCAGGCCTGTGGCTGGTCTGCCTGGCGTGCATGGTCCTGGCGGCGCTGGTGCTCGCCGTACAGGCCGCGGACTTCGTCGGTGACCATCCCGAGCGGGCCACTGACGATTTGGCTGCTGTTGCTGCGCCCGAGCTCGCGGATGGAAGCAGTGAAATCCTGCCCGGCCCGGCTGCTGGTCGTCCGGTAGGTATCGAGTTGGGCCAGCGTCCACTCATAGGCTTGCTCGCGAGTGGCGAAGCGCTGCAACCGATCCCGGTCCTGATGCGGCACCGACGCGTACTCGTGCTCTTCGAGGTGGATCACGTCGGCCGGTCCGACCAAGGCAACGAACGGCTTCCTGTCATCGACAGCGGCGGCCACCCCGTCCGGTGCGGGAGTGTGCAGGCGTTCGAGTTGCTCGTCGCGGCTCCGGGATCCGGCGTCGACGTGGGGCATCGGCCGTGGCAGCGGGCGAGGGAAGCCTGCGGTGTCGCGTGCTCGTGCGACCTGCGCGCGGTAGCGCAACGCTTCGATGCCGCGCACCTTGTGCGCCCGGGAGAACAACTCGCCCGGCTTGTACTCAGGGAACACCGTCGCGGCATCCAGACCATCGAGAGCGATGCCTTTTTCGACCTCGGTGAGGTGCTCGTTGCCCAGGATGCGGTCTCGCTTGTCGGCGTAGTGACGCGCCAGTGCATCGGCGTCGCGGCGGCGCCGGTCCTCGTCCACGCGCGGATCGTTCTGGCGTTGGGCTGCGGCCAGCGCATGCATGCGGTAGTTGTCGATGCCGTGGCCGGTCCAGCTCAACTGATGGGTGCGTTCGGCGCGTTGTGCTTTGAGCTTGGCCCGCCATCCCCGCTTGATGTCGCGGCGGATCAAGCTGCGCTCTAACCAGTTCGAGGCTTGGGAGTGCTGGCGCAGCAGAGAGCTCATCGAGGCAACGAACCTTCTCGCCTCACTGGTGATTTCGTCCATCTCAGACATTGCTGTGGTCCTTTCGGTTGCTGGTTATCGGGTGCGTTCGATCGGCGGGCGGTGTTGTGCGAGTTGCTGTTCTCGCTGCTGGCAGGCTTGCTCGGTGAGCTTCAACCGGCTGGCGTAGCCGCGTGCCCGGCTGAGCTGTTCACTGGCGCGCCACAGGTTGCTGTCGGCGCTGGCCAGCCATCCCTCCGTCATCTGGGCTGCATAGAGAGGGCTGGTCGGCTCGCCGAGGTTGTCGACATCCAGTGATCGGGGTGACCGGGTCAGCTCGTGGTAGCGATGCTGGAGATCGAGTAACTTGCGCTGAAGGTCGTCCAGCTGGTCCTGGACCTCACCCACCTCCAGGTAGAGGTCGGACGGGATGGGCAGGATCGGCTCGTTCTGGTTGTCGTACATCGCCATTCGTCTCTTTCGGGTGATGGGTTATGTGGTTGCCGTGCGGGCGGCTTCGTGCCGGGTTCGAGCCGCGTCGACGCGCTCGTAGGCCCGCCGCAAGCCGCGGAAGAAGGAACGGAAGACGGCTGCAGTAGCCCGGCTGATCGCCGTGGTGACAAAGGAGATGGCTTGCGGGATCGGTGGACGCAGGGCGGCGTTCCACCACAGATAGGCCACCCATCCGGCGCCGTAGACCGTGATCGGGACAACCACGGCCGGTGGTTCACCCCAGGCCGCGAACAACGCCAAGACGATCACCACGGCCGAGCCGCCTGCCCCGGCGCGTACCAGCCGCGGCCGCGGCCCGTCGGCAGCAGCGACGATCGCCTCGTCCCGGACATTTGGGAGGTCGTCGGTTTTGACCAGGCGCAGTTCGGGTTTCACCGGCTGCCGGGCTGGGGCCGGTGCGTCTTGTCCGGTCGGGAATGGCGCGCGTTCGGCGACGGCCGCCAGGAAGTCCGCGACCTCGTCGGCCAGCTTTTCCCCCTGGTCTTTCGGGTCGTTCGGCTCGAAGTCCTCGGGGTCTTCGTCGTTGTGGTCGTTGTTACGGATGATGCGCATTACGGTTGCCTCACAATCGAATTGGTTGAATCAGGAAAATTCGTCAGAAGGCGGCTTTGGCGGCCGCCGTGGACGCAGCAGCTGCTGCGGCGGTTCCGGGAAGCGGGGACAGTTCGCTGCGATCGGCGGGGATGACCTGGCCCCACTGAGCTCGTCCAGCCTTGGCGTAGACGACCTGGCCGGTGTCGAAGCGGCGGACCCGGTCGGGATCGACCAGCCACATCTCACCGACGCTGACTTGCCCTTCGTCGCCGTGGCGCTGGCCTTTGATCAAATGCCGTGACGGCAGCATCCGGCGGATCGACCCGAAGTGCTTGCACAGGTCCCCGGCGTTTTCGCAGTAGCCGATGATCACCCCGCCTGCACAGGCTTTCAGCAGGCGGTTCAACGACCACTGATCAGCGGCTACGCCTTCAGGCGACTGAGATGACAGCACCATTGCCACGCCTTGAGAGCGACCTCGTTCGAGGACTTCCTCAAGGCCGATCGACCCCTTCTTGGTGGTCAACGCGCTTGCTTCGTCCAAAACGGCAGTGACCGAGCGGCGCTGGTCTTTGGTGGTGCGTCCGGCGCGCTGCATGATCAGGCGCAGGATCGCTGCGACCTGAGCGCGGGCGGCGTCCTTGTCCAGCCCCGGTACGGTCACATACAGCACGTCGAGGTCGTTGATGTCTTTGCCGCCGTCGAACACAACGTGTCCGTTGTGGTCCTGCAACAGCTCGAACAGGTTGGTGCACTTGATCAACGCGTCATCGAGCTGCGGGGTCTTCTCCGCCTGCGCGGCGTCGATCATGCGCTTCACATCCGGGGCGTTGCCCCAGATGTCGAGCAGCTTCTCCTCGGTCAGCCGCTCCAGGAACTCCGACGAATCGCGCGGCGGGCCGACCGGGGCGTCCACGACCAGCGACACGATGCGACGCCGGATCTCATCGAAGTGCTGACCTTCCGACGTGCTCGCTTCACCGGCGCTGAGCAGCTCGGATAGCACCGCGCGCAGGTCGCGGGCGGGCATGTTCCAGATGTCGAGCCGGTCCGCCAGCGGCATCATCGCGATCCGCTCAGGATCGATGCCCATCGCGATCGCGTTGGCGCACAATTCGATTCCCAAATCGCGGTCGTCCTCGCCGCCTTTGCACGAGATCACCGCCAGCAGCGGGCGCGGATGCTTGCGCCGCATCCCGGGCACGTCTTTCCACTGCTGCCAGGCCCGCCACTCGTAGCCGAACGTCGCCACCGCGTAGCGCTTCATCAGCTCGGTCTTGCCCGCACCGGTGGTGGCGAAGATCCCGAGATGGCGCCGGGCTTCCTTGTGCGGGATCGCCAGCCACGACTGATGGCGCGCAGTCAGCTCCGACCACACACCCAACGGGCTCGACGTCGTGCGGTCGGCCAGCGGCCCCAACACGATCGAATCTCCAGCGCTGTAGGGTGCGCCGAGCTTCGCCGCGCGGGCCGCGGCGTGGAATTTGCGGGCTGCGATCGCCTGCTGAACACGCTCGGTACGACCGAGCGACTTGAGTCCAACGCTGTTGGTTTTGTGCACGAACTTCGCCCACCCGTAGGCGGCAATCAGCGACGCGAACGGCACACCGAGCGCGAGCATCATCCGCAGTCCGGCCCAATCGCCGTCGCTGACGCGGGACGCGCCGGCCACGAACAGCATCGCGGGCACCGGCCACGAACCACCGGCCAGCGCGGCGGTTGCGGGCAGCAGCAGCGAGGCGATCGCGAAGTTACGCAACCGATGCGGCGCCAGTGGCCACCGCGCGGCGACCGCCACGATCATGACCAGCATCGCCACGATCACCACCCCGCACACAGTCGCGGTCGTCGCAGCGTGTGCGATTCCTGACATGTCCGGCAGCTGCACACCATCGAGTTGTTTGATCGGTGGCGTTTCCGGCTGGATGAGCCCGGTTCGGGCTGGCTCCTGCACTGCGGTCGGCGCTGGTGAAGTTGAGGTGACGCTGCTCGTGCCGAGCGGATCGCAGTCGGCAGCAGTGATGATGGGGTGGCAATTCGGGTTGCTCATGACGCCCTGCCTGTAATGTGAAGTCCGTTGCCGCCGTGGCGTTTTGTTGCCTTGGCCTTGTTGCGGCGCGCGAGGTAGCTGGTCCACTCGTCGTCGAAATCACCGATCGCGAACAACAACGACAACTCCGCCAGTTCACGCGGCAGGCGGTCGTAGGCGGCGTTGACGTTGTCGGCCACCGACGCCGACCGGCACAGGTACAGCAGCCCGACAACCGATTCCGGCGTCGCGTCACGGGCGGCGCGCAATGCGCCCTGCAACGCGGTGTCCATGTGTGCGCCGTGTTTGACGCTGAGTTCGACCTCCAACGCCCACCAACCGCGCTGGCCCTCTACTTCACCAAGAAAGCGGCCGTCGTGGATATGCGGGCGGCCTGTCCTGGGGGCGCGGCCCGTGCTGAACTCCGTGATTCCGGAACGGGATTCGGCAGCTTCGTCTTTCGCGCGCTGCCACAAACGGCGTTCTGAAATCCAGCGCTCTGGCGCGGTACCGACGAGCATGATCCGTGCTTGGCCGACCGCTCGATAGTGCTCGGCATACATCAGCGGCGGATGCCAATCCCGGGGCCGCCATCCCAGATAGCGCGCCGCGGTCACCCGCGTCGGCACCACCCATTTCTCGCCGGGCTGCACCTGCTCCAAACCATGGATGTGCTTGTCCTCGAACAGCTGCTTGACCATGGTGTATGTGTGGTTCTTCTCCATCCCGAGAAACCAGGCAAGCACGTCAACTTGCATGCCGTGCATTTCCGACAGCGCAGCCAGCGCCGCCGTCTTGCGTGCCGTCGACAACGATGACCGCTGCGAGCGCAGCAGATCCTGCACCGTGGTCCGCGGCAAACCGACCCGGCGGCCAATCTCGACCTGGCTGTATCCGTTGTCATGCAGCTCGGCGACCTCACCGAGAGCGGCCTCGACCTTGCGCGCCGAAATGCCCAGAAGGCGGGCAATCTCCCGATAGCCAGCGCCGCTGGTACGCAGCCCGCTGATGATCTGGTCGCGACTATCGAACTCCAGGTTCTCGTAACGACTCTTGTTGTGGTTCATCGGGTTCGGCTCCTTTTCCGCCCTCGCGACGTGGCCCGCCGACGGGCGGCCAGATCAGCGCGGGCCTGCTCGATCACCTCGCGCATGTCGCTGGCGTCGATCCCGCGGCGCTCGCATGCGGCCACCGACCGTGTCCAGCGCGCCACCTGCAGCGCCGCCAACTGCGCCTCGGACGGTGTTCGCTTCGGTACCGCCTTCTCGGCGTCGTAGAGGTGTGCCACCATCGGCGCCTTCCCGCGTCGGCTGCGCATCACCTGCGCTTGCGGTTCACGCTCAATCGGACGTTGGTCCCGTTGCGCCAGTTGCCTTTTGGTACGCAAATGCTGCGGTGCCATCCGCCACGGCCAGGTCGGAATCCCGTACTCGCGGCCGTCTGGATCCAGAAACCGGCTCATCGCGACCGCTCGATTCCCGCAACCCCGGACGTGGGAACACACGACCCTGGATGCTCAGCTGGCACACCGGAGTTCTCAGAGCGGCAGATGTTCGGCGAGGGCGTGTAGTGCTTGTAGTCAATCCACGCCGCCGTGCACCCCGCCATCGCGATCAGGATCAACACTGCCAGCGCGCCGAGCCGAACCATCGGCGGCAACACACCCAGCGGCGCATACACTGACCCAACGCCCGTGAACTCAGGCCCCGCCATCGAATGCAGCGGGTTGTGGCCTCCGCGACCGTGATCGAAATACCGGACCGTGTAGACGTGCGGTACCGGACGATCGCCCCGATCCAGGTTCATCGCCACATCCCGGTCCTGCGAAACCCCCGGAGAGCGAGGTAAGCCCCGAGAGCTCCTAGCGCCATCAACGTGAAGCCGACGATTTCCGGTGCTGTCAGCGCAACGTAGCCGATGCAGACGGCAGCAATCGCGACGCCGACAGCCTTGGCGCGCATCATGATTCGTCACCAAACGAGGCACAAACAGCAACCAGCTGGCGACTTCGCCGATGGGAAGGGTGCGATACGAGCATGGCCGCGCGGCCAACTAAACTAAACATGCTTCAGGGACTCCTGATCTCTGAGGTGCGAGGAATGCTGAAGCGGCTGCAACCGCTTTGGCGTACGGCTCCCCGGTAGTTCCAGCTACCGGGGAGCTTCTTGTTTTAGCGATGGATGGCTAAGTCTCTGCCGAATCCGATCGGGGCTCGCCCGCTATTCGCGTAGTGATCTGACGCCCATAGCCCTCCCGATGTTCTACTGATATGGTGTTCCAGTAGAGCATAACACTGGCGCACTGCGATAGGCTAGGGCTAAGAGGAGGAGGGATCGGGTTGACCATTAACGAAGCTTCAGGAATCACGCCGTACCTGCAGGTCGCAGAGGCACTTCGCGAAGCGATCGCGACTGGCGAATACAAACCGGGCGATCAGATTCCGTCCGCCAGGGAGTTGGCTGACCGATTCGATGTCGCGCTGACCACTGCGGTGAAGGCGGTCGATGAGCTTCGCGCGAACGGCTTGATCGAAACAAAACGCGGTCGAGGATCGTTCGTGCGAGCTAGGCCAGAGCTGTTCAGACGCGGCACACGGCGTTACCAGCGGAACCCCGAGGGGGTAGCTCCTAACCTCCAGGAAGCTGTGGCCGGCGGGTGGCACGACGAAGTAACAGCCGAACACTGGCGCGAGTCCGCATCCGAGGTCATCGCTTCGCGGCTCGGCATCCCTCCCGGTGCACCGGTGACGGTGGCGCGCTACGTATGGCTGGTCGACGGCCAGCCGATACAGGTGGGAACTCAGTACGAACCGCTCGCATTGATCGAGGGGACACCGATTGAAGAGCCGGTAGACGGGACTCGCGGCAATCCGGGTGTCATCGCCAGGTTCGACTCGATCGGCATCCACGTCGACCGGGTCGACGAACAGACGCGCGCAAAGAACCCGTCGACGGAGGAAAGCCGCATCCTGCAACTCGGTCCCGGCATCCCAATTCTTCACATCGTGCGAACCCATTTCGCGGGGGATCTTGCCGTCGAGACTGCCGATATCGCCATCCGAAGTGATCGAATGGTTGTCGTCGCCACGCATGACGTGCCGCTTAGCGAAGGAACCCCGACCGAATGACTGCAAAGCACGATAACGGTGTCGTCTTAGCCGATCAGACCGGCGAAGCCATGCAGTTCGTCGCTGACGTCCGCGATATTGCTCCGCCGAATCCCGGACGGCGAACGGTAGTCGACGCAGCTACAGCCGCAGCCAGACTGAAGGACGAGACGCTATCTCGGGTGGACGCCGTTCTCCGCGCACACTCCGGCGAGCCGGTCGTCCTCTTGTCCGGAGGCGTTGATTCGATCCTTGTAGCAGCAGCGGCCGTCGAGCTGGGAGTCCGCCCGCGCGCCGTCACCGTCGTGAGTAGCGGTGGCACCGACGAGACCAACGCGACTGCCGCAGCGGCGGCATTGGGCCTGACGCACGCTGTCGTAGAACTCGATCAAGCGGGAATCGTCGCCTTGACCCGAACCGCGCTTAGTCGTCTTGAAACACCCGAACTGTGGGAGGTTTCCTACGCGATCCCGCTGCTAGCAACGCTTCCGGCGCTCGACCAAATCGGGGAGGTCGGGCCAATCCTCACCGGCAGCGCTGCCGATGCGATTTTTGCGGGTGGCAAGGCGCTTCGGCATCCCATCGACTCCCCCGAAGCTGTCGACGAGCTGGACGCGATCATTCGCAAGGAGTCGGCGAACAACTTTGTCTACGATCGCCTTATTCCAGACTTCTACCCGCGCGTCATGCGTGACTACGCGGATCGATTCATCCACGTATTTCAGACGGTCCGGATGTGGGAACTTGCTGAATCGCTCGCGCCACCAGCGCTCTTCGGTAGTCACGATGGCGCCCCCGTCGACAAGCTGTGTGTGCGCCTCGCATGCGAGGATCTCCTACCAGGCTCCGCGAAAGAGCTGGCTTGGGCAAAGAAGGCGGCGATCCAACGATCGGCTGGAATCATGGGCCAACTCGCAACCGCGGCGCGAAGTTTCGCGGCCGCCATGCCGGGCGCAACGGAGTACGGCGACCCTATGACCGAACCTTACGAAACCGTCGCTATGCGACTCTTCTTAGCGATACTCGAGCTCGAACAACAACGGAAGGGCACCGGATCATGACCGCTGCGGACCAAGTGACCGGCTTCGTCGCGCACTACCAGCTGGACAACGGCGACAACTGGGAACAGAAGCGGAATAACTGGCGGCAGTCCGCGCTCGACGCATGGCTGGAAGCTGCTCGGCAGCATGGGCTCGACGTGACCGTACAAGAGATGTGCGAAGACCCAGATCGAGAGGTCGCGGTGGTAGAAGTTGAGGGGCAGGAGTACTACCTCACCCACTTCAGTCGGCGCCCTGAGGTCAAAGCGAAGCTGCGGTGACCGATTTACCTCGAGTTGTCACCGCTACGGGAATTACCGACGACGAGCTCGCCGAGCTGTACGAGTACCCGGACGTGCCCGGGCCGTGGCTTCGCGCCAACTTTGTAGTCAGTCTGGACGGCGCCATCACTACGAACGGCTCGTCCACCGGCCTCACCAACCCACTCGACCAGCGGACGTTCAAGCTGCTGCGGGACCTTGCCGACGTCGTTCTCGTCGGCGCGGCCACCATTCGCATCGAGGACTACATCGGAGTCAGGACCTCCGATGAGGGCCTGCAACGACGAGCTGACCGAGGGCTCGCCACGCTTCCACCCCTCGCGGTCGTCAGCGGCCGCGCGGACATAGATCCGGAGTCACGACTACTCACAAACACGATCGTTCCGCCGATAATTCTCACGACGACTACCGCACCGACCACCGCCAAGCGAAACCTCACCGCCGCGGGCGCCCAAGTAATCGAGCTCGGTCCCGATCGCATTGAAACTGCAGCGATGATCGACGCGCTCACATCGCTCGGACTGCGAAAGATCCTGTGTGAGGGCGGGCCGACACTTACTGGACAGCTAGCCGCGGACCACGCGCTCGACGAGCTTTGTGTCACGACAGCACCAAGTGTGGTTTGTGGGAACGCACAGCGCATCACGCACACCGACAGGCATTCGACGGTTGGGATGCGCTGCAACCACATCATCTTCGATGCTGACGGCGCGCAGCTTGCGCGCTGGGTGCGATCGAGCTAAAGCATCAACAGGTTAGGGTCGACGACGGGTAACATTGCAACCGAGCCCCTACTGGCCCGGCCGGGCAACGATGCCGCGTCCAGGTGTACGCGAAATCCCGAGGTCCTGACGGGCAGCGTCGTGCAACATGTTCAACGCTCCAACGACGTCGTCCCCTCCGAGCGTCCGCTCTTCGGCGGTCGCCGGACCCTCGACGGAGATTCGCTTGGCTTTGAGCACAAGCTGATTCGCAGACTTGGCTGCTTCTGTCACAGCTGGATCACCGAGTAGGACCAACCGCTCGAACACGGTCGACCGGCGATTGTCTGCGGCCTCCAATTCCGCCCGCAGCTCGGCCAGATCGGTGAAGCCCTCGTCGCGAGCATCCGCATACCGGCCAGCGCTGCGCAACATATCCTTCACACACGTTGCGAACTCTGCGTAAACGTCCAGCTTGTTCTGATCCCAACGTGTCGTCAGCAGCCGCTTGAACCGTGCTCGCTCGGCGAGAGTGGCACCTGCGTAGGTCGCGAACGACCCGAGGACAACGCCGATCATAGGCACCAACTGCTCAAGCATGATCAGAAGGTACACAACAGCTTTGGATGGCCGCTCGGAATTGGCGGCACTTGGCAGAGCACGCGAAACCGCGGCTCCTGTGTGGAAGGCGAACAGAAGTCAGCTCGGACTTCGGGCGGTGCGACTTTGCTGTTCCCGATCCGATCGGGTATTACTCGGCCATGCGAAGCGACGGCGGCAACTTCGACTACGGCGAGCGCTGGCGATGTTCGTGCTGTGGCCGGGTCGAAACAGTTGCCTGGGATGAGGAGTTGAAGCGTACCATCGGCCTACCCGACACTCAGGTTCGAGACGGCCAAGCCACCCTGCTCTGCGGTGATTGTTCGTTCGATTCGTGCTGAATGAGCGGACCTCGTCGGCTGTGCAGCGTGGCTCGGTCCCACGCCGAGCCTCGGGTCGCGACAGCCTTCTCGTTGTGGTCTACGGCGCCGTCCACGACGCGGCCGCGCTACATAGATTTCCTATCGTCAGCTCGCGTGCTCGAAACTGGCCTGCCGCGCCTGACTTGCCTCCCGCACTGCGCGCGCCCTGACGCGCGAACACGTCACCCGTAGGTGACGCAGCTCTAGACGTAACTTACCCACCTGACGCAACCCCGCTCCCAACCCCTCTCTTGTGGTCTCTTTGTGGTCCTTCTTCCCCTCCCCCTTACTCGTGTTCTTCCTGATCTTTTGTTTGGTGTTGTCTCTTCTTCTGCCCGGTCCCCACTCTCTATGAACAGCGAAGCCATAGAGAGTGGGGACCGGGCAGAAGAAGAGGCGGCGCCGAACACTGCAGGTAGAACCTTATTTTCAATACTGGGTGCCGGGACTTAGCCGGGACTTGGCAAGTCCCGGCACAGTCCCGGCCGACTCCCGTCATAGTCCCGGCACTGTCCCGGCAGCAGCGAGCAGGCTCATCACCTTCCGCCGATAGCGGGCTGCCGATGGCCTACTCTGGCTACGCTGAAATCCGAACCGTGCCGGTACGACGAATGAGGTTGGGGGACAGCGTGGCTCAAGAAACGGATGACCAGTGGCAGCCTGGAACGCGTGTGTGGGCGGCGGAGGAGGCTTTCTTCCCGGGCAAATACCACGACATGAACTTCTCCTTCGGGATAGTCATGCCGATGGGGACGCCGGCGTTGGCGACACCGTCGGAACTGGGAGAGCGGGAGGTGAAGACCACCGAACCGCCAGAAGTGGGGATGATTCCGATCCACTGGAATCACGTATCCAAGTGCTCCTGGGAGCACACGTCGGAGCTAGTAAACGAACTAACCCCTGACGTGGAGGAAGATGCCGCCAATCTGGCCATTGGTGCTCGCCGCCGCCAGGGGTTGAAGGCCGTCCCGTCCAACCCCAAGCGGCCACGCAAACCTGTGATGACCGTAGCTCTTGACGCTGAGCTGAAGGAACGAGTTGAGCAAGCCTTGAACGCGGTGGACTCGACCTACCGAGAGCATGCAATCGCGTTCATTCGATGGTTCGTCAGGGACACCGACGAACTACCCCCGCGGCCGGACTATCCACTCCCGTACTTCCCATATGGCGAGTAAGCCACAACTCAAGCCCTCCTGGATGGCGCGCCAACGTCGTGACCGCGCACAGAAATGGCCCTGGGTATCCGCGATCCGGACTCTCAGGGGTCAAGGACGGCCTTGATCTTCTCGGTGGCACGCCCGCAGTCACGGCGTCGAGGTCAGCGATCGGTTCGTCGGTACCGGCAAACCAGCCGGAACCGACGGTAAAAGGCACGCCGGGTCAGAGCGACAGCAACAGGACCAAGGTTGCAGATGATCTGCGTCGCCAGTCAGTGGCTCAGCGAGTACCTCGACGATGATGAATTGGCGCGGCACCAGGCCGATTGAACACGCCCCGGCTACGTGGGCCCTCGAATGCTGACCGCCCGCCGGTGATGGGCTGTCAGACCGCACGTCGGCGCACCAACAGACTCGCTACATCCTTATGCACCTTACTTCGCGGGAGGGAACAGGGTTTGCAGCCAGCCCTTTACCGCGGCAAGATCTCCATACCCGTTATTCTTGAGCGTGTTCACGACATCGGCACCGCAGATCAAGGCGATGGGGTGACCGTCACTGCGAACCTCGTCATAGACCTGGGAATTGAAATACGACAGTGTGACGAACACACCGAAGTTCCTGTGCCGCAGCCGGGAGATCAACCGGGCCATGTCCCGGACACCAACCGACTTCGACGCCCTATAGCACTTGGCCTCAAGCGCGAAGTCGATCAGGACCGGGTCCGCGGCCGGGCCAAGCTGGTATTGACCGATCGCATCGCGGCCGCCGTCTCGGCTCGGGCGAGTCAGATCGCACGTTGCCGTGGCCGGGGCCATCATTCGCCAGATCGCGACCGCGCACTTCTCGAAATCGTGTGGGCGACCGTCGAAATGCTCATGGATGGCGGCGAGGATTTTCTGGTCGGCTTTGCCAGCGGGAAGCTGAGCGGCTTTGCTGCGGACGATCGTGGTCGAAGGTGCAATCAGCGCCTCGTAGCTGCGGCTCTTCACCCACGCGCGCCATACCAGCGGGCAATGCGCACTTGTCACTGGTGCTGTGCCGGCAATGAGATCATTGATCCACGCGCGCTCAACCTTCCCGACGTCGAGCACAGTGAACTTCGCCCGGTAGTTCTGGAACCTCAACTTGTCTTTGGTGCGCCAGATAGCCACGAGGTCATCGTCGGCGCTGACCGACTCTGCACCCGGAGCCAGCAGTCCGCGAAAACGCGCGGCACGGCCCGGGGCGGCCTTCTCGAACAACAGGAACGGAGGCACCTTCTCACGCTCGCCCACGGTCGCGTGTGTGGCTTCAAACGCATTACACAGCAGCGAATTACCGCCTCGCGCTGTGGTGTGCAAGTCCGGATTCCCGGATTTCTTGTTGTCGCCGAAGTAGGTGAAGATCCCGGTCTGGGGATCGAGTTCATCAGGCCAGTCGATGTCTGTTCCGCTGGTAAACAGAACCACGAGGGCGGCCCTGTCCGCGGTGGGAGATCGCTTGTAGCGGAACCCGCCCTGGTTGCCTACCGGCAGCAGTTTGGCCAGGGCGTCGTCTGCTGTATTGCCTTGTGTGCCACCCAGATACACTGTTTCAAGGGTGAGGTCAGAAGTCGCCAGATCCGCGAAGGCCACCGTGTGGGACATGGCCGCCACAGTAGCCGAGCACACCGACAAAGAGATCAACTGATAGCGCCCGCCGGAGTCTTCGGTCCAGACGCGGCACTGCGTCTGGATCCTAGGCGCACGTTATTCGGCATCGCACATCGTCCGCCCGGCGCAGCACTTTTCGAGTCTGAGCATGCGCGCATCTCAGCGCCTTCAACGCATGTCGAGACATGCAAGTTGTGCCCCTATTGGAGTGATTTTTGCACCCACAGAGTCCGCTGCCAACCACTTCTACGGTGCCGGTCATCTGTTCTCGTAGACCGCCGCCCGGCCACTCCGCACACCTCGTCGGTACTCCCCCGCCCGATGCCGGTTTCCCCTCGGTCTAGTCCTTTCCTCGGTCTAGTGTCCTTTCCTCGGTCTAGTTGTGCCATCTCATGAGGTTGGTGCCGCTGGCCGAGTTGGCAGCTCATCGGTCTCGTGCACGAGCCAGCGCATGAATGCGACCACGTGAGCGTTTAGGTTCGAGTCGACCTGGGAGACTGCGGCTTTCGCTCGCTCGTGTAGTTCGGGATCCGCCCGAACCGTCATGATCGGAAAGCGGTGCTGACTAGGCATTTCTTCAGTATTCCACGGTGGACGTCCACCCGCTCGAAAGAGTAGAATCCAAGGTGGACGTCCACCTTTGAACTGGGGAAATGAGGACCGCCGGATGAAACCGCCGATGGCCTACTACGGGGGCAAGACGACGATCGCGGCGAAGATCGCGGACATGCTGCCCGAGCATGGGCACTACGTCGAACCGTTCGCCGGATCGCTGGCGATACTGCTGGCCAAACCCACCGCGCGGATGGAGACGGTCAACGACATCGACGGCGACCTCATGACCTTCTGGCGGGTGCTACGCGACCGACCGGAAGATCTGGCGCGGGTGTGCGCGCTGACTCCGCACTCGCGCGCCGAGCACGAGGCCTCGCACGGGGACCTGTCCGGACTGGAAGACTTGGAGCGGGCCCGCCGGGTGTGGGTGCGGATCACCCAGTCCCGCACCGGAACCCTGCGCCGCACCGGCTGGCGTCACCACGTCGACCCGAATGGGTCTGGAGTTTCGATGCCGGGCTACCTGGCGGCTTATCTCGAACGCATGCTGCCCGCCGCCGAACGCCTGGCCGCGGTCTCACTGGAATCGCGTCCAGCGCTGGATCTGATCGGCACCTACGGTCGCCACCGCTCGGCGCTGCTGTATGTGGATCCGCCGTATCTGGGCAGCACACGTGACCGCAACTACCGCCACGAGATGGGCGCGGACACCCAGCATCAGGAGCTGGCGGCCGCGCTGCACGCCTGCCAGGCCACTGTGGTGCTGTCCGGTTACGCCAGCGATCTCTACGACCGCGAACTGTTTTCGCACTGGTACCGCTACGAGATGGCGTCGTTCACTACCCAGGGCGGATCCCGGCACGAACGGACCGAGGTCTTGTGGTCCAACTACCCGCTCCTCACCCCGGATTCCGGCATGCTGCCGCTGCCGGAGTTTCGTAACAGTGAGCCCACCAGCGCGGACGCCTGTTACGAAACCCGGTGCGCCGCAGCAGGGTGCGCGAAGGTGCTCACCCGGGCCTCGACCGGCCGCCCGGGACGCTACTGCTCGACGGCCTGCCGCATGCGCGCCAGCCGTGATCGCGCAGCACGATCGGGCGAACTGCCTGCATCCTGACCTGCCGGGTCCGGCCTGCCGGAATTGTCGGTGTCGTCCCGCACTATCGATCGGGTGTCGATCGGAAGTTATTCGGGGACCGCATGATTGCACCGGACGGAGGCCTCACGCCCGGACCTGGACGGGGACATCACCGCAATGCACCGCTGACCCCGGAAGGTCGGAAACGCTTGTGCGAGCGCGTCGCCGCCGGACGTCCCCTCGCCCATGTCGCCGCCGAATCCGGGATCTCACGCCGCTGCCTGGCCAAGTGGTACGGGCGCTGGAGCGTTCACGGCGACGCCGGTCTGCGGGATCATTCCTCGGCACCGAACCACAGTCCCGCCCGGACCGCCGACGACATCGCGGATCTGATCGAGCAGGTGCGCCGCACCCACAAGTTCGGGCCCGCCCGCATCGCGGCCGTCCTGTGCGCCGAGCACGCCGTCATCGTGGCGCCCGCAACCGTGCACCGAGTCCTGGTGCGCCGCGGGCTGAATCGGCTTGCCGATATCGATCCGCCCACTGGAACCCAGCTGCGGAAGGTCGTGCGCTACGAACACAGCGAACCCGGCAGCCTTCTGCACGTTGATGTGAAGAAGCTCGGGCGCATTCCTGTCGGCGGTGGTTGGCGGGCCCATGGGCGCGGCAGCCCGAACGCCCTGGCGTCCAAGCGAACCGGACCCGGGACAAGCCGGATCGGCTACACCTACCTACACACCGCCCTCGACGACCACTCGCGGCTGGCCTACACCGAAGCCCTCGACGACGAAAAGGCCGTCACCGCGGCGGAATGGTGGCTACGGGCGGTCGGGTTCTTCACCGAGCACGGCATCGCCCGCATTCACCGCGTGCTCACCGACAACGGAGCCTGCTACCGGTCTCGCCGCTGGGCGGCCGCGCTGGAATGCACCGGGACCACGCACAAACGGACCCGCCCCTACACCCCGCGCACCAACGGGAAGGTCGAACGGTTCAACGGCACCCTGGCCCGGGAATGGGCCTACATCCGTGACTACGACTCCGAACAGGCCCGGCGCGCCGCGCTGGTCGAGTTCCTCAACCACTACAATCACGACCGCCCGCACGCCGGCATCGGACACAAGCCACCCATCAGCCGAGTCCCGCTCTGCACCTACCGACTCACCGACACCGGAATCGCCATCCCTGCCCCGCCGCTCCTCGAACCCGAACAGCTCGTCTTCGAGATCGACATCGAGGCACCAACGTCATGAGACACCACAGCTAGTCCTCTCCTCGGTCTCGTTTCTCACTCTCCTGTCTCACATCTGCCCCTGTTTGCCCCCCCGACCCCCCACCTCCTCAACTGTCTGTGCGGCAGGCAGACAGACAGCACCTCGAAAACTACTGGTCGGAGGGGCAAACAGGGGCAGACACTTGGGGGCGGACAGTAATCCTCCCCAGCGTGTGTCCGGCCTGGTGTGAGAGTTCGTCTGTTGGTACCCAAAATGCGCAGCTGACCGGGGGCCGGCCAGGCGTTTAGATTGAGGGCAGTCGGTGCACACCTCAAGTCGGGTCGTCAGCACCAGCATCTGAGGAAAGTGGTAACGGGTTGCCCGACGAAAGATATAAACATGATGTGAGAAATAGCCGCGTTGAGGACATCGAACCTCCGTACTTGATGGGGTTCGTCATGATCTTGCCGGACGGTATTCCCGTTCCAGACCAAACCACGTGGAGCTTCGAAACCGACGAGCTTGAGCCTCTCCTCGATGATGTAACGTTCGCTCCAGTAGACGGCATGACGAGCCTGCCGTCTGACGGTGTTGGTCGAAACTTCGTTTCGCTAAGATTTTGGCAGGTTGAGGACGAGACTGAGCCGCCTTTCAATGTGGATGCTAACCATCTCCTTAAAGCATTCAGCAAGGTTCACCCAGGAATGCATCAAACCCCCGAACCCAAAACCAAAGTATCCACAACTCCTCGATACCGGACCGCAGTCGAGGCAGTTACATTCGTAGCGTCAAATGACGACCTGGTCAGCGACGGAACGAAGCCTGACCCGCTTACGAGGTGCATAGACAAAATCCTTGACTGGCATCGAGTCTATCGTGTATTCGCCGAATCTCCCACACCGGAACTTACCTATGCTCAGATTTTTCCGATAGTACTCACCTTTCGACGCAGGCCGGCCGACGCGATCGTGACGCCCAGCGGTCTTATTCATTTATCATCGGAAAACATCAAGTTCGGTGCATTGGCCACGGATATCGGGAATGTCAAACTGAACCTCCTCGCGGTAGGTCTTATTCGGCTTCAGCTGGGAGATCCGGTGATGACCTTTCGCGAGCGTGTTATCGACGCACGGCACGAGATGCAGTACAAAGGCAACCATGGTAGTGCTGTTATCCAGTTTGGGATCTCCTGCGAAGTAGTCTTCGACGGACTACTGGGCATGCTTCTATGGGAGAACGGCGTCAATGAGGCAGATGCCGCCATCATATTTTCATCAGATATCACTCCACGTTTGAGGAGTGAGTACTCTCCCCGACTTGGAGGAAGCTGGAATTTACAGAATGGGCCACTCGGAGACTGGTTCGAGAAAGTGGCAACCTTGCGAAATAGAGTTGTGCACGGAGGGTATCGTCCATCCGTCCAGGAAGCTCGCAATGCAAGCGATTCCGTCGACGCTCTAACCGAATTTATTTCCGACAGACTATGCGAAAAATTCAGAAATTACCCCAAGACAGCGTGGCTCTTCGTCGGACTTGAAGGATTCGAGCGGCGCAATCGATTCAGCAAGCGAGTAAGCAATTGGATTGCGGAAGAACCACCGAACGCCGTTCTGGACTGGATTCGCGACTACGCTGAGTGGCGCGAAAGAGTGAACGCACAGGTCCAGAGGCGGCGCCGCGGCGCTTGACACCCCGACACGGATCGCGAAGCGCCAAACGCCCGAAGATCACGTGCGCGTCGGGTGCTTACGACCAATCGTGCGCGACCTGCGGAACGATCGAGTCCCAGCCTCTGCGACGATGGGTCCATTTGCCTGCCTCGCTGCGAGGCCATACCCCTGCGCAGTGGCAAGGGTGACTGCATCGCCAACTCTGGCCGATTTCCTACAAGACATTGCAACAAGAACTAACATTGACCAATGACCAGCCGGAAGCGGGGCGTGAACGCACCAAACCCACCTATTGGCAACTTCCATCAAAGTCTCGATTCTTGGCTATTAGCGGCTTTCCATCACAAAAACAAATCATATCCTGTTGCATACTTCCCCTCTGACGCGATTCGTGATGAATATCTGGAGAAGCTATCGAATGCAGATGAAAGTGACGTCAAGAAATTACTAAGACGCCTTCTCGTTCCTAGCGTGACGTTCAATAGCGCAGAATCGAGCGTCCAAACATTGAATTTCGTGAAGGATACCGACCCCGAAAAATATGAAAGAATGCTTGAGCTTGAATATTGGCGGCGACTGGGAAAAATTGACAGTAAGGATCAACCGCAATGGCACGGCATAACATGGGTCCTCGATTTATTGCCGCACCATCCCGCGATGGCACTTGAAGCATTGAACGCTTACTTTATCGCACATGCATGGGTGCTATCTGACACCATCCTATTCGGCATCTCAGATGCCGAGTCGATTATTCGTGCGTACTGGATCGGTAATCCGAAAACCAACGAGGAGAAACGAAAGTATCTCACGACATTAACGCCGCGAGCGTTCGAGCATACAATCGAGCGACTCTACAATGCGATGGGGTTCAAGACGTTGATCACGCCCCCCAGCGCGGATGGAGGCCGAGACGTAATCGCAACGAAGACGGATCCGGGATCGACCGAAATAGTCCTGATCGAAGCCAAGCTCTATGGAAAACCTGTGGGTGTCAGATTTGGGCGCGCCTTGCTAGGAACGGTCAGTGACGAAAAGGCGAATAAAGGCGTTCTAATTAGCAACTCCACACACACGCGCGGCCTTAAAGAGTTAGCGAAGAGAAATCCGGCGCTTGAACTAATTGATGGCGATCAACTTATTCCTCTATACAATAAATTTCTAGGTACCGACTGGGCGATTCGCATCGATTCAATTATTGCCTCAAGCATCCGCATTGGCGAAGCGGACGGCTGACGGGTGCGTTGTGGCGGCGACTGGGTTGAATGTGGGAACCAAACAAGACAGTGGACGTACCAGTAGGCCGGGGGGTATGCAGCCCCGTCGACATCACGCATGTAGCACGTAGAAAGAATGCGGTCGACGGCTTGCCTCGTGCCCGGCAGTATGGGGACCGTTTGGGGACCAGACGTCATGCACGCCACCGAACTTCCGCCGGACTCACGAGCTCTCTGCCGACCGGCCGAACACGCATGACGTGCGCAAACGCCTGGTTTTCAGTCCTGGGGGTCAGGTGGTCGCAGGTTCAAATCCTGTCAGCCCGACCAGGTCAGAGGTGGTTTCCACCTCTGACCTGAGCCATTTTGTGGACCACTTGTGGACCACGGCACACGCCATAGGCGTATCGGGTCTGGCGGGTACAGACGTCGTCAGCGGGTTCCCCGCACCGGACAACAGCTCACCCGTGCAGCCTCGACGGACGGATTGCCCACCGCGCCCGAGCCATCCTCTGGGTCTCGCCGCACGGATGCGGCATGGTTGCGGGGTCGCTCTCACGGGCTTACCCTGCTAGAAGTCCCTCTTCGTGAGGATTCCTCGGCAACCGCAGCGGCGGGCCCGGATGCAGCGTCTATCGGCATCTCTTCAGTTCTGCCCACACCCGTAGTCATCGATGCGCCCGGTGCGCCGTGGCAACCGAGCTTTTCGGACCGACCGGCTTCCCACAGACGGCGTCACCGCGTGCCGAAATGCCTTGCGGCCTCCGGACATCACGGTGACGGGAAGGGGTCCGTCATGCAGGGATTCCGACCGCGAGGCACTGCTGCTGGTCCAGCAGCGGATGTATACGACGTAGAAGTCGCCCACATCAACTCTGCCGCGTGACCGGTTCGCGCAGTCGCCTCGGACCACGGTGGCTCCAGTCGGAGAGGTGGCGCCGTGTCTAACGCCGTGCAGGTTCCGCTCGGGATCAAGCTGAGTGCCGACATCGAAAAGCTCGACCGCCGGCGCTCTGGCAACCTGTTACGCGCCCAGCTGCGGTGGAACAGTCCGTCGACCAAGCGCCGCCACAGCAAGTCCGAGACCTTCGAGACCGAGGACCTCGACGTGGCCTGGATCGCGCGGATGAAACACCTCGCTCAGCGCGGCGTGGATCCAGTCACCGCCGACCCAACCCTGGCCGAGTACCGCCACACCAACACGGAGCTGGCCCTCAAAGGACTCGAACCCAAACCACCGACATCTGTGCGGGTGGCGCAAACGAGTGCTCCCCACGATCGGGCACTTACCCGTTGCCACAATCACCAACGGGATCATCGACCGGGCGGTGGTGCAATGGATCGAAGAGGACGGCTGCGGAAAGTCCACCATCAAAACACCATCGCGGCCCTGGTGCGGCTCATGGAGCAAGCCAGACCCGACGGCCTGATCGACCTCAACCCCGCCCGTGTCCGCGGCTGGCAAGCCCTCCACAGACAGATCGAAGACGAACCCCAAGTCCCACGCGCACTGGCCCTTCCCGACTGGCAAGCCCTAGTCGAGCTGTCCGACGCCCCGTCGCCACATTCCGCAACACCGGCCCTGCAACAGTTCCTGGCGCGCAATCGACCTGCCGTGCGCCGGAATCGACCGCTGGGGTCCATAGCGCAACCGCAGTGACTGCTCCAGCCCGACGCGCTGAGTAGTTCCGGCACCAGCGCTGTGCCGACCTCGCCCTGTCCGGTTCCGCGAGGTGGGTGGCCGGCCGCCGAGTACCGTACTACGAGGCCACATTTGGCCGTTGAAGTCCAACGATGATCCGGCCCGAGGCACGCATATCGCGACCGCTCACCGGCGAGGAACTCGACATCGTTGCGCGTGTTCGGTTATCGCAATTGGGCGCGAGCTGCGCACGGCGTTCGCCACCTCACCCTCCGCAACGGATCGTCCACCGTCATCTCATATGACAGCAGCTAACCCGCTTGCTCAACAACGTAATTCGTGGCTTTCTCATTTCGCCTTACCCCCTCTCCGGAAGGCTTCCTAAGTCGAGTCCACTGTTTAGGTCGCAGTAAACCGCCCACCTCGCGGGGGCGGCCTGAATCTGGGCCAAGCTGACCGGCTGATCCTGGACCGTCAGCAACTGTGCAGCGGGGATGAACGTCGCGCCCGCGCCGTCGGGGTCGGGGTCTGGGTCTGGATGGTGAACCCTGCAGCGGCGTAGGGCAGCGACGCCTCGAGTAACTGGCGGCGTTCCTCACGCTGGTTGGCGATGCGAGGCGCTTCCTAGGTGAACATGTTGCGCGGGGTGTTAAGTAGGTGCTGCACCGCGGCGGACAGAACCGCCACCGGCCACCAACTGCACAGCCTTGGCCTCGGTCGCCTTGTGGCATTTCGGTGGTATGGCAGATCGGGGGGATGGGCTGACTGCGTACAACTTTGACATGGTTGTGCACGGCGCGCCATCCAAGATCGCAATCGTTCCGAATATAGGATGATTGCCTCCGCAACAGCTACATGGGTAAGCCGAAGACCGCCCTCAGTCCAAGAGCCCCCGGGGCTCGCTGTCACAGAGGAGTTGAACCTGCAACCAGAGTCGATCTGTGTCGCATTGCTCTATGGATCACCTGAGCTCGCCGCATTTGTTCGGTTTCCGGCACCCGTATGGGTGGATATTGGCGCAAAGATTGAGTCTCGCGTGGTTACGATTCGTTTGCGGCGTGTCGGAATCGAGTGTGCCGCAGGATGTTCGGCTTGTGAGCGCTGGGGTGTCGAACGGCTTTGCCGGACGCGCTTGCCGGGCGTTGGTCGAGCCGCTGCTGCCGCCGTTCACGGCGCGCCATTGGGGTGGAGGCGCTGCGCCGACCGAAGAGCGGGGTTCACCTGGTCCGCAGTTCACTGAGGAACTGATATTGATCGAACACGAGTGTAGAGCGTCACTTCATTCGAGAGAGGAAATATCCATGCGCTGCATTACTTCGTCCACGCTGGCCGCACTCCTTCTTCCTGCGCTTGCGATTACTGTAACGCCTGCACATGCGGCCGCCGGTTGTGGCACCAATCATGCTTCTTACGATCACATCGATTTTGACGTATCCTACGGCGACACAATGTCGTTTCCGGCGCTCAGCGGAGTGGGTATCTACTCTGAGAATATCATATGGGGTACAGCATGGCCGAAAGCGAACACCGGTGCATCTACCGGATGGAAAGGCAGCTGGGAGGTTTCGTCTAACGGATCATCGCCAACTATGACAATTAATCTGATAACCGATGACGAGGGAAAAGAGATTTCGAATCCATCCACCTACATATTGACTCGTTATAAATGCTCAGGCTCCAAGGTGAAGGAAATGAGTGGGACTGCCTCCTGGCAAGACGGTATAAAGACTCAAGTGACCATCAGGAATAACTGGGTGAACTGAGCCACTGGCATCCAGTTTCGTTTACGGATCTTTACGCCGGCGGGGTGCCGACCTAGGGAGAAGAACTCGAAGTTTTTCATGCGATGTCGAATACCTGGACCGCCATAGTCGTTGAGCTCAGCCGATCGACGCGTCCTCGATACGACAGGCCGTGCCTGCAACCGAAACCTCGGCAGGCACGGCCAGCTTCTGTTCCCTTACTCATCGTTTGACGCGTCCACGTCGAGCCGACTGAACCCCAAAGCGTCCAACAATGCCGTATGAAGCTCGAACCAAACGGAATGAGCGCTGTCCACGAACACCCCAGTGAGCCAGGCCGTGTCGCCCTGCAATACCCGGCTTGTTGCGCGCTCGAAGCGGATACCGTAGTCCCGGAGTTCCGGCTGGAGCGATGCCAGCCGCTCGAACATCGGCATTGCGCTGTCGAGAAAACTGTACAGCCGGTCGGGAGTGGCGCCCGTTAGCTGCCAGACCGTCACTAGTTGCTTGAATTCAACGTTGAGAGCAACGAACTCGGAGCGATAGAAATTCTCGAGCCTGCTGTCAGCCACTCAGATCTCCACAAAATAAATATACTTGGTCGGGTCCTGCGGCAATTAGCGATGCCTGATCCGGACCATGGCAGGTGCCGGAGTCAAAATCAAGCTGGGGCGAGCCTTGGATTTCACGGGATCGATTAGCTCCCACGATCCGAGAATTGTTGCGATGGACAAGGTCGACTCCAGCATTCCGAAGTCGGCTCCTATACAGATGCGAGGACCGCCGCCGAATGGAATATAACCAGCATGCCGCTCCATCGAGGGGTTCTTTCCGGTCCAGCGGGAGGGATCGAACTCTGTGGCTGCGGTAAACATATCGGTCCGTCGGTGTAGCATGTACGGACTGCAGAATATAGTGCTGCCGTTTGGTATTCGATGGCCGCACAGGGTGGTATCGGATACGGCTGTCCGGCTGAATATCCAACCGGGTGGGTACAGGCGAAGAGTCTCTTCCAGGACCTGGCGGGTGAGCTCGAGTTGTGGCACGTGGTGCGCTCGTGCGGGCTGTCCGGCCAGCACCGAATCAACCTCAACTTGCAGGCGACGCTGTAGCCGGGGTTCGGACGCGATGACATAGCACGCCCACGCCAGTAGCCGGGCTGTAGTGTCCGCACCGGCAAGGAAGAGTGTCACTGCCTGGTCCCGCAACTGTGTTTCGGTGAGGGCGGTTCTGCCGACATCGTCGTTACGCATTCTGCCTAAAATGCCGAGCGCCCTTCTCTGCTCACCCTCTTGTCGCGTACCGATAGCTCGGCTTACGATGGCTGCGATTCGCTGATTCGCACCGCTGTAACGAGGGTTAGCTCGGCGGTACTGCTTCCGTGCCCAAGCTGGTAGCAGCATGCGCGCGAGACCTCCTCCCAGTAACTGCTCGAAAGCCAGTCGCGCGTCGGCCAGCTCGGGGGCCGCTAATGACTGTCCGAAAAGCACGCTGCAAATCGCGCTTCCGGTAATTTCATACATTTCCTTGAGGAGGTCGATGCGCGAACCATCCTCCCATTTTCCTATGGTATCCGCTATGCACTCCACAATCATCGGCTCGTACGTGGAGACGCGTTTTCTCTGAAATTCCGGCTGCAACAACTTACGTTGCGTCACATGCTCCGCCCGTGAGCACGAAGCGAGACCGTTTCCGACGAAGTCCCGCGCCGCCTCCCAAAAACGGCCGCCTTTGTCGAATCGCGTATCGTCCATGAGTACTTCCATCGCAACCTGTGGATGACAGGCAAAGTATACAGGCGATCGTCCGATGGGTATCTTCACCAAATCACCGTATTGAGGGAGGCGTTCCATTAATCGCAGTGGCCAGAATACGTTTCGGAGCAAAACCTGCATCGGTAACTGTCCGAACAAATGATGCTGACGATCATCTCCATCGCCTGTCCTGCTCGACTCGCTCATCGTATCTCCAACGTGGTTCATCCTATTGTCAAATGCCATCCAAGTCGTCGACCGGGCGTACAACGCCGCCGTCGCCGTCTACGTGCACCAGGGTATTCGTAAGGATGCGTTTGGTCCCGTCCCTGGTGCCTATGACGCATGGGATGCCCAATTCCCGGGCAATAATCGCTGCGTGACTTGCCGTCCCCCCGACATCGATGACCAGGCCAGCTGCCAGCATTATTACGGGAGTCCAGCTCGGATCGCAGACACGACAGACCAGGACATCGCCAGGGGTGAATCGTTGGTTCGGCGCAGTCAATACTCGTGCACGACCAATCGTTCTTCCGCTCGCTGCGGCGATGCCTTGTAGCCCCTCGCCGGGAAGGACACTCGGTTCCGATTTTTCGAGTACCGTCGGCATTCCCTTGAACGCTATCGGGATCTCGATCCCGCGATACTCCTCCATGCGTGAGCGCCGGAAGTGCAATTGGGCCGAGAGCTCGTGCGGTGGCACCTCTGGTCTGAGCTCGTCCCATGTGCACATGAAGACATCTTCGACATCGTCGATGATTCCTTGTTCTTCGAGCTGTCGTCCTACCCTGCGAGCCCCCAGACGGGCAGCGTCGATCGCCATCAAGCACATCTCTTTAGTCAATTCGGAATTACGAATGTGCACTGCAGCGAAGCGGCACAGCGCGTAGACTGACGCCCGCTCTCGTCGACTGAGAAAGTTCTTCAACTCGCGCATCGAATCGGCGTGGGCCGCCGCCGCTCGCGTCGCCAGGGCCGCAGGACTGTCCGTACTTTGTACGGTATAGTCAGTAAAGATCGAGCTGGGACATTCTCGCCAGGATCGACCGGTAAGGTTTCCTTCGTGAATGCCATGAAATCCATACCGTGCAAGAAAAGGGCCCGGTTCCTTGCGATGTGTCCGGATTTCCCAAATCCTATGTGCTAGATCCGTCTCGACAACCCCGCCGAACCCGGAGAATATTGAAAGAAAGAGATCGGGCCTTCCTGCTTTTCTGGTTGCGGCAGAGAGTCTCGCTTGCGCCCCGAGCACGAAAGTGCGCGACACGGTGTGGACCTCCATTGCCTGGCAGAACCTAGATAGGGACTCGTCGAGATATAGCCGCAGGTCGGACGACGCCGGTTCATTTGCAACAATGTGGCTCCACCAGGCGAACTGCTCGGCATGCAGACGGCGAACCGTGGTCGTGTGCCGAATCACGTTTGTGATGCCCTTTAGCGCCAGCCTACCCTTAGGGATCCGCATCGGCTCGATCGTCGGAGCGTCGGTCCGCACCGAGCCTAAAAGGTCGCGCTCTATGTCTTCCGGCGACGCACCGGGAACGGCACCCATCAATCGGCACGTGGTGTGAACGTTGATTGCCATACGCCCGTAAAAGCAGTTGACTATCCGCTCAGAGGGTGCTTGCGGAATCATCACTTGGGCGGGTGAAAGAAGACCAATTTTGCTCCATCCCGCCCGTGTCCCCCACTCTATACCGTTTCGCCAATAAGACCAGCAGAGCGGTGACAGTATGTCGGTTGCCGCCTCGTCGCAGTTTACTCGCGACCAGTATATATCGGGAGGGGATTCCCCCTTGAGCAGTTCCTGCATTTTACCTCTGCCGGTCGTTGCATGCCGAAAATTCACTTGCGGACATCCGCTTCGTCCGCGGCGGGTCAGCGCTGTATCGGTAAATCGGAATGGTGAGAGAGTATGCGGTATACCCGGGATCTCCTGCCCATACAGCAAACGTATTCACGATAATCGTGACATAGTCGGTTTCAGACGAGAATGATTCCCACGGAATCACGTATCTATTTATCGGAATATATGTCACATTCTCGGAAAGAGAGCTGTCGCGCCAGGGTTTATGAAGTATCGGTGGACATCGACCAATCAGGATTTCCGGCTCCGGTACCTGCCATTCCTCATCCAAATGCTCAACATTGCGCTCCGACGAACTCAGCCAGTGAGAACTCTTGCTACCAGATGTTACGACGGTACATCCCGCGATCAGCCTTCGCGCCTCCGTGAAGGTGCCGGTATGCCACCAGGCTTCGTCGAATTTCCAGTCACGCACGCCCCAGGTGTGATCTCGCACCATCAGACCTACGCAGTCGAAATTCTCTGCACCAACCCAGAAACTGCCTTTAAATTCTCCGCCGAGTTCGTAATGGTTGACAGCCCACGGAAATTTGCGGCCGCCGTGATTTAGTTCGATCGGAAGGGAATGCGACTCAATGGTGATGGAGAATCCGAACGGTATATGATGCTCAGTGGATGAGAATTGGAATTCGTCCTTTGTTGTGCTACCTCTACCGTTGAACCGGATACCCATTCGCCGGAACGGTTCTACGACATCAACAGACAGCTCAGGGGCGCGGTAACAAGAGGTGCTCGAATTGCACAGTGTGCAGGATACCGTCTGCCCCTTTACTGTTACTGCGGCCTTAATCAATGTCGTTTCGTCGGCGCCGCGGTGACACAGATGCAGGAGAAAGCTGACGTCTGCGTTGTAACTCAATCCGCAGAACAAGAGATTCTCTTGCCAACGTGGATCCGCGTCGGCGGTATGCGATTGCTCATCGTGATCAATCAATGCCACGATGCACCTCCCTTCGAACGTTTGATGGACCGGTATCGGATCGAAACCCGGCGGGAGTGGAGAGGATTTGAACCGAGCCGGCCTCACCATCGACGAACACCTCACGGCCAGCAATTCGCGATACCGCGCCGGGCCCGCACCCCACAACGCAGGGCCGCCCGAGTTCCCGACTTATGAGCGCGGCATGAGAAGTGGCGCCGCCAAGTTCGGTAACCAACGCCACCGCGGCGACGATTCCTGGCATGTCGTGAGGATCTGTGGTGGGGCGACAGAGGACAACTTTTCGGCCCGCCGCTGCCCATGCGCGAGCAGCGGCCCGGCTAGTAACCGCGATGCCTGACGCCACACCGGGAGAGGCAGGTATGCCTGTGAGTACCGTGGGCGTCCGGGGACTGTCGAAGAAGGGCGACTGCGGGGGTGCGGTCGTGGCCGGGCGGGTCTGCAGGATCCAGAATCTGCGCTGCTCGACGGTGAACTCGATCTCCTGGGGCCCGCCGAAAGCAGCTTCGAGCGTATTCGCCGCCGCACGGAGACTGCGCTGCACCACAGGTAGGAAGTCGGTCAGCATCGCGAGAGATTGCGGGATTGCTCTGCCCTCCGCGAGGGCGTCCCCCTGGTGCCCAGGGAGCCATTCGCCGATCGGTGGTCGCGAGCCCTGGCTGATCGCGATTCCGCTGCCCGACGTTCTATCCAGGTTTCCATAAACCATGGCTTGAATCGTCACGGCGGTTCCCTCGGGGGTCGCTGCCCCACGGGCGCGTCGATACTCGACTGCTAGGCGGCTGCGGAACGAAGCTTCCACCGCCTTGATGCTGTAAGCCAGTTGTGCGTAGACGTTCTGTGGTGGCGTTGAGCCACACGCGCGGTGGTAAGAGGTGCGGAACCCGGCGTTCACTGCAGTGGCGAACTCGGGGGTATACGCTGCCTGCAGAGCGGCGTGAGTCGCGTCGTTTACACCAACGTTCAATATCGTTCTGAGAATCCCCGGCATACTGCATGTTGCACCGGATCGAACTGAAACCAGCAGAGGATTACCGGTAGCGCCGAAGCATCGCTGCGTTCTCGCCTCGAGGATAGACATTGCATTAAAAAGCTCCCTCGAACGCATGAGATCTTTTTCGGGAATCGCTGCCAGACTCGATGAAATAGGTATTACAAACGCGGGTGGTACAGGTAGGCCAAGCGACGTCATCCGGTTAATGCCCCGCGCCTTGAGGCCTATCTCCTCCGTCTCGGGCTGACTTCTGCCATCCAGTTGGACCGCGGCTATCATGACGTATGCAGTCTGAGCATAGTGCGCGCGCGAAACAGAATGTTTTTACTATGACCGCACACCGTGGTCGAGACTGAATCGCTGATAAGCATTGTGCCCATGGCTCCCTGCCTTGACCTCAGATGTGTCGAATCACCATACGGCTGGCGAGTTTCTGCCAACCCAATTCAGTTTGGGCTGTACTCCGGACAAGAATTTGGCCCTGCCTGCGCAGCATTTGTTGGTGCCAAGGAAGTTAGGTTCAGCCGGTTGGCTCGCACTGAGCCGCGTAGCGACCCAAAGCTCTTGTCACGATCGATGGTCTGTCACTAGAATTGCTTCTGCGGGACGTCTGGCTTCACGACGACTACCGCCGCGTGAAGGCGAGCAGTGTGAAAATGTCGACATGCTCGATCCCTCGGCGTGAATTAGCGCCGAGGCCCGAGACGCTTAGCTGATCTTGCCGAACTGAAGCTTCGGAGACAATGATGCCGCAGAATCTCTACTTCGAGATCCCTGTTGAGCCGCGCTACAACCCTAACCATGACTACGCCGAGCGACACAATCTCGACTGGCTGCGGGCGCATCACATGCTGACGACCCGCCGAGCGGAGCAGATGTATCTGGGCTGGCAAATTGCTGACCTGGCCGCGCGTTGCTGGCCGGACGCTCATGCCGAAGACCTTTGCCTTACCGTTGATCTGAAGTCCTTCTACTTTCTGTTCGACGATCAGTTCGACGGTCCGCAGGGCAAAGATCCGAGCCACGTTGCCAGAATCTGCCAGAAGTTGATCGAGGTTGTTCACCGAGACACCGCCGCCGATTCGAAGGCGGCCCCGGTTGTGTCTGCGTTCGCAGACTTGTGGGCTCGTTCCCGTGATGGTATGACGACGTCGTGGATCGCGCGGACTTCCCATGACTGGGAACGGTACTTCGCTTCATACCCTTACGAGGCCATCGGCAGGCACGCCGGGACGATCCCTGACCTGGATGACTACATGGTCATTCGCCGTGGGTCCGCGGCTACCGAGTCGGTGACGGATATGGTGGAGAGACTCAATCGAATTGAGTTACCGCCGATCGTTTTTCATGGCCCCCAGATTCGTCTGATGCGAGAGATCGCAGCAGATGTCCCTTTCATATGCAATGACGTCTTCTCCTATGAGAAGGAACGCGGTCGGGGCGACGTCTACAACCTGGTGGCGGTCCTGTGCCATGGGCGCCAGCTGAGCGTAGAGGAGGCAGTCGGATACATCCGGACGATGGTGGCAGCGCGGGTATCGCGGTTCTTTCAGCTGCGTCTGCAGATACCACAGATTTTGCAAGGCCTGGACATTGCTGCCGCTGATCGCGCCACAGTGACCCGGTACGCGGAGGGTCTGGGAGACTGGCTGCGGGGCCACAACGACTGGATGAGCAGTACGGTGCGCTACCGGCCTGCCGGCGCCCCACCGGCTGACCAGCCCGGTTACCTTGACGAGCTGATCAAGCCGTCACTCGACTCCAGGGTCCAGAATCAATGAAATCAACCTTCCGATTCCTTCAGGCAGTGAGAGCATAACCAGGGAATGCCTGCCTCGCACAGAATGCGCTCCCGTGCTTTACCCCTTCATCGGTGAACCACATGGGTTTCGAGCAGGTGTTGTCTAACCCGATCACGGGGACGATAACGCGCCGGCAGTCGCGCTCGGCCGGTGACAGCGTGTTCGAGACTGGGCACCGATTGCTCGTCCAAGACCAACTGCGACACCAAGTCGTCTCCGGCGAATGGTCCCGTCGAGCCATCCTTCGATGAGCTGGTACACGCCACCGGTGACGAACAGGGCGGCACAGCGCATCCCAGCATTGGTCGTAGAACTCGTACGTCTCGACTGCCAATGGGACGAGTTTCGCAGGTGGGACCGGGTCAACCGTGCCCAGCCCCCGGACGCCGTCGAGCACGACGGTTGGCTGAGTATTCCTTAACCACGACCTGACCGAAAACCTCTCCCACTGTTGATCCTCGACGCCCGCGACGTCGAACGCGGCCCCTCGCCCCAGCTGGCTCAGACATCACCTGCCCGGGGATTCCACGGCACCTCCACCCATCGCATCGCCGAACCCACCGCATCGGCCCCCGAGGCAGGGCTGCCTACCCGCCATACACACCCGGTCAATCGCTGGGGCGAACAGAGCATGGCGTTGCGCACGCGCCGCGGGTTCGTGCACTCGGCGCTCAACATGCTCCAATGTCAGATGTGCGGGCGCGAAACCGCACCTTTCCCGGAAACGAATCCGATTGAGCAACTGATTATCCCGACTCGATCGAATCACCAAACTTGTGCCTGATCCCGGATTCGCCCGCCGTCGACAGGTGGGGCGTGCAGACTGCAGTGGATTCGGTCACCGGTCTTCGGACGTTTCGGGCTCCGCACCGGTGACCGCTCCACCCGCCGAATCCCCCGCAGTCGACGGTGTGGCGAACAAGCCCGTGATGCCCAGTTCAATGGCAGCCTCAAGCGAGTCCCATCCTGCACCGACAGCGGCCGCGAACAGCTCCAGGCGCGCCCGACCGGCAGCTGCGTACTCCTGGACGGCAGTCTCGTATCGGCTTCTGGCGGCGCGTAATTCAGTACCAGCGATGTCCACAGATCAACGCTACCAGCAACCTATTAGCAATGACAGCTGATTCGATGGTTTCCTGGGAGCCTCCACGCCCAACAAGGAGCACACCGTCCAGAGGAAGCCACATCGCTTGGTACACTGGCTATCTCAATTATCGCCGATAGGAAATGCATCCCATCGTCCTCCGCGAGCGCAGCTAGAGCACGCGGTAGGACCATCACGTGCGATAGCCAAAAAGTTGCAGAAGATCCTGCAAGTGGAGAGACCATCCGCGCCGAGCGCTGCACACGGTGGCGATATGCCGCGTGCCCGAGAGGCCAGCCAAGGTCGTAGCCCCGATCGCACAACAGCTGCCTTGAAAATGTCGAACACCTGGACCCGAGCCGAACCGCCCTGGCGTAGTCGGCACAACGTCGAGGGCTGAACCGGATCCGTTCTCGAACACGCATCAAATAGTCACGTTCGACGCACAATCGGAGCGCCGGCCAACCCGCGCGGGCCGTGCCCGCAAGCATTCTCAGCCCGGAGGATCTTGTACGCACCTGCGTCCAAACAGGCCTCAACGCCGACGTCACATTGAGACCGATCGGAGCGAGCATGTTACTCGATGTTCCGCCGACCAAGAGACACCGACGACGCCAAGGGTTCGCGACCCGCCTCAGCCTTCGATCGGACGGCACTAGTCCATGCGAAAGTACGAGAACCCGAAACCGCATGACGTTGATCACAGGGTAAGTCGCTAGCTACCACCCCCCACCTCACCTAGCACGGCCAATGCCGCAACGGCCTACTTGTTATCGGCGATTCCGCAAGCCCCTCTACGGCGAATGTTCGCTGACGGGTTGCCAGCCAATCGTGGCCGTTGGTAATTTCACGGGACCTTCCACAAAAGACAAGGGGGTCTGCAGTGCGGCAAGATGTCACCGAACCCATTGCGCTCCTGCCTGTTCCGACGGCGCACAGGCCTGGAGGCGTATCGGATTCACGATGCCCACCGAGGCTTCCCAGCCAAACTGCCGCTGGCTAGCCCAGCGACGGCAGAGCTCATCGACCGACGATCAATTCCACTGTCCGTTCTGGTGTTATCCCATACCGAAGACCGCCACCGAGGCGTGGCCAGCGAGAGTCGGGATAGCACTCGCGATGACCGGAAAGGCTGCTGTGATCGAACGTAATTGCGGTTTCGGAACTCGACTCAACGCCCTGTTCGACGCGTGGGCCGACCGAGCCAACCGGCCCCTGACCAACCGAGAGCTTGTTGCCGCACTTTCCGCGAGAGGGTGCAGCACGTCAATGCCCTATATATCTCAACTGCGATCTTGTGCACGCTGCAACCCATCGCCGGATCTGGTAAAGGCTCTGGCAGAATTCTTTGCCGTCTCCGTTGAATACCTCTTCGAAGGTAATGGAGCACCGCTCGAGCCCGGGGACGTGGTCAAGGCCCGCGGATTCAATCACGCACGCGTACGGCGCCTTACAACCCTCGCCGCCGGACTCTCCTCGAAAAATATTGAGGAACTCGCACTACTCGCCGCCCAATTGCGAGCCGCCGAAGGGCTCCCCCCTGACAGTTTCCTGGCCGACCCTTGAACTGCTGGAGGCTAGGCTGAACTCCCGGCAGAGCGACATCGGCAACCATTCGGCGACGGACATCGATACACCGGCGAACAGGATCGAACCAGCGACGACGCCACCTCTGCAATGATATCCACTGGTAGCACCCGACATTCAGGCGGATGTTGGGGAAAACCGCGCGATCAGCAGGCTGGCCAACGGTATCCTGTGCCTAATCAACTTGCCATGGCAGCAAATCTTTTAGCGCGCAACTGCGAGTCGGAGGACCAACATGACATCCCTCGGGCCACAGTCGACACTCGGCGGCCCGACAGGCCTGGGAACATCGGCAGCGCGACTGTCGCCCGAAACACCTACCGCCGGTGGAACGGACCACCAACAACCATTGCGGATCCCCCAGTTGGTCTTTCCGTGGCCACCGGCCTGTCATCCTGACGCTGAGGACGCGGACCAGGAAATGCTCGCCTTCGGCGATCGGTTCGACCTGTTCCCCACCCCCGCTGCACGCTCGCATGCTGAGCGAGCTCGATATGGATGGCTGGCCGCGCGTAGCTATCCGAACGCAGATCGTGAATTCCTTCAGATCACAGCAGACTACTTCCTGACAACTTTCCTCATTGACGATCTCTTCATCGATCAATCCGAGACCCTCACCGACCACACGACATCCGACCTGACCGCAATTATCGACGTTCTCGATCACCACCGACCCCGCACTGAGCCAGTCTTCGGTGAATACGCCTGGCATAATGTGTGCTCGCGACTGCGAGTTCGGTTGTCCGATGAGCACTACCAGCGTTTTGCCAACGGCAATCGAATGTGGGCCATGGCAGCCGGGCTACTCATCCTCGATCGCCAGAACCGTTCCCCAGTCTCCGTCGAGTCCTATGAGACCATCCGACGCTACACCGGAGCCGCCTATCCGTCGATAGATCTCACCGACGCTACCGGAACGGGGGCCATCACCGCAGAAGAGTTCAATCACCCAGTGACACAACGGCTTCGACTCCACGCGAACAATGTTATCGCTTGGAGCAACGACGTTCACAGTGCACACAAAGAGACCCACGAACCAGGCCAGCCCTACAATCTGGTGTTGCTCTACCATCGAGACGGATTGCCTTTGCAGCAGAGCCTCGACTTGGTCGTCAGTCGAGTACATGCCGAGATCACACAGTTCCAGGACCTAGCCACCATGACCGAAGACCATTGCGGGCCGCGGCTACGCGGGCTGATCGCCGGAATGCGGCACTGGATGCGCGGCTACCAGGATTGGGTCGACAACGACACCCGACGCTACCTTAGTCACCCATAACCTTCTGCCGACCGCCCAACTCTTTGGACTTCGCTGCGGCGTGCCGCGTCCGCTGCATCGGGTGGCCCCCAACACTCCCGGCCCCAGATAGCCAGAAGCACCGATCAGACGGGAGTCCAGGCGGCCTCGAACGGAGTCGGGGTTGTCGATCCCCACAATGCATCTCGGCGTTATTCCCGGTCAACGGGGCACCGACCCAGCCGGTGGTGCTGGCCCTTCTTTCGGAAAGTTGAACTCTATTCGGGTCGCTTTCGACTACGTCACGCGGCTCGGATGCCTCACTTAGGACCGTTGAGCCGCTACCAACCCCGTGAACCCGAGTGGCAGCGAGGGAGT
Organism: Nocardia sp. NPDC052316; assembly: GCF_044547795.1. NCBI lineage: Bacteria > Bacillati > Actinomycetota > Actinomycetes > Mycobacteriales > Nocardiaceae > Nocardia > Nocardia sp. NPDC052316. The sequence goes on from NZ_JBIUBB010000007.1 coordinate 111,439, forward strand.
CCCCACTCCCCCGGCCTAAGAAAACTGTGCCCAATTTCCTCGGATTACAATGGCCCTATCGAAATTGGAATCGCAGCGACTTTCCCTCCGTAGCCTGAAATTTCGAAATATCTGGGTTCCCGCAGGAGGGCGCAAGCGCAATGGGTACCGCCGCTACACTCTCGGGCACAGGGTCTGCTCATGCCAAAATAGTTCTGCTCGGTGAACACGCCGCAATCTATGGGGCGCCTGCCATAGCGGCACCTCTGCCTGTCCTGACCGTCATTGCTCACGCCCAGCGGGCGGACGTCTCGGCACAAACGATAGAGCCCCATGACATGGGCGGCGATCTGCACTGCAGCCGGGATGGCTTCAAGTCAGCCGGTCCCGAGTACGTAAACGATCCGGGACTGCGCGCCGCAATCGAGGCCGCCCTCCGTCGGCTCGGGCAGGAAAGCAACGGTGTAGCAGTGCATTTCACCAGCTCTATACCGCTGGGTCGCGGACTGGGTGCCAGCGCAGCCCGATCATGTGCCGCGCTACGGGCCGTTGCGGATGCCTTCGGTCAAGACTTGGACGAACCGACCCTGTTCGACCTCATTCAGCTCAGCGAGCTGTACGCGCACGGACGTGCCAGCGGGGTCGATGCCCGTGCGGTGATGGCATCAACCCCGCTGTGGTTCGAGGGTGGAGCCGATCGCCCGATCACGATAGGAGCTGACTTTGAATTGGTGGTCGCCGATTCCGGGATCGTCGGGAGTACCCGCGAGGCAGTTGCGCTGGTGCGCGATAAATTCGAACGGGAGCCGCGGAGCACCGGCCGTTTGCTGGCCCACATCGAATCTCTCACCCGATCGGCGCTTGCGGACATCAGCGCAGGGGACGTGGATTCGCTCGGAGAAAAGCTGACCAGCTGCCACGAAGTGCTCAACAAGATGGGCGTTGGCCTGCCCGTGCTCGACGGATTGGTCGCCGCCGCACTGGACGCCGGTGCTGCGGGAGCAAAACTAACCGGGGGCGGGTTGGGCGGCAGCGTCGTGGCGATCACCGCGGATGCCCGAGTGCTCGAGCTGGAGCGGGCCTTGCTCGGAGCGGGCGCGATACGCACGTGGCGCACAACCGTCAAAGCAGGAGGCGATGAGGATCGATGAGGCGCGAGACAGTCGTAGAAGTAGTGATACTCCCGCTGCTTTTCCTACGGGCTCGGGGAGGATCGTGACAACCCCGGGGCGAACCGAGCCGGCACCGAGCCAATCCGGCCCTCCAGCGGTGACGGCGATCGCTCACCCGAATATCGCGTTGATCAAGTACTGGGGCAAGCGGGACGAATCAATGGTGCTGCCGCTTCACGGGAGCTTATCGATGACGCTGGACATCTTCCCGACCGCCACAACCGTCCGGATCACACCCACCCGATCAGCTGACATCGTGCGAATCAACGGCTGCCCTGCTCCCGCCGCCGCGGCGGCACGGGTGACAGAATTCCTCGCGCTTGTGCGTGTCCTGACTGGGAGTGACGCTTGCGCCTCCGTGGAGACGATCAATAGCGTTCCGACTGGCGTCGGATTGGCCTCCTCGGCAAGCGGTTTCGCCGCGCTGGCTGTCGCCGCAGCGCAGGCATACGGGCTGCAACTGGACCGTCGGGAGTTGTCACGGTTGGCACGCCGCGGCTCAGGCTCCGCAGCCCGCTCGGTGTTCGGCGGCTTCGCTCAATGGCATGCGGGGTCCGGGCTGGGTGCGGTAGGCGACCGAAGCTCGTATGCGGAGCCGGTCGATGCCTCTGCACTCGACCCGGCAATGGTGATCGCGATCGTCGACCGACGTCCCAAACCGATGCCGAGCCGGGAGGCGATGCGCCACACCGCTGCCACCTCACCACTGTTTCTGCCATGGTTACACTCTTGCGCCGACGATCTCGCCCGTATGCGGATCGCGATCGCCGAGGGTGACCTCACGCGAGTCGGAGAAATTGCCGAGCACAATGCCTTTGGGATGCACGCCACGATGTGGGCGGCTCGCCCGGCGGTCCGGTTCCTGGCACCCGAGTCCTTCGCGATCATCGACCGGATCGCCGAGCTGCGCCGACTGGGAATTCCCGCGTACGCCACCGCCGACGCAGGCCCCAATATCGTCGCGCTGTGTGCGCGCCACGACGCCGATCAGGTCTCAGCGTATCTGCGCGAAACGAGCGACAACCTTCATGTGCAGATCGCGCTGCCGGGCCCGGACGCCACCATCACGAACGGGGCCGACCGATGATAGCCGCGCGTGCGCCAGGCAAGCTCATGATCGCGGGAGAGTACGCGGTCGTGGAGCCGGGCCAGCCTGCGGTGGTGGTTACGGTGGACCGCTGGGTCGAAGTCCGAGTCCGCGCGGTGAGCGGTCCCGACACCACTGTCCGTTCTGACCTCACTAAGAATTCCATCCGCTGCCGACGCACCGATGGCGGGCTCACCGTCGATGGCACCTCGATCCAGCAACTACGGTCTGTCGAGTTCGTCCTAGCCGCCCTTACGGTCGTCACCGACCTCCTCAGCGAACTCGGAGCTCCTACACCCGCAGTGGATCTCACGATCTCCAGCACCCTGACCCACCACGACGGCCGCAAGTACGGGCTCGGATCGAGTGCGGCTGTCACAGTCGCAACCATCACCGCGCTCGGCCGGTTCCACGGACTGAATCTTACCGACCTGGAACGGTATCAGCTCGCCGTGCTGGCGAGTGCCACCGTCGATCCCGAGTCATCGAGCGCGGACCTCGCCGCGTGCGTCTGGGGTGGATGGCTCGCCTTCTGCGCTCCCAACCGCCAATACATCGCGAGGGTCCGACGAGAGCAAGGGGTCGAAGCCGCGCTCGGCGGCGAATGGCCCGGTCTCGCAATTCGCCACCTGCCGCCACCGACCAGCGTGAGGTTGCTGGTTGGCTGGACCGGCTCGCCCGCCTCGACCCGCGAGATGGTGGCAGCACGACCCGCATGTCTTGCAAACAGCAAACGGTTTCGCCGATTTCTGGATGCCAGCGCCGCCAATGTCGCCTCGCTGATCGATGCGATCGACACCGACGACTCGGACGCCATTCGCGCGGCGATACACCGTGCTCGGGAACTTTTGGCTGAGCTGGACGCAGTCACCGGGATTGGGATCATGACGTCGGAATTGGGCGCTTTGTGCGCGGCTGCCGACGCAGTCGGCGCCGCCGCCAAACCAGCGGGAGCGGGAGGCGGCGACTGCGGTATAGCCGTTCTCGACAGCAACGCCGAGTATCGCGCTGACGACCTGTATTGCAGATGGGTGGCCGGCGGCATCCACCCGCTACCCCTCCGGATCGGCCCTACCGTCGGGAGCAATCGTGACTATTGCTGATCGCAAGAACGCGCATGTCGAACTTGCTGCAGATCAGCAGCGCCGAGCCGATGCGGTCAACGAGTTCGACGACGTAGGCTTCGTCCACCACGCCTTGGCCGGGATCGACTGTATCGACGTTTCGCTTAGCGTGTCGGTCGCTGGGATGGACTCGCCCGCACCATTTTTCATCAACGCGATGACCGGCGGAAGTGAGCATACCGGACAAATCAATCGCGCCCTTGCCATCGCCGCCAGGGCAACCGGCATACCGATCGCATCCGGATCCATGAGTGCCTATCTGAAAGACGCCTCGGTCGCCGATTCCTTTCGGGTGCTCAGGCTCGAAAACCCGGACGGCATCGTAATGGCTAATATCAACGCCAACGCCACGCTCGAACAAGCCCGGCGCGCAGTCGACCTCGTATCGGCAAACATACTGCAAATTCACGTCAATGCCGTTCAAGAGGTCGTGATGCCAGAAGGCGATCGCCACTTCGCCCACTGGCCGGGGCACATCGAGCACATCGCCTCGAACCTCGATGTCCCGGTCATGGTGAAAGAGGTCGGCTTCGGGCTGAGCAGACAAACGATCTCGCGATTACGTGACTGTGGCGTCGCGGCCGCGGATGTCGGTGGCCGCGGCGGCACCAACTTCGCACGTATCGAGAACGAACGCCGCCCCGGTTCATTGACGGACTATTCGTTCATCCGCCACTGGGGGCAATCCACTGCGGCATGCCTTCTCGATGCTACCGGAGTCTCGGGGATCGATATCACCGCCACCGGCGGCATCCGGTCGCCGTTGGATATCGCTCGGGCACTCGCTCTCGGCGCGACAGCCTGCGGTGTAGCCGGACGGTTCCTACGCGTGCTGCTCGACGAGGACGTCGACGGCCTGATCACCACGATCAACGGTTGGACCGTCCAACTCGGTCAGATCATGGCCGTCCTCGGCGCGCCGACACCAGCAGCACTGACACACAGTGACCTGGTGATCACCGGTGGACTGGCCCAATTCTGCCAAGCACGCGGTATCGCGACAGATACCTACGCGCAACGAACTCAGAAAGGGCGATCAGCACCATGATGGATCCGCATACGAGTCGAACCTCTCACGCAGCAATACCTCTGGAATGGGTGGGACCTATCCGGATCACAACCGAGACCGGCACAGAGGATATCGAGGTTCCACTAGCGACCTATGAGTCGCCACTATGGCCATCGGTGCGGCGGGGTGCGCGGGTCACGACCGATACCGAATACGGGATCGTCGCCACCGTGATCGACGATCGGATGACGCGATCCATTCTGCTCGAGGCAGATGACGCGGCCACTGTTCACCGAACCGTGGTCGATTTGAAATCTGCTCTGCCCCAATTGGAAAACGTCGTCAGACAGAGCAGTCGCCACGCCCGGCTGCTCGACATGCATTACCAGATCGTAGGCAATCTGCTGTATCTGCGGTTCGAGTTCTCCACTGGGGACGCCGCCGGCCACAACATGACCACCCTGGCCGCACAGATGTTGACCGAACATATTCTGCGGACCAGACCGGGGCTACGTTACGAGTCCATATCCGGAAACTACTGCACAGACAAGAAAGCCACCGCCGTCAACGGCATACTAGGCCGAGGCAAGAATGTCGTCACCGAACTTGTCATCCCGAGGCGCGTCATTGAACAACGCCTGCACACCACCGCCGACCGCATCGCCACACTCAACACGCGCAAGAACCTCATCGGCACCCTGCTCGCCGGCGGGATCCGTTCGGCCAACGCGCATTACGCCAACATGCTGCTCGCCGTCTACCTCGCCACTGGCCAAGATGCCGCCAACATCGTCGAAGGCTCCCAGGGCATCACCAGAGCAGAGGACCGCGACGGCGACTTGTACTTCTCCTGCACACTGCCCAACCTGATCGTCGGGACGATCGGCAATGGAAAGCAGCACTCTTTCGTCGAAGCGAACCTGACCCAGCTCGGCTGCCTGGCTCCACGTGCCGCCGGTGAGAATGCCCGGCGTCTGGCCGTGCTCACCGCCGCCGCCGTCGCCTGTGGCGAACTTTCACTGTTAGCGGCGCAGACCAACCCCGGTGAACTCATACGAGCGCACACCCGACTCGAACGAGCGGGTAAATAGAACTGAAGGAGCCCTCCATGATCAATGCCGTATCCATCGGTATCCACGACATCGCCTTCGCTACAACGCATTACGTGCTCGATCTCGACGATCTCGCTCGCCACCGCGGCGTCGACCCCGCCAAGTACCACCTAGGCCTCGGACAGGACGCTATGAGCATCCCCGCCGCCGACGAGGACATCGTAACCATGGCCGCGGCGGCGGCCGCACCGATCCTCCAACTGCACGGCACCGACAATCTCCGCACGGTTCTGCTCGCCACCGAAACCGCCGTCGACCAATCCAAGGCCGCGGCCCTCTACCTGCACCCTTTGCTGAACCTGCCCTCCACTACGCGCATCGTCGAGCTGAAACAGGCCTGCTATGCCGCCACTGCCGCACTGCAATTCGCTATCGGTCTCATCACGCGCAACCCCGCCGACCAAGTACTCATCATCGCCGCCGACATCGCCCGCTACGACCTCGACTCCCCGGGCGAGCCCACTCAGGGCGCCGCCGCGGTCGCAATGCTCGTGACCGCCGATCCGGCTATTCTGCAATTGGATTCTCCCTCCGGGGTCTACTCCGACGACATCATGGACTTCTGGCGGCCCAACCACCGAAGTACCGCTGTCGTCGACGGCGAGTTGTCCGTCCGTACCTACCTCACCGCCACCAGTCAGGCATGGGCCGACTATCGCAACAACGGTGGTAGGCAACTCGATGAGTTCAGCGCCTTCTGCTATCACCTGCCCTACACCGCCATGGCGCGCAAAGCACACAAACACCTTCTCGAGACTCTCGGGATCGAATGGCCGAATGACCGAATTGCCGCCGTTGTCGACGCCGGCACCCGCTATAACCGGACAATCGGCAACAGCTACACGGCCTCACTTTACCTCAGCCTCCTCTCCCTTCTCGACCACTCATCGGAGCTCTCTGGGCGAGCCGTAGCGTTTTTCAGTTACGGCTCCGGCTGCGTCAGCGAATGTTTCAGCGGCACCATCAGGCCCGGCTATCGGCAGCACCTGCGCACTGCTGACAACCAGCACCAGATAGCAGCCCGCACACCCATCAGCTATCCCCGGTACCGCGCTGTCCATACCGAACACGCGAACCCGTGCATTGCCGATTGCTATTTCGACCAGGACACCGCAGGACCATACCGGCTCACTGAAATCGTCAACGATAAACGCAGATATCAGAAAATATAAGCCGACCAGATCGAAATACACCATAATCACCGTACCGCATCGCGATGACACCTTTTCGACTGGACACGGATCGATTGATCGACGGGTATCAGGTTTCAGGCTGCCAAGGGCCTGGATTTAGGGCTAATAGTGGACAGGAAAGGAATGGGCGGGCGAGGCCACATCGACGACGGCGCCAGCTCTCGAACCGATCTGAACGTCGATCAACCGATACGAACCATGCTGCGGTCGGCGTACACACATGGCCGATCTGTCGAACGGAGCGCCGTAAAGCATCCTCGTCCCGACGATGTGATTCGGAGATTCCACGCTCTGCTGGAACCCTCCGGGCGCAACCGGACCGAGGTCGACGAATCGAACAAAGGACGATCCACACGCAGCGGCCTAGTCAGGTGCTGCGGCAAGCTGGATCGTGTCCGGGTTGCGAGATTGACCCGTGCGAGCCGGGGCCGCAGTCCCTTCTCAGGGTGATTGTTCCCCCGCTACGGCGAACAATCGGACTTGTAGCGCTGAAGGTCGCGTTGGGCACCTTCCAGACCCCCCGCTATGGCCATGGCTGCGCGTGCAAGAGGATCAGACGAGGAGAGCCCGTTCAATAGTCGGGTCAGCATGCGGTGATGTCCCTGCTGTTCCTCGGCGATAAACTGAGCGGCCTGCACCGGGCTCATGTAGCGCTCCATGAGGAGGGCCGCATTGCCCGGGTCTTCGGAGCGGCGTTCCTTGGTAATGCTCGCGAGGTCATTGGAGAGCCGTTGCTGGATCCCCAGATGGCGGATAACGCCGGCAACCAGTGGGTCCGCTCGCCGACGAGCGATGCCGAAGCCCCACAGCGAGCTGATTGTCGCCATCACATGCGGAATGTTGATGCTGTCGATGCCATTATCGAGATATTCGGAGTACGACCATGTTCGGCCGTACACGAGGGCGGCGTGGTCAGCAACGCAAGCGTCGTGAAGCGTGCTGTCCCACCAGGCCCGCTCGCACTCCGGGAACCGGGTACCGCCGAGCGCTGTGGACAATCGGGCCACATGATCAGCGAAGGTGAGGCCAGTCCGGGTGACCGCAGAACTGCCCGCCGCGGCATTTGTAGGTCCGCAGGCCTCGATGTGGTCGTTGACCCAGACGAGAAACGTCAGATCCGCGGCAAGTGCGAACAAGTGGTTCGGGCTACCACCCAAACCGTCGACGTGATGGCCATAGGCTTCGCCGCCGTGACAGACATAGTGGGCCATCGTGAGTCCGCCGGTGAGGTGATGGTGGCCGAAGTCCGTGCCCCGAGCCCAACTCTCGAGCCTGGCCAGCACATCGTTATCGAGCGGGATCATCATCCAATCCGTTCGAAGGCCAGCAGGCGGATCTGTAGTCCTCCACACTCCCAGGCAAGACGCATCCGCCGATGGGCGGCGATCGAAGCCCGGAGACGAGCGGCATCACTCCCCGAGACGGCTTCTTGCCTCTCGGTCCAAGCGGCGCCCCATTCCCAGAATGCCTTCGTGGGGAAAGTCAAGTCGACGTTGTCGACGAGCTGGAACCCCGCCCCCGATGCCGCCAGTTCGTAGTCGCGTACCGATCCGACATCGGTCCGCCAGTATTTGTCGAAATCAGACTTCCAGCTCGAGTCGTCCACGAAAACGTCTTCGATCAGGACCCAGCCGGAAGGCTTCAATAACTTGCGTAGTCCGGTGAACCACCGGGCCCGGTCAAAGTAGCAGGCAGCTTCCCAGGCCATCGCGATGTCGTATGGATGTGGGTCGACAAAATCATGCACGTCGTCGACGACCGCGCGCACAGCGGCCAATTCCGAGTGTTGGGCCCACTGGCTGATCAGTCGGGCGTGCTCGGCCACGCAGGTCAGTGCAGTCACCTGACAGCCTAGTTTCTCCGCCCACCAGAGACTCGCACCACCCAGACCGCAACCGGCATCGAGCACTCTGGGTCCGAGTTCAGTGAGCTCCGCCCACCGATCTACAGCTACCGCAATTAGGCGTTCCTGGGCTGCTACGAGGCAGCTTTGGAGCTCCGAAGATCCCATAGCCGGCTCTGGCGAACTAGGCGGATCGAAATAACCGACATGAAAGTGGACTCTGGGACCGGGGCCATATTTCTGGATTATCGCTGCAGTCTTGGCCTCGTAATAGTCGATAACCTCTGCGCCCGAAGCTCTCGCCACCGCGCTGTCGCGCGAGGATGAACTCTCCAATTTTCTCGAATAGTGACACATATCTACCTGCCGAACGGTATTCAAGGTTGACATTCGGATCAGACCAGCATTCCAAAAGATGTTACCGAAAAATAGATGCGTCTATTCTAGCTCATACTCACCGCACTTTCAGGGTACCCCATCCTAAAAGAAACTAGCGACAAAATTTGTTGGCAAAATCGGACAAGAACACTGGCGACGTGACGCAATTGCAGTTGTGCATCCTCCGCCGCCTCCAGCGCTCACCCGTACTGACCGTGTCGGCAGTGACCGTGCAACTCTCAACTCTGCAGTAGTCACCGCCGACCCTCGAGGTCACTTCCACGGAAAATCCCGACCTGAACCTCGATCTCCCGTGGGGCCTGCGGACCGGCGTGAGCGGTTCTGTTGTAGCTTCGCTGTTGGTGACAGGATGAGGGCAAAATCGGGTGGCGCCCCGATCCCCGGGGTCGCTGCCGGTTTCTCGAGCCCGAACCATCGACATCGGCGAACCGCAACTGCACACTCGGGCGCGGGCGCTCCTTCCGGACGATCAACCGGATGCCTTCGGGCCAGCCGTCAGTTCGACCTTATCGGCGATCTCAGCGAACTGCGCCCTGACCGTCGGCATCATAGGCGGGACCCCCACATATGTTGCGGCACTTAATTTATCGCGGCCACAAGGTGTCAGTGAGGGCAAAATCCGGCGAATACTGTGGTCGCCGCTGATGGCAGTAGGCGACGAAGTCGCAGGCGCCGCCGTCAGCGCCGGTGCGAGCCAGCACTTTCCGCCCGCCCCGGAAGTCGGCAGCAAGGCTGCTCCTCGAGGCTGCGGTCAGCATTCGTTTGTGGTCGGGGCGGTGATCGCCCCGGAATTCCCAGGGCCGCAGCAATATCGACGGCGGTTCCCGGTGCCGGGGCCTGCGAAGGTAGACTCCGCACCCCATTTGAATGTCAGGCTGATTTCTCCTCTTTCCGAATGCGCTTCGAGCAGGCTCGCATCCAGATGGATGACCAATGGGCACTCGACGTCGACACCGGGATCAGGCGCGTCGTACCCATCGTGCCTCAAGCCGTCGCCGCCGCGGCTGCATGCGCGGAGCATTGGCGGACAACACTTTCGACGCATGTATGGCCGGCACCGAGATCAGTTGGGACATGGTCGAATTTGATACCACCGAACCGAAAGCACCGGACTGGCAACGCTGGAGCAAGATGCCTGCGGTGCAATCACCCCCGATCGGGACCGCTACCGCCAGATCCAAAACCGCCTTGCCGGGATCGTAAAACGGGCTGGGGTTTGCGGCACGGCGCAACCGCCGCCGACAACTGTTGACCCAACCGGTCTGGTGCGCATGCGCGGCCGCGCGACCGCCCCCGGCCTTGAGCCACAAGGCCATACCTTGCCCATCAACTGTCAGCCACGGAAATCACGACGTGGCCTCGCACGATGAGGAAGGCGCTCCGATCCCCGCATGTTGACCCTCAGCAAGGCTGAACTTCCGCATACCAGAGTACTTTTCGCCCTTCAAGCCTCCCCACGTCAGAGCTTCTCTCCGGCGACTGCTCAAATCCGAAACGTAAGATGTTGCCCCGGAGCATGTTTCACACCGTGCGCGCATCCTCATTCGATTTGACACCGGGTGGTTGGTACCCCTGAGACGTGCCTACCGCCTCCCCTATCATGGATGACTAGACCTCGCATCTCCTCCGAGATGAACACACATTCGCCGTCATCCACCGCGGGCCAGTACTGACACGGCGTCTTGCCTCCAATTCCTTTGTTCGCCAACGCATTCGACGTACTTGTTCACTGTGGGGACAACCGCGTGCACACTGAGGACAGCTAATCCGCATCCCGAACGCTATGCTGATCGTTCATCCATCAGCAACGCGGCTGCCACGCCCGAACAGCCTCACGCGCAAAGCGTTTCGCTGCTCGGCACGAGCCACATGGGTATGGCGGGGTCTGATGAGCGACCGGAAGCATTGTTCGAGCGACACGCAGATATGCATACGCGTTTCGTCCTCAACTCCACCTCCGAAAGTCCACCTTTTCCGCACGACCTCAGCCGCTATTCACCAGCCATGAGAGTCCATAATGCATACGTCGACGTCCACCCCCCTTACCGTGGGACAACGCCTCCAGATCCGACGCAGGCAGCGAGGCCTTCCTCGACGGGTTGTAGCCAATCTTGTGGGCCGAAGTGAGGAGTGGCTGCGACTGATCGAGTCAGGACAACGTCCACTCAACAACATCGAGGCTTTGACCCGGCTGGCCGAGGTACTCCGTGTCGACGATCCAACCGAGCTCATCGACTGGCCGGCAGCCGACCCGATGCCGTCTCAGCCAGGCATGGACGATCTTCACCCGTTACGCCAAGTCCTTCTGCAACATCCGGCCCTCGGTCACCCGAACGACCGGACGGTGGATCACCTCGACCCGGCCACGCTCAGATCGGATATCGATGAATGCCAACAAATCTGGACGTCCTCACGGCAGCGATACTCGCGACTTGCCAGCGAACTACCGGCGGTGATCGACTGCGCCCGCTGGGCACGATGGCTACGCCACGACACCGAGACGGCGAAGCTGCTGTGCGACATCTACCTCCTCACCCGCAGCATGCTGGCTGCCCGTGGCGAGCACACACTCGCCGGTACGGTCGCCGACCGAGCACTGAGCACAGCGGCCCACACTCGGCTGCCGCTACTCGTAGCGGCGAGCGCATGGCACCTGGCCGCTCAGCTGCTACACACGAAGAATCCCGTGGCCAGCCATGATTGTGCGCTCGCTGCGGTGCGGCGAATCATCGACCTCACGGCCACTACCGTCGAAGCCGCCGCATTGTCGGGTGCCCTTTATCTAATGGCAGCGCACGCGGCCGCGGTCGCAGCAGATTTCGGCGAAAGCGTCCAACTGGTCGAGACTGCCCGGCGCGTGGCCGACGAACTCGGGGCCGAACATTGTGTACAGGGCATCGCCTTCGGCCCCTTCGAAGTCTCAGTCACCGAGATCGAGACCGCTCTCGTGCAGCTCAATTCTGCTCGAGCAGTGCAACTAGCGCCGAAAGTCGACCCCGTGGCCGAGCACACGCTCGACCGCCGCGCGACCTACCTCCTGTGCCAAGCACGGGCATATGTGATGCACTCCGATACGACTGCCGCGACACTCGCGCTGATGAAGGCGGCGACGGCATCCCCCGAAGAAGTGCATTACAACGTGGAGGCCCACCGCTGCCTAAGATACGTAGCCCAACGTGACAATCACCTACTCCGTGCCGAGCTTGATCAACTGGTGGAGTTGGCCGGAAATCCAACATCCCTCCCACCGTCTTGAAAGTGTGGACTACGATCGCCGACCACGAACGCACGTGATCATTGCCTACGAGTTGTCGCGAGTGACCTCACGCTCAGATGAAGTCCCACCACCAGCTGATAGCTGACGGCGGATCGACCCGATCATAAATCCGGCGCATCGACACGTCGTGGATAGGTTGCTCTCGCAGGCACCCTGACGACTCCGATTCCCCCGCGTCATTCATATTGTTGGCGTATCGCGGAAGACGACGCTGCCATTCGATGGTCCCGCTGATCATATTCGACAGCTGGTCGAGATAGCGGTTCAGATCAAGAGTGCCTTCGGCGGACAACTTTCCCTTCAAGGTGATGAACAACTCCATGACCTCTTCCAGAAGAGCACACGTCAGGTGCAGCGCCTCCTGCCGAGAGCAACGATTCTGTCCTGCGATGACTTCGACCATGTTCGACTCCAGGCTGCGTTGGTCGCGCTCCCTGGCGAACGATGCGACATCGGTCGGCACCGTCAACAAGACTCCGGCCGCGGCGGTCGCGGCCTGAACCTCGGGACGAATCCGTGTCTCGGTGTCCAACCATGAGCCTTCGGCAGCCTCGATGTGGTAGATCGAGTGCAGAAACCCCCCGTCATGGGGGCGTGCCACCAGGTGCTCGTCTACGCTGCGCAGATACTGGCCGGACCGGTCGGACACGCCGCAGGAGGCACCGAGCCCCCACCCGTAGTACGCGAGGGCGCACAGCATCGTTTGTTCCGCATTCGTTTGCTGACGAAGCCGCGTCATTATGTCCGACAAGCTCGCGGCAAAAGCGTCGAAATCATCGACGCCGAGGGGCTCACGCTGGGGGTACATGCTGTAGCCCATAAGGTTTACAGCCAGATGATTGAATGCTGTTGCGTCCCGGCTGATCGGGCCTTCGTCACAATAGTGGTCATCGAACAACAGTGCCCACATCAGCCAATCACTCAACAGCTGGACGCCCTCGGTGCCCCCTCGCGGTGCCCACATGCGCGCCAGCTCACCTGTGCACATGTCGTGCGCCAACCGCAGGGCATCGTCATCGAACCCCAATCGCCGAAAGAACTCCTCCGAGCGACGTTGGAAATCCACTCCACCGTCGCTGGAATGAAGCGGTAGTGGGCACCAGATCGGCGGTATGTCCAGTGGTTCCTGCGCGCCTTCAGGCCGTAGACGGGATGCCGTATCGCGCACACCGGCAATCGCGCTATCTGTGACGCCCGCAGGGAGGCCTCGGGCGAGGCGTGCATCGGACATACCAAGCCCGGCCGGAGCGCCCGAGAAACTCCAAGCCGTAGCATTCCAAGCAGATGAAGAGCTCAAGACTTCCTCCATATGTCGTTTCCACGAGCGATGCTGCTGCAAACTCGGTGCCGTTGTGATGCAGAGGCTGCGCTAGCGCGTACCATTCTCGACAACTGTTTCCTCGGCCGTGCCGTCGTGGTAGGACGTCATGACAACCCCTTTCACCGCCAGGACACCGCTGAGTACGACCTACCGATCCCGTTTGACCGCCAATCGCGCGAGTGCAATGAGCTCGCCGAATGATCCGTTAGGTAGTTCTGCGATCGCGGAATTCATCCATTGCTCGGCTCGGCGACTCGTTGTCTCTCGCCCACCTGCGGCCTCAATCAGGCCGATGATCTGCATCATGCCGTCGGGGCTCGAATGGCGTGGGGATACAGGCTTGTACAGCGCCGCCAGGTCGTCCCCCGGTCCGGTACCCGACGCCATGGCAGCGACGACCGGCATCGTCATGCGACCCTCGGCGATATCGCTCGCCGGCTTTCCTGCTTGCGCCGGATCCCCCCAGATGCCGATCAGGTCGTCGTTCAACTGAAACGCCACGCCCACTTGACGCCCGAAATCGTCTAGCGCCGCAACGGTTTCGTCGTCAGCATTCGCCGCGAGAGCACCCAGGGCGCAGGCGCAGCCGGCCAGGGCGCCGGTCTTACCCGTAGCCATGACAATGTATTCGTCAATCGTCACCCTGTGGCGATCAACGAAATCACAGTCTTCATATTGGCCACGGCACATTTCTATAACGGCTGCCTCAATCCGACGGACCGCATCGGAGATCCGACGCTCAGCAGCTGGCGGACGCGATTCGGTAAGGACCTCTATAGCAAGGGCATGAAGGGCGTCACCGAGTAGAAGGGCGGCGGACTCGCCCCAGATAGTCCACACTGCAGGCCGTCCCCGTCGTTCCGCGTCCCCGTCGAGGATGTCGTCGTGTATCAACGTAAAGTTGTGTACCAGCTCCACCGCCACCGCACAGTCCTCAGCCATCGGCGCCGCCTCGAACGCTGCCGCGCTGGCCAGCACAAGCGCCCCTCGAAACATCTTCCCGCCGTCACACGCAGCAGGCACGCCATGCGAATCCCGGTAGCCGAAGTGGTATTCCGCCATCAACCGCAGCGGCTCAGGCAACCGGCCCAGTGCACGTTCGAGCCTCGGTAGACAACGTCGCCTGGTACGCAACAAAATCCGGGACATGACGTCCCGTCGCTCGACGTTCGGTGGAGATACCTGTCCGTCGATCGACATGTGCGCTCCTTGTCAGATACCGAGGGCCGCCGCACGGGGCCGGGGCCGCCTCTGCGCTGTGCCCGTACTGATTCTGACCCTGCGGCATTACGGAAAGTGCAAAATAAGATGGGGTTGCAACTCGGTAGTCGATCGGCGCCAACTACTGTTGCGCTCTATACCCCACCCGTTGTTGGCTGATCCCACATACCGGCGCCATCTGCTGCGCTCCGACGCCGACGGGCATCTCCTATTCTGGCTGGACTCGTAACCAGTCCGACACGGAGCGCGTAATGCGTTCTGCCGGCACAGGCTCGGATTTATATGCTCAGGACGGTTGCAGTACAGGTATTGCGGTTGGCGCGGCACCGAGCTGGATGCACGAACTCAGTCGACAGCTATCCGGACGACCGACGCGCAACGGTCGTCTGGCACCACTTCAGTCCGCACAAAAGAGGACAATTTCGGAACGATTTGCCAGAGATTACGTACGCTATCCGAACGAGGACGGTTGATGATCCATCGCTGCCCGCGAATGCATCGGCGATTCCCACAGTGCCCGCTGCCGCCATTCCCGCGGAGTCATACCGACAGCAGCGCGAAAGCGGCGAGAAAAATGCGAAGCACTCTTGAAGCCAATTTCATGAGCGATAAATGCTATCGTCCTGTACTGCTGCGCCCGATCCGCGAGTTTACGACGCGCAATTCGCAGCCGCTCGTCGATGATGCATTGTTCCAGACTGAAGTTCGCCTCAGCGCATAGTTTATAAAGATAGCGCACCGATATGTGATGAGCTGATGCGATGCCGGCTGGCCCGAGATCAGGATCTGCAATATTCAGGCGAATATAATCTCGGACCTGTGCTATCAAGATGTCGGACGGCAATGCGGCGCCGTCACAGTTGCGCGAGGCGTCAGAAATAATCATCGCATGGACCATTTCGACCAGAGCATCGCCCATATAACTGGAGGACGGATCGGTTTCGAGAAGGTCAGCTTCGGACGCCACAACAGCGATGTGGCGTGCGATAATCTTCTGCAATGGGCTGACCGGCAACCGACGTGCGGCCCGGCGAATAGATACCGACGACATTTTTATACTGTCCAGTGGTACCTGCAGTGTCAGCACCTTCCCGCCTTGCCAGTCGGCTCGAAGTGGCCGATTCAGGTCGGCCACGTACACCCGCCCTGGAACGATTTCATCAATGTCGTCATACTGCGACCAACGTATACTACTGCTAGGCGAGACGAATAACATCAGATTCGGTGCCGGGTTGACTCTTATTCGCCTCGCACCTCGGGAAACATTGTATCCCCCGGTACAGATCTGGCCGAGCTCCACGCTTCCAATCTTCCAGACGTCGATCAGACCCGACACCTCAGCTTCCCGATCGACCATAACGATGTCGGACGGAGCACTCATCTGTTGAATGGCAGCGACAACCAGATCCGTACGATTTCCTGGTTCAACTTTCGAAGTATCGAGAACCCTCACCATCTTTACCGTCCCTCGATCCACCAGTCCACACGTTTAATGAGCTAACGAGAACGTGCAAAGCTATATTAGTACACGCAGCGACCGGGCAAGAGCTACTCGCCGCATACCGAGGGTGACTGGATAGCCTGGTCCGCCTCGGCAAACCCAACTCAGTCTTCGTGGCCTGCGCACATCTCAAACCGACGGAGCTCGAGCAACCACAACGCAGCCTCGGTAGACGTTTATGCCGATCGACCCGGCGACCTGAACTCCCCGGCGCGCCTGCTGATTCCGCATGACGCGCCAGCGATGCCAGCCGCGGCACTGCTGACTCTCGGCGGTACTGTGGCCACAAACGTCGATTCACCAGAGCGGTGCGCGGAACTTGCCGTTACACCTAATAGGGCCTTTCACGCCGGTTACGGTAGTAACACCAGCGTCTGCTCGTTGTAGGATTTGATCGGCCGATCGTAAAAAGCTCATGTTTCCGAGCAGTTCCGCCAGGAGTTATTGCTATCTATTCGACGGATGAGCTCACCTTTCACCGTGGGTGCGGTCATTTCGCAGAAAGCGGTATAGCGGTGTGTCTGACGGGCGCACTCGGAGGCGCTGATAGCGTCAGTGCCCGCTATATGCGCTCGGTCGTGTGTTCCTTTGTGGTACTTGACGTTATCCAGCAGCGGGGACGAGACGCGATGTCGGTCCGATGGGCGGCCACGGCGGGGTGGTGGGCGGTTCCTCTCGTTACCTTGATCGTTTCATCGCTCGTAGCAGGAACCACTGCTTCGGCCGAGCCACACAGAGGGTCGCCGCATTCCGTGGCTGCCGACAGCGGCGCGCCACCGGTGGACAACGTGATCGTCGGGGCACTCGGCGCGGGCTACGACGAACTACTGGGAGCAGCGGAGATGGGCTGCGAAAGAGGCAAAGAACATCTGCGGGATGTCGAACCAGCAGATTCGCGCGGTGCCGGAGAGGCAGTGCAGGCGGTTGTCCATCGATGCGATCGAACCGAACAGCATCGCTCCTGGATCCTTTCCCACCACCTACATCGCGTCGAAGCTGCAGGAATGCTCGATCTCGAGACGGGCCTCCTCGATGTGGACCGCTGGCGACCACGACTCTGTGCGTGGTGCCGACGAGAAACGCGAGTCCAAGCGCCAGGGCGCAGCCACCGCGGATGAAGCCTACTCAACAACTCGAAGGTTCGGCCAGCGGACGTCAACTCGGGGATCGTCGGCAGATCGGGCCGTCGCCGGGCCGGCTGTAGAACTCGCGTCGCATGCTAAGTCTGCGACCGACATTGAAAGGCAGTGAGAGATATCGGCGTTCCTACATATCGGCCGCAGAGAGACAGCACGTCAGCAGGCCGGAACTCATCGCTTCGTGCTGTGCACTGTGGATCAATGTCAGTGCACTCACAGCCAACTGCCCGGCTCGGGCCCGCCGTACGGTCTAGGTCGGTCGCATCGCCGAACCCCACCCGGCGATTCGCCCGACCGAGAACGCCCCTGGCAGGGTGTCCCGGTATAGGTATTCTGCTGCATGGCCCGGCATCGATGCTATGGACATGCAGCAGATCCCGATCCACTGGTCCGAAAGATGTTGTACGCGGTGCTATTTCAAACTGCATTGCCGAGTGGCAGGACACGCAGAACGGAGGGACCAGCGATAGATGCGACGGGGCGTCGACGCACGCCCCGACAGCCGCTCGTACCGCGCTCAATCGCGACATCGCCGTGCCGATGTCGCCCAAGCCGACGGCCCTGTGGACGAATCGCTCGCCTGCATGCTCGGCGGTGGCACGTCAGCCAGCAACAGCGCGTGTACGACTGCGAGTAAGGTCGGGACAAGGTCGGGCAGTCGATCGGCGCCATGGGTGAGCAGGTGGCTCGTCAGCAGGCTGACCACCGCACCGACGATTGCTCGTGCAGCGTGTTCGGACAGCTCCGGCGGCAATTCGGGATGCTTCTTCCGCCCTTCACTCACCAACTGCCGCAGCAGGGAAACGGTTCCGGCGAGATATCTTTCGTACTTCGCCCGTACGTCTGCGCCGGCCTGGGGGGCGCAGACGAGAAATACCGTGGCGAGGGCGGGTCTTTTGGCGAGGGCAACGCACAGTGCCCGGTGCCCGCCTTCGATTCGCTGATCTCGGTCGCCGCCAGCCGCCGTCGCCGTGACGACCTCGACAAGCAGTTCGTTCATACCTGAGGAAAACGCGGCGGAGAAACATGCGTCCTTGTCGGCGAAGTGCTCGTAGAAGGTGCGGCGCGAAACCTTCGCCGAGCCGATCACATCAGCGACCGTCGTCGCGCGATAGCCCTTCTCGGCAACTATCGCGATGATCGCATCGAACATGCGCGTCCGTTGCGACTCCTCCACGGCATCGCGTCCCAGTCTGTGCGGTCCCTTCGGCAGCACACCGGAGGAGCAGTCACTGTGCACATCGCTCACCGGTCTACCGTATCCACCCCGCGCTGTGCCCGCAGGTGAGCGGCTGTCGGTCACGGCGGCCGTGGCAACAGTGTGGTCCATCGGACAACTTCACGAATTCTCATCAAGATCGTTGGTCGATTGCTATAAATAGTCAGAG
This sequence comes from Nocardia sp. NPDC052316, assembly GCF_044547795.1. NCBI lineage: Bacteria > Bacillati > Actinomycetota > Actinomycetes > Mycobacteriales > Nocardiaceae > Nocardia > Nocardia sp. NPDC052316. Next base: position 130,204 of record NZ_JBIUBB010000007.1, read on the forward strand.
ACATTGATGTTTCCCACTTTGGCCTCCAGGCATGGGACTTGCTGTGGCACAGCGAGTTCGGCTTGCCCCAATGTTCGCGTGCGTCGTCCTACTCGCTGTACCACACGAGTACGGCGATGGTGCGCGCCTGCGCAGGAAGTGAGCGGTGTGGACGATCTGGACCTGGCGGTGGAGTTGATCAATACACTCGATATCCGCGCGATGCCTGTCGACCGACTCGACAGCGTCGAGCACTTCCGGGTGATGTTGCGCGGCACAGGTCGAGTTCGACTAGCGGGGCAACTGCATGACTCCGACCTGCCACGGTTGCGCTGGCTACGCCAGCAACTGCGCGCCATCTTCGACACGGCGGAGGTAGCGGATGCAGCACACCGCATGAACACCTTGCTGCGCGAGATCGAGGTCGTGCCACAATTGCACGCTTCTCCCCACCGGGGACTGGCAATAGGCTGGGGCACAAACGAATCGGGTTTCTCCGAATTGGCGGCCAGATTGGTTGGCGCACTTGCCGAACATCTGATCGCCCACGGGACGACTCGGCTCGGTGTCTGTGCCGCCGCGCCGTGTCGGTGCGTGTTCGTGGATCGCACGAGACCGGGAACGCGAAAGTACTGCAAGGACGCCTGCAACGATCGAGTCGCCGCAGCAGCCTACTATTACCGACGGCGCGCGGCGCGCAGCCACGAAGCCCTGGTTCCGCATGAGTTGCGACCACAGCAACGGTGACACAGGCCCGCGTGGCCCACACCCCCGGTGGCGCCCAACAGGCGCGGGAGCCCAACGCGGATTGTCGTCGACACCTACGACAGCGAGCGCCCTCGACGGCGGAATCGCCACATGCGCGCACCACAGATCGGCGCGACTGGTCGCGCCAGTGTGTCCAGCCCATCACCTGCGGTGCGGCGCAGTCCGAGCACGACGGCTTGCACAACCCGACCGTGTCCGGCACCGCTATCTCCGGAGCCGTGACCCGCCATGACCGCATCTGAGGTCAGCCACCGCGCGGCGGCTCGATAGGACGCTGCCGCATGATCGATGCTGGTCAGCGCAGCTCCGAACGATGCACCCGCCGAAGGGCTCGGAGAGACCCAACGCGATCACCTTGCCTTCGGACAGGCCAGGCCGCGATCGCGGTGCCACGGCTGGGCTGGCGGCGCAACCCTCGAGGTTCGCGCCGACACGCCATGGCGGCCATACCGCTACTACCGGGGCACAGACACACTGGGTCCGATAACGAGCAATCCAAGCCGGCAGGGTCTCCGAATCCCCTGATGGTGCAGCGCTCGCACGAGCACGTCGCGATGCACCGGCTCGGATACAAGCGTCGCCGAAACGCAGATTCCCTGCGCCTCGGCGGCGCCCCGACTCCGCATCACCCGAGGCGACTCGCGCTCTCGTGTTCATGTCAACCGTCCCGGTAGCTGCCGGAACGCATGGGTCGCGGAATCGAGGAGGCTTTCTGACTCAACACAAGGGTTATCGATGGTGGCGTGCGTGGTTCAGGTTAAAAATCATCTGGTGTCGGGGGGTGTCACCGGAGAGATGCTCGATGCGGTGCTTTCGGTGGGCGTCGCGCCGCAGGCGATATGGTTTACTCGAGCTGTTACGGGGTGACCTTGACGTCGCTCTGGTGACTAGCGAGCGAGGCTGGGTTGGCCATCGAATCCTCGACGACCCGACCATGCCGCCGCGGTAGCAGCGCTGCGCCGGCTCGTCGTTTGATTGTGGTCCCGATGCTCGACGCGACCGTCGAGCATCCGAATTGCGCCCGTGACCGGGTACTCGACCGCACCCCCGGATACGGCCCACCAACCATTCGATGCCAACAAAATATGGGCCGCACAACATCGGGCAGTAGGTCGACATTCAGGCGTTCGTGCCCAGCCGTAATCTGTTCACCCTCATCGACCACATCCGGCACCAGCGGCAACAATCTTGAACACACCACGGCTGTCGGCATAGGTGACATAACCCAATTCGGAACGGACCGGTTCTCTGGACAGCCCCCGACAGTCGTTCAACTCGAGTATTCCGAATCCCTCGTTACGAGGTCTTGGAGTGGTTCTGGCCGAGTTGTATCGCGAAGTAGGTACTCGCGGACCGGAGAATGTCGTTCTCCCGCTGCAGGTGGGCTACTTGTTCGCGTAGCCGCTCGTTCTCCGCGGCGAGCTCACTGGTCGGCGCTTTAGGTGTCCGGCCGATGTCGGCCCGTCGTAGCCAGTATCGCAGCGCTTCGTGATGCACCCCCAATTGCTGGGCGAGATGGCGAATCGTCGGTTTCGGGTCCATGTCTTGGTAGATCCGGATCGCTTCGGCTTTCAACTCATCCGGATACTTCTTCTGCGCTGCCACGGAAAATTCCTTTCCGGCCGTTGTCGAATACTTCGAGCGCCGCGAGCGGCTGGCGTCGCGGTGGCGGCGTGAGCGAGGGGTCGGACCGCCCGTGGTGCCCTTATGCGCGGGGTGGCCGCGATGGAAGGAGGGAACCACGTCACGGCAGTTCCCTCCTCTCCCCTCCAGGGTCATTTGCGCATCGATCAGTGGATGCCGACGAGGGCGGCCGCATCCTTCGGAATCATGTTGGTGACTTCGACCGGGATCATGTTGACGACTTCGGCCGGGATCACGCCGGTGAAGTCATCTCGGATCAAGGTACTGACCGGGGCGGAGCTCGGGGTGTTCGTCGGCTCGGATGCCGTGGTGGCGGGGTCGAGCCCCGCCACCGAGACAGGGGTGGTGTCGTCGACGCGCGTCGCGACCGAATTAGCTTGTGTGACGCCGACGCGGGAGCTCTGCAGATTTGCCTGGGAGTCCGCAGTGGCGGCACCCGTGGCGGCACCGTTCGATTCGCCGATGGGCCCGCCGACGGCGCCACCGATCACGGCACCGATCCCGGCGCCGACCGCGGCCCCCGCAGCGGTGCCGACGATCGGACCGTAAACGGTTCCGGCCACGCCGACAATGATTCCGCCGATCACAGCACCGGGAAGACATCCGATGAGCAGCGCGGGCGCACCGACAACGCAGCCCAGGGCCATGCCGGTGAGCGCGCCGATGGCGGGTCCGGCGACCAGACCGGCGGCAGCGCCGGTGGCGGCACCGATTCCAGCGCCGATCCCGGCGCCGGTGGCGGCACCAAGGACGGTGCCGTTGACGCCTCCGGTGGCTGCCCCGTCCACGGCGCCGTCATGGACCGCGTCGTCGTGCAGCTGGTTACGAGCCTGATCCTGCTCGGCCTGGGACGGCCGGCTGTTCTGTGTCGCGCGGGGATTGCCCGGCATGGCGGTGCGACCGTCGTCGAGGTTGGTCCACGACGGCGGGGCAACCGGCAGATTCATCGGTGTCGGGATCGGGTTGGCCGGCGTCACTGCAGGGGGCTGCCCGGCGGGGCCGTTGTAGATGATGACATCGGCGTTGGCGTTGACTGCCGGGATAGCCCCGGCCAGAGCCGCAGCCATACACAGGCTACCGGTGGCGACACGCACGCTTGTTTTCATAGCTACTCCTACGCTTGGGCAAATTTTCAGCTATCCAGCTCTATGGATGGCCGTGACAGGTATCGGCTGTTCGCGATCCGCCAACCATCAGAACTTCGCAACCAGGCGTAAAGCAACTTGGAGATCACCCATTTACACAGCTCAACAATGGTTTACTAAGATTTACAGAACGAAAAGGGAGCTCATGGAAACAGGCAATGACGCACATCACATGTTGGTGGAGTACCTCGCCGGGGCACGGCAATCCAGAGGGGCGCCGAGTTTACGAGCAATCGCCGCCAAGACCGTCTACAGCCATACCACGGTCGCCCGGGTCTTCAACCCCGCTGCGCCGCTGCCTGCCTGGCCGATCGTCGAGCAGGTGGCCCGATCACTGGGGGCCGACACCGAGCAGGCACGCCAGTTGTGGAATCTCGCGGCTACGCCTGTTACCCCTTCCCACGCGCCGGGACGGGGGATGGCAGAGGGGGACGGCGGTGAAAGCCCCGCACCGGGGTCAAAAATAGCGTTGCTGCTCCTGGGGTTGGTGCTGTGCGTCGCCATGATCGTGATCGCCGTGACCCAGGCCGTCGACAGCAACGCGGTACACACGACCGCGTTGACCGACCTGTCACAGATCGTGTTCGGCGGCGCGGCAGCCGGGATACTGCTGGTACGTGTGTGGCGCTTCCAGCGACATGGCGATCGGCTCAACACCACCTATTTCGGGCTGCTGGCGGCCGGAGTCACCTCGTGGACCGCCGGACAGGTGGCCTGGTTCGTGGCTCGTTCGATCCATCACCAAACCATCCCCGGCGGGATCATCCACCACATCGGAGACCTCGCGATGCCAGTCTTCGTCGCGCCGGCGCTGTGGATACGCGCCCGGCGACTCGGAATTGCCCGAGTGCGTAACGACGTCGACAACGCCACCACATATTTCTGCCTACTCTGCGGGGCATATGCGGCGATGCTGTGGTTACTCGTCACTCTGCACCACCACGTCGAATCCCCCGCCACACTCCTGTTCGCCGTCTACCCGGCCGCCGACATCACCTTGAGCCTGGCCGCGCTCGGACCACTGATCTGCGGCCGCAGGATCATCGGCTCAGCCTTTCTGTCCACAGCCCTGCTCGCCGCTGGCGCCTCCGACACCGGCTATCTGCTGCTGAGAACCATGCCCGATGCTCACGGCTTCCCACCAGCAGCGGGCTTGGGCTACGTCGCTTTCACCGCGATCCTGTCGGTGTGCGCGCTCATAACCCAGCCGCTACCCCGCACATATCAACCGCCGCGAGCCATCGGCGGTTTGCCCACTCACCCGAGCCTCATAGTCGGCGCCGCCACCGGCGTCGCGGCGACTGTAACCACCACCGCCACAGCCCTCACTCTTCACCACCCCTTACCCACTTCCCTCACGACAACTCTCACGACACTGACCACCCTCTCCACATCGGCCCTGGCACTCGCCTATTGTGCGGGGACCACCCGAAGAGCGGGCCTGTCGCAATTTCGATCATGACGATGACGCACCGACGACAGGATGCGACAGGGTACTGCCCCCACGTTGGTTGACTCCTAGACCTGCTTCGGCTTTAGTTACCTGCCTTGATGTGAATTTCAGGCGGTGATGAGCTGGTTTTAGTTAGCGTAATTCGTGCTCAGTCGGCGTCCCATAGTCGAGCTGGGCGGGGCGGCGTTGCCGGTTGCAGAAGACGCGCTCTGCCCTGCCGCGCACTATCAACCTCGGCGTCCGCGCACGAAAAGCGTTGACCGCCAGCCACATGACGACCCTCGCCGCATAGTGCTCGAGAACGCCGGGCACGAATCCCGAAAAGTCTTACAGCAGTGCGGAATCAAGGCCGGCTGCCACGCCCGCACGCGCATGATCACCGCCCTGCCGTCCACGGGAACATCGGCGACGGTCCGCTCGTGATAGCAGTGCACCCTGACCGACTCCGCATCGCAGCCAGGCTGCATGCCGGACGGTCATCCAGGTCCGCACTCGCACCACGATCGTCGCGCGATCTGCTGCCATATGCTCCGCAATCAGCGTGGACAAATCCCGAAAATACTACTCCGACAACAATATCCACCTCACGCGCCGACGCATCGTGCTACCACCCGCCACTTGGAGGTGAGCTAGGCCGTTGATCAGGCGATCCCGCGCTCAATCAGCGGAGCGTCGCCAATGTGCCGGTCGATGCGCAGTTAGGTTTCTTCGTTCAGGGTTGGAGCAGCACCAATGGCGAAGACATCATGTGCTGGACGTTGAGGAATTTGCGATAGAGATCCGGGTTTTCCGGGATACGCTCGAGCAGATTCAGCATGTACTTGTTAGCAAGTGTAGCGGTGAGGGGTGCTCGACGTGGGTCCCATCCTTGATCGAGACTCGTCGACAGGATCCACGGAATAAGGATCGTCCTGCGTGTTCGTCTCTGGAACCGATGACAGCCTGCGCCGTTCCCGAACTGGTGAAGCGATCTCCCCAGTAGCAATGCCTGCTCGGCGGCGATCGTCATGCCGTGACCGTAGACGGGGTTGAGGCTACACAGCGCGTCCCCTAGGACGGCGAGGCCATCTGGCCAGTCGTGCAATCGGTCGTAGCGGTGCCAATGCCCACCGAGTCCGGCGTAGCGGTAGATGGCACTCGCTGGTGCGGCATCGCGGACGACCTCGGTTATGTAGGGATTTGCCAGGGACTCGGCGTAGGCGGTGAAACCATCGGGTTCTGTGGGTGCCATCTCACCGTCAGCACCGAACAAGCAGACGATCCAGCTGTTGTCTTCGAGCGCGTTGACGACACCACCTCGCCTCGTAGTTGGCGCGAACGTGGACTGTATGGACATGTGCCAGCGGACTCCGGTACTTCGGTGGTACAGGCGAGATGTGTAGGAAAGCCTTCCGTCCACCTGAAGTGTTCTAGGCGTGGACAGTCCCGCATCGACCAGCCAAGTAGGTAGTTGAGAGTGGCGGCCGGTGGCGATGACCACCAGGTCCGCGCTGATCTGGCGATCGCCGTCGAGCTCGACGCCGCTGATTCGAGTGGCGGCGCGAACCAATCCCGTCGTCGGTGTCCGGTCCCGCATGGTCACGTTCGGACGCGCGAGTACGCGTTTACGGATCGACGATTCCAGCAAGGTACGGCTGAAAGTTTGAACCGCGAGTCCGGTTTGGACCGATGGCGACCAGCCGGTGGGAAACCGTAGCGGGAGCCGCCCGAAGTCGGAGATCGGTGCGCCGCGGCTAGCCAGTTCTTCTCTCAGTCCGGGAAAGAGTTGTTCAAGGATCTGTGCACCGCGAGCGAGCAGCCCATGTGGGTGGCGGCACTGTGGCGTACCTCTTCTATACGCCGGGGCATCGGTGATGGCATCTCGCTCGACTATGGTCACGCGCTGACAATGGTCAGCGAGAACCCTGGCCGCGACGAGACCCGCATATCCTCCCCCTACCACCACTGCGTGACCAGTAGGTGTCATGGTCACCCCCGTTGTCGCTGGGTCAGTTCATCCGGTGCGGCTAGGCAGGCCCGGATCGTATGTGGGGTTGTAAGATTGACTCCGTGCGAACGCGGCCGTAGCCGTTCGTCGGCACCCAGGACATCGAAATCTTCGAGCCGCACTGCGGCAGCTAAGGCGAGTCGCATCTCCAATTCGGTCAGCTGCGCGCCCAGGCAATAGTGGGATCCGATACCGAAGGGTAAATACCGCATTGAGGATGGGCGCTGGTTCAGGAATCGCTCGGGCCTGAATTCGGCGTGATCGGGGTAAGTCGGTTCGTGATGGTGGGCCAGGTGTATCGCGACGATGACGTGGGTGCCTTCGGCGAAATGGAAGCCTTCAGCAGTGAATGCGGTGTCCACTCGTCGCGCTGCACTGGTGGGGGTGACAGTGGGGATGCGCAGGGCTTCGGTGCACACTGCGGACAGGTACGGCAGCGATGCGATCTCTCGCGCGGAGGCATCCTTTGGTAGCGCATGCACTTCTTCGGACACGCGTGCGGCGACATCGGGGCGATGGTATAGCCAGTACAGAGCCATGGAGATACCGTTTCCGGCGGTTGTTGTCCCGCCGGTGAGAACGCTGACGATTTGATCGCGGATATCGCGATCATTCAGCGGGCGTGGTGCGGTCAGTAGCGCACTCAGCAGCGAGTCCCCACGCTGGGCGCCTTTCATTCGCGCGCGGGCGATCTCTGCTAGAAGAACGCGATCCAGTTCGCTGCGGTGGTAGTGGTATTGGGTCTCGAGGTGGGCACGCAGCGATAGCGGGGCCGTACGTGCGTCGTGCAGGGCGTTGAGTACGGCGACGAGTTCATCCTCCAGGACATGCTCGGTAGTAGCTGGGAGGTCGTCGGGGAAAATGAAGGAGTTCATGATTCGGGCGGTGATCCTGATCATCGCTCTGGCCAACGGTTGCGGAGGCCGACCCGCAAGCTCGTTCAAGCCTTGTGTGATCAGTGCGTGAACCGTATCTGCCTTTCGCTGTAGCGAGGCGCCCGTAAACAGCGGTGTCACAGTCTGCCGTATTCGACGATGCTCGGCTCCGGCCAGCTTCAACATGCTATGCGGGCCGATCAGGTCGTTGTAAATCGTCGGTCCGAGCGCGGTAAGTTGTTGATCATGCCGTAGCAGAATGCTGCGGAAGTGGCGTGGAGAGCTGAGACATACCCGTGGTGGTTGAGAAGGCCGGTGGAGGGTGAATAGGTCGCCGTAGGAATGCCGGAACTCTTCCAGCATCGCTGGCTCCTGTTCCAACCGCCACATTTCGTCGCGATTCAGGGACGGGCCGGGAGGTAGAAGCTGCGCAGAGGTCATGTCAGGAACTTTCTGGAATAGCTGATCAACGTAGCTCGTCATGCGATTTGTGGGCTTCGCGGTCGTCCAGAGACGCTGCCGCGGTGAGGCCGTAGCGAGCGCTGTCGAGGACAGACCAATTGACTGTGGCAGCGATCCAGTCCTGACAGCCGTCGATCCATCCGGCGAGGTTGGGGCTTGCGACGTGGCGCACTGTTTCGGCCAGTTGCGCGAACGCGGCGATTTCGGCATAGGTCTGATCGGCGGCAAGATCTATTGCCTCCTGCCACGACCGGTCCAGCTCAGCTTCCTTGAGCACCGTGACCAGACTGCGCGCCGATGGCTGCTGCACTTCCACACCAGCGCTCAGCACATCGTTGGACCAGGCGATCACGTTGACCGCAAGTTGCTCCAGGCGGCGGACCTCGGGCGAGTAGAATTCCTCGGCGGTGATTGGCCCTGCGTTGGCTACATCGGCAAGGGCGATGAACGGGCTCAGCCCTGCTGTATACCGGCGATACGACACATACGAACTCGGATTCGATCGGTCAGCGCACACTTGGTCGAAAAGCTGCAGACCCACCGAGAGCAGCCATAGCCGCATCGAATTCGCCCAGCGTTGATAGTTTTCAGTAGCCGGTACCCAAGCCTTCAGCCTGCGGCAGAGATCCCACCATGCCGTTTCGCCACGCACCGGTTGGGTGCCCATTTCATCGAAATCGACCACATCCAGCATTGCGGTCAACTTGCCCACTACCGCAGTTGCGTGCTGCGGACCCTCCGCTAGACCGTCCGTCACGTCATCCAGCATGAAGAACCATTGCAGGAAGTCTGCGGACCACTGCGCGAAAACCCTATCAGCGCGGGGGCAATAACGCGCGGCCAACCACGCGAATCTATGGCTTTCGTACCGATCGCGCTCGAGTTCATTCCGAAATAGCTCGTGCCGCGCTGACCATTCGAATAATTCGGCATGTATCGCATGGACGTCGGGGCGAACAGTGCTGGCCCACGGCAACTGGAACGCCGGCAGCGAGACTTGGTTGAATTCATCGGCGTTGTTTCGCATATTCTCTGCACTTTCCCTATAGACAGCGGCACGACCGACACTTATCTCGGGGAGTTACCCCTTCGGTTGCGCACATGGTAAGGGTGTCGAAAAGCAGTGCTCGCCCTGGACAGTAGGGCACTCTCAGATCCGGCGGCAATCGGGGCCTCGGTCTTGCGTGCGACCATCTCGGACCGTGGTTGAGTTCACCGGCGCGCACGCCGCCTCTTGTTATCGACTTGACGGGCAACGGCGTGCCGAGGCCAATCAGCAACGTCGACCCCCGGAGGTATTTCGTCGCTGTCGATGCCGTCTGGAGCTCAGCGGACGTTGACAACAGACTCGATCTCGTTCGAGATTGCTTCGGTGCCGGTCGACCGTGCTGCGGACAAGATCGCCGCTTTACGGCTGCCGCCAGCAAACGTTTAAGGGTATCGCCGGAACCGTCCCGACGCACAATGCTCCCAGCAAAAGCACCCCGCCTCGGCGTGCGCCGAGCCAGCAATCCGTGGTTTGCCCGCAGCATGACTCTATCGTCGTCACCGACAACGGTCCAGCAGTCTCGGTAATGTGGTCGCAGTTCATTCCGGAGCGGGTCAGAGTTATCATCACCGGCGCCTGCATCGACTCTCCCAGAACAACGGCAATCCGCTCCATGCAATCTTGCGGTAGTACCGAAGAAACTCATACGCATCGCCTTGCAAAGAAGTCCGCCGTGTAGCCTCCATCGAAACCCGACAGGCTTCCGCGCTACCCGAATAAGGAGATATGCACCGCCGGGCCCGAGATGTGAACCAACTGTAATCGATAGCGCCCACCAAGGACCAATGAACCATAATCGTCGTTGTCCGGTACGGATATTTCAAATGAGCGTGCAAGCGAACCTCAGCGGACGGTCGGTACGGTTCCAGTCGGCGCATGTCCCTGACCTGCAGTAATGGCCCCAGCTGTTGTCTCGAACGATCTCATTCCGAGAATAGTGCGCACCCTGAAATCGCGATGCGGACCAGAATGTTATCTCAAGAAAGCGATCCGGTTGCGAGGACTGCCCCCGCTCAGAGAAGTCGGTTGGTCAGCACTGCGGCCGCGGCAGGGACCACCTCGATTGTGCGCGGGCGTGGACGGAGAGGCTCGTGCCGCACATAGCGGATCTCCCAGCGGCCGTGACAGCTTGGTAACCCCGGCTTCCTCCCCGGCGGTGGCGGTGGCGTGATCACTGATCAGTTCATGACCGACAAGCGGATAGCCGCCCACCACGTCGCAGTCGCTGACACCGAATTCCAGAGAGTTGACCAGGACTTCATTAGCGCCAAGCACTCGCGCGACGCCGCACTCGCGCGCTGGTCGCTCACCGGTAACGGGCCCGTGCCCTCGGCACCTCCGCGCCAGCAGATCGAGCCCAGTCCCATCGACGGATCCGCGGCAGCCCGGTCACATCGGCGAAGCGAGCCAGGGGTGAAGGGGCCGAAATCGGTGTCGACACGGAACGCACGGCACCGAGCGACACCGGCATCCGCGGGCCCCATCGGCGAGCAGTTGCGCATCGACCTCTAGATCCCATCGGCTCGGCAGACGCCCGGATGTTATCTGGACGCGTTGACAGCGCAGCAAAACTCTCGACGCGGCGGCGTTACGCAGGCCCCGCGACTACGCACTGCTCGTGATGGCTCTGGTGCCGGGGCTACGGGAATCGGAGCCGGCCGAGCTCGACATCGAGCGTGCAAACCGTCGACGGTGAAAGGGTCGATTCACGCCCACCCCCTTCCAACCACCGACCGAACCACTCCCTGTCCTGATGCCACGATGAACTCCCGACCGGGTCCACCCCGAACGCGTCAGCCTCCCCGAATCTGCCGACCGGCTATCGTCGAACACCATTGACCACCTCCGTGCCATCCCGACTCCAGGATCGCAGGTAGTACCGACGAAACGGGCCACGACGATTAGTAGCGGATCTCAGCGAATCGCGCCGCTACTACCTGGAAGCGGTCAAATCGAGGTTGCGCGCCGGTGAGGCACCACGGTTCCGACTCTACGACATGACCACATGCCTGACCTTGACCGCCCAACCGGTCGCCGGGTAGCGAATTCGTTGCTCCGGCACCAGGATCCGCAGGTGACGGTAGACCGCTGCGAGTGACGCATGCATTGCGCCGATACACTCGCTTGAACAGCAGTCCTGGCGAACAGCGGTATGATGCGTCGGGTGGGGTTGACAGGATCGCCATATCGAATTTTTGTTTGCTGCCGCGATGCTTTCTGGTGCCGGGTGGTGGGCACTCGATAGCCGGGCCGTCGTGAGACTGTTCGACAGTCGGGAATGTCCGCCATGATTGGTTTGCTGATCTACGGTTGTGATCTTGCCATCGCTGGGCACCCTGCCTGACAGGTATTGCACACCGATTTATCGTTCTGGGAAACTTTGCTTACACGGTGCCCGGAAGGAAAATCATGCCGCAGGACATTGGATTTGATCTGCCCTTCCCGCTAAATATCAGCCCGGACCTGGAGCGCGCCCGGAGCAGGAACCTGGATTGGGTTCGTGAACAAGGCCTGGTGGACACCGGTGAGATGTTGGCTTGGTACTCGATGTGGGACATGCCGAAACTCGCGGCGTACGGATTCCCATACGCCACAGGGGACGAACTGGACCTATGTACCGATGCAATGGCCTTCTTCTTCCTCTTCGATGATCAGTTCGACGGCCCGCTGGGCCACAGCCCGGACCGCGTCGCCCACGCTTGCCGGGGGTTTACAGACCTGATCCATGGCAATCGGTCCGGTCGATCCACCAACCCGTTGACTAACGCGTTCGCTGACGTGTGGGATCGGTGCAGGCAATCGGCATCCGCGCGTTGGCAGGCTCGGGCCGCTTGCGACTGGGAATACTACTTCGCCGCACACGCACACGAGGCGATCAACCGAGTCCGCGGAGTACCCTCGCCGATGCCCGAATACGTGGAAGTCCGACGCGGTGTCGCAGCTATGGATATCACGATTTCGCTTGGTGAACGAGCGGCCATGATCGACGTACCGCCCGCCGCCTTTTACAGCCCTCACCTGCGCATCATGCGCCAGATCGCCGTCGAACTCCCCTTCATGTGCAACGATGTGTACTCCCTCGAGAAAGAAGAATCCCGCGGAGACATGGACAACCTCGTCCTCGTCCTCGAACAGGAGCAACACATCTCCCGGACTGAGGCGATTGAACAAGCCAAGGCTGAGATTGCTCGGCGCTCCGCTCGGTTCCTATCTCTCCAGCACGGCGTCGCGGGCATGTGCGCACAGCTCGGACTCAACGACCAGCAACACAGTGAGGTGAACCGATACATCGAAGTCATGTCCGCATTCACCCGGGGCTACCATCAATGGGAAACCGAGACCCGCCGCTACACCGGGGCAGCCGACATCGTCCCCGCTTCGGGCCCCGGCTACTTCCAGGACTTACTCGATCACCAGACATAGACAGCGGCCGAGTCCGGCCGCGGAGCCACCTTGCTGAGGATCCATTGCGGTACTGAGGGTGTTGAACCAGTCTATGAACACGAACCGGCCCGCCGTCCGCGGAGCAGTCAACACACCTACCTCCCGCTGAGAATCGCGCGATGGAAGTCCCGTGCGTCGGCGATGATGTCGGCCAGCTCCGGTCGTTGCGGCTTCCAACCCAGTACACGGTGGACTTTCTCGCTGGAGGCGGTGCACACTGGCGGGTCGCCGGTACTGCGACCTTCGATCGCACCGGTGACTTCGCGGACGGTGTCGAGGACTTGCTGATTCCAATACCTTTGCCCGTTACCGACATTGAAGTTCTCGTGGCGGCCCGGCTCGACGGCGTCGAGGGCGAGCAGGTGCGCGGCGGCGAGATCGCTGACGTGGATGTAGTCGCGGATGCAGGTGCCGTCAGGGGTCGGGTAGTCGGTGCCGAACAGGGTGAAGAGGTCGCGTTGCCCGCCGGCGGTTTGCAGCAGGATAGGGATAAGGTGTGATTCGGGGTCGTGACGTTCGCCGAGATGTGTTCCGTGCGCGGTGCGGACGGCTCCGGCAGCGTTGAAGTAGCGCAACGTCGCCGCACCGAGGCTGGTGGAGGCACCGCATTCACCCGCGATGAATTGATCAACGGTGGCTTTGTTAGCCGCGTAAGGGTTTCTGGGTCGCACTTCCGCGGTTTCATCGAAGGCGGTGGTGCCGTCGCCGGTATACATCGAACCGGTAGAGGAGAAGATCAGCCGCGGCATCTCGGCCGCGCGGATCGCGCGCAAGAGCGCGAGGCTGCCTTCGATGTTGTTGTGCCAATACTTTTCGGGGTTGGTCACCGATTCACAGACTTCGATGCTGGCCGCGAAGTGCAGCACCCTGTCGAACCCGGCGGCCGTGGGGAGGACCTCGGCGACGTCGTGAACCGACATCTGGTGAAGCCGCGACTGCGGGCATATAGTCCGGTCACTGCGAGGCGGTTAGTGTCGACTCGATCCGAATGAAGCTCGGCAAACGTCCAGGTCATCGTCACTGTCAGGTGAAGGGAACGCGGCTGTATGAGCGTCACAACCGAGTCCAGTCAGCACGAAAAACCTCAACGTCACAAGGTCACCGGAGATGTTCATCTGATCATGTGCCGCGGCCACGAAGTGCTCTTCGGTCAGCGACAGCACACCGGATTCGAAGACGGTGCATGGCACCTGCTTTCGGGCCATCTCGAGGCCGGCGAATCGGTCATCGACGCTGTGATCCGCGAAGCCGCAGAGGAAATCGGCGTGACGATCGCACCCGCGGATGTGCGATTCAGTCACATCATGCACAACTCGTCCTCGGGCGGGCGGATGGCGTTCTTCTTCACCGTGCGTAGCTGGCAGGGCGAACCGGTCAACCTGGAGCCGGACAAGTGCAGCGCACTGAAGTGGTTCGCCTCGGATACGCTTCCTGATCACATGATTGGCTACTGCCGCACCGCCATGGACCACATCGCCAGCGGTACGCCATTCTCGATCTACGGCTGGTAGAGCTGTGGCGGCACGCAATGCGGTCCGATCATATGCGTCAGCTACCTCGCCCTGGTCGAACTGTGGAACGTGCCGCAGTATCCGTCCACTGATCACGGCAGCGATGTGTGCGGTACCGAGCTATCGATCGCCGCCGACGGCCCGATGACTGCCGCCACCCTCACGGCACTCGACGTGCCGACGTTACTTATTGCCAACGACATCCGCGTTCCGGTCGTGGGACCGCACCGTAGCCGTTGGCCGCCAGCCGATCCGAGAACATCCGATAGTGCCTGCGGGCTCAGTCGGTCAACGCAACGCCTCTTCGAGTGCTTCTGATGGTGTGCGGAATTCGAGGGTTTGTCGAGGGCGCCCGTTGAGTTCGTCGGCGATCGCATCGAAGTCGGTCTGGCTGTAGGTGCGTAGGTCGAGATGTCGGGGAAGGTATTCGCGCAGGAGTCCGTTGGTGTTTCATTGCTGCCGCGCTGCCAGGACTCTTCGGATCACAGAAATAGACCCGGGACGCCGGTGGCGACGGTGAAGGCGGCGTGTTCGGCCATTTCGTAGCCTTGGTCCGAGGTCAGAGACCGCCGCAACGCATCCGGGAGAGTGCAGATCCGGGCCGCCAAAGCGTCTGCGACCAGATCGGCACGCTTGCCCTCGGGCAGGGCGACCAGCAGCAGAAACCGGGTGGACCGTTCGACCAGGGTGGCGACCGCAGACATGCCGCGCCCGAACAACAGATCGCCTTCCCAATGCCCAGGCACGGCCCGATCGGCGGCCTCGGCAGGGCGTTCAGCGATGTCGAGCACGCCGCGGCGCTGACCGCGGCCGTCGGGGGTGCGCTTGGCCTTGGGCCGGTGCATGGCGCGGTGGGTGCGAAGGTGCTCGCCCCAGGCCGCGGGCGATACCGCGCAGCGAGTCCCGGGCCGCCGGCCCGCGCGAGATCTCTTCTCGTTCAGCCAGATTCAGGCGGAGCCGACCGCGGTGGCGAGGAATCGGCCGGACCCCGCCACAGCGTTCGAGTAGATCACGCACCGTTGACGGGTGCCGGACCGCCACCGCCGCCACACCTCCTCCACCTGAGCCTCGGTCAACGGGGTCCTTTCTCCGACAGTGGGTCTACTCGAAGCCATCGCGCATCACATCCGTTCCTCACCAGGAGATTCCAGTGTGTTGCGCCGACCTATTGAGACCACGTCGATGAGCGCGCGTTGGGCGGGGTTTGATTACGCGCACGCTGGCGCAGTCTGCCAATCGAATTGCGCACTTTTAGCGTCAGCACGTCATAGGCTTGCCTGGCTGTATTAGTGGTGGCTGTTTCCAACGCCCAGCCTGTTTCAACCAGTGCTGGCACACAGAAGGGAAGCCCGTCCGATGCGCATGTTCCACTCGATATCCAGAATCGTCGTGATCACCGGAGCGTGTCCGCGGACTCTTCCAGGGGGTGGGCCGCGCTTCAGCCGATGAGAGCCGTTCGTTGCGTCAGCTCGCCGCCGACCTGAGACGCCGAATGGAAGCAATGAACGTATCCGCACGACCTGGTTCGATTCTGCCAATTCCGCAGCACTCCACAAGGCGCTCGACGACCTCCTAGCCGAACTTTCGCTAGACACTCGTCACGGGCGGAACGTGCACCGCGCGGGCCCCCGTTCGAGCACGTCACGGTTGTCGGGCACGGTCTCGGGGTTGTCGATGTAGTGTGCCTTGGCCACCGCGGTGGTGTCGCGTTCGAACGCGTTTCGCCATACACCTCCGCACCCCAGGTGGCAACGGCGGCTCGGGGAACCGGACGACAAGAAATAGCTTCTACCCGACCCTTCGGTGCCCACGCTGATGAGAGATAGGCCACTCGTCTACCGCGCGAGTTACAACTCTACCCTCACGGGAGGGTAGAGTCTGAGCCGCTGACCGATTGCTGCCTGCTGCCCGGCAATGCTACGGGCCTCTTCTGCGTCGAGTTCCGCTCAGCAGCCGCTACTCACCGCCGACTTTGCTCGTGCGGCCGTGCCACGTGCGCAAAACCCCTCATGAACGGAGTTCGAATGGTGTCGAGTACCAACGGGCCGAGCACCGAAGCGTCGGTTCTGGCCGCTCTGCGCAGCCCGCGAAAGCTGCGGGTCGAGGTGCTGAGCGCTTTGGTGGTGGCGCTCGCCTTGATCCCCGAGGCGATTTCGTTCTCCATCATCGCGGGTGTGGATCCGCGGGTGGGGTTGTTCGCCTCGTTCACCATGGCGGTGACGATCGCCATCGCCGGTGGCCGACCGGCCATGATCTCGGCCGCCACCGGTGCGGTCGCGCTGGTCATCGCGCCCGTCGTACGGGAACACGGCCTCGACTACTTGATCGCGACAGTAATCTTGGCGGGCTTGCTGCAGATCGTTTTGAGCGTGGCCGGGGTGGCGAAGCTGATGCGGTTCATTCCGCGCAGCGTGATGGTCGGGTTCGTCAACGCGCTGGCGATCCTGATCTTCCTGGCTCAACTGCCACATCTGTTCGGGGTGCCGTGGCTGGTGTATCCGATGGTGGCGGTCGGGCTGGTGGTGATGGTGTTGCTGCCGAAACTGACCACGGCGGTGCCCGCGCCGCTCGTAGCTATCGTGGCGTTGACGGCGGTGACGATGGTGTTCGCGTTGAACGTACCGAACGTCGGTGACGAGGGCGATCTCCCGTCCAGTCTGCCGTCACTGCTGATCCCGCATGTGCCACTGACTTTGGACACACTGAAGATCATCGCCCCCTACGCGTTGGCGATGGCGCTGGTCGGCCTGCTGGAATCGTTGATGACGGCGAAACTGGTCGACGACATCACCGACACCCACTCCGACAAGACTCGCGAGGGCTGGGGTCAAGGCCTTGCGAACATCGTGACCGGGTTCTTCGGTGGCATGGGTGGGTGCGCGATGATCGGCCAAACCATGATCAATGTGAAGGTCTCCGGCGCCCGCACCCGCATTTCGACATTCCTGGCCGGTGTGTTCCTGCTGGTCCTCGTGGTGGGGCTGGGGGGACTGGTCGCGCGGATCCCGATGGCCGCGCTGGTGGCGGTGATGATCATGGTGTCGGTGGGCACCATGGACTGGCACTCGATTGCCCCGAAGACGTTGCGGCGCATGCCGATCGCCGAAACTACTGTCATGGCGGTGACCGTTGTGGTCACCGTGGCCAGCCACAATCTCGCCTACGGCGTCATTGCCGGTGTACTGACCGCGATGGTCGCTTTCGCGCACCGGGTGGCGCATTTCACCGAGGTGATCAAGGTGGACGCCGATAAGGACCGGGATATCGAGACCCGCGTGTACAAGGTACGCGGGGAGCTGTTCTTCGCGTCCAGCAATGACCTGGTCTACCAGTTCGACTACGTCGGTGATCCGCGCAATATCGTGATCGACATGTCCGACACGCACATCTGGGACGCCTCTACCGTGGCTGCTCTCGACGCCATCACCACTAAGTACGCGGCCAAAGGCAAGCAGGTCGAGATCATCGGATTGAACCCGGCGTCGGAAGCGCGCCACGAACGGCTGTCCGGGTACCTGGCGGGCGCGCACTGACATGCGCAACGACACCGACGGCTACCTGCAAATCGGGCAGGTAGCCGAGCGAACCGAGTTGTCGCTGAAGACGATTCGCCATTACGACGAAGTCGGGCTGGTGCAACCTTCGGCACGCTCGGCCGGCGGTTTCCGGCTTTACACCGAAGCCGATGTAGCCCGGCTACTGGTGATCCGCCGGATGAAACCGCTCGGATTCACCCTCGCGGAAATGAAACAGCTACTGGAGGCGGTCGACGCGCTCGATGAGCAGGGCACCACGAACGATCAGCGAACAGCGGCGGCCGCCTATCTGCTCGAGTACCGAGACAAAGCCCGCGACAGCGCTGAACGGCTGAGGCGACAGCTGAGCTACGCCGAGGAGTTGACCGAACTGCTCACCGCCCGCACCTCCCTACCCTCGGACTGATCCGTTTCGTCGCCCTCGGTTGACGTACTAGAGCGAGGCGCGGGTTGCGCTGGTCAGCACCACGTGTCAGCGATCGCAGCCGTGGAAGATTCACTATCCCTGCAGGTCGCGTCGGACATAGCCGTACGTTCCGAGCGCTGTCGCGGCGAGGGTTATCGCGATCATCGTGGCGCCGGCCGCCCAACCCGGTGCGGTAGCCGGGACGGCGGCGAGGTGGGCGAAGGGCGAGATAGCGCGGAGCCAGCCGGGTGCGCCGGTGCTCTGGGCCACGACGTCGAGCAGGAACCCGCCGACGACGGGTATCGCACCGATCACACCGACCGCGTCGGGACGCCAGCCCAAGGCCAGTACCGCGGCGCCGAGAGCCAGCAGGGCTACCGGAGCCACGTTGGCGGCACCGGCGAGGGCGTCACCCAGACTCAGCGGCGCACCGGCAAGTACCGCGCCCGCCCACGTCGCGCTCGCCGCGGTTACCAGCAACACCACCAAACCGCCGATGGTGACGGCGATTTCGACTCCCGCCGAGCGATACCGCGACAACGGCAGAGCATGCAGCGCGGTCCACCGGCGTGCCTTCTCGTCCGCGACCATGGCCGAGATACGACTTTCGGCGTAGCCCCCGGCCGGAAGTGCCAGCAGAGCGAACATCGCCGCCGCGAACCCGGTGGCCGATCCGAGGCCGCCGAAGCCGGCTGTCGCGGCGAGCTCGGCGAAACGCGGGTTTTCGTTAATGAATTCGAGGATCGAGGAGATCAGCGCCCCGATGAGCAGGAAGTAGGCGCCGATGCCCACTGCCCATCCGGCGGTGGGCGCTGCGGCACGCCGAACGGCGAAACCGGTCACCGAGCCGAGCAGGCGGATACGCGGAGCGCGAGTGCCGGGCACGACGATCACCGCACCGCCGAGGTCGCGGCGCTGGGCGACGGCCAACGCGCTCGCGGCCGGGACGACAACGAACAGCAACAGCACCAACAGCGGTGCGACACGGTTGTCGGCGTAGGGCGCGACCCTCGCGGCCAGGCCGAACGGGGTAAGCCACGCCACCCAGGCGAACGCGGCAACACCGTCGGCGAGCATCCGCAGCAGCAGACCCACTCCTACTACAGCCGAAGCAAGCCAGGTGGCTGCGGATCGTGTCGAAACCAGTTGCGCCGTCAGCAATCCCACGCCGCCGAAGGTTGCGGTTGTGCCGAACACGCAAGCTGCGTGCAGAAGTGCGCCCAGTGGGTCGGTACCGGCGACAACGAGCGCGGCCCCGACCCCGACCGCGATGACCGCCGCAGCCAGCCACAACGTGCCGGTTACCCGCACCAGTAGATCGCGCGGGCGCAGCCTGCCGCCGAGCAGCAGCTCCCAGTGCCCCGCGTCCTCCGCACCGCGGGTCAAGCGGGTGGCGGCCAGCAGTGCCCACACCCCGCACAGCACCAGGATCGGCGTGCCGGTGCGCCACACGGTGAATCCACCGGGATCCGACAAGGCCAGCGGCGGACCGAAAAGGACTCGGATGGCGGGGTTTTCAGCGAGCGCGTGGATCCCACCGGAGTCGATGGCATCCGCGAAGGTGGTGCGATATTGAAAGGCGACCAGCGCTGACATACCGGCGGCGATCGCCGCGACCAACATGGCGCCGCGCTGGATTTGGCGTCGGGTGAGCCGGGTGAGCGCCCGCCCCGGCGCGGACACACCTGCCAGTCCGGCTGTCGAGGTAGTCATCGTCACGCCTGCCCGTAGTAGTCGAGGAAGATCTCCTCGAGGCTGGGCTCACGCGAGGACAGCGTCGTCACCTTCGCGGCCGACAGCGCGCGCAGCGCAGGCGCCGCCGACCCCGACACAGTGAACCGGAGCCGGCCCGGCTCGGGCGCCTCGACACCCTCGACACCGGATACCCCGCTCAGCACCGGAGCTTGGCCCTCGTAGGTGACCTCGACGATGGTGCGGTGCAACCGGCGCAACTCTGCCAACGTCGCTGTCTGCACCAGCCGACCGGCGCGCAAAATCGCCACTCGATCACACACCGCCTCGACCTCACCGAGCTGGTGCGAACTCAGGAAAACCGTCTGCCCGCGATCTCGGGCCTCACCGACGCACCGCCGAAACTCGTGCTCCATCAACGGGTCCAGCCCACTGGTCGGCTCATCGAGAACCAGCAGCGGAGCCCGCGAGGCGAACGCCGCGATCAGCGCGACCTTCTGCCGATTGCCGGTCGAGTATGCCTTGCCGAGCTTGTCGACCTCGAGGGCGAACCGCTCGATCAACTCGGCGCGATACGCCAGGTCAGTGCCCGCGCCGATCCGGGCGAGCAGCTCCAGCATCTCCGCACCGGTCAACGACGGCCATAAGGCCACATCGGCAGGCACGTAGGCCAAGTGCCGATGCGCACGCCGCACATCGGCGGCATCCGAGCCGAACACCCGAACGTTCCCCGTCGAAGGACGGATCAGCCCGATCAGCATTCGGATTGTGGTCGACTTCCCGGCACCGTTGGGGCCGAGAAACCCGAACACCTCACCGGTGGCGACTGTGAGGCTCAGATCATCGACCGCGACGGTACGGCCGAACCGTTTCGAAAGATGCTCGATCGAGACGGCAGAACAAGTATCGATGGCGTGCACAGGCAACGCCGAAATAGCAGACACGGAAACACCCTCCGAGGTCAGCGAATATGACATGCCGACCAGACTTCCCGGCGCTCCTGACCACAACGCTACGCCGCCACGGCCGGCACCGTGGATTTTTGTCAAGCGCCGCAATCACTTCCCGGCGCCGTCCGGCGACGCCCTCGAGCACCTCGGTTCTTGATTGCCCACGGACCACCCGGCGCAAGCGGGGTCTTCGATGCGGCCACGTGCTGCTTTTGTTCCGCACGCTGCCTGAAGATGCCTCACTCGGGCGGCGTCAAGCGAATCGCTTCGCCACCTCGGCCTGCTTCGCTGTCGTTCAACCATGCGCCCAATGCGCGAATCAGCAGGACGCAACCGATGAACCCGGCCAGGACAGCGACGGCGCACATGGTGAGCTTCTCCTACGCGATGGCACTACCGGTCGGACCGGATTGTCCACGTGTCCGCTTCATGTCCTCGCTTCGGCGTTCCGGTGCGTTTCGTAGTAGCGGGCCATGAGCTCCCAATACCCGAGCAACAACAGCATCAGCGCGCCGATTGCGGCGGCCGCGGCGACCGGACGGCGACGCCACGCACCGAGCACCGCGGCTACCCCCGCACCGGTGGCTGCGGTGTTCACGGCCAATGCGGCATCCATGGGATGGTCGGCAAGCCAAAGTTCCTCCCCGAGAATGGCTTTCGTCGCCCAGGCCCGTTGGTCGGCAGGCGCGGGGAAGATCAACGGGTTCACCGCGAACCACGCGCCGACGGCGGCGGCGTGCGGCCAGCTTCGCTTCCACACCGGAACCAGTAGCAAGGGCGCAGTCGCCCAGCGGGACCACGCGCTCCACGGGTTCGAATGCCTGGCGAAAACCGCGCGGCGAATACCGGCAAAGGTCCTTCCGGACTTCATCTCTCCAGTGTGCTCCTTCCACAGGTGGGGTCAATCCTGTTCGGTGGGATGAGATGTTCCATCGTGGCGGATACCGTGCCGAGCTTGCGGCAATCATCAGCCTGCGCTTCCGGCGAACTGCTGAAGTAGCGCGTCGCCGAGCGTTGGTTCGCTCCCGCTCGGATGGTCGATCAGGGCGCCCGCCGTCTGCCAGAGTTTGCCTCGGTGGCAGCTTTACGGCATCTTTACGGGTGGTGCGCCGGGAAGTCTGGTCGGCAGCATGGTCTGACGTGGCGGATCGTGCTCGACTTGTGGACGGGTGGGGACGATGGCGTTGGTGCTTGCGTTCGGTGTGGTTTTGCTGGTGAGCGTGTCTCTTTCGGGGGTAGCGGCACGCACGGTGTTGTCGACCGCGCTGTTGTTTCTCGTGGCGGGTGCGCTGATCGGCGACGGTGGGCTCGGCCTGGTCGACATTTCGCCGTCGGACCCGCTGGTGGTAGTGCTCGCCGACATCGCGTTGTTCACGGTGCTTTTCACCGACGGGCAGCGAGCCAATGTGCGCGCGTTGCGCGACGGTTGGCAACTTTCCGGGCGCGCGCTGGGTATCGCCATGCCGATCACCATGGTGTTGATCGCGATCCCGGCCCACTTCCTGGCCGGATTGGATTGGCCGACAGCCCTTCTGGTGGGCGCGATCCTCTCCCCTACCGACCCGGTGTTCGCCGCGGCGATCGTCGGGCGCAGCGACATTCCGCTTCGGTTGCGCCGACTGCTCAATGTGGAGTCCGGGCTCAACGACGGACTCGCACTGCCCTTCGTGCTGATCTTCCTGGCGACCGCGCAGCACAAGGACTCCGGGATCGGCTCCATCGCATGGGAACTGGTGTTGGGCCTGGTGTTCGGGATCGCGTTGCCCGCACTGGTGGTACTGGCTTGGCGCACAAGGATTCTCACCATCGAACCACGCCTGCAGGCGTTGGGTCCGCTGGCCATCGCCGTCGCCCTCTATGGTGCTTGCCATCTCACGCACGCCAACCCGTATCTGGCGGCGTTCGCGGCCGGGTCGACCCTGGCGACACTCGACAAGGTCGCAGCCGAGCAGTACGAGCCGTTCGGCGAACTGCTCTCCGAGATAACGAAATTCGCCGCACTGCTGGTCTTCGGCGCACTGATTACACCTGAGCGACTGGGCCACCTCGGCGTCGGCGCTTGGGTTGTCGCAGTCCTCGCCATCGCGCTGGTCCGCCCGGCCGCAATGATGTTGTCGCTGATGCGCACCCCACTCACCACCGTCGAGCGAGCCACCGCCGCCTGGTTCGGCCCCAAGGGCTTCGCCTCGGTGGTCTACGGCTTGTTGGTACTACAGTCCGGAATCCCCAGCAGCGAAAACGTTTTCGATCTCGTCGCGGTCACCATCGCCCTGTCCATCGTCCTGCACTCCTCCACCGACGTCCCGGTCGCGAAAGCACTACGGGTAGAGCCGCCCGACAACCTACCGACCGGCGCCCCGGACCCCAAGCTCGCCGCCGACGACGTCGATCACGCGCCCGAGGCACGCCACGACATGCCCTAGCACGGCCGCTTCACCACCATTGGGTGATCTCACCGATCCGGCGGCCGAGTTCGGGTGCCAGGGAACGAGCGTAGCTGGCGGTGAGATGGTGCTCGTCGCGGTAGATCAACACGTTCCCCTCGACGACAAGACAACGGTCGGGACGGCAGATGGCGTCGGACAGGTCCAGCGGAAAGACGTTGGGATACCGCGAGGCCGGCAGATCGGCGGGGTTCTCCGGATCGAGCGCGGCCGCTCGGTCCATCCCGCAACTGAAGGAGCTCCCCCGGTGCGCCAGGCAGTCCACGGCACGGTAGTGCACCTCGCCACGACGCAGCCAGGGCACATCGCGGATCGCGAGGACGTTGAGTCCGCGGTCGCCCAGTGCGGTCCAGATATCGATGAATTCCGGTGGCACGTGGTCGCCGTCGTCCCAGCGTGGCCGCGTGCCGGTGGTGAAGATCCATTCCGGGCGGTGTTCGGCGAGCGAATCCAGGACCTCGATGGACCATTCGTGGCATTCGGGGAACGGCGCCACGGCATAGGAGGGCTCATCAGCCAGGGTGAGCGGACACCCCTCCTTCAGATAGGTCACGATGCGGAACTCGTGCTCGCGCGCGAGGACTTCCAAGGCCGGCAACCAGTGTTCGGAGTGTGAACCGCCGACCAAGGCGATGGTGCGGGCGGCGTTCACGTCACCGTAGGTGCAGACCCGGACTTCCCGGTTCGGGGTGATGCAGCCGTCGAAAGTCGGGGCAGGCGCGTCGCGCGGACCTTCGAACACAGTCGGCCGCATCGGCTCCGGCGCGACGGCTGCCTCCTCGAAAAGCGCTGCCGCACCGGGATATCGAGAAACGGCCAGCTCAGACGGCGGGTGGGCGGGATTCACTTTGACTACCCCTTGCCAGCTGAGCGCGGCGGCCAGCACACCGATGCCCAGTACCGACACCGCGACACCGACTCCACGCTGGTAACGCCCGGCCATACCGGAGCGGGTAGCGCTAGGGCGCAACCGCAATGGTGTCTCGATCAGCCGCTGCGTCGCCACCGCCAGGGCGAGCGAGACGGCGATGACGAAAAGCCCGCCCTCGATGCCAGGACTACTCTCGCCGTATTCGGCCAGGTAGAAAATCAGCACCGGCCAATGCCACAGATACAGCGAGTAGGCCAATGCGCCTAGTTGCACGAGCAACGGGATCGCCAGCAAACGGTTGACCCACGGGTACGGTGCGTTGCCGGTATTCATACCCGACACGATCAGCGCGGCCGCGCCGAGAACCGGATACAGCGCGGCAGGGCCGGGGAACTCCGTGGCACCATCGATGAGCAGCCCACAGGAGATCACCATCACCACACCGGCCACCGCCAGTATCGCGCGCACCGGCTTCGGAAGCCGAACCCATGGCGCGGCAACGGCCAATACCGCACCGACGAGCAATTCCCAGGCACGGGCGCCGCTGTCGTAATACGTCCACGCCTGATGTTGCGCCGACCCCGACGCCGCATACCAAAACGAGGCCACGCCGAGCCCAGCCAGCCAGACCAGCAACCGCCCACGATGTCGCAGCGTCCACGACCAGCTCCCGACCACCAGCAGCATCAGCAGATAGAACTGCCCCTGTACCGCCATTGACCACAGATGTTGCAGCGGGCTGACCGAGGGATCCGGTGCCAGATAGTCCAGCTCGGCCCCTGCCAAATACCAGTTCTGGTAGTACAACGCCGAAGCGAGCGTCTGGGCCGAGATGTCGGCCCAGCGCGTGTAGGGCTGGGCCAGCACCGTGGCAACCAGCACCGCGGCGAGGACGAGACACAGCGCGGGCAACAACCTGCGCAAGGTCCGGCGCACGGTGTATCCGAGACCGATCGCATCCGTGGTCTCGATGCGGCGCAACAACATTGCGGTGAAGAAGAACCCCGACAGGACCAGAAACACGTCCACCCCGCCGGAGACCCGGCCCATCCACACGTGGAACACCACGACCAGCGCTATCGCCAGACCACGCAGACCGTCGAGGTCGTGCCGATAGCGGGGGTCGGCCGCCGCCGCGTGCCGGTCCCCCACACGGCTGGAATCGTTCGACGCCGACCGCAGGCGCACAGCGCCGTGGACCCAAGTCATCATGCGCCGCCACCTTTTACACCGTCCACCGGCTTCGCCGCCGCCGACCTCAGCGTGAGCACCGTCCGACTCCCACCATCGCTATGACCGACCCGCCGACCGAGCCGGGTTGCCGACCAGACCTCCCGGCACTCCGCCCGCAAACCATGCCGCAGCGGGCATTGTCGAATCAAACCGGCAGCAACACCCAGCACCGCATGTCGTGGATCGGTTGCCCTGGCGCCGAGGATGTTCAAGGCTCTCGATACCTGTCAGGGATTCCATCGCCGTCCTCGTCGCGGGCTTCGTGTTCAGCGATGACGCGGTAAGCCCGGTTGCGGAACCGCAGCACCACGGTGGCCAGCAGCACGGCGGTGAAGGTGCCCAGCAGCACTCCGATTCGCGCGTGGTCACCACGCACCGGGTCCGCACTGAAGGCGAGCTCACCGATGAGCAGTGACACCGTGAAGCCGATGCCACCGAGCAGCGCGACCCCGGCCACGTCGACCCAGTTCAGGTCCGCATCCAGTTGCGCGCGAGTCAGTTTCGCGGTGAGAAAGGTGGTTCCGGTGATACCGAGGGCTTTGCCGCACACCAACCCGACCACGATACCCACTGTCACTCGGTCGCCGAGGGAATCGACCAGCCCCGACACACCACCGATGGTCACTCCCGCGGCGAAGAAAGCGAACACCGGCACCGCGAATCCCGCGGATAATGGGCGAATCCGGTGTTCGAAACGCTCTGCCGACCCGTGATCAGCGATTGCCGGTCCGGCGCCTTTGGCTGCGGCCACCGGGACAGTGAATCCGAGCAACACGCCTGCGACGGTGGAGTGGACGCCGGACTGGTGGATCAGTCCCCAGGTGAGCACCGCCAACGGAACAAGGAGCCACGGTGAGCTGATCCGCTTGCGCACCGCCACCGCGAACACCACCAACGGCACGCCCGCCAGCGCGAGGTAGCCGAGGTCGAGACGTTCGGTGTAGAAGATCGCGATCACCGTCACCGCGAGCAGGTCGTCGACCACGGCGAGGGTCAGCAGGAAGGTACGCAGCGCTGTGGGCAGATGCGAGCTGACAACGGCCAGCACCGCCAGGGCGAACGCGATATCAGTCGCCGTGGGTATGGCCCACCCGTTGAGGGCTCCATCACCGGAGTCAAGGTTGAACCCGATGAAAATGGCGGCCGGGCCGAGCATTCCGCCGACCGCAGCCACTACCGGCAGTGCGGCCCGGCGCGGATCCCGTAGATCGCCTGCGACAAATTCTCGTTTGAGCTCCAATCCGACGACGAAAAAGAAGATCGCCAGCAATCCATCGGCGGCCCACGTGCCGAGCGAGAGGTCCAGGTGCAGACTCGCCGGGCCGATCCGGTAGTCACGCACCGCTTCATACGCGCTCGACCACGGCGTGTTCGCCCACAACAAGCCGAGAGCAGCCGCGCTGATCAGCAGGACACCACCGACGGTTTCCTTCCGCAGGACCGCGGCGATGCGTCGAGTTTCCGGCCACGTACCGGGACCGAACAGTTGCAGCCGAGGCTCGGAAGAGCTCACCGGATGCCACACTCCCCCGAATTCGCCTGCGGCAGTAGGTAATACACGAGCCCATGCTGCGACCTGCGAGCACAGACAGTGCTGCCGTAGCTCTGCGACCGGGGCACTGCAGAAGTCGAACTCGCCTGCTCCGAGCACGCGAACACCCGAGCCGAAGTGTCAGCCCCGGCACACGATGCCAGCAGACTCGAAAACGCCGAAGCGGCGGAAGCGACGCGGAAATACAGGATACGCACCCATCACTGGACCGGCCCGACCCGCTCCGGGCCGGGTTGCCGACCAGACTTCCCGGCACTCCTATCGTAAAGATGCCGTAAAGGGACCCGCCGAAGCAAATTCGACAGCCCTTGCTCGAGCCCAAGGGTTACAGCGATGCGGGCGCCAACGGGCACCGTGACTCAGAAGAGCCCGACGGTGAATCCTTCGTCGCACACGCCCCGATAGCGGGGGCCCGCGAATCTGCGCAGCCCTTCATCGAGTCGCGGAACCAGGGCGTGTGAATCGGGGATGTCTCCGAACGGCAGCCGGTAGCCGTCGCGAACTCGATGGAACTCCCACAGTGGTTCCATCTCGGGGTGCCGCTGCCGGAACCCCTGATCGGCGGGGAACAGGTCGAGCCGCACCATCGCCGAAGGAACAAGCTTCCGCGGATTTCGGTTCACCGTGCGCGACACCGCGACCGCCGCCAGCTCCGGCCAGGCGACTTCCCATGAGCCGCCATGCGGATCGATCCAACGCACGCCAGCCGGTTCGATCACCAACGAACGAGGGCGGGTGATCACCTTCCACAGGAGAACTCCGGCCAACGCGATGAGCAGCAATACGCCACCGATCACTACGGCAGCGGCCGCTACGCCGTCGCCACCGGCGACCTGCCCGGTCAGCCCGGACCAGACCCCGACCGAGCCGAGCGCAGTGGAAACAACAATCGCGGCTGCGGACTTCTTCGCGACGCCTTGAGCCAAGTCGATCACCATCGGTGGTGGCTGCTGCAGATACACGCCAGCAGCGTATGCGGAAAGCGGTCGTGCAGTAGGGTTCTCAGGCTCTCCCCAGCGCGGACATGGTGAACACGAGACGTGCAGCTCGGCAGCTATCCGCGTACGTCTTCGATCGCAAACGGTACCGTTCGAGACTCATCCGTCCGGCATCAAAACAGTGGATACGATGCGTCTGGTCCGTCCATCCGCGGGTTCGTTGGCGGCGAATCGGCCGAGCAGCTGACCCAGTGCCCCCATGAATTCCGTGAGTTCTTCGTCGGAGAGCCACAGCGCGGATTGGCGGAACGCGATGCCGTCGCGCTCTGGTGCGATCTCATCGCGGGACAGGTAGCGGTCCAGGTCGCCGGCCAAGCCCGCGACGAACACGGTGAACATCGTTCGTAGCTGGTCGGGATCGACGCCTTCGCGGCCTTCGTCGCTGGCACCAGGGCCGATCGCGTACGTGCGCTCGACCGTGCCGCGGATTCGGCGCTCGGCAACGACAGTGAGCACGCCCGCGTCCGCCAGGACACCGACATGGCGATACAACGTCGTCGCGGCCACGTCGGGCAGGTGTTCGGCCAGCTCGGCGGTGGTAAGTGTGCGCCCGATCAGTGCTTGCACGATCCGCCACCGCACCGGTTGGTGCAGCAACTCAGCTAGCGAGGGTCGAGACGAGGCCATTGCCATTACTCCCAAAAGTGGTAATAATACTGTTGCTGGGATCATTCTAAGTTTGCTGGAGGAAAAGTGGCTGCAGTGTATGTGGATCGCGACGCGGTACGTATCGAGCTGCGGTGGTGGGAACGCATTTTCGCCGCTCAGCGCAGGCGCCTGGTCATACCGCTCAGCGGGATACTCGACGCCCGGCGTGTCGACCGGCCGACAAGCTGTTCCGCGACACCGGGCGGCCGCGCCGGCTTGCTGGTCACCGGAGTTGCGAAGATCGGACGCTGGGGCATCGGGACGCGCACGGCGTTGTTCGTGAGCGTGCGCCGATCGGTTCCCGCCCTTCGGTTGGCACTCGACAAGGCGACCGCTGAGGAGCTCGGCTATGACGTCATCTTGGTCAGCACACCGCAGGTCGATCAACTCGTCGACGCACTCGCCTCTGTTCCATGACCGGCACAACGCAGCCCCGGACCCGGCCTGTCGACCAGGGCGGGTGGCGTCGGGGGATGGTGGTCCCAGAGACCAGTGCAATATGAAGCATATGCGTTGTAAATCGACGCTTTTTCCGGGTTGAACGAGTCAGATATGAAGTGTTAGCTTGATTTCATGGTTGGTGATGTGGCGGACGATCTGGGTTTGGCCGAGTCACTGCGGTGGGGGGTCTCGCGGCTGTCTTCACGATTGCGCGCTGAACAGCCGGGTAGCGACAGGACGCTGACCCGCCTGGCCGCCTCGGTGCTCGCGAACCTCACGCACAGCGGCCCGTTGACGGCATCGGAGCTGGCGGCGATCGAAGGATTACAGCCCCAGTCACTCACCAGGGTGATCAACGAGCTGCACGACCACGGCCGGATTCGCCGCTCCCGCAACGACACCGACGCCCGCCAGCAGGACATCGCCATTACCGAGGCAGGGCGGGCAGCGTTGCGTGAGCATGTCCGGGACGGCAATCGCTGGCTGGCTGCCGCGCTGCGCCACACGATGACCGACGCCGAACGCGGCGTGCTCGCCATCGCCGCCGACCTGCTGCGCGAGCTGGCCGAAGCCGAGGTGAGCGGAACCGACACAGCGGGACCGCCCCGGAGTGCCCGGCGTGGCGACGGCGCGGCTCCCCCGCTGTGACAACTCCCCCCGCGGCCACCAGGGTCGGCCGCGCGGCGCCGATGCCGGGCGGGCAGCGCGTGCGGCTGCTCGCGGTACTGGCCGGCCTCAGTGGCGCCGCGCCGTTGGCCACCGACATGTATGTGCCGGGCTTGCCGGATCTGGCTGCGTCGCTGAGTTCCGATGCATCCGGCGCGCAGATGTCGCTCACCGGGTTCCTGGCCGGAATCATTGTCGGCCAGCTCATTCTGGGGCCGGTCAGCGACGCGGTCGGTCGCCGCGGTGTTTTGCTGTGGGGCACAGCGTTGTTCACTGTTCTCTCGCTGGCATGTGCGGTCGCGCCCACGATCGCGGTTCTGGATGCGGCCCGCTTCGGGCAGGGGCTCAGCGGCGCTGCCGGGATCGTCGTTGCCCGCGCCGTAGTCGCGGACTTGTTCGCCGATCAAGATCTGGCGCTGATGTTTTCCCGGCTGGGTGCGATCACCGCCGCGGCGCCCGTGCTCGCGCCCCTCGCGGGTGGCGCGTTGCTGCTGGTATTTCCGTGGCGGGCAGTCTTCGTGGTTCTCGCCCTGCTCGGCGGCGTGCTGGTCCTGGGCGTGTGGCGATGGGTCCCGGAATCACATCCACCTCGAGCGCGGCTGTCCGGTGGCGTCGCCGCAGGACTGCGCGCTATCGCAGGGCTGGCCACCCGTCGAGCAGTCGTGGGGCCGGTGCTGACGCTATCGTTCGGTGGCGCAGCCGTATTCACCTATATCGCCGGCACCACCTTTGTCTTCCAAGACATCTATCGCCTCACACCAGCGGCCGCGAGCCTGGTCTACGGAGTCAACGCGGTCGGCAACATGGCGGGCAGCCTCAGTTTCGGATATCTGGTGAACCGGTGGTCGGCAGAGGCCCTTCTCATTCTTGCGTCTGCGTCAGCACTGACGGGCGCGGCGCTGCTGACGCTCCTCACTGTCACAGCCGCTAGCTCGCTAGCCGTCACCTGGCTGTGTCTTCTGTTCTCGCTCACCGCGTTCGGCGTATTCTTCCCCGCCGTGGTCACCGTGGCGCAGCAACGCGGCCGCGCCGCCCCCGGTGCGACGTCCGCCCTACTCGGCGGCGGGCAATTCTTATTCGGTGCGGCGGCCTCCCCGCTGGTGGGTTTGTTCAGCACCCACAGCGCCACACCCATGGCAGCCATCATGACCATCCTCTTGGCCCTGGCCACCATTGCCGCGATCGACACCGCCGTTCATCGCCGTGGCCCGACCGTGTGAAGCTATCCGACCGGGAGAGATAGGCCACTGAACAGCCGCAACGGAGCCCGCGTCCACTGAGACTCAACCACAACGACTCCCCCGAGCGTGACCCGCCCGCGTGACCAGCGGTCGACGCGCAGCCAGGTGATCGAGTCGAGGTGGAACATTCTGATTCTGCGGCAGCGTCATGTCCCATCGCGCGTCTCATGATCGAATTGGTGCATGGACGAGATCATCTTCCGGTCCGCGACGATCGATGACCTTTCCGCGATGGTGACGATGCTCGCCGATGACACACTTGGCAGCACCCGCGAGTCCGCAGACGACCTGAACCTGTACCGCGCGGCCTTTGCCGAGATCGAAGACGATCCGCGACAGGAGTTACTGGTTGCCGAACACCGCGGTGCCGTGGTGGGAACGGCGCAACTGAGCTTCTTGCCCGGACTGGCTCGCAAGGGCGCGGTACGGGCGCAGATCGAGGCGGTGCGGGTGGATCGGGCGATGCGTGGCCTCGGTCTGGGATCACGGCTGATCGAGGAGTGCGTCCGGCGGGCGCGCGAACGCGGTTGCGCCCTGGTGCAATTGACCTCGCACGGTAGTCGGGTGGACGCGCATCGTTTCTACGGCAAGCTCGGATTCGAGGCCAGTCACGCGGGTTTCAAGCTGATGCTGGCCGATCCCTCGGATCGGTGAACGGGCGCAGCGGGCCAGCCACAGAGCTCAGCAGGCTCGGGTTTTCTTCCGTCGGACGGAAATATGGTAAATCGGACATATGCCTCGAAACTCCCCCATCAGTGCATGGAAGGCCCTGCGTGAGGGCAACGACCGATTCGTCAACGGCACACTGCAGCATCCCTGCCAGGGTGCGGCCGACCGGGCCAGGCTCGTCGCCGGGCAACAGCCTTCGGCTATCGTATTCGGCTGCGGCGATTCCCGAGTGGCCGCGGAAATCATCTTCGACCAAGGCCTCGGTGACATGTTCGTCGTCCGCACCGCCGGCCACGTCGTCGACTCCTCGGTCCTCGGCTCCATCGAGTACGGCGTCGAGGTGCTGGGTGTGCCGCTGATCGTGGTGCTCGGCCATGACAGCTGCGGTGCCGTGCGGGCGACCATCGATGCGCTCGATGGCGGCGATGTCCCCGGCGGGTTCATTCGCAGTGTGGTCGAGCGAGTCACCCCGTCGGTCCTGATGGGTCGGCGCGAGGGGCTCACCGGCATCGATGAACTCGAAGCCCGCCACGTCGTGGAAACCGGCCGATTGCTGATGCAGCGGTCGACGATCATCTCCGAACGCGTCTCGGCCGGTAAGTGTGCGATCGCCGGTGTCACTTACAAACTGGCCGAGGGCCGCGCGCAGTTGCGCGGTGTAGTCGGCGACATCGGCGAGGCGACCCTCGGTCTTGTCTCCTGACCCCGTCATGCCGGGCCACGCCCACCGCCAACGGCCCCGCGCATCACTGGCAATGATTTAGCGGGTCCCGACTCCCGGCGGGGTCGATCAGTGGTTCGTCGGCAAGGTAGGGCGGTGCGGGGTCGTATTGGAGGACGCGGCGGACAGCGCGGGCATGGTCGCGGCCGTGCAGCGCGCCGACCAGCCACAGGGCGCTGTCGATACCGGCCGAAACCCCTTGGCTGGTGACGAGATTGCCCGCTACGACGTAGCGGGCGTCGCGCACGACGGTGACCTCGCCGAGCCGCTCGAGGTCGTCCTCGTAGTTCCGGTGGGTGGCCACCCGGCGTCCGCGCGCCACCCCTGCGGCGTGCAGCAGGAACGCGCCGGTGCAGACACCGACCGTCCAGGCGGCGGTCGCGGCGGTGCCGGCTATCCACTCGGTGATCACCGCATTGTGCGGCTGGATCACGCGGGCCCCGTATCCGCCAGGCACCAGTAAAACGTCCAACGCCGGGTGTTCGGTCACGGAGTGATCCGGCAGCACGCGCATGCCCTTGGCGCAACGAACGGCATCCGTCGTCTCCGCTATCAGTACGGCCTTGTCTACGTCGCCACGCAGGCGCGACGAGGCGGTGAAAACCTCCCAGGGGCCTGCGAAGTCCAGCTCCTCGACCTCGTCGAAGATCAGTAGTCCGTAGGTGGTCATCTCAATTCTCCTGTGGCGCAGTGGGTTCAGGCAACTTCAACTCAGTTTTCGGTGCCTACCGAGAAGTACGGATCGTCCAGCACATATCGCCAGGATCCGTCCCTGCCACGGCGGGCGATCTCGGTGGACGCGGACCGGACCGGACCACCCACGCCGGACACGGTGGCATCGTTGGCGATCAGCGCGAGTTCGCCGGCGACATGGATCCGGCGGGAGCGCAGCTCGATCTTCGCCCCCGAGACGATCATTGCTTCCAGCGACGCCCGGATCGCCGCGGTACCGGATCGCCGCTCACCCGGACCGGCGAACAGCACTGCCGCGGGTTCGTACAGCGACATCAACCTCTCCAGGTCGCCGGAGTTGAAGAATTGTGCGAACAGCGGCGCGAGTTCGTCAGGGGTAGCCGCCCCGACACTGCCGGAAACACCGGGCACCGGACGGTCGTTCCAGCCCGCGCCGTCGACGATGTCGAACCATGTCACGGTTCCATGGGTCGGGTAGTACAGCTGACAAACCTGTCCGGGAAACGTCAACGGGCTGCCCTTGGCCGGATTGTCCCGCACCTGCCTGGCCAGCATCTCACCGAATGTGTATCCGAGGTCGTAGCGCGGCCACACCGCATGTACGCGATCGGCGAACCCGGCAGGCAACAGATCTCGGTCGCGGCCGACGATATCGACCCCGGTTCCACGCTGCACCAACGCCTCGACCGGACCGAAGCGGTGAGCGATGCCGTCAACGGTGTGCAGCGCCACTGCGTTCCACACCGTCTGCACCCTGGCCTCGGCTATCCCCCAGCTGCGCAGGAATTCCGCGGCCGCGTCGGCGCCGTCGACCTCGAAACGCTGACTGCCGTTGGCGTGCTCGGTTGCTCCGAGGTCGTGCAGCACGCTGCCGAGATAGAGCAGTTCCGCGTCGTAGTCCACGTCGGCGCGCATGCCCTCCGCGGCTGCTACCTCGCGGGCGAAAAGGTAACTGCGCACGCAATGGTTGTAGACCATCGGCGGTGATACCCGGGCGACCAACTCATCGGCAGCGACGGCGAGTTCGGAGGTGGGCAATCCGAACTGGGTCGGATCGGCGTGCTGAACGGTCATTGAGAGTCCTTTCGACGGTGCCCACTCAGTCTCCGGTCGCTGAAAGCTGCTGCCCAGTGGCTGGATAGCCACATAACCCACAATTCTGGCCATACAGCGTGGACTGAGGAACTACCCCGGCGTCCGGGTCCGGCCGCGGTGGCTGACGATGCTCGAGACTGTCGCCTCAGGCCCGTGCCGATGTCCCTGGCAGCCGTGCGCAGTGATAGCCAGAGTGGTCGCGGCGCCGAAACCGCCTTCCGCAGCGATGCGGTCGATGGACAGTCCGGTGGTATTCAGAAGCTGTTGGACACGATGTGCAGGAGCGCGTAGCAGATCATTGCAGCGTCATGGCCCCAATTCCCTTGCGGGAGCGGCGGTTCAGACCTCACACGCTGCTGCTGGCGTTCATTTCCAGGTCGGCCGGAATCGTTGGCCACAGTCCCGCTGAGAGGTTTGACTGCCTGACGCATGGGTACTCGACGTGCGACAGGCCGCTACGAGAGACACTCGACCGCTGCTGAGCCGGACGGTCGCCATTCGGAACCGGCCGCTATGCACCGGAATCAGAACAGCGTCGCTATGCGCGCAGCTAATTCCGGCTCACTCAGCGTTCCTGGCACGGTGTCGGCCTCGGTGTACTTGCTGATGGACACGAACGACGGCACAGCGGTCACCTCGAACCGCTGCCACA
This sequence comes from Nocardia sp. NPDC052316, assembly GCF_044547795.1. NCBI lineage: Bacteria > Bacillati > Actinomycetota > Actinomycetes > Mycobacteriales > Nocardiaceae > Nocardia > Nocardia sp. NPDC052316. The sequence continues at coordinate 165,028 of NZ_JBIUBB010000007.1, forward strand.
CCGCACCGTCGAGGTCGGCGATATTCGGGAATGGCAGACCATACTTCGCGACGAAGTCACGCATCGCGGGCAACTGGTCTCCGCCGGCGACGCCGACAAAACGCACGTCAGGGTTGCCGCGAGCGGCCTCGGCGACGCCAGCGGCTTCCCGTCGACAGGTCGGGCACGAGGGCGTCCAGAACCACAGCACAACTGGCTTCCCCACCAGGCTCGCACCGTGGACCTCCCCACCATCGACGGTCGGCGCGCTGAACCGCAACGGCTCCGGCGGCGACGCACCCGATGTCGAGGTCACCGAACTGCCGGGCACCGTCGATGAGCTCGTATTGTCCTGGCTACCAGAGCATCCGGTAAGGAGCACTGCAGCGGCGAGCAACAGCGATATCTTCCACCCTACCCGCACCATCATCGACCTCCTATCCGCCCGAGGAGGGCACACCATCCGTATGCCCGCTGATCCGGGTCTTGCAACCTTCGCCGCGATGATCCGAGTCTTCGCAGCACCCGACACCTTTGTCGACGACGCGACAGCGCGAATGATCCACTCACCTCCGGGTAGCCAGCCGATGAGTGACGACTCCGAGAAGGGCGACACGATGTGCACGAGCAGCCGACCGAACAATCCAATGGCGTTGGCGGGCAACCGGTCCAGCTCCGGGAGCGGGCGGCGGCTCTCGGCCGTCGCCCTCGCCGGCGCCGCCGCACTGCTGGCCGCTTGTTCACCCGAGCAGCGGGCGAGTGAGACGACTGGAACCACGCCTGAGGTGCACACCGGTTCCACGATCCCGCTCACCACCGGCGAAACTCCGGCGTATCCAGGACATTCACCGGTGGGAACTTCCGCACGGCGGGATTCGTCGACGCGCAGGGCACTCCAGCAGGCAAGGTTACTTTTATCGAGCGGCACGGGTACGTGGAGGTGCAGACCGATGTTTCCGGAATCACCCCTGGATTCCACGGCTTTCACGTGCACGAACGTGGCGTATGCGAACCGAATTCAACGGCACCGGAGGGCGGTGCGACCGGAGATTTCCAGTCCGCGGGCGGCCATATGCAGGTGGCGGGACACACTGGCTATCCGGCGTCGTTCACGCCGCCGCCAGCAACTTCGGCAATATTCCCGAACGATATTCCCTGCCGGGCGTTGGTGCCGTCCCCGACGAACAGACCCTGACGACCGGCGATGCCGGCGCCAGGATCGTGTGCGCGCGGTCGTAAACTTTCCGACCGCGGATATCGTGCCCGCACACGGTGGCACTAAACCCGCCGCCCCTGCATACTCGGAACGCCCTGTGTAACAGCATGATTGAGGGGTCCTCCGCGCTTCATTGCTACCCGGTAGGCGCAGTTGCGGAGGCCACGACCGGTCTATCGCGGCCGCCGGCGGCACCAACGACACTGGGCCTGTGCCACAAGCGGACGTCCAGAAGCTCCGGCCGACAACATTTTCCGGGCGGCAGGCCAGAAACCGCGATTCAACGGGCCGCTGCGCCGGTTACGCCTGGCCACCGCTGAGCCACCACGCGCTACTTCCCAGCGCCTGCGTAGTGGCCGATACTCAGCCGTGCGGCGTGCCGGCTGCCGAATCCGGTGCGATCTATACGACGACGGGCCATCGCAGGCGGATCACGGAAGCGGCATCGATCTGACGACCAGGCGTTCCGTTATCGAAATGTAGCCTGGCGACGGAGATGCTCGAACGACCGTATGGCAAGGAGTTTCGACACAGTGGAGGATGTACTACGACCGCTGATCGTTCTCGGCGGAACCGTCGCGGCGACCGTTGCGGCCGGGTTGTTGATCGATCGCCTCCTGCGCTACAGCTCGGACAAACACCCGAGTAAGCGGCTGCCCGGCCTGCTGCGCCGGGTTCAACTGCCGCTGCAGGTACTGCTCGGCTCAACGGCGTTGCACGGCACTTTTCCGTTGGCCGAGTTGGACTTCCGGCAGGAACAGGTAGTCCGGAACTTGCTCGCGACTATCGCCATCATGTCCGCGGCCTGGCTCACCATCCGGGTGGCCGACGCGATGGCGGAGAACACGCTACACAACTACGCGGACCGGACAGCCGACGTCGCCAGAGTCCGCCAGCTGAACACCCAACTCGCACTCGTCCGCCGGATCGTGACCGCGGTTCTGGCACTGAGCACGGCCGCGGTGGCAATCTTGCTGCTCTTCCCCAACCTGCGCACGCTGGGTACCTCACTGCTGGCGTCGGCGGGCGTCATCGGCGTAATCGCCGGCGTCGCTGCGCAATCGACGCTGGGCAACCTCATGGCAGGTCTGCAGATCGCCTTCGGGGATTCGGTGAAGATCGGCGACACCGTGGTTGTCGAGGGCGAATGGGGCACGGTGGAGGAGATCACCCTCGCCTTCCTCACCGTGCGGATCTGGGATGATCGCAGGCTGACCATGCCGGTGTCCTACTTCAACAGCAAGCCCTACGAAAACTGGTCCAAGGGTGGACCACAGATCACCGGCACGGTCTTCCTGCATGTCGACCACAGCACGCCGGTCGCGGAGCTGCGCGAGCACCTGTATGAGTTCCTTCGAGAACGTCCGGATTGGGATGGCCGCAGCTGGAACCTCCTGGTGACCGACAGCACGCCGACGAATATCGTCTTGCGCGCATCGATGTCGGCCCGCAATGCCGACGATGTATGGACGCTGCGGTGCGCGGTCCGGGAGGAGCTCGTCAGCTGGCTCAGCCGCAATCATCCGTACGCACTGCCGAAAATCCCTACCGCCGTGGCGCCGGATGCCGGACATCTGGCTCCGGTGTTGTCCGGATCCGCCTACGGATACCGGCGCTCATCCGAGTGATGAGTGCGACAGCGTGGCAACCATTGCCGCACTGCCGGAACTACCTGCCACGCTCATCGAGCGGCCGACACCGCGCGTCGTAGCGGGAACGTGCAGACCAGTGACTGCTGGCCCGTTACGCTCGAGCAAGCCCCGCCCATCGAGTGCAGGAAGAGTCGTCCATGAGCCGGATCGGTCGCACTGTACGGTACGCGACCGCGGCAGTGCTGCTGGTCGCGGCGGCATGCGGGACCGACGACCGTACAAAACACCCGCCGTCGGATCGGACGAGCGCAGCACGGCCGACTCCGGTACCCGCGGCCGACTACACCTTCCCGATCCAATGGGCAGGTGACTACACGTTCCGATGGAGCGCCGCAGAGGGCATCGACCTCACAGCCCCGAACGCGGAGGTCGTCCGGGCCTTCGCCGAAAGCAAACGCTTGGCAAGGTCGGTCGGCAATGAATTGGCCTATCCCGGGTACGCGGCGGCGGTGTCGGGGGTGGATTGGTTGGACATTCCGGACGGTGGTGCGTACCCGCCCGGTGCCCAGCAAGGCAACTGGCAACTGCGGTGGCACGGCACGTTTCTGGCCCGGCTCGTGCGAATCCAACCCGAACCCAACGGGTTCACCGCTGCCTATTGCTTGGACACCACGAATGTCGCCGATTCGATAGACGGTGGCGCACACTACCGTTGGACCAGACCCGGCCGACGTGGTGAACTCCAACGGGGCCGACTGATCGGACTCACCGCCCGAGCCCGCTCCAGCAGCGGACCGATACCGACCGAGGCGGTTCCGGTTTCGACGAGGCACCAGGTTGATCGTGCGCCGAAATACAACGTTTTCGACGACTGGAAGATCATCGATGTCTGGGGACCGACATCGCGCGGTCCGCAGCGCTCGTCCCTCGTCGCCGCATGCGCGGCATGGGCACGCGCCAACCCACAGACCAACCCCGTGGGCATCGACAGCCTGGAGCGCCGGATTCCCGCCGATCCGCCACCGATCCCAGAGACGCCATTTCCGGGTTGGCCGGGACCGTAGGAACCGGATGTCGGGGGCCACGGGTATTCGCGGTTCGCACACCGAGATCGGGTTCGCTCGGTTACAGACCGAGTGGACTTGCTCTTGAGGGGGTCTTTACGGCATCTTTACGGGTGGAGCGCCGGGAAGTCTGGTCGGCAGTTCGGTTCACCGCGAGCCGAGCTTGGTTTACCAAGTGGTGAGGTGCTCGGGTCGTGTTGCAACGTATCGCCGCAGAGGCGTTATCCGGATTGACGGTGGCGATCGTTGCCCTGCCGCTGGCCATCGCGTTCGGTATCACCGCCACCGGCACTCCCGAAGGCGCCCTGGTCGGCCTCTACGGCGCGATCTTCGCCGGGTTCTTCGCCGCCGTTTTCGGTGGCACGCCCGGCCAGGTGACCGGGCCGACCGGACCGATCACCGTGGTAGCCACTGGCGTCATCGCAGCTCATGGGCTCGAGTCCGCCTTCGTCGCGTTCATCATGGCCGGCGGGTTTCAGATCCTGTTCGGTCTGTGCAGGCTCGGCTCGTTCATCCGGTTCATCCCGCATCCGGTGGTATCGGGCTTCATGGGCGGCATCGCGCTGATCATCATTCTCGGCGAGCTGGATCAGGCGCAGAAGAGTTTCCTCCTGGTCGCCGTCACCATCGTGTTGCTGCTCGTTTCAGCACGGCTGATCAAGTCGATACCGGCGAGCCTCATCGTTCTGGTCACCATCACCGCGATCCTTCCGCTCACCGCGGGGGCGCTGGAGAATGTCCGCATCGGACCGGTGGCGCTGAACACCGCGGTCGACTACATCGGCAAGATCCCCGAGGCCATCCCCACCCTCAACACACCCGACCTCGGCGGCTCTCTGTTGCTGACGCTGCTGCTTCCCGCGCTGAGCATCGCGCTGCTCGGATCGATCGACTCGCTGCTGACTTCGGTGGTGATGGACAACATCACCGGCACGCGGCACCGCAGCAACAAAGAACTCATCGGCCAAGGGCTCGGCAATATCGCCAGCGGGTTGTTCGGCGGCCTGGCCGCCGCGGGTGCGACGGTGCGGTCCGTGGTGAACATCAAAAGCGGTGGGCGCACGTCGATTTCGGCCGCCACCCACAGCGTCATCCTGCTGATCTTCGTGGCGGGTCTCGGCGCCGTCGTTCAATACATCCCGCTGGCCGTACTGTCCGGGATTCTGATCATGACCGCCTTCGGCATGTTCGATTGGGCGACAATGAAAAAGGCCCACGTCTCGCCGAAAGGTGATGTCGTGGTGTTGTTCGCGACGATGATCATCACCGTCCTCGTCGACCTGACCGCCGCTGTCGCCGTCGGTGTCGTGCTGTCGCTGCTCATCCACGCGATGTGGTCCCGACGACGCAAGGCCACCATCACCCAGGACGGCACCACCTACCAAATCCACGGCCCGTTGTCGTTCTTGTCCGCCGATCACGTCTTCACCACGCTGCGCACGGACAAGCCGGAGCTGACGCTGTCGCTGGCCGGCGTCAGCTACATGGACATGTCCGGCGCGAACGCGCTACTCACGTTCATCGACCACTCGGCGAAGGACGGCGTCCAACTCGATATCACCGACGTGCCGCCGCACCTCGAGTCCAGACTGACCGCCCTGGCGAACGACGAACAGCAGAGAAAATGGAGCCCCGCCATCGAATCCAGCTGACTGCGGGCAGACGATCCCGCCGATACAGCCGCTCGCTTGACGCTCGATTTTGCTCATCGGTTGCTGTCACGTTGTTAGGGCACTAACTGGAAAAAAGAAATACGGGTGCGATTGGCTCGCACCCGTATTCTTGGTGTCCGACTACGCCGTGGTCTTCACCGGGTCCTTGGTCGTCGGCTTGTAGCTTTCCCAGAACGTCGCCCCGGTAATGTTCAATGCCAACGGATCGAACACGGGGTCCTTACCCGCCCGCTGCTGACGTTCATAATCGCGCAGCGCCTTATAGGCGGGTTGTTGCAAGATGATGATGCCGATGATGTTGAGCCAGGCCATCAATCCGACGCCGATATCACCGAGCGTCCACGCCTCGGTCGCGGTGGACACCGCTCCCACCACGCAGGACACCAGGATCGCCGTCTGCAGCAGCAAGGTGAGGTTCGACCCGAGCGTGCCGCGAATCAGCGGCACGGGAATCGTCGAATACTTGCCGAGCAGGAACCGCAGGTTGGTCTCGGCCATGTAGTAGTAGGCGATGATCGTGGTCAAGCAGAAGAAGGCCAAGGAGACAGCGACGAACGTCGCTCCTGCGCCACTCCACAGCGTGTCGAAACCGACCTGCGCGAAGGCCGGCCCGACCGCGGCGTCCGATGGAAGCGCACCTCCCTCGGCGAGCACAGGGCTGGACGCGCTCTCCCCGTCGAACACTCGATAAGCGCCGGTCGACAAGATAAGGAACCCGGTCGCGGTGCAGATGAACAAGGTGTCGACATAGACCGCGAAGGCCTGCACCAGCCCCTGCTTGGCCGGGTGCGACACCTCCGCCGCGGCCGCGGAATGCGGGCCGGTTCCCTGCCCCGCCTCGTTGGAGTAAACCCCCCGCTTGACACCCCACATGACGGCGCTGCCGATGATCGCACCGAACGCCGAGTCGGCGCCGAACGCGCTGGCGAAGATCAAGCGAAAGACTTCGGGGATCTGCCCGGCGTTGGCCAGCACGATGATCAGCGCCAGCACGATGTAGACGATCGCCATGAACGGCACCACCACGGAGGCGAACGCCGCGATCCGCTTGACCCCGCCGATGATGACGAAAGCCAGCACGATGACGGTGCCGACCGCAACCACCCACTGCTGTACGCCCCACGCCTGGTGCATGGCCGAGGCCATCGAGTTGGACTGCACACTGGGCAGCAGCAGACCACACGCAAGCACCGTCACCGCCGCGAACACGATCCCGTAGATCTTGAACGGCGCGGCCACGCGGGTGTGCGCCATGGCCTTGCTGAAGTAGTAGGCGGGCCCCCCGCGATACTCACCGGTCAGGTGATCGCGAGTCTTGTAGATCTGTCCGAGGGTGCACTCGACGAACGAGGTCGACGCTCCGAGGAACGCCACCGCCCACATCCAGAACAACGCACCGGGACCGCCGAAGGCGATCGCGGTCGCGACGCCCGCGATGTTGCCGGTGCCCACCCGTCCGGACAGCGACATGGTCAGGGCCTGGAACGACGACACCCCCGACGGGGACTTCTCGCCGCTCATCATCAGCCGGATCATCTCCGGAATCTGGCGGACCTGAACGAATCTGGATCGAACCGAAAAATATACACCGGCTGCCAAGCACAAGTAGATCAGCCCATTGCTCCATATATAGCCATTGATGGTGGCCAGGAACTCACTCAAAACACATACTCCCATCGAGGTAACGACGTCGACGCAGGATACTCGCACAGACGCCGCGACAACCCGGTTACGACCGATTACCACGATGTAACGGAACAATGAATCCATACATGTCACACACACGCCATGGCGGCGGAGAGACACCGCGGGCCGCAGCGTGCGAAATCTACCTCACGATCGTTGTCAGCGCTGTGAGAATTCCGAGTGGAGACGGTGATTCGGTTTGCGTTCGCAGCTGCCGATACCTCGTCACCGGTGCGCGGGACCGCGGGGTCGCCACCGCTACCGGAGACCACTACACGGAAGAGTTCGAGGTGCGAAGTGGTAGCACGGCATACCGTCCTGGTGCACCGCACCGTTGTTGTCCGCGACGCGCGATACCGGGTAGCGATGCCCCCGTCCGAGGAATCACGATGGCACTCGACAGATCCACGCTGACGCTGCGATTTCGATCATCGGTATCCCGGCTACTGTCGCGAGTCCGAGATCAGTTGATCTGCACGGCGAGCCCACGGATCGCACCGGTCCGGATCGCCGCATCGGTCGTCCTGGTGGTCGGTGTGCTGATCGCCGGAGCGGCCGGGTTGCGGTCCTATACCACCGTCGCTGCCGAGACCCATTCCGAGACAAGCAAATACGCGATAGCAGCGACACTCATCGAAGAGCCACAGCAGGTCGCCCCGTACCGCTACCAGGCGAAGACACAGTGGCACCGTGCCGGTCGAGACGAGACCGCGACCGTCGCGGTGCCACGTACCGCAGCACGTGGTGACCGGCTGACCGTTTGGCTGGACGCCGACGATGCGCCGACCAGCGCTCCGAGGACCATCACCCACGCGGTGATGGCCGCAATCGGCGCAGCGGTCGTGGCATTGGTGTCAGCTGGGATCGCCGCGTGGGTGTTGATCATAATCTTCGATCACCGGCGCCCGATGAAACGTTTCAGAGCTTTCGACCTGCTAGTGTGATCGCCCGGAGTGCCGGGAAGCCTGGTCGGCGAGTTGATGACGCATCGCTGGACGACCTGGGAGCCTGGCATGATTTCACACCCGATTGTCATCGGTTACGGCAGCATCGGCCGCAGCGCCGCAGGCGCAATCGACGATGTCGGATCGGGATCCGATCTTGTTGTCATCGACCAGGATCCGGCACGCGTCGCGGTCGCTCGCCGCGACGGCGCCCACCCTGTCTTGGGTGACGCCTGCGACCTCGACGTGCTCCGCAGGGCCGGCACAAGCGAGGCGACTTCCGTCACCATCGCTGTAGCAGCAGACAGCGACGCTGTCCGCATCACCTCGGCGGTCCGTGGGCTCAACAGCCACGCAGCGATCTGCACATCCTTGCGCAGTGGCGGCTGGAGAGCTGTCGCCCAACACCTCGGCGCCGATCAGGTCGTCGTCACCAGCAGAATCGCCGGCCGGCTACTGGGGTTGAGTACACGCCGCCCCGGCCTGCTCGGCGAGTTCCAGCGGGCGTTACGGCATCCCCCCGAAATTGTTGTGGCCCAACGCCCGGTCCGTGCAGGCGAGATCGGACAGCACCCAACCCACTGCAGCCCGCTCGTATTGGCAGTCGTCCGCTGTGGCCGAATCCGATGGCGCGACGACCCTGAGACGCCGACACTCCGAGCACGCGATCAGCTTCTGGTCATCCGCGCCTTGTGGCCGACATCGTGACCATCGCACGACCCAGCCAATCTGTGCGGCGAGCCAGGTACGCAACATTCGACGATCTCTCAGAGGAATGGGGAACAGCTTGCTCGGCACAATCGTTGGAGCCCGTCTCGTACGTGACGAGGGCCGACCGATCCTGATCGAGATCGCGAAACCGCGCCCGGTCCGCGACGGTTACGAGTGCGGCTTCGCGATCCAGGACCGTGGGCAATGGACCAGCCGCGGACACGACGGTCTCGCTGCCCTCTACACCGCCCTGTCACAGATAGGCACCGAACTTACCCGCGCCAACGAATCCGGTAGTCGGTTCACCGTCGTCGGCCCCGCCGAGCTCGGATTCCCCGTAGTCACCGCAGACCGTGCCGCCACCACCGACCTCGCCGACGTAGCAGACGTCGTTGCAAAGCGCTCCTTCGCACACAACGATCGCCGCCACTACGTCTGCCTCGGTCACCCGTTCGCACCACCCGATCAAAACCTGGTCCTGTGTCCGTTCCAAGTCGACAACCGACCCCGCGCTTTTGCCTCCGGCGCCGACAGCATGCAAGCCCTCATCACCGCCATCCGCATGATCGGTGCTTGGCTGGGCCTGCCCGGCGACTGGCCACTCCACGGTGGGGACTGACCGATCGTGCACTCAGCACCTTCGACCATGCCAACGGCGGGTTCCACTCGGCAGCCTCCTCGCCGCCGCATTGGCCGCAGGGATCCGGGCGCCCGTGACCGACGGTGCGGTGACGAGTCGCGGAGCGCGGAAGTCAGCGGTCGCGCGGGCGATCAAGCACGGTCGCGACCGGTGGGCAAGGCGATCGCACTGACGGCGACCACGACCATAATCGCCGCGATCGCGTAGCAGGCGCGGTTGTAAGCCTCGCCCAGAACAGCCGGCACCGTGCCGTCTTCGACGTCCTGGGGAGCATGGCCGTCGATGAATGTGAGATCCGAGTCGACGCTCGAGAACTGCCGACTACCTCCAGCGTGCGCCCTGCGTGACTTGGTGCTGTCGAGACCCGACCAATTCTCCCGAGAAACAGGACCCGTTACGGGGCCACTGTCGTTTCGTCAGCAATTCTCCGACAAAACGTGCAGGCGATAACCTTTCACGATGCACTCCCCTGGGGCTCGGCCTCCCTTCGGGCCCACCACTCCGGTATCCCCGATCGTCATCGAAGCGAGTACGCCGATCAAAGCCCGCGCTCGACCGCTGCCGATGGTGGCGGATTTCGGCTACGGCTTGCAGTACCCGCTGGCGCAGGGACGCAACCGAGTGCTGTTGCCACCGGGGCGATATCGCGTGCTGCTGTACTCGCAGTACACCTGGTGGCAGGTCGGCAAAGCCCGGCTCGACATCGACACCACCCAAGGACCGATCGTGTTCTTTTACGCCCCGCCCTACACCATCTACTCCACCGGCGCAGCTGGGTTCAGCCCTCAGCAACGCCCCGGCCGCAGCGCGATGCTCGCCGTAATCGCTGCGGCCGTGCTGGTTCCGCTGCTACTGGTCGGCCTCAGTGTGCTGCTGGCACGCTGACCCCTCGGGCCGGCTGCGCAGAGTCTGATGTGCGCGCACAATTCATACGCTCTTGGACACGTCAGCAGTTGCAGTCAATCCCGACACCAGCGCCCCTGGCCCCTACTCGATACGGCTCCATAGGCCGGTACGCGCATGTGGTGACAACGCGGCGATGGAATCATTCTTCGCCCTGCTCCAACGCAATGTGCTCGACCGGTGCCGCCGGGCCACGCGCGAGGATCTGCGGTTGGCGATCGTAGGCTGGATCGAACGCACCTACCGGCGTCGTCGTCAACGTGGCCTCGGCCGCCTGACTCCGGTCGAGTACGAGACCCTCAATCCGTTCGCATTGGCGGCCTGAAATCTGGATACCCCGTCGGTCAACCGAACTCGGGACAATCCCGACCTCTCCTTGGGGTCCGTCGGAATGTTCTACCGGCTTGCATCCCCCGGCGAACTGGCCGCGTGTGGGCTCAATAACCGCGCTGTGACCGCCAGCTCACCATTTTCGTGTGTATTTCCCGCAGTGCGTGATAAGAGTCAACGTAGATCTCGTAGAGCGGGTCCAACATCTCGTTCTGCTGGCGATCCGGGACGAAGGCGCGATCGACGGCCACGGCTTCTCCTGCAGCGGTGCGCAGGTCGGGATACGCTCCCGCTCCGACGCTCGCCAGCAATGCCGCGCCGAAAGCCGCGCTGTAGTCGCGGGTCGTCAACCGCTGCAGGGGCCTGCCCAACACGTCGGCGAAGATCTGCGCCCACAGGTCGCTGTTGGCGCCTCCTCCGGAGAGCGTGATCGGCGCCAGCGGTGCGTCGCAAGCGGATTCGACAGCGGCCAAGACCTGGCGGCCGGACATGGCCACACCTTCGAGGACCGCTCGGGACATGTCCTGGCGTGTGGTCGACGCGCTGAGCCCGAGGAAGCTGCCACGAACGGCCGCGTCCCACAGCGGCGCGCGTTCACCCGAGAGGTGCGGAGTGAATACGACGCCGGACCCGCCGCGCGCGGACGCGGCGTCGACCAGAACTTGCGCGACCGTCAGGCCGCACGTACGACTCCACCAGCGCAGCGCATCCCCACCCGCCTGGGTCGGGCCCGCATGTATGTGCAGGCCATCGATCGGCGGGAAGGTGACGACACCGGGCGTTGGGCGGGCCCGATCCGAGACACCGGCGACTACAAGCGACGTGCCGCAGGAAACCATGGCGCGACGGGGCGTGGCGAGGCCGCAACCATGTGCGTCACCGAGCGCATCCATGGTGCCGACCACGACAGTCGCCGATCCGAGAAGGCGGTCGAACGGAGGATGGACCGGTTGCCCCAAGGAAACGGTTGGACCCGTCAACGGAGGGAGGCGTTCAGCGAGCCCCTCGACGAGATCGACCGCTTCGGTGAGGTAGCCGCGCGCTGCGGCGTCGACCAAGCCGATGGAGGAGTGTGCATCGGTGGCGACCTTGCCGGTCAGCCGCGCGTTGAGGTAGTCCTTCGGACTGAGCACCCACCGGGTGCGCCGCCAGACCTCCGGCTCGTGCCGAGTTACCCAGAGTGCGCGCGCCACCAGAGCCGAGGCGTCGACGGTGGATTCGTGGCCCCAGATTCTCATTTTGTCCGCAGGGGTCAGCTTTTCGTCGACTTCCCTCGCAATGTCAGCGCAGCGTTGGTCTTGCCAGGTGATAGCGGGCAACAAGGGTCGAAGATCGGAGTCCACGAACACATGGGTATTGACCTGACTCACGACACCGAGGGCCCGGACCGCCTCGGGCTCGATGTCTTCCAGTACCGACTCCACACCGCGCACGCAGCCGAGCCACCACTGCTGCGGCTCCTGCTCGGCCCAGCCTGGACGAGGACGCACCATCGCGTGACCGCCGGTATGACGGCGTAGCACGGTGCCGTGACCGGTGAACAGGGCCGCCTTTACCGCTGTCGTACCGACGTCTATGCCGACAACAAGATCGCTCGCGCCGCTCATTCGCTTACCGATTCAGCCGCCATCGCCACGATCAGCCTCCTGTTCGCTGAATCACAACCTAGCCTATGTAAATATAACCCAGAGTAACATTTAGAAATGTCGAATCCAGACACCCCAGGCCGCGCCCGAGTAACAGTGCGAACAATCACAATGCGACGCGGCGAAAATGTGACCCATATCCATTGGATCGACGCATCGAATTAGGCAGGTACTGAAGAACTCCCCGCACCATTCACAGCAATTCCCCCACTGCGCTACTAGCCGAAACAGAAGCAGGCCAGCCCTTGTCATACGGGGTGATCGAAACCGCTTCGACGACGCCTATCTGTCGGCCAAGACCGCTCACTGCTTCCGGGATCTGGGAGACTTTCCATCCCACCGGACGAAAAGGCTGGCTACGCGCTCGCCAGGAAAATCCTGACCGAACTCGCGGCCCACGCAAGCTGCGAGCAGCCCAGGACCCGGCATGGGCACAACGCCGCGACGACTACACGCAACGACGGGCCGCGCTCAAACCGTGGAATCCCTCGCCCATAGCACCGCAGCGCAACCCGCCCGGTCGTGATCAGTGTCGAGGATCTACGCGGGTTCTATCCGCAGTACCGCGCCCCGAAGAATCGGCCCGGCTGGGAACAAGCCAACCACCACCGCGTCGACTACGAGGTTCGCCGCTGGTTCATCATGGCCATGAACTACCTGCGCGCGATCGGTGCCAGCATGATCATCGATATCGATCTCGGCGGCCGCGAGTTGGCCGAAGACATCATGGACCGGATCGGCCACTCCCCTGCCGAAACCCACCATTGGTGCAGCGATCGAGGCTGCGGGGTTCGGGTAATGGTCGGTGACGATAGTGCGCCGCTCCCGAAGGAGCTGGCACACATCGACTTCGCCGTCCTGATGGAGAACGCAGTACTGATGTCACACGGCCGCCTGCCCATGGTCGTCGGGGCTCCTGATCCCGAGGCGATCGATGTCGAGCCCGCCCCCGGTCGTGGGCCGATCACCACCGCGCCCGAGGCAGATCACACCGTTGTCCGGTTTGCTACCCACGCAGCCGTGTCTGGGAATACTCGACCCGCGTCGGGCTCGTCCCGACCCACCAAAGGCGCACCGAGCTGGAGCAACAAGAGGAACGGGCGATAATTGAACCGAATCGGTTACCTGTCGGTTGCTGACGATCCACCGCCTCGCCGATAGCGACAGCGCAGCTCGTTCGTCGTGCGGGCAACCAACTCGTGTGTCGATCCAGGATCGCGCAGTCACCGATCGCCTGGGCCGCTCACCGAAAGGCTCGGCGGTAGGCGGTCGGGGCGACGCGGCGAAGGCAACGAAAACAATGGCAGGACCGCATGATTCGCCTTGGCGATTTTCCGTGGATAACTGGCAGAAAGGCCACTGGGACACGTCCGTGCGGGGAGATACCTTCGTGACCGATCCACCCTGAACCGTCACGAGGAGCCGCCCGGTCATGAACGCCGCCATCGTCAATGTTGTTGTGCCGCTGCTGATCGGCGCTGCGTACGCCCTACTGATGTCGCTGATCCGGGAACCACACCGACGCACGTTCAACGCGATCATGGTCGCCGGCGCCGGAGCCGCGTATCTGAGCGGCGGCGGCCTCGGCGCCTGGGAGTACCTGTTCGCCGCCGCCATCACCTACTGCGCATTCCGCGGCCTGAATTCATGGACGTTCATCGGAGTCGCTTGGCTGCTGCACACCGCTTCCGACGTGCTGCATCACCTCAAAGGCCAGCCGATCGTCCCCTTCGCGCACAACTCCTCGCTCGGCTGCGCGATCTGCGACCCCGTGATCGCACTCTGGTGTCTACGCGGCGGCCCCGACCTCCTCGCCTTCCTCCGCCGCCGCTCATCCGACCAGCACAGCGAGCTCGCCAGCTAGCCGTCCACGCCCGTCACCCCTGACCACTGGTCTAAACCCGGGTTCGTATCCCTCCCGTCCCGAAGAGTGCGTCGGTCAGGTCGAACTGTTGGAGTCGATCGTGGTCGGAGAGAATGTCGATGGCGGTGATGTGCTCCCCGGCGATGGTGAAACCGATGATCGAGAACGGGCTGCCCTCGACGGTGTTGACCAGTCCGGGACCGCCGTTGACCACCGCGGGGTAGATGGCGCAGCGGGTGGCCATGCGCTGGAATGTTTCGGCTTGCCCGGCGACGGCGGCGGCGCCGCGGATAACGCGCATCGCCGCACCGGCATCGGCGCGCAGTACTACGTCCGGGTCGAGCAGGCGCAGGAGTTCGTCGAAGTCGCCGCCGCGGGCGGCGGTGAGGAAAGCGTCCACGACGCGGCGTTGCCGTGCTAGGTCCGCAGCCCGGCCCGGGGTTGCGCCTTGCACTCGGCGCCGGGCTTGGCTGGCGAGCTTCCTGGCGGTTTGCGGGGTGCGATCAACGATGGGTGCTATCTGTTCGTAGGGCATCGCGAACATGTCGTGCAGGACGAAGGCGAGTCGTTCGGCCGGACTCAGCGATTCCAGTACGACCACCAGCGCCAGTCCCACCGAGTCGGCAAGCAGCGCTTCGTGTTCCGGGTCCAGCACGGTCTCACTGGCGATCATCGGGTCGGGCAGGTGCTCGGCTTCCAGTGGTTCTTCGCTGCGAGTCTTACGGGTACGCAGCATGTCCAGGCAGACCCGCCCGATGACGGTGGTCAGCCAGCCACCGAGATTGCCCACCTCGGTGGTGTCGGTGCGGGCCAGACGCAGCCAGGCCTCCTGAACCGCGTCGTCGGCGTCGGTGAGTGAGCCGAGCATCCGGTAGGCGACCGCCCGCAGGTGGGTGCGGTGTGCCTCGAACCGGTCGGTCAGCAACTGCTCATCGTGCACGGAGTCCTCCTCGATCTCTTCCTGTACCGATGACGAACCAGCCGCGGGAAACGTGACCCTCCCCCTTCGCCGACGGGTCGGGTACCGCCCGGATCCGATGTCCCCAGCGCCCGTGCGCCGCCCCTTCGCCGCTCCAGCCAGCGGTTCCGGTGTGGCGGTCACATTTTCACGATGCCGTACGTCATTGCGGCAGAACACGATTCGCGGCATCCGCCGTACCGAAGGGAAGAACACTGTGAATGCGATCGAAGTACAGGGCATTGTCGCCGCCGGGTTCGAGGAGGTGCGTGCCGAATTCGCCGCGGTCGTCGCCGAGGAGAACGGGAAGTCCGGTGCGCAACTGGCCGCCTTCGTGCGGGGCCAGCAGGTGGTGGATCTATGGGCCGGGCCGCAAGTGACGGGCACCACGCTGACCGGTCTGCATTCCACCAGCAAAGGCGCCGCCGCCTTGGTCGTGGCACTGCTGATCCAAGATGGCGCCATCGATGTCGACCAGACCGTGGCGCACTACTGGCCGCGGTTCGCCGCGGCGGGTAAGGAACGCATCACGGTGCGGGACGTACTCGTGCACCGTTGCGGGATCGTCGGTGTCGATGGCGGTTTCACCGTCGCCGAACTCGCCGACGAACGGGTCATCGCCGAACGGCTGGTGGAGCAACGGCCGCTCTTCGAACCGGGGGTAGTGCACGGCTACGGCGGATTCGTCACCCACGCCATCGTCGGCGAGGTGGTGCGCGCGATCACCGGCAGTACCATCCAGCAGCTGTTCGAGCGGCGTATCCGCGCCCCGTACGGACTCGACGTCTACCTCGGGCTGCCCGCTGAACTCGAGCACCGTTACCTGCCGATCCTGCCGTGGCAGGCGACTGCGGAGATGGAGGCGGCATTCGCCGCGAACTCGCCCAACCCCCATGGCATAGCTGGGATTTCCTACAATCTCAACGCCCGCGACTTCACCGCGGCCGACGTCATGGCACTGCCCAACAACGCCACACTGCGCCGCCTCGGCCAAGCCTCGGCCGGCGGTGTCGGCAGCGCGAGCGGCGTGGCAGCGATGTACGCGGCGGCGGTCACCGGCATCGACGGCCGGGACCCGCTGCTGTCGCTGGAAACCATCGCCACCATCTCCGCGATCCATTCCAGCGGTGCGGACCTGGTGCGCGGAGCCCGCGCCCCCTACACGTTGGGTTTCGAAGCCAAGAGCCTGCTGTATCCGTTCCTCGGCGCAAACGCCTTCGGGCACACCGGCTCTGCGGGCTCGGACGGATTTGCCGATCCGCACAGCGGTCTGACCTATGGCTATACCCGCCGCCGCGCCGCCTTCGCCTTCAACGCCCCCGAAAACACGCGCCTCGCCGCCGTGCTGCACCGCGCCGCCGTCGCGTCGGCGGCCTGACTTCTCCGCTTTCCCAACATTTTTCGACTCCAGGAGCATGAACATGTCTCTCCACACCACCTCCCTGCTGCGTTCGCGCGGCTTCAGGCTCGCGCGCTGGGTTCCCGTGGTCGCCGTGCTGGCCGAGACCGCCGTCGGCGCGTACTGGGACCTCGCCCGCATCTCCTATGTCCGCGATTCGTTCGACCATCTCGGCTACCCCCTGTACTTCGCCACCATCCTCGGCGTCGCCAAGACCGCCGCGCTCGCCGCGATCCTGACTCCCGGCCACCCGCGAACCAAGGAATGGGCCTATGCCGGACTGGTTTTCGTCTACGGCGGCGCCGCAACATCCCATCTGGCCGCCGGTGACGGCCCCGACAAGTGGGCCATGCCGCTGTTCTTCGCCGCCGCCACCTTCGCCGCCCGCGCCTGGCTCCCGCGAACACTGACCATCGAACCCGGATCGCGCGCCCTCGGTGTCACCGAGCGCCTTCGCTACTGCTGACCCGTCCGGCCTGCAGAGTTTCACCGCGATCGTCGCGAACGGGCCACCCCCGCCCTGGTCGAGGCGGTTCTGCAACCGGCGCCACACGGTGAGCGAGTGCTCGAACAGCTCTACGCCCATGCCGCCGAGCACTACGATGACACTGCCCTGGCCACCTGGCGATGGTCATCGGCCAGGTCAACTTCTTCGCGCCGCTCGCCCCTGATCGGCAAACCGCTGCCCAGCCGCTCGCCGGCCGAACAGTGGACCCCCGCGCCGACCCGATAGTTCGACAACAATCGGCGGTGGGCCGGGCGATTCTGCCCCGGCCCTTGTCGTCGGCGGGTTGCCTGGACGTGAGTAACGTCCTCCTGATGCGCTTGTCGGGCTTGGTGTCCCATCGCCGTGAGGAGGGTCCATCACAGCCTTCGCATACCGGAGTCAGGCGGGCGTGAGCGCACGTGCGGGGTCGGCGATAAAGTCGCGGGTCAGTTCGATCAGACGGGCAGGGTCGGCGAACCAATCCATGTGGCCCTCTCCCCCAATTTCGACCAGGCGGCTGCCGGGGATCGCGGCACTCAATTGCCGAGATCCGTCGATGGGGATCATCTGGTCGTCGGCGAATCCGATTACCAGTGTCGGCGCCTTGATCTCGGGCAACAGAGACCGGATGTCGACGCGGCGACCTAGATCGATCTGACGCCCGATCCCTTGCGGCGGCCACGCGTCGGCCAACGCGGCCGCGAGGCCCTCGTGGCCGAAGCGGTTCAACGCGGCGGCACTGAATCCGGTCAGGGCGGAGAAGCGTTTGAACAGTGCCCGGTCGGTCTCCAGCAGTTTTGCCCAGGTCTGGAAGTAGTACTGGTCTCGGGGCCCGGCGGAATGTACCCAGCCGCCCACCAGGATCAGGCTGCGCACCAGCTCCGGGTGCGTCGCGGCAGCCGCTGCCGCCACCACCGCGCCGAGCGAGAATCCCAGCAGATCTACCGGCCCATCCACCGCGCCTCGGCTCGCCGCGACCACTTGGTCGACGAGGTGATCGACGGTGAGTTCGGCTCCGCTGTCGGAGGTCTCACCGCTGCCGCTGAGATTTGGCCGCACCACGGTCCGGTTCGCGGTGAAGTGGCCGACCACATTGCCGAAAACCTTCTCGGCGTCACCGCCGGTGCCGTGGACCAGCACCAAACCGGGCCCTTGTCCGTCGACTTCGTAGTGGACACGGGCGTCGCGGGTCGAGGTGAAAGGCATGACAAACCACCACTTAGATCGGCTCCTATAAGATGAGCACTAAGATAATCAGCGCTCATATGACTGTCAAACTAATGAGCGCTCATCTAAATTCCCGGAGGGGTGCATGACCGACAGTGTGGCCGCAGCTATGGACCAGTGGAGCCGTCAGCGACCCGACATCGACTTCTGGCCGATCGGCGTCGTCGGACGGCTCATGCGCCTGTCCCGCATGTGGGACAAAGAGATCAAAGACTTCCTCGCCGAGCACGGCCTCGAACCCGGCGAGTTCGACGTGCTGTCCACACTCCGCCGATCCGGTGCCCCCTACGAGCTGAGCGCAGGCACGTTTCTCAAGACCTCCCTGGTCACCACAGGCGCCATCACGCTGCGCGTGGACCGGATGCACGACAAAGGTCTGGTCACCCGGACCCGCGACGAGAACGACCGCCGGTCGGTCAAGATCCGCCTCACCGATCACGGGCTGGAAGTCATCGACCGCGTCTTGCCGTTGCACATCGCCAACGAGGCCCGCCTGCTCGAAGCCCTGCCCCCCGAGGTGAACGATCAATTAGCTGTGACGCTGAGCGCCCTGCTGGAGTCATATGGCGACACAGCCGCTCAATGAACAACGATGCCGTTCTCAGCGGCCGGTTCCAGCCCCAGCCTCGCGTAGCTGCCCGGTCACCCCACGCGCGCCAACGTCCCATGTGGTGCATACGACCATCACATAATCAGCGGAGGCGGACGTTCTCACGCGCGACAATCGCCGATTTCGATGCCGGTACTGACTGCCCAGCTGGGGTGTGCGCAGTCGAGTCGCACACCCCCACCGGCCGCTTCCGGTTTTACGATGGCGGTCACGCCATCGGCGCTAGGTCGGATGCGTTGGCTGAGTGCAGGATTCGACCAGTCAGGCGTGGGCGCTGAGCATCCAGCAGGCGGCGGTGTAGCGGACCTGGTCGCCGTGCACGAAGGGGTCGAAGGCGGGGCGGACGGTGTCGACGACGCGGGCGCGAGTGGTCTCGTCCACCCCGGACAGCAGGGTGCCGACGGGGCCGAGGGTGGAGAAATACCAGGTCAGAACGTCCTCGGGCATGACGCATTCGACGTCGATCGGGTCGATGGCGACGCCGGTCCAGCCGCTGTCGCGGAGGATGCCCGCGGTACGGTCTTTGCTGGCGAGGCCGAATTGGCCGGGGGCGTCCGGGATTCGGGCGGGCAGGTCCGGCAGTAGTGGGGCGGCGGCGCGTTCGGCGGTGGTCATGAAGGGGTTCCCTTCGGGACTGCGCCAGACGATGCAGCGCAACGCGCCTGCGCCGGTCGCGGCACGGCGCAGGTTGGTGAAGGCCCGCACCGGGTCCTGGAAGAACATCACGCCGAAGCGGGACATGATCAGCTCGAAGCTCGGCTCGAAAGGGTGGGTTTGGGCGTCGGCCCGCAGGAACGTCACCGCCGGATGGGGCGCGCGGGCGCGGGCGGCGGTGATCATCGGCTCCGAGATGTCCACGCCGACAACCTGACTCGATTCCAGGGCCGCGGCGACGGCGATCGAGGTGCCGCCGGTGCCGCAGCCGACGTCGAGCACGTGCTGCGCCGACAGTGCGCGGGCCGCGTCGACCAGTATTTCCTCGAACGGCCGCAACACCTCATCGACAACATGCTGCGCCTCGACCCAGGCGTTGCCCGACTGGCCGTTCCAGCGTGCCTGCTGGTCTTCACTCCGCTGCGTGGGATCCATGCCTAGACTGTGTCAATTCAAGTCGACTTGAGGTCAACCATGGATGTTCTGGATATTGCGGAAGTCGCCCGGCGATCCGGCCTGCCCGCCTCCACGCTGCGCTACTACGAGGAGCGCGGGCTGATCGTCTCGATCGGGCGCCGGGGCTTGCGCCGCCTGTTCGATCCGGCCGTGCTGCAACAGCTTTCGCTGATCACCGTGGCGAGCGGTGCGGGGTTCTCGCTCGACGAGATCGCCCGAATGTTCGGTCCGGACGGGCAACCACACCTCGACCGTGCGATGTTCACCGACAAAGCCGACGAACTGGACCGCAAGATCGGCGAACTCACCGCGATGCGCGACGGACTCCGGCATGCCGCCGCGTGCCCCGCGCCGAGCCATATGGAATGCGCGAAGTTCCTCGGGATCCTGGACCAGGCCCCCAGCGCGGGCATCCCACGCCGGAAATCGATTCAGGACAGGTGAGTGGTAGTTCGGTAATTCGCGAGCCAGGAAGAGAATGCGGTTGCCTCGCTTCATCGTTGGGCCGAGACACCTGTTGGCCTACTGCCGGATGCGGCACTGGCGTCGGGGCTAAGCGCTCTGGTGCGCGCCTACGTGCCAGAAGGCGACGCGGACCGCGGATGAACTGGTGCCCGCACGCGCCGGTGTCGGCCCAGCCGCCAGGACGCCACCGCCGAACAAACCACCGCCGTCGTGCACCGGTTGCGGATGTCGTTGAATCGCTGGACCATTCGCGACTGGCCGATACCGATCCACGTACATCGGGCCGGCCTACCCACGGCAAGTACCAACAGTGTTGATTCGGAACCTGGCTTGCAGGTCAAGTAGTCGCCACCACCAAACCCCACTCGGTCACCCGGATGCCAGCCGGTGCGATCCGGCCGGCCTCGGTTTCGGATCTGATTTCATAGCCGCCGCTCGACAGGACATCACGGAACCGTCGCCGAAGTCCGGCGACCGCGAGCCGCAAGGGCTGACAACCCGCGAGTGCGGGTGTTGAGTCGAAGCAGCCTGACGCGACGCTAGAACATGAGCTGGCGCACGCTGATGGGCTCGCCCGGGGCCAGGGAGCGAAGTCCCGGAGCAGGCGCAAGGCCGTTTTCGCGGAGGAAGGCGCGCAGGCTGGGGCCGCTGGCGCGGCGCCGGGTTACCGACCAGGTGACGGTGTAGTCGGAGTTGCTGCCGCAGCCGTGGGCCGAGTCGTAGCCCGGATAGCGGATCGTCACTCGATAGGTGGTGCCGCCCGCGGCGTCGACGGCCCGGTCCCACCCGGACTTGTCTTTGGCAACCGAACCGATAACGACGAATCCGTCGCAGTTGGGAAAGACGAAGTCGTGTATCGACAGACCGATCCGTCGCATGACGTAGCCCGCCCAGTTGCTGCCGTCAGCGATCGAAACGCCTCCTTCGGCGGTGTAGTCGAGTTCGGGCACATCGGCATGCGCACCCGGCTGCGCCACTCGCTGACGCAGCTTGTCCATGGCTCTGTCCGCGACTTGCCCGGACAATCCATCCAGTCCGCCCCGAATCTCCCCGGTGTCGCCGTTGAAAATCACGTACGAGATCACGGCCGCTGTCGCGCTGCTCGCCAGCACCACACGATCGAATCTCAGCCCGACGCCGTGGTCGCCGTTGTTCACGTCACCAGCCGAAAAAGATTGCGAGCCAAGAGATCTGTTGCCCACAGCCAGCCGGAACTGAACGGTGTCGGTGTCCTCGTGCCGGGACCGGGTGTTGTCGATATGGAACTGTTCCAGCGTGAAGGTGTAGATACCCATCGGACGGCCACCGCTCAGCGAGGGCTGACGAGGCCTCGGCCGGAGTCCAGGGCGGTCAGCGCCTTACCGATAATGGTCCCCAGTCCGCGGCTCATGTCGGTGACCCGGCGCGCGTGGCCGGTGGTGGTCGAGGTTGTCAGCAGGTCGCCGGGGCGGATCGGGCTCTGCGTCGCGTCGGCGGCGCACCACACCTTGCCCATCAGCGCGATGTTCACACTCTCGTCGTGGCGGTCGAGCACGATCGCGGGCGTGACACCGCCTGCGCCAGAAACGATTCCGGCGACTGCGGTGTCGTATTCCCGGCGGCACGGATGCACCGCGCCGCTCTCACCGACGACCACTACCGTGCCCTCGGCGATTCCCGGCTCCCCACAGGTCAGTGCCTCCGCGTAGTCGGCTCCGGCCAAGAACAGATCCCCCGTCACGGTGATGTTGCCTTTGACGGTCACGTTCCCCTCGAAATAGCCCGCGTCGCCGCGGCCCCTGTTGTAGCCGGCGATCGCCGCGTGATTCGAACGGGTTTCACCGTGTACCCCCTCACCGCCGTGCGGCCCCCCGACGCCCCAGACCCCCGGGCCGTTGCTGAGGTTGTAACCGCCGACACCGGCATGGGCGGTTCGAGAATTCCCCGTCACACCTTCACCACCGGATTCAGCGCCCCGGCCCCACACTCCGCTGCCACCGCTCGAACTCTCGTTGTAACCCGCGACGCCCGCGGTGTTGCCGTAGCTGACACCGTGCACGCCCTCGCCGCCGCTCTTCGCACCCTCACCCCACACGCCGACGCCGCCGTTGGGGTTGTGGTTATAGCCGCCGACGCCAGCGTATTCAGTGCGGGAATACCCCGTCACACCTTCACCACCGGATTCAGCCCCGCGGCCCCACACTCCGCTGCCACCGCTCGAACTCTCGTTGTAACCCGCGACACCGGCGGTGTTGCCGTAGCTGACACCGTGCACACCCTCACCGCCGCTCGCCGCGCCCTCACCCCACACACCAACCCCACCCGCGGAATTCTTACCCGTGACGCCGGCCTGCGCGGCATCGCCGGAAACACCCTCCAAGGGCATCGACATGACAGCTCTCCCTCCCAGCCCGCCGCGCAGCGGCGATAGCCACCGGATTGTCGGCGAGCACAGTGGTCCCATGCTGGGCGCCACAATCATCGGCAGGCAAGCTCTCGGTCCGTCCACCGAACCCGTTCTCCAGCGGACGTCCGCGCACGCGCGGGTCGCAAGTGCGGGCTCAGCCCCGCCGACCGATACACGGCGATCGCGCTCCGGCGGTGTACATGCTGCTTGTTTCGTACTGTTAGTGGACAAATTCCCCTAATTTGTCCAACGAGCCTTCCGTATACCGCTATACGGTCAGTAGTGTCCGAACCGCCGGTGGATCAGCGGATTTCGGTCCGAGTGGGCACGGAGGCGTCCGTGGTTCATGGCCCACCGGCGACGGGAACCCTCCCCGTCATCTC
Organism: Nocardia sp. NPDC052316; assembly: GCF_044547795.1. NCBI lineage: Bacteria > Bacillati > Actinomycetota > Actinomycetes > Mycobacteriales > Nocardiaceae > Nocardia > Nocardia sp. NPDC052316. The sequence continues at coordinate 188,301 of NZ_JBIUBB010000007.1, forward strand.
GGATACCGAGGCCGCCCGGAGCACCTACCGGGCCCTCCGGGCGGCCTCGGCTGACCAGTGCGCTCGGCGCCGCCGAGTCGAGCCTCCGGGGCACGCGCCTCCCGGCTGCTGCTGCGGCGCGCCTCTCACCCTTTGGCGAGCAGTAGGCACGCTGATGTTGATCCCCCGATCAACTGGCTCGCCGACATGCTCTACCGCCTCGTTGCCGATAACCGGCATCGCCTGTTGTGGGTCGCGACGCTGACGGGTTCAGCCTGTTCACGGGACAGGAGGGGCGCGTGCGCACTGGGCCGGACAGCGTTGGCGGCCATGGGGATCGGTGAGGTCGCCATCTATCTGGCGTGACATTCGAGCGCAGGGTTCGTCGCAGCGCAGGGTTCAACGCCGCGTCGACCATGTGGCTGGGAGTTCTCATGTTGCGCCGTGCGCGACAGATGGCACAGCAGGACGTGTCGACGTCCCGACCGCGCGGACCCGAGCGATCCGGCCCTGCCGACCACCCGCGCCGTCCGGCCGAAACATGTTGCGGTGGCGGTGATTTGCGCAGCAATCGTACTGACAGGCGACCGCCGGACTGTTAGACTCGCATGAGCCTCGCGGACTGGACGGGTGGACGCAGAGCAATGGACAGAACTCATGTGGCGTACGCCGTCGGAGTGGTCTGCATGGTCCCCACAATCGGAGCCGTTGTTTTCCTGCCAGCCTGGACACTGGACTACTGGCAGGCATGGGTCCTGCTAGCGGTGATTGTCGTCAGCTACGGCGTGGCAATCGCGGGGTCCGTCGCGCGTGGTGAGCCGGCACCGTTGCGGCCGCGAAAGCCGGAGGGGCCGAGGCTGGAAACACCGCGGCTCGAAACACCGGCAAGTCAGCAGATCATCGTATTCCTGGTGTCGCTCGGTCTTCTCGCCTTGCTGATCGTTCCAGGCTTCGACCACCGCTACGGCTGGTCTTCGGTCCCGCCTCCGATCAGCCTCGCCGCCGACCTCCTCGTCGCCGCAGGCGTGCTGATCACCTACCAGGTAACCCAGGAGCTCGTCCGCCGCTCCTACGCCACCTCCGAACAGACGCCGGACCAGCGAATGGTCTCGACCGGCCCCTTCGCCGTCGTCCGCCACCCCACCCACGCCGGGACGCTCCTCTACCAGGCCGCGATACCCCTCGCCCTCGGATCCTGGTACGGCTTGGTTGCTTTCGCAGTCATATTGCCGCTGTCCCTGGTGCGAATCTTCTACGAGGACAAACTCCTGCAGCAAATAGTCCCCGACTACTCCGATTACACCCAGCAGGTGAAATACCGTCTACTCCCCCGCGTCTGGTGATCCGCGCCAGGCTCACATGCCGTGGAACGGCGAGGTCTGGGACTGCGGCGTGGTTGAAGTACTGCTGACGGAAGACGCATCGCCCGCACATCACCGGATTCGGCTGCCTCTTCCCGCCCTTCGCTGGTCCAGAAGATGTTCTTAGCGAAACGGAAGAAGTCGAACAGGTCCTGGCCGTTCGAATGATCCACGTAGTAGGCATTGCTATGCCACATCTCGGCCGCGTCGACTGCCCCGCGGTCATCCGCCGAGCGGGCGAGCGCGGTCATCGCAGCGACGTCGCGTGCCGCAGCGGCTCGGTAGTACAGTTCCCGGCTTCGGCCTGCCGGTTCTCCTCGGCGAGTCGTTCGGCGAGCAGGATCATCGCGTCGGTGCGCCCGAGCTCGGCGGCCTGTCGATACCACTGCTAAGCCTCGGCAGGTCGACCCCATTCTTCGAGCAGACCGGCAAGGGTAAGCATCGTTGCCGTATCACCGAGTTCGGCGGCCTCGATGTACCAGTCCTCGGCTCGGTTCACCCTGCCCAGGTCTGCGAAGAGTCCGCCGCAGGCCCATGAGGTGAGTATCGGCCTCGGCCTCGGCACGCTGGGCCAGTATCTGCTGGGTCGTCACGAACAGTCGCTGTGCCCGATCCACGAGATCTGGGTGCTCGTCCAAACTTGCTGTGTCGTCGAGCATCTCGGCCAGGTATCCGCCATCGTGTACCGACTGCAGGTGCTGCTCCATTCGCAACAGTTCGGACAGCCCGACATAGGGTTCGCGCGAAGTGATCGAGACCCGCAGCGCCTCGTATGCCTCGAGAACCGATTGCTCCGCGAATCCACCACCTTTCACCACCGCAGCCGCTGCCAACGCCACCGCAACGATGCGCGATTCCCGACTCGCCACCATTTTCTCTGCCCCCGCCGCACAACCAGCGCACGGGCCCGTCAACCACTCGCTCAACCACTTTCGAGTATCGGGTAGCCGGACGAGAACCGCGCCTGTTACCGAGACCGCGCCGGTATCGTCTTCACCTTTCCGCGACGACCGAGCCGGAATCAAGGCCCCGGCTCGGTCGGGCGGCTCAGCGAACCACGTCGCAGTGCTTCAGCTTGTGCCCTCGCGGCACCTTGGTGTTCGCGTCAGCCTGAGCTGCCGCCTTATCCTTGCCGGTGCCGTACACGACATCGCCCGTCGCTTCATTCCGTAGATTCATCAAATAGCACTTCACGGTTACGGTTTTCTTCGGCGCCGCAAATTCGGATACAGCCGCGAACTCACCGAAAGCATCGACGCTGGTGACATCTACCGGAACGGCATAGGCCGGAGCTGCTGGCATAATCATCAATGCAGCCAGCATAGAACCAGTCAGCACACGTTTGATTGCGCGAATCATTGAACCCCCCTGTTGGAATCGAACGAGACAACCGTATCAGGTCACTTCTGGTCGGACAACCCGAATTCCGCGCGATTCCTGGGCAGCAGAGCGGCCAGGCCAAGGGGAAGTCACTCGCTAACACAAGGGGCGGGTACCACGAGTTGTTCGGCTCAGCCGGACTGGTGTATACATCACTCCATGACCATGTTTCGGGGGAGCGTCCACATCTACGGCACAATGGACGACGCCGTTCGGCTCGTAGCCAGCTACGCCAAGCACATGGCGCTCGCGACCGGTGGCGAGCCGTCGTATTTCTCCGTGAAGGAGGACTGGTTCGATTCTTTCAAGCTGGTGGCGCAGTGGTTGGAATACAACGAGGACCTCAGTACGGATGACCTCCCGGAGCACCGTAAAGTTCTGGAGATCAGTTGTGTTTTCGAGCCGCTGACCGTAACGGAGCCGGACAGGTTCATCGAGAACACGATAGACGCCGCACTGGCAGAATTCTATCGATATGGCGGGCGCCCGAATTTCGGCGACCCCACCTCCATCCCCTGGGCCAGTTCGTCCGATGAACTCGACGAAGAAGGAATCGAACGTTTTCGGAAGCAATTTCCAGGCGTGATCGATTAGGGAATACTTTCTGCACGGCAGGACATTTCAACGGACAGAGATGTGGCCGAACAAGTAACCTGCTGGTCGAGCGTCGCGACACCGGCGTAACCGACAAGATGATGCCAGGCCGCCAGATGGTGACCAAGCCCGCACGCCCGCGCGAGCGGCGGACATCTGCCGCAGGCGTGCGCTATCAGCGTTTCTTCGACCAAAACGCTTTGGGCCCAGAAAGTATCGATCGCCCAGTTGCAGCACGACGCCCAGATCGCGCAGCTGGGTCAGCGGGTCGTCCGCGGTGGGCGAAGCCACCCGCGTGGGCGGCCCGCCCCGCGCATCCGGTGGGCGGCACGGGGTGGTTCCTGCGCTGAGCGATAGCGCGGTTTTCGCGCGGCGATCGGGCTCCCTCCGACCCGACTTCACCTGATCCGGCTGGGGCCAAACGAGTCTCAGCGATCACGAACAGACTAAGGTCATCGGGAGTGGAGTGTTCAACAGCCAGCACACCACTATTTGTTGACGATCCGTGGTGTGCGGCGTGTGGGTAACCGCTGTGTCCATCGGGTCGAATCGACCAGATCTGAGGACGAGGATGACGGACACGGTGGCTGCTGCGACCGGGCGGAAATACACTCCGGCGGCTACGGATCAGGTCGAGTTGCACCAGCTACTCGCGGGATTGACCGCGGTACGCGACGGTGATTTCGGCACGCGGTTGCCGATGGACGGTGACGGGCTGCTCGGCGAGATCGCGACGGTGTTCAACGGCATGGTGGATCAGCTGTCGCTGTTCACCTCGGAGGTCACCCGCGTGGCGCGCGAGGTCGGCACCGACGGGCGGCTCGGCGGGCAGGCCGAGGTGCCGGGAGTGTCGGGTACCTGGAAAGACCTCACCGACTCGGTCAACGCGATGGCGGGCAATCTGACCAGCCAGGTGCGCGATATCGCGCAGGTCGCGACGGCCGTGGCCCGCGGCGATCTGTCCCAGAAGATCGACGTGGACGCGCGCGGGGAGATCCTCGAGCTCAAGAGCACCGTCAACACCATGGTGGATCAGCTGTCCGCGTTCGCGGACGAGGTCACCCGGATGGCGCGGGAAGTGGGTTCGGAAGGGCAGCTGGGCGGCCAGGCGCAGGTGCCGGGAGTCGGTGGTGTGTGGCGCGATCTCACCGACTCGGTGAACTTCATGGCGGGCAACCTGACCGCGCAGGTCCGCAATATCGCCCAGGTGACGACGGCGGTGGCGCGCGGCGACCTGAGTCAGAAGATCACGGTGTCGGCGCGCGGGGAGATCCTGGAGCTGAAGAACACCATCAACACAATGGTCGACCAGCTCTCGTCGTTCGCCGACGAGGTCACCAGGGTGTCGCGCGAGGTCGGCACGGAAGGCATCCTCGGCGGCCAGGCGGATGTGAAGGGCGTCTCGGGCACGTGGCGTGACCTCACCGACTCGGTGAACTTCATGGCGGGCAACCTGACCGCGCAGGTGCGTTCGATCGCGCAGGTCGCCACCGCGGTCGCGGGCGGCGACCTGAGCCAGAAGATCCGCGTCGACGCGCGCGGGGAGATCCTGGAGCTCAAGAACACCATCAACACGATGGTCGACCAACTCTCCGCCTTCGCCGACGAGGTCACCCGTGTCGCCCGCGAGGTCGGCACCGAGGGCCGTCTGGGCGGGCAAGCGGACGTGAAAGGTGTCTCGGGCACCTGGAAGGACCTCACCGAGTCGGTCAATGTCATGGCCGACAATCTCACCGCGCAGGTGCGTTCGATCGCGCAGGTCACGACGGCGGTCGCAGGCGGCGATCTGAGCCAGAAGATCCGCGTCGACGCGCGCGGGGAGATCCTGGAGCTGAAGGAGACCATCAACACGATGGTCGACCAGCTCTCCGCGTTCGCCGACGAGGTCACTCGCGTGGCCCGTGAGGTCGGCACCGAGGGCAACCTCGGCGGCCAGGCGACCGTGCGCGGTGCGTCGGGCACCTGGAAGGACCTGACCGACAACGTCAATGTCATGGCCTCCAACCTGACCAACCAGGTGCGGTCCATCTCGCAGGTCGCTACGGCGGTCGCGCGCGGCGACCTGAGCCAGAAGATCATCGTTGAGGCCAAGGGCGAGGTCGCCGCGCTCGCAGGCGTCATCAACACGATGGTCGACACGCTGTCCGCGTTCGCGGACGAGGTCACCCGCGTCGCCCGCGAGGTGGGCACCGAGGGCATGCTCGGTGGGCAGGCCCGGGTGCCGAATGTCGCGGGCACGTGGAAGGACCTGACCGACAACGTCAACTCGATGGCGAACAACCTGACCAATCAGGTCCGCAATATCGCCCAGGTCACCACCGCGGTCGCGCAGGGCGATCTGACCCGCAAGATCGACGTGGACGCGCGCGGGGAGATCCTCGAGCTGAAGACCACGATCAACACGATGGTCGACCAGCTCTCCGCGTTCGCGGCCGAGGTCACCCGCGTTGCTCGCGAGGTGGGCTCCGAAGGCCGACTCGGCGGGCAGGCCGAGGTCGAGGGCGTGTCGGGGACCTGGAAACGGCTCACCGAGAACGTCAACGAGCTCGCGGGCAACCTGACCCGCCAGGTCCGCGCGATCGCCGGGGTGACCAGCGCCGTCGCCGAGGGCGACCTGACCCGCTCCATCACCGTCGAGGCCTCCGGCGAGGTCGCCGAGCTCAAGGACAACATCAACTCGATGGTGGAGTCGCTGCGCGAGACCACCAAGGCCAACCAGGACCAGGACTGGCTCAAGTCCAACCTGGCCCGTATCTCCAGCCTCATGCAGGGGCAACGCGACCTGCACGTGGTGGCCGAGCTGATCATGGACGAGCTGGCACCGCTGGTTTCCGCGCAGTTCGGCGCGTTCTACCTGGCCGACGACACCGCCGCGCAGCCGGAACTGCGGCTGATCGGCTCGTACGGCAGCCCGGAGCAGCCCGACAGCCCGACGCGCTTCACCTTCGGCCAATCCCTGGTCGGCCAGGCCGCGCGCAGCCGCCGCACGATCGCGGTGGACTCCGTCCCCGCCGACTACGTCACCATTTCCTCCGGGCTCGGCCAGACCGCGCCGGTCAACCTGCTGGTGCTGCCGATCGTGGTCGAGGACCAGGTCCTCGGCGTGATCGAGCTCGGCTCGCTGCACCGCTTCACCCGCATCCACCAGGACTTCCTCGACCAGTTGATGGAGGCGGTCGGCGTCAATGTCAACACGATCGTCGCCAATGCCCGCACCGACGAGCTGCTCGGCGAGTCGCAGCGGCTGACCTCGGAGTTGCAGGCCCGCTCGCAGGAGTTGCAGGTGCGGCAGGAGGAACTGCAGCGCTCCAATGCCGAGCTGGAGGAGAAGGCGGAGCTGCTCGCCATGCAGAACCGCGACATCGAGGCCAAGAATCTCGAGATCGAGCAGGCTCGGCAGGAGCTGGAGACCCGCGCCCAGCAGCTCGCGCTCGCCTCGAAGTACAAGTCGGAGTTCCTGGCCAATATGAGCCACGAGCTGCGTACTCCGCTGAACAGCCTGCTGATCCTGGCTCAGCTGTTGGCGCAGAACCCGGCCCGCAACCTCACTCCCAAGCAGGTGGAGTACGCGGGGATCATCCATTCGGCGGGTTCGGATCTGCTGCAGCTGATCAACGACATCCTCGACCTGTCGAAGGTCGAGGCGGGCAAGATGGACCTGACCCCCGAGCGCGTGCCGTTGCGCAAGCTGCTCGACTACGTCGAGGCCACCTTCCGGCCGATGACCACCCAGAAGGGTCTGGGCTTCCGGGTGAGTACCGCGCCCGAGTTGCCCCTCGACCTGCTGACCGACGACTCGCGGCTGCGCCAGGTGCTCGGCAATCTGCTGTCCAACGCCGTGAAGTTCACCGAGACCGGGTCGGTGCAGCTGCGGATCAAGCCGACGGACCCCGACGAGGTACCACCGGCCGCGCAACGCCACGGCCCTGCGCTCGCGTTCGAGGTGATCGACACCGGCATCGGCATCGCCGAGCATCAGTTGGAGTCGATCTTCGGCGCGTTCCAGCAGGCCGACGGGACGACCAGCCGTAAATACGGCGGCACCGGGCTGGGCTTGTCGATCAGCCGGGAGATCGCCTACCTGCTCGGTGGCGCCATCACCGCCGACAGCACTCTCGGCGAGGGCAGCACCTTCACCCTGTACCTGCCGATCGCCCGACCGGACTTTCAGCACGCCCCGTACCGCGAAGAAGAGGCCGGGCAGCTCGCGGACGGCAACCCGCACAAGGCCCTGCCCGCCGCGTCCCACCAGCAGCGCAGGCTGCTGATCGTGGAGGAACGCGCGCAGGGACTGTTGTCCTTGGTCGCCCAGAGCGCGGTGGCCGATCTCGCCGACGGTAACGACCCACGCGGTCCCGTCCAGATCGTCGCCGCGGCCGGCGCGGAGGAGGCGGTGGCGGCGCTGGCCGTCGACGCGTTCCACTGCGTGGTGCTGGAGCTGGACATGCCCGACAACACAGCGCTGCGCTTCCTAGACACCATGGCCGGAGACCCCGCGATGCGCGGCGTTCCGGTCTTGGCGCACAACCGCAGGCTCGATGCCGAGCAGGAGCGTCTGCTCCACCAGCGCACCGCGAGCCAACCATTGGAGCTGCTGTCCAGCCTGGACGAGTTGCGCGAGCGGATCGTGCTGCACGTCACGGCCGCGGCGCCGGGCGATGTGCTGCCCCTGGTGCGCCGCGAGGAGGCCGCGGCCGCACTGCCGCATCGTCCGGACGGCAAACTGGTCGGCCGCACGGTGCTCATCGTCGACGATGACGCCCGTAACCTGTTCGCCCTCAGCAGCATTCTCGAACTGCACGGCATCAACGTGCTGCACGCCGAGAACGGGCGCGAAGGCATCGACACCCTGCTCGCCCGCGCGGAGACGGACCTGGTCCTGATGGACGTCATGATGCCGGAGATGGACGGTTACGCCGCGACCGCGGCGATCCGCAAGATGCCGCAGTACGAGGACCTGCCGATCATCGCCGTGACGGCCAAGGCCATGCTCGGCGATCGGGAGAAGTGCCTGGCCGCGGGCGCCAACGACTATGTCACCAAACCGGTCGACGCGGACGCGCTGCTCGCCTGCATCCAGCGCTGGCTGGACGTCTGATGACCGATTCGGACACCCCTGACGACACCCCGACCACGGGACCCGCGGTCAACCGCCTCGCGGCCACCGTCGAGCGGCTGCGCAACGAGATCCAGCAGGCCCAGGCCACGGCCGACGGCCGCGCGCTGATCGAAATGGCCAAGGGCGTGCTGGTCGAACGGTTGCGGTGCGGGCCTGCCCAGGCGGCGCGCCAGCTCGGGGTGCTCGCCGAGCAAACGGGTGTCACCGAGTTGGAGCTGGCCGCCGATCTGGTCAATCAGTCGGCCCAGGACAAGCTCAGCGCGGCAGCGGGAGAGTTCTTGGCCCGAGCCGCCACGCCGGGCGATCCGTCCGCGGCGGTGCGGCTGCGTACCGCCGAGAGCGGGCTGCTCGCCGCGGGCGACACCCAGCGCGTGGCCAAGGCGCTGCTCGACCACGCGCTCGCGCCGCTCGGCGCGACGGCGGCGGCGATCTGGTCTGCCGGTACCGACAGATCGCTGTCGCTGCGGGGTTTCGTCGGTCTCAGCCCGGAGGAGGCCCAGCGGTGGCGATATGTGCCGCCCGGGGTGCCGACCCCGGCCAGGCAGGCGCTGGTGGAGCGAGACGCGCTGTGGATCGAGGACATCGGCGCATCCAGCCTGCCCTCGATCGGCGACCGCAGCGGTGGCCGGGTGGCGATCCCGGCGGGCACCAGCGGCAAACTGCTCGGCGTGCTGGAGGTGTGCTGGCCGCACCCGCTCGAACCGCAACCGCCGCAGATACACCGGCAACTAGAGGCGTTGGCCGAACTGTGCGCCCACGCCTTGGAGTCGGACATGGTCGGCGCGGCGGTGCGCAACCAGCCCGATGTCACCGAACTCGTTCGGCTGGCCGACGCCCTCTTCGACTCGGTCCTCGTGCTGCTGCCCCACTTCGACCACGACGGTGCCGTCACCGACTTCCGCATCCATCACGTCAACTCCCGCTTCGTCGACCTGGCGGGCCGACCACGCAGCCTGATCAACGGTGCACTATTGCTCGAGGCATACCCGATGGCAGCGGGCGCGGGCCAGATTTTCGCACTGATCGAGCACGTCTTCGCCACCGGCGAGACCTACCGCGCCGACCGGGCGCTGCTGACCGAACTGGTCGACCAGATTCCACTGACCGTCTCGGCCGCGCTCAGCATCAGCCGCCACGGTGACGCGGTACTGATGGTGTGGCAGGTCGAGGACGAGACGGTGCGGCTCGCCGCGCTGCTGCAGCACGCGCAGCGCCTCGGCCGGGTCGGCGGTTTCGAGGAGAATCCGGATACCGGTGAAATCACCTGGAGCAGCCAGCTTTTCGACCTCTACGGGCTGGCACCGACCGCGAACCCGGTCCCACTCGCCCAGCTACCCGACCACATCCACAGCGACGACGCCGACGCGGTACGACGGTTCCTGCGCACCCTGCTGCGCTACGGCAACGCCGCCTCCACCGCGTTCCGCCTGATCCGGCCGGACGGCGTCACCCGCCACATCCGGGTGATCGCCGAACCGGTGCTCGACCCGGCAGGACACCTGCTGACCATCCGCGGTGCCTACCAAGACATTTCGGCGCAACACTGGACCGAGGTCGCGCTCTCGGCCACCCGGGACCAGCTCGCGCACACCGAGCAGCACGCCGCCGAACAGAGCAGGCTGGCGCGGCAACTCCAACAGGCGATCATGCCCGCCGCGCAACCGGCCATCGATGCGTTCGGGCTGCGCATCGCGGTGCGCTACCGGCCGACCGAACAGGACCACCTCGTCGGCGGCGACTGGTACGACGCGATCGTGCTGCCGTCCAAGCAGATTCTGTTGTCGGTCGGCGACATCACCGGCCACGGGATCAGCGCGGCCACGGATATGGTCGTGCTGCGCAACGCTTTGCGCGGCCTCGCCGCCACCGGAGCCGGACCGGGCCAGCTGCTCACCTGGCTGAACCTGGTGGCCCATCACCTGACCGCCGACATCTACGCCACCGCCATCTGCGGCCTCTACGACCCGCAGACGCGCGTACTGAGCTGGGCCCGCGCCGGGCACCTGCCGCCCGTGCTGATCCGCGACCGGGAAGCGTCCGCCCTGCCGCTGCTCGACGGCATCATCCTCGGTGCGTTGGCCGAAACCACGTATGAAGAAGCCGAACTCCAGCTCGAGCCGGACGACACCCTCCTGCTCTACACCGACGGTCTGATCGAGCGCCGAGGACGGCACCTGGACGAATGTGTCGAGCGACTGCTCGCCGCGTCAGCGCGCTTCACCGGCAGCCTGGACGATCGCCTCGACGATCTGCTCGACAACAGCGACTCCGACACCGACGACGACACCTGCGTGGTCGGGCTCGAAGTGGGACCCGGGCTCGCATCGCCGAGCGGCTCATGAGGTGCCTGCTGCGACGGCACTTCGCGTGACCGATCAACTACGCCGTAATGACTGATCACGCCGTCCAACGCGTGGTGGCGACGTCAGCGGATCTTGCGGCCCCAGGTCCATTGGATCGTCCCGAGTCGGCGTGTGGCTACGCCGCTGAGTCCGAAACCCTCGACGCTATCGGCGATCTCGGTTTCGGTGAACAAGTGCGCGCCGCCGGCACCGGGTATGTAGCGGCCGATCAGCGCGAGGGGGCCGGTGCGCACGGTGGGCACCAGCACGGCCAGATAACCGCCCGGTCGTAGCACGCGGATCATCTCGGCGAGCGCAGTGTCCGGGTCGGGGATGAGCTGTAGCCCGGCTATGCAGGTCACCGCATCGACGGTGTTGTCACGCAACGGAAGTCGCTGGGCGTCGGCACGCAGGAACGCCGTGTTGCCGGCGTGGTGCCGGAGGGTGGCGCGGGCGAGCATCGACTCGGCGATGTCGATGCCGACCGCGAGTCCGGCAGGACCCACGGTACGGGCCAGGGCTGCGGTGATTTCCCCTGGGCCACAAGCGATGTCGAGCACGGTATGGCCCGGCTGAAGGTGGAGCCGCTCGGCGGGCGATTGCAGGATGCCGACGACACGTCGGGCGGCCGTGGCGGCGTGGTCGAACAGCGACGCACCGATGCGCGAGCGCCACAACGACTGCACGATGCCGGTATTGACGGCTGAACCGTCGGCGGCCGGTTGCGGGCCGAGTTGATCGAGGTAGCCGTGTGGCGTGGTCGGCACCGTCGGCGGGTCGGTGAGTAGCGACAAAACTCGTTGCACGGCAGGCGAAACGGTGTCGCTCACGCGGTCATCTCCTTGCGATCCCATACCCGGACACTAAGCCCGGACCGCTCATACCTTCCAAGACCAGTTCGGCCATGAACTCATCCGTGTGCAGGTATGAGCTGCGTAAGCAATCACCCGGCGGGCAGGCCGCAGCACTCGAGGCGCTATTCGAAGCGGGGACTACGCAGGCGCTCCGAACCCACCCTCATGCGGATGACCGGATGGGTACCGCGACAACTATTGGAGGAATCGGACAAGGGTTTCGGCGAGTTGATCCGGGTTCTCCTCCGCCATGTGGTGACCGGATTCGATGCGAGCAGATGTCAGCTCGCCGCTCACCCAGGATCGCCAGATGTCGGCGGGGTCGCCGTAGAGCTCTGCCATATCGTCCCTGGTGGACCAGGCGACCAGGGTGTCGCAGGTGATGGTGCGCCCCGCGGCTCGATCCGCCTCGTCGTTCGCGCGATCGATGGTCAGTCCGGCTCGGTAGTCCTCCAGCATGGCGCGCACGGTGGCCGGATCGCTGACCGCGCGTGTCATATCGCGAAAGTTCTCGTGCCCCATGGTGGTCTCGTCGGGCCGATACCAGGCGAGAGGGTCGGCGGTGATCACCCGCTCGGCGTGCGGGGCGGCGCCGAAGAAGAACCAGTGCCACCATTTCGTGGCGAACCGAGCGTCGGCGTGTTCGAGTGCCTCGAGGATCGGCACGCTGTCCAAGACGACGAGGCGGGTTACGGAGTCGGGGTGATCGAGGGCGGTTCGGTAGGCGACGTAACTACCGCGATCATGGCCCACCACGGCGAATCGACGATGACCCAGGCCGCGCATCAGAGTGACGATGTCGGCCGCCATGGTGCGGTCGCAGTACACCTCGTGCTTTTCGTCGGGTGTCGGCTTGGACGACCGACCGTATCCGCGCAGGTCGGGACAGACGACGGTGAAACCCGCCATGACAAGCTGCGGGGCCACTCGATGCCAGGTGGTGTGTGTCCGGGGGTGTCCGTGCAACAACACCACCGCGGGCCCGACACCCCCGCTTCGCCCATGAATGGTCACGGAGTCACCGATGGAGACGTCCCACTCCTCGAAGCTGTCGAACACCGCACCATGGTCTCACCGTCGAGAACCGACGCTCATACCGCTCCTGAGAACATGTCCCCTGGCGTTGTGACTCGATGACAAAGGGTCGGAACTGGTTCTGGCGGAAAGCGGCCCTCGATACGGTTCTGCCGTAAGGTTCTCCGTGAACTGCCGCCGCGCGATCGGAGCCTGGTCCGCCCGGCGCGCGGAGGCTGCGACGCCGAGCGCGCTCCCCCGCATCTTCGCCTGCGGCGCATGCCTTTTCGTCGCCGCGCTCAGTCGATCCGACAATGGGTTTACCGAGCGGAAGCCGGGTGCGCGTAGCAGCCCCCGCACAGGGGCTGCCCTCGTACGATGAGCGTTGTGGTAGATAGACGCGGAATCCTGGACCGCGGGCAGGCATTTCGGCACTGGCTTCGGGACGAGAATCCGCAGGCCGTGGACACCGTGGTGGCCCTGACCGTGCTCGCCGCCATGTTTCTGGTCGGCACCGCCTACCACCCCGAGGACTGGCGCCGCTTCGATCTGTCGGCGTACCTGCTGACCGCGCTGACGTGTCTTCCGTTGGCGGCGCGCAGGATCGCCCCGGTACTCACCCATGTGACCGTGTCGGTGGCGTACGTGGTCTATCTGACGGTGGACTTTTATCCGAGCCTGAATTTCTACGGCCCGATGATCGCCTTCTACACCGTCGCCACGACGAAGGCGCCGCGGGTGACGATGCCTGCTGGGCTGCTCCTCGGCGGTGTGCTGTTCTACAGCGCGCTGGTCGTGCCGGAGTTGCCTATCGCGGTAGCGGTGGCGCAATCCATCGCGCCGCCGCTGGTGCTGTGGGGGGTCGCGGGAGTATCGCGACGGTTGAGCCTGCGCAATCGGCAGTTGGCCGAGGCGACCGTGCAGCTGCGGCGCGAACAGGAGCGCCGGGTCGAGCACGCGGTCGGCCAGGAGCGCCTACAGATCGCGCGCGAACTCCATGACGTTGTCGCACACCACATCTCGGTGATCTCTATGCAGGCCGGGCTGGCACGGTACGTGTTCGACAGCGACCCGCCGACAGCCCGTACCGCGGTCGACACCATCGGACAGATCAGCCGGGAGACGCTGGAGGAGCTGCGCCGAGTCCTCAATCTCCTGCGCACCTCCGACACTCCGCTCGACACCGACACGGCGCTCCTCGACACCGAGCCCATCCCGGTTTCGCGGCGACTGGAGGAATTGGTCGAGCGGGTTCGCGGCGTCGGCCTGAACGTCGCCCTGCACATCAGCGGAGCGGTGGCGGAGCTGCCCTCCGGCCTGCAACTCACGGTCTATCGAGTCGTCCAGGAAGCGCTGACCAATGTGATCAAACATGTCGGCCCGTGCGAGGCGGAGGTGACGGTACACCGCGACTTCCGCCAGTTGACGGTCACGATCACCAACGACCGGAAGCCCGGCCCCGCGCCCACTGCCACAACCGAATCCGCCGACGGCGGCAATGGGCTACTCGGCATGCACGAACGCGCTAGGCTCTACGGCGGCACCCTCGTCACCGGACCCCGGCCGGACGGTGGGTACACGGTAGTATTGACCGTGCCTTGGCCGTAAATCGCGTCACCGGCACCCGGTAGTCGCAATGGTGAGTGATGGGTACTCGGGGGGACGCCGCTGATGATCAGCGTACTCGTGGTCGACGACCAACCTCTTATTCGCGCGGGCCTGGTTGCGCTGGTGAACGCCGACCCGGGACTGACCGTGGTCGGCGAGGCCGTCGACGGCGCCCAGGCCGTCACCGTGGCGGCCGCCGAAAAACCCGACGTGATCGTGATGGACATCCACATGCCAAGCGTCAGCGGAATCACCGCGGCCAGGCGCATTCTCGGCCACACCGAGCCCGCGCCCCGCATTCTGATGCTCACCACGTTCGATCTCGATGAATATGTCTACGAGGCGTTGCAGGCGGGCGCGTCGGGGTTCGTGCTGAAGGAGACCGACCCGGACCGACTACTCGGCGCGATCCACACCGTCGCCAAGGGCGACACCCTGTTCGCACCGACCGTCACTCGTCGGCTCATCGAGAATTACATCCAGCACAACGATCGATCCGGCGCACCGAATCGGCGCACCGAACTCGACCTGCTGACCACGCGCGAACTCGAAGTCCTGCGCCTGGTGGGCACCGGCGCGGGCAACAACGAGATCGCCCGCCATCTCAACATCAGTGAAGGCACCGTCAAGACCCACCTCAACCGCGTGATGACGAAACTCGATCTCACCAGCCGCGCTCAGGCCGTCGTCATCGCCTACGAAACCGGCTTGGTCACACCGGGAACCGTGCCCGCGGAAAGATAGGACGCGAGCGTTCACGACGCCCGTTCGACGGTCTGGTGCACCAGCCTGCGCAACGCTCGATTCGCGGGCAGGTTCGGCAGCCCGTCCAACTCGTCGAGGGCGCGGTCGACATAGTGCCGCAGTTCGTCCTTGGCCGACTTCATGCCGGGCGACCGCACCAGCAGCGCGATGGCCTCGGCCAGGTCGTCGTCCGCGTCCAACGGACGGGACAGCAACTCGCGCAGCCGATCCGCGTCCGGGCCCGACTCGCGCACCGCGTACAACACCGGCAGGGTATGGACTCCTTCGCGCAGATCCGTGCCGGGACGCTTGCCGAATTGCTCTGCCGTCGAGGCGATGTCGAGGATATCGTCGGCGATCTGGAAGGCGATGCCGACCGCGTCGCCGAGCCGGTCCATCCGTTCGATCTGACCGGCCTCCGCACCGGAGAACATCGCGCCGAAGCGTCCCGCGGTGGCGATCAGCACGGCGGTCTTCTCGTGAATAACCTGATGGTAGTGCGTGATCGGATCGGTGCCCTCGGCCGCTCCCGCGGTCTCGCGCGTCTGTCCGGTCACCAGCTCGGCGAAGGTGTCGGCGACGATCTCCAGCGCCTCGATGCCGAGTCGCGCGCCGAGCCGGCAGGCGTGCGCGAACAGGTAGTCGCCGGCGAGGATCGCGATTTTGTTGTCCCACAGCGAGTTCGCGCTCGGCACGCCGCGGCGCAGGCGAGCTTCGTCCATCACGTCGTCGTGGTAAAGCGAGGCGATATGGACCAATTCGAGCACCGCCGCGCTGATCGCGATCCTCGGATCGGCCGGATCGGGCCCGAGTTGCCCGGCCAGCACGGTGAACATCGGCCGGAATCGCTTTCCGCCGGCTCGCGCCAAATGCGTGGCCGCCTCCGCCAGCAGCTGGTGACCGCTGCAGACCTGCTCGGTGATCAGACTCTCCACCTGCGCGAGCGCCCGGTTCACCGTCGCGGCCGTTGCCGCGTCGTCCACCAGCAGTTCGGCGGCGAAGCCTCCGTTGCTCTTGCTCCGCGTCGTTCTCATCTGTCAATGCCTTTCTGCAAGAGCAGGTTCCCGGAGGAACCGCGTGCCCATCCGCTGAAAAATTGTCGGACTCGCGCGAGTCAGCGCACCGTGACCACGGGTTCGCCGGTACCCGCCGCGTCGCCCATCGTCTCGGCGATTCGCATGGCCTCCTCGATCAGCGTCGAGACGATCTGGGCTTCGGGCACCGTCTTGACGACCTCACCCTTGACGAAGATCTGGCCTTTGCCGTTGCCCGACGCCACGCCGAGGTCGGCCTCTCGCGCCTCGCCGGGACCGTTCACCACGCAACCCATCACCGCGACCCGCAGCGGCACGGCCATTCCCGCGAGACCCGCGGTCACCTCGTCGGCCAGCGTGTACACGTCCACCTGGGCGCGGCCACACGACGGGCAGGACACGATCTCCAGCTTGCGCGGCCGCAGATTCAGCGACTGCAGGATCTGCCCGCCCACCTTGATCTCCTCGACCGGCGGCGCGGACAACGACACCCGAATCGTGTCGCCGATGCCTTCGGACAACAGCGCGCCGAACGCCACCGCCGACTTGACCGTGCCCTGAAACGCCGGACCGGCCTCGGTCACGCCCAGATGCAACGGATAGTCGCAGCGGGCCGCCAACTGCCGGTACGCCTCGACCATCACCACCGGGTCGTGATGCTTGACCGAGATCTTGATGGCGCCGAACCCGTGCTCCTCGAACAGGCTCGCCTCCCACAGCGCCGACTCGACCAGGGCCTCTGGCGTCGCCTTGCCGTACTTCGCCAGCATGCGCTTGTCCAGCGAACCCGCGTTCACGCCGATGCGGATCGGAATGCCCGCCGCGGCCGCGGCTTTCGCGACCTCCCCGACGCGGCCGTCGAACTCCTTGATGTTGCCTGGGTTCACCCGCACCGCCGCGCACCCGGCGTCGATCGCGGCGAAGATGTAGCGCGGCTGGAAATGGATGTCCGCGATGACCGGTATCTGCGACTTGCTCGCGATCGTCGCCAGTGCGTCCGCATCCTCTTGGCGTGGACACGCGACGCGCACGATGTCGCACCCCGACGCCGTCAACTCCGCGATCTGCTGCAGCGTCTCGTCCACCCGGTGGGTCTTGGTGGTGGTCATCGACTGCACCGAGATCGGATGGCGGCTTCCCACACCGACATTGCCTACCTTCAATTGCCTGGTCGGTCGGCGCGGCGCGAGCACCCTCGCGGGTGCGGGCGGCATACCGAGCAGCGCGATCTCGCTCATGACAAAGCCTTTCTCGATCCGTCGGCGGTCAGAGTTCGCGCAGCTCGCGCGGGGCGCTGAAGACCAGGGTCTCCGCGGCGGTGGTGACCTCGTGCACGTCGTCGAATCCGTGCTCCGCCAGCAGCGTCAGCACCTCGCGCACCAGTACCTCCGGCACCGAGGCCCCCGAGGTCAACCCGACCGTGCGCACGCCGTCGAGCCAGGCCGGGTCCACCGCCCGTGCGGTGTCGATCAGCCGGGCGGCGCCTGCCCCGGCGCCGAGCGCCACCTCGACCAGCCGCACCGAGTTCGACGAGTTCGACGAACCGACCACGAGCACCAGATCACTGTGCGGTGCAAGGGCTTTGACGGCCACCTGCCGGTTCTGGGTGGCGTAGCAGATGTCGTCGCTCGGCGGATCCGCCAGGTCAGGGAACCGTTGGCGGAGCAGCCGTACGGTCTCGAGGGTTTCGTCGACGCTCAGCGTGGTCTGCGACAGCCAGACGACCTTGCGTTCGTCCCGCACGGTCACCTTGTCGACGGAGTCCGGTCCGTCCACCAGCTGAACGTGGCGGGGAGCCTCCCCCGCCGTGCCCTCGACCTCTTCGTGGCCGCTGTGGCCGATCAGCAGGATGTCGTAGTCGTCGCGGGCGAAACGCTTGGCCTCGTTGTGCACCTTGGTCACCAGCGGGCAGGTCGCGTCGATGGTGCGCAGTCCGCGTGCCACCGCGGCCGCGCGCACGACCGGCGACACCCCGTGCGCGGAGAAGATCACCAGCGCTCCCTCCGGTACCTCGGCCACGTCCTCGACGAACACCACGCCGCGAGCACGCAACCGCGCCACGACACTGCGGTTGTGCACGATCTCCTTGCGCACGTACACCGGCGGACCGTGCCGCTCGAGCGTCCGCTCCACGGCGGCGACCGCGCGGTCTACGCCGGCGCAGAAGCCGCGCGGGTCGGCCAGCAGCACCCGTTTGCGGGAATCCGAAGACATGGCAGTTCCTTTCGTCGTCACGAAGAGCGTCCGGTGCTCGCCGCGTCCAGCGTCGCCAGCCATTCGGTGATGCGGCGGGTGCAGGTGTCCGGGTCCAGACCGGCCTCGCGCAGCACCTCGGAGCGCGAACCGTGGGCGAGAAACCGGTCCGGCACGCCGATATTGCGCACCGGGACTCCGATTCCGGCGGCGGCGAAGCGGGCGGACACCGCCGAACCGACGCCGCCGTGCAGTACGCCGTCCTCGATCGTGACCACCAGCTGGAAATCGTCCGCCAGTTTCAGCAGCACCTCCGGTACGGGTAGCACCCAGCGCGGGTCGACGACCATCACTCGCACGCCATGCCGCTCGAGCGCGGTCGCGCTGGCAAGCGCGGTTCCGGCGGACGACCCGACGGCGACGATCAGCACACCCCCGTGCGTCCCGTCCGGTAGCGGATGCAGCACGTCGACGCCGTCGAGCTGCTCGACCGCCGAAACATCCGGCCCCACATCGCCTTTCGGAAAACGCAGCGCCGTGGGTCCGCTGTCGATCGACAATGCCTCGGCCAGCTCCGCCCGCAGCGAGCCTGCGTCGCGCGGCGCGGCGATCCGCATGCCGGGAATCAGGCCGAGCAAGGCCAGATCCCACACCCCGTGATGGCTCGCCCCGTCCGGGCCGGTCACCCCCGCGCGATCGAGCACCAGGGTCACCGGCAGGCGCAGCAGGGCCACGTCCATCAGCAGCTGGTCGAAGGCGCGATTGAGGAAGGTGGAGTAGAGCGCCACCACGGGATGCCTGCCGCCGAGCGCGAGGCCGGCGGCCGAGGTCACCGCGTGCTGCTCGGCGATGCCGACGTCGAACATCCGCTCGGGGAACCGTTCACCGAAGGCCGTCAAGCCGGTCGGTCCCGGCATGGCGGCGGTGATCGCGACGATGTCGTCGCGGCGCTCGGCCAGCCTGATCAACTCGGCGGAGAAGATCGAAGTCCAGTTCTGCGCGTTCGCGGTCGCGAGCGCCCGCCCGGTGGCGGGGTCGAACGGACCAGGTCCGTGCATCTGGTCGGCTCGATGATTCTCCGCGGGCAGATACCCCATCCCCTTCTTGGTGACGGCGTGCACGATCACGGGGCCGCCGAACGTCTTCGCGCCGCGCAGAGCGGCCTCGAGCGCGGCGGTGTCGTGTCCGTCGATCGGGCCCACGTACTTCAGACCGAGATCCCCGAACAACATCTGCGGGCTCACCGCGTCCTTCAACCCTTCTTTCACCGCGTGCAGCAGGCGGTACAGCGGTGGGCCGACGAGGGCGACGCGGGGCAGGAATCTCTTGATCGCGGCCAACATTCGCTCATAGCGGGACTCCATCCGCAGCGCGGCCAACCTGCGGGCCAGGCCGCCGATGGTCGGGGCATACGAGCGCCCGTTGTCGTTGACGACCACCACGATGGAACGGTCGCTGCCCGCAGCGATATTGTTCAGCGCTTCCCAGCACATACCGCCGGTCAGCGCGCCGTCACCGACCACAGCGACCACGCTGCGATGGGCCTGCCCGGTCAGCGCGAAGGATTTGGCCAGTCCGTCCGCGTACGAGAGCGCGGCCGACGCGTGCGAGGACTCGGTCCAATCGTGCGGGCTCTCCGCCCGGCACGGGTATCCCGAAAGCCCGTCCCGCAGGCGCAATTCATCGAACCTGTCGCGGCGACCGGTGAGGATCTTGTGCACATAGGCCTGGTGTCCGGTGTCGAAGATGAGCGGGTCGGTCGGCGAATCGAAGGCTCGGTGCAATGCCAGGGTCAACTCGACGACGCCGAGGTTGGACCCGAGATGCCCGCCGGTGGCAGCGACCTTGTGCACCAGGAATTCCCGGATCTCGGCGGCCAGCTCGACTAGTTGCGCAGCGTCGAGGGCGCGGAGATCGTCCGGGGCTTCGACGGTCGGCAAGATGTTCATGATTCACCAATCGGCCAGGACGAACAGAGCCAAAACGACGGTGCCCCAGCCCAAGACGGCGAGCACCGCCGGGACCGCCCTGGCCGCCGGACGCAGCGCCGTCACCGCCGCGTCGCGTGGGAGCCCGCCGGTCACCGCGCGCAGCCGCCAGAGATATCCAGCCGCCACCGCGGCGGCGAGTCCGAATGGCAGGAAGCCCCAGGTCATTCCGGTACGCGCGGTGACCGTCGCGACGACGATCACCGCACCGGCCACCACGAACCCGAGCGCCGCCGTCAGCGCCCGGGACAGCCCGAGCGCGACGACGAAGGTCCGGATGCCGTATTTCTCGTCCTCGGGCAGGTCCTCGGCGGCGTTGACGACGATCACCCCGGTCATCGCCAGCGCGTAGCCCGCCAGCTCGACGACCGCGGCCCAGTCCCACGGACGGCTGGCGGCGCGCAGGATGCCGAGGCCGGGGACGAAGAGCAGTACCGCGAACAGCGTCGGAATCTGCCAGATACCACGGGATTTCAGGTGCAACGGGGGCAGCGAGTACTGCACGCCCAGTAGCCCGCCGAGCAGTCCGATCAGGAGCAGATCGACGTGCCGAGAGCTCAGGACGAGCCAGGTCGCCACTGCGGCGATCACGACACCCGTGCCGACGATCTGCCGAATGACGTTGGGTACGCCCAGGTTACGGACGGCGTCGGACTGCCCCGGTTTGTACTCCTGGTCCTCCCATCGGTCGGCCAGGCAGTTCACCATATTGCCGATCTGGATACCGAGGACCACCAGGACCGCGGCCGCCACGGTCTGCCAGGACAGCACGTCGGCCCAGTCGCGGGCGCCGACCAGCAGTGGCACGAACAGTACGGTGAGGCCCATCGGCAAGAATTCGACGCGGCGGATGCGCCCGCTGTACGCCATCCGTTGCCGGAGCCCCACCGGCTGACCGGTCTCCTCCGGCGACGGGGTGAGGATCCGAGTGAGCCGAGCGCGTAGTGGCAGAGTATTCGATGTTGACGACATAATTGTTCCTCAGTGCTCGTTGATTGATGGGGTGCTCGACCGCGTTCGTGGCGCGGTGCCGCGAGAACGACTGGGCTACACCGCGGGTGTGCTCAGCGCACCCGCCGCCGCCGGCCAGCCCGAGACCGCCTCGGCCAGGCGGACCGCGATCTCGGGGGCGGTGAGAAGTTGCCCGAGCAGCGCGCGCAACGGCTCGACCTTCGGATGACCGAGCAGCAACACCTCTTGGGCGTCGACCACCGCCGCGGCGGCCCTACCGGCGGCGTGCCGCTGGTCCTGGTACGACTCCAGCAGCTCGCTGGGCGCGCGATCGGCGATGGTCGTGGCGAGCTTCCAGCCCAGGTCGATCGCGTCGTGCAGGCCCTGGTTCAACGACATGCCACCGACGTGCAGATGGCGGTGCGCCGCGTCACCGGCCAGCAGCACCCGCCCACGCCGGAACCGGTCGACCAGCCGGGACTCGTTGTCGAACAACCCGATTCGCCGCACGGTGGCGCCGGCGAGGTCCTCACCGGTAACCCGGTGCCACTCGCGCGCGAGCTCGGCCGGCTCGACCCGGCCTGCCGGTCGGTGGTACCCGTACGCGTGCACCATGACCCTGGTGCCGCCGTCCGCCCGACTCGCGGCCACCGCCAGCCCGGCAGGCAACCGCTGAAACCGCCGCGGCTCGAGCTCGATGCCGTCGAGATCGGCCCACAGCAGCGTCCGGGTGGCGGGACTGCCGGGAAACGCGAAACCGCCGTGCGTACGGACCACGCTGTCGTGGCCGTCGCAACCGACGAGATAGTCGGCGGTGATCGTCATCGGCCCGGCCGGGGCACGCACCTGGGCACGCACCCGATCGGTCGCCGTGAAGCGGAGCAGGCTGTGCGCCCGCAGCATCGGCACGCCGAGCTCGACCGCCCGAGCTTCCAGCGCCGCGGTCAACCGCGGCTGCGGGACCCGCCAGTGCCCGCGGAATCGGCTGCGTACCCCGTCCAGCGACAGCGGCAGACCACCGAAGTGCCCGGTGCCGACGCGGGGCAACGGGCCGAGCCGGTCGAGCAGATCACGCCGGTCCAGGAACTCCATGGTGCGGGAATCCACCTGAGAGGCCCTCGGCTCGTCACTCGATGCCGCGGCACGCTCGACGACCAGCACATCCACCCCGTGTAGCGCCAGTTCGGCTGCCAGGACGAGCCCGACCGGACCCGCTCCGGCAATGAGGACGCCGGTGGCCGCCGAGCAGTTCGCACCCATCCGCGCTCCTCAGAAGTTGCCGAGGCCGCCACACACATTGATCGCCTGGGCGGTGATCGATGCCGCGAGCGGCGAGGTCAAGTAGCCGACGAGCCCGGCGACCTCGGCCGGTGTCGAGTACCGGCCGAGCGGGATCTTGGCCTGGAATTTCGTCAAGACCTCGGCGTCGGTAACACCCCACGCGTCCGCGTAGTTGCGCCGAACACGCTGCGCCATCGGCGTTTCCACATACCCGGGGCACACCGCGTTCACCGTGATACCGGTCGGCGCCAGCTCGTTGCCCAGCGCCTTGGTGAAACCGACGACGCCGTGCTTGGAGGCCGAGTACGGCGCACCGAGCACGACGCCCTGCTTGCCCGCGGTCGAGGCGATATTGATGATGCGACCCCAACCTCGTTCGCGCATACCGCTGTTCAATACCGCGCGGGTGGCGTAGAAGACGCTGTCCAGATTGGTGGCGAGGACATCGCGCCACAGGTCGTCGGTCAGTTCGGCGGTGACGCCGCCACCGCTTCGCCCGGCGTTGTTGACCAGGATGTCGACCCGCCCGTATGTCGTGACCGCGGTGTCGACCAGCGCCTCGACCTGCTCGGCCGAGCGCACGTCACAGGCGAGGCCGGCCGCCTTGCCGCCCTCGGCGCTGAGCCGGTCGACCGTCGCCGCGACCGCGCCCGCGTCCCTGGCGCAGAGGAAGACCCGATCACCCTGCGCCGCGAGATGTTCCGCGATAGCCAGCCCGATGCCGCTGGTCGCCCCGGTGATGATCGCTACCCGATCGGCGACACCGGCCGAACGCCTGTCGACCACGGCCGGCTCCCCGGCCCTCATCGTGGCGCGCCGTTGAACAGTTCGAGCAGTTGGCGCGGTGTGCGGGCCTCGTCGGCGACCTGCAGATCGATCGAGCGCCCGAACTCCCTGGCCAACCGGGCATTGGCCTCCATCACCGCGACCGAGTCGTAACCCATGTCCTCGAAGTCGACGTCGAGGAGGTCGCCGTCCGGCGGCGGTGCATCCCCCGACACCTCGCGCAGCAACCGCATCAGATCATCGACCGTGATCTCAGAGGTACTCATCTGATGTTCCTTTCGTGGGTCAGCAGTTCGGCATCGGCGCCGAACCAGGTGGACAAGGCCTCGGTCAGCGGACCGGTGTCGCCGTCGCGATGGCGCAACCACGCGACATGCCCATCAGGACGCAGCAACACCGCCTCGAGCCCCGTCAGTTCTTCGTGCACGCCGGACGGGTCCGGCCGAGCGGCCACCAGGTCCACTCGGTCGGTCCACCCCGCGGCCTCGGCGCAGGCGCGCCCACTGCCGAGATCTATGAGGACGCCCCGCGCGGAACGCAGCAGCACCGTGGTGCTGGTCGACTCGCCGCCGATCCGCAGATCCTGCTGGGGCAGTCGGCGGCCGAGCAGCGGATGCTCGCCGCGGCCCATGTCGTAGCGCGCGTCCACGCCCGCGACCGCGCCGGCCAGATGGCGGGCCACCTCGTCGAATCCGGCGAGCTCACGCAGGAGTTCACGCACGGGTTCGGCGGTCGGTCCGCCGAGCATGAGGAATCCCTGTGCGCGGGTGTTCTGTAATACCTTGGCGCCGACCGGATGCCGTTCGTGGTGATAGGTGTCCAGCAAGTCATCGGAGGCGTGGCCGCCGGCTACCAGACCCAGCTTCCAGCCGAGGTTGACCGCGTCCTGGATACCGACGTTCAGCCCTTGACCACCGGCGGGCAGGTGGATGTGGGCCGCGTCGCCCGCCAGCAGGATTCGACCGCGCCGATACTGCGTCACCTGGCGGGTGGCATTGCCGAACGCGCTGGTCCACAGCGGCTGTGCCGCGCTGATGTCCTGTCCGGTCAGGCGTTGCCAGGCGGCGGCGACCTCGTCGAAGCTCGGTGCGTCGCCACTCGCCCTGGGGCGTGCGCCGCGTTCGTGCAGGATGATCCGGTAGACACCGCCCCCGAGGTGCCCGGACATCACCATTCCGCCCGGCACGTGCTCACCGAACGGGCGGCCCGCGATCTCGCAGCCGCGCAAGTCGGCCAGCATCATCTCCAGCGTGGCCGCGGTGCCGGGGAATTCGTACTCCGCGAGCCTGCGCACGGTGCTGCGGCCGCCGTCGCAGCCGACCAGGTAATCCGCGACCACCTCCACCGTCGCGTCCTGGCCCGCGATCGTGGCGACGACCTCGTCCGAATCCTGGCGCAGCGCGATCAGCGTCGCGCCGCGCCATATTCGCGCGCCGAGGTCGCGGGCCCAGGATTCCAGCACCGCCTCGGTCTGCGCCTGCGGAATCCCCTGCGCCCCATGGGTACCGAAGTGCGGGCCGTCGAGCAGGCCGAAATCCAAAGGCACGCCGCCGAAATGGCCGTACCGGTTGGTCGCGAGCACACCGAAGCGCGACAGCAGGTCGCGCTGGTCGAACACCTCCATGGTGCGCGCGTTGAAGCCGAGCCCGCGGGACTCCCCGGTCGGCTCGATCAGGGACTCCACGACCAGAACCTCGGTTCCGGCCAGCCGCAGTTCGCCCGCCAGCATCAGCCCGGTCGGCCCGGCGCCGATCACCAGCACCGTCGGATCCGCTGTTCTCATCGTCGACCTCCCGGGTCGCTCGCTCGTTCCGGTTGTCCGCCAACCATGTCCAGTAGCTCGTCGATGTCGTACTCGGCCCGGCCCGGCGAGCCGTAGCGGATCAACTTGCCGCGACTGGCCCACTGCCGGATGGTGGCTTCGGTGACGCCCGCGGCGAGCGCGGCGACCCGGGTCGGAACCCGGCGTCCGGCCTTCCGGCCGGATTCGTCGTTGTGCGCCTCCGCCAGCCGCGCCAACGGCAGGCGGTGACCCCTGGCGCAACACGCGATCGCGGGCGTCGTCCCCGCCTGGGCCGCGATCGAGATCGTCACGGGGGCGGTGCAACCGGGCTCGGCGCACAGCCGTCGCGGTGTGGCGCGGTCTCGGTCGAGTGCCGACAGCGCGGCACGGACCAGTCCGTCCATCTCCTCCATGAAGTCGGCGATGCCGGGGTGCCTGCGTAGCCAGGGCCAGTGCACGGTCAGGAACTGCGCCGCCTCGGCAACTTCGGTCCGCGCGGGTGCGGCGACCGGCCGCTCGTCGACGACGAGCGCCACCCAGGACGCGAGCACGTCGTGAATAGCCGAACGGGCCACCACGAGTTCAGGGTTCAGCGCCGTGCCGATCCGGTGGCTCCCGGATACCCGCTCCATGACAGCGAGCCGCCGGGCGGTACCCGCCATGGACTCCAGGCACTCGGCATACAGCGCGGGTAGCGCGGAAAGCCTCGCGCGCGCGTCGTTTTCGCAGCTCGCGCAGCCCGCGGCGAAGACGCCGGGCCCGCAGGCACGGCAGAACTCCAGAGACAGCATGTATTCCCACCTGTCGAATCGGTTCCGAGTACGTCGGCTCAGTCGGCCGCGATCGCCTCGACGACGTTCATGCGGGCCGCGCGCGTCGCGGGCGGCAGCGCGCCGAGCGTGCACAGCACGATGGCGACGCCGCCGTACACCAGGGCGAGCGCCCCGACGCGGAAGGTGATATCCACCGCCGTCGTCGTCGACATCAGCACGGTGGCCAGGTAATGCAGGGCGGTGCCGCAAAGCAAACCGATGGCGCCGCCGACCAGACCGACCCCGCACGCTTCGGCGATCACCGCCCGCGACATCAGCCGCCGCGACGATCCGAGCGCGCGCAGGATGCCGATCTCGCGTCGGCGCGCCAGCACCGCGAGCATCAGCGTGTTGGTCAGTGCGACCGCGGCGAGCAGCGCGATCACCCACTGCAGCGCCACCGTCATCGCCCCGACCTGCGCGATATTGCCTACCGCACCGCCGTAGCCCGCCTCGCCGGTGAATACGTAGACCGAATCCGGCACTGCCGCTCGCACTTTCGTCGCCAGTTCGGCTGGATCGTGACCTGGGCCCGCGCGCACCGCCAGCTGGGTGGCGCCCGGCCGGGCGAACCAGTCCTGCAATTGCCGCAGGCTCATCGCGATCGTGCCGCCCACCGGAGACAGCACGCTCACCACGCCCAGCAACGTTGTCTGCCTTGGTCCTTCGGGCGTCGCGATCGGCACGCTGTCGCCGACCGCGTAGCCGAATCGTTCGGCGAGCTGGCGCGAGACCACGATCCCGTCGCCTCGAATCACGCTGTCGCGCAACTGGTCCGACATCAGATGCGCGGTGACGCCGGTGGCCCCGTCGGCCAGGCCCTCGACCGAGACGCGGACACCGCGCACCGACACGAAAGCCCACTGCTCGGGCACCACCGCGGCGACACCGGGAACGCGCGACACCGCGTCGGCGACGCCCTCGGGCAGGGTAGCGCCCGCAGGCAGCACATCACTGGGACTGGTGGACACGACCACATCGACGTCCCGCAGCCCCGCGAAACTGGCCTCGGCCGAGGTGATCATGTTCGCCGTCGCACCGGAGCTCGCCACCCCCAGCGCCACCGCGGTGGCGACGGTGAGCATCATCGCCCAGGTACGGCGCGGCGCCCGGCGCATGGCCGCCCCGGCCACCGGGCCGGCGGCGCCGAGCCGGTCGGCGACCTGCGCCGACAGTTCCGCGATCGGATTCATGACCGCGACGCTGACCCCCAGGACCCCGACCACGAACAATCCCGCGGCAGCGAACACCACCGGGCTGTGCACGATCCTCGCCAGGACGAACGCCGCCACCATCGCGAGTCCGCCGCCGATCGCGGCCACCGTCGCGAACCGAACCCGGATCTGCTCCGCGGCAACGGTTTCCGCGCTCTGCAGCGCCTCGACCGGAGTGACCGTGAACACCTGCCGGACCGCCACTGCCGAGGCCGCCACCGCAGCGGCCACGCAGGCCAGCACGGCAACCGGCACCGCATACCACGGCAGGATGAACTCGATGCGGGCCGAGACCGCCTGGACCAGGAACGGCGGCAGCCGCCCGATCACGAAGCGACCGAGCAGGATTCCGACCGGCGCCCCGAGCAACCCGGCGACCAAGCCGAGCAACGCGGACTCGCTCAGCAGGTCACGCACCATCATCGCCCGGCCCGCGCCGAGCGCGCGCAGCACCGCGATGGATCGTCGGCGCTCGGCAACGGTCATGCTGGCGACGTTGAACACCAGGAACGCGGCGACCACCAGCGAGACCGCCGCGACAAGCAGCGTGATACTGCGGGTCAGCGCGATCGCATCGCCGGTCTGCGCGGAGCGCAATCCCAGCCCCGACACCACCGCGCGCCCGGCGACCGCGTCTTCGACCGCCCGCGTCACCGCCTGCGCGTCGGCGTCCGGATGCCGCACCACGTAGACCAGGTCGACGCGGCCCGGCCGGTCGGCGATGCGCTGTGCCAGTGGCAGCGGGGCGATGACGAAATACCCGCCGTTGATCTGTTCGGCGGCCGCCCCACCGACCACCGCGGCCACCCGCACGGTCCTGGCGCCGATCCGATAGGGATCGCCCTCGGCCAGGCCCATCCGATCGCCCACCACCACCCCATCCGGGGTGCGCAGCAGTGCCGACCCGAGTTGCACCTGGTCACCGACCGCGGCCTGCAGGCGGGAGTGCAGTGCCGAGATCCGCGCGTCGGCGCCGAGCACCATGACGCGCTGCGCACCGGCGGGCAACTGCACCTGCACCATCGGTACGGCGGTGGCCACCCCGGGCACCGCACCCACGGTGGCGACGAGATCCTCGGCGAACCCGGTGTCGGAGAGACCGGACACCTGCAGGTCGGCCGCGCCGGCGAGGCTCTCGGTGAGCCTGCTGACCGACCCGGCCAGCGAACCGTAGGTCCCCAGTACCGCGACCAGCAGGGCCGACGACGCGGCCAGCACCGCGACCACGGCGGCCACTCGCCCACGGAACACCACGATCTGACGCAGATTCAGTACGCGCAGCCTGCTCAGCACGCCGCCGAGGCTCATCGCGCCGCCTCCGCGATCATCGCGTCGGCCGAGCGCGTATCCGCGCGAACCTTGCCGTCCACCAACGTCACCCGCCGATCGGCCCGCGCCGCGGCGGCGCGATCGTGCGTGACGATGACCACCAGTCGAGGCTTCTCGGAGTCCTTTGCCAAAGCCCCGAGCAGGTCGAGGATTTCGCGTCCTGTCTTGGAATCCAGGTTTCCGGTCGGCTCGTCGGCCAGCACCACCGGAGGGTCCATCATCAGCGCCCTGGCAACGGCGACCCGCTGCATCTGACCTCCGGAAAGTTCGGCAGGGCGGTGTTCGGCGCGGTCGCCGAGGCCGACCGACTCGAGCAAGCGGGTCGCCGCGGGCCGGGCCGAGGCCAGGCTCTGCCCGCCGAGCAGTCGCGGCACCGCGACGTTCTCCCAGGCGGTGAGCGTCGGCAGCAGATTGAAGAATTGGAAGACGAAACCGACTCGGTGCAAACGGAATTGCGACTGTGCCCGGTCGCCGAGGCTGCCGATCTCGTCCCCGTCGAACCGCACCGACCCGGAGTTCGGCGTGTCCAGGGCGCCGAGGATGTGCAGCAGGGTGCTCTTACCCGCCCCGGACGGCCCGGTCACGGCGACGAACTCGCCCGCCTCCAGCGCCAGATCGATGCCGTCCAACGCCCGCACGTCTTCCCCGCCCACCCGGTAGACGCGTTCGACATCTCGCAGTTCCAGCAGCATGAATTCTCCTCATCCTCGGCGGTATCGGTTCGCGACCCGCCGGTGCCACAGCCACAGCAGCGGCATCCCGGCCAGTTCGGCGACCCACGCCCCGACGAACACCGGGTGTGGATGTCCGCGGCGGCCGACCCGGACGGTGCGGGCCAGGCCGCCGACGAAGGCCGTGCCGAGCAGGATGGTCATCAGCTCGGACTTCTCCTCGATGCGCGGGACGGCGGCGACCGCGCCGATGCCGCTGGCGAACCAGAACGCGTTGACGAAGGCGAACTGGTTGTCGATCGAGGCAGGCACCCCGCCGCCACCGGGAATTCCCTGCGGCCCCTTGAGCATTCCGTACAGTCCGGTCGACAGCGGCAGCACCGCGCCCGCACCCATCACCAGTTGCAGGGCACGCCGCTCGCTCAGTGTTCGCAGTATCTCGGTCATACCCGGCTCCCCTCGGCGAACTGTCGCGCGGCGCGCAGTGTCGCACCACTGTTGCCGCGCAGCGCCTTGGTCACGAACGCGCGCGCGTCGGCGACGGTCGCCGCGGGCCCGAGCACCTCGGCGACGTTCGCGGCGGCGATCCGCACGGTGTGGCCTGCCGTGGCCAGCACGCCCGACGGGGTGTCGGACAGCGTCCACCAGCCGAGGTGCAGCGACATCAGTGCGGGCAGCACCGTCTGCTTGTAGACGATGCGCTCGCTGGGAAAGCACACCCGAACGGACTCGGTGCGGTGCGTCGAACCGTCGCCGGAACGGGTGTCCATGCGCAGTATTTGGATGCCATCACCGAGCTCGCGACAGTCCGACGCGACGACATGGGGCAGCCGCCGCGACCATTCGGTCCCGGCCGCGAGGAATCCGTAGACCGATTCCCGTTCGGCGTCGATGTGCAGCGTATCTTCGATGGTAAACCGCGACTCGTCGTCGTCCAGCTCGAAATATGCCGCCAGCGCGGACAATTCGGACACACTGTTGCGCTCGACCGCGGTAGCGATCCAGTCCACGGCGGCCGGGTCGTCGTCGACGGCGCGGAAGCGGTGATCCAGCCGCACCAGGCACCCGCCCGCCGCGCGGGGCTCGACCCACCAGTTGCCGCTCATCTCGGCGACCGGCGCCGCCGAGCGTTCCTGCCGGAAATCGATGCGGCGGTCGGCGACGTGGAATTCGCGGCGTGAGGTCCAATTCTTGACGCTGTCGTTCGCCGTCGCCCAGATGCGCAGGCGCTCGGTCGTTTTCGTCTTGTTCAGTACCTCGACGTGCACGGTCGGCGGGAACAGACACGGCCAGCCGGCGGCGTGCGCGAGCGCCGCGTACACCTGGTCGGCCGGGGCCGCGACCTCGATGTCGTGCCGAGTGACGTGATTCGTTGTCACAGTTGTCCCTTCGCCGATTCGGTCTGCTCGGCGGCCACGACGACCGCGGAGTTGAAGCCGCCATAACCGCGGGCCAGCACCAAAGCCGCCCGCACCGGCTGCTGCCGCGGCTCGGTCACCAGGTCGATGCGGTATGCGGGCGCGGCGGCCGAGCGCATCGTCGGCGGGACGACGCCGTCGCGGATCGACAGCAGTGCCGCCACAACGTCGACCGGGCCGCCGCCGCTGCCCATTCGACCGGTCATCGTCTTCGGCACGGTGACCGGAACGCCGTATGGACCGAATACGTCGCAGATCGCGGCGGCCTCGTGCCGGTCCGCGTCCGGCGATGCCGCACCGTCGGCGAACACCACATCGATGTCGGCGGGCGCGAGCTCGGCGTCGGCCAGCGCCAACCGCATCGCCGCGGCGAGTCCCGGTGGGCGATCGCTGCCCGGTCGTGGATCGAAGGTGGCGGCGTACCCGGCGAGCCTGCCGTAGACGCGCGGGGCCGCCCGGCGCCGAGCGGCCGCTTCGTCCTCGAGCACCAGCATCGCGGCGCCTTCGCCCGGTACGTAACCGCTTGCCGCGGCGTCGAAGGGTCGATAGGCGAGATCGGGGTCGTCCACCCGGCTCATCCGGTCGTTCGCCACGTGCGCGGCCCACCCCCACGGACACAGCGAACTGTCCGCGCCGCCCGACAATGCCAGCTCCGCGCCGCGGCGCAATTGCCTGCGCGACTGGGCGAGCGCGTCGAGGCCGCCCGCGTGGTCGGCTACCACCACGCCGGTCGGCCCGCGTAGGTCGTGCCGAATGGCTATCTGTCCGGTGTTGACCGCGTAGAACCAGGCGAAGGACTGGAACGCGCTCACGTGGTCGCTGCCTTGGCTCCAGAGATTCTGCAACTCTCGCTGCCCGAACTCGTAACCGCCGGATGTCGCGGCGGTGACGACGCCGACCCTGCCGCGGTCGATGGCGGCCGGGTCGAACGCGGAATCCACCAGTGCGGCCTCGGCCGCGGCCAAGGCGAAACGGGTCATGCGATCGGTTTGTGGCAACAGCCGCGCGGGCACGGCTCGCTCGGCGTCGAAATCGCGCACCTCCCCGGCGCATCGGGCCGGGTAGCGATCGGCGTCGAAGGCGGTGAGTCTGCGGATCGCGGCGACGCCGCCGCGACAGGCGGCCCAGAAGCTCTCGACGTCGAGACCGGTGGGCGCGATCACGCCGACGCCGGTGATCACCGTGCTCACGACGCCGCCCAGTGATAGAAGCGGGTGGCCATGGCGTCGGCAGGCGATCGCCAATTCGGGTCGTAGGCGGTGATATACGGGCGCAGATCGGCACTGATCCGCACGAAGCGCGCGTCCTGCTTGGCCGACTCGATGCGGTCGGCGCCGTGGTCGGACTCGAAGTCCTGCAGATGGAAGTACAGACCTCGATAGGTGAACAGCTCACGCCGTCGGGTGCCCATCGCACCCGGCATATCGGTGCTGTCGAAATCGGCGAATATGGCGGCCACCCTGGCCGCCGACGCCGGATCCATCTTGGCGACAATGAGACTGCTGAACACGTGAATACTTCCTCTTCGAGATGGTCCCAACGGCGTTGCCGCGTCAGGGCATGCGGGTCAGGCGGTACCAGCGTGGCGGAGCGCCGGATGGGTGCGGCCCAGGCACTGAAGCCGGTGCGGCGGTGGGGGTTTCGCCGACCTGCCAGTCCGGCAAACAACGCTCCAGGTCGGCTCGGCTCGCACCGTGCGGCATCGGCCCGCGGCGCCCCGGCGCGAAGGCGAACAACAGCAGCGTCGCTCCCGGCTTGGTGAGCGCGGTGATCTCGGCGCCGTAGCGCCACCGTTGGCGGGCGCCGAGGCCGTGGAAACAACCGATGTCGAGCAGTAGCCGGTAGTCCCGGCAGGCCGCCGACGGCAGCGTCCGACGCAGGTCGGTGACGTCGGCTCGATGGAATTCGGCGGTGACGCGGCGGGTTTCGGCCAGTTGCCGAGCCGTACGCAGTGCGGGCGCCGCGGTGTCGATGCCGCACGCTCGCCAACCGCGCTCGGCCAGCTGCACGACGTACTCGCCCGTGCCACAACCGATGTCCAGCGCCGGGCTACCTTCCGGATGGGTCAGCTCCTCGGTGCGCAGCAGCGCGGCGAGGCGGTCGGCGAGCACGGGTCGCGCCCGCGTCCACGGCGTGAAACCCACCCGATACAACAGTGCGTACGGTATCGCCATCTGAATTACCTCTCCGCCGTTGCTTTCGGGCAACCGCGTGCTCGGGGTCAGTCCACCTGCCGTTGCGCCGCGACTACGGCGTCGGTCGTGACATGACGCAAGGTGCCGTCTTTGCCGTAGATTTCGGCGGTGCCGGTGCCCGAATAGGTCGTCTCGGCGAGTTCGGCGGCGACCTCGATATCGACGTGCGAGAACGGAAGATCGGAGGTGCCGAGGTGCTCTCGAATGCGGTAGCCGAAGCGACGGTCGCCATCGGCCGACCACTTTCCGGTACCGGTGCTGATCGGGGTGGTGAGCACGACCGTGCCGTCCACACCGAAGACGATGGTGAACGGATCGGCCTTGCCGTCGTGGGTCGCGGTTCCGGTCCAGACCCCTACCGGGGTGGGTTGTTCGGACATCGTGTCACTCCTTACTGTGCACCTGTCGATTTCGTACCGCCCGCGTATCACGCACGGCGGCAAGCATTTCGGACGCTCCGGCGACCCGGCGGTGCCCCGCGCGCACCCACGAGTGGGCGCGAGCATGCACCGCGAGTCCCGCGCCGGGCCCGGTGTCGCTCAGCACCGCGTCGGTGCTGAGCAGAAGATCGGATAGCGCGTGCCAGAACAGCACCGGCGCGGTGACCTGTCCGGCCCAGAATTCCGGCCGTACCGCCTCGTCCGGGCGCACCCGCCGACCGGTGCGTCCCGACCACAGCGGTATCGCCGGGACCGCACGCGCCTCCGCCGCCACGGCGGCCTCGAGCTCCGCGGCAACGGCGGCCATGCCTGGGCTGTGCCACGGTTGCCGCGCGCCGATCCGGCGCACCGGGAAACCGACTGCGCGCAAATCGGCTTCGGCGGACGACAGCGCGACCTCCGGACCGGCCAGCACCGTCCGGCGCGGTGCGTTCACCGCGGCGACGCACACCCCGGCACGCCGCCACCGCGGCGACAGGTGCGATCGCACCTGCTCGGGCGTCGCCGCGACCGCGGACATGCCGCCCGCGGGTGCTCGGTCCATGGCGCGCGAGCGAACGTCGACTATGCGAGCGGCCGCCCCGAGGTCGAACACCCCGGCCAGGGTCGCGGCCGCCAATTCGCCGATGCTGTGGCCGAGCAGCGCGGCGATCCGCACGTTCGAACGCAGCACCATGGCACCGAAGGCGTATCCCACCGCGAACAGCAGCGGCTGAGCGATCCGGCCGTCGTCGAGGTCCGGACTGCCCGACAACCACCGTCGCCGCACCAGCGCGCCGTCGTCGAGCAGCGCCAAGAACTCGTCGGCGGCGTCGGCGAATTCCGGCTCGCCGCCGTATAGATCCCATGCCATGCCGACGTGCTGGCTGCCCTGGCCGGGTAACAGCAGCGCGATCTCGCGAATGGTCATCCGGTCCCCCGCGATCGGGCGGCGACGCCGGGCGCGAGCTCGGCGACGGTGATCTCGAATCGGCTCGCATCGCCGGTGCCGAAGAACTCCGCGTCGGGCCGAATGCGCCGCCCCAACCCACTGAGCACCTTGCCCGGCCCCACCTCGACGTAGCGGGAAACGCCCGCCGCGGCCATCGTCATCATGGTGTCCACCCACCGCACCCGGTCGATCAGCTGACGCCGCAGCGACAGCACGACCTCCGCCGCCGTCCCCATCGGCGCACCGCTGACGCTGGACACCACCGGGATCTCGGGATCCCGGATGGGTATATCACGCAGCGCGGCAGCGAATTTCGGCTCGATCTCACGCATCAAGGTGCAATGCGCCGAGCCGCCGACCTCCAGCACCACAGCGCGTTCGGCCGCCGTGTCCTCGACCAGTGCCATGAACCGATCGACCGCGGCCGTCTCGCCGGACACCACGACCTGCCGCGGGCTGTTGTGATTGGCGATCTCGATCACCCGGCCGGTCTCCGCGGCCGCCCGCGCGCACAGCGCTTCGACGCTGTCCAGCGACAGTCCGAGGACCGCGGCCATCCGGCCCGGTACCTCCCGGTTGAGCTCGGCCATCAACGCCCCACGCAGCCGAACCAGCCGCAAGGCGTCGAGCCAGTCCAGTGCGCCGGCGCACACCAGCGCGGTGAACTCGCCCATGCTGTGACCGGCCACCATGTCAGGGCGAATCCCGTACCGCCGCAGGACATGCCACGCCGCGAGACTGGTCAGCAGCACCGCGGGCTGAGTTATCGGCATCTCGTTCAACGCCGCTGCCGGGCCGTGCAGGCACAGCTCGGTCAGGCCGAATCCCAGCTCCGCGTCGGCGGTTCGATAGAGCGGCGCGAGTAGTTCCGGCGCCAGATCGAGCAGTTCCTGCCCCATCCCGACCCGCTGTGCGCCCTGGCCGGGGAACACGAAGGCGACGCGGCTCATGCCCGCAGCCGCACGGGAAGGGTTTGCAGGCCCCGAATAACGTTGTGCAGCCGCCACTGCGGTGTACCGACCTCGATCGTGCGCACCCGCGCGACGAGCGCGCGAAGCAGCGCATGCCCTTCCAACCGCGCCAGCGCCTGACCGACGCACACATGGATGCCGTGGCCGAAGGCCAGCTGGTTGCCCGCGTTCGGCCGGTCGACGCTGAACCGGTCGGGCTCGGCCCAATACCGCTCGTCGCGATTGGCCGACCCGTAGAGCAGCAGCACGCGCGAGCCCCCGGGCACCGGGGTGTCACCGATCGTGGCATCCTCGGTCAGCAGTCGGGTAAACCCACGCAGCGGTGATTCCAGGCGCAGTATCTCGTTGAACGCGTTGGGGATCAGCGCCGGATCTGCGCGCAGCGACTCCCACTGATCCGGATGCGTGCCGAGCAACCACAGGGTGCTGGCCAAAGCGCTGACCGAGGTGTCCATCGAGGGCGCGAGGAAGTCACCGAGCAGCGCGGGCAGCAAGCGCTCGTCGACCTTTCCCGCGCTCGCCTCGGCCACCAGTTCGGCACCCCAGCTGCCGGGTCGGAGGTTACCGGGCATCGACATGCGGCCGAGGAACTCCCCCATCTCGGCCAGCAGAGGAAACCCGGCCATGGTGCGTGCGTTGAGCGGCCCCAGTGCGTTGAAACCCGCTGCGGCCCAGTCCAACAGGCGGGCCCGTCCCTCATCGACGGGCCAACCGAGCAACTCGGGTACCACCGCGAGCGGAAACGCCTGACCGAAGTCCGCCACAGCGTCGAAGCCGTCCCGGTCGATCAGCTCGTCCACCAGTTGATCGGCCCACTGCTGTACCAGGTCCTCGATGTCGTTGATCGCCTTCGGGGTGAGGTGCCGGGACACCAGTCCCCGCACCATCGTGTGATAGGGCGGGTCGCTGGTCAGGCTGCTGCCGTGTTGAGCCCGGTTGAGCTCCTCGGTGATCCCGACACCGGAGGCCGAGGAGAACGTCCGATGGTTGCGCAGCGCGAGCCGCACCTCGCGGTAGCGGGCGACGGCGAACACGCCGTGGGCGTCGAGCCGAACCACCGGGCCGAGCCCGCGCAATCGGCGATAGTCCGGGTAGGGGTCCTGGATCGAGGCGTCGCTGTACGGATCGATGTCGGTGACCGGGATTGTTGTCTGCACGGGGCCTCTTCTCCGAATTAACTTGGCTCAGTGGTTGATTCGCGCCGGACCGACCAGCACGAGCGCGCTCTGGAAACCGCCGAAGCCACTGCCCTCGGTGAGTACCGTGTCCACCCGCAGTTCCCGGGCGGTCAGCGGCACATAGTCCAGATCGAGCAGCGGATCGCGGGTGTGCAGGTTCGCAGTCGGCGGGATGACGTCGTTCTCGATGGCCAGCGCCGACGCGGCGATCTCGATGGCGCCGACCGCGCCCAGCGAGTGTCCGATCATCGACTTGATCGAACTGATCGGCACCCGGTACGCGTCGGTGCCGAGACTTCGTTTCAGCGCGGCGGTTTCGTGGATGTCGTTGCGTTTGGTGCCGGAGCCGTGCGCGTTGACGTAGTCGATCCGGTCCGGCGAAATGCCGCCCTGGGCAAGCGCGGCGTCGATGGCCGCGGCCATCTCGACGCCGTCCGACCGCAGCCCGGTCATGGTGTAAGCGTTGCTACGCGTGGCGTAGCCCGCGATCTCGGCGTAGATGTGTGCGCCGCGCCTGCGCGCCGCGGACAGCTCCTCCAGCACGAACATCGCCGCACCCTCCCCCAGCACGAAGCCGTCCCGAGTCGCGTCGAAGGGTCGTCCGGCATGCTCGGGGTCGTCGTTGCGCGCCGTCGTCGCCCGGATCGCGTCGAACGACGCGACCGTGATCGGCGAGATGGGGGCCTCGGTGGCACCGGCGACGACCACGTCGGCCGTGTCCTCCTGGATCAGCTCCGCCGCGGCCCCCACCGCGTCGATGCCCGCCGTGCAGCCGGTGGAGACCACCGTGCACGGTCCCTCCGCGCCGACTATCCAGGCCACCTCTGCCGCAAAGGAACTCGGCACGAAGTGGTGATAGAGCTGCCGGGTGGTGTAGCGGTGGTCGACCAGCCAGTCCCGCCCGTCCGCGCTGGCCGCCCGGTACTCCCGCTCCAGGCTCACCGTCGCGCCGACCGCGCTGCCCACCACCACACCGACCCGGTGTGGATGCGCGCCGGTGAGCGGGTCGAGGCCGCTATCGGTGACGGCCTCACGCGCCGCGACCACCGCGAACTGGGCGGCGCGATCCATCCGCAGGATGTCCTGCACATCGAGACCGTGCGCGGCGGGATCGAAATCGACCTCGGCGGTTACCCGCGAGCGAAACCCGGACCCATCGAACGCGGACAGGGTGCGCGTCGCGGTCCGGCCGTCGGTCAGTTGTTTCCAGAACTCTTTGACCCCCGTTCCGCCGGGCGCGAGTACACCGATACCGGTGATAACAACTCGTCTCTGCACAGTTCCTCCCGAAACAAAAAGATCACCGGGCGCGATCGGTGAGCTCGCGGAATGGCAATGCCATCAATGGATCGATGACCGTGCGCACGTTTGCGACCTGAAGGACTTCCGAAACCTGTTCCGCTGGAACAGGATCGATCCGGTGGAAGTCATAGCTGTGGCGCTCGAACAGCGTGACACCGCGCAGCCGAGGGGTCAAGGTTACGGCCGGAACGGACGAATTCCGCAGCAGCACCGGCTATATCGCGGAAGGACGCGGAATCGATCATCGGCCTGCACACGCACACGAAAACGCCGAGGTGTGCTGACACCTCGGCTGAATTCGATAGTTGCTGTCGCAGTGACTATTCGGCGGGCGAATTCGCCCCGTCCGGCGCGCCGCGCGCCTCCAGGACTCGTGCGAATTCGAGCAAGGCCTGAGCACGCTGCCTGGCGAGCTCGACGACCGCGCCGACGTGATAGTCCGGCAGGTTGCGCACCGCCGCCTGTTGATTCGCCGGATCGAAGCCCGGCATGTCGAGCCAGCGCAACAGGTGCCTGCCGGACTCGGTGCGCGCGACCGACGGGTCGCGGCGCAAACGCTGCAGCACTGCCGACACGTCGACGCGTCGCCGCGCAACGGCCGGCTCGGCCGCGCGGAACCCGTCTGCTGACGCGGAGCGCAGTCGATCCGGTAGCGGGTCCACACCCCGCCGCAGCCGTTGCCGCGCGTCCTTCACCGTGGTCTCGGAGATGCCCGCGGCGCGCGCGACCGCGCGGACCGTCGCACCCGGGTCGACGCTGAGTAGTTCGACGGCGCGCAAACGGCCGCGAGCAGTATCCAGGCGATGGACCACACCGTTGCGCGCGACTCGGTCGGCGGACTGCGGAATCTCCGCGGTCGACCGCCGCCGGACCGCGCCAACGGTCTTGTCCGAGAGACCGACTATCGCGGCGACGGCCCGATCCGACCAATTCGGGTGTGCGCACAGAATGCGCAGCGCCGCGGCCTTACGCTCGGCCACGGTCAGCGGCAGTCCCTGTGCCACATTGAGTTGCACAGCGAGCACGAAGGCGTCGCACTCGTCGCCCTCGAAGTAGACGGCCGCGATCGTCTCCTGCCCGCGCAGCCGGGCGGCCACTACCCGATGCGCACCGTCGATGATGCGCATCGAGCACCGGTTCACCAGGATCGGCGGCAACGGGGCCGCCGATTCGGCGAGCACCCGCGCATGCGCGGCGTCGATACCGCCGAACCGCGGTGAGTCCGGCGCGGCAAGGTCGCGCAGCGCGATCTGAACCACCTCGTGCGGGCTCTGCGAAATCCTCGTCACGTCTATCCACACCGCTCATCCAGCCGACCTGCCGCTCCCGCGGGTCAAGTCGTAAGTCGTTGCCGTCGACCGGGGTTCAGCTCGTCGCTGCCTTCCTGTGCGGCCCGCCGTCGGACTTCTGCCAAATTACCCGCGCCCGTGGACTCGGGAAATCAACTGAGGTTGTCTCTTCGGTGCACCGACTGAGTAGCGCGGCGCGGGGGGTCAACCATGGGCATAGTCAGATGTGCCCCACCGGTTGATGACTGCTCGACGTGCTCCGGAATATGGTGACCTCGTGCGGACCGTAGCAGCGGGGCAGCGATGGTGGAGTACGGCGTTCCCGCAGATCGTCGACGCCGCAGGCCCGATCGTGGTCACCGCGGTGGTGCTGCTCGCCGCCAGCGGGAACAACGCGGGCGGCCTCAAACAACTCGACCTGCTCGGTGCCGGTCTCATCGTTGTCTCCAACCTGCCCACCGCTTTTCGACGCCGGGCACCCCTGGTGACCCTGCTGGTGTGCTGCGCGGGGATGGCCGCCTTCGCGGCGACGGGATACTGGGAGGCCTTGAACGTCATGGGCTCCCTGCTGGCGCTGTACACCGTGGCCGCCCGCTACCCGCCGACCACCTCCATTCCCGCGGCCGCACTGCAGGTGGCCACCGCGGTATCCGCCGCGTTCGTCACCGGAGCGGTCACGTTCTGGATCGTCACCATGTTGACCCCGCAGTTCAGCTCGACCGCATGGATTCTGGGCAACCGCGCGCGAATCCTGGCCCGCCACAAGGAAAAGCCGACCACGCTACTCGATCACAGCAGCACCCATGGCACTGGCCGCACGATAATCGAGGAACGGGTCCGACTGGCACGTGAACTGCACGGCATAGTGACACACCACCTGTCATCGATCGCGCGTCGAGCCGGTCTGGCCCGATACTCCTTCTATACCGATCCCGAAACCGCCTATGCCGCAGTCCGATCCATCGGTGACGCCAGCGGCCAAGCCCTCGAAGACCTCCGGCGACTACTCACCCTTCTTCTCGACCCCACCCGGCCGGACGCCGCCGAGTTGGTCGGCGTCGCCCTCGGCGTCGACCGGCTCAGCTGGCTCGTGGACAACCTCACCGCCTCCGGCACCCCGATCACCCTCACCGTCACCGGCGTCACCCGCCGTCTCACCCCGGGCGTCGATTTATGCCTCTACCGCATCGTCCAAACATCCCTGTCCACCGCCCACTCGGGCGCCGCCGTCACCGTCGACTACCACCCGACCCGAGTAGTCGTCCGCATCACCGACAACGAACCGTCCCCCACCCACCCGGATACCCCCGACTTGACCAACCTCCGCGAATGGGCCGAACTCTACGGCGGCACCCTGATCATCCGCGCCTCGCCGCAGCACGGACGTCAGGTCGTGCTGACCCTCCCGATCGCCGACCCCGCAGACACCTGACGCACGCGACTGCCTGCCGCACCGCGACCAGACACTTCCCCGCAAAGGACATCGGTAATGGCTCTTCCCGGAAACAATGATCGTGCAAGTAGGTTGAGCGGGGGCGTCCATGGGGTTTGATCCCGGTAGGGGCAGCGACGATGAGACGTCGTCCGAGGAAACGGAAGCCCGCATCTGGTTTTTTCGGCGGAGTTGTGTCGGGCTGGCATTCGCCCTATGGGTGGCGGCGTTGACACAACCGCTGGCCGAATTCACCAGAGACGGCTGGGGAGTGATCCGAACGCTCGGGGTCTACCCTTTCGCAGCTTGGGACGCGGCCCCGAGCCTGGCTGTCCTCCTCGTCGACTGCAGTTTGCTGGGCATTATCGCGGCGGGGGTCGCGCTGGTCGCCATCTCCTCGAGTAATGTGAACGTCCGGGCTTACGGTTCGGTCATCGGCTATCTTGTATGCCTCTCGTCCGGCGGTGGCATCGCCATTTTGGTGGAAACGTTCCGTATTGGCACGCCATTGGCAGGCATGTGGATGCTCGTGGTAGCCACCACATTGCTCGGAGCGGCCATGCTGACCTTCGCCCGCGAGTAGGGAACCTAGCGATCCATACTCCTTCTCCGATCTGCACCGCGGTGCACGCCGCGAAGATCACGAGACGTCACCCAACCCAGTACTGCTGCGCGACGCACGCCTAGCGGCCGTTCGGTTCGGGTGCCTCGTCGCCCCCCTTCGAGTCGGGGCGTTGGTTCCTACCGCTCGGGGCGTTGTTGCTCGACGGGGAATTCGGGGTCCGCGAATGGTTCGATGATTCCGGCGCACTTGCCGAAGGTGTCGATGATTTCGGCACATTCGCCGAAGGTGTCGACGACGTCGGCGTGCTCGTCGACGGTGTCGAACCGTTAGTCGTCGGCTGCGTCCCGCCGTCGGTGCCGTTCTGCGGGGTCGTGGTTGTCGGTACCCGGCTCTCACTGGGCGGCACTGTCTCGTCGTCTCCGGTCGACGGGTTGTCGGGCTGGCCACCGCCGCCACCCCACAGGTGACCGACGGTGGTGACCTCGTCACCCGAGATCGACTTGCCGGTGACGCCCTCGAAGCCGGTGATCATCAGGATCGCGATGAGGAATCCGACCACGCTGGTGCCGGCGATCAGTGGCCAGTGCAGGCGATACCGGCGGCGTTGTTGCTCTTCGCCGGATTCAGCGCCGACGGCGGGAGACCGGAGATTCAGCTGGGGAATGGCCACGGTGGGTTCCTCGCCAAAGGACCGCCCAGCACCGGGTCGCGGCACCCTGTTGTTCGCGGGCGGTTGATACCCGGCAGGAAATCCTGGCCGCACGTCGTGCCTCCGGCTTGTCCACGCCTGCGTGGGCGGATGGTGAGTGTCCCTGCGTTGTCCGGACGCCTGCCGTGGTTGCTGAACCGGCCCGGCCTGCTGCCTGGTACTGGAATCCGTCAGCGCCAGCGCCGCTTCCCTGGTGCGCTGCGCCGCCTCTTTCGTCTTGCGCATCGAGCGCAGATACAGCTCGCCGCCGACCGTGGACACCACGCTCGCGATCCCGGCACCCGCCACGGTGCCGGCCACTCCCAGTGTCGATCCCAGAAAAGCCGCGGTCACCGCCGCCAGTGCCGCCGCGGTGACCTGCGACGGTTTGATGCCGTCCTTCTTGTCAGAGGTACCATCCCGCTCTTCGCCCATTATCCCGATCTGCTCGCATCGTCACCGTTCCAATTTCTCAACGGTATAAGCCGAGCGGACCAGTAGTCCCGCTGCCGGGACTACTTGTGACACAACGCATTCCAGCGGCTTAACGAACATAAAGTCGACCTAACAAGCACGAGCAATCCGGCCTTCAGCAACCCCCGCCTCGTCCAGCGGCGACCCCGTCTGGCTCGGGGAATTCGTACTGCCGCCGGGCCCCTGGGGATCGCGGAGGGACTGGCCGGTACCATGTAGCCATCCCGGTGACGGGCACCGTGGCTGCGTTTCTACCGGAATCTGCCGTGAGTGAGCGAGATACGAGGGTCCCGGAGAGCACCGCGTCAATCTCGACGGCCGGGGACTTCTCGCCGAACACTGTGACGGAGTGGATTTTTCGGTCGATGCGGCCGAGGTGGTCTGCTGGGCGAGTCCGTGGCAGGCGGCCACCGAGGTGCAACGGGCAGTGCATTTCCTCATCGAATTTCCCTTTCCTTGTTGCGGGTGAGTTCGTCGGCGCGGTCGACCTCCGCCAGGTCGATCCCTCTGGTTTCGCGGGCACACAGCACGGCGAGCACCGTGACGCCGGCGGCTGCGGCCAGGTAGATCGCGATCGGCACCGAGGAGCCGTACACGTCGAGCAGTCGCACCGCGATGATCGGTGCGAGGGAACCGGCGACGATCGAGGTGACTTGATAGCCCAGCGACACACCGGAATAACGCATCCGGGTGGGAAACATCTCCGCCATGATCGCGGGCTGCGCGGCGTACATGAAGGCGTGGAATACCAGGCCGATGACGATCGCTCCCACGATCGCCGCATTGTGTCCGGAATCCATCATCGGGAAGGCGAAGAAGCCCCAGCTCGCGGCGGTGACCGCGCCGACCAGGTACACCGGCCTGCGGCCGTAGCGGTCGCTGAGCCGCCCGGCGAACGGAATCGCCAGGAAGTGCGCGACGTGTGCGGCCAGCAGCCACCACAGGATCACCTTGGTGTCCGCGCCGACGTGCACTTTCAAGTAGGTGATCGAGAAGGTGACTACCAGGTAGTACATGATGTTCTCGCCGAGGCGCAGGCCCATGGCGGTGCACACGCCGCGCGGATACCGCCGCACTACCTCGAGTGCGCTGAACGAGGCAGCCTTCTCCTGTTCGGCGATCTGTTGCGCGGCAAGGAAAATGGGCGCGTCGGTGATTTTCGTGCGCACGTAGTAGCCGATCAAAACCACCACCGCCGACAGCCAGAAGGCCACGCGCCAGCCCCAGCCCAGGAAATCCGCGGCCGACAGTGTCGAGGTCAATGCCAGCAGTACCACGGTGGCGAGCAGGTTGCCGACGGGTACGGCCGCTTGCGGCCAGGACGACCAGAAGGCCCGGCCGCGGCTTGGACTGTGCTCGGCGACCAGCAGCACCGCCCCACCCCACTCGCCCCCGACCGCGAAGCCCTGCAGGAATCGCAGGGTCACCAGCAGGGCAGGCGCCAGATAGCCCACTTGCGCGAAGGTCGGCAGGCAGCCCATCAGGAAGGTGGCGGCGCCGACGAGAATCAGGCTCAGCTGCAGTAGCTTCTTGCGGCCGTACTTGTCGCCGAAGTGGCCGAATACCAGGCCGCCCAGTGGACGCGCGGCGAAGCCGACGGCATAGGTGACGAAGGCGGCCAGGATGGCGTCGAGGTCGCTTACGCCCTTGGCGAAGAACACCTTGTTGAACACCAGGGTCGCGGCGGTGCCGTAGAGGAAGAATTCATACCATTCGACCACGGTGCCTGCCATGGACGCGGCAACGACCCGCCGGAGTCCTTGCGGCGCAGGCTCACTCGCCGTAGCGTTGTCGAGCTCTATTTTGCTACTTGTCATTTAGCTACCTTCGGCATTGCTGGGTGCGTTTCGCGCACAGCGGTTCGGCCCCTGACGGATTCGATGAGGGGCGGCAGTAGGAGGTGTCAACTGTCGATGGCCGCGACGATCGGCGGCGCGCCGGTCCGGTGCGCGTACAACTCGACGAACGGCGCCAACGCCTCGGGGTCGGCCAGCACACCTGGGGCGGAGACAGTTTCGGGAAGCTCGCCGCGCAGAATCCGTTTCACCGGCACCTCGAGCTT
Organism: Nocardia sp. NPDC052316; assembly: GCF_044547795.1. Taxonomy (NCBI): domain Bacteria; kingdom Bacillati; phylum Actinomycetota; class Actinomycetes; order Mycobacteriales; family Nocardiaceae; genus Nocardia; species Nocardia sp. NPDC052316. The sequence continues at coordinate 232,283 of NZ_JBIUBB010000007.1, forward strand.
CTTCCCCGACAGCGTGCGCGGAACCTCTCGGACGCAGTGAATTTCGTCGGGCACATGCCGCGGCGACAGCTCACCGCGCAGCCGTGCGGCGATCCGCTCCCGCAGGGGTTCATCGAGGACGCGGCCCGCGTCCAGCACGACGAACAAGAGCAGCTCGTCGGTTCCAGTGTCGTTGTCGGACAGGTGAATGACGAGGCTGTCCCGGATCTCGGGCAGCGACTCGACGGCGCTGTAGAACTCGGCGGTGCCCAGCCGCACGCCTCCTCGGTTGAGGGTGGCGTCGGATCGTCCGCCGATCACGCAGCTGCCGTCCTCGGCGATGGTTATCCAATCGCCATGGCGCCAAAGACCGGGGAGCGCCGCGAAGTACGCGCTACGGTAGCGCGCCCGGTCCGGGTCGCCCCAGAACCCGATCGGCATCGAAGGCATCGGTTTGCCGATCACGAGTTCACCCTCACGGCCCAGGACCGGCCAGCCGTCCTCATCGATCGAGTGCACGGCGGCGCCCAGCGCACGGCACTCCATCACCCCCGCCCGTACCGGCAGCACGGGCGCGCCGCCGAGGAAGGCGGTGCACAGATCCGTCCCGCCGGAGATCGACGCGAAATAGATGTCCGGGGCGACATGCTCGTACACCCAGCGGTAGCCCTCGGCAGGCAGCGGCGCACCGGTGGATCCGAGGCCGCGCAACGCGGACAGATCAGCGGCGGCGCGCGGTGAGACGCCGGCCTTGCGGCACGCCAGCAGAAATGGCGCGCTGGTGCCGAGATAGGTGGTGTGGCTCAGCGACGCGAGCTGCCACAGCCGAGTCGGATCCGGGTAGGCGGGATCGCCGTCGTACATGACTACTGCGCTGCCGACGGCGAGTCCGGACACGAGATAGTTCCACATCATCCACCCGGTCGTGGTGAACCAGAAGAAACGGTCGCCCGGTCCCAGATCATGATGCAGCGCAAGCGATTTCATGTGCTCCAACAGGATTCCACCGTGCCCGTGCACAATCGGCTTGGGTAGCCCGGTGGTGCCCGAGCTATAGAGCACATACAGCGGATGCTCGAACGGGACCGGCTCGAAGGTCAGTTCGCCGGTGTGCGCGACGAGCTCGTGCCAGCTGATCGCCCCTGGCTCCGGTGCCGCCGCCGGATCCAGGTACGGCAGCACGACGAGCTGGCCGAGCCCCGGCAGCGCGGCGCTGATTTCGCGGATCTCCGCGGTGCGGTCGATCAATTTCCGGCCATATCGATAGCCGTCGACGACCACGAGGACTTTCGGATCGATCTGACCGAGGCGGTCGAGCACCGACCTGGCACCGAATTCCGGTGGGCAGGAGGCGAAGGTCGCCCCGAGGCTCGCCGCGGCCAGCAGCAGCACCAGCGTCTCCGGGATGTTCGGCAGGTAGGCCGCGACCCGATCACCGCGCCGCACGCCGAGCCGGAACAAGCCCTGCCTGGCGCGGGCCACTTGTTCGCGCAGCTCCCCGGCGGTGTAGTGCACGGCTCGTCGAGTCTGGGAGTGCGCGATCACCGCGGTATCGCCGTCGGCCAGGCCGGGCATGCGCAGCATCGCCTGCGCGTAGTTCAGCGTGGCGCCGGGAAACCATCGGGTATCGGGCATCCGGTCCGCGTCGGCGAGGATCTCGGTGGGCTGGGAGTAGGCGGGCACGTCGAAGTAATGCCAGATCGCGGACCAGAATCCGGCCAGGTCCTCGACCGACCAGCGCCACAATTCGGCGTAGTCGGCGAAGTCGGTCTCGCGATCGCGGGCAACCCATTGCATGAAGTCCCCCATCCTGGTGCGTGCCCGGGCATCCGACGGCGGGCTCCACAGCACTTCCTGGGTGGACTTGTCCGCGGTATTCATTGCACTCCTAGTGATGCGTTGCCGCCGAGCGGCGATGGCTTCCGGTGCGTTCGGGCACCGAAGCCATCGCCCACGGCTGTCTCAGGAATCGGCCGGTTCAGGAACAGGCGGGGTCGATCACGTAGTAGTTGTCGCCGGTCTTGCGCAACTTCGTCGTGCCGGAGACGACATTGAGCCCCATGTCTTGGTTGGACCCGTTGGCCAACGCGCGGCCGCCGCCGTTGTCGTGCGCCCGCCCGGCCTGCACGTGCCGGTAGTTCGAGTCCGCGAAGCAGGGCTGGACCGGCGGGGTGGTGGTCGAGGTCGGCGGGGTGGTCGTCGACGTCGGCGGCGTGGTGGGGGTCGGCGGGTTGTCATCCTCGTGCGCGATGATGAAGTCGCGCATGATCTTCAAGGCCTGCGCATCGGTGATGATGTTGAAATGGGTCTGGGTGGTCAGCAGCCGATTGTCGGCGCCCTCGAGTTTCGCCGAATCGGTCGGCGCCACATTCCAATCACCCGATGAACGCAGCGTCAGATAGGCGACCTTGTCATTGTGCGGAACCTCGGTACCGGCGTTGAGGGCGGTCAAGAACGGCGTATTCGGTGCGGCGAACTGCTGGCAGGAGACGTACTGCTTGCAGTGATTGAACGTCGTGCCGTGATGCGGCCCGGCGAACGAAATGTACTGCGAGACGGTGTCACCGCCGCCGAGATTCTTGATGTAATAGCGCGCGGCGAGGGTGGATGCGGACCAGGTCGCCAGCACCACTTTGTTCGCGCCGGTCTGCTGCCGGACCTGGTTCACCTTCGCGCCCAATTCTTTGGCCGCGACCGCGAGATCCTGGGTCATCTTGCTGCTGTCGGTCCAGGTGAACAGCCGGTCCGCCGACCAACCGTTGGACTGCAGATTCTGCTTCATCGGATCCATGTTCCCGACGTCTCCGGTCATCCCCGGAATCATGATGACCGGATCATGGTTGGGCGCCGCGGCATGACCCGTTGGCACCGTGGCCACCACGGCCCCACCCGCACCGATCAACGCCGCGATCGACAATGCCGCCAATCCTCGACGCACCCAGCCAGCGGGATTGGTTGCGGAATCTGCCGAACGTTGCTTGCGTGAATGGAAAAGCATCGTTGCCTCCTGCCCCGCCGAAACACGGCACGCGGAAGATGTGTGCTCGTCGCCCCGGGATTCGACGGGTTTGTGATGCGGAACACCCGAGGTGGTTTAGACCATAGGAATGCTCGACATGGCTGACGATAGGCACCGGCGACACAATCCCGGCATCGCCGATGTGCAGTTCACCTCGTGCCGGGCCGTATCGCCCCGGTTGCCTCGCGAAATTCGCGATCGGCCGCACCCACAACATATCCGTGCGATTTTCTGTGTGCTCACTGCACATTGAGGGCCGCTATGGGCGGCGATAGCGTACGGCTGTCGCCACTTATGCGGAGGATCGTGCACTTGGCCGCCACCGACCCCCGGTGGGAAGTCCGGTGAATCGGCACTCCCGTCCACCCGGTGACATCTAGGGTTCGATCAAGACCCTCCGGACCCAGTCCGTGCAGTAACCCTCGGAGGAGCAATGACGGTCATCCAGGGCAGTTCGATGCTCGATCTGCTGCTCGAAGACGCCGATATCAGCGCATACGACGCGGCGTTGGAACGGGCCAGGCAGGCCGGTGCGCCGGTCGAGCGGATGATCGAACTCGAGCACGAACGCACCGTCGCGATGCGGCTGCGGGAAAAGCTGCTCAACCATCGGCGCAACGAGGCCGAGCTGCAGTTGCTCAACGATACGGCCAACGATCTGGCCGCCATGCGCGATCCCGACTCGATCCTGCAGGCGATCGCCGACCGGGCGCGACGGCTATTGGGTTGCGACCTGGCTTACATCAGCCTCAGCGACCGCACCCGCGGCGACTGTTTCATCAAGGCCGCCTCCGGAAACATCTCCGGTCTGCTGAACGAGTTGCGGCTGCCACGCGGCGCCGGCGTCGGCGGCAAGGTCGCGCGAACCGGCGAACCGTACAGCGTCTCTTCGTATTTCCACGACGACACCCTCGAGCGCACCCCGGAGATCGACGCGACAGTAGAGGCCGAGCGGATCGAGTCGCTGCTGGGGGTTCCGGTCAAACTCAAACAGGACATCATCGGCGTGCTGCTCGCCGCGCACCGCAGCCAGCGACCGTTCAGCAGCCGCGATATCGGTGCCCTGGTGATGCTGGCCGCGCACGCCGCGGTGGCGATCGAGAACTCGCGTCTGCTCACCGCCACCCAGGCCGCGGTGGCGGACCTTCGGGTCGCCAATGCCACGATCCAAATCCACCTCGCCGAACTGGAGCGCACCGCAGAGGTGCACGAAAGACTGACCAAGCTCGTCATCGAGGGCGTCGACGTGGCCGCGGTCATCGAGGCGACCGCGGCAGCGGTGAGCGGGGAGGTGGTGCTGCTCTCCCCCGAGACCGATCCGCCGGCCTCGACCGGCCGGGTCGAGGCGCTGGCCCGGCGCGCACATGCCAAGGGGCACAGCGTCGTCGAGGACCGGTTGTGCGCGGTCCCGCTGATCACCGAGTCCGAATCCCTCGGCACCTTGGTCCTGTTCGGCTCGGTCGCCGTCGACGACACCGACCGGCGCATCCTCGAACGTGCCGCCTTGGTGGCCGCGCTGGTTCTCGTCACCCGTCGCCGCATGGCCGAAGCCGAGGCACGGGTCCGCGGTGAACTGCTCGCGGATCTGCTCTCCGCCCAAACCCACGACCACGATCTGCTTCGCCGCCGGGCCGCCCTGCTCGAGGTCGACCTGGACAGCTGCCATGTCGTGGTGGTCGCCGAGCTCGAAACCGAGCCGAGGGAACCGGTTTTCGCCGCGATCGCCGCGCTGGCTCGGCGCCTGCGCTGTTTGGCTACGGTCCGGCACCGTTCGGTGATCCTGCTGCTGCCCGGCACCGACGCCAGAACCATCGCCTGCGACGCGGCGCGCGAGTTGACCCGCATCACCCGGGCACCGGTCACGGCAGGCGCCGCGACAGCCGAGGGTCCGGCCAGCATCGCTGCGAGCTTCGAGGAAGCGGCGCGCTGTACGCGGGCATTGATAGCGCTGGATCGCGTCGGCGCGGTAGGCGTCGCCGCCGATCTCGGATTCGTAGGCACGTTGTTCAGTGGTGAGCCCAACATCTCCGGATATGTCCGCTCCGTTCTCGGCCCGGTATTGGATTACGACCGAGAGCGCGGGGCCGGACTGCTGCAGACGCTCGACGTCTTCTGCGCCACCGGCCAGAACAGCACCAAAGCCGCGCAACTGCTGCATCTACACGTCAACACCGTGACCCAGCGATTGACCCGCCTCGCGCAACTGCTCGGCGACGACTGGCGCGAACCCGAGCAACTCCTGGAAATCCAGGTGGCGCTCCGTCTGTTGAAAGCACAAGGCGCGTAACACAATTAAACTGGGCAGTGCCGACCCCTCGGCATCAACTGCTCCACCAGCTCGTCCACGGCCCATTCGAACCGGGGTGATGCGACCGGCCCGGGAGACAAAGACGCCGCCGCATGAGCCGTCCTGCCCGACGGGCGCACACCGTGGAGACCCGATTACGGCCGAAACCTGGGCCGGCCATCCGTGGTCGGCCGACGCGCGGATGTGATCCTGGTCAATAAACCCTAACAGTTACTGTTGAGTTACCGATAGGCGAGTTGTCCGTGACCAGTTTCGAGGAGTCTCCACAGGAGGATCGCATGAAGCAGCGTGTAGCGATACTGACCGCAGCGGTGAGCACCGCCCTTGCGGCGCCACTGTTGATGTCCGCTACTGCCAGCGCCGACGTGTGGCAGCCGGTCCCGGGTATCTCGATCCCGCTGCCCGACGGCGTGTTCCGTGGCCTGCCCGGCGTCATCGCCACCCCGCCGCCCGGACCCGCGCCGACCGAAGGCGCGCCGTGCGAAGGTGACGGTCATTGGGTGCACCTCGAGGGCGGCAACGCTGCCCACTACGGCACCGAATGGCTCTGCGCCCACAACTGATACCCCGAATGGTCCGCAAACCATTCGCAAACGCTCCGGCGCTTTGTCCCGGCTAGCGCACGTACTGCACGATGAGATGACCTCGATCGCCCGCCGCGGAATCCCGGGCGGGAGATCGAGGTCATCTTTACTGGCCGCTCAGCTCACAGCCGCGTCCGCATTCACCTCGCGAGCCACACCGCGGTCCACCCGTCCGCACCGAAGTCCCTGCAGTCGTACTGATGGCTATCGTTGCGCTTCTCCGTCAGCACCCAGTTGAAGCACGACTGCCACGACGAAAAGCCGGTACGGACCGGGAACTCGGCGCCGGCCGAGGCGGGCCCGGACGTAGCGACTCCCATGACCGCGAGGCCGGCGATCATTGCGTCCGCCACCTATGGCGTGGCCGACGAGGTGATGGGCTGCCCGGCCGAGTCCGGCACCCCTGTGTAGTCCGGCAGCTCGACTCCGTTGATCGCGCGCTCGATCAGTTCGGTGAACCATTCGCCGGTGAAATCGACGCTCGGCTCGGCGTCCGGCCCGGCGACCTCGCGACTGCGCGCGTTCAACCGGCCGATCTCCTGGTTGGCCTCGACGAACGAGCGCATCCGCGTCTCGTAGGCGGCGAATCCGGCTTCCGGGTCCCACCCGGCGGCGGCCAGCTCGCCGGCCAGCAGATAGGCGCCGACCAGGGCCAGGCCGGTGCCCGCACCGGACAGGGGCGATGAGCTGAACGCCGCGTCCCCGAGCAGCACCACCCGCCCACTCGACCAGCGGTCCATCACCACCTGGGCGACCTGGTCGAGATAGAAGTCAGGAGCATCGTCCAGGTGCGCGAGGATGTCCTGGGTCAACCAGCCGAAGCCGGCCATTCGCTCACGCAACAGGCGCTTCTGCGCCTCGACGTCGCGGTAGTCGACGTCGAAGTTCCCCGCGGGGAAGGAGAACATGGCCATCGCCCGGGTGGTGTCCGGGACGGGCCGCAGGCCGGCGGAGCGCCCGGACTCCTGGTAGTCGATGAGCCAGCGGTCAAGCTGGAACTCGTTGGGCACGCTGTAGAAGGCCAGCACGTGCCCGAGGTGGCGGATGAATTCCTCGTGCGGCCCGAAGACCAGCGCTCGTAGCGCCGAGTGCAGTCCGTCCGCACCCACCACCAGGTCGAAGCGCCGCCGGTCACCGCCCGCGAAGACCACGTCGACGCCGTCCGCGTCCTGGGCGAGTTCGGCGATGCGGTCGCCGAAGAGGTATTCGACACCGTCATGGGTGTCGTCATAGAGCACCTGGGACAGGTCGCCGCGCAGGATCTCGATCTCCGCGATGAACCCGTCGCCACCGTGGTCGTCGGCACGGTAGGTCTCAAGCACGTTCCCGTCCGCGTCGACGGTGTACGCGCCTGCGGTATCGGTGCGGGCCGCGCGCACCGCCGCGTCCAGCCCCATCCGCCGGATGACCTCCTTGGCCACCCCGCGCGCATCCACCGCCTGCCCGCCAGGACGCAACACGGGCGCCCGCTCCACCACGGTCACCTCGGCGCCCCACCGGCGCAACCAGTGCGCCAGCGCGGGCCCCGCGATGCTCGCCCCCGCCACCAGCACCCGGGGACCGCTTCCCCGCGCCCCCGGTTCACTCGGCCGGGTCGCGTGCTGGTGCGCAGGGTTGTCGACGCTCATCGTTGCCTCCAGTTGTTTCCTCCCGCGCTGGAACGGTTCCAGGGCAGACCCACCGCTGCCGGTGCTTCCAGCCATACCGACTACGGACCGACCCGAAATTCATCGGTCCGGCCGAATCCTGTCGCCTACCGCACCGACCGAGCGTCTGCTGCACGTCCATGCTCAGCCGACTAATCGGCTCCGAAGATTCCACTAAGCATCGGGTTCTACGGTTGTCTCAGCAATTCGGAATCGACCGAAAAGAGTGGGAAATGGCAAGTGCTGACTGGGATTTCGAGCGAATGCCGAGCGTCGGCCGGTGCACCGCGGCGAACCGAGAAGAGCTGCGCGCCGAGCTCGCGGACCTGCTGCAACACGATCCCGCGACCCTTACCGATACCGCTCGGCTCGTCGACGACCTCGGCATGGACAGCCTCGACATGATGACCGTGTCGACGTGGCTGGACTCGCGCGGCGTGCGCGTACAGACCGATCAAGAGCGTCGCGGCACCGTCGGCGATGTCCTGGCGCTCGCGGAAACCGTTGCGAGCAAACGTGTTCAACTCACCATTCGCGCCGGGAACGGGGCATCGTCAGGCCCGCACTCCGTGCCGGAACTGCCACCGCCGCACCCTGATCCGCTCGCCCCTGTCCTGCAGAGCCCGATGTTCCGGCTCGACCCCCTCCAACCGGGCGACACCGAATACCTCTATGCGCTCGCGGTTCGCCCGGAGAACTGCTTCCGCTGGCGATACCGCGGGGTACCGCCCGCGCCCGAACGCTTCGTCGAAGAACTGTGGGCGCAGGTGGTCACGCAGTACGTCGTGCGGCGCGTCGACGACAACCGACCCGCCGGGCACGTCGTCGCCTACAGCGCCGATCGCCACGGCAGCCACGCCTACGTCGGCGCCGTGTTCGAGCCGGCCTACGCCGGAACCGGACTGGCGGCCGAGGTGATCACCCTGTTCGTCCGATACCTGTTCCATACCTTCCCATTTCGCAAGCTGTATCTGGAGGTCCCCGGCTTCAACTGGCCGCAGCTGAGCAGCGGCGAGGGTCGCTACTTCCAGGTCGAGGGTCGACTGCGCGACCACGTCTACTACGCCGGGCGCTACTGGGACCACTACCTCTGCGCAATCTACGCAGATCGAACGTTCGAGGAATCGACCTCGGATGGTGAGGAAAGGAAACTGTCATGAAGTCAACTGTTCGTCGCAGCATGCTCGTCGGCGCATCGAGCCTCGGTATCGCCGCCGCGGCGATCGCGCCGTCCAGCGCGTACGCCCAGAATGCCGCGCCCTCGGCACCGGAACCGTTGGCGGCGGCGCAGTTCGACGACGCCGCGGCTCGAACGCCGCTGCCCGCGTGCGTCGATGTCCGGCATTCGACGGATTGGCGCCAGAACAAGCTGGACGTCACGAACAACTGCGGCTATGGGGTCAATTGGTTCGTCGACAAGGAAGGCCCCAACCTGGATTGCCGGCACACTCCCGCAGGCGGGCGCGACCGTGTCACCTGGGGTATTCAAGACGCCTATCACGGCACCTACAAGTGCGGATGATCGAGTGGGCGAATCCCGGTGCCAGGCATCGGGATTCGCCCTATCCACGGACCAGCGCACACCTATTCGCTCGACTGCTCCTCGGCGAGCATCTCGACTCTCATTGCGGTCGAACCGATTCGGATCGTATCGCCGTCGGCGAGCAGGGTGCCGGTCACGATTTGCGCTCCGTTGACATAGGTTCCGTTCGCCGAGCCGAGATCGACGAGCAACATCCCCGCCTCGCGAACGACGAGCCGCGCGTGATGCCGGCTGACGCGCGTGTCGTCGAGGACCACATCATTGTCCGGTAGCCGGCCGATCCGAACCCCGTTGTCGAGCTCGACGGTCCGCCCATCCGACAACTTCAGCACCGCACGCGGCGCGGATTGCGTGGCCTCCGTGGTGGTTTTGCCGCGCGGTAACTCGATCGGCCGCAACGGCTGCTGGTGCCGGACCTGCTGCTCGAGGGCCAAGGTGACCGGATCGGGATCCAGCCCTTCCTGCTCCGCGAGATTCCGCCGTAGCCGCCTGCACGCGTCGAGTGCCTCGGCTTGCCTGCCTGCGAGGTACAGCGCGGTGACGAGTCTGCGCCACACGGCCTCGTTCACCGGATGATCGGCCGCCAGCGAGGTCATCGGGCCCACCGTCTCGGCCGCACGCCCCAGGGCAATCTCGGCGTCGACGCGGCTCAGCACCGTATTCAGGCGGCGGTCGGCCAGCTCGGCCGCGAAGTTGTCGGCGAAGGCGAGGCCACGCAGATCCGCGAGCGGGTCGCCGCTCCACTGCGCCAGCGCCGTATCGAAGTGCGCGAGGGCACCGGCGTGATCACCGGCCGCGGCCGCCGCGCTGGCAGCGGCCCGCTTCGATTCGAAACGCGCTGCGTCGCAGCAGTTGTCGGCGAGTTCGAGCCGATAGCCCGGGGTGACCGTCCGAAGGATCTCCGCTGGGTCGGCCCCCGCCGTCCGCAGGGCTTTGCGGATATCGGCGACGAACACGTGCAGCGTGGGAGCGAAACGGCGAGGCGGACGGCCGTCCCAGATACCGTTGGCCAGCGCGTGCGACGACACCACCCGGCGCCGGTTGACGGCGAGCATCCCCAGCACCGCCCGAGGCTTGGTGCCGCCGATATTCAGTGCCGAGCCGTCGACCAGCAGCTGTACGGGTCCGAGCAAGCGCACTTCCACCGACGGCACAGTCTCGTCGGGCATCTGCCAAGGATAGGCGGTGGCGCCGGAACGCAGCGGGTATTCTGGAATGCGTTCTCGTGCAGGAGGTGCAGTATGGCCGCCCCCTCCTTGCTGCGGGGTACGGTTTTCGCCGACCACCTCATCGTGGAACGTCTCGGCTCCGGCGGTATGGGCACGGTGTACCTGGCACGCCACCCGCGCCTGCCCCGTTCGGTGGCGTTGAAGGTGCTGGATCCCGAGCTGGGTTCGGATCCCCGCTTCCGGGCCAGGTTCGAGCGGGAAGCCGAACTGGTTGCGCAACTCGATCATCCGAATATCGTCGGCATTCACGACCGCGGCCTCGAAGAGGGGCTGCTGTGGATCTCCATGCACTATGTCCCCGGTGGTGACCTCGCGCGCCTGCTGCGCCGGCATCGGCGCGGACTCGATCCGCACCGCGCCGTGCACATCGTGACCGAGGTCGCCAAGGGCCTCGACCATGCCCACCGGCGCGGCATCGTGCACCGAGATATCAAGCCCGCCAACATCTTTCTCGGTGACGAAGATCGCGTCCTGATCGGGGACTTCGGCATAGCCCGCACCACCGACGCGGATGCCACCCAGACCGTCGGCCCGCCGGTGCTCACTCGGGCCTACGCCGCACCGGAGCAGTGGGCCGGCGACGCCACCGACCGGCGTACCGACGTCTACGCCCTCGGGGTCACGCTGCACGAACTGCTCACCGGTCGGCTCCCTGGCGCCGGTGTCGCACCATCACTCACGCCGCGCCTAGCGGCCGTCGTCGCGAAGGCTTCGGCGTCCGACCCGGCCGACCGCTACCAGTCCTGCGGCGACCTGGCCGCCGCCGCGACCGCCGCGCTGTCGACAAACCATCGTCGCCACCTCGCACCGATCGCCTTCGGCACCACCGTGACCGTGGCCGCAGCCCTGGTTGCCTGGGATACCTTGCGCCCCAACCTAATTGGTGGCGACCCGTGGCCCGCACCGGCCCTGGTGGAGATACCCGGCCCGCCGTTCCCACTGCAATGCCCCACGCCGTACCTGAAGTCCGACCGCGGCCCCAAAGGACTCTGCACCGCAGTGGATACCGCCAAGGGCGAGGCGACCTTCTACTTCTACTACCCGCGCACCAACGAACGGGAGCACCGGGAAGGCCCCTTTTCGATCCAGAACCCGAGTGAACCGGTCAAAAAGCAAAAGGACGGCACCACTTACGTGAGCGGCCCCACCGTGAAGTCGTCGTTCGCGGGCGCGGTCAATGTCGGACACCGCTACGACGCCGACCGTGCACACGGAGCCTTCGCCCGAGACACCTTCGGCGGCCTGCTGCCTTTCCTAGCCACCTTCGAATCACTACCGGTATGCCGCACGGTCGCGGACTGCTGACCCGCACTGCGCGACGGGTGATTCACTCGCTGCTGCCGCCCCCGGCGTGGAATTCCGAGGAGGAGCCGCTGGTCCCCCCGCTGCGCCTGGCGGCACGGCCAGCCGGGCCGGGCTCATCGTCGCGGTTGCGGCGGCGGAAGACTCCGATGACGCCGACCGCGACCAGCGCGACGGCGACGAGGGCACAGACCCCGGCGGCGACCGGAGAGAAATCCACCAGTGCGGCGGCGGCGATCAGCACCACTCCTGCGATGACAAACGACATCCGGCCCTCCCGGTGAAAGCAGTGAGTTCAGCATAAGAACTTACCGCTTCGGCCATTTTCATTCTTGCGAAACAGACTGCCCGGACGGCAATTTCGGTACACTAGCCGGTGGTGAAAGGGGCGGAAGTCACCTCTACTCGACTGAGCTACGCGCCCAGATTTCTTCATCGAACGCTGTTTGACGCTCTATTCCGAGTGATGGGAAGCGAAATGAGTATCAGTCAAAAGATTACCGCCGGTGAACTGAACGATCTCACGTTTCACGGCAAGCTCGTGGACGGTCACCTGGTGCCCGGTGGCCTGCTCGGTGACCAGGCCGCGATGGACGACATCGAGGTCGGGATGTACGTCCTGGAGAAGGACGGCACCCTGATCGCCTGCAACAAGACCGCGATCGGAGCGTGGGGGCGCAGCCCCGAACTCGGTAAGAGCGAGAAGTACTGCGGTGCGTTCCGGCTGCGTTACCCCTCCGGCGAGGTGATGCCGCATGAGGCGGCCCCGCCGTCGGTGGTCATCAACAACGGTGGCACCGTGCGCGACGCCGACGTCATCTGTGAACAGCCCAATGGTTTCCGGCTGCTCGCGCTGGTCAACGTCTTCCCGATCCGCGACGAGTCCGACGAGGTAGTGGGCGCGGTCAACATCTTCCGCCACAACACCACGAAAACCGTTCCAGGACTGCTGGAGTCGGCAGACGCCGGCTGAGCGCCAGCGGCCGGGCAGCGCCTCTTTTGAGCGCTCCGACCGCGACCGGTGACCTGCGGGCCAGCCGAGCAGCCGTGCTGCGGGCCTCATCCAGTAAGTCGGCCGGCGCGACCAACCGGTGCACGAGGCCGATGTCGCGGGCGCGGGCGGGAGTGATCGGGGCACCTTCCAGGCACAGTTCCAGCGCACGGGCGGCACCGAGTACCCGCGTAAGCAGCTGCGTGCCACCGCCTCCCGGGATGATCCCGACCAGGATCTCCGGTTGACCGATCTCGTAGGGCCCGTCGGCCATCAGCCGGATGTCACAGGACAGCGCCAGCTCGCAGCCGCCACCGAGCGTGCGGCCGTTGAGCGCGGCGACGAATACCTTGTCGGAGTCGCGCATTCGGCGACACACCTCGTGGTAGCGCCGCAGATCGGCGACGCCACCCGCACCGGCGCGGGCCAGCGCCGCCTGGCCGCCCGGAACATGGTCGGCCGCGCGGCTGGTGTGCAGTGCCGCGGCGGCGGCACGGCGGGTCAGGGTGACCGGCGACGCCGCTGCGCCGGCGAGGATTTCGGCGACATCGTAGTGACTGACGAACACATCCTCGACCGCGCTGGTGAGCACCACCGCGCGACGGCGTCCTCGCGTTCGAGCGAGCCGAGCAGCTCCGCGAGCGCGGTCATGATCTCGCTGGTGAGGAAGTTGTAGGGCGGATTGTCCAGCCACACCGTCAGCACGGCACCGTCACGTTCGGTACGGATCATGATTTCTCCTCTGCCGTAGGTCTTTTCACTGTCGGACGCGCCGGAGTCCGAGCCTGATCACCGTCGGCATCACCCGCTGATAGCCGACCGGGAACAGTCGCTGGACGACATCCATCGCGACCGCGTCGGCGCCGATGCGGACTCTCGCCTTTCCGCGCCGGATTCCGTCCACGATCGCCAGTGCCGCCTGTTCCGGTGTGGTCCGCGCCATCCGGTCGAACGTCTCGACATTGGCTGCGGCCGAGCCGGCCCGAGCGACGCCGGTGCCCTCGATGCGATGTCGGCCAGGGCCACAACGGCACCACGGCGGGCGAATTCGACAGCCGTCGCCGCCCCGATCCCCGACGCCGCGCCGGTCACCACCGCCACCTTGCCGTCCAGCCGCCTACCAGACATGTTGCAGCCCTTCGCTCGGATCCACCGTCGCCACCAATAGAGAACGATCGCTCCCTAAAGTAGCGATAGACCCGTCCGCGGAGCAAGACCGTCCGCAGACGCAGCCGAACGCACCGCCCGTCGATTCCGCGCACCCGAATCGACGCCTCCCGCGGTGTTCCGGCGAGCCGAGTTGTGGCCCACCCGGGCAAAAATGCGTGCCGGAGCCGACTTTCACACGGATGAGTTGATCGCCGGTGGGCGCTGTTTCAACGTGCTACCGTGATCGACAGCGCGACGTTCTGAAGTCAGTGCAAGTTCAATTCGTCGGTCCTGCAACGCATATGGCCGGCGGTGTGGGGAAGGGGAAATGCTCATGCCTTTGCCGACCGAACCGATTGGAAGCATCCCTCGGCCGACAGCGTTATTGACAGGAATGCAAGACCACGCCGCCGGGCGGATTACCGATGCGGCGCTGGCCGATCTCTACGACGCGGCGGTGCAGGACACCATTGCGCGTTTGGAATCGCTCGGCTCGCCCGTGGTTACCGACGGTGAGCAGAGTAAGCCCAGTTTTGTGAGCTATCCGCTGGCCGGGTTGACGAACCTCAGTCCTGATGGTGCGGTGATTCCCTTCGCGGACGGCCACACCAGGCAGCTGCCGCGGTTGACCGCCGGGCCGTTTCGGTACGCGACCTTCAGCGCGCAGTATCTGCAGGCTGCCCGGAAGTATGCGACGGCACCGGTCAAGCAAGCCGTGATCGCCGCTTCCGCCATGAGCCTGTTGTATCCCGCGGACGGCATCAGCGGGTACTCCCAGGAACAGTTCCTCGACGATCTCGTGGACAACGTGGAAGCCGATATTCGCGGCGCGTTCGATGGTGGCGCCCACTCGGTCCAACTCGACTTCACCGAGGGGCGATTGTCGCTCAAACTCGATCCGTCCGGTGGAGTACTCGACTCGTTCGTCGCGTTGAACAATCGCGTGCTCGACCGCTTCACACCGGACCAGCGGCAGCGGATCGGCGTGCACACTTGCCCTGGCGGGGACCAGGATTCGACCCACAGCCTCGACGTCGACTACGCAGAGTTGTTGCCGAAACTGTTCGGTATCCATGCCGGCCAGTTCTACGTCCAACTGGCCAGCGAACCCGACCCCGATCGGGTACTGCGCGTCATCGCCGAGCACTTGCCCTCGGATGCTCGAATCTTCGTCGGTGTCACCGATCCGATCGATCCGACCATCGAGACGACCGAGCAGGTGCGGGACCGGGTGCTCAACGCAGCTCGACACCTGCCCGTCGACCGGCTCGGCACGTGCGACGACTGCGGTTTCGCACCATTCGGCGACGACGTCTCCACATCGCGAGAGACCGCGTTCGCGAAGATCAGTGCCCGCCTTCAGGGCACCGCGGCGGCATCCCAGGCACTGGGCGTGTGAGCTGACAGCCCCGCCGGAGCAGAGCTTGCTCCGGCGGGAGCTCCATGCTGATCAGCTACGCGAGCTCTGTTCGGCCCGCCCCATCGGTGGGTCAACGGTGGCGCACGGCATCGGCCCATGTGCGCCGTCATGGCGTGCGACGAACTCCGCGACCAAGTCGCAGACCTTGTCGGGTTCCGTGAAGCAGACGAAGTGACCGGAGTTCGCTAGTTCTACATACTCGGAATCGGCAATGCAGCGGTGGATGAACTGCCCGGTGGCCACGCCGACCACCGAGTCGTGCCGCCCCTGAACTATCAAGGCGGGCACCGACACCGACGACAGTTTGTCGGTGAGATCCGATCCTTTCGCGAACAGATCCAGATAACGCAGCCCGGTACGCGGATCCATACTCTCGGACTCCATCAGCAGGTCACTCACAGCTCTTCGTACCTCGCCGCCCAATGCGACACCCCCCGCTTCGATCGAGTCGAAGTCATCGGCGATCACCTGGTCGAGTTTGTCTATGCGTCCCTTGCGATTAGCGAATTTATAGGATCCGCCCAGCAGAGCGAGCGAAGCCACCCGATCAGGATGAGCCAACGCCATCCACTGGGCGAAAATCGACCCGACGGAGGCGCCGCCGACATGGAACCGGCCATGAATACCGATGCGGTGGAGAACCCGAATTTGCAGGTCCACCAGTCCATCGAGACTCAGGCTGCTGGTCGTCCTGGTGCGGCCGACACCAGGCTGGTGGATCACCACAATGCGGCGATTCCGAGCCAGCCTCCCGAACTGGTACGCGAACATGCCCGCCCCGATATTGAACGGGTGCATCAGCACCAACGGCAGCTCACCCGTCCCTGCCTCGAACACTTCGACCTGCCCCTCATCGTCCTCGACGAGTGCGGCCCGCACCGATGGACAGAAGCGTTGAAGGACACGAAGATTGCCGGGCACGGTGGTCTCGTGGTCGCTGCGATCGGACAGATGGGTCAGGTAGGTCTCCCGCAGTTGTCCCAACTGGTTCGCGAACCACGGCGCCGCTGCATCGTCCTCAGTGACAGCACGCAGGACGGTTCGCTGCTCGTGTATCCCTGCGATCGCGGTCGCCACTGCTGCCATCTTTACTCGAACCCGATCCGCATAACCGATCGGAACGGCCACGCGCACCTGCCCATCGAGCCCTGGATGGACGGGACTGGCCAGATGCGGACCGACGCGAACGCCGGTCTGCTGGTACAGAGAGCTCGCCAGCCCCAGCGCAGCGTCCTCATCCGACCCGGCGGACGGCACGCAGACAGCGAAGGTGGGCTCGGCCGGAACGGTCGGGACACCGTAGGACCTAATCATTCGCGCGAACTCGGCGACCAGCGCCTGACGCTCGACAACCAACCGATGAGCGGTGGTGAGGTCGGCGAGACCGGCCTTCATCACCGCACGTCCTAGGGCCGAGAACTCCCCTTTGCCGCCGTCGGTCTGGCGCCGAAGCCCGGTGCTCAGTGCCGCATCCGAGGTGGCGACCAGGCCGCCTGCCGTCAGCGCGAAATTCTTCGACAGACTCATGGTGATCGTGTCGGCGTGGCCCAAGGTCGCTTCGAGGGTCTCGGCAAGCGTCGCCGGTTTCATCCCGGGGACGACCACATTGTCGACGACCCGAGTAGCGTCGAGCACCAAAGGAGTTTCGGCTCGGTCACATGCCGCCCTGATCCGCGCCAGCTGATGGTCCGGTATCCGAACGCCACCAGCCGAATTCGGGCAGAGTTCGATCAGCACGAAGGAAGGCCGTCCGGGCAGAGCCGCCAAGCCCTTTTCGACGGCGACCGCGAGTCCATCGGCGCCGACCCGGTCGAGAGCCCTTGGCGTGAAACGATTTTCAGCCAGCGAACCCAACCAGGTGGGGAAGACACCGTTGTGCAACACGGTGCCGCGGGGGCCTGGCCAAGCGCGGCACAGCAACGACTCGGCTTCGCGACCGCTTGGCGCGAGCACGACCTCCTCGAACGGCAGCCACGACGGTTCCGCCCGCTCGGCGGCCAACAACTCGGACAGACGGGCGCGCACGATGGGGTCGTCGCGGTCGGCCCAGGAGTCGGAGATCAGGTCGAGCTCTATGTCGGCCTGCTCGAGTCGCAAGACATTTCCGGAAGGCCGACCGACCCGATCGGCCACGACCTGCCCACCGGGCGCAGGCGCGGCCGACGGACGAGTAGCGGGCGTATCCCGGGTTTCCAGCTCCGGATCACCGATCAAGAGCAAGATCTCCGCAATACTGCTGCGCTCACCGCGGGGCTGACACAGGTAGATCGCCGACTCGGCCGGTTTGAACTTCCGCTTGAAGTGGTAGTTCCCGAGCGGCGTCAGACCGGCGTCGCGCATGCCCGCGAGTTCGTCGACGAGGGCGGGATCGGCGTTTGCCGATTCTCCCACCGGCACTGCGAATATCGCCCCCAGGCTGAAGATCTCGACCCGTTCCGCGCGAAGTCGGTCGATGATCTCGGTCACCGTGTATTCCAAACAGCCGGTCGGGGTGTGCCCATCGTAGAACTCGACGTCCAGCAGATAACCGTTCTGCACGCCGAGCCGGGAGATCACCACCGCCGCGACGATGACATCGTCGGCGAAGGTCAGGAATACCCGGTGGCCCGGGGGCAGTTCGCCTCGCGACACTTCGGCGCGAATAGTGGCGACGTACGGGTTCACGTTTTTCTTGCCGTCCGACCAGGCATCGATGAGCCGAACGATGTCGCGGTCGTGCCCGGGCGCCGCGCCGACCTGATATTCCTCGACCCGAACCTGGCCTGCCCGCTGGAATTTACCGATGATGCCGCGCAGTCGACGCTTTTCGCCGCCGGTGACGGTGAACGACGCGATGTCGCCGATCTCCTGCATCACCCCGAACGGAGTCGCATGGAACTGCCTGTCGTGCACCGTGTCCAGCGGATCGGGCCACAGCACGCTCAGTCGCGCACCCGCCGTCGAGACGACCGCATCGAAGTCCGCCACCGCGTCGATCGCGGAGTCCGCAGGACCGGTGTAGCCCCAGACCAGAACGACGTCGCCGATCCACCCGACATCCAGGTACCACTTCTCGTGGTCCGGCAGATAGATGAAAGGCGCGATGTCGCGACCCGCCAGGGCATCCTCGAGGCGATACGTCTTCGACAGTTCGGTCACCGCGGCCGCCAGCTTTCCGTGCAGTGGCAAGTCGGCACGCCGAATCATCCGTCCGCCGAACATCTCGGTCACCTCCCCCGCGGCAGGCACCGGAGCCGGCTCGGTGGAGTACGTGACCGAAGCGGCGGTGAAGCCGGAAACCACGTCGGCTGTGAAGGTTTGGCGGAAGAACTCCGCCAGGCTCGTCGTCGACGGGTAATCGTAAAACAGCGTTTTCGGCAGCGGACCGAAGTGGGACTCCAGGCAACCGACGGCGCGCAACCTGTCGATCGAGGACAGGCCGACGGAGTCGAAGTCGGCCGGTGCCGTGACCGGCGAGCTTGTCAGGTGGCCGAGGAACAGGGCCAGCTCTCCCGCCAAGCTGTGCTGCGAGGTCGGCCGCGCGCCATCGGACTGCGCGGTGAGGTGCGCTTCGAGTCCTTCGACCGTCGCCGACTCCACAACGGCGGTCGCCGTCACGTCGATGCCGAGCTTGCCGGTCAGTCGCTCGGCCAGGTCGACGGCGAATATGGAGTCCAGTCCGAGGTCTCGCCACGTGCGCGAGGTGTCGAGTGCGCCGACTGCCAGGCCGAGAATCGCGGCCACCTCGTCACGCACCGTGCCCGGCTCGAGGGGAGATGTGGGCACGCCCGCCACATCCGAATCCACGATGGGCCGGTCCGTTTCGCCGAGTGCCGACGTCGGCGGGGCTGGCGCCTCGGCCTCCTCGAACCAGTGCCGGACCGGCAGGAACGGCGGCGCCGGGAGTGTGGTCAGCGCAGCGGCCACCGGCCAGTCGACGGATTGTCCGGCCAGCCAACGGCCCACCGGTTCCGGCGCGGCCACACCCTGCGTCGAGCCGTGCAGACAACGTCCGTGCGGCTGCCCCGCGCCGAGCGCACCCGCCGCCGCGCGAAAATCGCCGATGTCGCGACACATCAGTACCGCTCGGACCCGCCCGCCACGGTGGCGCCGCCGCAGCGTGGCTGCGACGCGCTCGATGGACTCACCGTCGGTGCCACCCGCGGCGAGGGCTCGGGCGTAGGCCGCCAACCTCTGCTCGTCGTGCGCCGCCACCGGTATTGCGAGCTCCTGCTGCCGATTCCCGGTCGCGACCACCGGCGCTGTCGGAGGCGCGGACGCGAGCACCACGTGCGCATTCGTTCCCCCGAACCCGAAAGAACTGACCCCGGCAATGATCTCGCGGTCGGTCGGCAGGTCGACCGAGTCCGTCGGAATGTGCAGGGCCGTATCCGCTATGTCGATCTGTGGGTTGAGCGTCCGCAGATGCAGCTGACCCGGAACCTTGCGGTGCCGCAGAATCTGCACGGTCTTGACCAACCCGGCCATGCCCGCGGCGGCCTCGAGATGGCCGACCGAAGCTTTGATCGAGCCGAGCAGCACCCGCCCGCCCGCCTCGGATCCCAGCGCCTGTTTGATGCCGTCGATCTCGACCGGATCACCGAGCCGCGTGCCGGTTCCATGGGTTTCGATGTAGTCCAGCGCGGCGAGTTCGGTGGCGGCGTCCCGATACGCCGCCCGGATCACCGCGCCCTGCGCCTGCGGTGCGGGCGCCGTCAGCGACGCGGTGCGCCCGGTGTGGTTCACCGCGCTCCCTCGGATGATCGCGTGCACGCGATCACCGTCCCGCAGGGCATCCGACAGGGGCTTCAGCAGCAAGGCACCCGCACCCTCACCGCGGACATACCCATCCGCTCCGGCATCGAAAGTGGCGCAACGACCTTGCGCACTCAACATTCCGGCGTCGGTGAAGGCCCGATACAGGCCCGCCGTCAGCGTGAGATTGACCCCGCCGACCAACGCCTGCGTGCATTCCCCGGAACGCAACGCACGAATCGCGCGATGCACCGCGACGAGCGAGCTGGAGCACGCGGTATCGATCGCCTCGCTCGGACCGTGCAGGTCCAGCAGGTGTGACACGCGGTTGGCGAGAACAGCGTGCGAAAGTCCTGTTGCGGAGTGGGCGCGATCCGGTACCCCCCGCGCTGACATCAAATCCTGATAGTCCATCGTGGACACCCCGGCGAACACCCCGGTCGCGGTGCCCCGCAGGTCTTCCGGTGCCAGAGCCGCGTCCCAGATCGCCTCCCAGCACACGGTTGCGAACAGGCGCTGCTGCGGGTCCATCACCGCCGCTTCGCGCGGCGCGATGCCGAAGAAGTCGGCGTCGAAATCCGCTGCGCTGCTGAGGAAACCACCGCGGACCCCGGCCATTGCCGGATCGTCACACAGCTCGTGCCGCCCGGCCGGCACCGGACGCACGAGGTCGTGCCCCGCGAGCAGCGACTCCCACAACTGTGCGCTGGAAGCGGCGGCGGCGATCGTCGCGGCCATACCGATGATCGCGACGTCCTGGATGCTGTCACGGTCGGCGGATATGGGCGACGGCCGACCCGCGGCGGCACCGCGAAACCCCGAGTCCGACTGCGGATTCGGGGGTGGCGCATCGGCCGACTCCGCGAAGTGGGCGGCCAGACGCAAGAGGGTGGGATTGTCGAAAACAGCCGTCGGCCGCACGCTGGTGCCGAAGACGGCGTTGAGCCGCTCGACCAGTTCCGTCAGCGAGATCGAATCGAAGCCGAGCTCGAGCAGCTCGGCGTCGAGATCGACCTCCGACGCGGGCACCAGCAGAAACTCCGCAGCGTGCCGCCGCACTTCCGTGAGCACCTGCTCGGCAGGCGCCGGTGCGGCAGGCGGGTCCGCAACCATTGGTGGGAGGGACCGTTGCGTCTGCAGCTCGGTCACCTGAACGACGGGATACTCGGACCTGAGCGCCCTGGCGAGCGCTTCGAAACCCGCCACGGTCGACATCGGAACCATGCCGTGGAGCCTGCGCAGCCGCTCGACGACCGCCGCAGGCATGCGCATGCCGCCCGCCGCCCACAGCGGCCAGCCGATCGACACCGTCTTGCCCGATCGCTGCCCTGCCCGCCGTAGTTGCGCGCGCTGCAGGCAGGCGGCGTCGAGATAGGCGTTGGCGAAGGCGTAGTCGGACTGGCCGGGACTTCCGTTGCGCGACACCAGGGACGAGTACGCGACGAAGAATTCGAGCGGGTCCTGGGCGGTGGCCGCGTCGAGAATCCGCACTCCGGTCACCTTCGGCGACAGCACCAGCGCGATGTCGGACGCGGTCTTCTCCGCGGCAGGTGCGTCCCGCAGCAGCCCTGCGGCGTGTACGACGCCACGCAGCGGCCCGGCAGCTCTTGCCTCGTCGAGCACGCGTCCGACGGCGTCGGCATCGGTCACGTCGACCTGCCGGAACCTGATCCGGCCCGCACCATAGCGACTGGTGAGCGCGCGCACTTCCGGGCCGGCCGCGGAACGGCCCAGCAGCCATACCGTGCCTGCCCCGGCGTCGGCGAGCCATGCCGCGGTCGCGAGCCCGAGTTTCCCGCCCCCGCCGCTGATGACGTATGAACCGGGCCCAGCAGTCCACGCAGTGCCCGCCAGCATGTCGACCTCGACCATTGCCGCTATCTCTCGGGCGGAAGCGTGTCCGTCTCGGTAGCGCACCTCGGCCGACTCGTCCCTGCCCACCTCGTCGAGCAGGACGTCGACGGCCGCCGAAGCATCCATCGCGCCCAAATCGATGGAGCTGGCCGACAATCGCCGCTCAGCACCCAGTGCGCGGAGTAGACCGGCGGTAGCGGGGCCGGCCGGGTGTGTCGCGGTCTGCCACGCGCACACCAGTTTCGGTGGCACGGAACGCCCGGCCGGTGTCTGCTCGACGACTACCCGAATGATGTTGTCCGCCAGCATGACCGGATCGAGCAGCTCGGGATCGAAGAGCAGCACCAGCGCGTCGACGCTTTCGGTCCCGGCCGCACCATCCAGTGCATGCGCCCGAATCCCCCGCTGCCGAGCCGCGTCGATCAGCTCGACGGCCAGCGGCCGGTCCCCCTCGGTGAGTACCAGCACGCCGAGCGATTGCACCGCACGGCGAGAACCACCGAGCGGCGACGGTCGCCACGTCGGGACTTCGTAATGCACTTGCGTCGCCGCACCAGGGTCGCTCGACGGAGCCGACGATTCCGCCACGGATTCCAGGGCCGGATTCGGAACGCTGTAGAAGGTCCGCCGCAAGGGGACTCCGGGGTAGGCGAGTTTGCCGGGATGCTTGTGCCACAGCTGTTTCCAAGCGATACGCGCCCCATCGACCCACAACTGGGCCAGCCGTTCGAGGTCTCGCCGCCGCAGCGCTTCGTCGTCGACGGCATCCTCCGCAGCGGCTCTGCGCGTACCAGGTGTACCTACGAAAATCCCATCACCGGTCCGGGCGTCGGCCGCAACCGCGAAGCTGCGTAGTTGCCGGGCAAGTTCGTCGCCACTCGCACACCGCACCGCCAGCCGGTACCCGAATGAGCGCCGACCGGTTTGACTGGTCCATGCCATCCCGGCGATCTCGCTCGAACTCAGGCCAAGCGCGAAATCCGCGATATCTGTGGCATATTCGCGCAGCCTCGCCATATCGGGGCAGGACAGCAGCACAAGGAACGGGCCGTCGACTGCCGTCATAGCCCGTCGAGCTGGTGCTTCTTCGACGACAACGTGCACGTTTGTCCCGCCCGCTCCGAATGAGCTGACACCCGCGCGGAGTGGCTGCCCATCCGGGCCCGGCAGCCAGCCGGTCAGGCTGCGCACCGGCTGCGTCCCGACCTCGTCGAACGGAATGCGCGGATTGACGGTGTCCAGACCGACCATCGGCGCCAACGTTCGGTGCCGCAGCTGCAGCACGGTCTTCGTCAGACCGGCGATACCCGCCGCACCCTCCAGATGACCGATATTCGACTTCACCGACCCGACCCAGGGCGGCGCGGATGCGGACCCGAGCCGCCGGAATGCCGTGCCGAGCGCGGAGATCTCGATGGGATCGCCCAGCGCGGTTCCGGAACCGTGCGCCTCGACATAGGAGATCGACTCCGGCGCCGTCCCGGCCTTCCGGACAGCGGAGGTTATGACCTCCGCTTGGGCTTGCGGGTTGGGCACGGTGAACCCGCTGGTGTGACCACCGGCATTCACCGCGGTCCCCTTGATCACCGCCCAGACATCGTCGCCGTCCCGCAGTGCCGCGTCGAGCGGCTTGAGTAACACAGCACCGACGCCCTCACCGGGGACATAACCGTCCGCCGCGTCGTCGAATACCTTCACGTGGCCGTCCGCAGCCAGCATGTTGCGTTCGCCGAGCGACATCAGGTGGGAAGGGTGTGCGATGAGATTGACCCCGCCCGCCACGGCGATATCGCATTCACCGTCGCGCAGGCTCTGGACCGCGAGATGCACTGCGGTGAGGGACGACGAACAGGCGGTATCCACCGCCATACTCGGCCCGGAAAGGTTCAACGTGTAGGAGACGCGGTTGGCGATGGACCAGTACGCCGTGTGCGCACCGTTCGGCGTGCCGTGCTCGGCCAGCCTGGCGCCGACCTCGCCGTAGCCGCCGTACATGACACCGACGAACACCCCGGTGGCGCAAGCCTGCGATTCGTCGTTCAGATAGCCCGTGCGCTCGAGCAGATCCCAGCTGGTCTCCAAGAAGAGCCGCTCCTGCGGATCGATGTCCTCGGCGACCTTGGGTAGTACCCCGAACAATCCAGTATCGAAGCAGTACGGGTCGGTGAGGAAGCCACCCCATGCCTGGTAGGGCTGTAGACCCCGGCGCGGGTCCGGGTGCCGCCGCCAATTCCACCGCTCGGCGGGCACCTCGGTCAACGAGCAGACGCCCGAGAGCAGGTTCTGCCAGTAGGTGGCGATGTCGGGAGCGCCCGGGTACCTCCCCGCCAGGCCGATCACCGCGACGTCCCCGCTCGAGCTCGCCTTCCGGGAGTCGACGGCGGCGTCGGCGGCCTGCGAAACCTGTTGCTTGCCAACAGGGCCGGCAGTCTTCTGCGTGTGCTCGTTGTCGGCCAACTTGCCGGGGTACTCGCCGGCGATGCGGTCTGCGAGAGCCCGGATAGTCTGCTCTTCGTAGAGCAAGGTCGGTGGCAGCGGGCCGATGTCGCGCTCGAGCCGTTCCAGGAGCTGGACGCCCACTACCGAACTGACGCCGTAGGTCTCGAAGGTCGCGTCCAAGCTCAGTTCATCCTCGCCGAACCCGAGCACCTCACAGAACGCCCGCCGAATGCAGTGTCGCGCTTGCTGCACTCGGCCGGCCGCGTCGCTGCCGACGGACATCGCAACAGTTTCGCTGCTACGCAACGGCTTTGGTACCTCATCGATACCGAAATGGCTGAGCCCCTCGGCGTTTGCGGCGAGGACGAGGGCCTGCCCGTGCCCCGCCGCCAGCACCTCGGCCAGAGCTGAGATGGCCTGGTTCGCGGCCAATGGCACGATCCCGTCCGCGGCCATGAGCGCGCGGTGGTAGGACGTCGACGCGACACCGACATCCCAATAGCCCCAATTGACGACGGTGACGTCGCGCCCGCGCGAACGGGCGGCCACCGCAATGGCATCCAGTGCGCAGCAGGCCGCCGCGTAGTTGGCCTGGCCACCGGAGTCGACGAACGCCGCGGCCGACGAAGTGACCAGGAATTTCGGATCCGAATGATCGAAGTTGTGCGCGAACAGGTTTCGCATGCCGTCAACGCGCGGCCGCAGGACCGCCGCGAAGTCCTCGTCGGTGAGGTCCGCTATCCGGCGATCGCGCAGCTCGCCCGCGCAGTGAACAACCGTATCGATCGCTCCGAGAAGCCGCTCCGCCTCGCGCAACGCCGGACCGATACTCGCCGTATCCCCGACATCGGCTTGCAGGTAATGGACCGAGCCGCCCGCGGACTCGAGGTGCTCGGCGACCTGCTCCGCCGATCTGCGCCCGATCCACACCTGGGTGCATGGACCCTGCGCCGCCGCACAGATCGTCCGGCCGATCGCGCCGGTCGCACCGATCACCACCAGGCGTCCGCCGAGCGCGAGGCGCTGCCCGCCGTCGCCGGGCGACGCCCGGAATACTCGGCGAAAAAGTCGCCCCGCACGCAGGGCGAGGACCCGGTGCGACGAGTCGTTCGGAGTGTGGATGAGCATGGCCTCGCGGACTTCATCGAGGTCCACGTCGTCGTTCAGCACATCGATGCAGCGCACCGCCCAGGTCGGCTGCTCGGCGGCGACCGCGCCAGCGAACCCGTGCACAGCACTGTTCAGTGCGTCGGGCACCTCGCGCTCGGCGATACGAACGCCATGTCGAGTGATCAGCGACAGCTGCAGCGGGTCCGAGCCGAACTCGTCACGGAGAACGCGATACCAGGTGCCGAGCAGCGACAGCGTGTCCGACAATGTGGTGGCCCGGGCACTTCCGGGTAGCACGATGACCGAGCGCACGCTCGCGCTCAGCGCACCGGGTGACGGCTGCTCGAACGGAACAAGGGTCGCCCTGCCACCGGCGTCCTGTAAGAGCGCCCCGCCTAGTTCGTACCGGGACCGTTCCGCGACGACCAGGACTTCTCCGTCTTGCGCACGGTCCATCGGACTCTCGTCGAGCGGTACCCACGCCGGCGTGTACACCAACCCGGGTGTGCCGCGATCGACGACCGGAATCGGTTGCCGCGCTTGCTCGATGCTCATCGGGTACAGTCGCAACCCGTCGAATTCGAGCAGCGGCACGCCATTCGAGTCCGCGAGCACCACCCGGTAGGTGGTGCCGGTCCGCTCGCCGACCACGGTGGTGGCGCGAGTCGCCGGTCCCCAGATCGAGATTCGTTGCGCCGCAACCGGAACCAGAGCAGACCCGTCGCCGAGTCCGGGCAGGGCACCGAGCGACTGCAGGGCCGCATCGATCATCGCTGTTTCCGCGCCGAACCCGGCGACTGCCGGATCCAAGGTGCCTACTACGAGATCCTCCCCCACCAGGACCTCGGTCAGCCTGCGATAGCGTGGACCGTACGCCAGACCGGCGTCGGCGAAGTCGGCGTACAGGCGATCGGTGAAGACGCTGCGTCGGCATCTCGCCGAGAGCTCAGCGATGTCGAGGGTTCGCGGTCTGTCGCTGGACGTGCCCGATAGCTCCAGTGACGCTGTCACAGCAGGTACTTCGCCCGCCGACTGGATCGAGATCGAGCGACTCGCCGAATCCGTATCGCCGTCCGGCAGTGCGGCGTTCACCGTGACGACCGCGGTGTCATCGACGATCACCGGGGCCCGCCAGCGAACCCCGTGCAGGATGAATTCCGCGTCCGACTGCGCACTCAGCAGGGTTCGGGTGAACTCGACGGTCGCGGCGGCGGGCAGCAGTCGTTGTCCGACCACCACATGCTCGGAAACGACGGGGTCGTCCGCCGCGAGGCGGATACTCGACACATTCGTCCGGTCGGCCGAGATCTCTTCGGCCGCATCGGCCCGCCACGGCAGTGACGGGGCGACATCCTGAACTATCGCAACGCTGTTCGTGCCCGAAAAACCGTAGCTCGCAACCACGGCTGTCCGCGGGACTGCCGAGTGAAATGGCCACGGCTGCTTCCGAGTTGGTATCCGAAAGCGGCCGAGGTCGCCGATCGCCGGGTTCCGGACGCCGTGATTGACCAGTGGCGCAACGATCTCCATCTGCATGCACAAGATGGTCTTGATCAGACTAGAGATGCCCGCCGCGGTGGTCGTGTGGCCGATATTCGCCTTGACCGAGCCGAGCCACGCGGGCTGGTCGGCGGCGAGTGACTCGATCAGGCCCGAGATTTCGATCGGGTCTCCCAAAGGTGTACCCGTACCGTGGGTTTCGACGAAGGAGACCTCACCCGGCGCGACACCGGCACGCCGCAACGTACGCGTCATCAACTCGGCCTGAGCCGCTGCGTTCGGCGCGGTGATCCCGTTGGTGTGCCCGTCGCCGTTCACGCCGGTGCCGCGCAGCACCGCGAGGACCTGATCACCGTCGCGCAGCGCATCCGACAACCGGCGCAGCACGACGACGCCGACGCCCTCGCCCAGCACGATGCCGTCCGCCGCGGCGTCGAAGGGGGCGCTGGTCCCGGTCGGCGACAGCATGCCCACCTGTGACGAACGCACCTGCAGCGACGGCGTTTCCATTACCGCGACCCCACCGGCGACGGCCGTGTCCACCTCTGCGGTCAGCAGCGCCTGGCAGGCGAGGTGGACCGCGACGAGAGACGAGGAGCATGCCGTGTCGACGGCGATCGCCGGTCCACGGAGGTTGAGAAAGTAAGCGATCCGCGCGGCGAGAATCGAAGCCGAACCGCCGAGAAAGGCTTGGGCCGTCTCGTGCTTGTCCACGGGCCGCAGGCGCTCACCGTGGTCGCCGGGCGCACAGCCCACGTAGATGCCGGTGCAACCGCGACCCCGGGCATCGGACAGATGCCCCGCGGCCGCGAGCGCCTTCCACGACTCGGTGAGAAAAAGCCGCTGCTGGCAGTCCATGGCGGCGACGTCGAGCGGCGACAGGTTGAAGAACGCATGGTCGAAGCTTTCGACGTCGTTCAGCAGCGCGGCCCAGCGGCTGGACGTCTTGCCCTCGTGGCGGCCGGGCGCGTACAGCGCGGAAAGATCCCACCTGCCGCGGCTCACGTCGGTGATCGAGCTCCGCCCCGCCGCGATATTACGGGCGAACTGCTCCACGTCGTCGGCGTCGGGCCACCGCCCGGCCATGGCGACGACGGCGATCGCGCCGTCGGCAGGGTGTTTCGCCGCGGCGGGCTCGGGCTCGACGGTCTGAGCAGCCATTCGGCCCACGACGGAAGCCTCCGGCGCGGGTGCCGATGTTCCCGCGACATCCGGCGCGGGTACCGGTGGTGCTCCGGCCTCCGGCGCGGGTTGCGTTGCGCGTGCGGCATCCGCCAGGAAGGCGGTGGCTTGCACCTCACTCGCCAGGTACTCCGCGAGCTCTTCGACGGTCGGGTGCTCGTAGACGACCGTCGACTCGAGATCGGTGTCGAATCGCTCGTTGAGGTCACGGACCAACTGCACCGCGCCCACCGAGTCCAGGCCCTGATCGCGGAAGGACACCCGGCCGTCGATCTCGTCCGGCTCGGCGAAGAGAATGTCGGCCACACTGGCCACAATCGCTTCGGTCAAGTCCGGCACCGCCACCCGATCCGCCACGCGGGGATAGCTCTGCGCGGCCGCCACGGGCTCCGTCTCGGCGCGCATCGACAGTCGCCGATGCATGTCCATCTCCGCCGCGATCGTGGTGGGCAGGTCCTGCCGCGACGCGGACGAAAGGTGCGCCTTCAGCTGCTGTACCGCGGCCGGTGGATGGCCTGCGACGGTGCGTGCGAGCGACATCGCCTCGGCCACCACCTGATCGGGGTCGCAGAAGTTGACCGACGCGCCGCGGCGTTCGAGCTCGCGGCCGGAATACTCACGGCCACTCATGAGCATCTCCTGGGACAGCGGGCCGCCCATCCGCCGCTCGAGAATGTAGGTGGCGCCCAGACCGGGGGTGATCCCGTAGCGAAGGAAGTTCGCACTGTAGTAGGCGTCGCGCGACATGACGACGAGGTCACCGTAGAGACCGAACGCGAGGCCGCCGCCGAACGCATTGCCCGCCAAGGCCGTAACGACGGGTTTGCGGCACGTCGCCAGGCCTTCGTAGATCACGGCGGCATCGGCGAACGTGGTGCGCTGGGTGGCGACGTCGCTGACCGCCTCGGGTGTGCCGCCCAAGCAGAACTCTGTGCCGTTGCCACAGATGACGAAGACCCGCACCGCGTCGTCGGCCTGGACGCGCTCGAGCGCTGTTGCGAGCAGCGCGAGCAGTTCATCGGTCAGCATGTTGTGCGTCTCGGGTGAGTCGAGCCGAAGCAGCGCGATGCCGTCCGGCAGCAACGAAAACGAGTGGCCTGAAACGGATTCGGGTGATTGCGGCATCTCTGAGACCTGCCCTTCGACGGCCGCGGAGCGCGGGGGCTCGGGCGGGCTGTTGCGGTTGTGCCAGCCGCCGAGCCGGCATATCTCCGTCTCCAGCGGCGCTATCGGCAGACTCAATCGCCGCCCGGCCGGCGCGAGGTCCGGATCGAGCGGAACTCCGGCGCACCACGCCAGCGCGAGATCGCGGGCTCGGCCTCTTCGCGCGACGCCGTCGACGGCGTTCGTCGCCGCGCCGCTGTGATGATGCGGGCCCTCGTCCTGCCCCTCGGCGTAGGCACCGAGGGCGGCCGCCAGTTGGTCCAGCGTGGTGCAGGTGACCGCGAGTCGCACCTTGCGGGGTCGCCGGCCGACACGGAGCGTGTACGCGATGTCACGGAGCAGCGGATCGCCGGTGGGTGCGGTCATCAACGCACGCAAGGTGAGGCTCGCGAGATCGTGCTCGGCCCACTGGTCGAAACTGCCGGGGCCGGCAACGGCCTCCAGCATCGTCCGATCGAATCCCAGGTCCGCCAACGCCCAGTCGACGTCGATCTCATGACCGGGCACGCCGAGAACGGCCGCGGCTCGATCGAGGACAGCCGGGTCGACGGCGTCCTGGGACACCGCTTCCGCGCTGTGCAGCCACCGGCGCAGATCCGTGGCGAAGGTGCGCAGCGACACAACCGAATCGGCCGAAAGGAGCACCGCGACTTCACGATCGATCCGATCCCCGGGCCGCGACGCACTGCGTTCGGGGGCGGCCTCCACGATCACGTGCACATTCGTGCCGCCGGCCCCGAAGGCGCTCACGCCGGCGATGCGGGAAGCGTAGTGGGACGGCCACGGAATGCCGCGCTGCGGAAACTCGAGCGACGGCGCGGCCTCGACGACGGCGGCGTTGAGCTCGCCGGAGTGCAGCGTCGGGACGATCCGGCCGTGTTCGATCTGCAGAATGGCCTTGGTCAGGCCCGCGATGCCTGCCGCGCTCTCCAGGTGCCCGATATTGGTCTTCACCGAACCGACGGACAGGCGCTCGGTATCCGCGCGGCCGGAAGACATCTCACGCTGAATCGCAGTCGCTTCGATCGGATCGCCGAGGGCTGTCCCGGTACCGTGCGCCTCGAGATAGCCGACCTCGGCAGGTTTGACGTCGGCGGCGCGCAACGCCGCGGCGATCAACGCCGCTTGCGCCGCCGGATCGGGGACGGTGAATCCGGCCGAACGACCATTGTGATTCATCGAGGTACCGCGAATCACCGCGTGCACGATGTCCCCATCGGCCACGGCTCGACGCAATGGTTTCAGTACTACGACGCCGACGCCGTCGCCGGGCACGTACCCATCGGCGCCCGTGCCGAAGGTCCGGCACTTGCCGGTACGCGACAAGAAGCTGTCCGCGGACAGTTGCACGTACTTGTGTGGGTGCGTCGTGATGTTGACACCACCGGCCAGCGCCATGGTGGACTCGCCGCTGCGCAGACTCTGCACCGCGAGATGCACGGCGACAAGGGAACTGGAGCACGCGGTATCCAAGGCAATGCTCGGTCCGGTGAAGTCGAAGGTGTAGGAGACCCGATTCGGTATCGTCGAGTGCAGCGCCGACGGAGAAACGCCGTCGGCGTCCTGATAGAGCTGGTAGTGGTTCCACATGACGCCGCAGAAGACACCGACGGTCTCCGCGCGCAACGACTCCGGTGGTCGAGCGGCATCCTCGAGCGCCCGCCATGCGGTCATCAGGAACTGCCGCTCCTGCGGGTCCATCGACTCGGCCGCGCGGCGGCTGATGCCGAAGTACGCGGGAGCGAAATGGTCACGCTCGGAGAGCAATCCACCCCAGCGGCCGTAGGACGTGCCGCGC
Source organism: Nocardia sp. NPDC052316 (assembly GCF_044547795.1). Lineage (NCBI taxonomy): Bacteria > Bacillati > Actinomycetota > Actinomycetes > Mycobacteriales > Nocardiaceae > Nocardia > Nocardia sp. NPDC052316. Next base: position 263,234 of record NZ_JBIUBB010000007.1, read on the forward strand.
GTGCCTGCCGCACTGTAGGGCAGCGGCTCGGGCCAGGTATCGTCGGGAATCTCGCTGACCGCGTCCTCGCCCGCCTGCAGCAGCTGCCAGAAGGCACGCAGATCCGCCGCGCCCGGGTAACTTCCGGCCAGCCCGATGACCGCGATCGGTTCGGCCGCACCGATCGAGTTGTCGGAGGTGCCTTTTCCGGTGGCGTACTCGGCAGGTTCGGCTGCCACCGGCTCGAAGTGCGCTGTCGGGTAAGCCACCATCGCCGCCTGCGCTTCGTCAGGGGCACCGTAGGTGACGCACAGATGCCGAGCACCGTTGCGCCGCAACAGCTTTTCGAGCAGTTGCAACCCGGTGCCGGTGGGCAGGTCGGCCGACCGACCACCGTTGGCGCTCCCGGAGCGCATGCCCCCATCCGCCCAGTAGGGCCATGCGATGGTCCGCACTTCGCACGAGGTGTCGTGCTCGGCGAGGCTCCAGAAGTCGAGGCTGGAGTTGGCGTAGGCATACGCACTCTGCCCTGGGTTCGCCAGCACACCGGAGATGGACGTGAAGGACACGAAGAAGTCCAGATCCGCACCGTCGAACGCGCGCCACAGCTGTCGCGCGCCACCGAGTTTGGGTGCGGCTACGGCGCGGGTTCGCTGCGTCGATCCCGTGATGAACACCGAGTCGTCGAGCACACCCGCGAGATGAAAGACACCATCGATCGCGCCGTGCTCGCGCGTCAACGCGGCAACCAGGGCGACGCAGTCTTGTGCGTCTGCGACATCGCATTGCGTATAGGTGACGGTCGCACCGCTGGATCGCCATGTCGCGTGCCGAGCGTCGACGGCTTGGCCAACCGGCCTGCGACCGGTGAGGTGCACTGCGGCGGCGTGCGTAGTTATCAGGTATTCGGCCAGGCACGTGCCGAGCCCGCCGGCCCCGCCGGTGATGAGGTACCGACCACCGGCGCGCAGGAGCGCGGATTCGGCGGCGAAGTCGGCCGGGCGATAGTCGAGTGTTTGCAGAACTCCTCGTCGCAGCCGGAAAAGGCCGGACTTCTTCGTGCGCAGCACAGTCGTGAGGCCCGCAACGACGGCGGAGAGCTCCGTAACGGTGTCCGCCGCGATGACCGCCGCTGACAGCGTTCGGATTTCCGCAGTCGCGGTACGGCAAAAAGCACCGGTCCCGAGCAGTTCCGGCGCAGGGTCGTCCCCTATGCCGAGTACGACGGCGGCGGACGGCTCGGCTGCTCTGCGGCCCAGTTCGCGGACGAGATCCTGGTAAGCCTCGACCGCGGCCACCTGATCGGCGGCGGCCACCACACACCAGGCGATCGCCGGATCGGGCGCCTGTGGCACAGCGGAATACTCGATCACCGACCATCCCGCGAGCTCGAGCGCCCCCCGCAATGGTGCCCGCGCCCCGGGGTCGGAGATCACCAATCCGATCGCGCTGTGACCGCCGGAAGGCCGAGTGCCCTTGTCGTCCAGGTCCACCCAGCACGGTTGCCACGCCTGCGCCTCGGGCTGCGCGAGGGACGAGGGTTGCTCCCGCTGCACGTCGGCGACGGCCTCGAAGTCTCGGTGGTCGAGCCGGTGCTCGCTCATCAGGTGCTCGGCGAGGTCGTCGACGGTGCCGAATTCGAAGAGCACCGTGGGATAGAGCCTGACACCGAGCTTTTCGCCGATGATCGCGGACAATCCGAGCAGCGCGACAGAATCCAGCCCGAGGGCATAGAATCCCGCGCCGGTGTCGATCGACTGCGCCGGAACCCCCAGCCGCGCTGCCACTTCCGCGCGCACGCAGTCGCGGATGGATGCTGCGCCGGCCGGCCGCGACGGCGGGCCGGACGCCGACGGCGATGCGACGACTCCTTGCGACCCGTCGATATCGTCGTCGGTGAGGCCGGAGATCAGCAGCGGATGACGGATCCGTTTACACGCAAGCCGCTCGATGCGGGCGACCAAACCGCCTGTCGCATCGAGTATTTCGTAGCTGTTGTGCATCACATCCGAGGTATCGGCGTGCACCTCTTCGGCCGGTACCCACACCCGGCACCCGGGTTCGGAGATTGGAGCTACCAGCGTCGCTGCCGCGATCGTGATCGGGATGTAGGGGTACTCGAGCTTCGGGGTGTGCGCGAAGGCGATCAGGGTCGAGGCATCCAACAGTGCGGGGTGCAGGTGGAATCCCGACGGTGCCGGATGGGCGGGATCGAGCGCGATATCGGCGATCAGCCCGGCGCCGGTGTCGCGCAGTTCGCCGGAGACCCGCATCGGCGTGCCGTGCACGATGTGCTCGGATCGAGCCTGCGCGTACAGGTCCGCCATGTTTTTGAAACGAGTACCGTCGCGGGCGGGCGGGGCGGCACTCGGCGGAGCCTCGGCGAGGATCCGCATCGTCGCGGTCATATGGCGCCGGACGGTCCCCGCAATGCCATTGCCGCGCACCGGCACACTCGTGATGAGGACGTCGAACTCTCCCTCCCGACGGGTGAGTCCGAGTCGCAGGCGCCGGTCGCCGTGCTGGTCGGTGACCACCGGCTCCTCGAACACGATGTCATCGACTCGAATGCATCCTTCGATCCCGCGCGCCCGTGCGAGCCGCCAGAGCAGATCGAGGAAAATCGCGCCCGGCAGCACGCTCGTACCGTGCACGTGATGGTTGGCCATCACGAAGTCCTCGCGGGACAACAGCACAGACGCGCTCAAATCGGCAGGGACCGTGCTCACCACGCGACCGGAAGACTCTCTACCCCGTAGAGGCCGACCGACGGCGGACGCATGGTGACCTCGGCGCTCGGCACCGCGAGCCGCAGACCGGGCAGCCGCGCGAACAAGCGGGAGAAGACCTCTTCCAGTTCCATTCGGGCAATGGCGTGCCCCAGGCAGTGGTGCGGGCCGAAGCTGAAGGACAGGTGATTGCGCGGGTTGCGCGAGATGTCCAGCACATCGGGCTGGTCGTACGCTCTGGGGTCCCGGTTCGCGGTTTCCAGGACCATGACGACGCCCTCGCCGACACGGATCGTTTCTCCGTCGATCTCGATGTCGGCCGTGGCGACGCGCTGCACCGGATTCTGCACGATCGTCTGGTGGCGCAGCAGCTCCTCCACCGCCGAGGGCCACAGGTCGGGTTGCGCCTGCAGCTTTGCCAGCTGTTCGGGATGCTCGAGCAGCGCGAATACGCCCAAGCCGATAATCGTGGCCGTGGTCTCGTGACCGGCCACCAGCAGAATGAGTGCGATCTGCACGAGCTCCGGCCGCTCGATCCGGCCCGCAAGCAGCTGTTCGTGCACCAGGCGACTGAGCAGGTCGTCCGCGGGTTCGGTCTCTTTCCTGGTCAACAGCCCGTCCAGGTAGCCCATGATGGCCCCCATTGCCCCCATGACCTGTTCCTGGGTGCTCGCGATGTCGATCATCGCGCGAGTGTTCTGCTCGAAGACCGGCCGATCCTCGACCGGGACACCCAAGAGTCGGCAGATCATGCTCGACGGCACCGGAAACGCGAACGCGGAAACCAGATCGGTTGTGTTACCGCCTGCTTCCATTGCATCGATACACGCATCGACGATTGTCCGCACCGCCGGCCGCAGTTCGCCGGCCCGGCGCGCGGTGAATTCTTTGGCGAGCATGCGGCGCACCCGCAGATGCGATTCCCCGTCGGTTCGCATGAAGGTGTCTTTGAGCGGCGAGGCGAACGCGCCCTCATATAGGAAGGGGTAGCCTGGCACGCCCTCGTCCGAGCTCAATCGGTCGTCGTCCAACAGACGCCGGACGTGTTCGTGTCGCGTGACGAGCACCGCCGGTAGCCCGCTGGCCAGTCGAACCCGCTGGAAGGGCGCCGTCGCCTGCAGCTCCGAGTAGGCAGCCGGCGGATCGAACCGTGCGGTGCGACGGGAGGGAAAGGGACACAGGTCGCTGTCGCCGACTATCTGACTCATGCACCTCAGTCTGCTCACGGCACCCTGTTACGCCGCACAATTCTGTGCACCCCGGCCCGCGTCATCATTTGGCGCACAGCCACTTCGAAAGCGACGGCAAACAGCCGATATCCAGCCGAGACATGCGGTCGGATCCGCATGGGCGCGCCGCGTTATCGGACCCGCCGCCATCGATTGCCGAATAGTGAGCATCGGTGTCATGGACGAAGTGCTGGCATGACTGAACAGGCAAGCACTGACTGGAGGCACACATGACCGGATCGGCACCGGCCGACGAGGGTGGCACGACCGGCTTGCGTTCGGTCGGCGTCACCCGGGTGCACGGCAGGACCATGCTGGAGCACATCGGTGGCCCGGCGAAGGTCCGCGAATTGGCCGAGCTGTTCCACGCCGCCGTACTCGACGACGATCTGCTGCACGACATGTTTGCTCGCGGGTCACGCAATCACGCGCTGCACCTGTCGCACTTTCTCGAGGAGATCATGGGCGGTCGGCGCCTCTACACCGATCTGCATGACGGAGTCCGTGGCTTGTTCGAGGCGCACAAGAACCTGCACATCACCGAGGACCAGCGCAGGCGGTTCATCGAGATTCTGCTGTCCCTGCTCGACCTGACCGACTTCCCCGGTGACGATCGGTTCCGAACCGGATTTTCCGCCAGAGTCGAACAGGGCTCGCACTTTTCGAAGAACCTCTCGCAACCTGGTGCTGAACCCTTGGATCCCTGGCCGCCGGTGGGCACGTGGGATTGGTGACGGCAACCGAACTTCTCGGGTTCAGGCGAAGCGGTAGTGCCGTTCGAAGCCTTTGATCGATTCGAGTACCGCTGACCCCGTTCCGGCCAAGCATTCTTCGTACAGGTCCCGATACGGCTCGACTGCGATGTCGGCGTGCTCGACGCCGCTGAATCGCTGCTCCGCGAGTTCGCTGATGAGTTCGTAGGTCGCCATATCCAGTTCGCGCCGCTGTCCGATCGCGCCGTTCATTCCGATCGGGCCCGGCGCACCGGCCGCGTTCTCACCCAGTGTGCCGCTGTAGAACTCCGAGCAACACCCAGAGCCGTAGGAGAACAGCCCGATCCGCTGACCCGCCTCCACTTTTCCGTGCACGAGCATCGAACACAGCGCCAAGTAGAGCGAGGCACTGTAGGTGTTGCCCACTTCCTGAGCCAGAACCAGGCTGCTCGCGACGGCGTCGTGAAAGTGTCGCGTTACCTCGTCTCGGGACAGGCGTGCGTGCTTGCGGGTGAGCGTGCGGTGCGCGCCGACCACCATGCCCGCAAAGGGCGTGTGGAAGACCATCCGATCGAAGGAATCGAGGGTGCTGCCCGGATTCCGTTGGCAGTACATCGCATACGTCTCGTCGAGACAGGTCAGGTAGGACAGCAGCGACAGATCGGAGTTGCCGGACTCGATCTCCGGCCGGGGCCGCAGCGTGTCCATCACGTGGAAGGTGAACAGACCGCTGCGACCGAGATCGATCTCCAGGATCGCCGGATCACGCCCGACCAGCATTGCGATCGCACCCGCCCCCTGCGACGGCTCCCAGTAGCTGTCGACGTCGATCCGCGCCGCCGCGTCGGTCGAGATGACCAGCGCCCGTGCGTGGGGATTCGCCGACGTGGCAACCAGTGCCGCCGCAGCGTGCAACGCGGCCGTCGCGCCGTAGCAGGCGTGCTTTACTTCGAAAGAGCGGCAGCGCCTTGGCAATTCGAGCAAGTCGTGAATGTAGGTACTGATCGGCTTTCCGAAGTCGAGCCCGGACTCCGTGCCGACGACGATCAACTCGATGTCGGCGATGTCGGCCGGTGACATCCTTTTCAACAGCGGTAGCGCGGCGTTGACGCCATTGGTCACCGGATCCTCGCACGGCAGGTTCACCGACTTGCGGTGCATCATCAGATTGGTGAGCCGACCGCGGTCGAGGCCTCTGGCGTCGAACAGCATCCCGACATCGAGGGACGCGCGCCCGATATACCCGTCTATATCGTGGATTCCAACGGTCATCGTGGCGTAGGCCCTTCCAAGTCGTCGTACATGGCCGAGAGAATCGCGGTGCCGTGCTCGCGCAGGTAGAAGTGGCCGCCAGGGAAGACGCGCGCACGGAACGAGTTCGTGGTGATGTCGCGCCAAGCCAGCACATCGGTCACCGACACGGCGGGATCCTGTGCGCCGGTGAACGCCGAGACCGGAAGGGGCAGCGCGGGATTCGTCGGTGCCACATAGGTTTCGTGGACGGTGAAGTCGGCACGCAGGCTGGGCAGAAAAGCTTGGAGCAGCGCGGGATTCTCGACGACTTCGCTCGGGATTCCGCCCAATCCCACCAGGTAGTTCAGGAATGTCTCGTCGGAGGCGGCGTGCACCGGCGGCCAGATCGGCGCGCGGTTCGGCGCGCGGCGACCGGACACGGCCAACAGCCGAGGCAGCCGGCTGCCCTGCTCGTGCAGCCTGCGGGTGAGCTCGTAGGCCACGCCGGCCCCGAAGCTGTGCCCGAAGAACGCGTAGTCACCCACCAGTCGCGGACCGAGAGCGCCGACCAGGTAGTCGATCACCTCCGTCATGCGGGTCGGCATGCGTTGCTGTCGGAGCGCCTCTCGACCGGGCAGCACAACGGGAATCACGTCGAGCGCTGCGGTCGGATGGCGCCAGCCGCGGTAGGCCAGTGACCCGCCGCCGGCATGTGGGAAGCAGAAGATTCGCATCACTACCTGCCGAGCACCAGGCTGGTATTGAAGCCGCCGAATCCGTAGCTGTTGGTCAGCGCCACGGCATCCGGAGCAAGGGGCGTCCCGAGGCTCGGATGGCGCAAGTTCGCCGAGATCGGCGTGGCCAAGCCGATCGTGGGGTGCAGTACGCCCACCTCCAGTTGGGTCAGGGTGGCGATACACTCGACCAGCCCCGACGCGGCAAGCGTATGGCCCGTAATCGATTTCGTGGCATTGAGCCAAGGCGGTACCGCTACCTCGCCGAATACCTCGTCCAGCGCGGTCATTTCAGCGCTGTCGCCGACCAGCGATCCACTCGCATGCGCGTTGACATAACCGATGCGGTCAGAAGTTATACCGGCGGCCGCTATTGCTCGGCGCATGACATCGGACTCGACGTCGGCATCGGGTTCCGGGCCGGCCGAGGCGTGCAGGCGATGGGCCCACCCGCGCACCTCGCCATAGGTGCGGAGCCGACCCCGCCTCGACGACGAACTCCGCTCCAGGACAACCGCGGCGGCCGCCTCCCCCGGAATGAACCCGGCTCGGTCGGCAGACAGCGGAACGCTCATCGCGTCCCAGCTCAAGGCCCCCGCGTTCGCCAAGGCCCGCAGCTCGACCAACGCCGGTGCCCCCACCGATCCGACAACAACGCAGATGTCCGCCTCATCGGTCGCGAGCAAGCGGCAGCCGGCGATCAGCGCCGCGTTCCCGCTCGCCGAAGCCGCACCCACCTGCAGCCCTGGACCGGTGATCCGGAGCACCTGGCTCACCACCGAGAGCAGGTGCGAATCCATCAGGCTCAACGACATTCGCGGCGACACGTACGTCTCGCGGCCGGCGAACCTGGCGCCGGCCTCGTGCATGGCCGCGGAAGTCAGATTATTGCCCGCCGCCACCAGCGCGATTCGCTCCGGCGGCACAGCGCCGTCGAGCCCCGCGTCGTCCCACGCCTCGAGCGCGGCCAGCACACCCGCACGCACCGTTGCTCCGGATCGCGCGCAGGCGTCCCGGGCGCGACCGGCGATTTCCGCGTTCGGGTACCGCGCGAGCGCGCCCGCGAAGTCGAGCGGGGGCAGCGGCGCCCGGTACGCGGGGCCGTCCGGTTCGGTCATCGCACGGATGCCGGTCCGCCCGCCGAGAATCGCCGCGGCGAACGCCGCCCGGCCGACGCCGACCGCGCTGACCAGACCTAACCCGATCACGCGCGGGTACGGACGACTCATGCGCCACCACCGAGCAATGCCGAGATCTCGCCGAGGGTCATCGTCTTGGCGAAGTTCGACACCGGAATCTTGACGCCGAGCGACTCCATGGCGCGGATCAGGACCTCGGCCCGTTCGATGCTGGCCAGACCCAGGTCGGACAGGGTGCTGTCCGCTCGGACCGCGGCTGCGGGCACCTCCGGCGCGACCTCGGCAACGGCGCGCACAAATTCTCCGAGCAGCGCGGGCTCTGGCTCAGGATCCAACGGTTCCGAGCCGAGTTGTGCGGCGCTCGGGGCCTCCGCCAGGTCGAGCAAGAGAAGGGAGGTTGTTCTTGCGTCGGAGTAGCCGGGTCGGCCATTCGATGCGGGGCGTGCCGCGACCGGCCGTTCCCTCGGTAGCGGCTGCGGCACCGTCGCCAGTGCGGATTCGGTTGCCGCAAGCCACATTCGAGTCCGGCGGTAGACCGGTGCCGCCAGTGGCTTGCGGACGCCGCGCCAGTCCGGGTCCGGTGCGGAGATGACGGCGTGCGCATTGGTGCCACCGAGACCGAACGCGGAGACACCGGCCACCCGTTCGACGTACCGATCGGGCCACGGGATCGCCTCGATCGCCGGAAAGAACGGCGAGGCGGCGAAGTCGAACCGCGGGTTCGGCTGGTCGCAGTGCAGCGTCGGCGGGATGATGCCGTGCTGCACCGCGAGAATCGCCTTGACCAAACCCGCCGCGCCCGCGGCGCCCAGCAGGTGCCCGATGTTGGACTTCACGCTGCCGACCGCGCACGACTGCGGCGCCACGGCACCGTCGAACACATTGCTGAGCGCTTTGAGCTCGATGGGATCACCGATCAGGGTCGCCGTGCCGTGCGCCTCGACCATGCCGATCTGCGCGGGCGTGCGACCGCTCGACCGCAACGCGCGCCGGACAACTCGCTCCTGACCGTCGATGCTCGGCGTGGTCAGACCCATCGTCCACCCGTCGTTGCCGACCGCGACACCGTCGACGACCGCCCGAATCGTGTCGCCGTCGGCGATCGCATCCTCGAGCCGCTTCACCAGCAGCACGGCGCACCCCTCCCCCGGGACGAAACCGTCGGCCTCGGCCGAGAAGGTCCGGCACGCACCGTGACTCGACAACGCGCCCATCGCCGAGAACTCGAGATAGGGCTGCTCGTCGAGCAGGTACTCCGCGCCGCCCACCAAGGCGACCGAGATGTCACCCTCGAGCAGGCTCTGCCGGGCCAGCGCCAGCGCGGTCAGCGGCGATGAGCACGCGGTGTCGACCACCAGTGCCGGGCCGTGCAGGTCATAGACGTGCGCGGACAACGCGGCGATGAAGTTCTGGTCACCTCCGGCACCCGCGTGACCGTGCTGCCGGATCGAGCGCCTGCGGTAGTCCGACATTCTGGCGCCGATGAAGACGCCGGTGGCGGAGCCTGCGATCTCTTCGCGCCGATAGCCTGCGTCGGCAAGGCAGGCGTCCACACCTTCCAGCACCAGCCGTATCGTGGGATCGATCGAGATGCCTTGCGCCGCGGTTAATCCGAACGCGTCCGGGTCGAAAGTGTCGACACCCGAGACAAACCCACCCCACCGGCTGTTGGTCCGGCCCGGGCCGGACGCCGCCGCGTACACCGATTCGACGTCCCACCTGTCCCCGGGTACCTCCTGGATAGAGTTAATGCCGCTGAGCAGGTTCGACCAGAACTGCTCGAGCGTGTCGGCGCCCGGGAACCGGCACGACATCCCGACGACGGCCACGCGCCCCCGGCCGGGCTCTCGCGTCACCCGCGCACCGATGTCGGAGTGAACCTGCCCCGCAGCGGGATTCGCGGTGACCGGCGGAGAGTCACCGAGCATGCCCGCAATCCCACGCAGCGTAGGGTGTGCCAGCAGATCCGTGGGCGCCACCGGCCGGTCGAGCAATTTCTCCAACGCGACAGTGAGTTCGGCGAGCGCGACCGACCCGACGCCGAGGTCGTGCAGCGCGGCGTCCGGGTCCAGGTCGGCACCGGCGAGTCCGAGCACCTCCTCGAACACCTTCGTCAGCGCAACGGGGATCTCGCCGGTCGATTCGTACTGCGGGCCGGCGGCCGCATCGGGTTCGCGTGCCGTTACCCGGGGCAGCTCGAGCAGCCTGTCGAGTTCGTGGCGTGCCCGCCCGGTGACCACCACGGTGTGCGATGCCAGTCGCCCATCCATCGCCAAGTCCAGCACCGCCAGGCCGTCACCGACGCTCAACACGTCCAGGCCGATGCCACGGGTGTCTCCACCGACCATCCCTCCGGTCTCCCACTCGGGCCAGGCAATGGCGACGACACCGGGTAGCTGGTGCCGTACCGCCGTCTCGTCGAGATAACAGTTGGCCGCCGCGTAGGCGCTGACCCCGGCTGCCAGGGCAGGGACGGTGGCCGCAACCGAAGAGAACAGAATGATGAAATCCGGCTGTTCCCTTTCGATTTCGGCGCGGTTCGGCGATTGCCAAAGTCCGCATTTGGCATCGAATACTCGCAGCTGCTCCGCCAGGTCCGCGGTGGCGAGCTCGCCCACCCGCGGCATCAGGCCCGCGCAGTGCACCACGCCCGCCCATGGTCCCCAGCTGTCGGTGACCCGCCTGCACAATGTCGCCAGCTCAGGCGCGGCGAGGTCGCCGATGTACAGCTCGACCTGCACGCCCGCCGCGCGGAGCTGATCGATCCGGCGGTGGATGCGCTCCGCGCGCTCGCCGCTCGCACGTTCGGGAACGACACGAGCACCGCACAGCACGATCCGCCGAGCCCCGCGCGCGGCGAGGTGGCTCGCCACCAACAGACCCAGCCGACCTGTTCCTCCGGTCACCAGGTAGGGCCGCTCCGGATCGAGCGGGCGAGCTCGGCCCTCCCGGGGCGCAACGCTCGCCAGCGTTGCGAGATGCCTTATGCCGCTGCGATATTCGACGCGGAATTCCGGACTTCCGACCTGGGCTTCGATCCGGCGAATCAGATCGGGACCCGTCTCATCGGTGGACAGCAGGGTGCCGTGAAAGGTCGGCGCTTCCGCGGTGAGCGCCGAGACCAAGCCGGCCTGGCCGGATGCCGCGGCATGGCGCTCGTCGGCGTGGCCGATGTGCAGCCAGCGAACCCGGCGTCTCGAACGCGCGGCTGCTCGCACCAGCTGCCATCGCGCGCCGCGGTGGGTACCCGAATCGTCGCCGAGATCGCAGATATCGACGATGGCGTCTGCTCTGCGGCTGAGATCGTCGAGGAGTTGCCGCGCCGCAGCGTGATCCGTGGGAAGACTGTCGACGATGAGGTGCCCCGCGGCGGCGATGTCGGTGCGCAAGCCGTGACCGGGGTCGGCCGCGACGAAGACCAAGCGCGGCCTGGTGTGCGGAGCGGCGGGTTGCGCGGCCTGCGGAACCCATCGCACCTCGGCCAGCAGTACCTCCGACGACAGTCCATGGTTCCCATGGCCTTTCGACACGTCGTCCGCCCAACCGGTACCCGGGTACCGAATTGCGGGGTTGTACCAGTGCGGCTCGGGCTCGAACGGATAGGTCGGAATATCGATTAGGCAACCGGACGAATTCGCGGGCAGCGCGGCCCAATCGATCGACTCGCCGGAAAGCCATCGCGCACATAGCAATTCCGCCTCGGTCCTGGCAGAATCAGGCTTCGCGGGTGTGGGCGACCCGGTGAGGAAGAGCCGAAGCGAGTCGCGGACTTCCGCGATCGAGGACGACACGACGGCGAAGCGCTCGACCATGGGCTGGCGGCCGACTTGCAGGGTGAACGCGAGGTCGCGTAGCCGCACATCTTTGTCGCTACGCCGAGTACCGACCGCCGCAGGTCTTGCCGACCGATCACCCAGAGCGCGGGCGATCTCAAAGGCCAGCTGGTCCGGGCGCGCCGACTCGAGCAGCTGCTCGATCCGTTCGAGTACCACCGAATCGCTCTGGCGCGCCGCGGGATCGACCACCTCGACCGCGCCGCGGTCCAACCACGCGAGCAGCCGCTGCGCGCTCCGCCGCAGCGCCGACGCGCTCTTGGCGGACAGCACGATGACCTCGGGTCCCGCATCGGCCACCGCAGGCGTGGCCCGGACGACCGGCGCCTCGGCGACGACGACGTGCGCGGTGGCGCCACCCGCGCCGAATGAGCTGACACAGCCCACCCTCGGCACTTCGGTGTGCCCGTCGGTGGCGCTCGCCGGCCACGCGGTTCCGTACTGCTGCACGTGGACGGCGGCGGCGGTCCAGTCGACGAGCGGATTCAGCTCTGCCGCATGCAGTGTCGGTGCCAGCCAGCGGTGCCGCAGCTGCAGGATCACCTTGATCAGTCCGGCGATGCCCGCAGCTCCCTCCAGATGACCGATATTCGACTTCACCGACCCGATCGGGCGGGTCGGGCGGCCCATTCCGAGCACCCGGTTCACCGCCTCGACCTCGATCGGGTCACCGATCCGGGTTCCGGTGCCGTGCGCCTCGATATAGCCCACCTCGGCGGGCTCGACGCCCGCGTTCGCGAGCGCGGTTCGCATCACGGCGGCCTCGGCCGCGGGATCAGGCACCTGATAGCCGTTCACCCGGCCGGTGTGCCCCACCGCCGTTCCGCGGATGACGGCGTGGATGCGGTCACCATCGGCGACCGCCCGCGCGAGCGTCTTGCAGACCAGCACTCCCGCGCCCTCGCCCGGCACAATGCCGTCGGCGCCCGAACCGAACGGCTGACAACGGCCGCGCGCCGACGCCATCCCGAGCTGGCGCTGCTCGATGAGGCGCATCGGGTGGATGACGAGGTTGACACCCCCGACCAGCACGACGCCGCACTCGCCCGCATGCAAACTCTGGCAAGCGAGGTGCACCGCGGTGAGCGACGCCGAGCACATCGAATCCACGGTCATGCTCGGTCCGTGCAGGTCGAAGGCGTAGGACACCCGATTGGCTATTCCAGCCGTGGACGAACCGGTGCTCACCAGACGGCCCTCGGTTCGTTCCTCGACTCCGACGAACGAGTAGTCGCTGTACATCGTGGCGGCGAAGACACCCACCGAGCCGTCGCACGCACGCTCGAGGCGAGCCGGCGGATATCCCGCGTCCTCGAGCGCCGCCCAGGCGACCTCGAGAAACACCCGCTCCTGGGGATCCATCAGGTCGGCGTCCATCGGGGTGATGCCGAAGAACCCGGCGTCGAACTGCTCGGGCGCATCGAGGAATCCGCCGCGCAGAACTTCTTCGGGCCATTCGTAACCCTTGCGACCCGGCGGCATGGACCCCACGGCATCGACTCCGTCGCGCAGCAGTCGCCAAAAGGAGTCGAGATCGGAGGCGCCCGGGAAACGGCCTGCCATTCCTACGACGGCAATATCGGCAGCGGAACTCGCGACAGGTTTCGGCTCGGTGCCGACCATGGTTTCGCGCTCGACCGAGACGGCACCGGCGACCGCCTCGCGCAAGGTGCGATGGGCGAAGAACGCGGTCGCCTCGATCGGCAGGTCACGAGCGGTCAGCGCGGCGGCGAGACGCTCGAGCGTAAACGACGACCAGGCACTCGACTCCAATGGTGTGTCCAGTTCGCCTTCGTGCGGCTGTCTACCGGTTGCTTCAACGAAGGCGGCTACGAACCGTGCCGACACTTCGCCGTCCAGGTTCCCCACTGCCGCGGCACCTGCGGGGACTGTGCGGCGATCCTGCGGTAGTCGCGTCCGTAGCAGCGCCGTCCTCGGCAGCGGGATGAGTTGGCCAGGCGCGGTGTCGGGAGTCCAGCTCGCGAGCGATCCCCGCAACCACAGCTCGAGGCGTTCACCGTCGTCGCGTCCCGGCTCGAGCTGGCCGCGGCGGGTGTGGTGGGCCAGGTGCTGATCCGGAAACGCCAGCGCGGCTTCGATATTCGCCCGCAGTTCGGCGACGGTCCGGGCCTGGCAGCCCCACCGCCAGTGCAGCGCCGTCCGCCCGCGTTGGGTGCTGAACGCCAGGTCGTCCAGCGAGACATCTGCGGCGGCATCGGTGGCCAGCCACTCGCCGAGCCGGCTCAGGGAAGCGATCAACTGGTCACGAGTGGCTCCGGACCAGACCACCGCTCGCGGCCGACTCGGCTGCGCATCGCGGTCACCGCGATCGTTGTGCCGATGGTGCGCACGCAGCAGCAGATGGGCGAATCCACCGCCGGCAGCGAAACCTTGGACGACAGTGAGCGGTGTGCCCGCGCTCAACGGCTCACCTGTTCGGCTGACCCGCACCGGAAGATACGGCCATGGCACCATCGGATTCAGTTCGTCCGAGGCCGGTGTCGGCAGAATCGTGCCGGTGCCAATCTGTGCGACGACACGGGCGAGCTGCGCTATCCCCGAGGCCGCCTCCGCATGCCCCAGAGTTGATTTGACGGTGCCGATCGGCAGGGGCGCACCTTCGGCGGCTCGCTCACCGAGCACCCGCGAGAGCGCCTCCACCTCGGCCGCGTCGGCCAGCGCCGAACCCGCGGCCGCGCACTCGACGTATCCGATGTCGTCCGCTGTGGCGCCGGCCCGGGCGAGCGTCTCGTGCAGCGAGCGGACCATGCCTTCGACCGACGGTGATTCGAACCGCTGCCCGCCGCCGTGGTGGCCCGCGTGCGAGGCTTCGATGACAGCGAGCACGGTGTCGCCGGCCGACTCCGCCGCGGGCAACGGGCGCAGCACCACGGCACCGACCGCTTCGCCTGGCAGCCACCCGTTCGCCGCCGCGGCGAACGCCGGAAGATAGTCCGCGTCGGGATGCTCGGCTACCAGCGACCATTCGCGAAGCAGATCGAGGTGACTGTCGTGCAGAATCAGATTCGCTCCGACGACCACCGCAGCCGAGCACTCCTGGTTCGCCATGCTCTGGCGAGCGAGATGGATCGCGGTCAAGGTGGAGCAGCACCCCGCGTCGACCGCGATACTCGGGCCGTCGAAGCCGAAATGGTGCGAGATGCGCTGGCAGATATCAGAGCTCAGCGTGCCCGCCCGCCCGTGCGTACCGGCGGCGTCTCCGCTCTTGTCGAAGTCGTGCCACATGGTTGCCACGAAAACGCCGATGCGACCGGCCGAGCGCGTCAGCTGATCGCTGGTGTACCCGGCGTCCTCCAGCGCCGACCACACGCTCTCGACCGCAAGCAGCAGCTGCGGATCGGTCCTGGCTGCTTCCAGCGGAGTCAGGCCGAGCAGCTCGGCATCGATGCGGTCGACGGAGTCGAGCCAGCCGCCTCGACCGCTCACTCCGCCGGATCGTCCCGGCCCCAAACCACTTCCGCTCGTCTCGAGCAACGTCGCCAGACCGACCTCCTGGCAGCCCGGCAGCATGGCGCTGAGGCCGATCAACGCCGAGGTCGACTCGTTCATCCGTGCCGTAGTGCTGCGAGACCTTTCGTCCCCGCCCGACGCGACTGGAACCCGCGTGGCGCCCCCGAGCAGCGAGCAGAGAAACAGGTGGTGTTCGCCGAGGTCGAGTGCGGCTCGCAGCGGGGCGAGCGAGACCTCACCGATCGGGCACAGACCGAGGCCGAGCTCGGCTTGGTGTTCCTGCAGCAGCTGCGTCATGCACCCGGCTTCGATCGCTAGATACCGAGCAGCGTTTTCGCCGTAGAGGGGCTCGATACTGTCGAGGGCGCCGACCAAGTAGATCTCGAACGCCGCGTGATCGAACAGCTCTCTGTTGTAATAGAAATGGGCCTCGCGGGGCAGACCGGCTCCGACGCGTTCGAACTCGTGCGTCTCCGGCCGGTAGTAGTAAGTGCCGGGCGCTATACCGTTCACTCGGCCGTCGCGCACGAGCACGTAGGTTTGCACCCCGTAGCAGTCACCGGCCGAGGGGTAGCGAAAGCGCTGCACTCCGGGCGAAGGTGCCGCCAGCAGGGCAAGCAGTTCGCCCAGTACGGCGACTTCTATTGTGCCCTCTGCGAATTCGCGAATGCTCTGACGAACGGTCTGGTCGCCGCCGGTGCGCCGAGCAAGCGGAATCGTCGATCGGCCCGGTTCCGCGCGGCGTCTGTTCCGATGCTCCGCCTTGAACGCGGCACGGCTGGCCGACGAGAAGAAGTCGATCTGCGCCGTTCCGCTCACAGCAGCGGCTTCAGCTATCTCGTCCGCCGCCGCATCCGGTAGGTGCGCAACCTCATTCGCCGACGCGGCCGGGCCGGAGTCCGCCAACGCGGCGGCGATGCCGCGCAAGGTGGGCTCCGCCAATACCTCCGCGACGCCGATCGGGCGCCCGAACAGGCCCTTGACGTCTTCGGAGACCTTCACCAGGGTGAACGACGTCGCTCCTTGATCCCAGATGTCCGCGTCGGGATCGATCGGATAACCAAGGGCCGCAGTGAAAGCCGCGACCAGTTCGTCGAGTGCCGCGACATCGCCGTACCGCCGCACCGGATCCGGCGCATACTCGGCGCCCCGTACCGGCCACGGCAAGGCGTCGCGGTCCAGCTTGCCGTTCGCGGTGACCGGAAAGACCTCCAGGCAGACCAGGTGGTTCGGCAGCATGTATTCGGGCAGGGATTCCTTGCAGGAACTTCTGATCGCCGCCAGGGTGACCGTCGCCGCCGAAGTCCGCACGTAGGCAACCAACTTGGTGTCGCCGATGTCGTCTCGCCTGGCCAGCACCACCGCATCCAGCACGTCGGGGCACTGACGGACGTGGTGCTCGACCTCGGCCAGTTCGACCCGGTAACCGCGGATCTTGACCTGATGGTCGGCGCGCCCCGCGAAGACGAGCTGCCGGTCGGCTCCGAGGTAGGCTCGGTCGCCGGTGCGGTACATGCGGGCACCCGGCCGATCTCCGTGCGGGTCCGCGACGAACGCGCGAGCGGTCAATGCGCTTGCGCCCCAATACCCCGCGGCGAGGCAATCGCCGGCGATGTAGAGATCGCCCTCGGCCCCGATAGGGCACGGCGCCAGGCCGTGGTCGAGCACGTAGTACCGGGCGTTGTCGATCGGTCGGCCATAGGGGATGCTGCGCCACTGCGGGTCCACCTCGTCGACGGTGAAACGATTCGACCAGACGGTGGCTTCGGTCGCACCGCCCAGGCTCTCCACCTGAACGTCCGGGCTGACCTGGCGCAGCGCCGCGGGCAGATCGAGCGGGGTGTAGTCGCCGCTGAGAAAGATCAGTCGCAGCTGCGGAAGCGGGTCCCGCAGTAGTGGGCGCAGTTGTGCCAGGGCCGCCGGCGCGGAGTTCCACAACGTAATGCCCGCAGCCAGGATCCGCTGCAGCGCCGCCGGGTCGCGACGCTCCCGCTCGTCGGCGACGTATATTCGCGCGCCGACACCGAGCAGCCCGAAGATGTCGAAGACGGACAGATCGAAGCCGAGCGCCGCGACCGCAAGCCCGTAGTCCGCGCGGTTGAATGCGTATGTGCGCCAGCACCATTGCACCAGATTCGCCACACAGCGGTGACTGACGGCAACGCCCTTCGGCGTGCCGGTCGTGCCCGAGGTGAAGATGACATACGCGAGCCGCTCCGGGTCGTGCCTCGGCGCCGTCCACCCGCCGCGCACGGCGGCGTCGCCGTACCGTGCGGGAGAAACGTCGACATGCCGGACCGCAACCTCCGGCCAGGATGCGGCGCTCGTGTCGCCGAGCGCGATCGTCGCGCCGGTCTGCTCGAGCACCGAACGCAGCCGCCCGATCGGAATCGTCGGCTCCACCGGCACGTATGCGGCACCGACCTTGAGAACGCCGAGGACGGCGGCGACCATGGCGGCGCCACGGTCACATCCGACCACGACGAGATCGCCTGGCACCACGCCGAATTCGTGCAACTCGGCGGCGATCCGGTCGGCCCACCGGTCCAACTCGCGGTAGGTGACCCGATCCGACGCGGTGACGATCGCGACAGCAGCGGGCTCGGCGGCCGCCGCCTGTTCGAATCGGGCGTGCGCGGCGAGTCCGGCGTCGAAGGAGCGCTGAGTTCGATTGAACGCGTGGATCACCTGCCGGTACTCGGCGTGCGTCAGCCGACCGCGCGGCGGAGTCGGCGGCGCAACATCCGCAGCCAAGCTGTGCACCATCCGCGAGTAGCGCGCGAACGCGGCCACCTCCCAGCCGTCCGCGAAGGCAGCCGGATCGATATCCCAGCCGAACCGAAGAACCTCTCCCGCACTGACACTGACGCAATCGAGGTGCACGCCCGGCGTCGCGCTGCCCCACGCGGCCAGCCGATAGTCCTGAGCCAACGTCCATCGCGCGGCGTCGACATCGCAGGTGAAGACCAGCGTCGCAGCCGCAGCCCCGGTGGCTGCTCCGCGGTGCAACCGGCGGCGCACGCGTAGTCCTTCGACCTCGTCGGCCGCCAGGTCGGCGGCGAGCATCGAGTGCAGCTCGGCGGCGAGCTCGCGCACCGGCACGGCCGGTCGGGTGGCGGCCACCCAGCTGAGGCGGGTCAGGCCGGTGGAATTGGGGTGCTCCCCCCACCGCACGACGGTGACCGGCACCTCCGTGTCCAGCTCGTCGGCGCAGGCGGTCAGGAACGCCGCCAATAGCAGAGCGTCGACCGTGCAGCCGACGTTGTGGGCGGTGTGCCGCAACCCGGCCAGGTCGGCAGGCACACCTTCGAGTCGCATGCGCCCTGCCGATGTGCCGTGCACGCTCGGCGCTACCGCGTCGCCGAACCGGTCGTGCAGCGCGGTCAACCGCGCCTCCCAGTGGTCCGATCGGCAGGCCGGTGGGCCGGCCCGCTGCTGGTCGAGTATGTCGATCGGCGGTCCAGCCAATCGGCCCAACGGCTGTGCGCCACTGAGCATTCGCATCAGCTCACGGGAGAGGAAGTGACACCAGGGCGCGTCGACCACCGAGATATCGAGAGCGATATGGATCTGTGCGTGGCGTTCGTCCACGCTCGCAGCGACCGTTGCGGCGGGCCACGCACCCAGAGGTCGGCTACGTCGCAGCAGCAGTGCGCGCACCGCGGTGTGCACATCGGCACGCTGCACACCGTCCGCAATTATTCTGTCCCAACCGATTTCATGGACCACCGGCACCCGCCAGGCCGCCGGTGGCTCGGCGAGCTTCACCAGGCTGCCGTTGCGCGCGAGCCCGACTGCGAGGAGTTCGTAGGTGCCGAACCAAGCGGCAACCGTCTCGTCCAGCCGGTCCAACGCGGCCGACGGCACGTCATAGGAGAACGTGACGTTGCAGCCTCGAGCCGTGTCGGCGTCGGTCCGGGCAACGACGTAGGACTCCTGCAGAGCGGTCGGAGCAACCGGTAGTGCGACGGTTGACGCACCGAAACTGCGCAGCAGATTCTCGAAATCGGCCATGGCGATATCGATCGGCGTCGGCCAAGCCCGGGGATCGGCTACATCCCACCGAAACCGCAACGCACCGTTGTCCTGCCACACTTGGCAGTCGAGGGCGATGCCCGCGGTCTCCACGGACTCCCACTCGATGCGATGGGCGAAGCTGTCGGCATTGCGGGCCGGAACGGCGTCGATCATGCTGGTGAAGGCGAGGCCGATATCGTCGATCGCTTGGTGCGCAAGGTCTTTCGCCGATCGCCGGGCCGCGCGTGCCACCGCTACCGCAGACAGCTGCGGATGCTCCAGGCCGCGCCACACCTGTCCGTGTACAGCCGCCACCAACTCGGCCAGCTCGAGCCGATCGTCGGCGACAACCGGGATCGACGAGCTGAAGGGGCCCATCGACGTCTCCGATCCCCGGGCGAGCCAGGGACGGCTGCTCAGCGTGACAGCAGCGAGCACGCTGCCGCCGAGAGCCCGCACCTGACTGACGAGGAAAGCCGCCGATACCGCGCTGGACGCGCTGATCTCGTGCTGCTCGGCCCAGCTGCGCACCGCCGCCCACTCTGCCGTTGTCAGCGACCCGGCCACACTGTCGCGCCGCTGGCCCGATGGTTTGGGTGGCGCAACGCAACGTGGTGCTATACCGCGCAGCTCGTCGAGGACTTCGCCGCACACTGGATCGAGTGGTGCCGTTGTCCGGGCAGTCACAGTGTCGATGGCGGAACGGATTCCGCCGACGGGTGGGGCGGGCAGTGGCCGCCCGCCGTACAGCGCCCCCCACTCGGCCAGCAGCAGCTCAGTGCTGTAACCGTCGAGCAGCAGCATGTCGAGCGTCAGGTGCACGACCGCGTCACCACGCTCGTCGACGACAACCATGGCGACCACCGCGGGGTACTCCGACGCTGCACCCGGGCGGTCCGGTGTGTCGGGCCGGGACCGGGCATCCGGGTCCGATGGCTTGCGGACAACGGTCAACAGCTGCCCCGGGTCGACGGCGTCGACCTCGAGCAGGCCTGCGGCGGTCACCACCGACCGCAGCGCCTGGTGCCGCGCCGCCAGCGCATGCCACGCGGTGACCAGGTTGTCGATGTCCACGGCGGGCAGCCGCAGCCTGACGTACTGCCGGCAGCCGACGGCGTCGACGGTCAGTGTCGCGTTCGTGCCGATCAAATAGGCCTCTTGCTGTGGGAGCAACCCGTTTCCGGCCGTGGGTTCGCCGCCGATGTCGGGCTCGATGGTCCCCTGTCGCGTCGCCGTGGCCGCGGCCACCTGCCTGCTCAACTCGTCGAGTCCGGCGACCCCGGTCAGGGCTTGCAGGTCCAGCTCGACGCCGAACTCGGTCTCGAGCTCGACCCAGAAGCGGGTGACCGCCAGCGACGAGCGCCCGGCGAGCAAGGACCTACCGTCATCTAACGGATCGATGCCGAGCGTTTCCCGAACGACTGCTTCGACGCGGGTTCGCACCTGCTCGAGATCCATCCGGCAGCCTCCTGAGCCACTCGAGTTTCTTGGGACAGCGACGCGCGCGACCACCGCACAACTAGGGTGCGGGCGGCTTCCCAGAGCCTCTCCCGCCGACGCCCGATCGGTCGGCCCGGAGTGGGCTTCCTGAGCGGATGCACATTTTTGCGCCCTCCGGCATGTGGTGCGCTTGGCACGATGTGGTGTGAACCTCTATTCACACGCGAGCTGGGGGCCATAGTGGCAACAATCGGATCCGGCACTGACGCCAGGGAAAAGCTGCAACCGCGCAAGCCGGATTCCTGGGTCGCCCAGATCAACTCGGAGAAGCACTACCAAGCGCTGAAGGTATATATCGCGATCATCGTCGCGCACTGGGTGGAGCACGTCGTCCAGGCTTTCCAGATCTACGTGCTGGACATGCCGCGACCGAAAGCAGGTGGCTTCCTCGGCTATATCGTCCCGGTGGTCAACAAGAACGAGTTGTTGCACTGGACCTATGCCGTGCTGATGATCGTCGGTTTGCTCCTGCTGCGCGGCGGCTTCCAGGCACGGAGCCGGAAGTGGTGGACCATCGCCCTCGGTATTCAGACGTGGCACTTCGCCGAGCATTCCTTCTTGCTCACGCAGTACTGGTCCGGGCTGAATTTTTTGGGAAAGCCCGCGCCGACCAGCATCATTCAGACGTTCTTCCCCCGGGTCGAGCTGCATCTCGTTTATAACATGGCCGTCATGCTGCCCATCCTGGTCGCATTGAGCCTGCATTGGTTCAGCCCCAAGTCCGCTGGCTCGCAGGGCGATTGCAACTGTCGAGCGCATTTCCGCTGAGCATGATGAACGCGCTGAGCCAGTTTCTGGCCGAACACTTCCTTCACTTGATTACCGGCGGATTCATCATCTGGTTCCTGCGCAAGGCTGTGTCGAACGCTGTGCGCCCCGCCGAGGAAGACAGTGCCTCCGCCGACGAGGACACCGAAGCGAACGAGCGCGCAGGCGAGAGCGCTCTTGGATGACGGTGACCGCCCGCGTGATGGTGGCCGGCTGCTGGGCTGCGATAGTGACCGGAGTCTTGCTTGCCGGAGCACAACTCACCGGAATCGCCGAGCCGCCACCGCCGGAGCTGATCGCCTTCGACCCGGGGCCGGTCACCAGGTGGGGCACTCCGTTGCTCCGCTTTACCGGGACGACAGCGGCCGTCCTGGCGGTCGGCACGCTGCTCGGGCTGGTGATACTCGACGGGCTCCCCCGCCATCGCACAGCAGTGGTGTCGCTGCGACGCGCCACGCGCCTGCTCGCCTTCATCGCTGTGGTCGCGCTGATTTTACAAGTGATGCTGGGCATTTCGGCCATCGTCGGCAGGCCCGCCCACACCATCGCGGTGGCGGACTACCTCGCGTGCCTGACCATGCCCGGCATCCTGTATTGCCTCGGGAGTATCGCGGGATTTCTCTGCTTGGCCATACTGATCCGCACCGGGACGACGCCCCTGAATCTGCTCGTTGTCGGCATGGTGGCTACCTGCTTGCCCTACGCGGGTGGACACCCGAGCTCGGCGTCGAATCACGTTGTCAGCCTGGGGATGATCGTCCTGCATGTCCTCGCTGCGGCGCTCTGGGTAGGCGGCTTGGCGATGCTGCTGATCGTAGGTGGGGTCCTCGGCGATCGGGTTGCGGTACGGACCGTGCTGCCGAAATTCAGTCGGCTGGCACTGCCCTGCGGGATCGCGACGGGGATCAGTGGACTGGGCAGCCTGCTTGCCCAGGCGCCCGAAGTAGGCGGCTACTCCCGGAATTATCTCTTGCTCGTGCTCATCAAAGCGATCGGGTTGATCGGACTATTCGGTTTCGGCGCGTGGCATCGCCGGCACAGTGTGCCCGCCACCGTGCCCGACCCGTTGGCCGCGGGCTTTCTGCGGACAGGATTGCGGGAGGTGGCGGTGATGAGCGCCATTATCGCGGTGGCGACCGTGCTGTCGCGTACGCCCCCTGGGACGTTCGAATGAAACCGACCGCTGCCGCACTGCGGCCCGCCGTAACCCTCCGCACGCACGAAGCCCACGTGTGGATCGCCGCCACCGACGAAGTCACCGCCCTCGGCTGTTTGAGCCCCGAGGAGCTGCGCCGGTGGAGTCGGATTTTGCCACGCGAGCCGCGCCGCGCGTTCGCCGCCGCTCATGCGCTCACTCGCCACGCGCTCAGTTGGTGCGTTCCCGCGGTGCGTCCCGCGGAATGGCAACTGCGAGCGTCGAAACCACACGGGCGTCCCGAGATTTCCGCACCATGGCCGGCCGAGCATATCCGGGTCAATCTTTCGCACACCGACGACATGGTTGCCGTCGTGGTCACCCGCGCGGTGCCGTGTGGGATCGATGTCGAGCGACGAACCGATCCATCGACGGTCGCGCGCCTCACGGACCGAGTTCTCTCGGCTGCCGAGTCGGCCAGGATGCACGAGCTCGCGCCGGACACCCGCGCCGACCACTTCTGCCTGCTCTGGACGCTCAAGGAAGCAACAACCAAGGCGCTCGGGAAGGGCTTGAGCCTGCCGTTCGCGACAGTCGGCTTCGATTTCGATGAGCGCGGCCAAGCTCACCGGGCCGACGGGGACCGCGACTGGTCCGTGCGGTCCTGGCGCGCTTCGCCGCAGCACCATGTGTCGGTTGCCGTGCATGCCCCGGCTTTCGACTTCGTTGTCCATAAATTTCCGGAAGAGATCCGTGTCTGAATCACCGCCCTCCCCACTAGTTTTCGTCAACGCACTCGGCCAGGGCGCGGCTGCATGGTCGCGACTTCGTGACCGGATCGGCCACCGTGCGACCTCGGTCTGGAGTCCGGAGTTGGCGTGGACCCGAACCCAGCAGGAAGAACAACTCGCGCGCCTGCTGTCCGGTCGCACAGCTCATCTGGTGGCGTGGTGTACCGGCCCGAAGACCGCACTGCGCGTCGCGGCGGACTACCCGGCCCTCGTCCAATCGCTGGTCTTGCTCAACCCGTCGTTCAAAGGCCCTGGGCGGCCGCTGACTGTCGATACCGAATACGAGTCGGAGTTGGTGGATTTGCTCACTACCGTACGGGCGCGCCCGCGCACGGCCGCGCGTTGGATCGACGCGCTCAACCGCCGTCGCTCGACCGATCCGAGCTCGTCCATCGGCCTGCCCGCGGAACTGGACGACCCGGCTACCTCGGTCTTTCGCGACCCGCCCACCCTGATCGCTTACGCGGAGCGGCATCTGGAATTCTGGGCAGACGATCCCCTCCTGGATCCCCGCGTGCAGGCGGTCGATATACCGATCACCGTGGTGTCCGCAGCGGCGGATGTGGTGGTTGCGGCCTCGGATGCCGCCCGGGTCGCGGCCGCGTTTCCACACTCGAACTCCGTCGTGGTCGGCGGCGGCCACTTCGCCCTGTACACCCACAGTGACCAAGTCGCGCAGGCTATTTCGACCCATCTCGGCGCAGCGAATACCCGGCCGGGATCGCTGTCACTCCCACGGTAGGCGACCCGTCCGCGTCCACCGCTCGATCCGCGGCACGACACCCGGTGCCCGCATCGCACCCGCCAGCGCGGTAGCCGCCCTGGTTCGGGCATCGGCGGGCAGTGGGTCGTAGGTGTTGGTGTACGCCTTTATCCGGGCGATCGTTTCGCGGTCGATCCGCACGGTCTGGCGCGTCGCGGCGGTCGCCGCATGCTCGAGGCGGTCACTCACCTCGTCTACCAGACCAAGCCGGGCAGCGTCGACGGCGGTCAATGTTCGGGCCGACAGGGCCAGGTGGCGCGCCGGTCCCGGTCCGATCCTGCGGCGCAGGAACGGGTACACCGCGGCGGGCAGCAAGCCCCAGAGTGCCTCTGGCAGAGCGAAGGTGGCGTCGGAGGCGGCCAGCACGGTGTCGCACGCGGCGACCAGTCCGACACCGCCGCCGGCGACCTGTCCGCCGACGACCGCGATCGTCGCGACGTCGCCGCAGGCGATCCGTTCGAGCACGGCGAAGAACTCGCCGGCGTCCACTGCCGGTTCGGCGCTGCCGTCCAGGTCGTCGAAGTCCATGCCCGAGCAGAACCATGGACCGCGATGCCCGAGGCGCAGAACCCGGACCTCGGGCGAACGCTCGACGACATCGAGCGCCCGATGCAATGCCGTGATCAACGCGGAGTCGATCGCGTTACGCCGATCGGGCCTGTTGAGAGTGAGCGTGGCAGCAGCCCCCTTGACCACCAGGTCGAGAGGGCTGCCGACGTCCATACCCATTGCCGGATCGGATGATTCGGGGCCGAGGCCTCAGTTCATCGGAGGGGCAATACAGAACGGGTGCCCGGCCGGGTCGAGGAAGACGACCCAGTAGTCCCCGCCCGGCTGGTATTCCGCCTTCACCGCGCCCGCCGCAAGCAACTCTTTCTCGGCGGCCGCAAGGTCTTGGGCTTCGAGGTCGAGATGGAACTGCTGGGGAATCTCGCCCTTGGGCCAGACCGGCGCCGCGAAGTTGTCGACCTTCTGAAATCCCAGTTTGAGGCCGGCATCGTTGGCCAGATACGCCACGTTGTCGTCGCGGTGAACGACATTCCAGCCGAGAACTTTGGCGTAGAAGCCGGACAGGGCGTCATGGTCCGGGCAGTCGAGCGTGGTGCAGGTGTACGACGCGATCATGGGTGGCGACCTCCTGGGTCAGTTGTCAGAGAAATATCCGATGTGCACTTCATAACGAATCAGGCGCGCTTGCTACGGAGCGCCTTGATCACCTTGAGTTCTGCGGACTCGAGGTACTTGCCGTACTCCGGTGAATCCTTGGCGCACAGGGCGATTCGGCCCTGCTCGTCGAAGACCATGCCCCAGCCGTGCGTCCTCGTCAGGGGCGAGGTCCGCAGGCACGGCTGTTCCTTCGCGAAGAACTGGGCGCGCAGGTCGGCCTTCTCCGCCGCACTCACCTCTAGGTCCTGGCGGGCGAACCAGGACTCGAACAGCACGTCTTCCTGCGTATATGTGAAAGGGTGCTCGGAGAGCATCTCGTATTGGATCTGCGCGACGGATCGTGCCGACCCGCGCGGGACCGGCGTCTTTCCGTAATCGACCTTGCAGTCGTCGGCGACTGCGATGAAAGTTCCGGTGTAGTTCATGGCGCCTCCTTCGGCACAGCTGACAATTGGCTAACTTCGACTCACACGACTCAGCAACGCGGTGAGGGCCGCGCCGATACTCAAAATTCCCACCAGAATGATGGCGATAAATGCCGGGGCGAGCGCCGAGGCATTCCAATCCTCGCTGAGCAGGCTGCGCAAGGCCTCGAGGATATAGGTGACCGGGTTGACCGTCGCTACCGCGCCGAGCGCACCGTTCAACTGCTCCTTCGGCAAGAAGGTGGTGGTCAGGAAGGCGAACGGGAAGAACAGAATGGTTGCCGACGCCACGGCGGCCGGACTGGCCGTCTTGAAGGCGATCGCGTAGGTGAATCCCGGGAATACCATGCCCCACAGCGCCGATATCGCTATGAAGACCAAGAATCCGAGGATGCCGTTGTAGAAACCGACGCCGACGATGAACCCCAAGCACAGCACCGGCAGCGTCATCATGGCGACGAGCACGAAGTCGGCGGCCATGGTGCCGATCAGGAGCGCGAGCCGGGAGACCGGCGTCATCAACAGTCGATCGAAGTAGCCCGAATTCAAGTCCGCGACCAGCGAGGCCCCTCGGCTGATGCCGGTCACCGCGAAGACAATGCCGACGGGTAGCTGAAATGCCTTGTAGTCGATCGCGAGTGCCGACTCGGTCAGTTTCTCGAGCGATCCGATATTGACCGCCATGAAGAAGACCGGAATCATCAGCGCCGGGAAAACCGCCTCCGGCTCCCTGGGTAGCTGCCGGATCGACCGCCTGGCGATAACAACGACGTCGCGCAGAAAAGACGAACCCCGCGGCTCGAGTTCCGGATCGACCGCGAATTCTTCGCCGCCTGTTCTGATTTTGCCTTCAGTGGACTGGCTCATGCTCATCCTCCGTGATATGGCCGCCCGTGAGTTCCATGAACACGTCGTCCAAGGTCGGGGTACGCAGTGTGATATCGGTGAGCTCCAGCCCGGCCTGCTGGATCGCGATGGCTACCGGACCGATCGCCTGCGCACCGTCGGAGACCCTGGCCTCGATGCGCTCGCCCACCGTCGATACCGATTTGACCCCGCGGATGGCGGCCAATGGCGCCTCCGCCTGCCGGGCGTCACCTTTGATGTTGGCCACGACGATGTCGTCGCGAACCGTCCGCTTCAACTCCAGCGGACTCCCCTCGGCGACCAGGCGACCGTCGTTGATGATGCCGAGCCGGTGGGCCAGGAAATTGGCCTCTTCGAGGTACTGCGTTGTCAGCAGGATCGTCACCCCGAGCTGTTCGTTGAGTCGGCGAACCTCATCCCACATCTGCTGTCTGCTCCGCGGATCCAGGCCCGTCGTCGGCTCATCCAGGAAAAGCACTGGGGGACGGTGCAATATCGCCGTGGCGATATCGAGGCGGCGCTTCATACCACCCGAGTAGGTGGAGACGCGCTTGTCGAAGTCGCTCCCCAGATCGATGAGGGACTCCAACTCGGCGATCCGCTTCTTGGCTGCCGCAGGCTGCACGTTGTACAACTGCGCCTGCAGGGCCAGCATCTCCCGGCCGGTCTGCAGACCGTCGATCGCCGTGGCCTGCAACGCCGCGCCGATGCGGAGACGGACCTCATTGGGGTGATCGGCGATGTCGTACCCCGCCACCATCGCTCGGCCGGTGGTCGGCAGCAACAACGTGCAGAGAATCCGTACCGTGGTCGATTTGCCCGCACCGTTGGGTCCGAGCAGTCCGTAGACCTCACCGCGCGGGATCTCGAGGTTCAGCCCCTCCAGCGCCACCTTGTCTCGGTAGCTGCGCCCCAGGTTCTCCGCAAGAATCGCGGGAGTCATCGTCTCTTCCTCACTGTCGGTTGAGTCCTGATGCGTCTGGTCGTCACAGCTGGAAGAACAGCCAGTCGTTGGGTTTGCCGAGCATCGCCTTCACGGCCGATTCGTACCTCGCTTGTGAAGCGAAGGCATGCTGGCTGATGGTGTGCGCATCCCGGAAGTACTTCTCCAGTGGACTCGACTCGCGAAAGCCGGTCGAACCCGCGATCTCATGGGTGATCTCACTGATCTCGCGCGCCGTCTCGATCACGAAGCACGCGGCCAGCTGCATGGAGACGCCGTGCTCGGTGGTGACGAACTCCCCGGTCAGCTGGTGCTGCCACAGCTCATCGACGGTGTCGTACAGATAAGAGCGGGCGGCACGGTGCTTGGCCTCCGCCTTACCGAGCTGGCGCTGTACCGAAGCACTATCCCCCAGCAACTCGGTCATGAAGTTGCCCCTTTTCGTCTGGACCAGCCTGGTGACCTCGTCCAAGCTGGCTCTCGCGACACCCAGTGCTGTCGCCGCGAAGGCCGAATGCCCCGACCATAGCCGTGACCGGTACAGCGGTGCAGTGAAATAGCGATTTGGCTCACCGAGCGTCAACGGCGCGACCCGCGCGGCGGGGACGAATACCTGCTGGTAGTAGTAGTCGTGGCTACCAGTTCCCTTGAGCCCGAGCACATCCCAGTTATCGACGAGTTCGCAGTCACGCCGGTCCATCGCGGCAAGCAGCATGACGGGGCCGGCCGGCGTCATCTTCGGCTGACCGTTCTCGATGAGCATGGCGTACGCGGTCACCCAGCTGGCGATGTGCGCGCCGGAGGCGAACGAAGCGCGGCCGGAGATCAGGTAGCCGCCCGGCGCCTCGACCGCCATCGCGGGCGGAAACGCACCACCGCAGATGACCGCGCCCTTGTCGGCGAAGACCTCCTCGACACCCTCGGCCGACAACGCCATCATCGCGAAGGCCTGGCTGTTCATATTGCCCACCAGGAAGCCCGCGCTCGGGTCGACCTTGGACAACTCCTCGACCAAGCGGGTCGCCTCCAGCGGGTTCAATTCCAAGCCGCCCAGCGACTTGGGCACCTGAACCTGAAAAGCGCCTGCCTCGACCAGCGCCGCGGCGACTTGTTCCGGGAGCCTGCGCTGCACCTCCCCTTCGGCGGCGCTCGTCTGCAAGACCGGAATCAATTTCTCCAGCATCTCGTCGACGATCTGCGCTGAAGAGTCGATCCCTGAATCGCGCAAGGCATGTTCGATCAAGGTCATGTTTCCCCACTTGTGGTTCTAGGCGTCGCCTGTCCCTCGGAAGATTAGGGGCGGCAGCCGGACGGGACTGCGCAGAATTGAGCTTTCCGACCAGGTGCGTCCGGCGCTCAACCTTGAGCCACGCACGCACCGCTCGCAGTCATAACCTGCGGTGACAGTCCGTATCCCGGCCACAGTGAGGAGCTTTCCGTGCGTGAGCAGTTGCTGCACGACCTGCTCGATCGTCGGGCGAAGCTGTCGCCGTCCAAGACCGCGCTGCGCTCCGGCGACCAGACGTGGGGTTACGGACGGCTGCGCCAGCTCAGCCTCGGCATGCACGGCTTTCTGCGCGATCTCGGTGTCGATCGCGGCGAGCGCGTCCTGTCCCTCGCCTCGGCGAGCGCGATGGCGGTCCCGCTGGTCTACGCATGCTCCCGCGGCGGCCTCGTTTACGTTCCGGTGTCACCGGAGCTCAAACCGCAACAGCTGCGGATGATTATCGAGGACTGCGGACCGGCCGTAGTGGTCGTCGACTCGGCGACCACCGGCCTGGCCGAGGAAGCGGCGCCCGCCATGCGGCGCATCGACATCGATGAACTCGCCGATGTCCACCGCAGGTCCTCGCCGGGGATACCGCGATCCTCGATATCGTGCGATCCGGTCTGCTTGATCTACACCTCGGGCAGCACCGCGGCACCGAAAGGCGTGTTGTCGACCCATGCTCAAGTTCTCTTCGCCGCGAAGGCAATTCAAGCGCGCCTCAACTACACGTCGAACGACAGAGTCCTCTGTGTGTTACCGCAATCCTTCGATTACGGCCTCTACCAAGCATTCTTGACCACCGACGTCGGCGCGACGCTGTGCCTGGAGCCGCGCGCGGCGGTCGGCGCCTCGATTCTGGCGACGCTCGAAAGAACCGGCGCGACAATACTTCCCTGTGTTCCCACGCTCGCCCAGATCCTGCGACTGGCGGTGGCGCGTTCGGGCGAGCCGCCCGCCCGCCTGCGCATGATCACCAACACCGGCGCGCCCCTCGCTCCGGTAGTGATTCAAGACCTCACCAATCTCATTCCAGGGTTGGCCGTCGTGCGCATGTTCGGCCTCACGGAGTGCAAACGCGTGGCCATCATGCCCCTGGACCGGCTCGGCGAACGCCTCGACTCGGTCGGCTACCCGCTCGAGGACACCGAGTGCTACGTCGTCGACGAACAAGGCAATCGCTTGCCGCCGGGCCAGGTGGGCGAGCTCGTCGTCCGCGGAGCGAATGTCATGTCGGGGTACTGGAACGCCCCTGAGCTGACCGAACAACGATTTCGCCGCAATGTCATGGGCGAGACGCTGCTGTGGACCGGCGACCTCTGCCACCTGGATGACGACGGCTATCTGTATCACCACGGTCGGATAGACGAGCAGTACAAGCAAAACGGGTTCCGCGTGTCGGCAGCCGAGATCGAGGCGGCCGCGCTCGACATCACCGGAGTGCTGCAGGCCGCGCTGATCCCCCCGCACAACGGTGACCAAGCCTGTCTCGTCGTGGTCCGCGAGCCCGACTTGGCGGTGCGCGACGTCGTGGCGCAGCTCGCCGACCGGGTCGAACGAAGCAAGCTGCCGCAGCGCACCGTATTTCGGGACACGCTGCCGATGAGCGTCAACGGCAAGGTCGACAAGAGACTGCTGCGGGAGTCGTTGTGACCGGCGGCCGGTACACCGATCTGATCCGGGAATACGGAACCCCGTTGTATGTCTACGATTTACGCCGAATTCGAAGCTCGTGCGCGGCACTGCGCACGATCCTCCCCGCGGGGAGCAGGCTGTATTACTCACTGAAAGCCAACCCGCACCCTGACATTGTCCAATGCCTGCTGGACCAGGGCTGCGACGTGGAGGTCAGCTCGGAAGGTGAGATCGACGCCGCGCACGCGGCCGGAGCCGACGCCGCACAGGTGCTGTTCACCGGTCCCGGCAAGACCCGATCCGCGGTCTCGCACGCGTTACGGACCGGGGTGCAACGCTTTTCGATCGAATCGGCGGCCGACCTCGACCGGGTCGCCACCGAAAGCCTGGCGAACTCGACCGAGGCAGAGTGCTTGATCCGAGTAAACCGCGACGCTCGGCTCACCGGGAGTTCGTTGACGATGGCAGGCGTCTCCTCGCAGTTCGGCGTGGACGCCTCGGCGCTGCTGGCGCAACCGGATCTCTTCCGCTCGCGCCCAGGTGCGAAAGTCGTTGGATTCCATCTCTTCTCGGGCTCGAACATCACCGCTGCGGACAGACTCGCCGACCAGCTTTCCGACAACGCCGTCCTGGCCGCCGAGCTGGCCGCCGCCATCGGCGTCGAGCTGCGTGAGGTCGATCTCGGCGGCGGCTTTCCCGCGCCGTACGCCGGCCGGGGCGCAGCCATGGATCTGTCGGCGCTGCAAGGACTGGGTGACCGCATCGCCGCGGTGTGGTGCGGTAGCGCCACGCCGCCGCAGATCAGCTTCGAATCCGGCAGATACCTGGTCGCGACCAGCGGATCGCTGATTTCGCGCGTGGTCGACAGCAAGGTGTCCAAGGGCCACTCGTATGTCGTTCTCGAATCGGGTGTGAACCACCTCGGCGGGATGTCGGGGCTGCGCAGGCTCGCCCGGCCCAATCCTGCCGTCGAGATACTCGGACAGCACAACGGTCTGGTGCGTGGATCGCTCGTGGGCCCCCTGTGCACGCCCATAGATTGTCTGTCCAGTGACGTCGAGCTGCCCGCGGTCGCCGAAGGCGCGATCGTCCGGATCCCCGACGTCGGTGCCTACGGGCTCACCGCGAGCCTGATCGCCTTTCTGGGGCACCCGGCGCCGATCGAGGTCGTCATCGACGGCGATGCGGTCGTGTCGGCCAGCAGATTGACCGTCACCCGAGAGCCCGCTCGAACCGCGCTAGGAGCACTACATGAATGAGGAGTTCGTCTCCATTATCCGTGCCCGCCTTCCGTTCCTGACCGACGAGGAGCCGCTGCTACCCGATGCGAACCTCACCGATCTCGGACTCGATTCGCTGCGGACGGTGTCGCTGCTGCTCGATCTCGAGGATGCCCTCGCGATCTCGCTGCCCGACTCGGTCGTCGGGGATCCCGAAACCTTCAGTACCCCACAGCGATTGTGGAAAGCCATCGACGAGGTGCGTGCGAACTCATGACCACACGATCATTCCGGGCGTTCGTCGGAACCGCCGTTGCCACTGTCGCACTGACCGCCTGCGGCAGCACCGATACCGCGACGACTTCCGCGAAACCGACCGTGCCGCAAGTGCAATTGCTGCCCGAGGCCGCCGATTTCCCAGCAGGGACCGAGTACCAGCAGATGAACTCGGCGGCGATCGCCGCGACGTTCACCGAGAGCTACACGCCGCTGCTCACCGGCAGCGTCACCCCGCCGCACTGCGACCAGGCGGCAAAGGCCAACGCCACCAGCGAAATTGCGCTTGCCGAGGCGGCCGATGCCGCGACCGCGATGGACCCGGCGAGCGGAAGCTTCTACATTGTCGAGATCTCCGCCGGGCCTTTCGATTTCGACACCTACGTCAAGAATCGGTCCGGCGCCTGCGCCGAGGTCACCGGACCGATGGGCGTCGGCGGTCGGGTGGTCAGCAGCCACAATCGCATCACGGCGGAGACGGTGCCGGGGCAGCTCAGCGCTGCCGAGGCGGCGATGTACAGCGAGGAGGCGCGCGACACCGCGGCGGATGGGACGACCGCAACGACGCGCAGGCTGGTCGGCATCGCGGCCGTCCGGGGTTACACCTTGTTCGTGGTGGTGCAGGGCGAAAACGTCGCGCAGCAGCGTGGCACCTTCGAGGCGCTCTTCGCGAAGTCCGTCGCGAAGGTCGAGCAAGCGAAGTAGCCGGATAGCGCCGGCGCTCGAAAAAAAGTCGTCGGGCCGAAGCGTGTCCAGGCGAACTAGGCAACATCCATCTGGGCGACGGGCGCGGAAAAGTACCGCAGGGTGGCGTCGTCGGCATCCGAAGCGACGAGTGCCCGGTAGCCCGCGTCGTTGGCGCGGTGGACGAAGTTCCACGTGAGCGACAGGCTCGGCGACAAGGCGACCGCGGCGTGTGGATGGTCCTGCGGGATATAGATGCAGTCGCCGGGTGCGAGAACCACGTCGATCAGCGGCTCGGCCGGCCAGCCGGGCGGCAGTGCGTCGGGCGTATCGATGACACTGCCCAGTGCCTCCGGGTCTCGTGGGGCCGCCGTGCCCGGCCGATACAGCAGAATGCGCTTGTGGCCGATGACCTGACACAGGTACGCATCGCTGCGCCACGGGTCGACATGCCAGCGCGTCATTCCGCCCCGTCCGCACACGAAGATGCCCTTGGCCGGGAACGACTGCCGCACGACATCGGTCCGCCCGCCATAGGCAGGAAAAACAAAGCCGTCGGCCGGGAGCCACTGCGGCGCGTGCCAAAAGTCGGCCAGCGCATCGAAAGCGCTGTCCGCCCACGGCAATCGGGCCTCGGATTGCCTTGTGTACCAACGCAGATAGGCGGGTTGCGCTGTCGGCGCAGCGGAAGTCAGGAAGCGATCGTGGTAATTCCGAAACGTCGATAAGCCGATGAAATCGAACAGGCTGCCGTAGAGCGGGACCCGCTGATCACCAACTCGGGCAACGAGCGTGTCGAAATTCCATGGCGGCGCAATGCGCCACGTGTTCAGACCCTGCCGCACAACGAGCGGTCGTGCAACGGCCAGATGGCGATCGACGAATTCTTGCCTGGTCGGTGGTGTACTGGTAATCATTCGATGTCTCCTGAATGACTGTTATTCGGTCTCCGCCTGCGCAGTGGCCGCCAAATATTGTTCGAGCGGCGTCCGGAACCGCGGCGACACCTTGCGACCGGCAAGGAAGTGCATGACTCGATCCGCCTCATCGGCGATGGCGGTGCGGGCCGCAGCGGTCAGCGCAACGAGCGACTCCCACCGCACGATTCCCTGGGCGTCCTGGCCCCAGCCGCCCACGACGGCACCGCCCCACCACACCGTCGGACCGACATTGCCGGTGCGATCGATGAGACTGTCGGCCATCGCCGGATCCAGATACCAGTCGCGGTGTTTCCAGCCCATGACACTCGGATCGAGGGAAGGCAGCAGGACCGCGCGTCCGGTATCGACGAGACCGTCCTCCGCGACATCGCCGAGAAGCACCATGCCGGTTCGGCCGTGTTCGAGTTCGACTGTGCGAGTGTCGATCTGGGCCAGGGTCCGGGTGAGCAGCGCCTTGCCCCACCCGGTCCACCAGGCCATGTCCTCCAGCGTGGCAGGCCCGTACTGCGCGAGGTAGCCGGCCAGCAGCCACGCACAGGCGGCGGCTCGGTCCACGGGTGCCGAGTCGGTCGACCGCAGCCAGCTGACCTGATTGCTCTGCCACGATCCCATCGGGCTGCCGCGCTCGATCTGCCCTTCCATCGCGAGCAGCCCGAGCACCCGGCTACCGACCGAAACCCATTTCGCCGAGGCTCTGCCCGGTGCCCGAACCTGTTGCGTGAGGCGGGGTTCGAGCTTGCCCAACGCCGCGCCGGACCGCGGTACCCCGTCGGCGAGTACGGCACAGATCGAGTCCGTTACCGATTTCAGCCAAGCTTCACCGAGGTCGGCCGAGGTCAGGAGCTGCAGGATCGCCCGGCGCTCCTTGACAGCGAGGTCGAGGACTACGGCCGCACGCAGCATCGGGACATCGGCACGACTGACGACGAAGACGGTGCGGCGCATCGCATGCATCTTCACGAAATTCCCGGAGCCGAACAGGTCGTCCGACAAGGACTCGGCCGACCCGGGTGCCAACCGGGCGGCCAGCCCCAAGTGCACAGTGGCGGGGTCCGTGGCGTGAAAAGCGACCACCGAGCGGACTGCTTCCGCTACCGAGGCGAATGGCCGCGTCGTGAGACCGTGCCGATGTTGCAGACGCGCGCGCCGCATTCCGTCCGTGCTGCTCGGATTCACCATAGGCGTTGCGGCGCAGGGACCTTCGGCCTCATAGGGCCGCCTGCAGGGGGTTGTGACCGGTCTCCGGAGCGGTAACACGCTCGGCGACGATCACCGGCTGGAGCGGGGGTTTGCCTTCGACGGTGATCGTTTTGTTGAAGTAGTCCGCGAGCGTCTGTCCCTTGCGGTCCCGGAACGGCCGGAACCAGCCGTAACCGAGCGAGAAATAATCGAGGAAGTGCGTGTTCTCGCGAACAAAGGCCTTCCATATGCCGATCGGTTTCCCGCGCCGCTCATCGACGAGCGATATGTCGAAGAACTTGCGTCCCCACGATTGACCTGTGCGCCCCATCCAGATGCACCGATTCACGAACCCGACCATATACCAGATCACGTAGGCCACCGTGGTGATTGCCACGGCCGCCCCACCGCCGATATTGTTCGAGCCCCACGTGCTCACCACGTAGGCGAGAACCAGGGCGATCATGCTGACGTGCATGTCGATGAGCCAGGCGAGGGCACGCTTCGACCAAGGCGCGACTACCATTTCGAAATCCTCCGGGTAGATACCGTCGATGGCTGAAGCGTCTCCCGGATTGCCCGCCGGGGCTGCTCAAAGTTATCCAATCGGATCGGGCACTCGATCGAGATCGGACCGAGCGTTTCCCGTGGTACGGCCGTCGCGGCTGTCGGCTCGGACCGCCGCCAACAATGCATCCGCGATCGTGTCGACGTGTCGGTTTCGCCAATCCTGCAGTGCGGATCCTTGCGCCCATTCGTTGAAGGCGCCGAGCGCGGGCCCGCAATGGATCTGAAAGTCCGAGGCGAGCGCGGCGTCGCCCTCGATGGCAGCGACAGTGGTGTGCGCCAGGTACGTCTTGAAAACCGCCGCCATCTGCTGCCGCTGATCCTGCTCGAGCAACCTCAGCCGGTCGGCCCGATTCTGCAGAAGGTAGCGGGACCGCACCTTCTCCAGGACATTGTCGTAACTGTCCTTCAGGATCCGTCGTTCGATGCTGGACCGGGTGGGCGGATCGACATCGTCCCAGCGCCCGTGCTCGCGGTATACCCGTTGTAATCGGTTGGCCCGCGCGGCGAAGAGCGTACCTTTGCGAACCACCTGCACCTGCCCGTCGACCTCGAACAGGTCGGCGGCCGGTGCCAGCGCCATGTCGTGCACGCCGAGGGTCGCCAGCAGGTCCTTGACCGAGTCCGAGGTACCGGCCTGCGGGGTGCACTGGTTTATCGAGCCGGTGAGCACGAACTCGGCGCCGAGGGTCAATACCGCGGCGATAGCCGACGGCGTGCCGAGCCCGCCCGCGGCACCGATGCGCACCTGCCTGCTCGCCGGGGACGACGATCCGATGTGGGTACGCAGGCCGACGATGCTGGGTATCAGAATCAGTGCGCTGCCCCGATCGGTGTGCCCGCCGGAATCGGACTCGACACAGATATCGGAGGCGACCGGCACCACTTCGGCGACCCGCGCTTCGGCAACGGTCAGCAGGCCTTTCGCCCGAAGATCGTCGACGATCTCCCTTGGCGGCGGCAACAGAAACTTCCGTGCCACCTCACCGCGCGACACCTTGGCGATTATTCGGTTCGGTACGTGGGGCGTTCCCGCGGTCATGCGACTACCGGAGTATCGGTACTGGACGAGCGGGGCGGACAGCGTGGTGTAGGCGGACGCTTCCACAACCGTCACCTTGGCACGCAGAGCCGCGTCGACGACCCACTGCTCTGCCTGCGCACGCTCGGGTTGACTGAGTATGTTGAGCCCGTAGGGCAGGCCGGCGCAGGTGCGGGCGAGCCGCGAGACGGCGCTGTCGATCTCCGTCCTGGAGATTCCCCCGCTGCCGAAGAACGCCAGATAACCCGACTTGGCCATTCTCTCGACCAGCTCCACCGACGAGATCGCTCGGTACATCGAGCCGGCCACATAAGCGTGGCGAACACGGTAGGCGGCACAGAAGTTTCCCGCTGCGGCAGGCGCGTCGACCACGATCGGCGAGCCGTTCGACCGGGGTCGGTCCTCGCCCGGGTTCGCAGCCCAGAGTTTGCGCAGTACTCCCCCTGGCCCGACCTCCTCGATCTCGGTAACGCCGCGCCGCCGCAGCGCCTGCATGCAGTCGCTCCAGCGCACCGGTTCGCGAACCTGCCGTGCCAAGAGTCGAGCGGCATCCTGTGGCGTGTACTCGAGTGCCGTGACATTGCTCAGCACCGCGACTGCTCCGGGCTCGAACACGATGTCGGAGAGGAACGCACCGAGCGAATCGGCGGCTTCCGCCATATACCGCGAATGGAAAGCGGCACCGACCTTCAGCGGAATCAAGATGCCGCCGGCCGCGCGAACGGCGTCTTTCAGCAGCGCGAGGTCGGACACGGGTCCGGACAGGACGGTCTCGGTGCCGGAGTTCCAGTTGGCGACGTCTATCGTCGTCAACCCGCTGGCCTCGAGCACTGCGAGGAGCGCGGGCCTTTCGATCCGCACCGCGGCAGCCATGCCGCCGTCGCGGACTGCGTGCATCAACCGGCCACGCGTCGCGACCAATCGCAGACCTTGCTCGAAGTCGAGGAAGCCCGCCACCACGAGGGCGCTGATCTCGCCGAGACTGTGCCCTGCCATCACCGCAGGCAAGTCCTGGGTCTCCTGGAGGGCCCGCGCATGCAAGTAGTTGACCGTATACAGCGTCGGCTGTAGATGATCGGTCCGATCCAGGTGACCGTTTCGGCCCGCGCACGCCTCGGCGATATCGAAGTCGAGGACCGAATCGCACACGCGCCGTACGTCGGTGAATCGTGCCAGCAGGTCGATTCCCATTCCGGCGACCTGCGCTCCCTGGCCGGGAAAGAGCCAGGCGCGGTGGGCGTTTCCGCGCTCAACCCTGGACAAAGCGTCGCAATACTTCCATGTGCAGGACGAGCCCATCAGTGGATTTGGAGACCATGCCCATCTCGTGGAACCGATTGATGAAGTATCCGATCCGCGAGCGGGTGGTGCCAACCATCTGGCCGAGTTCCTCATGGGTCAGCGAACATCGCAGGCGCGTGGCGGCATCGTGGGTGATTCCCCAATTGGTGCCCAACTGCACGAGCGTTGCCGCCAGCCGTCGCTCGCTGTCCAGCGTCACGAACGAGATGATCGTGCGCTGCCTTTCGCTCATCAACTCGATCATGTGCCTGCGCCACTGCGCACCGAACAGCGGAGTGGCCAGGAAGCGTTCGAAGTCGGCGCGCGGCACGACGTTGAACTGCACCTCGGTCTTCGTCACGATGTCCTCGCTGCGAGAACCCTTGGCATCCTTGGCCACTCCGAGGACCGAGCCCGGTCCTTCGATGCCGAGGACGCAGAGCTTGCCCTGCGGTGAGGTACTGAGTGTTTTCGCCCAGCCGATGCGGATCAGGCAGATCCAATCCGAGGTATCGCCGCGCCCGTAGATGCGGCTACCCGCGGGCACCCGGCGGACCGGGCCACGGATTCGGCCGGTACTTATTTGGTCGGCCAACGTAAGACCCAGCGAGAGATCATTGAGCTGAGAGCGATATTGTGCCTTGGGCAACGGCAGCTGTTGCCTGGCCAGCGGACTACGAGACAAATTGACGTTCAAGAGTTCCCCAGAAATGTGAACCGACGAGCGGCTTTCCGGACTATCCCCGGAGAAAGCTACCGTTGGATCGGGCAAATCACGGGAACGAAAATATCCGACTCTATGCAGTTCGACTGCATCAAAAAATTACTATTGCGCTACGCGCTGAAAGGCGCTTATTCGATCGTCTGCACCTGAGACTGTGAATTCATCCTCAGATTCCCTCCCGCGAACAACTAGACGTTCCCGCATTGAAACTATCAATCTTCGCTTCCCTCGTCAATACCGGAGAGAAGGAGGGATATCCTCTCCAACTCACCGAAACACGAAGGGCCGCAACGACGCTTACCCAGCAAGACACCGCGGCGTTGCCTCGCTCCGGCCGTACCCCCGCGACCGTCGGATTCCCTCCTGTCGCATCACCGAGGCGAGGACGACACCCAACGAGCATTGGTACTTCGGTCATCGTCAGGCGCCGATCGATCGTTTCAGAATGACGCTCGCTCATCGTCGCGTGTGGCGTTCTGCCGCTGACAGACCCGAAAACTGGGTGCTGGACTCCAAACGCGCGCAGGCGCAGTCTGATCGAGACTGCCGCGCCCGGACCCTGCACGCCGTCACCGCGTGGCCACGGAACCGTCGTGCCCGACGGCGCCCGCTGGCGCCCGCTGGCGCCCGCTGGCGCCCGCTGGCGCACGAAGGGTGCCGTCGGGCACGATGACGTGGTGCGTATCGAGCCGACCGATCTCGCCGACGTCCTGGTTCTCACCCCGGAACCGTTCCGCGACGATCGAGGCCTGTTCACCCGGACCTTCGACGCCGTCGAATTCGACGCCTATCTAGGCGCCCCCGGGACGGCGGCGACGTTCGTGCAAGACTCCCAATCCCGTTCGGTCCGTGGCGTGATCCGTGGCATGCACGGACGATCCGGGCCGGGCGAGGCGAAGCTGGTGCGGTGTGCGCACGGCGCCGTACACGATGTGCTGATCGATATCCGGCCGCAGTCGCCGACTTTCGGACATCGACAGGCTTTCCTGTTGGACGACAACGACTTTCGGCACCTGTACGTACCGCCCGGCTTCCTGCACGGATTCCAAGCGCTCACCGATGTCTCCGACGTGTGCTATCGAATCGACCGGCCGCATGATCCGGCGCAGGACATCGGCGTGGCCTACAGCGACCCCGACCTTGCTATCGACTGGCCACAACCGGTGACGGTGGTCTCGGCCCGTGACGCCGCGGCGGGCAGCTGGCGCGAGTTGCTCGCCACGCTGCCGCGGGTCGAGCACTGACGCGACAGTCCGCTCGACGACGCTCCATCGCGGCCGTCGCCCACCACCACGGCTTCCGCGATCAGGTCGTGCACGTCGTCGTCCAACGCGGGCAGCGGGACGGTCAACTCGAAGCGGGAAGTCGGGTGCGTACGCCAGCCGCACTATTACACAAAACCGGGGGAATGGGCCTCCATCAAGTACGGTGTGAGTTCGCCGCGGAGCGGTCCACTGGGTCGGAACCGCCTACGCCGGAGGTGAATTCGTTGATACGCAGCGGACCGCCGGCGTGCCGTGCCAGCGGCGGAGTGTCGATCTCCGCCGACGTGCGGATGCCCTCCAGCAGCTCCTGCACCGCGTCCAGTGAGCTGTGGCGCGGCTGCCATTCGAGTTCGGTGTGTGCTCGGGTGGTGTCCAGAACCGGTATTCGCAGGAACGCGTCGAGGAGCTGGGGTGATACCGGGAGCAGTCGGAGGTGCCAGGCGGCGGCGAGCCCGGAGCGCAGTAGGCGGGTGGGGATGCGCACCCGGCGCGCGCCGAGGAGTTCGCTCAGGCGGGCGGTGTCGAGCACTGGTTCGGCGGCGATATTGAAGGGGCCGGCCACCTTTCGAGTGACGGAGAGCCGGAACGCTTCGCCTGCGTCCGCGGTGTGCACGGCTTGGAACAGCAGTTCCGGGATATCGGGCAGTAGCGGGATCAGGTCCGGGCGCACCAACCGGTTGGGCAGCAGCGGGCCTGCGAACAGGCGTCGCTGCGCGCTCGCGGAACCGCGCTGGAAGATGAACGCGGGGCGCAGCCGGACTACCCGGCACTGCGGGTGCCGCTGTTCGAAAGTGTCCAGCAGGCGCTCGACGTAAGCTTTTTCGCGCGTATACCCGGCCAACGGCCAGCCATTGGTCGGCCAGCTCTCGGTGACCGGGCGTTCGTCGCGCCGCGGGGAGTAGGCGCCCACCGATGAGGCATACACCAATGCCGGAACCTGTTCGGCGGCAACGGCTTCCAGCACTCGGGAACTGCCGATCGCGTTGGCCTCCCAGGTTGCCGTCGGCTGGTGCGTCGGCTGGAACAACCACGCCAGATGGACCACGGCGTCCGCACCGCGGAACAGGGCCGCCAGATCGTCGGTCCGCACGTCGGCCGCGGCCCATTGCGTCTTGGCTACCGCACGGTCCGCCTTACGTCGCGCGAGTCCGAGAATCGACGTCACCTGCGGATCCGCGGCCAGTGCGTCGACCACTCCGGTTCCGACATTTCCGGTGGCACCCGTTACGACGACACGCATGTGAACTCCTCGTCCCGAGAACATCCTCCGCTCGCGGCATACCCGCATCCGCGCTCAGAACACCTCGACGCGCGGAAGTCCGGCATCGGTCGTCGTCGGGTCCGGGCGAAGAGCGTTACCGCGCGCCGGCCGGGTGCACGACCACGCAACAGCGATCCGGATGCGGCGCCAATTCCGCGCACGCGTCGGGCTGGTTACTGCCGGCGATCGCGCCCTCGATCAACCGCAAGTTCAGCCCGCACACCAACTCCCGATGGTCCTGGGCAACCAGATGAAAAGGGCAGTTACGCAGGTTGATATCCCCGTCGTCGACGTGGGGCAAGTACCCACAACTCCGCAACGCCGCCAGCAGATCACCACCGCTGGCCGCGGCCGCCCGCCGACCCTCGGCGAGCGCGGCCTCGTGCACCGCCGCCCGCACGGCACCACTGTCGTCCTGCTCGACCGACGAAACCATCAGCCGGGCCAGCAGCTCGTAGTCGCGCGGTGGCGCGCTGAACGCAATTTCCTTCGTGGCCCGCGCATAGAACTTCGCGGGCCGCCCCGCGCCGGGCCCGCCGCGACCGGCCGGGCGCTGGTAACTGACCGTCACCAACTCGGCCTCAGCCAGCTTGTCCAGGTGATACGCCGCCAGTGTCCGGCCGATCCCCGCGGCAGCGGCGGCCTGTTCGCGCGAGACGGGGGCGTCGCTCTCGATCACATGCTCGTACAGCTTGCGCCGCACCGGGTCGTCGAGGTTGCTGAGCGCCGCCAGCACCGCTGGAACGCCAGAACGCGGAGTGGGCATGCCCAACTCTAACACCAATCAGTGTTGACAAATGAGCGGCGAGGGCAGACTCTAAAAACACATCTCATTATTCTTACAGAAGGGTTTCCGTGATGAACGCTTCGACCTCGCTCCCCTCCCGCAACCTCGGCGAAGCTGTGCGCCGCGCACGCAGCGAACCCGCGTACGGCGCGTTTCTGCTGCTGCGGATCGGTTTCACCGTGCTGCCGATCGTCTTCGGCCTCGACAAGTTCACCAACGTGCTCACCACCTGGGAGAACTACCTGGCGCCGTGGCTCGTCGACCTCGTTCCGTTCAGCGCGCAGCAGACGATGTGGATCGTCGGGGTGATCGAGATCGTCGCGGGCCTGGCGGTCGCGGTCAAACCGCGCTACGCCGCCTTCGTCGTCGCCGCATGGCTCGCCGGCATCATGCTCAACTTGCTGAGCTACCCGGGCTTCTACGACGTGGCATTGCGTGACTTCGGGCTGCTGCTCGCCGCACTCACCTTGGGCCGGTTGGCCTTCGTCTACGACCCGGCCTGGCATCGGCGCACCGTACCCGCCGGCAAACTCAGCGCCGCCTAGCCGGATCTCGCTGCGCCGCTTCATCTTCGGGCGCAGGCAATCAACGTCCACCTGGCAATGCCACCCTGGCTTCGCCAGGTGGACCCCACCCAGTTTTCCGCGGAAGGAACCATCATGGGCTCGCACGCGACACTGCGCGTTCTCCACCAGGCACCGGGCCGGGACATGGCGGCGGCCGAAAACGCGGCGGCCGCCTTTCTGACGGCTCTCGGGATCGAGCTCGACTCCGAAAGCCTGCGCGACACGCCCCGCCGCATGGCGCACGGCTACGCCGAGTTGTTCACGCCCCGCGCCTTCGATCTGACCACCTTCCCCAACGACGAGAACTACGACGAACTCATCCTGGTCCGCAACGTCGCGCTGCGATCGGTGTGCGAGCACCATCTGCTGCCGTTCGTCGGCACCGCGCACATCGGCTATCTGCCCGGCGAGCGCATCATCGGGCTGTCCAAACTCGCCAGGGTGGCCGAGCATTTCGCCTGCCGACCCCAGTTACAGGAACGGCTGACCAAACAGATCGCCGATTGGCTCGCCGAACACTTACGACCCCGCGGAATCGGCGTGGTCATCCAGGCCGAACACAGCTGCATGACCTTGCGTGGGGTGCAGTCGATCGGGTCGGCGACTGTGACCTCCACGCTGCTCGGCACACTTCGCGCAGACCCGCGTTCCCGTCAGGAGTTCTTCGCGCTCACCGGCGTCAACCCCTGATCAGTCGGTACCCGCCGCGCGCGGCGCGGTGAAAGCACCTGCCGCCGCGGCGAGCGCTGCGCTCACGGCCGCGCGGTCGGGCAGGTGCGGATCGGGCGGCGTGCGCAGCAGCACCAGCTGGTGGTAGAGCGGTGCGGTAGCGGCGATCAGCAGGGCACGCGCGTCGACCTCGGGCGCGAGTTCGCCGCGCCGCACCGCGCGCTGAATGATGAT
This sequence comes from Nocardia sp. NPDC052316, assembly GCF_044547795.1. Lineage (NCBI taxonomy): Bacteria > Bacillati > Actinomycetota > Actinomycetes > Mycobacteriales > Nocardiaceae > Nocardia > Nocardia sp. NPDC052316. Next base: position 306,268 of record NZ_JBIUBB010000007.1, read on the forward strand.
CTCGGACTGCGCGTATCGGTCCTCCCACAACCGCCGCAGCGCGCGAGCGGCTTCCTCGGAGCGGAACGACACCGCGATCAGCGCCACCGCGATCGAGGACTCCTCGCACAGCGAATCCTGGATCTCCTGGTTGAGCGCCGCCAAATCCCCACGCAGCGAACCGGTGTCGCGCGGCTCCCACGGCTGCTGGGTCGCCGCGTCGAAGACATCGGCGAGCAGCCCGCCGACATCGCGCCAGCGGCGATACACCGTCGCACGGTGCACACCCGAGCGGGCGGCGACAGCATCGATGCTCAACGCGTCGTACCCATGTTCGGTCAGCTCCGCGCTGACCGCTTCGAGCACTTGGTCACGGATGCGGGCGGTCCGCCCACCCGGGCGACGGGCCGGCTCGGCCGGCGATGGTGCGGAATTCATGGTCGGCAGTCCGATTGCTTGACGGGATGGCGACCCCACGATACCTTAGTGCGACAGTCGTCGTATTAAGTGAGGGTGCCGATGTTCTTCCGAAGCGTTTCTCCGGCCCTGCGGTCCCCGGTGACCGCGTCGTCCTCGAATGCTTCGGAGCGTGCATATGCCAACCCAGATCACCGCGCGAGCGGTCAGCAAATCCTTCAACGGCACAACGGTTCTCGATGAGGTGACGTGTGCGCTCGCCGCGGGCGAGCGCACCGGGATCATCGGCGAGAACGGATCCGGCAAGACCACCCTGCTTCGTCTGTTCGCCGGGCAAGAGCAGCCCGATCACGGCGAGATCGTCGTGCACGCCGAAGGCGGCATCGGCTACCTCGCCCAGGAAGAGCAGCTGCCACCGCACGCGACCGTGCAGGAGGTCATCGATCGTGCACTGACCGAGCTCCGCGCACTCGAACAACGGATGCGCAGGCTCGAGGTCGCGATGGCCGACGGCGACGAGTCCGGGATTGCCGAATATGGCGAGCTGACAACAGTTTTCGAGCTGCGCGGCGGCTACGACGCCGACGCCAGGGTGGAACGCGCCCTGCACGGCCTGGGCTTGAGCCTGGTCGACCGCGACCGCACGGTCGGCGAGCTGTCCGGCGGCGAGCAGGTCCGGCTGCGCCTGGCCGCGATCCTCGCCGCCGGTACCGAGGTACTGCTGCTGGACGAGCCGACCAACCATCTCGACGGCGACGCGCTGACCTGGCTCGAAGATCACCTGCGGACACGCCGCGGCACCACGGTCATGGTCTCGCACGACCGTGCCTTCCTCGAGCGGGTCGCGACCAGCCTGCTCGAGGTCGACGCGGACCGGCGGCGAGTCATCCGCTACGGCAACGGCTACGCGGGATTCCTGGCCGAGAAGGCGGCGGCGCGGCAGCGGTGGGTCCAGTCGTATACCCAATGGCAGACCGACACCGACCGGCTCCGTGAACTCGCCGCAACCACCGCCCGCGACGTCGCACCGGGCCGGGCCATGAAGGACAACAACAAGATGGCCTACGACCGGGCCGGTGGGCGGGTGCAGCAGTCGCTGGCCAGCCGGGTTCGCAATGCCGAGGAACGACTGCGCCGCCTGCTCGCCGACCCCGTTCCGCCACCACCACAACCGCTTCGGTTCGCGCCAACCCTGCGAGCCGGTGGTGCGCGCGGCACCGTGCTGGATGCCACCGATATCGCGGTCCATGGCAGGCTCGACCGGACCGGGCTCACGGTCACCGCGGGCGACCGGCTGCTGATCACCGGCCCGAACGGCGCGGGCAAGTCCACGCTGTTGCGGGTGCTGGCCGGTCGGCTCGCGCCGGACACCGGCACGATCGTTCGCCACGGCAAGGTCGGCTACCTCGCGCAGGAGCCGCCGCCCGCCGAGCCAGGGCAAACGTTGCTGGCCGCCTTCGCCCGCGGCCGCACCGGCGACCCCGACTCACACGCCGAACAATTGCTGTCCCTCGGCCTATTCGACCGTGCCCGCCTGCGGACGCGCGTCGAGAATCTGTCCACCGGGCAGCGGCAGCGTCTCGCCTTGGCGCGACTGGTCACCGAGTCCGTCGATGTGCTGCTGCTCGACGAGCCGACCAACCACCTGTCACCGGGCCTGATCGAAGAGCTGGAAACCGCGCTGGCCGAATACCGTGGCGCCCTGGTGATCGTCAGCCACGACCGCCGCCTACGCGCCCGCTGGCGCGGTGCTCATCTCGAACTGCGCGCGACGGCATCCGTCTGATCGCCGACACCACCCACCCCCGAAGGAGTTTCGCGTGCCCGACCGCCCCCGCCCCGCAGACCCGATGGTGTTGCACCCCATGCCCGGCCAGCCGCGCGTGGTGCTGCTGAAGCCGCTGGTCACCTCGCCGCTGATCGAGGTCGGCGAGTTCTCCTACTACGACGACCCGGACGATCCAACAGCCTTCGAAACCCGAAACGTGCTCTACCACTACGGACCCGAGAAACTGATCATCGGAAAGTTCTGCGCCATCGGCACCGGCGTGCGCTTCATCATGAACGGCGCCAATCACCGCATGGACGGCCCCTCCACCTTCCCCTTCCCCACCATGGGCGGGTCGTGGTCCAACCACTTCGACCTGCTCACCGGCCTACCGAGTCGAGGCGACACCGTCGTCGGCAACGACGTCTGGTTCGGCAACGGCGCGACCGTCATGCCCGGCGTGCGAATCGGCCACGGCGCCATCATCAGTACCGGCTCTGTGGTCGTCGGCGACGTACCCGACTACGGCATCGTCGGCGGCAACCCCGCCCGCCTCATTCGCAGCCGATACAGCGACGCGGACATCGCCCGGCTGCTGGCGGTGGCGTGGTGGGACTGGCCCCTCGACCGCCTCACCGAACACGTGCCGACCATCATGTCCGGCAGCATCACCGAGCTGGAAGCCGCCGGACGCGCAGTACACCGGTCGACATCGGGAGGGTGAACTCGCCACTGGAGGTCTCCGGCCTGCTCGCGAGAAAAGCGCGGATGCGGCCGAGTGTGGCCTGTCGTTCCTCGTCCGGCATCACCAGCACGCCCGCGCGGGTTCCGAGTGTCGCGACGAGGGAGTCGGCCGTGCGACGCTGCCCGTGTGCGAACTCGCTTTGCTCCGGGGAGCCGAACCGGGGGTTCAGGGCGGCTGCGGGCAGGTACAACCGCTTCGTCGCGGCCCGCCAACTGCTGAACGTGTCGCGCGGACCGACGGCCGCACTCCCGCCGACCCGCGCGAGGCCGGCAACCCAGTCGACCCGATCGTCCATGACGTTCCACAATCCGGCGAGGATGCCCCCGGGCGCGAGAACTCTGGCTATCTCGGGCCCCGCGACAGCCATATCGAACCAATGCAGGGCATTGCCCGCCAGTACGATATCGACCGACCCATCCGGCAGCGGTATCTCCTCGGCGCTGCCGGGTAGGGCGCGAACGGCAGGCAGTACGCGGCGCAGCTCGGCCAGCATCGCCGGATCCGGCTCGACCGCAACAACATCGGCACTCAGCGCGACCAGCGTGCCGGTCAGCTTCCCGGTCCCCGCGCCGAGATCAAGCACCCGCGGTCCCGGCGCATCTTCCATCGCCCAGCGCACCGCGGCAGTCGCGTAGTCCGGCCGGTGCTCGGCGTAGGCGGGCGCCGCCGTACCGAACGACGAGGAATGCCGCAGCCGCACATGGTCTTCCATGCAGTCACCCTAGTCGCCCACCGAACGATCGCGCAGGCCGCAACGAATGCTCGCACCAGGCCGGAAGATACCTAGCTCAGGCCGCTGCGTTCCCACTCCGAACTGGTGATCTCGTAGCGAACCTCCCCGTGCTCGAAGCCTTCGATCAGGGGTAGCTCCGGGTGGTACGTCTTCACATGGGTCATGCCGAGCTTCTCCATGACATGCCGCGAACCGCGGTTGACGAACATTGTTTCGGCCCAGACCATGCGCACGCCGAGTTCGCTGAACGCCTTGCGTAACAACGCCGTCGATCCCTCGGTCGCGAATCCTTTGCCCCAGGCCGTCTTACGGAATCGATAGCCGAGTTCGACCTCGTCGAGCGGGCCGTCGGCCGCGGGGCGCAGGATGAACCAGCCGATGAACTCGCCGTCGGTCTTCGCGTGCGCGGCAATCGTGCCGTAGGTGTTGTTCCACTTCTCGTATTGGCCCAGTATCCGGGGAATCGTTTCCCTGCGGATCCGCTCCGGCGGCGTCGGCACGCCACCGGAGAGGTAGCGCATCACGTCGGGATCGCTGTCGAGCTCGATGAGCAGCTCAGCGTCGTGCTCGGTGAAGTGGCGCAGCATCAGTCGGTCGGTCTCGAGGTAGACAGCCATACGCGATGCTCACATGCGGCGGATCGAACGATCCAATGATTTTCCGACCCTGCTACCTGACCACGATCTCCGCAGCCTCGATGACAAACGTGCGCGGGGACAACGGCTTGCGGGCCGGGCCGCGCACCGCCGATCCATCGCTGATGCTGAATCCGCTACCGTGACAGGCGCATTCGATGGCGCCGTCGCGGACGCGGGCGACCAGGCAGCCCTGGTGCGGGCAGGTGGCCGAGAAGGCTCGGATATCACCGGCGGCCGGCTGGGTGACGACGAGGTCCTGGTGCGGATAGATCCGTCCGCCACCGACGGGGACCTCGGCCAGCGGTATCCGAGCCGGTGCGGGCTCCGCGTCACCGCGGCCGCAGCCCGCCGCGGTTGCCGCAACGGCTACCGCGGCACCGACGAGCACACTGCGCCTGGTGCAGCCGACACAGGATGGCGGGCGGGAATCCGATGCGTCGATCATGCGGTTACCAGCAACCCGGTCGCATACATCACCAGCAGCCCGATCGCGACACCACCGAGCGTCGACACCGCGACCCCACCCTTCCCGTCCGGTTCCCGCAGGCTCGGCACGATCTGCACGATCACCTGGACGATCGCGCCGACCCCGACCCCGAGCAACAGCGCGGACAGCTCCGCGTTGTTGACCGTCGCGCCGAGCACGGCACCGACGATGGCCGGTGCCCCCGCCACCAGACCGAGTCCGAGCAGGGTCAGCAGCGGCGGTCGCCGCTCGGTCAACGGTGCGACAACGGCGAGCCCTTCGGTGGTGTTCTGGATGGCGAAGCCGATCACCAGAAACGTCCCGAGCGCCAATTCCCCTACGGCATAGGCAGATCCGATGGCCAGCCCTTCACCGAGATTGTGCAGTCCGATTCCGACGGCGATCATCAGCGCCAATCGCACGCCACCGGCCCCCTGCACCGCGGCCGACTGCCTGCGGCTGCGCAGCCACTGATCCACCGCGGTCAGGCCGAGGAAAGCCAATACCGCACCGAGCACGACCAACGCGGTACCACCGAACGCGCCACCCGATCGACCCGCCAGCTCGAAGCCCTCGCTGGTTCCCTCCCACGCCAGAAAGGCGAGCAGCCCCACCGTCACGGCGAGCAGTACCCGCACGACCCGGCCACCGGCGGCCCGCAGCACCGGCAGGAACAGCATGCCGAGCACGACCGGAATGATGCCGACATAGGTCCCGAGCAGGGCCATCAAGCCGAAGAACGACGCAGTGGTGGCGGGTGTCTCGACCGCGGCGGGGATGTCGTGCTCGATGACCAGCCCGGTCGAGGTGAGCATCGACACCAAGTAGGGCTGACCGTCCTGCCACGGATAGTCCAGCCGCACCCGCGCCGAGTCCAAGCGCCCGATCGGCTCGTCCGGACCGGTGAAGTCGACGTAGGCGTCGTTGACGAAGATCTGCGCCACGGCGACCGGGTCGGGTCCGATGTTGCGCACCGTCAATTCGATAGCACCCGGCTCGAGCCTGGTCTGCTCGACCGCGATCTCCTCCACCGGCGGCCCGGTACGCTCCGGCAGGCTGCGCCCGCCGAGCACGGCCAAGCCGACCAACGCGATCGCCAGCAACGCGACGGAGACCAAGCCGAGCAGCCACGGCCTGCGGGTGCGCTCGATGTCCACCATGGCTACTCCGTCACCTCGAACATGCCCATCCAGCCGAGTTCGGCGAACTCGGTCTTGTGCGCGTGGAACATGTACTGGCCCAGGTGCGGAAACCGCAGCTCACAAATGCCGCGCTGGCCTTGCCCCTGCACGATGGTGTCGGTGAACTCCGATGGCTCCAAACGTGTTCCGGTCGGGAAGTAGTCGAAGAAGTTGCCGTGGATGTGGAAGCTGTTGATCGGGTCGTACTCGAGCACGTTCACCAGGTAGATGCGGACCAGCGCATTGCGTTTCACTCGGATCGGCTCGTGCATGTAGTGGAACGGAATCCCGTTCACCGCGTAGAGCTGATTGCCTTCGCCGTCGAAGGTCGTGTTGTAACCGTGCTGCACCATGACCATCTCGTCGGCGGCCGGGCGCGGCTGCGGCGGGTCGACGATGAACGTGCCGTACATGCCGCGGGCGATGTGCTCGGCCAGCGGCCCGACGTGGCAGTGGAACAGGTGCAGCCCGAACGGAGTGGCGTCGAACTCGTAGGTGAAGCTCTCCCCCGGGTTGATGATGCCGCGGCCGAGGCCGGGGATGCCGTCCATGTCGGCCGGGTGGATGCCGTGGAAGTGCAGTGTGTGCGGATGTTTCGAGCCATTGGTGAAATTGACCCGCAGCAGGTCGCCTTCCCGGCAGCGCAGGGTCGGTCCCGGAATCCGCGAATTGAGCGTCCACGCCGGAAAACTCACCCCCGGCGCGATCTCGATGTCCTCGTCGCTGGCGTACACATCCCATTCCCGCAGCGTGCGACCGTCCGGGCGGGTGGTGACCCGGCCGTAGTCGAAGTCGCGCAGGATGGCCGACGGATCGAATCCGTTCGCCTCGTGGTCGACGACGCTGCCCTTGCGAAATGTCGGTCCGGAAGCTCCCCCGCCGTGCTGATCCGCACCGTGCTGGTGCACCGGCCGGTCGCGCTCCCGCGCCCGAGCCGGTGCCGTGTCCAGGACCCCACCGGCCCCTAGAGCCACCCCGACCGCACCGGCTGCGGCCCCGCCGGCCAGGAATCGACGCCGAGTCGGAATGTCCATTCAGGTGTGCCTTACTTCGTGGATCGATGGAACGGTAGGTAAAGTTTGGGCTACCGAACTCTAAAATTCAACCCATCGAACCATGCAGCTCGAATCGACACCCCGCCGACATCGAAGCGAGCGGGAACCACCAGCTCAACCGGTGTTAAATGCTCCGCATCCCGCCGAAGAACCCGACGATCCGGCGAATCCGCCCCTCCGGCGAGACCTCGACGAAGTCCACACCGTCCGGCAACGCCGTGCCGTCGGCCTGCACCAGCCGCCAGCCGAACCGAGCCATTCCATGGTGCGCGTCGATCTGGCTGACCCGCAGCACCCGCATCCCCGGCTGCTGCGCGAACACCCCGTCGATATGTGCCGCCAACTCCTCGACACCGGCCACGTGCACGGTCGGGTCGGTATACGTCGCCCCCGCCGCCAACGCCGCGCCGAGAAATTCCCGCCGCCGCGCCGGATCGGGGTCGCTCCATCCCAGACAATACGTATCGATCAGCGCATCGAGCGGACCGTCGACTTCAGCCATTCCGTCTTCCTCACCTGCTATTCGACAATGTCACCCAGTCTGCCTCAACCGGTGTATTCGAGTGGCCGGGACGCTACGGCGACATCCGACAACCGGGGAGTCACTGGGGACACATCGGTGCGAATCGCGGGTCGACGCCAGTTTCCTTGAGGCACTGGCGATCCCGACCAGAAGTCAATGAAAGTTGCACTTCCCTCGACACTCGTCCCCTTGCTCGGCTCGCCGTGCGCGACCTATCGTCATTGTCACATTCGAACTCGAAATGCCTTCGCCGACAAGGTGTTTGGTAGCCGAACAGCGCTTCAGCCCCGCTGTTCCGGTTGCGCGGAGCGCAATGACCGATCGGATGTAAACAACCCGACAGTCCCGCCAGGAGATCCCCATCATGACCACCGAACAATTTCCGGATGACGACACCGAACTCCCCCAGGCGATCACCCGTAAACGCCTGCTGCAACTGGGTTTACTGGCCGTGCCCGCCGCGGCCGCACTGACCGCAGGCGCCGCGTCCAGCAGCGGTAGCCCCGGCGAAGCTCCGCAGGCCCTGCCCGCGGATCTCGAACCAACCCCGGCCTGCCACGACGGGGACGCACCCACAATTTCACAAACCGAAGGCCCCTACTTCAAGCCGAACTCGCCGCTTCGCAGCGATCTGGTGATCCCCGGCTCCCCGGGCACCCGGCTGACGGTCAGCGGCTATGTGTTCACTCGTTCCTGCCGCCCGGTGGCGCAGGCCCTCCTGGACTTCTGGCAGGCCGACAACGCAGGCGCCTACGACAACGCGGGCTACAAGTGGCGGGGTCATCAATTCACCGACGCGAACGGCCAATTCAAACTGTCGACCATCGTGCCGGGCCTGTATCCTGGCCGCACCCGCCATATCCACGTCAAAGTGCAGGCGCCCAATCAGCGGATACTGACCACCCAGCTCTATTTCCCCAACGAGCCACGAAACAACACCGACTCCATCTTCGATCGTCGGTTGCTGATGACGGTCCGCACGGTGCCCACCGGGCGGGAGGCGACCTACGACTTCATTCTGAATTTCCGCTGACGTGCCGAAGCTCGCGCGCTCGACCTCGACCCGAGGTCGAGGTGCACGTGCGAGACGGCGGTCCCCGACCTCGACTGGGGACGCCACTGGTGATCATTCGCTTGTGGCACAGACCGACCGGTCCTACGGTGGGATCCGCTATCCACCGATCGGAAGGAAGTCGAATGCGCAAGTCGCGGTTGACAATTGCCGGTGTCCTGATCGCCGTCGCCGGTGCGGTCGTCGGTGCGGTCCCAGCCGGCGCGGACACATCCGACGCTCATAAACTCTCCGTGGCGAACGCGGCGCGCGCCAAGTACGGAGCTCCCGCGCTGACCTGGAACTCCGGCTTGTCCCCCGACACACAGCAATACGCCGCGGCGTGCAAGTTCCAGCACTCGGATTCGCGCGGCCGTTACGGCGAAAACCTGTACGCGGGCACCGGCAACCGCACTTTCGAGGACGCGATGCGGAGCTGGATGGCCGAGGCCGGCAAATACGACTACAACAATCCCGGCTTCTCCCCCGAGACAGGACATTTCACCCAGGTGGTGTGGAAAGCCAGCACACAGCTGACGGTCGGCATCGCCTCGTGTCCGGCGGGCACCATCTTCTCGCAGCCAAGCACCTTCGTAGTCGCTCGGTTCACCCCGCCGGGGAATGTCAGGGGCCAGTTCCCGCAGAACGTCGGCCGTCCGCAGAACTGAGCTGCTTCGTCTCCGATGGCGTAGCGACACGCGAAAGGGCATTGGGCCACCAGATTTTCGGTCCGGTGAGACTGAAAAGCGCTGGGATCACCACGGTTCGAACCAGGAAGGTGTCCAACAGAATTCCCAATCCGACGATGATGCCGAGCTGCGTGAGGATGATCAGCGGCAGGACCCCGAGCACACAGAACACGGCGGCCAGGACGATGCCCGCACTGGTGATGACAGCACCGGTGGCGGAGACGGCACGGACGATGCCCTGGGTACTGCCGTGCTCGGGCGTTTCCTCACGCGCTCGGGTCACCAAGAAGATCGTGTAGTCGATACCGAGGGCAACCAGGAAGAGGAAGGCATACAGCGGCGCACTGGTGTCCAGCGCCGGAAAACCGAAGACGTGCAAGCCGATCCAGGCCCCGAGCCCGAGCGCGGCCAGTGCGCTGAGCACCGAGACACCCACCAGCAGCACCGTGGCGGGGACGGCTCGCAGCAGGGCGAGCAGGATGACCGACACGACGGCCAGGATCATCGGGATCACCACGCGCTGATCGTGTTCGGCGGCTTTCCTGGTGTCCAACCCCTCCGCGTCGCCGCCACCGACGAGTGCCCCCGGCACCGACGACAGCTCGGCCCGCATCGACTCGATGGTCGAGAAGGCTTGCGGCGAACCGGGTTCGGCGTTCAGCACCACCGACCACCGCATCAGCCCGGACGGCGCGGTTCCGGTGGGCGTTACCTCGGTGACCCCCGGCATGGCGCGCAGCTTCTGCTGGACCTCGGCCCCCGCATCGGCCTTCGCCAACACGACCGTCGGGTTGGCCGCGCCTGCCGGGAAATGCGCGGCGAGGGTGTCGAAGCCTTCGACTGATTCAGCGCGGACCCGGAATTGATCGGTCTGCGATAGCCCCACCTCGGTCCCGATCAACCCGGCCGCGCATCCACCGAGCACCACCAGCGTGCCGCAGGCGACGATCACCGGCTTACGCACCACCCACGCGGCGATCGCGTGCCACATCCCCTGCTCGGCCGCCGCCCGATCGTCGGCCTGCGGCACGAACGGCCAGAAGACATTGCGTCCACACACAGCCAGCGCGGCAGGCAGCGCCACCAGAACGAACACCAGCGCCACCACCAACCCGGCGGCGGCGCCCACACCGAGACTGCGGGTGTTGGGCAGCGAAGCCAACAGCAGCGTCAGCAGCGCGGCGACGACGGTGACATTGCTCGCCAGGATCGCCGGTCCGGCGTGCCGGACCGCGTGGCGCAACGCCGTTCGATGGTCGGCATTGCGGTGCAACTCGTCGCGGTAGCGGGAGACCAGCAACAGCGCATAGTTCGTCCCCGCGCCGAAGACGAGCACGCTGGTGATACCCGAGGTCGAGCCGTCGAAGGCGAGCCCGGTCACCCGGGCCAGTCCGGTGCCGACGGTGGCCGCGACCCGATCCGCCGAGCCGACCACGAGCAGCGGCACCAGCCACAGCACCGGCGACCGGTAGGTCACGATGAGCAGCAACGCGACGACGGCCGCGGTCACCGCCAGCAGCGTGACGTTGGCTCCGGCGAAGGAATCGGCGATGTCACCGCCGAACGCGGGCCCGCCGGTCACCTGAATGTTCAGATCCGCCGGTTGCCCGGCCTTCACCGACTCGCGCAGCTCATTGATGCGGTCGGTCAACGCGAATCCGCTCAACTTCGCGTCGACCGGCAGCCGTCCGATCGCGGCCTTCCGATCGGGCGCAATGGCCAGCTCACCGAACCGGACCCGCAGCTCAGCCACCTCTTCAGCACCCAATTCGGCGCCGTCTGCGCGGGTCACCACGACCACAGCGGGTGCGGTACCCGCATCCGGGAACTGGGTGAGTAATTCTTTGACCCGCGCCGATTCCGCGCTGCCGGGCAGGGAGTTCGGTGCCTCCCCCGCGGCGTCGTTACCGCCGATCCCACCGATCAGCCCGGCCGACACGGCGGCGAGCAACAACAGGAGCAACCATGACCTACGGGCGGTGACCGCGGTCGCGAACCGATCCCACATGCGCATCACCACACGATGGCAGAACCGCTGCCGAGGCGCGCGTTGTCACCCCGGCCACGTGGGCATGATCACCGTCACGTCCGCGCGGCGCAGCCACAGTGCGTCAGTTGAATCCGTAGATCTCGGCGACCTGCATCCGCTCGGGGTCGAAGGTCGTCGTCTCGAGCTTCCCTGAGCCCGGATTGGTGAGGCTGATCGTCGTGTCTCCGATAAAGGAGACGCGCTGCGGGCAATCGTCCTCGTTCCAGACAGTGGCCTGCCTGCTGAACAGCCCGCCCCGCTCACGCAGCACGACGCGGCATCCGGGCGGGTGGTTGTAGATCTTGTGCGTCTCCGTGACGACTTCGTGGCTGCCGTCGGGACTCACCTCGACGGCCACCACCTTGCTGTCCTCGGCGACGAACCCGTCCACGAACATCGAAACGGCCCACACGGGCACCAGCACCAGCCCCAGGGCGCCGGCGACCGCAATCCGCCCCGGACTGCGGCGCGGACCCAGCCTCGGCACAGCGAGCAGGATCACGGCGACCGTCCAGCACGCCGCCGGAGCCCATACCGGGACCCAGTCGAATCGATAGAAGCGAAGTGATTGAAACCATGCGGGCCCTGCGGCGACTCCCAGCGCGAAAAGCGCGAAGACGCCGAGCAACCAGATGGTCCGCTGTCGGCGCAGCGACCGATCCGTACCGCTGCCCGCGTCGTCCGGCACCGGTGACGCCTCGTAGTTCGCCGTATCGGTCATCAGACTGCCCACCCTTATGCACATCACGTCCGACGCTGTCGGTTCGAACACAAGGCGATCGTAGCTGAATCATCGAGAATGTAATGGGGGCAACATAACTCGGGGCGTGCGGGCGGGTTCTGCCGCCGGATAACTTGATGGCATTCAGCAGCATCCACCGAAGGAGATCGAATGCCAACCTCTCGAACGGCACTGCGCAGCGCTTTCGTCGGCGCCGTCTTCGTGACCATGACCGCGATCACGGGAGCGAGCGCCTATGCCGAATCGACGGCTCCGACGCAGCCGCGACCCGCAGAGCCGATCAACTGCGATCCGAACAATATGAATTGGGCAGCATGCCTGCTCAGCGGCTCGTCCTCGCTGTCAACGAAATAACCTGACTGCCATGCGGTCCCGGCTCGAAGCACGCTGCGCAGCCGGGTGACCGCATGAACAGTCTGGTCGGGTCCGATCAGTGGCCGACCACTCCGCTCAGTTCATTCGGCGTGGCGGCCAGTGTCGCGCTCGCGGCCACCGCGCCGGTGCCCAGGTCGATCCGGTGCACCTGCTTAGTCGCCGGGTCGGACACGTAAGCCATTCCGTCGCGGCTGAACAGGGCCGGCCGCGGATCCTGCCACTTCAGCGGTTCCTGCCACGGCGCGAGCACCGGAATGGAACGCGTGACGGTACCCGCCACGGGGTCGATCACGTGCAGGCGGCCGTCGGTGCCCAGAACCAGCGCCTCGCCTTGCGGGCCACGGGCCAGCGAGCGGAAGGTGTAGCTGGTGCCGATATCGACCAGGCGCAACGAGCCACTGACCGTGTCGATGAGCGAAATTTGCTGGGGGCGTTCGAGTTCAGCGTCCTTGTCCTGCTTGTAGTCACCGAGCACGATCGGCGAGACATCGCTGCCCGCCGCATTCCCGATGCGGCCGTACGGAGTCGGGCTGGTGACCTTGGTAATGGCGCCGTTGCGGTAGACGAGAACACCCGTCTGGCAGCCGATGACGATCGCCTCGTCCTTGGCGGCGGCCTCACCGTGCACGCCGGGGCAGTCCTCGTTGCGGGCGATCTCCTTGCGCTGCGCGTCCAGCACCACGGCACCGACCCGCTTCTCTTCGGTGCCGAGCGTGACCAGCAGGTTGCCGTTCGCCAGCTGCACCGCCACACCGTGATGCGGTGCGGCGGAACGGTAGACCTCGGTGGCGGGCTTGCCGGAGCCGAGCGCGGTGGAATCGAAGGCGGTGACCTCGCCGGTGCCGTCGGCGAACAGCACCGTGCGGCCCGCGTGGCGCACCACGTGACCGGGCTTGGCGGCCGGGAACTCGGTGCCGGTGAACTTCGTGGCGGCCGCGTCGAAAACCTTGAAGCCGTCCTTGACCGTCACCATCAGGTGCCGGTCGTCGCCCGCCGGGTTGAGCCGGTTGAAGCCTTCCAGCTGCACCTCACCGGTCTTGGCCAGCGTGGTCGGGTCCAAGACGTAGATGCCGCCGTCATAGGTGATCGCGATCGGTTCGGCACCGTGCGCGGGCGCCGCCGACTCGGTGGAATCGTTTGTGCCGCAGCTGCTTACGGCAACTACCGAGGCGACGATTCCGGATAGAGCCACTGTCTTGGTGGCTCGTGACCGCATGTGCATGTACTACTCCGTGTTCTCGTGGGGTATCAGGTGGGAGGTGCGGTGAGACCGCGCACGATCGCCGCGGTATTCGCGCGCGTCATCTCCAGGAAGGTGGCCGCGCCGCCGCCCGGCGCCGTCAGCGACTCGGTGTGCAGCCCGATGACCTGCACCCGCACCCCGGCCCGGTCGGCCAGCACGCGAGCGAGCTTGTCGGGTTGGGAGGAGTCGACGAAGATCGCGCCGACCCCGGCGGTCCGGATGGCATCGGACAGCGAGCTCAGATCCGACGAGCTCGGGGAGGCGAGCGTCGTGCCGCTGGGAATCACCGCCCCGACCACCTGGAAGCCGAAACGCTGTGCGAGATAGCCGAAGACGTGGTGGTTGGTGACCAGCTTGCGGCGTTCGGTGGGAATGCTCGCGAACTGCTCGGTGACCCAGTGGTCGAGCTGGTCGAGCTCGGTCAGGTAGCGATCGGTGTTGGCACGGATCGCCGTCGCATCGACGCCGTCGACGTGCTCGATGATCGAGGCGGCGATCGTCTCCACCGCCGCACGCACCCGCTTGGGATCGGTCCAGAAGTGCGGGTCGGGGCGGCCCGCGGATTCGTCGGAGGTGTAGCTGATCGGATCGACGTGCTCGCCGACCGCGACGGTCGGAACCCCCGAACTCGCCGCGGCCGCCACATGGCGCGCCACGCCTTCCTCGAGACCCAAGCCGTTGTGCACGACCAGCGCGGCGCGGTCGAGCTTCGCGGCCTGCTGAGCGGAGGCCGCGAACGAGTGCGGGTCGGCGTCGGGGGCCATCAGCACCGTCACCTCGGCGGTGTCGCCGGTGATGACGCGGGTGAGATCACCGAGGATGTTGGTGGTGACCACGATTCCGGTGCGATCACCGCCGCTTCCGGTGCACCCGACGAGCAAGGGAGCCAGGACGGCCAGCGCGGCGAGCACGCGCAGCAGGGTTTTCATTCGCCGGTCTCCGTCAGGTGGGTCGGCGCGAGGTCGGCGGTGAAGGTGCGGGCCAGGCGCAGGTTGTCGTTGTAGGCGATCTCGTAGACCTTCCCGCGGGGTGCGTCGTTGACGTACGCGCGCTGGGAGTCGACCAGGATCGCCGGTGCGGCGGCACCGTCCACCAGTGGTTCGAGCAGCGCGACCTGCGCTGTCTCCCTTGCCGTTGCGGCGTCGAAGCTGTGCAGCACACCGTCGCGGGTCAGGGCGAGCAGCGCGGCACCCTCGCCCGCGGTGTTCACCGCGACGATCGGGCCGACCGGCGTCAGCGTCCAATTCTTCTTCCGCACGTCGAGCGTCCAGAATCCCCGCTCCCCGGCGCGGGCGGTGAGCGTCGCGCTGCCGGGGCGGTGAGTGAACTCCACCGCGCGGTCCGCAGCGGTGGCCTCGGCCGGGTAGCGGATCTTCTGGCCGGTGAAGTTGCCCTCTTCCCCGGTCACGGCCAAAGCGCCGTCGGCACAGCCGAATACAACGCCGCGGCGGGTCACCGCACGGCCGCGCGGGTCCGGGCACGGTTCGGCGATCGTGGACACCGCGGTGTTGTCGCGGGTACGCACCTCGACCTTGTCACCTGCGGCGACCAGCAGGTGCGCGGCGTACGGAAGCGCGGCGCCCCCGGCGATCCGGCCGCGCTCGACGATCGAGCCCTGATCGAGCGCGGGGCGGTCCAGCAGCACCGTCGCGCCGTCGTCGAGCACCAGCGCCGTCAGCACTGGATCGCTGTGCGCAGCCACCACTTGACCACCGAGGGTGCCGACTTCACGGACCGCGGCACGGTAGTAGTGCACGTGATCGCCGTGATCGACCATCCAGCCGCCGCTGTCCACTATGCGCGTCGAATTTCCCACGCTCACATAGCCATAGCGGCCGTCACCGACGATGCGGCGCGCGCCCTCGGCCCGGCCCGCGTCCACACTCTTCTCGGTGGTCAGATCCAGCACCTTGATCGCGCCGGCGCCACTGTCGGCGAGGATCAGTCGTGATTGCGGCTCGGCGGACTCCTCCGCGCCTGCCACATAGCCGTGCGGCATCTCGACCGGCGGGGCCGTTTCGGCGCTCGTTCCACAACCGGCCAGCGGGACCACGGCGAGTGCGCTCGCCGCTACCGCCGCTGTGCGAACCCCCTTGCCGCGCAGCCGGTCCCGTGCCGCTGCGGCCAGTGCGGACAGGAAGAACAAGGCAACCGCCACGGCCGCGATCGTCGCCCCGCCCGCCGTGCCCGCGTGCCAGGAGATCAGCAGCCCGGTCACCGTGGCCACACCGCCGAGCACCGCGGCGAGCACCATCACCATCGAAATCCGGTCCGCCCAGTACGTGGCGGCGGCGGGCGGTGCGATGAGCAACCCGAAGACCAGCAGCGTGCCGACGATATGGAACGACGCGACGATCGCCAGCGTCACCAATCCCACCAGTGCCACGTGCGCGAGTTGCGGACGCAGGCCCAGCGTGTGCGCCTTGCGCGCATCGAAGGTCAACGCCACGAACGCGCGGTGTCCGAGAGCCGTGATGAGCAGCGCGATCCCCAGCGCCACAACGAGATACAGCAGGTCGCGGTCGCGCACCGCCAGCACGTCACCGAACAGGAATCCGGTCAGGTCGACCGCGAACGACTGCGAGCGGGACACGATGATGACACCTGCCGCGAGCATGCCGACGAACAGCAAACCGATACCGGTATCGGCCGACAATCGTTTGTTGCGGCCGATCGCGGAGACGCCCACCGCCATTGCCGCGCAGCTGATCGCGGCGCCGAGCAGCAGATTGCCGCCGAGCAGCGAGGCCACCGCGACGCCGGGCAGCATGCCGTGCGCCATCGCGTCCCCGAGAAAAGCCATGCCGCGCACCACGACCCAGGTGCCCGCGAGGGCACAGATACCCGACACGAGCAGGCCGCCCCACAGCGCCCGTTGCACGAAAGCCACCTCGAACGGGGCGAACAACCACTCCATGCGCACTACAGTAGAATGAAAACGATTGTCATTACAAGTGAGGTGAAATGGTCCACACGCAGACCCCGAGCGCCCTGCGCCTGCTCGGCCTGTCCGCGGGTTACGCCGGTCGCACGGTGCTGCACCAGGTGAGCGGGGTGATCCCGGCCGACAAGGTCACCGCGATCATCGGCCCGAACGGATCCGGGAAATCAACGTTGCTCGCGGTGCTCGCCGACGTACTCGCCCCCTCGGCGGGGACGGTCCAGCGGACCACCGACCGCAGGCCTGCCTTCGTGGTGCAGCACACCGCGGTGCCCGCGACCTTGCCGATCACGGTGCGCGAGACGGTGGCGATGGGCCGCTGGGCACACCGCGGCCCGTGGCGGCGGCTGACCAGGACCGACCGCGCCCTCGTCGATACCTGCCTCGAGCGTCTCGACATCACCGACCTGGCGGCTCGCCGACTCGACACCCTCTCCGGTGGTCAGCGGCAACGTGCCCTGCTGGCCCAAGCGCTGGCGCAGGAGGCCGAGGTACTGCTGCTCGACGAGCCAGCCGCCGGACTGGATTCCGGTACCCAACAGGAGATTTCGCGCGCCCTTCGGGAGATCAGCGCCGGCGGGGTGACCGTCGTCCAGGCCACCCACGACGCCGAGGAGGCGGCCCGCGCCGACCACTGCCTCTACCTGCGCGACGGCACATTGATCGCCGAGGGCGCGCCCGATGACGTCCTCATCCGATACCGCGCCGTGCCAGCCACAGCGGACGAAAGGACCCTAGAATTGACGTGACGGAAAGGGGCTCCGCGTGTCCGACACCTTCCCCTGGCGAACTCGGCTGCTCTCCACCACCGCGCCGACCGCGACCATCTGGATCCGCCTGTATGTAGGCGTGGTCTTCTTCTTCGAAGGCATCCAGAAATTTCTCTACCCCGACACTCTGGGCACCGGCAGATTCGACAAAGCAGGCATCCCGGCCCCGGGCTTCTTCGGGCCACTCGACGGTGTATTCGAGATCGCCTGCGGCGCTTTGATTCTGGTCGGTCTCCTCACTCGCGTCGCAGCGGTGCCGATGATCGTGAACATGCTCGGTGCCCTACTGATCACCAAGCTCCCGATCCTGTGGGGTGACGCGCCCCTGTTCAGCGGTAAGTCCGGCTGGTGGGACTTCATCCACGACTCCCGCACCGACCTCGCCCAACTGTGTGGCAGCGTATTCCTCCTCATCGTCGGCGCCGGAGCCTGGTCGATCGACGCACGCCTCACCCGCGGTCCCCGGAACTCCGCACCGGATCTCGGGGGCCGCACTCACTAGGGGCGTCCCTGACGGGTGCAGATCCCGAGCGTAGGTGCGGATTTGCTGCTGCAGCGCCTGCCGTCCGGGGCACTGGGACAGGTACTCAGGTCTGCTGGACGGGCTCGTAGATTTCTGCTCCGAGGCCGAAGGTCCACGCGACTCCTTCGCGGGCGGTGCGGGTCGCCGGAGGGACGCGCAGCCAGTAGGTGCGGTGGGTGCCGTCGGGTTCCGGGGTTGAGTTGACGACTTCGACCATTACCACGTCCTCGTCGCCGACCAGCTCGATCCGCCAGAGCACACCTGTTTCGTCGCGGTGTATCGGTTGCGCGCCCGATTCGTCGAGATAGCGATCGTAGCCGTAGTACTCGAGCATGATTCGGCGCAGCTCGGCATTCTCTTCCTCGCGGATCTGCGCCGGAGTCAATGACCGCAAGCTGTCGAGGAATTCGGCGCTGACGGACATGCCGCGCCATGCGTGTAGTTCGAAGCCGTCGGGGTAGGCCAGCGCGGGGCCGTCGCCGCGGTCGAGGCGGCCGGCTTCGTCGCGGTGCAGTGCGATGGGGCGTTCGCTGATCACGGCGATGTTCTCGTACGGCCACCACCAGCCTGCTTCCCGTGCCACCGCGGCCAATCCGGCGAGCGGCGAGCCCGGGGTGGTGTCGAACGCGCACAGCCACGCGGAATCATGGTGGCCGAGTACGGCATCCAGCAGTAGCAGGCGAACCCCAGTGCGCTGCGCAGGCGTGCTCGCGGCGGCGTCGATGACACCCTCACGCACCCGGTCGACAACGGTCTGCGTCAGCTCCCACAGTCCCGCTCCGGTGGCCTGCCAATGTTCGTTGAACGCCTTCGACCCCAATTCCGCGTGCACGCGGGCACGTTCGACCGCCCACGGCGCGCTACGCACCGCTTCGCGCACACTGGCACCGCGCTCCCCCAACTCGCCGTCCGACAACATACGCACCGCCGCCAAAGGCGAACCGGCCCACACGATTCGCGCGGGCTCAGCCAGTCCCGCCTGCCGGTAAGCCGCGCGCACCCCGGCCTCCGCCGCCGCTCGATCGCCGGCACCGGTCTTCGCCGAAACCGCCCGCCACACATCACGTTCCGTCACGTCTTCACTCTTTCCGTGCTCGTAAGGTCTTCTGACGCTGTGATGTTCAGTCGGCGACGATTCGTACCGACCCCGGCACGTACTCCCGTTGGCGCACCACCCGATACCACCCCTTCGGCAGTGTGATGGGCGCGTGTTCTTCGTGCACGACGCGCCCGCCCTCGGGCAGGTCCAGCAGCATCGGCCCGAACGCACTCGCCTCGCGAATCAATCTGCCGGGACCGGCGATCGCGTGCGCGTGCCCGGTGACTTCGCCGAGCGCGAGGACCAGTCGCCCGCGGCCGTCGCGGGGTTCCGACACCGCGTGCACGGCCGTTTCGGGTACCGCGCTCGCAGCCAACGGAACGATCAGGACGTCGCCTTGCCGATACATGATTTCTCCTCCCACCGCCGGCCCGAGATCGGTGCCGTGCCGAGGACGGTAGCGGCGGGCACCGACAAACCCCGCCCGCTGCGCCGGATGTCGGTGGGGCTTGGTAGAACTCACCCCATCACTACCGAAACAGGACAGAAGGGGCGGGGACGTATGAGCGAGCGAATCGTGTCGCAATGCGCGACGCGCAGGCCGGAGCCGAGCGTCGGCGAGGTGCGGGCATGAGCGTCGGCGATCACTTGCAGGAGTTCGGCGGCTTGCCCGCGTACGACTTCCCCACCGCCGATACGGGAGGCCCGGGGAAGTCCGCGGGCGTCGTACTGCCGGTCACCGACTCGGTCGCCTGGCGCATCGGGGTCCCCTCGTACGAACCGGAAGAATCCTGGGCCGCGGCCTTCGCGGAGTTTCTCGACACCGTCGACTCCACCGAAGTGCGGGCACTCATCGTGGGTTGCTGGACCGAGGCGTACGAGACCAAGCCGGATGAGGTGTTCGACGCCTTGCTCGAGGCCAAGAATCGGTTCCCCGCCCTGCGCGCATTGTTCCTCGGCGACATCGTCGGTGAGGAGTGCGAGATCTCCTGGATCCACCAGGGCCAACCGACGGTGCTGCTCGAGGCCTTCCCGGAGCTGACCGAGCTCGGTATCCGCGGCGGTCAGGAACTGGTGTTCCCGGCGATCCGGCACGAACGCCTGCGCAAGCTGACCGTGCAGACGGGCGGGATGTCCGCCGAGGTGGTGCGCGGGATCGCCGCGAGCGACCTGCCCGCACTCACCCACCTAGATCTGTGGCTCGGCACCTCGGAGTACGGCGGCGACGCGGGCGTCGCCGATCTCGCCCCGATCCTGGCCGGCACCCGGCTACCGAGCCTGCGGCATCTCGCGTTGCGCAACAGCGAGATCCAGGACGAGATCTGCGCCGCGCTGGCGTCGGCGCCGGTGCTGGCCCGCCTCGACGTGCTCGACGTTTCGATGGGCGTGCTCACCGACGACGGCGCCGCAGCCCTGCTCACCGGGCAGCCGCTCACTCACCTGAAATTCCTGGACCTGCACCACAATTACTTGTCCGCGGCGATGTGCACCCGGCTGACCGAGGCTCTGACGCCTGCCGGGGTGAAGCTGGATCTGGATTCCGACGACGCCTACTCCGACGAAGATGAGGACGGGGGCACTGTCTGGCGCTTCGTCGCGGTCGGTGAGTGAGTCGCGGCGCTGGGTAGTCGTCGGCAACAACGCGAATCGCCGGGTCGGCTTGTTTCTCGACGCCGCGCGCGCGGCGGGTGTGGCCGCGCCGCGGGTCGTCGAGTGGCGGGACGTGCTGCGCGACGGCGGGCACGACTTCACCGACGACGAGATCGTCCGGCTCGATTCGCCCGGGGAGAACCCGGAGGTGGACGAACTGCTACGCGGTACGCAAGACCCGACCCGCGTGGAAGGTTCCGCGCGGTGGTACGCGCGATTCCGCACCGCGGTCGGATCGCTGCGCGGTGGTATCCGCTTGGACGATCCGGCGGAGCTGGCGCTGCTGTTCGACAAGCGACTGTGCCATGCCCGCCTCGACGCCGCGGCCGTACCGGTGCCGCGCTCGCCCACCTCCGGTACCGCGGCGCCCGTACAAGGCTGGACCGACGTGCGAGATCGCATGCGCGACGCGGGTCTACCCCGCGTCTTCGTGAAGCTCGCGCACGGATCCTCCGCATCGGGTGTGCTGGCGATCGAGTCGACCAGCACAGGTCGGCTGCGGGCCACCACTTCGGTGGAGGTCGCGCCCGGTGGCCTGCTACACAACTCGCTCAAAATCCGCTGCTACACCGGCGAATCCGAGATCGCCGCGATCGTCGACCGGCTCGCACCCGATGGGCTGCACATCGAACAGTGGGTGCCGAAAGCCGCGTTGGACGGCCGGACCGCCGACCTACGGGTGCTCGTCGTCGCGGGCCGCGCCACCCATGCGGTGGTGCGCACGAGCCGAGCGCCGATGACCAATCTGCATTTGGGCGGCGCCCGCGGCGACCTCGCCGCCGTTCGCGCGGCGGCGGGCGAGCACTGGGGCGAAGCGCTGACGATCTGCGAGCGGGCCGCCGCGTGCTTCCCCGGAACGCTTTGCGTCGGTGTCGATCTACTGCCCGCGATCGGCTGGCGGCGGTTCACGGTCGGCGAGGTCAACGCGTTCGGTGACCTGCTCCCGCGACTCACCGGACTACCGGAAGGCCCCGCCGCAGGACTCGACACCTACACCGCCCAACTGCTCGCGGCACCAGATTTCGTTGCCCGACTGCGCGATTCATCGAAGGAGAAGTATGCACCGGCCTGATATGAACGAGGTCGTCGGCCGCGATGATCTGCTGCTACTCACCCTCGACACCCTGCGCTACGACGTTGCGGTCGAGCTCGCGGCCGCCGGTAAACTACCGAACCTGTCCGCCCATCTTCCCGGCGGCACGTGGGAGCGGCGGCACGCTCCCGGCAACTTCACCTTCGCCTCCCATCAGGCGATATTCGCCGGATTCCTGCCGACGCCCGCCGCGCCGGGCCCGCACCCGCGCCTGTTCGCCGCCCGTTTCGCCGGTAGTGAGACGACCGCCGACGGCACCTTCGTGTTCGACTCCTCCCCCGACCTCGTGACCGCGCTCGCCGACCGTGGCTATCACACGGTGTGCATCGGCGGCGTCGGCTTCTTCAACAAGCAAGGCGCCCTCGGCAACGTGCTGCCCGGGTTGTTCGCGGAAAGCCACTGGGAGCCGGACTTCTCGGTGGCATCGCCGAGTTCGTTCGAAGCACAGGTGGCCTGCGCCGAGAAGGTGGTCGCCGATCTCCCCGCCGAGCAACGACTCTTCTTGTTCCTCAACGCCTCCGCACTCCATCAACCCAACTGGTTCCACCTACCAGGAGCCACCCGGGAAACCGGGGACAGTCGCGAAACACACGCTGCCGCTCTGCAATACATCGACGGACAGATTAGCCGCCTGTTCGACGCCGTGCGCTCGCGGCGGCGCTGCTTCGCCATCGTCTGCTCCGACCACGGCACCGCCTACGGCGACGACGGCTACACCGGCCACCGGCTCGGCCACGAATCCGTCTGGACCGTCCCCTACAGCCACTTCTTCCTGGAGTCCTCCGCATGATCGACACCATCGCGCTACCGCGGCCCTACCAGAACTACGTATACGCGTATCCGCACAAGACGGCGTATCGGCCCCTGACGCCGAGTCCCGCGCTCGCCGATCTGTGGGCAGACCAACCGAGACAAGCGCTTTCGCTGTATCTGCACATCCCGTTCTGTGAAGTGCGCTGTGGCTTCTGCAATCTGTTCACCCGGGTCGGCGCGCCGGACGGTCTCACCGGCCGCTACCTCGACGCCCTCACCCGGCAAGCGCGAGCGGTGCGGGCGGCACTCGGCGACCGAGAACCCGTGCGTTTCGCGAACGCCGCGTTCGGCGGCGGCACTCCGACCTATCTCGAGGCCGCCGAGCTGTCGCGACTGTGCGACATCGCCGAGGTACTGATGGGTGCCGACCTGCGGTCCATCCCACTGTCGGTCGAGACGTCGCCTAGTACCGCGACCGCCGATCGACTCGCCGTACTCGCCGAGCGAGGGACCACCCGGGTGAGCATCGGGGTGCAGAGCTTCATCGACGAAGAGGCCCGCGCCGCCGTGCGACCCCAACGACGCGCGGAGGTCGAGGCGGCCCTCGGACGCATCCGCGACACCGGCATCCCGGTCCTCAATATCGACCTGATCTACGGCATCGACGGTCAGACCGAGGCGAGTTGGCGACTGTCGCTCGATGCCGCGCTGGCCTGGCGACCCGAAGAGATCTACCTTTATCCGCTCTACGTGCGCCCGCTGACCGGACTCGCCCGGCATGCCGATCCCGCTGTCGCAGAGTTGGATTGGGACGAGCAACGGCTGCGCCGCTACACCGAGGGCCGCGATCATCTGCTCGCGCACGGCTACACCCAGGTCTCCATGCGCATGTTCCGGCGAGCCGACGCACCGCCACAGGGACCCGACGATTACGCCTGCCAGACCGACGGCATGATCGGACTCGGTTGCGGCGCCCGCTCCTACACCGGCGAACTGCACTACTCGTTCGACTACGCGGTCTCCATGCGGGAGGTTCGCGCCATCATCGATACCTACACCGCCACAACTGATTTCAGCCGCGCCGTGCACGGGCGCGCGATCGATCAGGACGAAGCGAAGCGCAGGTTCCTGCTCCAGTCGCTGTTGCAGGCCGACGGCTTCGCGACCGCGGACTATCGACTTCAGTTCGGCAACGACCCGTGGCGGGACTTCCCCACCGAACTACGGACGCTCGACGACCGCGGGTGGCTGTCCGACACCGAACCCGGCCGCCTGCGCCTCACCCCAGACGGCCTCGCCTACTCCGACGCCATCGGCCCCGAATTCTTCTCTGCCACAGTGCAAGCGGCGATGGCCGCCTACGAACTGCGATAACCGTGGACCTGACCATCCTCTACCGCGGGCCACTCGCGTCCTGCGACTACGACTGCCCGTACTGCCCCTTCGCCAAACGCAGGGACAGCACCGAGCAACTACGCGCCGACCGGGCCTGCCTCGAACGATTCACCACCTGGGCGCACCAGCAGGCCGGCGACCGGCTGTCCCTCCTGTTCACCCCGTGGGGCGAAGGCCTGGTGCGCTCCTGGTACCGACGCGCACTGGTCGAGCTGTCCCACGCCCCCCATATCGACCGCGTGGCTATCCAGACCAATCTCAGCTGCCGCACCGACTGGTTGTCCGACGCCGACCCCGCCACCCTCGCCCTCTGGTGCACCTACCACCCCGGCCAGACCCCCTACCACCGCTTCCTCGACAAAACCCACCAGCTCGCCGGCGCAGGTATCCGCTTCAGCGTCGGAATTGTCGGCGTCCCAGCGCATCTCGAACACGCGCAACAGCTACGAGCAGATCTCCCCGATCACGTCTACCTCTGGGTGAACGCCGCCGAAGGCCACACCTACACCGACGCCCAAGCCGAGTACTGGACCGCCATCGACCCCCTCTTCCCCGTCAGCCGGCACCCTCACCACTCCGCGGGACAGGCCTGCCGCACCGGTTCGTCCGTCATCTCCGTCGACGGCGACGGCACCGTCCGCCGCTGCCATTTCGTCCGCGACCCCTTGGGCAATCTCTACGACAACTCCTACCGCACCGCATTGACGCCCCGACCCTGCCCGCTCACCCTCTGCGACTGCCACATCGGCTACGTCCACCTCGAAACGCTCCCGCTCTACGATGTTTTCGCCGGTGGTGTCCTCGAACGTATCCCCGCCCAAGGCAACCCAACCGACCTCGCACTCCCGCAGTGGCACGGACCTTCCTGACCGTCGACGTCGGACGCCCAGGTCTAGGGCCGGTCCCCGGGTTCCTGCGCAGCCAGGTGGATGACGATGGCCGTGGCATTATCTTTCCCGCCTGCGGCATCAGCAGCGGAGAGCAGCCGCCAGACCATCACGTCGGGTGAGCTCCGCTCGTTCAGTATCTCCTGGATCTGTTGGTAGGCAACCTGATCGGCGATACCGTCACTACACAGTAGAAACCGGTCGTCCGGTCGTACAGCCACGCTCAGTACGTCCGGCTCCGGATGCGCGTCGTGCCCGACATATCGGGTGAGGTGATAGCGCGCGGCGGCGGCCTGGGGTGAGTCCATGGGGTACCAGCCGTGGATCACGCCTAGCCAGGCCATGGTGTGGTCCGTGGTGAGCAACTCCAACAGTCCTTCTCTCAGCCGGTAGACCCGGGAGTCACCGATCTGGGTGATCCAGTACCCGGTCGCCGACCCGACGAGCGCGGTGAGGGTGCATCCGGCCAGCCCGCCGACCCGCCGACCGATGTCCCTCACGCGCTGCTGAGCAGCCGCAACAGCCGCACGCAGGACTTCCGGAGAGACGTTGCCGTCGGCGGCAGTCACGTGCTCGATGAAGGTGTCCACTGCTGCCCGTCCGGCGAGCGCGCTACCTTCACTGTCGCCCATGCCGTCCGCGACGACGGCGAGCAGGGGCTCCTGATCCAAGCGCATGACATCGAAATTGGCGCGGTAACGATTCCCGGTCTCACTCCCGCCCGCGGAGCTGATCTTCAGCCTGGTCATAGCACCACTGTGCCAGTACTCCTACTCTGCTCGCCGACTCGAGATCGCTGTGGCCACGGCAGTTACCACTCGCGGGTGGCGGTCAATTCTTCTGGATCCGCGTCTTCGAATCCGTATGCGTCAGCGACGAAACAGAATTCCTCGCAGATCTCTTCTCGCGCGGTGGTTTCGATACCGCTGCCCGCCGCCTCGAACTCCGCTTCCAACGCGTTGAACTCCTCCGTGGCGCGCTGGGTGAGCTCATACAGTCGGTGGAGGTCGGCAGGCTGTTCCGCTTCGATCCGTTCGCACAGCCGCCGCAGAATCTGAGTTCCTTTGTCCAGCACGTGGTTCGGGAAGAATGGGTCCTCGTACATCATCTCCAGGAACGCATGCTCGTTCACCTGCTGATTCGCGATCGACCACTCTCTTCTGCGGTTCGAATCGGCCACCGGCCTTCGGCAACTGTAGCGAGGTATCCGCAGCCGACCCGCCCGCGCCGGGATCGTCCGATGCGCGGGGAATGCTGCCATTGCTCCCCTCGGCAGGGGACCAACGGCCCTGCCTACCGATCGCGATCTGCGCGAACCTGGAACAGACCGGCAAGAACAGCTTCCCGGAGCGGAATTACCCACCGACCGCCGACAAAGGTGGCCGGTTGTGTCGACAACTTCTGATCACGAAGGGCAACAAAGACTATGGCTACCCAACACGGCAACCCGCACCGACTAGCCAAAGCGCCGGTCGTGGTCGGCGTGGACGGGTCACCGGGCAGTGACCTGGCCCTGCGATGGGCCGCCGAGGTCGCCGCGCAACGTGGCCGCACCCTGCTCATCACCCACGGTCTCGACCTTGCGGCCATGCCGTCGGTGGTCGGCGGCTACGACGTGACGGCGTCCTCGATCGTCGATGCCGCCCGCACCGAGGCCGCGAAGATCGTCGCCGACGCCCACGGACTCGCCACCGAGGTCGCTCCCGACCTCGACATCACCACGGAGACGACCGACGTCTCCGCCGCCGAAGTGCTGATCCAGCATTCGCGCACCGCGTATCTCGTCGTGATCGGCGCCACCGGCAATCTGGGCACCCTCGCTCACCTCGGCTCCACACTGCTCGCCGTGGTCAGCCACGGGCACGGCTCGATCGTCGTGGTCCGCGACACCGGCACCGCACAGTACCTCCGAAAAGACGGACCGGTGGTGGTCGGCATCGACGGCGGCCCGGTCAGCGAGGCCGCGATCGGAGCAGCCTTCGCCGAGGCGTCCGCCCGCGGCACCGACCTCATCGCCACTCACTCGTGGAACTACTGGCAGCTGGGCGATTTCGCGGGTGAACCGTACGTCCTGGTGACCGGAGAACAGATCGAGTCGACCGAAGACGCGATCCTCACCGAACGCCTTGCGGGATGGCAGGAGAAGTACCCCGACGTCACCGTCACCCGCAAGGTGTACCGGGCCGAACCCACCGAGCAACTAGCGGAATGGTCGAACACGGCCCAGCTGATCGTCGTCGGCAGCCGCGGCCGCGGCGGATTCACCGGCTTGCTGCTCGGCTCCACAAGTCACTTCCTCGTCCAGCACGCACACTGCCCGGTACTGGTCGCGCATCCGGTGTAGGCGAGGCGGACAACACGGCGGGTGCCGCGCAGCATCCACCGCCACCGCTCTCCTCGGTCGGCGCGTCGAAGAGCCCGGACCCACCGCAAACCCCCGTCTCGGGCAGCACCAGTTCCACCCGTTCGGCGGCCTCCTGATCACCGGCCAATGCGGCCGCGATCGAGCGAACCGGCTCGTACCCGGTCATCGCCAGGAAGGTCGGCGCACGACCGTAGCTCTTCATCCCGACCAGGAACACCCCCGGCTCGGGATGCGAAAGTTCCCGCACGCCATGCGGATACACCGTCCCGCAGGAGTGCACGTTCGGATCGATCAGCGGCGCGAGCAGTATCGGCGCCTGCAAGGTGGCGTCCAAGCCGAGCCGCACCTCCGCCAACCAGGACAGGTCCGGACGGAATCCGGTCAGCGCCACGACCTCGTCCACCCCGCGCACCGCTTGCCCCTCGGCGGGGATCAAGACCAGGCGGCCGTCGGCGGCGCGCTGCACGGTTTCGGTGCGGAATCCGGTGACCACGCCGATGTGCCCGGCCGCGACCGCCTCCTGCGCGCGGAGCCCGAGCGCGCCGCGTGCGGGCAGTTGGTCGGCGGCGCCGCCGCCGAACGCGGCACCGATCTCCCCGCGGCGCAGCAACCAGGTGACCCGCGTGCCGGGGTGCTGCTCGACGAGCCCGGCCAACACGATCAACGCGGTGAGCGCGGAATGCCCACTGCCCGCGACGGCAACATGTTTACCCGCGTACCGCGCCACACCGGCGGCACCGGAGAGATCGGGGACACGGTACGAGATGCGCTCTGCCGCAGCGGCTTCCCCGATCGCAGGCAACCCGTCGCCGCCGAGGGGGTTGGGGGTGGTCCAGGTTCCGGACGCATCGATCAGCGCGCGGGCGGTGATCCGTTCGTCGCCGTGGGCGGTGCGCACGTGCACGGTCAGCGGCTCGCTGTCGCGCCCGGCGTCCACCACCCGGTCGCGGCCACGCCGGGCCACACCGATCACCTCGGCCTCGAACCGCACCCGGTCGCCCAGGGCGACACCGAGCGGACGCAGGTACTGCTCGACCCATTCGGCACCGGTCGGATACGAGTCCGGGTTCGGCTCCCGCCAACCGTCGGCTGCCAACAGCGTCCGCGCTGCCGGTGCGATGAGCTCTCCCCATCGGGAGAACAGCCGCACATGGTTCCACTCGCCGACCGCCGCCCCGGCGTGCGCGCCCCGTTCGAGCACCAGCACGGGCAGTCCGCGGACGGTGAGTTCGGCGGCCGCGGCCAGCCCGCTCGGGCCCGCTCCGACGACAACAACAGGGAGAGTACTCATGACCTTCTCGCTTCCATCGATCCGTATCGATTAATCGCGACAGTATCGACCACGGTCGATGAATGCAACCATCGATGCACATCGATATACTCGGTGGCATGCCCATCGCACTGCCGCAAGCTCAGGTCCTGCCGCCGAGCGAGGCCGCCACCTACGCCGAGTGGTTCGCCTGCCTGGCCGAGCCGGTGCGGGTGCGACTCCTGCACGCGGTGGCGACCACACCGAAGGGCATCACCGTCGGCGCGCTGACCGAGATCCTCGGCACCAGCCAGTCCACGACCTCCCATCACGTCCGCAAACTCGCCGACGTCGGCTTCGTGCACCTGCACAAGGAGGGCACGGCCACCATCGTCACCGTCAACCAGGCCTGCTGCTCCGGGCTACCGCACGCCGCCGACGCCGTCATGGGTTTGCTCGCGCCGCGCCCCTGCTGCCCCGACGACGTGCCCGCCGATGTCACCGTGCGCGCCATGCGGGCCGCGGACTGGACCGCCGTGCGTCGCATCTACGCCGAAGGCATCGCCACCGGCCTGGCCACCTTCGAGACCACCGTGCCGAGCCGCACCAGCCTCGAATCCCACTGGCTGCCCGACCACCGCTGGGTCGCCGAGCTCGACGGCGAGGTCGTCGGGTGGGCCACCGCGAGCCCGGCCTCCACGCGGGCGCACTACTCCGGCGTCGCGGAGACCTCGGTCTACGTCGGCGCGGAATACCGCGGTCGCGGCGTGGGAAAAGCGTTGCTGCACAAGCAGGTCACCGCCGCCGACGCCGCGGGCCTGTGGACATTGCAGTGCTCGATCTTCACCGAGAACCGCACCGCACTTGCTCTGCACCACAGCGCCGGGTATCGCACCGTCGGCATCCGCGAACGCGTCGCACGACTCGACGATGTCTGGCACGACACTGTTCTCCTCGAACGCCGCGCACCGGTGAACTGACCGCGCACCGGGGTTGGTTCGTCAACCGGGGTGACTTCAGAGCGATGGTCAACCGCTGAATGCTCGGGCCGAAACCCGTTGCAGCACCGAGAACCCCACGGTGACGTCTTGGCTGTCGTTGAGCACCTCGCCGTACAGCTCTGTCCACGAGTGGAAGGAATAGCTGGGGTTGGTGGACGTCCGCTCGCGCGCGACGATGACTTCAGCCGGTAGTCCGATGGCCGAAAGATACGTTCCCAGTGAGAACGACCGCGGCAGACAGAGCCCGTTCGGCTGCAGTGTGCGTAAAACCAGTTGGCTGAACAGGATTTCGCGGCGGACAAGCCGGATCGCCTCCGCCGGAGCCAGTTCGGCACACGCCTGCCAGCCTGGTCCGGGCCGCAGGTCACGCAGGTAGCGATGAGCCGGTCCCCACCCCTGTGTACCGAGCAGGCGTAGCGCCCGCCAAGTGCTGCGCACCGCGTAGCCGCGGAGCCGATACGACGGGCGCGGCGGCACCGGTACGCCATCGATATCGGACAGCATGGACTCCAATTGACGTGCCAGCTCGGTCATTTGGCGGCATCCGTTCGCGCGAGGAGCCGGTGTTCGGCGAGCTGGTCGACCAGTTTGCCGAGGCCGGCGCGCAAGGTCTCGGCGCTCGCATCGATGTGCTGCTCGAGCTCGCGGACCGCGTCTTCGACGGTGTCGCAGCTCATCGCGGCCTGAACCATCAGCGTGGCAACGGGATTGAGTTCGAAGTAGACCCCCGCCCCGGAGTCCATGATGACGCCGACGCCGTCGGTGGTGTCCAGGATGGCGTCCTCGCCGAGTTGCAGCAGTGGCATGGTGATCAGCTCCTCACCGGATGTGCGGTCCGGCTTTCCAGACTGCGCAGGAATAGTTCGGTCATGGCCGAGCAGATGAGGCTCTGCGCATGGCGGCGGGTCGACAATGGGTGGCCGAGGACGGCGACGACCTGCGCCGGGTCGACGATGTTCAGCCGAGCAAGCAGGGAGTCGGGCCCGAGTAGCGCGGCGAGCACCTGCGGGTGGTTCAGGCAGTAGTTCTCGTGCGGCGAACCCAGCCACAACCGGCCGTGCCGCCGCCAAATCAACGGCGGCAGCCGATCTTCGAGCATCAACCGCTGCACCGGTTTGTTGATGTTGCGTCCGCCGTAGGAGATACACCGGTACGCCACCGGCATGCCGGTCATCAGCTCGTACAGTGCCCGATCGGCCATCGGCGAGCAGAACTGAACGCCGTGCGGCCAGGCCAGGGCCAGATCGGTGGTCTGTTCCTCGGGCACGAATTCCGGATCGGGCAACTCGAACCGCACATTCGGCATGGGAACGAGAAAGTCAGGGCGCCGGGTGTAATCGCCGAAGGCCGCGGCATCGATCGCCAGCGAATACGAGCGACGGACGCTCTTCAGCAGATCTGTCACCGTCCAGCGTGAACAGAGCAGGCCCCGCAACATCAGGCGCTTCTCCGACAAGCTCAGCCGCCCCCACAGCACATCACGCACGCCGTAATTCGGGGCCGGACTGAACAGCAGGTCACCGTCGCGACCCCAGGTGAGCAGTGCGATGCCGTCCTGGTGGACCCGCTGCACGATCTGCTCCAACCAGCGAAACCCGGTGTGGTTGTACGGGTGGGAGAATTGCCAGTCCTCGTTCACGTGCCCGGCACCGGTGTCGGTCATGATCGGCACGAACGGGATGGACAGATGCCGGCACACCGCGCGGGCGTACTCGGACTCGTCGGCGAGCGGGTCGTCGGTGCCCAGGTGGTAGGCGGTGACGTCGGCGCCGTTGGCGGCCAGCGCGGCGGCCACGGCCGAGGAATCCATGCCGCCGCTCAGCAGTAGTCCGACGGGACCGGCCTGCGCGTATGGGCGGGTCGCGGCGAGGAGGAGTTCCCAGGCCCGCTCCGCGTAATCCCGCGCGGTGCTGCCGCGCGGCAGCGGCTTCGGCCTGATCCGGTCGTACTGGACGACCTCGGTGGAGACACCGTCGAACACCAGCAGGTGGCCGGGGCGCAGCAATCCCAGCTCGGGATAGGCGAAGATGCTGTCCCCACGGCAGATTCGCCAGAGGGTTTCCCGGTCCAGCCGGTCGAGGTCGTCGGGGACGAGGTCGGCGGGATCGCTGGACCAGGCCAGCGTGTGGCCGGACTGCTGGTAGAACAGGGTGTCCCGGGTGAACAGGCTGCGGAACAGGAAGACTCGATCGGCGGTGACGAGGCAACCGACCAGGTCGCCCGGTAGCTCGGCCAGCTCGGCGTACCGTCCGCTCCGGAGCGTGGCGGTAATCCGTTCGGTGAGAGCCTCGTCCAGGACTCCGGTGAGGGTGCCGCCCAGCGCGAGATAGGCTCGATCAGCCGTGTGCGCGGGTAGCGCAGTCGGGTGTGTTCCCGCTCTTGTCCACTGCCGCAAGTAATTCGGGCTCACGGGGACGCTACGCGCGAGGAAGGGCACGCAGGCGTAATCGACGGGGGCCCCGTCGCGCGGCACGCTCGCTCGGCCGGCGCAACCGAGGTAGTCCACGGTAAGTGGGGAATGGTCCATGATGGCGGAACCTCTCAAAATCGCCGAGAAATGTGGTCCCCTCCCCCGTCACGTGCCGATGGGAGGGGACCACGGGTCGATCACTGCGTGCGGCTAGACCAGGTTGCCGTGGCTCACCAGATCAGGCACGCCGCGGAAGAGGATCGTGGTGTGGTCCTCGACCGCGCCCAGGCAGATCACCAGGGGCTCGATGTAAGGCATCTTCGTCATTTTTGTCACCTCCTTTCCTTTATGTCGTTCTCTCGTGGTCTTGGGCAGCGCAATACGCACGGCCAGGGACTGGTCGAATTGTGCGGGAATTCTCATGACAACGAGACGGTGCGCAACAATGTTTCAGCTGCGGTGAATCAACCCCAATGCATACCGACCGCTCGAATTCGTAAGGTGCCCAATGCGATGCGGCGATCCAAATATTCGACATATGGGGACATGACTCCACCTAAATACACAGAGGTGGTCGACTGCTGGGACCAGGCAGCGGACTTCGGTGCCCCGCAATACTTCTCGGCGTCGAGTCTGATTCGGGACTGGGGCTGGTAGGTCACAACCATAGTCCCCCACCGCCTTTGCGTCGACCCCTACTGCGCACTTGAATTGCGCCGAATTGGTAAGCACGCCGAATGAATTTATCCGACCGGGCGATGCCGACTGGTCGGCAGGTATGGTCGCGCTCAATTATCCACGGATGAAGATATTCACAATGGAAGTTAGACGCACCCGCCCGACCGAGCGCAATGACCCGCGGTGCCGTAGTCACGCGGGGCTCGGCCGCCTGCCGGAGCGCGGGCGTGGTGCCACGCACTCATCGGCAGGTCGGCGTCGTGCACACTGCTCAACACAGCTGTCCAACGAGATCGTCCTCGGCCGCGACCAATTCTCGGTGAGGAGGGAACGAACTCCTCAGTTGGTCGGCTGCGGACTGAGGGTGACACTGAATTTGTTCTCCACCGTCTGCTGCCAATCCCGTTCGCACTGATCGATTTTCGACTGATCGTTACCGGCGTCGTTCACACAGTCGGTGAACTCGTCACCGCCGGTGTAAGTGAAAAGCGCGAAACCGACCGCGATGGCGATCGCCGTCACGACCAATGCAATTATGCTCAACACCAAGCCCGTTATCGCCATGGCGGAACCCTCGGCCGCTCCCTTGCGAGCCCGTGCCGCGGCGATGATGCCGATGACGAGCCCGGCGAGGCCGAACAAGATGCCACCGATCACGGTCCAGAAGGTGAGCAGCGCGAGGATGCCCAGCACCAGCGCGGCAATGGCGAGGCCCTTGCCCGGCCGCCGATGAGAACCAGGGACCGGCGGCGGGTACTGGCCCGGCGCCGTATAACCGGGGGGAAATTCCTCCGTCATAGCTGTCCTTTCTTGGCTTCGATTTACACTGCGCCCGTTCGATGGCCTATCGAATGCTAATGACATTCGAGCCGAGCGCACGCGTGCCACACGCAGCCTTATCGAAAAGAATGGTCAGTGACGTGTGCTGGATGCCGCCGATCAGGTCGGCTCGGCAACGAGGTGAAGATAGGCAGTGTCGAGCGGGATGTCGACTGCGTACCAGGCGGCCGGTCGCTCGTCGTCGCGGGGACACCAGGCACACGCGATGCACAGCCGGGCTGCTTCCCCGGCGGCCAGGCCGGGCAGATGCCACGCGATCGAGGCCGAATCCGGGTAGCGCACAACGCATTCGGTGGTGGTGTCGGCCACGCCGGTCGGCACCAGGTGCGCCCAGCGGGAGGGCATCAGCCGGCCATCCGCGGCCTGCATGGCGAGCAGCTCCGCATCGGGACCGCCGATCGACACCATGAAGTGCTCGTTCTCTACGCTCACCGCCGCGAGGCATTCGGCGGAGTCCTGGCCGCCATAGGCGTCGGCGGGCAGGTCGGTCAGCGCGGCCGAGACGATCAGTCCGGACACCTCCGCGCACGCCTGCACCTGCCAGATCCCGGCCCACACCGGGACCGGTGCGCCGCCGTCCCATGGCTTGACGTCGATGCCGCCGAGCAACAGGTCGACCGTAGCGGTTCGGTGCTGCCACCGATGCAGATGCGAGCCATTCGCCAACCGCCATAGGGTATTCGACTCGGCCGGTAGCACGTCCGCCGCGAGCGTGACGGAGAACTCGACGGTGCCGAGGGGCGTATCGATCACCGCTGGGCGACGGTCCGCCTGGGTCAGGCGGTCGGTGGGAAGCATCCGACCATCATCCAGGGTTGCCGGCCCGCGCATCCCCGGATACCCGAACGTACCGCAATCCGACTGCTCGTCGGCGTCCAGCATCGCAGACGGTATGGTCTGAATCCGGCGTAGGGAACACCGGTGCGAATCCGGGGCTGTCCCGCAACTGTCACCGAGGAGCGATCCGCCGATTCATGGTCACGGCCTACCCAGGCTGGAAGACCGGCGGGAAGCGTTGATCCGGGAGCCAGGATACCTGCGCCGTGGTACACGGGATCTCACCCCACGAGGATGGCAATGGACAAGTACACAGCGGTGCGGCCCGGGCTCGGTCGCCGTTCCTTTCTGCTCGGGAGTGCGGGTGCGCTCGCGATGGGCGGGCTGCTCGCGGGTTGCGGCACCGACGGCGGCCCGGCGGCCCCGGATGGACCGCCACGGCCCGGCGGGCGCCTGCGGTCGGTGATCGCGGGGCGCTCGGCGAGCGCGGATGTGCTCGACCCGCACGAGGCCGGTAGTTCGGCGGGTGGCGCGGTGTCGAAGAACGTCTGGGACAAGCTTGTCGCGTACAACAACGATCTGACGCTGCGCTATCGGCTCGCGGAGTCGTTGGAGCCCAATGCCGATGGCAGTCAGTGGCGGATCACGCTGCGCCGGGGCGTGGTGTTCAGCGACGGCTCGTCGCTGACGGCCCGGGACGTGCTGTGGAGTTTCGAGCGGATGCTCGACCCGGCCAAGAAGTCCTCCGGCGATCTCGCCAACATCGATATGTCACGCACCCGCGCGGACGGCGATCTGGGCGTGCTGGTGACGATGAAAACGCCGCTGGCCGACTTCGGTTCGGTACTGGCGGGCTGGTATTGCTACATCGTGAAGGACGGTACCGGCACCATCGACGGGTCGTCGCTGCCGGTCGGCACCGGCCCGTTCGCGCTGGCGCGGTGGTCGCCCGGTGACCGAACCCTGTTGCGGCGCAACGATCGATACTGGGACGGTCGCCCCCTGCTCGACGAGGTGGAGATCATCCAGATCGCGGAGACCGAGGCCAGGGTCAACGCCTTCCTGTCCGGCGAAGCCGATGTGGTGCACGAGATCTCGTACCTGCAGGCGCGCACTCTGGAGCGCGACCCTGGTACCACCGTGGTGGTCCCGCCCGCCGGCCTGATGGGCGCGTTCCAGATGCGCGTGGACACACCGCCGTTCGACGATGTGCGGGTCAGGCAGGCCATGCGTCTCGCGGTAAACCGTCAGGCCATGGTCGACTCGGTGTATTACGGCTACGCCGAGCTCGGCAACGACGTCTACGGCAAGGGCGCACCGTTCTATCACGACGGTCTGCCACAGCGGACCTACGACCCGCGGCGCGCGCGAGAGCTGTTGCGGGAGGCGGGCAAAGAGAACCTGACGGTCACGCTGCCGACCGCCGACGGCTCGCCGGGCATGCTCGACTCCGCGACCTTGTTCGCCGAGCACGCGAAGGCCGCCGGGATCGACATCCGGCTCGAATCGGTGCCTGCGGACACCTACTTCTCCCAGGTCAGCGGTAAAGCCGCACTGTCGCACATCGGTTGGTGGAACTACAGTCTCGACTACTTCTACGGCCAGACCATGACCAGCGCCTCCCCCAGCAACGGCACCGGCTGGCGGCGGCCAGGGTGGGACGCGAAGTTCGCCGAGGCCCGCGCCGCGATGGACCCGCAGCGCCGCCGCGCGCTGTATCGGGAACTCCAGGAAGAACTCTGGAACGAGGGCGGGTACATCCTGCACAGCTTCGCCAAACGGCCCGACGCGGCGAAGAATCACGTGCGCGGCGTACGCAACGGGGTGCCCGGCACCGACGACTGGGCCAACTACGCCACCACCTGGCTGGCGACGTAGCAGCGCCGTGATCGCCTATATCGCACGGCGAGTCGGCGGTGGGATCGGTGTGCTCTTCGCCGTCGCGCTCGTGGTTTTCTGCCTGTTCGAAGCGCTGGACTCGGACGCGGCAACGGTGCTGCTGTCCCGCGACGGCGGCGGTGACCCCACGCCCGAGCAGTTGACCGCGCTGCGCGCCGAGCTCGGACTGGACCGGCCTGCACCGGTGCGCTTCGCCGAGTGGCTGTTCGCCTTCCTGCACGGCGATTTCGGCCATTCGCTGATCTCGGGGCGCCCGGTGAGTGATGTGCTGCTCGGCCGCGCGACCAACAGTGTCACCCTCGCGCTGCTCACCGCCGCGCTGTTGATCCCGCTGGCGATCGTGCTCGGACTGGTGGCGGGAGCCCGCGCCGGGACCCGGACCGACCGGGTGATCAGCGCCGTCGCGCTGGCGGCGGAATCGGTGCCGTCCTTCGTGTTCGGTGTGCTGCTGGTGGCGACGGTGTCGCTGTCGCTGCACCTCTTGCCCGCCGTCTCGCTGCTGCCGACCGGCGCGACCGCGTGGCAACGGCCGGAGATCCTGGTGCTGCCGGTGACCTGTCTGCTGATCGGGCTGGCACCGCATCCGGTGCGGATGGTGCGGGCGCAGACCGCGGAAGTCATGGCGGGCAACTACATTCGGACCGCTCGCCTCAACGGCGTCACCGGCCCGCGGCTGCTGCTGCGGCACGTCGCACCCAACGCGGTGTCGGCGTCGATCTACCCCCTCGCCGGTTCGGTCGTCGGGTTGATCGGCGGTGTCGCGGTGGTGGAGACGCTGTTCAACTATCCAGGCCTGTCACAGGAACTGTTGCGCGCCATCTCCGCTCGCGACTTTCCCTTCGTCCAATCGGCCGCGGTGTTGATGGCCGCCGTCGGGATCGCGATCTACCTGATCGCCGATCTGCTGACCCTGCTGGTGAGCCCGCGGGCTCGCCGGCTGGCCCTGACGGAGCGCGCATGAGGGCGCTACGCCGGGTTCGCTCCGGCTGGCTGCTGGTCACCGTGCTGGTGCTGCTCGTCGTGCTGCTCGGTCCGGTGTTCGCGCCGTACGCGCCGACCGCGGTGGTCGCGCCACCGTTCCAGCCGCCGACGGGGCGTCACCTCTTCGGCACTGATGTGGTCGGCCGGGATGTGCTGTCGCGGGTGCTGCACGGCGGGCTGCCGCTGCTGTCGCTCGCCGGGTTCGTGCTGATCGTGGCGTACGCGCTCGGCCTCGGGCTGGGATTACTCGCGGGTCTGCGCCGCGGCCTGGACCGCTGGATCATGCTCCCGGTCGACGCGATCGTCGTCGTGCCGTGGTTCCTGCTGCTCGCGGTGATCGCGACCGCGCTCGGCGCCGGGCCGGTCGCGATCGTGGTGACCGCGACGCTGGCCTCGGTGCCCTGGATCATCCGGATCGTTCGCACCTGCGCGCTGGAACTCGCCACCACCGGGTACGTCGAGTCGGCCCGCGCCAGAGGTGAACCGCTGTGGCGCCTCGCGGCGGTCGAGGTGCTGCCGAATCTGCGATCGGTGGTGCTGGCCGATGCGGGAGTGCGGATGTCGGCGAGCATTTCGATGGTCGCGGTCAGCGGGTTTCTCGGACTCGGACTGCGCCCGCCCTCCCCCGACTGGGCGCTCATGATCACCGAGAATCGGCCGGGATTCGGCGTGCAGCCGTGGGCCGTGCTCGCGCCGGCGCTGTTGATCATGGCGCTGGTGGTGTCGGTCAACATGGTCACCGACCGGGCCTTCGAGGTGAATCGCTCGGCGTCGCCGGGCCTTTCGGCGGCCTCGACCACCGATGGGCTGACGGTCGACGGACTCACGGTTCACGATGCCGCCGGAACCGTTGTACTGGACAATATTTCGCTGCGTGTGCCGTCGGGGCACGGCCTTGCCGTGGTCGGTCCTTCCGGAGCGGGCAAGACCACGTTCGCGTTGGCGGTGCTCGGCGCGCTACCCGCCGGGCTGACAGCCTCCGGCACGGTCGGTCTCGGCGGCGCAGGCCGCACCGTCGGCTATGTGCCGCAGGACCCCGCGACCGGTTTGAATCCGGCCATGCGCATCGGCACCGCCCTGCGGGAAATCGCCCGCCTGCGCGGCACATTCGATACCGACGCGGTCGCCCGTGCGTTGCGTGAAGTGGATCTACCCGTTGACCGTGGGTTTCAGCGGCGCTTCCCCCATGAGCTCTCCGGCGGTCAGCAGCAGCGGGTCCTGCTCGCGATGGCACTGCTCGGCAAACCCGCACTCGTGGTGCTGGACGAGCCGACCACCGGATTGGACGCAGCGACCCGCGAACAACTGCTGCGCACACTGCGCACAATCAAGGACACCACCACCCTGCTCGTCATCACCCACGATCTACCCACCATCGCACCGCTGGTCGACGAGGTGCTCGAACTGGACCGGGGCAAGGTGGTGGGGATGGCACCGCGCCACGACCAGAAGCCCACTGCGCCGACCTCATCGCGCACATTCCGTCCGAAGACTCCACCGGTGCTGCGGGTCGAAGGACTCGCCGTGACCCACCGCAACTCCCGTCCGGTCGTGGACGGCGTATCCTTCACGCTGCACCCCGGCGAGTGTCTTGCCATCACCGGCCGTTCCGGTGCGGGCAAGACAACGGTCGCTCGGGCGCTGGCCGGACTGCACGCACCGGCTCGCGGCCTCGTCGAACTCGACGGCGCGCCACTGCATCCCAGCGTCGACCGGCGAACCATCGAGCACCGTCGCGCGATTCAACTGGTCTTCCAGAATCCGGCGACCTCCCTCAACCCGTCCTATCGAGTCGGCAGCCAGATCGGCCGCCCCCTGCGCCTACTGCACGGCGTGGACGCGACCACCGCCCGTGACCGGACGGGCCGTCTACTCGAAGCCGTCGGACTGGACGACCGCCTGGTACTGCGCCGCCCCGCCCATCTGTCCGGCGGCCAGCAACAACGCGTCGCTATCGCCCGCGCCCTCGCCGCGGAACCACGCATCCTGATCTGCGACGAGATCACCTCGTCACTGGACCCGAGCACCCAAGATCTCGTGCTCGAACTACTCGCGGAGCTACGCCGAAAAGGCTTGGCCCTCATAGTGATCAGTCACCAGGAGACTGTCATCGAACGCCTCGCCGATTCGATCCTGCCTCTCGGTGAGATCGCCGCTGGGGTGCCGTCCGAGATCCTCAGGTCCCCAGAACTTCAGGCTCGCAACGAAGTTCGAAGTTGACCGAGTTGGCGATGAAGCAGAGCTCGTGGGCGCGCTCGTGCAGGGCGAGCGCGCGCTCGCGGTGCTGAAGATCGGTGATCCGGGCCCGTGGACGCAGCACAACTTCGGTGAATCGGCCGCCGCCGTCGGGGTTTTCGACCATGGTGCCCGATGGGTGATCGGTGTAGTCGGTGACCACGATGCCCGCCCGCGCGCACAACGCGAGGTACCAGAGCATGTGGCACTGCGACAGCGAAGCCACCAACAGCTCCTCCGGATTCCAGCGCTCCGGCACACCGCGGAACGCTGGGTCCGCGGTGCCCGGAATCTCCGGCTTGCCGTCCGCACTGAGGGTGTGCGATCGCTCGTAGTCCCGGTAACCGCTGGTCCCTGTCCCCGTATTACCGGTCCAGGTGACATCCAGTTCGTAGTCGTGCGTCTTGGACACCCTTCCGACCATAGTCGAATCTCCTGCACGCTCCCGGCAACCGGCGCACGGAGTTCAAGTCGCCCTTCGCAACGGCTTCGGCGAGACCGAGCCGGGTACGCACCGCACCACCCGCACAGGCGATGACGACCGCCCCGCCGGCGAACGTGAGCCAGCCGATGTGCTCGCCGAGCAGTAGCGCCGCCCAGCAGATGCTCAGCACCGGCTGAACGAGCTGCACCTGACTGACCCGCGCCATCGGCCCGATCGCCAAACCGCGATACCAGGCGAAGAAGCCGAGATACATGCTGACGACCGAAAGGTAAACGAAGCAGGCCCATTCGACCGCGCCGGCCGCAGGCGCCCGATCCGCGACCGCGACACCGGCAAGCGTGAGCATCAGTGGCGCGGACAGCACCAGCGCCCACGACACGGTCTGCCAGGAGCCGATTTCCCGCGCGAGCAGGCCACCTTCGGCATACCCCACCGCGGCCGCGATCACCGCGCCGAACAGCAGCAGGTCGGCGCCGTGGATTTCCCCGAGGCCGCCGCCCTCCACCAGGGCGAACACGACCGCGGCGACCGCGCCGGCCAGAGAGAACAGCCAAAAGGCGCGCGCCGGACGTTCGCCGGTGCGCAGCACGGCCATCACCGCGGTGGCCGCGGGCAACAGCCCGACTACGACGGCGCCATGACTGGCGGGCGTCACGGTGAGGGCATACGAGGTGAGAACCGGAAAACCGACGACAACGCCCGCCGCAACGACGGCGAGCCGCACCCACTGCGTACCCGATGGGAGGGCTTGACGGGTGACCGCCAACGCCACAGCCGCCAGTACGGCAGCGACCACCGCGCGACCGGATCCGATGAACAGCGGCGAGAGTCCGCCGATGGCGATGCGCGTGAGTGGCATCGTCATGGAGAAGGCTGCGACACCGATGAGTCCCCAGCTCGCGCCGGACAACGGGGAGGGTAGCGGTGTGCGC
The DNA here is from genome assembly GCF_044547795.1 of Nocardia sp. NPDC052316. Taxonomy (NCBI): domain Bacteria; kingdom Bacillati; phylum Actinomycetota; class Actinomycetes; order Mycobacteriales; family Nocardiaceae; genus Nocardia; species Nocardia sp. NPDC052316. The sequence goes on from NZ_JBIUBB010000007.1 coordinate 346,765, forward strand.
ACTTCGATAGTAGCGCTACTCTGTACTGACATGTTCAACGATAGCAGCAGCCGAATCGCCGACGGCATCCGCGCGTGGATCGCGACCGCCGCACCGGGCGCGCAGCTTCCGTCCACGCGTCAGCTGGTGACGGACTACGCCGCAAGCCCGGTCACCGTGCAGAAGGCGGTCCGGGCACTCGCCGCCGAGGGCCTCATCGAGAGCCGCCCCGGCGTCGGCAGCTTCGTTCGCGCGCCGCGGCCCGTGCGTCCGCAGGATTTCGGTTGGCAGACAGCGGCTTTGGGGACACCGCGGCGCACGTTGCCGAGCGTCGGCGGCACCATGCGTACCGCGCCGGCCGACGCGCAAGCGCTCCATTCCGGTTACCCCGAGGCAGACCTGTTGCCCGAGCGGCTGGTTCGCGCGGCCCTGACACGCGCCGCGCGCGGATCCACGGCCACGTCACGACCGGAGTCCGCCGGGCTCAACGACCTTCGTACCTGGTTCGCGACCGAGCTGGCCGACAAGACACCCGCCGGTCTCGCCGCCCCCACGGCGAACGACGTCGTCATCGTCCCCGGCAGCCAAAGCGGACTCACCTCTACGTTTCGCGCACTCGTCGCTCCCGGACAGCCGCTGCTGATCGAGTCGCCCACCTACTGGGGCGCGATCCGTGCGGCGCATCAGTCCGGTGTCCGGCTGGTGCCGGTGCCGAGCGACGCAGAAGGACCCGACCCGGCCGGGCTGGACCGTACGCTCCGGGAGACCGGTGCCCGCGCCTGCTACGTCCAACCGAACTACGCGAATCCCACTGGGGCGCAATGGTCCCCGGAGCGGACCGAGGCCGTACTCGAGGTCGTCCGGGCGCACGGCGCCTTCCTCGTCGAGGACGACTGGGCGCACGACTTCGGGATCGACACCGAGCCTCGGCCGGTAGCAACCCGAGACACGGCGGGCCATGTTGTCTACGTCCGGTCCCTGACCAAGAGCCTGTCGCCGACCATCCGGGTCGGTGCCGTCATCGCTCGCGGGCCGGCCCGCGAGCGAATCCTGGCCGACCAGTCCGCCGAATCCATGTACGTGAGCGGTCTGCTCCAGCAAGCCGCGCTGGAAGTCCTCACCGATCCCGGCTGGCACACCCACCTGCGCAGGCTGCGCGGCCAACTCCGCGAGCGCCGGGCGCTACTCGTCAGCAGCCTCATCGAGCACGCCCCGCGCCTGCGCGTCGAGCACGTACCCCGCGGCGGCCTCCACCTCTGGGCTCGACTCCCGGACAACACCGACACGGACCGCCTCGTCCGCGACTGCGAAACCCGCGGCGTATACGTCGCCTCCGGTCACGAGTGGTTCCCCGCCGAGCCCTCGGGCCCCTACCTACGCCTGAACTTCACCGGCCCCAACCCGAACGGATTCCCAGCGGCCGCCAAGTCCATCGCCGCAGCACTCGCCACCCAGGACTGAGCCGACAGAGGTACCGGCCACACGCCTTGGTACAGCACCACTGGCACTCGATGTGTCGGGTACCGAAATGCCGGCTCCGCGGACCGATCCCGTTCGGGGATTCGTCCCGCCGTCGCAGCCCTGAGACTGTTCGCTCAGGTCGGTAATGTTTGTCCGGTGACCGACGCTACCGACCTGACGCGGATGTACCTGGTCGATCCAGACCAGCCGTTCCCGCCTGTCGAGCTCGCCGATCCGTCCGGGCTGGTCGCATTCGGCGGGGACCTGTCGCCGGAGCGGCTGTTGGACGCCTACTCCGCGGGCATCTTTCCCTGGTACAACCCCGGCGAAATGATCCACTGGTACTGCCCGGACCCGCGCAGCATTCTGGTGCCGACCGACTTGCGGGTGAGCAGGTCCTATCGCCGAGCTGTCACCAACGCCGACTACGGGGTGACCATGGATCGGGCCTTCGCCGAGGTGATGTCGCATTGCGCTGGACCGCGTGGCGAGGAGACCGGAACCTGGATCGGCCCCGACATGATGGCGGCCTACCTGCGGCTGCACCACGTCGGCCATGCGCACTCGGTCGAGGTATGGCGCGACGGCGACCTGGTCGGCGGCCTCTACGGCGTCGCATGCGGCCGCTCCTTCGCAGGCGAGTCCATGTTCTCCCGCGCCCGTGACGCCTCCAAGGTCGCGCTGTATTGGCTCTGCGCCCAACTGACCGCCTGGGATTTCCCCCTCATCGACTGCCAGATCCCCTCCAGCCACCTCACCTCCCTCGGCGCCATCGACCTCCCCCGCGCGGACTACTTGCGCCTACACACTCAGGCCGCCGCCCGCCCCAGCCTCCCCGGCCCCTGGCAATTCGAAATCCCGGTCCCCAACTCCCCCAACCACATACCGGCGTGAGCGAGCACCGGAGCGATACGTCGGCGGCAGGGCTAGGTCACCGGTCACCGGTCACCGACGAGCCTGTCGGATCGAGATCGGCTGCCGCGCTTCCGGACGGTCAGCGTGGGTAGGTCGGCCGATTCCTCACTTGTCCTTGCCGATCTCGACGTCGACGACTACCCCGTAGTGGTCGCTCGGCCAGACACCTTCGGTGGGCCGATCGAAAGCGAGTTGCGCGGCACGAATCTCGCAGCGCGCCTTCGGGTGTGCGTGCCAGGAGCCGGTGAATACGTAGTCGAGGCGGCGGCGATGTCCGGGCTGCCGCACGATCTGCTCGAATAGCGCGGCAGCAGTGGCGTTCTCGACGCTCCAGGTGTGGCCGGGTCCGTCACCGGCCACCTCCCATGCGTCGTGATAATGCACGCTGCGTCCGGAGATCGATTGGCGGCCTGTGAGATAGCGGATGCTTGCCGCGTCGGGCTCGGCGTTGAAATCACCGGCGATGATCGTGGGTAGGTCGGTGCGGTGCCTGGCATCGAGATCGCTGAGGGCTACGGCCTGCTGCTCGCGGACGGCTTCGGCATCCAAACGCCAAGCGGCCGTAGTGGATATGAACAGCACCTCGCCTTCGCCGGGCAACGGGACCTCGGCCGCCACCGTGCACCAGGGGACGTCCCCGGCACCAGCGAGACGCAGATCGAGCACTTCCACGACCCGGTGGGGCCAGCGGCTGGCCACCGCGGTGCCGCCGTAGCGGTCGACGAAGGGCGGGGTGTAGGCCATCACGTCGGCCTGATGGGTGCCGTGCAACCCGGTGCCGTCCAGCAGCGCGTCGAGCTGCTCGTTGTCGACGACTTCCGACAGCGCGACCAGGTCGGGGGCCAGGCGACGCAACTCCTGGTTGAGCAGAGCCGGTCGACGGGGGTCGCCCTCCTTGTTCTGCACGTTGATCGTGACGATACGCAGATGCATTGGTGCGCAGCCTCTCTGAACTCGCGGCTGGTCAGCCGACAATCGTGGCCGGATCGACTGCGGGATCGGTGAGCCGGTCGACCTCGGTGTAGGGGTGGTCGCGGATGATCCGTTGCCACTGCTCGAATTCGCCGCTCCGGCCGACACACGCCGCCGCTACCAGGCGATCGTCTTTCCAGAACAGGGCGGAGAAATCCAGATCCCCCGGTTCACCGCGGACCGAGCAGCCTTGCTCGCCGTAGACGTCGGCCGCGTCGGGCCACCCGCAGATTTCCAGTCGGGTGCCGAACTGCTCGGACGTCGCCGACGGGACCGGTGCGTAGGAAGTCTTGTTGCCCAGCATGTTCCGCGCCGCGGCAGTCGCCTGCTCCATGGCATGGCGGTAATGCTCGATCCGGTACAGCCCGCCGAGCAACGGGTGGGTGATCGTGGTGACGTCACCGGCGGCGAACACCCCCGGCGCGGAGGTACGGCACCATTCATCGACGACGATGCCGTCGCTGACGGTGAGTCCGGCGCGTTCGGCAAGCCCCGTCTCGGGAACCATGCCGACCGCAGCCACCGCGAGGTCGGCGGACCAGTTGGTGCGCCCGTCCTCCGCTACCGCCACCACACCGTCGTCGGTTTCGATCACCCGGTCCAGGCGCACACCCAGTCCGAACCGCACACCGTTGCGTCGATGCAGCGCGGCGAAGAGGCCACCGAGCCACGGCGGTGCCACGCGGCCCAGCGGTGCGCCTGCGACTTCGAGGACGGTGACCTCGCACCCGAGCGAGCGGGCCGTTGCCGCCACCTCCAATCCGATCAGTCCCGCTCCGACGACCAGCAGCGAGCGCTGCTCGGTCAGTGCCGCGCGCAGCGCGAGCGCGTCGGGCAGGGTGCGCAACGTGCGCGCACCGTCCATTCCAGGGAGCCGCCGGGCTCGGCCGCCGGTGGCGAGCAGGAGCTGGCTGTAGCGCAAGGACGAACCATCCTCGAGCGTCAGCGTTCGCGCCGCGGGATCCAGCTCCCGCACACAGATCCCGGTGCGCAGGTCGATGTTGTTGTCCGCCCAATCCTGTGGTGGCGCAACGACGATGTGCTCGGGCTCCGCGTACCCGGCCAGCAGGCCTTTGGACAGCGGCGGCCGCCAGTACGGTTGGCGCGGCTCGTCGCCGATCACGACGAGCGGGCCCGCGTAGCCTTCCGCGCGCAGCGTCTGGGCGGCGGTGGCGCCGGCCAGGCCGGCACCGACAATGACGAGGGGATCCGGGGAGTTCATAGATCGAACGCTAAGCCCGCAGGCCTCATGCCCGCCAAGACCAGTTCTGCCATAAACTCATGCCTCTGAAAGCATCAGCTAGGTGGCACACGGAGGAACCGGATGGACCTACTGCAACTGCGCTACTTCCAAACGGTCGCCCGGCGCGAGCACATCAGTCAGGCCGCCGCGGAGCTGATGGTGGCGCAACCCTCGGTGAGCCGGACGATCGCGCGATTGGAGAAGGAGCTCGGTGTCCCGCTGTTCGACCGCGTGGGACGGCAGGTGCGGCTCAACGCCTTCGGCGCGACCTTCCTGCGCCGAGTCGACCGTGCGCTGTCCGAACTCGACGACGCGCGTAGCGAATTGGCCGACGCCGCCGGGCTCGACCACGGCCGCGTCACGGTCGCCGCGGAGACCCTGCTGACGATCACCGGCTTGCTCGCCCGATTCCGCGCCGAGTATCCGGGCGTCGACGTCCGCCTGTTCCAGTCGAACGCCGAAACGATGCAGCGGCAGCTCGCCGATCGCGAGGTCGACCTGTGCTTTGCTTCGCAACCACTGGACGGCCCCGCATTGCAGTCCGTCGAATTGTGGCGCGAGCAGGTACTGCTGGCCGTGCCGCTCGCGCATCCGCTCGCCGCACGCGACCGGATCACCATCGCGGAGTTGGCCGACGAGCACTTCGTCACCTGCCGCCCCGGCTACTGGCCGCGGACCCTGCTCGACCGGTTGTTCGCCGAAGCCGGATTACAACCGTCGATCTCGTGCGAGGGTGACGAGCCCGGCGCGACCGGCGATCTGATCAGCGCCGGCCTCGGCATCGGGCTTGTCCCAGCGGGTTCGAGGCAGGCGGCGCCGCGCTACCCGGTGGCCTGGCTGGAAGTGGACAACCCCGGCTGCGAGCGCGTCTTGAATCTGGTGTGGCGGACGGACACCTACTTGTCGGCGGCCGCCCGGAAACTGCGTGACCGCGCGCCCGTTTTGCAGTAGGAATATCCCCGCGAATCTGCGTGTCGCCCAAACTGATTCGAGAGCAGAAGCGCGACTTCCCCAAACCGGTGTTCCGCCTTCAGCAAGGGCGCACGTAGGGCAAGGACGGGAGCAGGTCGTGCCAGGTTCGCTCGTCGACGTGCACGGCGGAGGAGTCGCACAGTTCCGCGGCGACCGCTTCCGGCGCCAAGTACCACAGGGCGGACAGTTGGTCGCCGATGCCGAGCAGGCGGGACTCGTCGCGCGGGTCGAAACGCAGGAACCAGGTCGAGCCGATTCTCGCCTCGATCGGGTCGCCGAGTGGCTCGATGTCGGACGGGTCGGCGATGTTCCACAGCCGGGCGACCCCGTCGTCACCGCCGGAGGCCAAGCGGCTGCCGGATTGGTCGATGGTCAGGGTCCGCACCGCGTCGGTGTGCGCGCGGATCGCGTCCAGTTCACGGATCCGGGCAGGGTCGGTGATGTCCCAGGAGCGGATCATGCCGTCGCCGTCGGCACCGAACAGGGTCTTACCGTCCGGAGCGAAGGCCAGTGCGCGCACGACCGCGCCGTGCTTGCCCGGCACGGTCGCTACCGGCGTACCTGGTGCGGCCATGTCCCACAGGTGGATTCGCGCGTCCTCGTCGGCCGCCGCGACAAGCCGACCATCGGGCGCGAACGCGGCGAGCTCGATCGCGCTGTCGTATCCGGTCGACAGTCGGCCGAGCGAGCGTCGGTCGGGCACGTCCCACAGCTGCAGTGATCGGCGGTCGACTCCGGTGAGTAGACGGTCCCCGCTCGGGCCGAAGGCAATCGGGCCGCCGAGACCGGCGTCGGGCAATGAACCAGTCGGCGTCGGCCGTCTCGGATCGGTTAAATCCCACAGTCGCACTTCACCGCTGCCTGCGGTAGCCAGCAGCGAACCATCCGGCCGCAGAGCGACTTTGGCTCCGCGCCGGTCCGGCGGCGCGTCCGCGGGCAGCTCGCTCAGCAACCGGGTGTCGAACGGGGTGCTGACGTCCCACAGCGCGATCTGTCCGTCGTGCAGCCCGCTGGCCAGCACCTTGTTCGCCCGGTCGAAGCTGACGGAACTGAGCGAGCCCGCGAACGCGAGGGCGAGATTGCCCCGCGCATGCCGCCACGTCCGGATCCGTCCGTCCCAGCCCGCAGTGACCATCTGGGTGTCCGAGACGATCACGAAAGACCGGTTCGTACCGCTGTTTCCGCTCAGCTCCCGCCCGATCGGGGACACTCGATCGGGGCGGCTGGTATCCAAGTTCCGCACGGCGCCATCGGCGTCCGTCGTGACCAGCAGTCGCCCGTCCTGCCAGAATTGCAGCGAGGCGATCGCGACCGGGCGGGTCTGTTTCCGGCCGACCAGCCGTGGCAGCGCCGGATCGGACACGTTCCACACCTGCACCACGCCGTTGCCGGTACCTGCCGCGAGCCGACCACCCGGGCCGAAAGCAATGGCTTGCACGGCTCCTTCGCTGTCGAGCGGTGCACCCAGTGAGATCGGCTGTTCGGGGTTGTCGGTCGACCAGAGGCGAACGGTACGGTCCTCGCCGGCGGTGGCGAGGACCGGGGCGTCCGGCGCGAGCATCAGTGACCGTACTCCGTTGGCGTGCGCGGTAACCGGTGCACCCAACCGCCGAATAGCTTGTGGTGTCTCGACATTCAGGAAGTTCAGTGTGCCGTCGACGGCTCCGGCGACAACGGTGCGTCCGTCGGGCAAGAAGGCGACCGAGGTGGTGGCCGTTCCAGCGTCGAACTCACCGAACCTGCCCGCCCCGGCGGGGTTGCTGATGTCCCAAAGCCGCACTGTGCCATCGCTACCCGCACTGGCAAGCACCCGCCCGCCCGGACCGAACGCGACAGACTCGACATGACCGCGATGACCGGCCAGCGCCGGTCCGGTCGCGGTGATCGCCTGCGGATTCGAGAGGTCCCACAACCGGATGAGGCCATCGCTGCCCGCACTGGCCAGCAACTTCCGATCCGGGCTCAACGCGAGCCCGCGGACCAGTCCGTCGTGAGCCGCCGCCGATGCGATATTCAGCGGCAACAACTGCATCGCAAGTAGCCGGGCTCGGGCGGCCGGGTCAGCAGGGCTCAGCCGATATGCGGCCAGCGCGAGCTGGGTCGAGAGCCCAGGGTCCACCCCGTCGATGCGCTGCGACTCCTCGATCAGCTGGCCGAGCACGACATCCTTGTGCTCCTGCGCTACGGACGCGCGCTGGGTGATCACGACCACCGAAAGCGCCAGCGCCACAACGGTCAACGCGGCAACAGCGATAGAAATCAGCCGTCGGCGCACGGTTCGGAAGCGCTGTTGTTCCGACGCCGCGGCCACGAACTCCTTCGCGAGCCGGTTGGCGGAGTCCGTGCGCCGCATCCACGCGACCGCGTCCTCGAGCCTGGTCCGCGAATAGAGCAGTGACACCGGCCTGCCCTGACGGGCCCACTCGCGTGCGTCCGCTTCGATGCGCTGGCGCACCGGCGCGAGTTCCTTCTCCTCCGACAACCATTCGACCATGCGCGGCCAGCCGGTCAGCAGCAGATCATGGACCACTTCGACTTCGTCGTTGCGTTGCACGATTATTCGCGCGCGAGTCAGTCGGGCGATGACCGCGCGGGTCGCCTCCGGGTCGGCGGACTCGGCGATCAGCAGCTCGACCGGCATCCGGTCGCGCACCGCCGCCGTCGGCCCGATGATCGTCAGCGCGACCAACGCGTGCCTGGCGGCGGCGCGTTGCCGATCGGTCAGCCGGGACCAGAACTTCTCGGCGCCCACCGCGCTCACCCGGGCCAACCCACCCGCTTCGCGATAAGCCTCCAGCGTCAGCGTTTTGCCCCGCCGGTTTGCCCAGGTCGCGGCCAGCGCGAAGGACAGCAGCGCGAGTCGCACCGAACTGTGCGGCTCGATGGCGTCGAGATCCTGCAGCAGCGTGTCGACCAGGCTGTCCTCGATACGCAGACCGGTGACCTCGACGGGCCGGACGATCGCCTCGCGAAGTTCCTCCGGTGTCATCGGATCGAGCACCATCGCGTGCGCCCGCAGCACCGTCATCAGCAGCGGGTACCGCAGCAGTTCGGGTAGATGCGCGGCATCGAACGCAATGACAACGGTGGTCGGCGGCTCGACGCCGGAAGCGGCGAGCGTCGCCAGCACAGCCAGGAACTGTTGCCGCAGAATGTCATTGCCGCATCGGGTGAACAGCTCCTCGCCGCGGTCCACCACGAGCAGGCAGTGACCTGGTGGCCGCGCATCGAGTGCGGCGGCGAGTGCGGCCATCGGGTCGTCGCCCGGAGTCATGGTGATCGGCGTTCGGTGTCCCGATGCGGCCTGGAGCCCGGCGGCGAGTAATGAGGACTTGCCGACTCCCGAAAGGCCCAGCAAGACAGCCATTGCCGGGCCCCCGCCCGCTTCCGCATCGGAAACCAGTTGGAGCAGTCGCTGTTTCGCTTGCTCGCGGCCGAAGAACAGGTCACTGTCCTCGGTTCGGTACTCCAGCAGCCCGCGGAAGGGCTCGCGACCGATGTCGATGCTCGGCGGCTCGACCTTTGCCGCCTCCCAATCCGCGCGCCACCGCGTCAGATCCAACAAGCTGGCGTCGGCGGGCGGGCGGGCGGCAGTGCGGCGTTTCGCTTCTCCGATCAACACCTCGAGCACGGGCTGGATCGAGGCGAAGGTGGCCGGTGTCCGGTTGCCGCGCCGCCAGTCGCTGATCCGCTGGGCGGTGACCCGGCCGCCGTCGCGGGTCTGTTCGTTCGCGGCGCGGACCACCGATTTCACCGGCGGCGCGCCTGCCGCGGCGAAGAGCTGGCCGAGGCGGGCGGCGAAGACGCGGCGGCCTTCGGCTCGGCTCGACCCGCTCGGCACCGGCCGGGAGTGCGCTGTGCGCTCGTCCACCGTCGCTACCGGCGCGCGGGCGGGGTTGGGAATTGTGGGCAGATCAGCGAACAAGACAATCGCATGTGCTCCACCGAGGTGTCGGGTTGTGGAACAGAGCCGAGGTCGTGCTGCGACCGACCGAGTGGAGTGCCCCCGGGCGGCTTGCCACCGGGCGCGCCCGGTCGAGCGGCATCCAGATCGTACCAGCCGGTTTGCTCTGACCCGGCGGACACGACGAGGCACACCGCGGATGCAGTCACGGTGTGCCTCGCGCGCCCATCATGGGACTGGCTACAGCCCCATGAGGATTGCGTTCTGCACCGCGGGGACGAAGCCCAAGGTGCCCGTCAGCATCAGGCCGACGCCGAGCCCGACTTGACGGTGCCGGTTCCACCAGCCGACGGGGCCGACGCGGGGCTCGTGACAGCGGGCGATGGTGTCGTCGTCGGTGGCGTTCTGCTCGTAGTAGCCGAAGCAGACCGGTGCGGCGGCGGTGTCCAGCAGTCCGGCGAAGGGGGCGGTACTGCTCGGCGCGGATCTCGTCTCGAACATGATCGAAGCTCCTTTGCTCGTCGGTTCAGCTGATGGCGTCGGTCCAGGGATCCATCAGGGTGTTGTAGACGTCCCTGGTGAAATCGCCGCGACCGACCAGGTCGCCGAGCACCGCCGCCGTAACCGCGCGGTTGATCGTGCTCAGCGCCCCGACCCCGCCCAGGGAGGCGAGCAGCCCGCCGAAACCTTCGGCGCCGCCCGAGATGGCCGGGGTAATCGACTGTCCCGCAATAAGTCCCGCGATCTGCACGGCGCGGGTGCGGCCGAACTCCTTCGCCGTCACGGCCGCGATCGCCGCGGTTTGCGTGTCGGCGGTCGACGTACGGAAGCTCGCCAGCAGCCGCTCGATGCTTTCGTTGGCGGACGACCCTGCCGTGAACCCGGCGTCCTTGTTGGCGTTGAGTTTCGCCATTTCCTCGGGGGTCAGCTGGGCGGCGCGCTCGACGATCCGCACGACATCGCGCCACTGTGGGCCGTAGAGGTACTCCAGGTGCAGGGCCGGGTCGGAGGTATCGAAACCGGCTTCGGCATTGTTCGTCTCAGGGTTCATCGTTGGCTCCGAGTTCGTTGTAGGAGAGAGGGTTTCGGTGAGATGCGGGCTCATACGGACACCGTGACCAGACGGCGATCGCCCTGGTCGGTGGCCCGCCCGTCCGCCGCACCGATGCCGACGAGCGGGATCTCGGCCTCGGCCGCCGCGCGCTGCGGGGCCAATGCCTTCTGCAACGAGGCAATCAGATCCTCGAGGCTTGCGGTGTCCGGGATGTCGTCGAGGAACTGGGTTCCGGTCGGGGTCATGCCACTGTCGGAATCCCCGCGCTCGGTGTTCTGGTCGCGCCAGGCGCGGATCGCGGAGACGAGGTAGGACTTCACATCCGGGAGCGAAAGCCCGACCAGCGGCACCACCACGATCACCGCGAGCACGAGCAGCGGCAGCACGACCACCAGCGGCAGGAAACCGCCGACCAGCAGCAGTGCCGCCGTCGCGGCCAGCAGCAGCGGAGCGCCGACCAGTGCCGCCCCACCGACCAGTGCCGCCCCGCCGACCAGCGCCGCCCCGCCCACGGCCGCCGCCAACGCCGCTGCGCCGAGTGCGGCAGCGGCGCCGACCGGTACCGCTATCGTCAACAGCGTCGCAAGCAGGGCGATCGTCAGCAGCACAGCCAGTGCCGCAGGCACGCCCAAGGCAACCAGCGGCAGGCCGATCACCGCCACCGCCACGGCACCGGCCGCGATCACCGAAGCCGCCACGGCGGCGACCGCCAGCAGCGGCAGCGCCGCAAACGCCAGCGCGAGCAAGCCGCCCGCACCGAGCAACGCGACGACCGCACCGAGGGCAATGGCCCCGACCACCAGAGGCGCAATACTCAGCGCCGCCAACGCGACCGCCCCCGCGGTAAGCAGCGCGACCGTCGTCAGCACCGCACCAACCGCCAACGCCCCCAACACCAGCGGCGTCGCCACCGCCAGCACGGCAATCGTGCCCGCCACCGCCAGCGCAAACGCCCCGAACGCGATCAACCCCGGCGCGGCCAACGCGGCAGCCACAGCGACTGCGACCGCACCGGATGCACCAAGCGCGACCAGCCCCGGCAGAGCCAGCGCCGCAGCCACAGCCACCGCACCGAACGCCAAGGCTCCCAACACAATCGCTACCGGAATACCCAGCGCGGCGGCCGCACCGGTGGCAAGCAGCGCGACCGTGCCGATCGCAGCACCAATGCCCAGCGGGATCAGCACCGGCAACGCCAAAGCCGCGAGCGCCACCGCGCCGACCGCGAGCAGCGCGCCGGTCCCGATAGCGGCACCCACAGCCAGGGCACCAACCACAACCGGTGCCGCTACCAGAGCCAGCACCGACAGCACGGCAGCACCCGTGGCAAGCAACGCACCCGTCCCGATGACCGCGCCAATAGCCAACGCACCCAACACCACCAGCACCGGCAACGCCAGCACAGCAAGCCCGAGCAGCACCGGCAACACCAGCGCAGCGAGCGCCACAGCGCCAACCGCGAACAGTGCACCCGTCCCGATAACAGCACCCGCAGCCAGGGCACCGAGCACAACCGGTGCCGCTATCAGTGCCAGCGCCGACAGCACGGCAGCACCCGTGGCAAGCAACGCACCCGTCCCGATGACCGCGCCAATAGCCAACGCGATCAGCACCGGCAGCGCCAGCGCCGCCAACGCGACCGCGCCGACCGCGAACAGTGCGCCCGTCCCGATTACAGCACCGACCGCGAGCAACACCGGCACCGCAACCGCAGCAAGCGCGGCGAGAGCGAGCGCACCTGTGGCGAGCAACGCGATCGTTCCGACTACTGCACCAATGCCCAACGCGCCCAACACAAGCAGCGCAGGCAAAGCCAGCACGGCGAGAGCGCCGAGCACTACCGGAGCCGCCACCACAGCTAGAGCGGCCAGCGCACCCAGCACCGCGATAATCGGCAATGCCAGTGCGGCAAGGACAAGGCCGCCGAGCACGATCGGCACTGCCAGCGCCGCGATGGCGGCCGCCGCGAGCAGACCGCCGAGTGCCGCCAGGACGGGTGAGCCGAGTACGGCGGTGATGACGAGCGCGGCGAAGGACAGGCCGGCCAGGATGACCAACGTGCCGACGGCGAGTCCGGCGAGGGTGACCACCGACGCGGTCACCGCGGCGGCGATCACGATCGCCGCGACCACGGCGATGGCGGCGAGGGCGACCAGCGCGGGAATTCCGGTCCAGCCCGCCAGCAGCACTACTGCCACCGCACCGAGGGCCAGTACGCCGAGGGCGACGGCGGTGCCGAGGGCGATCGCGCCGAGCGCGGCCACTCCGGTGAGGGTCGCCGCGAGGACCGTGACCACGGCGGCCAAGGCCAAGGCGGCCAGGCCGATCGCGTTCGCGACACCGAAGACGGTCAACGCGATCACCGCGGCAAGGGCGAGCGCACCGAGTACGACCACCCCGACCAGACCGATGGCCGCGAGCGCGATCAATGCGGGCACGCCCGTCCACCCGAGCAGCAGCACCACGGCCACCGCGGCGAAGGCCAACACCAACGTGGTCGCCACCCCGGCCAACGCCAGCGCACCGAGGGTCACCGTCCCGGCCAGACCCAACCCGAGCGCACCGAGCACGACCACCGCGACCACGGCCAGCGTCGCCAGCGCGGCGGCCCCGAGCCCGAGCAGAACCGGCGCCGCCACCACCGCAAGAGCAATCGCGCCGAGCACCAACGCCGTCAGCGCCACCGCACCCGCGCCGATCAGCGCCCCGATCCCGACAACAGCAACTACCGCGAGCACCACGGGCACCGCGACGACAGCCAACGCGGCAAGCACGGCCGCACCAGTAGCGAGCAGTGCCACGGTCCCGATAACAGCACCTATAGCCAACGCGCCCAACACAATCAGCACAGGCAACGCCAGAGCAGCAATCGCGAGCGCACCCAACACAAACGGCGCGGCAACCACCACTGCCGCAATCGCGAGCCCCACCACAGCCGCCACCGCAAGCGCACCCAACACGAACGGCGCGGCCAGCACCGCGAGCGCCACCACAGCCGCCACCGCAAGGGCACCCAATACCAACGGCGCGGCAAGCACCGCGAGCACTCCGGCGCCTACAACCAGCGCCGCAAGCACCGGCAGCGCCACCACCGCGAGGGCAACCACGGCGGCGAGCGCCAGGGCGGCGAGAACGAACGGCGCCGCGACGACGGCGAGCGCGACCAGTGCCGCCACTGCGGCCAGAGTGACTACCGCGGCGACTGCGGCGAACGCGAGCAGTGCGGGTCCGCCGAAGACCGCGATGACGACCAGCGCTGCGAAAGCCAGTGCCGCAAGGGCGATCACAGCACCTACGGCGAGGGCAGCGAGCGCAACCACCGCCGCGACGACGAACGCGGCCACCACGGCCAGTGCGGCCACCACACCCGCCGCGACAACGATCGCCGCCACCGCGGCGATGGCTCCGATGATGAGCAGCGCGGGCAACCCGGTCCAGCCCAATACGACGAAGACGATCACCGCGGCGAGCGCGAGCACTCCGAGCGTGGCCGCCACGCCGAGGGCGATGGCACCCAGCGCGATCACCGCAGGCAACCCCAACGCGAAGAGCGCGGCCAACGCGGTGAAGGTGACCGCACCGATCACGATCACCGCGGCCAACGCGAGCGCGGCCAACGCGATCGTCTCCACCACGGCGAACACCGTCAGCGCGACGACCGCAGCCAGGGTCAGCGCACCGAGGGTCACCACGCCGACCAGCGCGAGCGCGGCGAGCGCGATCAACGCGATCGGCCCGGTCCACCACAGCGTCAGCACGACCACCAGCGCGGCGAAGCCGAGCACGGCGACCGTCGCGACCGCGGCAAGACCCAGCGCACCCAGCGTCACGATTCCGGCAAGGCCGAGCCCGACCAGACCCAGCACGACCAGCGCGGGCAACGCCACTGCCGCGAGCGCGATCCCGCCGAGCACCACCAGAACCGGCAGCGCGACAACAGCGAGCACGACGCCGAGGACAATCAGCGCGGGCAAGGCCACCGCGGCCAGCACGATGCCGCCGACCAGCAGCGCGCCGATGATCAGCGGCGCGGCCAGCAGTGCGACGGCACCGATCGCCAGCGCGGCGACAACCCCGACGATCATCACGGCGGCGAGCACCGGCAGCGCCAGCAGGGGCAAGGCCGCGTCGCGGCGACTGTTGATCAGCCCGCTGTCCAGGACCAGGTTGCGGATCTCCGTCAGCACCGGTGCGAGCGCGGTACTCAGCGAGCCGACCGGATCCGCGACGAGCTGCCTGATCCCTTCGGCCAAGCCCTGCAACGGATCCGCGCCACCCACGGTCTGCCCGAGCATCGGCGTCAGCAGATCGCGCAATGCTTGGGTGGGGTTCGGCTCGTCCTTCGGGAAGTCGAACAGGGTCTGCGCCTGGTTGATCAGGTCTTCGATCGGCGAGCTGATCGGGTCCCGGCGCGTGCCTGCCTGTTCGATCGCCTGGTTGACGAAGGCGAGCATGTCTTCGACGGGTCCGCGCAGCGGCCCGCTCGGGAAGGTCTTGTCGGCCCAACCGGCCAGCTGCCGCAGATCGACACCGGTGCTGATGACCTGTTCCGCGACCGCCGCCACCTCGGTGACTTGGGAGGGTACGAAGCCGAGCGGGCCTGCCGCCGGAGTAGTGCCGGGTGCCGCAGCGGCGGGTCCCGGCTGGGCGGCGGGCGGCGCCGGCGGTGTGGTGAAACCGCGAATCATGGTGCCCGCGTTTTCGGCCGGGGTGCCCGCGGTGACGTTGTCCAGCGCGTTCAGCGCCTGATCCACCATGTTCTGCCCGGCGGGGCCGAAGTTGGTTGCGACGTTGCCGAGTTCGGGCACGGCCGCACCGATGTCCGGTACGGATTCGCCGAACTCGGTGATCGCCCCGCCGATCGCGTCCCCGAGACCGGGCACCGCGGAGTTCAATCCGGGAACGAACTCACCCGGATTGGCCGGGATCGGCGGAAACGCGGGCGCTTCCGCCGCCGCCCGGCCGGTCGATACCAGCACGGTGGCGAGCGAGGCGAACGCGGCCGCGGCGTACAGGCCGCGACGATTCCGTTTTACTGCCTTGCGGTGCTTCGCACCTTGTTTGGTGGTCCTGGAACGCTCGTGAGTTACCGACATGAGGAACCTTTCGATCGAACAGGAATGCAGCGAGGACCCAGCCGAGAGGAACTGGGCATGCCGAGCTCGGAGCGAGCTCGCTGAACGAAGAAGGAGTTGGCGGGGTCAGACCGGGCCGTATTCACCGGTCGCGCACACCGCCCTGGACCACCCGCCGGCGGCGCCCACGGTGGTCCCGATCCGGGTGTGCAGTACGCCGCCGATATCGCGACACCTGATGTACGCGTGCTGCCCGACCCCCGCCCCCGGTTCACAGGTGATCGTGAGCTGGTTCGGCACCGCGTAGTCGGAGATACAGCCGGCGGGCGGCGGGTCGGCTGCGGCCATACCCGTGACGAACGCGGAGCAGACGATGGTCGGCAAGCACACCACAGCTAATAGCTTGCAACTGCCGGTGATGTTCATGCGACCAGAGTCGGACCGGCACGCGAACCGCGTCAACCAGCAAACCGGGCGTCCGCGATATCCTCGCAGCTCAGAGCATATGTCCGACTAATCCCACGCGGATAATCGTAACCAAAATCTGACACATAACCCCTTGACATCCACTCGTCAGTACTATGTGGGCACTCCCTTGATCCTTAACGCAGCGATCTTCTAGCAACATTCACCCGACCCCATCCCACCCACTGAAGGGACAGATTTTCACTGCTACGCTCGCGCAAAAATGGGTTGGACGACACCAGACTCCGACCGCGACACCAACCGGTCAGCAGGCCGAGCGAGGAGACCGATGGACCTCCAGGAGCAGTTCGATCAGGCCACCCCGGAGGTCCGCTCCCGGATCCGAGCCAGCTTCGACCGCCAGGGCCTGATGCGACACCTCGGCGCGCAGCTCGGGCACATCGGGCCGGGGCGCGTGCATATCCTGCTCCCCCACCGCCCCGAGGTGACCCAGCAGCACGGATACATCCACGCAGGCGCGACCAGTGCGATCGCCGACAGCGCGGGTGGCTACGCGGCGTTCACCCTCTTCCCGGACGACACCACGGTGCTCACCGTCGAGTACAAAATCAACCTCCTCGCACCGGCGTCCGGCGATCACCTCGAAGCCGTCGGCACGGTCCTCAAACCCGGCCGCACCCTGACCGTCTGCCAACTCGAGGTCTTCGCGGTGCGCGGCGACGAGCGATCACTCATCGCAACGGGACAGCAGACCCTCATCTGCCTCCCCGCGCGTCCCGAACAGTAGCCACAGGGAAAAACCCGCACCCGATATGAATCAGGTGCGGGCCACCCCTCGACCGAGGGGGCGCTTCGTCGAACCGACTACAACGCCCTGTCTTTGGTCTCCACCAACGCCTTGGTGCAGAAGAAACTCACCACCGCCAGGCCCGCCATCATGTAACCGATCGCATTGCTGCCGTAGGCCGACGCGAGCGGCGTGGCGATCAGAGGCGGAATCGCACCGCCGAGCACTCCCGCCAAGTTGTAGCCGAGCCCAGCTCCGGTGTAGCGATAGCGCGTTTGGAACATCTCCGGCAGCAGCGCCCCGCACGGGCCGTACGCGACCCCGAAGATCGCCAGGGTAGTCAGCACACTGATCACGAAGGCGGGGCGAGAACCGCTGTCGAGCAGCGGAAACAGCGCCAGCGACCAGACCACGGCGAGCCCGGACGAGACCAGCAGGACCAAGCGCCGACCGAGTCGGTCCGAGTACAAGGCCGAAAGCACAATCGCCGCACCGAATACCAGCGCCGCCGCGATACCGACGATCAGCACGAAGGGCCGACTGAAGCCGAGGGTCTTGGTGCCATAACTGGTCAGGAACGCGGTGCCCATATAGAAGAAGGCGAACAGAATGGCCAGCGCGCCCGCGGAAAGCAGGATCTCCTTGGTCTGGAATCGCCAGGCTTCCAGGAACGGCAAGCGCGTCGGCGCTGGGTCGAGGGCCCGCTGGGTCGCGTTCGCCCGGAACACGGGGGTCTCGTCGATCGCCAGCCGCACATACAACCCGATACCGACCAGGACGATGGAGAAGACGAACGGGATCCGCCAGCCCCAGTTCAGGAAATCGTCGTTCGTATCGCCGAGGAACGTGCCGGTGATCAGGAAGGTAGCGCTGGACAGCGCGAAGGCGAATGCGGGCCCGATCTGCGGGAACATGGCGTAGAGGCCACGCTTCCCTGCCGGCGCGTACTCGGCCGTCAGCAAAGTCGCACCGGCCCACTCGCCACCGACGGCGAAGCCTTGGCCGAATCGCAGCAGCACCAGGATCAGTGGTGCCGCGACACCGATGGTGGCCGCCCCGGGGAGTAGGCCGATCAGCAAGGTGGAGATACCCATCAGCAAAAGCGTGGAGACGAGGGTCTTCTTGCGGCCGATCCGATCGCCGAAATGCCCGAAGATCATGGCGCCCACCGGCCGTGCGACGAAGGCGACCGCGAAAGTCGCGAACGATGCGACGGTGCCCGCTGTCGAACCGAGCGCCGGAAAGAACACCTTCGGAAATACCAGCGCTGCCGCGGTCCCGTAGATGAAGAAATCATAGAACTCGATGGTGGTGCCGATACAGCTGGCGATGGCCACCCGCCGCACACTCGTGCGGCTCGTCGTCACCGTTGTCCGTTCTGGCGACAGTCTTTTCATACGGTCCTCATCTCATGCACCCTGCGCTGTCCACGCGGGACGCGGGGTGAGTGGGACCATAGTGATTCAGGTCACTCATCGACTACCCCTCAACGGGGGTGGTCGCGCCGTCGGTGGACGCGCGCGCAGTCGCTGATGGCGACGGCGTCGGGCGCGCGGAGAACAACTCTGTGCGCGACGCGGTGTCGAATGTGCATCGCGATTTGCCAATTGCCTTGAATGGTGCCCACGTGACATCAAAGCCTTTCGACCTTTCGAACTCCGAACAACGAGCACGACAGCGGAGAATTGAGACATGTATCCCGTTGCGCACAGCCATATTTCATGGCTTTCACCTGGCGGCCAACTCCTGTCAGAAGGCCCTGACCTGCGGTAATAACCGCTCGGAGGCGTCACGGATGCGCGATCTCGCCAATCGAAATGCGACCCGAGCCGTGTTCCCGGTGAATATGAACGACTAACGCGCGTCAGGCATTCGAAAAGGGCCGGTATGGTCGAATCCATGGAGTGGAACTTTGTTGCGGCTGAACGGCTTTTGACGGCTTTGCATGCGGGCGAGGTCACGTCGGCGGAACTCACCGACCAGGCCATCGCGCGTATCGAACGCGACGACAAGCTGATCAATGCCATCTGTGTGCCGGACTTCGATCAGGCACGCGAAGCCGCCCGCGCCGCCGACCAGGCGCGCGCCCGCGGCGAGGATCGGCCGTTGCTGGGTATTCCGGTGACGGTCAAAGAGTCGTACAACATGGCAGGCCTGCCCACCACCTGGGGCATGCCGCAGCACCGGAACTACCTGCCCGCCGAAGACGCGGTACAGGTGTCGCGGCTCAGGGCCGCGGGTGCGGTGATTCTCGGCAAAACCAATGTGCCGCACACACTGCGAGATATCCAGAGCTTCAACGAGATCTACGGCACCACCAACAACCCGTGGGATCACACTCGCACGTCGGGTGGGTCGTCCGGCGGCTCTGCGGCGGCCTTGGCGTGCGACTTCGGCGCGCTGTCCATCGGCTCGGATATCGCCGGTTCGTTGCGCACGCCCGCGCATTTCTGCGGCATCTACGCACACAAGCCGACCCTCGGGCTGGCCGCGACCCGAGGCATGGTCGCACCGCCCGCGCTCGCATTGCCGGTCGAACTGGACCTCGCGGTCGTCGGCCCGATGGCACGCACCGCCCGCGACCTCACGCTGCTGCTCGACGTCATGGCCGGACCGGACCCGCTGACCTTCGGTGTGGCCTACGATTTGACGCTGCCCCCGGCGCGCCACGACCGGCTCGGCGACTTCCGGGTGCTGGTCCTCGACGACCATCCGGTCATTCCCACCGGCTCCGCCGTGCGAGCGGGCGTGCGCCGAGTCGCCGACGCGCTGGTCGAGGCGGGCGCCCGCGTCGAACGGCACAGCCCGCTGCTACCCGATCTGACCGAGGCCGCGACGCTGTACATGCAGCTGCTGATGTCGAACGTCGCTGCGAGCCACACCGCCGAGGCGTATGACCAGCTGGTGCGCCACGCCGCCGGATTGAGCGCACACGACGAGAGTCTCGATGCGGCGCGGTACCGCGCCATGGTATTCAGCCACCGCGAGTGGATCGAGGCGAACAACCGTCGCGAACTGCACCGTCAGGGTTGGCGGCAACTCTTCGGCGAGTTCGATGCGGTGGTGTGCCCGATTACGCCCACCCCCGCGTTTCCGCACGACCACAACGGTGGTCTGGAGGCACGACTGATCGATATCGACGGCGTCGACTACCCATACTTCGACCAGCTCGTGTGGGCCGGTGTGGCCACCATGCCCGGCCTGCCCGCCACGGCCGTCCCCGCCGGCCGGTCCCCCGAGGGACTGCCGGTGGGCGTGCAGATCATCGGCCCGATGTTCGAGGACCGCACGCCGCTGCGGCTGGCCGAACTGCTCGAACAGGAGATCGGCGGCTTCCAGGCACCGATGGTCGGCAACCCGTAAGCCGTGTCCGCGCGCGGATGGCGCGGTGCCGCCGGTAGCGTTGGCGTCCATGTCGAGCGGTGGCAGCAGTACCACAGCAATCCTGGCCGCGCTGGGCGCCAACGCCGGTATCACGCTCGCGAAGTTCGTCGGCGCGGTGCTGACGGGTTCGTCGTCGATGCTGGCCGAAGCGATGCATTCGCTGGCCGACACCGCCAACGAAGCCCTGTTGCTGCTGGGCAAACGGCGAGCCGCCCATCCGCCGGACGCGGTGCACCAGTTCGGTTACGGCCGCAATCGCTACTTCTACTCGTTCGTGGTCGCGCTGGTGCTGTTCACCATGGGTTCGCTGTTCGCCATCGATGAGGGCATCACCAAGATCCGACGTCCCGAGGAGCTCAGCTCACCGGTGGTCGCGATCGCCATCCTGCTCATCGCGATGGCGTTGGAGACGTTCAGCCTGCTCACCGCGCGGCGCGAATCCCAGCCGCTCAAAGGGCGTGGCAGTTGGTGGCAGTTCATCCGCACGTCGCGCAATCCCGAGCTGCCGGTGGTGCTGCTCGAGGACAGCGGGGCGCTGGTCGGGCTCGCCTTCGCGTTCACCGGTGTCGGCTTGACCATGCTCACCGGCGACGCACGCTGGGACGGCGTCGGCACCCTCGCCATCGGCATCCTGCTCGGCGTCATCGCCGTGGTGCTGATTGTGGAGATGAAGAGTCTGCTCATCGGCGAGGGGGCCACGCCCGACGAGGAGCGCGCCATCCGCGGCAATCTCGTCGACGACACCCACTTCGACCGCGTAATCCACCTGCGCACCGAGTATCTCGCGCCCGACGAGTTGCTCATCGCCGCGAAGGTTGCCGTCCGACCCGGTCTGACCATCGACGACGTGGCCACCGCCATCGACGCCGCCGAGGACCGCGTCCGCGCCGCCGTCCCCGCGGCCGGCCTCATGTACCTCGAACCCGACCTCTACCGTCCCGACCACCGCTGAACCGCTGCGGCACAAACGATCCTGTCTTCCCGCACAAAACGTGTCGGTCCCCTGTGTCAGGCTTCCTTCTGGAACAACCTGGCCGGAGGAGATCGATATGGCCGCGACCGACGACAAGCCTGAAGTACGACTCGTAGCGCACTGCCGCCGATGCCATGGCTGGCTGGTGTCGCCGGAGTCGGTGTCGCAAGGAATTGGTCCGACCTGCGCGGTGCGCGAGCGTGCGGATCAGCGCGCCGCGGCGGCACGTGAGTTGACGCTGTTCGATATCACGGCCGCTGCGGCGTAAGTTCGGCGAGCGAATGCCGCCACCGCGGACGTGCCGACCGGTTGCTGACCGCTCGCACCGCGCCGGTGCAACTGTCCGGCGACGCCCGACGGATGCCGGCTTCGCTGCGCTTAACTGGCCGGACCATCGAAGTATCCTGCTGGACAAGCGATCATGGGGAACCAGTGCTGTTGGCCTCTCGGCCGACGCCAGCACCAGTTCCTCCTGATCGCCCGACCAGTGTCTGTGGGTGGCGCAGACCCGAGAGTTTGTTCAGCGCTGGCGCCAGCTCAGTGGGCCTGGCAGGTCGACATTGTTCTTCCTGGTGCGTGAGTTCCATGACCACGGGCCGATTTTGATGCCCCACGAGGACAGACCCGACTGGGTGAAGTTGAATTTCAACGGCCCGAAGGACTTACGCTGGCGATATTTGAAGGGCATGGGAAACCTCTCTAGCTCTTCCCCAGGATAACCGACCGTGTTGTCCCCTATGGCTTTCGCTGGTCAGCACGTCTTCCTGACGTAGTCGGGTTCCCCCGGCGTCGACACCTCGACGTCACGGAGCACGATGCTCAGTTTGTTTCCGTACTCGGCGCAAGCGGCTGCCAGTCCGGGTTCGGTGTACTCGATATCGATGACGTTGTTGTTGTATGCCCTGGCGTAGTCCCCGCACTCCTCGGTGTCGCCGCATTCCTCGGCGACCGCGAAATCCAGTCCGGCGGCGGTTCTTTGGTCGAGGAGTTCGGCGGCGTTCTTCTGACCGATGGCGAGGCCGCGATCGTGCGAGTACTTGGCGAGCAGGGCGATGAAGGCGACCGCCTGGTCGGGGGCCAGCAGTCCCTTCGAGCGGTCGTAGCTGTCGTAGTTGTCGACTTCGACGGCGTTGAAACGCTTGTCGGCGCATCCGCCGATCCACTGGTTGACCTTGTCCGCGATGCGGGTGCGTTTGTCGGCGGTGCGGATGTCGAGCAGCGCCTCTTTCCACCTCGTGTCGTAGACGATCTTGCCGTCCTTGTCGCGCAGCAGGAGATCGGCGGGCCATTCGTTTTCCGCGCCGGGCTGGACCTGAAAGCCGTTGACGTAGCAGATGTTGTAGAGCCCGCTGGCCGGTTCGGCGCCGTGGTCCCGACTGACGACGGTCACGCCGGGCGGCGGCGCGTACGGACTGGTGATCTGGTAATCGAACCCCGCGTTCACCGGCGGCAGGGTGATCGCCGGTGCGGCACCCGCGGTGCCGGCCTGCTGCCCGGCGAGGCAGGAGGCCGCTGCGACGAGCACCGCGACGGTGCTCACCCAGCGGCGGCGAATGCGTGCGATGGACGTGGTGCTCACAAGACCCTCTTCGTTCCCTGGTGACGGCTACCGCCCGAAGGACATCACCCGGCCACCGCCCCACCCACGCACCGTGCCGAAAGCCCTTCAGGCACAGCCAGATACAACCACTCCGCGCCGGTTCCGTCAACGTTCGCGCATCGGTGGCAGTGGGATGACCTGCCAGACAACGGCTTATCGCCTCCGATCAGGGCCGCACACAAAGCCTTACAAGGTCACTCCGCTGCACGCATAGATTCCATGGCGGCCGCCAAAATCTGCCGAGCATTATCACCCCCGAGGACACTGAAATGATTACCGGGCACATACCGCAGATCGAGGTTCGGCGTACGACTTTCCAGACCATCGATCAGCACCGGCGTCTCCAGGAAGTCATCGGTCGGGTAAAAGACCTGGAGCACCGGTATATCGATGTAGTCGTACTGCGGCTCGGTCAGATGCGGCCACATCGCCTGCCGGTATCGCTCCAGCCCGTCGACGTCGTCGTCGACGTTCGTGTGCAATCCGCCACCCGGCATCTCAGGAGCCATCAGCGAAGCCACCACACCCAGCAGCTGAACCGGAATACCGGTACGGACCGCGGCGTCCGGCAACACCGGGATCTCGATACCCGCCAGATAACTCAACACCGCCACTTGCGCGGCCCACTGACCGGTCAGCTCCGGCTTCTCCCGCGGCACCCGACGCAACGCGTTTCCCGCCAGATCCGCCGAGGGGAATCCGATCACCGACATCGAGGCGATCCGGCCGGGAAACATGGTGTTGTACTGGCTGCCGATGAACGGCCCCCACCCGTCACCGAAGATGTGGACCCGACGCCCTGGAGCGGTCTGGTCCATCACCGCGCCCAACTCTCCCGCCAGGTTCTCCATCGAGTAGGCCCCTGGCCTGCGGTCGTGACTCGTGCGGCCCGCCCCGTGCATGTCCCAGCGGACTACATGAAACCCGTTCGCGCCCAGCTGTTCTGCCATCGGCACCATGAGGCTGGAGTCGCCCGGCCAGTCACCGGTCATCATGACGATCGGGGCGTCACCGTCCGGTCCGTATTCGAAGAACGACACCGGGAATCCCTGATATTCGACGAATCCCGGGCGACCCGAGTCCTCCGGGTCCGCCTGTGCGGTTCCGGCTGGACCGACCACCGCCAATGCCACGACAGCGAGGAATGCCGTACTCCTGAACAGCCGCATCGTGCAGCCACCTCTCCACCGTCGTCGAGAAAATGGATGACCCGCCGAGATCACAGCGCTGACAAGCTCCAGGAGCGTGCCCGATGAGGATATTACGACTCTCCCCCTCATTGGCAAGTATCCAGCAACCGCTAGGCGTGGCGCGCGGCGAACGCCGTGTGCCTACCCGATATCGACCACGCGGGCCCACGCGGGCGGCGCGTCCGGCACGTAGTCGTGATCGTTTTCGGCACGCGGGCGACGAAACAGACCGATTACCGTCCGGCACGGTGGCCGCCTGGTCGGCCATGGTGTCTGCCCGTCGGTCAACACCACGAGCACGTCCGGACCGGGTTGGGCGCGAACAGCTTTGGTGATGCCGGTGCGGAGATCCGTTCCCCCGCCGCCCACCAGTGGTATCCGCTCGGCCCGACACAGGGGGTGCACGATCCTGGCCGCCGCGTCACAAGACAGCACGGTGATCAGATCGCGCCGCCCGCCCACCGCACGCGAGATGGCCGCCACTTCGAGCAGCGCGCTGCCCAATTCGGCGTCACTGACCGACCCCGAGGTGTCGATGAGCACCGAAACCCGTGGCGGCGTGCGCCGCAGGCTCGGCAGCACCACGCCGGACACCGCGGCCGAGCGCCGAGCGGGCCTGCCATAGGTGTAGTCCTCGCCCGCACCGGACCCGCCGACCGCCGAGCGGAGCGCGGCCCCCAGCAGATCGCGCCACGGCTGTGGCGGATGCAACGCCTCCTCGGCCCAGCGCTGCCACCCTTGGGGCGCATCCCCCGGACGGCCGACGATACCCTGCGCCACCCGGAACCGGACCGCGTCGCGTTCCTGCTCGCTCAGTCCGTCGGCGCCGTCCGGTCCCACCTCCCACTCCCGGTCCAATCCGTCTGCGCCGCTGCCACAGTCGAGCCAGGTCATGCCCTGCGTGTGCGGCCCGAGCCGGAACTCGAGCAGATACTCCTCCATGAGCTTGCCCGCGGACAACTCCAACAACGCGGGCGTGACGGCCCCCTCCGGCTGCACCAGCCCGTCGCCGAACACGTCGTCGTTGATCTCACAGTCCGCGGCGATGTTCATGCGCAATCACTCTGCCGGGCCGGACAATTCGTGTCGCCGGGCGAATCGGTCACTGCGGCCGTGGTGGTCGCGCAGCAGGTGCGACACCTCGTGCACCCACACCCCGGCCAGCTCCTCGACCGGCGTCCGATCCACGAACCCCGGCGAAACGTAGCACCGCCAGTGCCGGTCGACGGCCATCGTCGGAACGCCGCGCGACTCGACGACAGACAGGGCGAACAGCGCGGTCGCCAGATAGGGCCGGGCGCGGGCGGCATGCAGCCGCGCGGCGAAGAGCTTGTCGCGGTCCAGCATTCGCGGCGCGATCGCGGTCATCAGCGCGTCTTCGCGACGAGGCGGGCAGCGGCCTGATCCGCACTGCGCGACACCGAGACCACTCCGGCGAGCTGCTCGATGGCCACCGGCACATCCCAGTCGCCCTGCCGCAGCGTGGCGAGAGTCGTTGCGGGAACGACGATCAGGTCCGGCGCGCCGGTTTCCAAGGCGTGCACCAGCAGCGCCCAGGCCGCGTCCCAGCGAGCCTTCTCCGGGCGTTTACGGACCGCGGCCACTACGCCGTCGAGCACCGCCTGGCGCAGGTCCCCGCGCTCGGGCAGGACGGCGGCCGCCGGGTCGGCCAGCAGCATCTCCGGGTCCGGCAGGTCCATCCGGTCCAGGCTCGCCAGCAACTCGAAGCCCGGCCCGTCGCCCACCGTGCCGCGAACCAGCAGGGACAGCACCTCGCGAGACGATCCGGCCGCGGTGGCGAAGGCGATCAGCCACACTGCCATCTGCCAGCTGCGCGGCGACGGCCACGCGCCACCACGGCGCGTGTCACTGGTCGGAATCTGATGCACAAGCGCGGGCCGCGCAGCGAGCAACACACATACCGCGCGCCGAGCGAAAGCCACTGCGTCGGTAAGCTTTTCCGGTGCCAGTCGCGGCAATGTCGCGTGCGGCCAGACTCCGCCGAGCCCGCGTACGACGACGTCGTGGTCGTGGGCCCAGCGCAGGTGCACGAACCGGTTGGCCAGCGGCGGGCTCAGCTCCCAGCCATCGGCCGCCGACGATCGCGGGTTGGCCGCCGCGACGATCCGGACATTCGGCGGCAACCGCAGGGTGCCGATCCGCCGCTCCAGCACCAGGCGCAGCAGGGCGGCTTGCACAGCGGGCGGCGCGGTGGACAACTCGTCCAGGAACAGCAGCCCGCGCCCGGCCCGGACGAGACGCACCGCCCAGTCCGGCGGGGCCATCGGGACGCCCTGTTCCGCAGGGTCGTCGCCGATGATGGGTAGCCCCGAAAAGTCCGATGGCTCATGCACGCTCGCGATCACCGTGGTCAGCGGTAGGTCGAGGTCGGTGGCCAGCTGGGCGATGGCGGCGGTCTTGCCGATCCCCGGTTCGCCCCAGAGGAGCACCGGCAGGTCGGCGGCCACGGCGAGCGACAGGGCCTCTAGTTGGTTGTCGGGGCGCGGTTCGGTGGTCACCTCACGGAGCAGGGTCAGCAACTCATCGGCAACGTCGAGTTGGGTGGATGTGCGAGCGGCAGTAAGCATGTGTGAATCACCTTGTGATCGGCAGAGTTTGGGTATGTGGCGAAGGTCGCCAGGTCAGTGCGACGACGCGTTGCGCGGATGCGCACGACGGTCGCGGGAACGGCGGCTCCGCGGCGGAACTCGGCCCGTCCCTGGTTCGGACAGGCCGGCCCTGAACAGCCCGTGGACGATCCGACGGCGCGCGGCCGCATCGAGTTCGTCGCGCAAAGCGCCGTCGCGGAGCAACGCCTCGGGCCCGAGCAGCCCCTCGACGACGGCCAGCGCGCCTGCGATATCGCCGTGGTCGAGGCGTTCACGGACGCCGCTGAGCCAGTCCGGTTGTCGATGCGCCGTGTCGATGGCCTGGAGGCAGGGCAGCGGCGTACCGGACAGCGCGGCCAGCAGTTCCTCCCGCCGTAATTCGGCCGGGTCGTGATCCAACGCCGCCAAAACCCCGTCGACCAGCCCTATTCGATGCTGCTCCCCCCGGCACTCCACGAGGCGTTCCCCTGTGCTGTCGGGAGCCTGCGGCGCATCCGGCGAATAGCCGGGCACTAGTGCCGAAGCCACCAGCGGATGCAACCGATCGGGTGTTATCGCACCGGCGCGCAGCAGTGCCAGATCGGGCAGCACCCAGGTCGCCGCGTCGGGTAGCACCGGTAACACGGACATGGCGCCGGTCGGATACTCCGACGCGATCCGCAGCGTGCGAAGTCCATCGGCAGCGGCTAGATCCAACACCAGCCGTCGTTTGGCCCCGTACCGGACCACGAATGTAGTGGTCGTCCGACCCTCCGCCTGGCAGAGGATCTCCCCCTCGGCCGCCCAACGATTGACCGCGCAGTGATCGAATCCCGTTATTGCGGTGCGCAATTCGGGGTCCAGTGGCGTGTGGTGCCCTTCGGCTCCGGACCGTACACGCAGCTCGCCGACCCTGCGCGCGTCCCACAGATGCCGGTGCAGATCCAATCGGAACCGCCGATCAGGACGAGGATGCGGATGCCGACCCGCGGTGGATCCGTCCCACAGTGCCAGGCTGATCCGTTGACCCGCATCCGCCCAGGCCGGCGCGGTACGCACCACGAGATAGAGGAAACGTGCACTGCCGCAGCCGGTCTCATACCGAGCGAGCGCGATGGTCAGACCTGGCCGCAACAGCCCGTCCGGAGCAATTCTGGGCATATGCCAGCGCAACAGGTCAGGAGCCAGCGACCGCAGATCGGCCCGAATCCGTCCCGCAAGCTCGGGCCCATGGCGACACGCCACCGACCGCAAATCGATATCGACATCGAAACCTGCTGCGGCACAAGCCCCAGCCCAGTCCCGAACCAGACGTCGGGCGGTAGCAGTCTCGATCATGGCGGGCGGCACGGCGAATTCACGCACGCGCGGCCAGAAGGACAAACGGGAAAAGTTCTCATTCGCAATGTGAGTAAGCATCAGCACTCACCTGATACGAATGAAACCCCCGATCTTTGAACAGAGTGAATCATCATCGGGTCGATCATATCGCCCACGCCCGAACTCGGCCAGCCGAGGGTGCGCCCCCCAACGGCCCTCGGTTCCAGCTATCGCTCACCGAACGAGTAGAGCAGTATCGCTGCAGCGATCCCCGCGAGACCGATCAGCGCGACCACCACTGCCAACAAGGAAACCTATGAAATAGCCTGCCGTACAACGACATACGATTCCACCCACGCCACTTGGTCATCTCCGATCGTGATCGACGCGGTACGGTTTCATCGTCACGTTTCGCCAGACGGTCACCTCGACGCGAAGCAGGTGAAGCTAAGGAGATCTCGCTGTGCCGAGCACTGTCCGCACCGCCACGACTGCCGATATCGAGGCGTGCACACGCGTGCTTGCCGAAGGCTTCGCCGACGATCCGGTGATGTCGGCGATCTGGCCTGACCGGCGTAGGCGGCATCGCGGGGTGCCGCGGTACTTCGCTACGTCGTTGCGGCATTTTCATCTGCCCGGCGGCGGTGTGCAGGTCGCGATCGACCAGCACGGTGGGCTAGGGGGTGTTGCGGTGTGGGATCCGCCGGGGCAGTGGGATCAGCCCTTCTCGCGTACGCTGCGGGCGCTGCCCGAGTTGTTGCCCGCGCTGCGGACCAGGACAACGGCGGCGATGGCTGTGCGGCGCGCGCTGGACGAGCAGCACCCGCACACACCACCGCACTGGTATCTGGCCAACATCGCGACGCCGGTCGACCGTCGCGGGCAAGGTTATGCCGCGCGGCTCATCGCCGATCGTCTGACCGAAGCTCCGGACACGGCCGCCTATCTGGTGTGCACACGTGAGAAGAATATTCGGTTCTACGAGAAATTCGGGTTCATGGTGTGTGCCACCTTTGTGCTGCCCGCGGGCGCCAATCCGCCTATGTGGGCGATGATTCGAGAGCCTTAGGCGTCTTGGTCCGGTACCACGCGACGGCGGCGATGATCGCAGGCGGGGTGAAGTTGACGAACAGGAACGGGATCTCTTCCAGGACACCGTAGCCCGCGTCGATGACGCCGACTGCCATGTTGCCTGCGGTCAGGGCGAACCAGACCAGGAGGAAGTCTTCGGCTGCGCGGTGCAGTCCTTTTCTGCCGAAGCAGGATCCGATCACGAGGAATATTGCCAGCAGGACGAAACCGACGATGATGATGACCGATGTACGGCTCACTTTTACTCCATCTCTGATGTTCGAGTCGTGGTGCGCATTACGTACGGTAAATGGGAATGAGCTGCTCGAAGCACCATACAAGCAAGATTTGTGGAGTCACCAATAATCACTGTTTCCGATGCGCCGATATTCGCCATAGCGTGGCCGGTGTCCGTTGAAGTATGAACAGATCGGAGCATGATCGTGGTACAGAGTTTGCAGGGTAGGTCGGCTGTTGTCGCGGCAGGCGCCAAGAATCTGGGCGGGCTGATCAGCCGCACGCTCGGCGAACGCGGCGCCAATGTCGCCGTGCACTTCAACAGCGACAGCACCGAACCCGATGCCGACAAGACCGTCGCCGCGATCGAGGCGGCCGGTGCCAAAGCGGTGAAATTCCAAGCGGACCTGACTGTTCCGGGAAATATCGAGCAGCTGTTCGCCGTGGCGGTCGACGCGTTCGGTGGCGTGGATATCGCGGTGAACACCGTCGGAAAGGTCTTGCGCAAGCCGATCGTCGAGACCACCGAGGAAGAATACGACTCGATGCTCGCGATCAACGCCAAGTCCGCCTACTTCTTCTTGAAAGAGGCGGGCAAACGGCTCAACGACAACGGCCGCATCGTCACCGTGGTCACCTCGTTGCTCGCCGCGTTCACCGACGGCTACTCCACCTACGCGGGCGGTAAGGCGCCGGTGGAGCACTTCACCCGCGCGGCGGCCAAGGAGTTCGCGCCGCGGCTGATCTCGGTCAACACCGTCGCCCCCGGCCCGATGGACACCCCCTTCTTCTACGGCCAGGAAACGCCGGAGCGGGTCGAGTTCCACAAGTCTCAGGCGCTCGGCAATAGCCTGACCAAGATCGAGGATATCGCCCCGCTGGTGGAATTCCTGGTCGGCGACGGCTGGTGGATCACCGGACAGACCATCCTCGCCAACGGCGGGTACACCACCCGCTGAGGCGACACCGAAGGAAGGAAATCACCGTGTCCGACAAACTACCGCAGGCCGTCGAACAATTGCTCGACGCGACCAACGCCGGAAACATCGACGCGTTTCTCGATGGATTCACCGCCGACGGAATTGTCGACGACTGGGGACGTGAGTTCTCCGGGCGCGCGGCGATCCGCGGGTGGAGCGATGGCGAATTCCTCGGCAAGCAGGTTACTTTGGCGGTCGATGACGCCGCGAACGACGGTGTGGAAACGACAGTGCACGCGCAGGTCGGCGGCAACGGGTTCAACGGCCCGAGCACATTCGTGTTCACCTCGGCCGGCGACAAGATTTCCCGAATGACCATCCGCGCCTGACCAATCGGCGGCTGACCGTCCGGACCAATAGGACGGTCAGCCGTCGGCGCGCGTACTGAGCAACAGGTCACGCAGGCCGGACGTGGTGTGCGGCAACCACAGCGCCTGGGTCGGCGCCACCGGCCCCTCTTTCAGATCGACGACCTGGACGCGCCCACCGAGCGCCCGCCCCGCCGGCGCCGTGACGATGGCGACGTGATCCGTGCCGACCACCGCGGTGACCGGCGGCGTGCCCTGGATGTGGTTGACGACGAACCGCGGTTCGAAGCCCGCACGCCGGCAGGTGCTCAGGATGAAGTCGGTGTAATAAGACGCGCCAGGCGGCGCCCAGATGACGATCTGCTCGTCCTGAAGATCGCGCACCGTGACGGCGGTGCGATCGGCCAGCCGGTGCGTCCGCGCGACCGCGACGCGAACCGGGTGGTAGGCGATGACCGCCGAGGCCAGATCGGCCGGACTCGCGACACCACGCCGCAACGCGACGTCGATGGCGCCCTGGTGCAGGGCGTCCGCGACGGCATCGGGAAACAGCTGCCGCACCGTGACCGACACATCGGGCCGCGCCGCCCGCACCGGCTCGATCAGGTCGTACACCTCATCCGCGGTGATCGCCGGGGTATGACCGACGACGAAGGCGGGCGGTGCCGCGATACCCGCCTCGTACGTCCGGCGATACAGCGCATCCGACGCGGCCAACAGTGCCCGCGCCCCGTCGCGCAGCACCTCACCCGCGGCGGTGAGGACCAGCTGCCGACCGCTGCGGTCGAACAGCTCCACCCGCAACTGCTTCTCCAACTGACGGACCGAGCTGCTCAACGCCTGCTGGGTGATGTGCAGCTCCGCCGCCGCGGCGGTGAAACTCGACAGCTCCGCCACGGCCAGGAACTGCTGTAGCCGATGCAGGTCCAGCACTCTGCCACCGGCGCCGAGATCGCCTGGAACCATGCCGCCCATCGTAAGCCGACCGCAAAAAGAACCGGCCACCCATCCCGTGTAGAACGCAATGTCGGCGCCGAAATTATCCGGTAGCTGATTCAGCGCTGAAAGACCGCACCACGCGGTATCCGAGTCACCCCCCTTCCCCACTCTCAACTGGGGTTTTACCGGACCGACAGACGGGCTTAATCTCCGGCCATCGGGATTTATCCGTCCGTTTGAAGGAATTCGAAATGTCCCACACCTTTCGCAGAGTCAGAGCCGGTCAAGTTGTCGCCGTAGCCGCCGCGGTGCCGCTCGCGCTATCGCTCGCGATGGCCGGGTCGGTGTATGCCGAGCCGGGCGCACCGCCGGAACGGCGAATTGCCGATTCGATCAACGCGGCCGCCGTCAACCAGCACCTGGAGAAGTTCCAGAGCATCGCCAACGCCAACGGCCGCACGCGCGCCGCGGGCACCGCGGGCTACGACGCCTCCCGCGACTACGTGGCAGGCGAACTCCGGCGAGCCGGCTACACGGTGACCTTGCAGCCGTTCACCTTCCAAGCCTTCCAGGAACGGACGACCGCGGTGCTGGCGAAGGAGGCACCTTCCGCCCCGAGGACGTACAAGGCGACCCCGCCGAACCGCACCGAGATCGGCGACTTCGCGACGGCGACCTATTCGGGTTCGGGTGACACGAAAGCGCCGGTCCAGGCTGTCGATCTGGTCCTGACGCCCGGTCCGCAGCCGGATACCTCGACCTCCGGGTGCGAGGCCGCGGACTTCGCCAAGTTCACCCGCGGCAATATCGCGCTGCTGCAGCGCGGCACCTGCACCTTCGCCGACAAGGCCCGAAACGCCCAGGCCGCAGGCGCTTCCGGCGTGATCATCTTCAACGAGGGTCAGGCGGGCCGGACCGACACCTTCACCGAGCCACTCGACGAGACCGGCATCAAAGTGCCGGTGGTCGGCGCGAGCTACACCGTCGGCAAAGACCTCGCCACCGCGGCGAAGCCGGTCGTGCGCCTGAAGACCGACACCGAGAGCCTGCCCGCCACCACGCACAACGTGCTGGCGGAGAGCAAGCAGGGCAACGCGGACAAGGTCGTGATGGCGGGTGCACACCTGGACTCCGTGCGCGCCGGTGCGGGCATCAACGACAACGGTTCCGGTAGCGCGGGGCTGCTCGAGGTCGCATTGCAGATGGCCACCCTCCAGCCGAAGAACAAGGTCCGCTTCGCCTGGTGGGGCGCTGAGGAACTCGGCCTGATCGGCTCGAAGTACTACGTGTCGAACCTGCCCGCGTCCGAGCGCAGCAAGCTTCGGCTCTACCTGAACTTCGACATGATCGGTTCGACGAACTTCGCCTACAAGATCTACAACGGCAGCGGCGGACCCGCCGGATCCGCGCAGATCGAGCAGAACTTCAACCGCTACTTCGATTCCCGTGGGCTGTCCCACGTCCGTACACCCCTCGACGGGCGCTCGGACTATGGGCCGTTCCTGCGGGCCGGGATCGCGGTCGGTGGCTTGTTCACCGGCGCGGAGGGCATCAAGACGCGTCAGGAGCAGCAGATGTTCGGCGGCACCGCGGGCCGTCCGTACGACCCCTGCTACCACCGGTCCTGCGACACCACCGCCAACATCAACAACACGGCATTGACCGTGAACACCGGTGCGATCGCTGACTCGATGCAGACCTACGCCAACGCCGACAACCCGCCCGGCACCGCCGCGACGCCGCGTCCCGCGGCAGAGCGCTGACATCGATCGATGATGAGGACCCTGGTGGGGGCGGACAGCTGTCCGCCCCCACTCTTCGTTCAAAACCGCTCCACTGCAAGCGTTCTGAAGGGTTGATGCGATGACTTCGGTGACTGCGCTACTGGCGACCGCCTTTCTCGGGGCAGTACCGCTGCCCGCGGCGCAGGCCGAGGCGGTCTGGCTGCACGACGACATCTATGTGTCCGCGGGTAAGGCCAATGCCTATGTCGACGTGCGGTGTCCCAAGGGGCAACAGCGGTGGACACTGACTGTGCGGCTCACCGCAGTCAAGCCAGGCAGGCCGACCGCGACCGGTACGACCACCTCGGCGGTGACCTGCGACGGGGAAACCCAGTGGCGCCAGCATCCGATCACCGTGCGGCCCGACAGCGCTCCGTTCTTCGCCGGGCGGGATGAACGCAACGTCGGCGTGGCCGAACTCCGCGACCCGAACGGCACCCTGGTCGAGACCATCACCCGGCGGATGTACTTCTACGCCTGGGACTAGCGGCATAGCGCATCGCTTGTGCATCATTTTGAGTAGAGTGGCGGTGTGCCGTTCCGGTAATGCCCGGCTGCAGCAATCGAAAACCGCATCATCGAATCTCGACTCGCCGCGCCCCGGACCAACCTCCCCGGCCCGGCGATCAGCACAGGAGAGCACCATGAACATCTCGTCCTCGATCCGCCGGACCGGCCTCGCCCTGCTCGGCGCCGGCCCGTCGTTGCCGCGTTAGCGCTGACCGCGCCCACCGCGGCGGCGGCCGAAACCGCTTGCCCCGCACCGGGTGCCAGTACCGCCGCGGCGGCGCAGGCGAACGCGCGCTGCTCGGCGACCAGCGAGGCAGGCGGCGCGGCGGCCGCCTACGCCTTCGACGGCGCCGCCTCCGCGGACGCGGAGGCCACCAGCTTGTCGCTGGCCATCGCCCAGAACGGCGGGCGCGCGACCTCGTCGTCCGCGGCATTGTCCGGGCCCGCCGCCATCGCCATCGGACCCGGCGCGACCGTCGACGCGTCCGGCGTGCGCCCCGGACTGTCGATCGGTATCGCCGGTCCGGGCGCCACCGTGACGGTCACCGGCGTTACCGGGCCGACGTGCCGCGGCGGCGTCGGCTTCGCCGGAGACTTCCAGACCTTCCAGGGCTGCCTGTCCCTCGGCTGATACCAATGCCGCAGGCGCAGTGGCGGTTTCGTGGTCACCGTCACTGCGCCTGCCGGACTACCCCTCAGGCGTCCGGTCGGGCAACGTCCCCGCGCCAGGCACCGGTTTCCTGTCCGCGCTGCTCGATGAACCTCTTGAAGCGCTGCATGTCGCCCTTCACCCGGTGATTCAGCAGACCGAGTTTGTCGGCGGCGTGCTCGACGAAACCGTCGGGGTCGATGTCCATCTGCGCGGTGACTCGCGTGGTGTTGTCGTCGAGCCGGTGAAAGGTGATCACCCCGGAATGCTCGGGGCCACTGTCGGATTTCCACGCCACCCGCTCATCCGGATGCTGCTCGGTGATGGTGGCGTCGAATTCCCGCTTCACACCGGCGATCTCGGTCACCCAATGGGTGTGGGTGTCGTCGATCTGACGAATCTCCTCCACGCCCTGCATGAACGCGGGGAACGACTCGAACTGCGTCCACTGGTTGTACGCGCGAGTGATGGGGACTCCGACGTCGACCGACTCGGTGATGGTGCTCATCGCTACCTCCTGGTTTCCGGCTCACAGACTGCACGAGCACAGGTGTAATGCATCATTCGTGCATCGCACTTACTTTCGGGCAGTACCCGGACCACGACGACCTACACATCGGACGGCATACCCCGTCGCCGCCGTCCGACTCAGTTCTGATGAGTGCGCAGCTGGTAGCGGCGTTCGGCGTAGTCCATGTCGTCGCGCCACAGTCGCGTCGCGGCCCGGTTCATCAGCGGGCGCAGCACCGGCAGCGCCCGATGCGCGTGCCGAAAGCCGGGACGGTCGGAATTGGCGATCACCGTCTCGATCACCGCCGTGCGCGCCCGGCCGTCGGGGCCGGAACCCAGCGGGGTGGCGTGCGTTTCGACCACGCTCCCCGCGCCTTCCCCCTCGAGAATTCGCATCGTGATGGTGCGCGGGTCGGGACAGCGGAACTCCGCCGCCACCGGCACGCCGAGACTCCGGGTCACCCGGAAGGTCACCGTCAGCAGAAATGCGTGGTTCTCCTCGGCGATGCCGTCGCGTGGCGGTGTCCGCGTCACGTCGAGGCGGGCGAACGAATACGGATGGAACCATGCGCCGTGCCAGGGGTCGAGCCGATTGGCGATGATGTCGCGCGGCTCGCACACCCCGACCAGCCGGGTCACCGCATGCACGGTGGTGTCGGCGGGGCGCGCGCCGAGCACCGGCACATCGGTCGGTTCTTCACCGCCGACGGCGTCCAGGCGTACCCAGGCCAGTACCCCGTCGTCATAGCCGGGGTACGGGCACCAGCGCGAGGCGCTGTCGTCGGCGCCGACCCGCAGACCGTGCCACCGGCAGATCAACGCGTCGTTCTCGACCTCGGCCGAAGCCAGGGGCGCACCCAGGTGCGGGCACACGCCGGGACCGATGTGCAGCGCACCGGAATCGTCGCGCCAGGCGACGATCTCGCGGCCGGCGACCTTGGTGGCGAAGGGACGATCGCGACGGATCGCCCGGCTCGCGGCGATGACATACCAGTTGCCAGAGGGACGCTGCTGCGACCAGCGCAGCGCAGCCGCGATCAGTCCGGGGTCCGCGTCCTGGTAGGTCGGCCGCTGCCGCGACCACTTCTCCGGTGCGAATCGCTGCAAGGGAGAGCTTTTCACCGAACCTGCCTTTCGCGAGTAGCCAAAGCGCGCAACAGCGCCGAGCGGCCGTGGGCGGGCACCGATTCCAGTCGGTGTCCGGCCGCATTCCATTGGCGTAGCAGGGAATTGGCCGCAAGCCACCCCGTGGTCGCGGCGCGTTCCATCAAGGCCACCGGTAGCTCGACGCGAATACCGTCGCCCGCCAATACCAACCGGGGGTGCGGCGTGACAACACCTGGGCGGGTCGCGAAGTCGCCGGGCGAGAAGCGCGGGCAATCCTGTCGCCACAGCATCGTCTCCCCCACGATGTTCGCGGCGGCGGTCTCCGGATATATGGCATGCAGCCGCGCCAACAGCTCCTTGCGTATTTTGGCCTGCGCCGCGGGAGTAGTCTCGGCAACCGCGTAAGCGTGCAGTTCGACGACGCTGCCGCCGGTCTTCCCGGCCCAGTCCGCCGCCTGGCGTTCATAGCGATCCAGCACGCTGATGTTGTCGAGCGGGTCCAGGTCGCCGGTGCCGAGGAAGCAGGTCCGGTCCGCGCGCACCGGCCGATCCAGCCACAGCCGCAGCACCGCAAAAGACGGGGCCAGTGCCAATCCGGCGACCTGCGAACGCCATTCGTCGTCACCGAGCTCCGGCGACGCGGCGACCACACGCCGGAGGCCGCCCGCGTCGGTGGCGAGCACGACCGCGTCGGCGGTCAAGACCGCACCGGTGTCGTCGACCACCCGGAATCCCTCGCCCGCGCTGTCGATCCGCTCGACGGACACCCCCGTGTGGAACCGGACGGTGCCGGGTCGCTCCGGCGCGGTCAGGTATTCCGCGAGCGGCGCCCACAGGCTGACATCGAAATTGTCCTGTGCCACATCGAAGATCAGGCCTTCGCTGGAGCCGAGGAAGTAGATGTGGAACATGGCGGCAAGCTCGGCCGCGGACATACGCCGCGGTTCGATGAAGAAGCTGCGCGAGAACACCTCGAACGCCAGATGCCGGGCCGCCTCCGGAAAGTTGATGCCGCGCAGGAAGGTTTCCGCGTCCAGGTGATCGAGCCGGTGATAGATGTCGGGCACCGACACCGCGGCCAACGGCGCGGCGGCACGCGGATCCATCCGGACCAGGTCGCGCAGCCGGAAGGTGGGGCTGCGCAGTGCGAAGGCCAGCGCGTTCCAGGGCGGCGTGCGGGGCAGGCCACGGAAGGTGTCCCGGCGGCCGTCGGCGTCGACCAGTGGATAGTCGTCCAGCCTGCGCAGCTGTCTCAGCTGAGGATCGCTGCGCGCCAGCAACTTTCGCAGGTTGTAGTACTGCGCGAAGAAGGCATGGAAGCCGCGGTTCATCCCCACCGGCGTGCCGTCGGCGAGCTGTTCGGTCCAGCCGCCGACACGTCCACCCAGGTAGCGTTCCCGCTCCACCACCTCTACCTGGCAGCCTCGTTCGACCAAGCCCGTCGCGGCGGCCAAGCCCGCGATTCCGGCACCGACCACGACCACGCGCGGCCCGTTCCTGCCGAGATCGCGCAGGCCCGGCGTTGCCGGGTAGCGCACGCGCCGCCGATCGCGGCCGTACTCGATGCTCATTGCCGCGCCTTCGACTGGCGCTGCAGCGTACGCTCCCAGCCCAGCAGGACGGCGGTCACCAGAGCGAATCCGAACAGGAAGTCCTCCACCGGGATATCCCACGGAAACCGTAGCCCGAGAATGTGATCCGGGTTGTACAGCACGATCGGCGCGTCGAGTTTGGTGAGGAAGCCGTCGACCAGGATCTGGAAACCCAGCACGATCAGCATCGTCAGCCAGTAGGCCGGTCGCCGAAACAGGCCGGTGCGCAACACCATTACCTCGATCAGGCACACGATGATCACCGCCGCGACGGCGGGCAGGGTGTACCCCACTCCGGTGAAATTCATCGTCCCGTTGCCCTTCCGGCGTCGCCGACCGGCTTCCCGGCATTGCCCAGCCACCGTCGGCCCACACCGAGCAGCGTGTCGACCGCGACGTAGGTGAGCAGCCCGCAGAGCGGCACGACGGCGAAGAACAGCAGTTCTTCGAGCGGCATCCCGCCGGGCAGCCACACCCCGAGCACGTAGCGGTCGTGGTAACCCCAGACGTCCGCGGCGATCGCCAGGAGATCCCAGACCACGAACACCGCGGCGGCCGGCCACAGCGCACCGAGCAGCACCCGAGGCCGCCGATATACCCCGGGGCCGAGGAACTCCAGCGGCGCCGTCACCGCCAGGCAGCCGAGCAGAACGAGCAGGTAGTGCCAGTGATCCATGAGGCCTCCTCAGCCGTGCTCACGATGATCGACGGCATCGAGCGATTGCGGGGTGTCCGGACCCGACCGGCCGGGAACCGGCGTCCGGCGCGCCTGCCACGCGCGCAGCAGACCCGCCGCACCGACCCTGATGCGACGCGCGGTGCCGACCGTGGCGCGACGACCGAACACCTCGAAATCATTGGCTTCGATGCGATCGAGGATCTCCCCGTACAGCACCAATGCTGTCGCCACGCAGGGACGCGAGCGCGGTGCGAGCAGGTCGATGCCGCGGCGCGCGAAAGCATAGATGCCCCTCGTGATTTCATGCTGTTCGGCCAGTGCGCGACGCACTCTCGGGTCGACCCGCTGGTGCGTACGGCACCACAGCAGCAGCTCCCGATCCACGCCGTGCGCCGCCAGTTCATCGGCGGGCAGGTAGACGCGGTTGCGTGCCAGGTCCTCGTCGACGTCGCGCAGAAAGTTGGTCAGCTGGAACGCTTTTCCGAGCGCGGCGGCGTACGGGGCAGCGGCCTCCACCGACTCGGTAGTGCCGAGCACCGGCAGCAGTTGCAGCCCGATCACCTCGGCGGACCCGTACACGTACCGGTCCAGGGCCGCTCGATTCGGATAATCGGTGACCGACAAGTCCATGCGCATGGATTCCAAAAACGCGTCGAACAGGCGGCGCGGTATTCGATAGGTGTCCGCGGTATGCAGCACCGCGGCGAGCACCGGGTCACCCGCCGCATCGGCATTGCTGAATTGCTCAGCGAGAACCTGCAATCGGGCCGCCCGTTGCGCGGGAGTCAGCTCCGGCCGGAATTCATCGAGAATGTCGTCCGCGCGCCGGGCGAAGCCGTAGAGCGCGTGCACGGCCGGGCGCTGGTCGGGCGCGAGCAGTCTGGTCGCGAGGAAGAAGGTCTTGCCGTGGGCTGCGTTGAGCTCGCGACAAAGGTGGTAGGACCGTCGTAGGCCGGGATCGGTGATGCCGGCCGCGTCCAGTTCGGCGCGCGTCATTTCGACGTCCGATCCATCGCCGAGCCGGCGGGGCGAACGGATCGTTGCCCAGTCCCCGTAATGCGGTCGGCCGCAAGCCGTCCGGAGATCAGCACCGGTGGGATACCGACGCCCGGCACCGTCGACCCGCCGGCCAGGACCGCGTTGTCGATACCGCGAATCATGTTGGTCGGCCGGAACGGGCCGGTCTGGGCGAAGGTGTGCGCCAGTGCGAACGGGCTGCCCGCCAGCATGTCCTGGCCTGCCCAGTCGTCCGGGGTGACCACTCGCAGCAGTTCGGCGTCGCGCAGGAGCGAGCCGCCGAGTCTGCGCCGCGCGAGCTCGAGAATCTCGGTCGCATACTCGGGCCCCGTCTGCGCCCAGTCGATCTCGCTCTGCGCGAGGTTGGGCACCGGCGCGAGGATGTAGAGCAGATCACGGCCTTCCGGCGCCAAGGTCGGGTCACCCGCCGTAGGCCGCGTCACCAGTAACGACGGGTCGGACATGACCCGGCCTTCCTTGATGATGTCGCGAAAAGCCTCGTGCCATGCCGCACCGAACAGCAAGCAGTGGTGCGGAATTCGCGATTCCCGCGCGCAGCCCACATGCAGCACCACCGCGGAGGGCGCGGGCCGGACGGCGATGGGACGCCGGGATCGATGCCCGAGCAGCTGGTAGGAACGATGCCGCTCAGTGGTCAATACGACTGCGTCACAGGCTATCCGCTCGCCTCGATCGGTCTGTACCGCGACTACCCGGCCGCCTTCGCGCACCATCTCGGTCACCGTCGCGTCGTAGTGGAAGCGCACGCCGGCGGCCTCGGCCGCCGCCGCGAGCGCGTCGGGTACCGCCCGCATGCCGCCGCGCGGGAAATAGACCCCGGCCATGGTGTCCATGTGGGCGATCACCGCGTAGGCGGCCAGCGCGCGGTCCGGTGCGACTCCGGCATACAGCGACTGAAAGGTGAAGACCCGCCGCAACTCCGGATCGGTGATGTACTCGGCGACCTTGCCGTCCCAGTGCCGGAATCCGCCGAGCGCGGCCAGCCTGGCCAGCGCGGGCGTCAGCATCGACAGGGGTGATTCGAAGTTCGCCGCGATGAACCCGTCGAACTCCGCCGCGTACAGGCGGCTCAGCCACGCACGTAACTTACGATAGCCCGCGGCCTGCTCGGCGCCCGCGAACGCGGTGATCGCCCGCACCATCCGCTCTTCGTCGCTGTGCACGTCGAGGGTGCGGCCGTCGGCGTAGATCGCGTGGTAGGCCGGGTCGACAGGGACCAGGTCCAACCGATCCGACGTCCGCTCGCCGACCGCGGCGAAGACCTCGTCGATCAACCCGGGCATCGTCAAAACCGTTGGGCCGGTGTCGATGTGATACCCGCGCAGGTCGAGCCGCCCCATCCGGCCGCCGGGCGCCGATTCGCGTTCGACCACCGTGACGGCCCGCCCACGTCCGGCCAGATGGATCGCGGTCGAGAGGCCGGCCAACCCCGCTCCCACCACCACGACGTGGTCGGTACGTCCCTTGACTGTGCGCATCAGCTTCCTCTCGTCACAGCTGCCGTGCGGTACAGAGCAGCGCCATCTGTTCCAGTGCGTGGCGCGGCTCGGGGCCGAGCGCGCCGGTGCGCAGTGCGCGCAGCGCGTCGGTGACCCGGTCAGCGATCATGGCTTCGATGCGTTCGGCGGCCCCGGAGGCGGCGATCAACATCCGGCAGCGCTCGATCGCCGCGGCGTCGAGTTCGGGCCGGTCGAGCAGCTCGGACAGTTCCCGTCGCGCGCTCGCCTCGGCCATGTCCAACGCCGCGACGACCACGCTGGTGGCTTTGTGCTGGCCGAGATCGCTGTCCTGCGGCTTGCCGGTGATCGAGGCCGCACCGAAGATCCCGAGCAGATCGTCACGCAGCTGGAAGGCCTCGCCGATCCGAGTTCCGTAGTGGCCGAGGGCTTTCAGCGTCGACCCGGCGGCGCCCGCCAGCGCCGCGCCCAATTCGAGTGGGCGACGGACGGTGTAGTTGCCCGATTTCGCGCGGGCGATGTCGAGCACCGTGTCCAGGGTCGGGCGCTCCCGCGCGTCGTTGGCCAGATCCGCCAGCTGCCCCATCGCCAACTCGACCCGCATCGCGTCGTAGCGCGGCCATAGCCGCGCCAGTTCGGCGGTGCCGACACCGCTGTCGCGCAGCATCTGCTCGGCCCACACCAGGCACATGTCGCCGAGCAGGATGGCGGCCGACTCACCGAACCGTGGCGGCGCCTCGGGCCCGCCGCGGTGCGGCACAGCCAAGCGCAGGTGTGCTGCCGCGACTCCGCGCCGCAGGACGGCGGCGTCCATGACGTCGTCCTGTAGTAATGCGAAGGCGTGCAACAGTTCCAAGCTGGCCGACGCGCGCAGCGCGGCGGGGTTGGGTTCGGCGGCACACAGCCAGCCGAGGTACATGAAGGTGGAGCGCAGACATTTACCGCCGAGGGCATACTGGGCCAGCACGTCATCGACGCCGGCGGCGCGGAGTTCGGCCACCCGCACCCGCCGCAGGAATTCGGTGAGCTCGTCGAGGACCAGCGCACGGGTATCGGCACGCCAACGCTCGAACCCCATCGCGAGACCCGGCGCCGACGAGGTCCG
This sequence comes from Nocardia sp. NPDC052316, assembly GCF_044547795.1. Classification (NCBI taxonomy): domain Bacteria; kingdom Bacillati; phylum Actinomycetota; class Actinomycetes; order Mycobacteriales; family Nocardiaceae; genus Nocardia; species Nocardia sp. NPDC052316. The sequence goes on from NZ_JBIUBB010000007.1 coordinate 388,574, forward strand.
GGCAGAGTCGAAAGACAGTGTGCTCACCGGCATTCTCCGTTTCGCGAGGCCGACATCCGGGTCAACGACCGATCCGCGCCGACCTCGGCGAGGACATCCGAAATCACATCGAAAGGCGCGGCTTTCGCCATTTCTCGACCCAACCTGGCTGCCGCGGCGCGGAATTCGCCGTTATTCGACACGCGGTCCACCGCCGCTGCCACCGTGGCAGGTCCGGGCCGCGCGGTGCCGAGATCGATGCCCGCGCCCGTGTACGCCACGCGCGCCGCGACTTCCGGCTTGTCGGCGGTGTCACCCGCGACGATCAGGGGCACGCCGTGCCGAAGCGCCTGCTGCACACCGCCGTAGCCGCCGTTGGTGATCATCACGTCTACGCGCGGCAGCAGCCGGCCGTACGGAACGAAGTCGGCGGCGTGAACATTCGCAGGCAGCGGACCGAGCACGTCGCGGGAACCGCCGGTGCACGCCACCACCCGGACCTCCGCGCGTCGACTCAACGCTGCGAGAGTCGGGCGCACCAGCTGGCCGAGATCTGCGTTGTCCCAGGTCCCCTGGGTCACATGGACGACGGTCCGCGCGCCGGACAGCTCGTCCCACCAGTTCGGCAGCACGGCGTCGTTGGGGCTGTCGATCGGTATCGGCCCGGTGAACACCACCGAAGGTGGCAGATCGCGCCGCGGATATTCGAAGCCCGGCACGGTGAACTGGAGCAGCCGGTCCGCCAGCACCGGCCAATCGACGAGATGAACGGGTGCGGGCCCGAGACCGAGACTCCGCAGTATCGCCGTCAACCGACTCTGACCATCGCGGAACAGCACCTGCCGCACGAACCGATGCATCGCCGTGTAGTCGCGGCCTGGTTGCGGTTGCCAGCCCATGCCGAACGGCGGTGCGTCCGCGCTCGACAGCATCAGTGGCACGACACCGCAGGCCAGCACCGGCGGCCGCGACCGAGGTCCGAGCAGCAGCGGAATGGCGCCGGTGAACATCCCGTCCACGAGCACCGCGTCGAAATCCGTCCGGCTCAACTCGGTGGTCAACGCGCGAAACTGCGCGACGACCGGGTCGAGGAAACCCGTGCGCAGCTCCGAGCGCCCGGTTCGCCATCGACGGATCAGGTTCGGGGTACCGCCGGGCGCGGGCGCTGACCTGGTCACCGCCGCGTCGGCCGGGAGCACCGAGCAGGGCATGCCCTGCGCCGCGATGGTCGCGCGAAAGGCCGCACCGGTGAGCATCCGCACCTCATGGCCGCGTCGGCGCAGGTTCGCCGCGACGGCGAGCATGGGCGCCACATGACCGGGTATGGGACTCACCGCCACGAGATATCGAGCCATGCCGAGCTTCCTTCGCTGTCATCACCGCACATCCGGACCGTTTGCCCGGACCTCGCACGGGCACCCCGGCACCGAGGCGACCGCCCTCGATCTCGTGGACCGCCGCGCCGGTCGACCCTTCGACGCCATCGTCGGTCCGGTCACCCACGATGCTACCCGCAAATGATTCAAAAACGATGCACATATTGGCGCGCTGCGCCCGACACGCCGCAAGCGCAGGTCAGCGAAGCTCCGGCCCCACCGCACGCTGCACTTCATCCATAGCCGACTCGAGCGAGTTGACCCGAACGGCCGCCGCCGACGACGCGCGTTCCAGCCACCCCGGCCCGGCCAGGACCCAGTCCGCCCGCGAGCGGTCCGCAGGCACCGGATGCGCGGTGTCCCGCGATTGCGACCACAGCACCACCACCGGCCTGCGCTCATGTTTGGCGAGCGCCGCGGCCAACGCGTCGGCGGGCACCGACGCGCCGAGCAGCAGCGCGGGCAGGCCGATCTCGGCCAGCGCGGCGCGCAACACTTCCAACGGGAGCACGTGGCTCTCGCCGTCGGTACAGGCGAGCACGATCGGCGCCCGATCGGCGGAGTTGCGCAGCAGCGGCACCGCCCGGTGCAGGCTGGTGGTCACCGCCCAGGACAGCAGGTGCTCGACGTCGACCAGTCCGGCGCCGCCGAGCTGCCTGCGGACGATCTCGGCGAAAGCGGGGCGGCACAAGTGGTTCCACGTCGCGACGACGCCGTAGTGGATGACGTGCGCGGTGATCGCGGTGAGCAGTTCGGCATGGTCGAGCCGCTCGGCCGCCGACAGCACCGGCACGATGTCGCCGCGCGCGGGCACCGGACCCGCCGCCGCGCGGGCGGCCACGGCCGCACTCGCCGGACTCGCGCCCGCCCGCACCAGGTCGACCATCCGAGACGTCACCGCCAGATCGGTCTGCGTGTAGTGCCGGTGCCGGCCCGGCAGATGCTGCGGCGGGCCGAGGCCATATCGCCGATTCCAGCTGCGCAACGTCGCGACCGGGACGCCGAGCGTGCGGGCCACCATCCCGACGGTGTACTCGACCAGCGGCTCATCATTGTTCACCGACTCACCGCGCTCACATCACCGCCGCTCCCCTCGGTGGTCTGCCCGAAGCTACTCATCACCGAGCCTCCTACCGTTGGATGCTCGCAAATCGTAGCGCAGTAATGATGCAAACTCGATGCAACACGGCCGATTATTCGGCGCGCTCCGCCGGGGTGGCCTCGTGGGCGCGCCGCCCGTCGGTGCGGCGCCGCCTTTTGAGTTCGGCCTCGTGGAGATGGCGGTGGCCGCCGGTGAGCTGGCGCGCTCGTTCCTCCCAGTCCCGGACGCAGCGGTAGTAGGTCGCGTCGTAGTCCTCGACGACCTGGAAGGTCCACCGACCCGGCAGCACGTTGCGCCCGACGAGGTCGCGCATGAGCTGATCAGCCAATTCGTCGTGTCCCGCTGCGCGAAGTAGTTCGGCGGCTTCCTCGATGGCGAAGTCCGCGGTTCCGGTCTCGCGGTGAAAGTTGTAGAGATGCCCGCGCGCCACTTCGACGATTTCCAGTGCTTCGGTGAGCTTTCCGACGGCCGCGACGGTCCGCGAGTCGTAGGTGCCCGCCGTGGGGCTTTCGTCGTCCAGCCGTGGATCCGATATCGACGTCATGCTTGGCAGGTACCCGACAAACATCAAAAGATGCACTAACGGTGCATCCGGGGCCGTGAGCTGCGGACCGAGGCCAGTGACGGGCCCGACCGCGTCAGTTCGTCAGCGTTTGACCTCGTCGCAGGGTTGGTCCACAGCCTGATTTCTGGGACTCCACCAAGAGGGTAGGCAGGACCTTGCCCGCGTACTCGCGCAGTTCTTGCAGCTTGGCTTCGTCGCGAACCGCATCCTTGCGGATCCAGTCCTCATCCGGCACGTTGGGGTCGAGGGAGCGGTGAATCTGGTAGTAGTCGCGATTGATTCGCGCGTCGAAGGTGATCTCGTTGGGGAGCCAGATCCCATGCGAATGGATGAAGGTGGGTTTGCGTTCCTCGAAGATGTAGTCGCTGAGGTCGGTGGCGTCGTTGCCCGCGTAGATGTCCGCGATCCGCGCTTCGACGAGGCCGGCCATGTCGATCAGTTCCAGGCGTGAGGTCAGCGACGTGCCACCCATGTCAGGTGCGAACAAGCTGCCCTGCTGGACGCCTGCGACGTCCGCGTAGCCGTTGAAGAGGCGTCCGAATCGCATGGCGATCCAGCACAGCGGCACATCGGCGTCGGCGCGGTACGAGTCGCCGGCCTCGGCGAACGCGACGCCGGACGGGATCATGGCACCGATCAGGGTCAGCACGACCAGGACCCGGCCACGTCGGCGCAGCCGCTCCAGCAGTTCTCCCGCCGAGAGCACGACAACGAACGCACCCAGCGCCCACACCGGGGTGGCGAACCGGAATTGCGCCATCCAGTCCGGTTGCAGCACGCAGTAAGCGACTACCGCCAAGGCCAGCGGTGCCAGCAACGCGACCGCGCCGTCGCGCCATTTACTCGAAGGCGCGAGGGTCAGGCCGACCACGCCGATGGCCACGATCACTGCGGGTGCGCCCGCGTACTGCACCAGATCGCCCGCCCTGGTCAGGTCATGCACGGTCGGCGTCGCCTGATGTTTCGCGACCGCGGTGTTCGGCACCAGCCTGCCGAATTCGGCAATCCGCCAGAGCAAGTAGGCCCCGAAGGGGATCCCGAAGGCGAGTGCCGAATACAACCCGCATCGGAGGGCTGCGGGCAATGTTGCGCGACGCACCAGGATCAGCGAGACCGCGGGATACGCGGCCAGATAGATGAGGCCGTCGGGACGGGTCAAGGCGGCGAACGCGGCCAGCCCACCGGCGATCACCGCCACCGAGGGCGTCCACAACCGATCGTCGAGCACCGCCAGGAACAGATGGACCGCCAACACGCACACCGCCAGCGCGAACAGCGAGTTCTCCAGACCGGAGAAGCACCAGATCACGAAGGAGGGAATCGCGGCGAGCACCGCGGCGGTCCCGAAGGTGATCACCGCGGGCCATCGCGACACCCGGCGGGCGGCGACATAGCAGGCGGCGAGGATCCCCACGCAGCAGAGCAGGGCGAACGCCTTGGGAAAGAGGACGTAGTCGGGGACGCCGAAGAGGGAGCCGCGGTCGAACAGGCCGACCCATTTGCCGAGCACCAGCACGACCAGCCAGGTGGGATTGGAGAACCCCTCCACCGACGGTGCGCCGGGTTGCAGCACCGGGCCGAGGCCGTCGGCGACGCTGCGGGCGTAGGCGAAGGTGATGCCTGCGTCGTCGACTATCCAGTTGCCGTACGCGCTGGCCCGCCAGCCGAGCAGTACCGCACCGCCGAGCAACGCTGCCGACAGCGCCAACCACGACCGGCCGTCTCGCTGCCGCGCCTCCGCCAACAGCTCGGCCGGAGCACGTAGCCGCGCTGTCAACACCTCAACACCTCAACGCCCTCCACCAGTTTCTGTCGTGCGGGCATGGACCGGCAGGAGCACCGACCCGACCCGCTACCGCCGTCTTCCCGCTACGTCGGCATCCTCATCTTTACAGCACTGTTCGATCGCACGGTGCGAACCTCCGGCTCGGCGCGTCTATCCCCGCTGCCCGAGTTCGAGACACCGCGTGGTCGGCCGAATTTCGGCCCGCCAGCTCTGGCAATCGTAAGCAACAGCCAGCACTTATAGCGAATTCCTTTGTGTGCAGCAGTTTTACCATTGGTTGCGCTGTTGCGCCGGTCGAGTACGGCTGGCAGCGCCGCGATCTCCGCCGTCGCGGGATCCCGCAGTGACGTGGGGCATTACTGCCGATCCAGCGGTTATCGCCCTCGGGCGCAAACGGTTTCACGTCGGCGGCTCGGCCGCGGGAAGTGTGAGGCGCGTCATGTTTCTTCGGATTGTTTTTATACCCCCAGGGGGTATATGTTTTCCGTAGCAAGACCAAGACCGAAAGGACGAGACGATGACCACACCGATCCACACCGATCACCACGGCGCGCATGCAGGACACGATGAGCACGGAACTCCAGGCACTCACGCCGGGCATGGTGAGCACACCGGACATGCGGCTCCGCTCGACCACGCCGGACATGGCGGGCACGGGGCACCTGACACCCACGCCGGACACGGTGGCGGTCTGCCCGGCGGACTCCTGATCACTCAGGACGGCTACACCTTGCAACTGCTCGAGCCGATCACCACACCCGGTGCGATCGACTTCCGATTCCGCATCCTCGGCCCGGATGGCGAACCGGTCACCGAGTACACCGCCATCCACGATCGCCGACTGCATCTGATCGTGGTGCAGCGCGAACTGACCGGGTTCTGGCACGTGCATCCGGAACTCGCCGCCGACGGGACCTGGGCCACCCGCCTGCACCTCCCCGCCGCGGGCATGTATCGCGTCTTCACCGATATCGCGCCGCGAGCGCTCGGTAAGACCATTACCCTCGGCGCGGATCTGGCTGTCGCAGGCGCGTACGAGCCGCACCCGACCCCGGCGGCCGCGCACACCGCCCTCGTGGATGGGTACGAAGTGACCCTCGACGGCGAATTGGTCCCGGATGAGGGGCGACTGCTCACCCTCACGGTGCGCAAAGACGGCGAGCTGGTCACGGACTTGCAGCCTTACTTGGCCGCCTACGGACACCTGGTGGTCATCCGCGCCGGCGATCTGGCCTACGTGCACGTGCACCCGAACGGTGAACCCGGCGACGGGGTTACCGCGCCCGGCCCCGACGTCGCGTTCCACACCGTCGTGCCCGGGCCCGGCACCTACCGGCTGTTCTTGGATTTCAAGCACGGTGATGTCGTGCGCACCGCCGCCTTCACCGCGAATGCCGCCTGATCTCTGAAATCGTTCGCGGGTAAGGATATTCGTCCCGCACGCAGAAAGGACCTCTTCATGTGCGAGTGCTGCTGTCCCGGCCTCCGTGACCCACCCCACCTGATTCGTAAAGGTAACTCCCATGCGTTCCACGCCCATGAGCGCCACGCTGTTCGCTCACCGTGACTATCGGAAACTCTTCACCGCCCAGCTGTCGGCTCTCTTCGGTACCGGATTGACCACCGTCGCACTGGGTTTGCTCGCCTACGAGCTCGCCGGCGGTAACGCTGCCGCCGTGCTCGGCACCGCACTGACCATCAAGATGCTGGTCTACGTCACCGTCGCGCCGATGGTGGCCGCTTACGCCGACCGCTTCCCCCGTCGACTATTTCTTGTGTCACTCAACGGGATTCGAGCTGTAGTGGTACTGGCGCTACCGTTCATCGAACAGGTGTGGCAGATTTACCTGCTGATCGCCCTGTTGCAAACCGCCTCTGCCGCTTTTACTCCCACATATCAGGCGATCATTCCCGATATCCTGCCCGATGAGCGTGCGTACACCAGGGCGCTCTCGGCGGCCCAAACGGCCGCGACCATGGAGACTCTGCTGAGCCCCATGCTCGCCGCGGCCGCACTGGCGGTGATCAGCTTCCATTGGCTGTTCGTCGGCACGGCCATCGGATTCGTCGTCTCGGCCGCGCTGGTGCTCGCCACCCGTATCCCGAACGCGACCGCGGTCACGCCGGGCTCTTTCCGGGAGCGCAGCACCGTCGGCATGCGGATCTTCGCCGCGACGCCCCGGCTGCGCGGTCTGCTCGGCCTCAACCTCGTGGTCGCGGCCGCCGGATCGGTGATCATGGTCAACACCGTGAACTACGTCCGAGACACCCTCGGCGGTACCCAATCCGGAGTGGCGATGCTGTTGGCCGCCAACGGGTTCGGCACCATGGTGATCGCCTTGGCCTTGCCCGGCGTCCTCGATCGGATCGGCGCGCGGCCGGTCATGCTCGCAGGCGCGGCGGCGCTGCTCCTCGGTCTCGGGTCGGGCACCGCGCTGTCGACCGCGGGCAGCGGTGACTGGCGTTGGACCGCCGCGATCGCGGTATGGGCGGTGGTCGGTGCGGGCACCGCGGCGATCCTCACACCGATCGGCCAGGTCCTGCGGCGCTCATCGCAACCCGCCGACCGGCCCGCGCTCTTCGCGGCGCAGTTCTCGCTGTCGCACCTGGCCTGGCTGATCACCTACCCGATCGCCGGATGGCTGACCACCGTCGCCGGTTTCACCGCCACCTGGGTCACTCTCACCACGCTCGCGGGCGCGGGAATCGCTGTGGCACTGCGGATGTGGCCGCGTCACGACCCCGAGGTGGTGACCCACCTGCACGAGATAGGCACCATCGACCCGGCCCGCCTCGCCGACGCCGTCCGCGTGGACGACCGTTTCTACCGGCACAGCCACGTCTACGTCATCGACGCCGACCACCGCCGCTGGCCCACCCCGGCGACCCGGGAGCGCGAAACCGCCGCAGCGGCTTGATCATTGCCGACGCCCCACCAACGACCCCGGGATCGGAAGAACCGCCGACTCGGGGTCGCTCGGTGTGCTTTTTCGTTCCGTCGGTCGGCACGCCGGGCTCGATGTGCGGGTCCGAGGAAGTGCCCGCTCGGGCGTCGTAAAGAAACCGACGAGTTGGTGCAATAGTTCCAGATGGCAGGTATGTTGGCGATTGTGCGTACCGAGGGAGATACCTGGGACATCAACACCAGCGTCGGGTCCACGGCACTGTTCGTCGCCGCGGCTCGGGCACTGGCCGCGCGCGGCCCTAATCCGCTGGCCGTCGATCCGCTCGCCGAGGTCTTCGTGCGTGCCGCGGGACCGGAGTGGGCCGATCTACTAGACGGCAAGGCGGCCGACCATCCACTCCTCGACCCCGCCTTCGGCCTGCCCTTCCAAACCTTCCAGGCCGCGCGCACCAAATACTTCGACGACTATTTCGCCGCGGCCGTCACCGCGGGCGTGCGCCAGATCGTCATTCTGGCCGCGGGCCTAGACGCGCGCGCCTACCGCCTGCCCTGGCCCGACGGCACGGTCGTCTACGAACTCGACCGACCGCAGGTGCTCGAGTTCAAGCGGCAGACGCTGGCCGCGCACGGCGACAAGCCACGCGCCGACCGCCGCGAGGTGCCGGTCGATCTGCGCGAGGACTGGCCGCAGGCGTTGCGCGAGAAAGGTTTCGATCCGTCCGCGCCGACCGCCTGGCTCGCCGAAGGGCTACTCCCCTACCTCCCCGCCACCGCCGTGGATCAACTGTTCGCCGCTGTCGACCGCACCAGCGCCCCCGGCAGCCGCGTCGCCATCGAAGAGCTGGACCCGCTCCCCGACCAGGCCCACACCGCCCTCCTCGAAGACCCCGACTCCGCCCCGAGCAGCTGGATCGATTGGGCCCACCTGATCTACAACGAGCAGCGCAGCGACGCTGTGGAATGGTTCGCCGCACGCGACTGGTACGCCACCGGCATCACCCTGGCCGACTACCTCTACTCGGTCGGCCACACGACCGAGCAGACCTCCGACACGCCGCTCTCGCTACCCACGCTGGCACGCCTGGTCACCGCCGTCCGCCCCTGAGACGGGCGACTGTGACGCCCTGGTCGTCTTCGCCGAAGTAGTGGTCCAGGGCGCCGTCTCGCAGAACACGTGTTTGCCGCTGCGAACGCAACCCCCAGGGCGTACCACGTGTTTGCCGCTGCAACGCAACAACCCCAGGGCTATTGAGAGTGCTTCGCCGGTGCGTTCGGCGACCTACGACCTACGTACCCGAGGATTCCGGCCGGGTTCGAGGTGGACAACCGATTCCACCGTCCATCCGAACTGATTGAGCGGTGCCGGCGGGGATATCCCGCGATCATGGAATCTGCCAGGACCCATTCGGAGATCCACCTGGAAGTCGACGGTGTGCGACACACATTGCGGGTCGACAATCGCACCACCCTGCTGGACGCGTTGCGGGAAAATCTCGGCGTGACGGCACCGAAGAAGGGGTGTGATCACGGTCAGTGCGGGTCGTGCACGGTGCTGCTGGACGGTCGCCGCGCCACTACCTGCTTGACCTTCGCGGTCGCCCAGGACGGTGCTCGCGTCGTCACCGCAGCCGGGCTCACCGCCGGTGACGATCTGCACCCGGTGCAGCAGGCCTTCCTCGAGCAGGACGGCTTCCAGTGCGGGTATTGCACGCCGGGCCAAGTGTGCTCGGCGGTCGGCATGCTCGACGAGGTGGCGGCCGGGCAACCCAGCTTCGTCACCGAGGATCTCGACGCGGAGCCTGCCCTGACCGACACCGAGATCCGGGAACGGATGAGCGGGAATCTGTGCCGCTGTGCCGCATATCCGAATATTCTCGCGGCGATCCGGCAGGCGGCGTCGGCATGATCCCCTTCGAATATCGACGGGCGGGCACCGTCGCGGACGCGGTCGCGGCGGTCGCGGACCGGCCCGAGGCGGTGTATCTCGCGGGTGGCACGAACCTGGTCGACCACATGAAGCTCGGCGTGGCCGCGCCGTCGCTACTGGTCGACATCGGGCAGCTGCCGCTCGGCGAGATCACCGAACTGCCGGACGGCGGACTGCGGATCGGCGCAGGCGTGCGCAACACCGATCTGGCGGTGCACCCGCTGGTCCGCTCCAGGTTCCCCGCACTGTCGCGCGCCTTACTGTCCGGCGCATCGGGGCAGCTGCGGAATCTGGCAACCACCGGCGGAAATCTGTTGCAGCGGACCAGATGTGTGTATTTCCAAGACGTCACTACGCCGTGCAACAAACGCGATCCGGGTTCCGGTTGCGCCGCGATCGGCGGTTACGTCCGCTACCACGCGATCCTGGGCGCGTCGGAACACTGTGTGGCCGTTCATCCTTCGGATATGGCCGTGGCGATGTCGGCGCTGGACGCGAAGGTGGTGGTCGTCGGCGGCAACGGCGAGTCACGGATTCCGCTCACCGAATTCCATCGACTGCCCGGTGACCGCCCCGAACTCGACACGGTACTCACGCACGGCCAGCTCATCACCGCAGTGGAGTTGCCCGCCCCACCCACCGGCGCCCGCTCGACCTACCGAAAAGTCCGCGACCGTGCTTCGTACGCTTTCGCGCTCGTCTCCGTCGCCGCCGAACTGACGCGCACCCAGAGCGGGGAAATCGCCGCTGCGCGAGTCGCACTCGGCGGCGTCGCGCACAAGCCATGGCGAGCCCGCGAGGCCGAGGCGGTCCTGCAAGGCTCCCCCGCGACCGAGGAAGCCTTCGAGGCGGCAGCGGAATCCGAGCTATCTCAGGCAAAACCGCTGGAAGGCAACGTATTCAAGGTCGAGCTGGCCCGTCGGACACTGGTCGCGACACTGCGGTCACTCATCGAACCCGCCACCGCAGAGCAGGTACACTCATGACTCTCATCGAAGCCGCCGCTATGGGCACCTCGCCCACTCGCCTCGACGGCCCCGCGAAAGTCACCGGTGCCGCACCGTATGCCTTCGAACATCAGGTGGACCAGCCGACATATCTCCATCCGGTGCAAGCGACCATCGCGCGCGGCCAGGTGAGCGCCATGGATACCACCGCCGCCACTCGACTCGACGGAGTCGTCGCCGTGCTCACCGTCTTCGACGCGCCGACGCTGGCGGATACCTCCGACGGCGAGCTGACCATCCTGCAGGACAACGAGGTCCACTTCCGTGGCCAGCTGATCGGTGCGGTGATCGCCGAGACCCCCGAGATCGCCAGGCATGCGGCAACTTTGGTGGTGACGACCTATCGGCGCCGACAAGCCGAGGTCGAATTCCGCGGCGACAGCGCGAATCTGTACGCGCCGGAAGAGGTCAGCTCGTCGTTTCCGACGGACACCGACGTCGGCGACGTCGACGCGGCACTGGCCGCCGCCGAGGTGACCATCGACCAGACCTACACCACGCCGATAGAACACAACAACCCGCTGGAACCGCACGCGTGCATCGCCATCTGGCATCCGGAGGGCGACGGCGGCCCGAAAGCCACCCTCTACGACTCCACCCAGGGCGTGCATACCGTCCGCACCGCCCTCGCACCGCTGTTCGGGCTGGAACCCGACGACCTGCGGGTGATCGCGCCACACGTCGGCGGCGGCTTCGGCTCCAAGGGCGCCCCGCATGCCCATAACGTCCTCGCACTGCTGGCCGCACAACGCAGCGGCGGACGGCCGGTCAAGCTGGCGCTCACCCGGCAGCAGATGTTCGCGCTGGTCGGTTACCGAACTCCGACGATCCAGCGCATCCGGCTCGGCGCGGACTCGAACGGGAAACTGACCGCGCTCGCCCACGACGTCATCGAACAGACCTCGCGCGTCAAGGAGTTCGCCGAGCAGACCGCGGTGGCGTCGCGGATGATGTACCGGGTCCCCAACCGCCGCACCTCCCACCGCCTCGCCGCCCTCGACGTGCCCGTGCCCTTCTGGATGCGCGCGCCCGGTGAGGCGCCAGGCATGTTCGCCGCCGAGGTCGCCATGGACGAACTGGCCGTCGCCTGCGCCGTCGACCCGATCGAACTGCGGATTCGCAACGAGCCCGCCGCCGACCCGGAGTCGGGCAAGCCATGGTCCGGCCGCCACCTGATCGAATGCCTGCGCCGCGGCGCCGCCGAGTTCGATTGGGCCGCACGCGATCCCGCGCCGCGCAGCCGCCGCAGCGGCGAGTGGCTGATCGGCACCGGCGTCGCCGCGTCCACCTATCCCGCGACCCAGTCACCGGGGAACGCGGCGCGCATCGAGTTCACCGCCGACGACGACTACATCGTCCAGATCGGTGCCGCCGACATCGGCACCGGCACCTGGACCTCGCTCACCCAGATCGCGGCCGACGCCCTCGGCTGTACCACTGAGTCGATCCGGCTACAGATCGGCGACACCGACCTGCCCGCCGCGTCGGTCGCAGGCGGATCCTCCGGCATCACCTCCTGGGGCACCGCGATAGTCACCGCCGCGCGAGCCTTCCGCGCCGAACACGGCACCACTCCCGCTCCGGGTGCAGCGGTCACCGTCGAGGCCGACGAGAACCCCGACGCCGAGAACTTCGCCACGCACTCCTTCGGCGCCCAGTTCGTCGAAGCGCGGGTGAACCGGTACACCGGCGAGATCCGCGTGCCCAGAATGCTCGGTGTCTTCTCGATCGGCCGCGCCATCAACCCCACTATGCTGCGCTCCCAACTCATCGGCGGCATGACCTGGGGCCTCTCCATGGCCCTGCACGAGGAGAGCGTCCGCGACCCTCGCTACGGCCACATCGTCACCCAAGACCTAGCCACCTACCACGTCAGCTCCCACGCCGACATAGGCGACATCGAAGCCATCTGGCTCGACGAAACCGACCCACATACCAACCCCATGGGCTCCCGCGGCGCAGGCGAAATCGGCATAGTCGGCGCCGCAGCGGCAATAGCGAACGCCATCCACCATGCCACCGGGACCCGCCCCCGCGCCCTCCCCATCACGCCTGACCAACTGCTATAGGAGTTCCAGCTAAATCCAACCCTTCTCACGAGCTTTGAGGGCCGCCTCGTATCGGTTCGCCACACCCAACTTCGCCATCGCCGAGGACAGATAGTTGCGGGTGGTGCCGGGCGAGAGGTGGGCACGCCTGGCGATGTCGTCGACGGAGGCGCCGTCGATGGCGTATTCGAGGACGTCGGCTTCGCGGGCGGTGAGAACGGTGTCGCCCGCGCTGATGGCTTCGGCGGCCAGTTCGGGGTCGACGTAGCGGCCGCCGCTGTGCACGGTGCGGATCACCTCGGCCAGGGTGGCTGCCGAGGCGGTCTTCGGCAGGAAGCCGCGCACGCCTGCGGCGAGGGCTCGTTTGAGATATCCGGGTCGACCGTGGCTGGTGACGATCAAAGTGCCTGCGCCCGGCGTGAGTTGCTGCAGTGCGACGGCGGTTTCGATACCGTCCATGCCTGGCATCTGCAGGTCGATGACGGCCACCGCGACCGGCTCGTCGACCCGGCGCCGCCACGCGGCGACGAGTTCCTCGCCGGAGCCGACGTGGTCGACCACCTCGATGTCGGCTTCGAGGTCGAGCATGGTCGCCATCGCGGCTCGGATGAGCGTTTCGTCATCGGCCAGGAACACGGGAATCATTTGCTCTCCCAATGGATTTCGAGGGTGAACTCGTCGGGTGACGCGCGGACATCGAGGGACGCGCCGAGGGGAGCGAGCCGCTCGGCGAGGCCACGCAACCCCGACCGCTCGCCCGCCGGACCGTGCGGGCAGTCGTTTCGCAGCGACATCCCCGCGGCGCCGAGGGTGAGAACCGCCGAGGTCGCCGCCGAATGTTCGACGATATTCGTGGTGCCCTCCCGCACCACCCAGGCAGCGACCTCATGGAATCGCGCGGGCACGTTGGCCGGATCGCCTTGGACAACGAGGCGACAGCCCACCGCCGACAGCAACGAACGCGCCCCGGCGACCTCGGTCATCAGGTCGATGCCCCGGTAGCCGCGCACCAGTTCGCGCATCTGCCCCATCGATTCGACGGCGAGCGTCTTGACCTCGTCCATCTCGGCGGCCGCCCGGTCGGCCTTCCCGGAACGCGACAACACCGCCGCCAGTTCACTTTTCACCGCGATCGCCGAGAACCCGCGCCCGACGATGTCGTGCAGGTCCCGCGCGAAACGCAACCGCTCCTCGGCCACCTGCAGTTCGGCTTCGACCCCCTTCGCACGATCGAGCTCTTCGACGACCCGCAGGCCCCACACCGTGAGCAGCGTCGTGCCGAGGACGAAGCCGCCGAAACCGAGGGTCCCCGCCGCCGTACCCAGTGCCGTCGCCGGCGACGTACCGAAGGCGAGTCCGGTGGCGACGCTGAGTCCGAGCACGGTCCACACTTTGTGCCGGAAGAAGGGCACGACGGCGAACATGGCGAGGACCACGGCGTAAACGCCGGTCAGCCGGGCTTGGTCGACGGTCGCCGCACTGGTGGCCCGCCTGGCGACCACGACATCGGCGAGCCACACCGCCGCCAGCGTCGCGACGGCGGCGGGCAGCGCCCACCGCCGGGACACCGCACCCGGTGAAATGGCGAACTCGGGTTGCACCTCGACCGCGACGATGGCGGCGATACCGCCGACCACGATCCCGACCGTCGACCACGACAAGCCCGCGGTGATCGCCATGACGACGATCACCGTGGCGAGTCCCAGTTGCAGCGCGACCCGGCTGTAGACCCGGAACTTGGCAGGCCCCGACAGCCGGTGCCACCAGGCGGTCAAGCCGCTCAACCGCGGTCGTCCCAGCGGAAGCTCTTGCGGGTCAGCGCGAACGCCAGGACGGTCCATAGCGCCAGTGTGGCAAACGGGCGGCCGAGTTCGGGGAAGGTGCCCGCGAAGTCGAGCGCCACGTCGGTGGTGGCGGCGGTAGCGTGCCGCCCGGACGCGCCGAGCGAGACGAGGTCGGAAATGGCCGCGAAGGGCGTCCAGTCGGCGAGTTCGCCCAACCGATCGGGTAGCACCTTCCGGATGGACGCGAGCCCGATCATCGCGACCGTCATCACGGGTAGTGAGGTGATCTGGGCGGCCTCGGCGTTCTTGGTCACCGCACTGGTCGCCAGCGCGAGCAGGGAGAACAGGACGACTCCGCCGAGGACGGCAATGGCAATCGCCAACGGGTTGACCGGAGCGGGCGCACCCGTGCCGTACACGACCGCCGCGACGATGAGCACGGTGGCAACCGTCACCAGCGCGCCGGGCACCGCGGGCGCCGTCTGGATCTGCCAGTCGGCCGCCTCACCTGTGCGCAGTCGTTTCAGCACGCCTTCGCTGCGGCGCGTGGTGACCATCGACAGCACCGAGTAGTACTGCACGAACAGCAGCGCGACCAACGCGATCAGCTCGAACGTCATCGCCGCGGTCGCCGTCGTGGGTGCGGTGTCTTTGGTGGCGATGAAGTACGAGGCAAGCGAGATGCCGATCGGAAAGAACAGCGCCATGTAGACCAGCGTCTTGTTCCGGCGGAACTGCAGGTACTCGGCCTTCGCGAGCGCGGCCAGCGGGCGGCGGCGAAAGGTGGTTGGGGGTTTCACGAGGGTGGTCATCGGGTGGCTCCGATCAGTTCGGGAGTGGTCGTCGGCGCGGCGGCCGGCTCGTTGGCGACATCGAGGAAGACCGACTCCAGCGAGGCGGCGCGGGCTTCGAGCCCGCCGAGTTGCAGGCCGTGCTCGCGCGCCCAGCCGAGCAGTTCGAACAAATGCCCTTGCAGGTCATAGGTGTCGACGGTGACGCGCGCCTGCGCGTCGATCCGCGCGTCGCGCAGGTGCGGCAGCGGCAGGCCGGGATGGTCGAACACGATCCGCGCCGGATGACCGTCGACAATCTCGCGCAGCGTGCCGGTGCGCGCGACCGCACCCTTGTGCATGATCGCGATTCGGTCGGCCAGTGCCTCCGCCTCGTCCAGGTAGTGCGTCGTGAGCACCATGGTCACGCCCGACGCCTTCAGGTCGGCGAGCAATCGCCAAGTGCCACGGCGACTTTCCGGGTCGAGACCGGTGGTCGGCTCGTCGAGGAACAGCAACCGAGGCTGACCGAGCAGGGCACACGCCATATCGACCCGGCGCTGCTCACCACCCGACAGCGAACCGACCCGAACATCGGACCGATTGGCCAGATCCACCTGCGCCAGCACGGCGTCGGCGGTCGTCGGGTCGGTGCACGTCCCGCGCCACATCTCCAGCGTCTCGCGAACGGTCAGTTCGGCGGGCAGCCCACCGGACTGCAGCATGATGCCGACCTGCGCGCGGACCTGCGCACGGTCCCGGCGCGGGTCGAGGCCGAACACCTCGACGACACCGGCCGACGGCGCGGCGAGGCCCTCCAGCATGTCGAGCGTCGACGTTTTACCGGCACCATTGGTGCCGAGCAATGCGAATACCTCCCCCTCGGCGACCCGCAGGTCTACCCCTTTGACCGCCTCGAAGGCGTCCTTGCCGTGCCCGTAGGTCCGGCGCAGGCCCTGTGCGGTGATGACATCGTGAATCGGTTGACCGCCGCGGTTCAGCGGGTTGCGATGTGCGCTGTTCATGCCTCTACGATCACGGACCGCAGTCCCGGTCAGTAGTAAGCGCAGTCATCGAATCCCGATGAGTTACCGCATGGATCGGTCATGACAAAAGTCATCCGCGGTGACAAGGCGCACCAGTTGCCATGAGGGCCTTTCCGCTCCGATGGCGGCATATCGATCTCGCTCACGATCGATCCTCGAGCGCAAACTCATTGCGTAAGAACACTATTCGTAAAGGTCTACGATAGATAAGGGCGGCCTCGCTGACCTGCCCCACGACCCGAACGAAAGACCGGTCTCATGTCGGACATGAACAAGCGCAACCTCGTCTACTTCGAAAATCCGTCCATGCGCGGGCTGTACGACGCCATGGAGGAGTGGCAGGCGGCCACCGACCGCCGTCTGTTGTCCATCAGCGTCCAGCAAGATCGCGACAACTACTGCGCCATCGCCCTCACCAACCCGACCGAGGTCGTGATCACCAGCGCCGACGGACACAACCACGCGAACGTCAGCCGGTTCGGGACGCTAGCCGTGGACGGGGTCTGACCGGCCGGCCCGCGACGCTTCGACAACTTCTTCGCCGCTGGTAGCGACCCCTGCGGGGTAGTGCCAGCACTACCAGGAAGACGGGGGACTGCCAGCTGCCGGTGACCTGCCTATCTCTCATAGCGTGACTGGAGTCCGCAACAGAGAGGAAGCACCTTGCGCACCAAGGTAAGTCATCGTTCGTTCGGCACCGTGGCGGTAGCCGGGGCACTGGTCGCCCTCGTGGTGACGTCGTGCGATGCCACGGAGACCGTGCGAGCCGAGCCCGCCGCCGAGGCCGGGCAGCGGGCACAGGTCACCGAGGCCTTGAACCAATTGGTCACCGGCGACCGCCTGCCCGGAGCGCAGATCGTGGTCACCGATCGGAGCGGGGTATGGACGGGGACGGCAGGAGCAGGCGATCTCGCGCACGGCACCCCGTTCCAGGACGACGCCCGAGTCCGGATCGCCAGCAACACCAAAACCTATGTGGCGACGGTCATGCTGCAGTTGGTGGCCGAGGGCAAGGTCGAGTTGGACGCACCGGTGGAGCGCTATCTACCGGGTGTCGTTCGGGGCCCGGGCATCGACGGAAATCGGATCACGGTCCGAAATCTGTTGCAGCACACCAGCGGACTGCCGGAGTACGCGGCCGAGTTCGGTGCTACCCCTAAGCCTGGGCAGATCGCCTCGCCTTCCGAGGATGTGCGTTGGGGGACAAAGAATACCGCCGAGATCGTCCGCAACGTGCTGACCGCGCCTGCCGACTTCGAACCCGGCGCGCAGTGGGCGTACTCCAACACCAACTACGCACTGGCGGGAATGATCATCGAGAAAATCACCGGAGAGTCGGTGGGCGCGGCGATCACTCATCGCATCATCGAGCCACTCGGCCTGCGCGACACCTACTTTCCGGAACCCGACGAGACCGAGATCCGCGGTCCCCATCCCGTCGGCTACCTCCGGTCGAACGGCGAGCTGATCGATTACACCCGCCAGAACGTGTCGTACGCCGGCGCGGCGGGCGCGATGGTTGCGACCGGCGCGGACCTCAACCGGTTCTTCGTCGCACTACTCGACGGCGAACTGCTGCCGCCTGCTCAGCTCGTCGAAATGAAGAAGACTGTGCCGCTGCCGGTTCCGGGCAAGCAGGGCTATGGACTCGGCCTCATGTATCGCCAACTCCCCTGCGGCGCGGACAGCTGGGGCCACGGCGGCGACATCGACGGCTTCGAGACCCGCGGCGGTGTCACCAGCGACGGGCGCGCGGTGACGGTGACCGTCAACCAGGTCCCCGAGACCGCGGAAGCCACTCGCAACGTCAACCGGGCTGTCGACGCCGCGCTGTGTCCGACACCGTGAAATCCGGCCTGAGCTGGGCGTGATCGCTACCGCGCGGCAGTGACCAACGATGGTGATCGCACCTCGGCACGGCCGAGAACAACCACGGCTCGATCACCGCCGCGCGGCAGCGGCACTCGTCATGAGGACAACCGCGCGGCAGCGGCCATCATCAGTTCACGCGACTCCTCCGGCGTCTCCGCCTGCACGGCCAGCCGATCCATGACTTCGCGATAGAAGTGCAGGTCTTCTCGGCGATCCAGGTAGAGCGCGGTCGTCAGTTGTTCCAAGTAGACGATGTCGGGCAGTTCGCGCTCGGCGAAGCGCAGCATCGTGAACGAGCTGCCCGCCGCCGCGTGCGCCCCGGACCGATAGGACAGCACCTGGATCGTCACGCTGCGCCTGGTCGACATCTCCACGAGATGCTCGATCTGCTCGCGCTGCACCTTGGCCCCGCCGACCGGTCGGTGCAGCACGGCCTCGTCCAGCACCGCCCACAGCATCGGCCCGTTCTTCGCATCCAGGATTCGCTGGCGCTTGGTGCGCAACTCCACCCGTCGCGCGGAGTTGACGTCGATGGTCGCGCGCTCACCGCGCTGCGCCGCCTCGGCGTTCTTGTGGCCCACCGCGACGAGGGCGGTGGCGTAATCCTCGGTCTGCAACAGCCCTGGAACGAGTTGGCCCTCAAACGTTCTGATCGTGCGCGCCGCACCTTCCAGCCCGATGTAGGTCTCGAACCATTGCGGCAGCAGATCGTTGTACCGGTGCCACCAGCCCGGCTCGTTGGCCTTGCGGGCCAGATCCACGAACCTCGCGCGCTTCTCGGGATCGGTGACCCCGTACAGCGTCAGCAGATCGACGATGTCGCGTTCCTTGAAGCCGGTCCGCCCGAGCTCGAGCCGACTGATCTTGGCGTACGAGCCACGGATGTGCTCGCCCGCGACTTGCGGCGTGATGCCGCAAGCCTCACGCAACTTGCGCAGCTGGCCGCCGACCGCGATCCGCAGCGCCGTCGGCCCACGTTCGGCGACACTCGGCTCGACACCGATCCAGCCGGGCTGTCCGACCATAAGCTTCTACTCCGATGCTGGGAGACCTTCCACGGGAACCACGCAATTTCACATGGTGAACTTCACCGCGTCTGCTTTGATGGTATCGCTCTGATACGACAGATCAATCTAACTTCCGATCGACCCGCCGAACATCGGGGTGGGTAGCTGGGCCCCATATCGGTGTTTCCGAGGTCGGGAACGCCCGGCTCCGTGCTCTCGTTCAGGCGGCCCGGCAACCAGATCTCCGAAATCGGCCCGCCCGGCATGTTTTCGACATCGCCGCACGACACACCGCTGGTCGTACGCGCCCACTACGGCGCGCCGTGGTGCTCGCCTATGCCACGCCTAGGTGAATTGCGAGGTCGTGATCACGCCTTCGACACCCGCGGGCTGCGTCACCCTGGTCGGCAGCGAGGGCACCGCATTGTTGCTGTAGCGGTGCTTGACGATGGCCGCCGCGGAATCCTCGCCCGGCTCGGGATGCCACGGCCGGGCGGACAGCTTTTCCAGCACACAGATCAGCAGCATCTGCCGGGTGCGGGTGACCGGATGGCAGTTCGTGGCCGGCTGGCCATACCCCTCGCCCCCGCGATCTTCCGGCGAAACGGTCTCGGTGAGCACCCAATACAGCTCCGGCCCGAGCAGGACCGACTCGCCCCTGCTGTCGTTGAACCAGCGGACCGAGTACTCGATCAGCAGATCCGCGATCGGCCCGCTCTGCTGCAACGCGTCTACGAAGCGGGGCAGTCCGCCGCTGCCTTCGGCGTTGCGCTGGATGAGCGTCGCGATCTTGTCGGCGACCTCGCGTAGCTGGGTGATGTCATGGTCCGGCCACTGCGGCAGGGTCATAATTCTCCTAAGACGTACGGCGGCGGTATTTCGAGTCCCGGTTCGACCCATGCCCCGTCAAGCGCCCAGAATTCAGCATTCCCGTGCCGGTTGTCAATGGCGCATCAATAGCTGACGGATATCACAAATATGCGCGTCGTCATCCGTGCCGAATTACAACGAAATACGTTGCAGAGCAGTTGTTTGTCGGCTACCTAGCGCTGTTCGCCCTGCTCACGACGCCGATCCTCGTCGCTCTGCCGAGCGGCTTCCTGGCGTCGAGCTTCGGCGCGCTGCTGCTCGGCGCGCTCGCGCAATTTCCGCAGAAACTCCTCGTCCGCCGCCGGATCCTGCGCGACATAGCGTCCTGGCCGGTCGTACTCGGTGTAGCCGGTGGTCGCGCGTGGACCGGACTCGTGCAATGGGCGACCCACGAACAACCAGAGCAGCGCGCCCACGGTGGGCAGCAGGATGATCACGATCAGCCAGCCCACTTTGGGCAGGTGCCGGATGCCCGCGTCGGGGCAGGTGATGATGTCGATCAGACAGTAGATCCACAGCGCGAGCGTCAGCAGACCGAGAATCGCGTAGGGCATCGGTACCTCCTCGTACGCCGGCCAACGACCTGTCCGTGTGGTGATTCGCGGCGAATCTCCCCCAAACCGGCCCGGGCACGCGCTACCCGAAGCTGGCGAATTCCAATCGGATCGGCGGCCCGATCGAACCCCCGTGGCCGCGACATCGACACCTTATCGGACGGCCGAACCGTTCTCCAGCCGAGTTTCCACCACACCGGCACCCGATGTCAGGTCCCCTTGCGAAGGTGCGCGGTGATCAACTGGCCTGCCTCCGGCTGGACGACTCCGTCCTTGGACGGGAGGCCGAGCGCGGCCGAGAGGTCTCGGCCGTAGAGATCGACGGTGGACTCGGCCAGCGCGCAGAATCTGTCGATGGCGGCGCGGCCGCGGCGGCCGCCGACCAGCGCGATGGTGGCCGCGAGCACGGCCGACGGCCACCACCACACGGCAAGCAGTAGGTACGGAATCGACCACGCCGCAAGGCGAGTGGCGGCGTCGTAGCGTGCCCGCGCGGACCGCAGTTCGCTGCGCGTCTCGCTGGGGACGATGAGCCAGAGCCGGGGCCAGGCGGAGTCGAGGTCAAGGCCGTAGTGGTGCAGCACGCGGTTGTCGGTAGAGCGGATACGGTCGCCGATCCAGGTCGGGTGGCGCGGTTCGGTCAGCGATATCCGGTTCCGCAGGGCGTTCAGGCGCGCGGTGTCCTCGGTGCCGAGGAAACCCGGCGGGCGTTGACCTGCTTGACCGCGGGCAGTGTTGCGCCACGCCAGATCGAGGGCGCGGCCCGCGGCGATCCAGCGCCGCGCCCGCCAGCGGGTGAGCAGTCGGCCGAGTCCGCGCAGCGGCGCCGGCCACAGCTGCGACCACAGCTGGTGGGTCACTCCGGCGAGCATCTGCACCACCAGACCGCAGCCCATGGCCGCCACCAGCACGGTGACGGTGGTCAACAGCACGATCCCGGACGTCTGCGCGCCGGGATGCCGGGCCAGCGCGTCCAGTTCGCGGACGAGTGCGGACACGTCGTACCAGCGGCGGTGACCGAGTGCGGTGCCCGCGACCGCCAGTGTCACGAAGAGCAGTCCGGCGGGTACCGTTGCGAGCAAAGCCTGAGGTTCCGGTCCGTCGCCGGTGCTCGACATGGCGCCTCCAAGAATCGCGTGTAGCCAATCGGCCTCGGCTACCTGCTGTCGCCAATTAGCCTCAACGACATCACGTTTGAAGGTACCGCCGAACCCGAGCCGCCGTCGCGGTTCGCACAGCACCTCTAGACAGTGGGTGAAAGACCTTGCGCGACAACGCGAACAGACCGGACATGGACAACCTACGCACCGCCATGGACCTTGCGCCGGGCGAGCTCGGCGACGAACTGCGCATCATCGCGAACGGACCGCCCGGTCCCGACCTCGATGCGCTGCTGGCGATCTGGGACGGGCAGCCGCTGAATATCACCGGAACCGAGCACGGTCGGGCGCTGAGCGAGTTCAACGCACTCATCTGTGGCGACCCGCAGGTCCACCTGCATATCTGTGCGCCCATGCGCGATACGAGTGGGCATTCGGCGATCACCGAAGCGGAAAAGCTGTTCGCGCAATACGAACAGACCGGTCGGCTGAGGTTGCTGGAGCGAGCGGCGGATGTGTTCGCCACACCGCTGTGTGCGACGGCGCAGCCCGAACTCCGTTGCGCGGCGGAGAACGGTTTAGGCCTCACCGAGTGGGCGCGATTCGAACGGTTCGGCGCGCGCGACGATATCGATCATGCGATCGAATTGTTCCGCCAGGCCCTGGATCACGCACCGGCCGGTCATTCGATGCTGCCCGCGCTTTCGGCGAATCTGGCGGGGGCGCTGTTGTCCCGGTGGCGCTGCGCCGGCGCACCGGCCGACCTCGACGCCGGCATCCAGGCCAGCCGGGCCGCGCTACGGGGCACGCCCGCCGACCACGAGCTCCGCGGAGCTCGGTGCAATGCGTTGGCCGGTGCGTTGCTGGGCAAAGCATTCACGACAGGTGATGTTTCGGTGCTGCACGAATCGGTCGAGTTGCTTCGAGAAGCCCTCGCGCACGGCGAGCGCAACGGGGCGCCGGTTCCGGGAACCAGCTCGTCGCTCGCCGATGCGCTACGGCTACAGCATATTTGGGGAGTCGCCGACGCCGAGGTATTGGACGAGGCGACCGTGTTGGCGAAGCAAGCGGTGGCGGAGCTGCCGCACGGTCTCCGAGCCAGGTCCCATCCCCTGTGGGCGCGGTACCACATCAACCTGGCGTTACTACTCCTGCAACGGTTTCGAGTGCATTCTGATCCGACCGATCTCACAGCGGCTGCCACCGCGGTGCACCGGGCCCGTACCACCTCGCGGGCGAACGCCCATCCGGCGGAGCGACGCCTCGTTCGTGCCGAGGTGGAGCGTGCCCGCTTCCTGCACCGGTGGGGTATTCCAGACAATCAACTGGAGCCGTATCACGCGGTCGATGATCTGCCCCGGCGCGGACACCGGGAGTTGAAGCGGCTCAAACGATTAGCCGAACAAGCCGCCGCAGCGGCCCCGGCGGACCATGTCTTGCATTCGCGTGCTCGAGCGTCGGTCGCGGCGGCCTACTCGCTGAGAGCCGCGCTGACCGGCGCGGCCGCCGACGATGCCGCGCGCCGATGGCAGCAGATCGCGGGCGACTCCACCGTCTCGGTACCCGAACGAGTCGCTGCCGCACGTCGATTGACCGTCACCGGAGCTACCATCTCGGCCGCCACCAGCAGGCTCGTGCACCAAACATTCGACATGGCGGTGGATCTGTTACCCCAGTTCGCCGCGCGCACTCTCCCGATGACCGACCGTGCGCGACTACTCGCCGACTTCACCGGGCTGACCCGTGACGCGGCGGCCTGCGCACTTCGTGTCGGGCCACCCGACCCGAAGCACGCGCTGCGCATACTCGAGCACGGCCGCGGAATTTCGCACCAACACACCACCGAACTCGCCGCGCGTGAACCGCGGCTGGCGCAACGCCTCGACGAACTCAGCACAGTGTTGAATCAACCTCGAACAGTCGGCTTTTCCGCGCCACAACTGTTCATCAGGGCTGCTCCCGGTGCCCCCACCGGCGAACAACGCAGGCACGCCGCACAGGAGTGGCACCGGTTGGTCGCCGAGATCCGCCGCGCGCCAGGATTCGAAGCCTTCTTGAAACCCCCTGATGTGTCCGAATTACTCTCCGCCGCACCACAAACGGGTCCCATCGTCGTCGTGAACATCAGCGGAGTCGGCTCGGACGCATTGATTATCGAGCACGCCGACCTACGCGCGATCGCACTCCCCGACCTATCGGAAGCAGACCTGACCGCCCGCACCGACCAATTTCGCACCGCCGTAACCAATTCCACCGACCCCCGGCTATCCCCCGCCGAACAGGCAGCAGCGCAGCAATCGATCACCGAGATCCTCAGCTGGTTATGGACCGTGCTCTCCCAACCCATCCTGTATGAACTAGGACTACTCTCCGCACCGCCACCCGACCCACAACACCGCCCCCAACTGTGGTGGATCCCCACCGGCCCGCTCACCCATCTCCCGCTCCACAAGGCAGGACACCCCACCACCCCCGGTGCCGACGTCCGCAGTCGAGCCGTCTGCTCCTACGCCACGACCGTCAGCGAGCTCATCCACGCCCACAACTGAAACCTCGCCCATATTTCGGGCCCAGGCCGGTCACCGAGCACCTGCGACCGCTCCGGCCACATGCGAGTTTCAGCTCTCGAGCGCCGCTGCGATCCGAAGGGCGACCTGGCTGGGTGTGCGGTTCGTGGTGTCGACCACCTCGGCCTCGGCGTGTAACCACGTGCGGGCTGCCTCGGCGTAAGGCTCGAGATACTGGAGGCGGAACCAGGAGGGGACGGGAGTCGCACCCTCGATACGCCTGCGCAACGTCTCCTGGTCAGCGTGGAGGACGAAGTGTCGCACCGGGATCGCATGGTGGGCGAGGCCCATACTGATTTCACGCCAGTACTCCTCGACCAGGACGGTCATGGGCATCACCAAAGTACCGCCGGTGTAGTCGAGCACATGACGAGCCGTCTCGACGACGAGTCGCCGCCACGGCGGCCAGTGTTGAAAATTGTCGGTCTCCGGCAGCCCCGGTGTGATGTCCATCAGCGTCTCCCCGACCTTCTCCGCATCCAACACCCGCGAGTTCGGGATAAGTTGCTGCACAAGCGTGCTCGTCGTCGTCTTCCCCGCGCCGTGCGTGCCGTTGAGCCATATGATCACAGGACTCAACCTAGCGCGGTGCATGCCAGAAAACGCCGCAGCGGCTACCTACACTGCCGAATGGGAGCTCCTCACGAATGCCTGGAAATCGCGCGATGGAAAACTAGCCAGTCACCGGACATTCTGCACCGCAGTCGATCTCGCCCGCGCGCAACACCCGGCCCAACGGCAGTACCGGACATTTGGCGTGCCGCGGGACTTGACTGGATTCGGCTAGCATTTCAAGGTGGCGAGGGTGTGGGACGAAGCGGATCTGATTGCCGACGGCTTCGAGCGTGTGCATATCGAATTGGACTGGTATGACGGACCCCGCGCCGGTATCGCCGACCTGAACGGCGAGCCGCACTATTTCGACAGCGACGACTGCACGTTGGGCGGGGCTCTAGAAGAATATCGGGTCTGGCCGGCAAGCACGGACGCGGTAGCTTTGGAGCTGGAGCAGTGGGCGATCTATGTCGGCTGGAACCAGCGCTACTTGGCGGGCGAGGTCGGAGTGGACACCCATCCAGGCCACGGTGGCGTGGATAAACGCTACGACGAGCTGACCGCTCTTCTGGCCCCCTACCGTCAGATCCCCGCGAATGCACGAAAACTTAGGGCTGAGGTCAGATTCGACCAGAGCGATCACTACCGCATCGGGGGCACAAACGTGTGGTTCCGATGGCATCCGGGTACGGACCTCGACTCCGGCGCGTGAGTATCGAAGGCGACCGCCGGGTGACGTTTCACTTCCCCTCACCTCTCTTGCACTATTGAAGATTCGCGAGATCAGCTTGCGGCCGACGACTACGGCCGGAACGCGGTAGGAGATGTGCGTTGGTGTCGGACGTAGGGTGAGGCTCGTGGAGACGGACAGCGAACTGGAGAACCTACGATCAGCGCTCTCGTGCGTTTTCGAGAAGCTCGGTGCCGAAAGCCTTACCGAGCCCGACCGCGTCGAGTTGGTGGCGCGCGCCGAGCTGGTTCAGGACCAGATCGACGCGATCCAGGAAGCCGCCCGCGACGAGGAGCGCGTCCACACGCAACCTACGCAGGTGCCGGAGACGTCAGAGGATCGGTTGTTCTGAGCCGCGTCAAAGGATGACGCTTGAACGTAATTCAACCGATCATGGGGGTATGAATGCGATCTGGGCAGCTTTGATCGGCGTCGGCGGTACTGTCCTCGGATCGACGATCACCTTCTTCGTGCAGCGCAGCGTCGCCGACGAGGCGGCCCGGAGAGGGGAAGTCGAACGCGCCCGTCAAGAACGTCTAGACGCGTATGTCGCCTTCCTCAGTATCGTGCTGCGGTTTCGCGGCACCGAGATCGATCGCTGGCATTGTGAACACGAGGACCCCGACGCAGATAGCACGCGGACCGCCCGCGCCGAAGCCCGCACCGCCCGCGCCGAAGCAATCGCAGCCTTATCTCGCGTCCTACTCCTCGCGGGGGGCGACGAATTACAGCGGAATGCTACCGACTGTGTCGACGCAGTCGGCAGGATCCACACCGCCGACACCGCCGAGGAACGAGACGAGCGAATAACACACGCCAACTTCAGGATTCGATGGCTCAGCGAGGCGGCAGGCCGAGACATCGGCGCGAGCCGTGTCGAGCTCCCGCAGCTCGGATTCTCCTGACGAGAGCTGGCGCAGTCCGGGGTCCGTCCTTATCGCGACACGTCGAGTCCCGGATTCAGGGCGAGCTCCTCGAGCTGCGCTAACGGCAGAAGCTCTGCGGGTGCGTCGCCGAAAGAGATTTGATCTGTGTCCCGGACAGGCGGGTGACGGTGACGGAACGGTCGGTTCGCGGCGTGGACGCCAGCGCCGCGCTTCGCTCCTCGTGAGTCTCGACCACAGTCCCGTCCGGCAACCGCCGCCTCGCGCCGTTGGCGGAGGAAGTTTCGGGTTCCTGCGGCAGGGGTTGCTCGGTGCTGATCACGATGGCCAACCGCGATTGTCGGCCGGGCGTGGTTACTTGAACCGTCTGGCACACGCCGCCGCCCCTCTCGCCTTGCAACAGCATCCCCAGTGGCCGGTCCAGGGTCACACCGTCGAGGGGGATCTGCGCAAGAACCTCGTTCCATCGACGAGCCTGGGCCTGATCGATCACCGCACCGGATTTCGTGTAGGGCAGGCAGACCTCGGGCGGACTCGACGTTCCGGGCGGTACCGGCGCGCTGATGCGTAGTTGAGGATCGGTCACGAGCGCGACGAGTTCATCGGTGGACAAGAGGATGGCTCGGGGACGGCCGCTGCCCTCCTGGGCTTGATCGGTGGCGTTCGCGTGGGTGACCGATCCGTCGGGCAGATAAGCGGTGGCGTCGCGGGTAAGGGTGCGAACCCCCTTGATCTCATACCAGGTGTCATCGGTATCGACGATCGTGCCATCGGGAAGGTGGCGTCGTTCGTCGAGTTCGCCGGCGACGCACGGTGGAATCGGCTTGGTGGCTTGGCGCACGGTCACCTCCAGCGCGCCCGCGCGGTCACCACGCAGCAGCGTGGCCGCCGCCCTGGTCCAACCGCCGAATCCCTTGTTCTGCACGGGATCGCCGAGGATCGGCTGGAACACCAGCGAGCGCGTTACCGGGGCGAAGGCGATCTCGACATCACCGGGCAGCCGATCGTGCAGCGCCTCCGTCATCGCGCCCGCCTTGGGACCGGAGAACCACGGATAAGCCGGATTATCGTATTCGTAGGTAACGGAGTGAACCAGCCCGAACGTTTGTGCCTCCCGCGGCGGTTCTACCACATCACAACCCGGGATCTGCACCGGAAACGCGACCGGCGCAGTGACATAGGAACTTTCGGCCCGATCCGTGGGCTCCGGTTCGTGCACCAGCCAGGCGATGAGGTAGCCGGCGACGACGATCGCGGCGCAGGTCAGACCCACCTTCCCTCTGTTCACAGCCGCGGTGGGCTGGGCCGCGTCCCTGTCATCACCGATCTCCATGTCCGCCATTGTGTCTGCCGGTACCGACAAGCTGCGCACTCGTCGGCGGACGCCATACACGCACGCTCTTCGGCGATATGGTGCGCGCGGCAGAAGAGGATGTGCCCGTCCGCGCCCAGACAGCCGTAGGTGTTTGCCGTCGAAGCCTGTTCAGGGCCGGTCTGCGGTGAGCACAGCGATCAATAGTGCGGCCGGTCCGGCGAGGAAGAGGCGCGCCCGAGATGCATGGTTGAAAGGCATTCGCACGCGGATGTCATTTCGTTCGGGCGTTGGGCTCAACGAAGTTCCATCCGGCGCCGCAAGCCGCATAAGAGGATTGGGGATTGCCCTGGACCCGCCAGGGACCGTAGAAGTCTTCGTAGTCGAAGCTGCCGGACGGAGTGAGATACCGACAGCGAGCTACTGCCCTGAACTGGGTGCCTGAAGCAGACGTGTAG
Source organism: Nocardia sp. NPDC052316 (assembly GCF_044547795.1). NCBI lineage: Bacteria > Bacillati > Actinomycetota > Actinomycetes > Mycobacteriales > Nocardiaceae > Nocardia > Nocardia sp. NPDC052316. The sequence goes on from NZ_JBIUBB010000007.1 coordinate 416,778, forward strand.
CAGTAGGCCGTCGCCCCGTTGCCCGACTGCGAGGCACGGCAGCCAGCGGGGGCCGCGGACGCGGGCGCGGCCACAGTGACAGACAACCCGACGGTCGTCAGCGTCGCGGCAAGCAGAATTTTTGCGGTCCGATACTTCATCAGATTCCCCTCTGTATCGAGAGGTGTTCCAGTGCTCGAATGAGCCTTTCCGCAGCCCCTCTCAGCCATGATGGCACCGCCGCGCGACGAGAGTCCAGGATTCCGATCTCCCCACCGCGACACCACCACATGGTGGACCGATCACGAGGAGATGGACAAGCAGAATGACGGCCAACCGTCCATGGTTCGTCGCCTTTCCGGGCAACCGGATATCCTGAGCCGCAACGGCTCTGGCCACAGGCGACCTCTGTGTGACCTCTTCGCTCAGCGCGATATACGGCAGATGGGCGCGTTGGAACCCGCTGCAGGGCAACCATTTTGGATTCCCGGCCAACGCGCGCACCGCGGCAGTAACGTGACATGTTCGACCGCTGGGGAGTCCTACTGGCAAGGTGCGCCACGCGGCAGAAGCGGATGTTGCCGCCCCGGTGGCCGACACATTCAGCCGCCAGCTTGACCTTAACAATAGTTAAGGTTGCACGATGCTGTGCATGGACGTTGACATCGAGGTGATCCGGGAACTGTTCGATCGCTATACCGAGCTCTGGATTCGGCATGAGATGCGGGAATGGGGAGAGCTTTTTACCGAGGACTGCGACTTCATCACGCATCGGGGCGTGTGGTGGCGGTCGCGGGAGGAGAATGTGCGCGGGCACGAGGATGTGCCCGAATCCGTTGTGGCACAGAAGAAGAACTACAGCCAGACAGTCATCGATGTCCAGCCTCTTGGTCCTGGAGTGATGCTGGTGCATACCCACTGGGTATGGCCCGATCACGTGTTGCCGGGTGCCGCTGTGGGCGAGGACCGTCGTGGCCTCGTCACCGCGGTTCTCGTACAACGCTCTGGGCGTTGGTTGATCCGGGCGGCGCAGAACACACGACTCAACGGGCTCGATGACTTCGCGCCGTGGCACGCGACGCCGGTTGACGAAGCCTGAGCCGAGCTGACCACCACGACCTCGAGCATCGCGGCGGTACCAAGAGTTGCTCGCCGGGCGCGGTGACGCGGTGGTTCAATCACTCGATGTGTGGTGACGAGATCATCGGTCAGTGGAGTGTGGAGGCCGGGTATCACAGCTCGATGGAGGACGAGCAGTTCGTCTTCTGGGGTGACGGTGTGGGGCTGGTGGAGTACGCGCGGCCGGGGTCGAGCGAGTGCGTACTGTTCCGATGGGCGCGGACGGCGATTCGGACGGTGCGGCTCGAACCGCATCGGTGCGTCCGGCGCGATGGTGGTGCGGTTGTGGACGATGATGTGCCCGAGATGGTCGAGATCGGTTATCGGATCACGCGAGAGAATCGGCCGTTGATCGGTGAGGTGCTGCCGGTGCTGTACCTGCCCGCTGCGTTCGCGATGACACCGGACGGCGGGTACGGGCTGATCACGCGGGAACCGGCGGTGTATTTCACGAACATGCGTCGCGCGAGTTCGTGAATCGTCGAAGCCTGTGCGCATCAGGCTGATATCCGCGTGACTCACTGCTAGAGGCGCTCAGAAATGAGCGGCCGCTCCGGGAGTCGGGGGCGTGGGCAGGAGTTCGGGCGATCGCCGCGGACTCCGATGTCGCCGAGCACAACGCTGAGGGCGACACCGCAGTCCGCGGCGAGCACTCAGGGCAGTACCGCGCAGGCAGGGCCGAGATTGATGCCGGTGCCGACGTTCATCGCATTGCGGGGGGTGTAGATATCGAAGTCGTCACCGTCCGCGAGTTCGAGGACCACGATTTTGTGCGGGCCCCTCCGGTCGGGGGTCCACGTGGTGTGCGCCGCTCCGGACGCGTCCGCGACCACTTCATACGGCTGGAATTGCTTGTAGTCCGCGGTGTGCGGGTCGTCGCCGATCTGGTCGAGCACGACCACCGTCTTGCCTGGGTCGGTGTGCACGGTGACCGCGTAGGAGCAGCCGGTGCCGCGGGCGTCTGCCGAGCTGCCGAAGCTTTGCCGCTGCTCGACGCTGATGCTCGTGACGACCGCCCCCGCCTGAGGCGCGGCGAACGCGATCGCCGAGGCCAGCACTCCGAGCGTCGCCACGGTGGTTGCTGCCGCCCTATTGGATTTACGCACGTTGAATTACTCTCTCTAGCAATGGATTCCCCCGTTTGGAGTCGAGGCGAACTATACAGGCGCCCAGCAGTTCCAGCGGCCGCATTTTTCCGCCTGCGGGGCAGCTATGCTGCAGCGACTGCGCCCGCACGGCGGTGACCCGTGCGGAGACTGCACATGACCGTCCTGCTGATCGTCGAGTTACCGGTGCCGACCCGCTGGTGAGCGAGCACGGTAAGCCCGCACGCTTTACCGGCGGTCCCGCTCGACCCCCGCCGCCATCAGTGCCAGGGTTCGACGAAATAGTCGTCGTAGGGCCAGCAATCGGTGCCGAGGTCCCGCAGCACACCATGGCGAAAGCGGAGCAGGTCCAGCCGTTCTTGCGGGGTGAGGTCGTCGTCGGGAGGCGCGGGGTCGTCCTTCCATTGGGCATCGGCGTTGTAGTGCAGTTCGCCGCCGACGTAATAGTCGCGGCGGAAGCTTGTGCGCCACTGGGAATTCGAGCCCCAGCCGTGCGATAAGTCCTGCACGTTCCGGTAGCAGCGCCAGAAGGTGAAGTACATGCAGGATCGCGAAGCGGCGTGCTGGTCCAGCACTGCCGATCCGGCGCGGACGGTGACGCCGGAACGCACCAGCAGCAAGTTCCCGATGAACGCACCGGGCCAGTGTTGGTCGACGATCGTGGGTGGTTCGTGCGGGTCGTCGGCCACGACAACGTCGACGATTTCGTGGAAGAACGGATGGAACTCTGCCTCGGTGATCGAGGTTGCTCCGGCCAGTTCGGTGAACTCGGTCCAGGCGGACGGCGACGCTCCCGAGTACGCGGTCTCCAGGTAGTGCGGCTGAAGTGGCACAAGAAGCATGTCCACGAGCCGATTCGCCGCGTACAGGCCCCAACGCTGCTCTGCGGTCAGCTCGCGACGATGCGCGTCTCGCACACCGTATCGGTGCAGTTCGGCGATCAGCTGCGGACGCTCGGCGAACCACGGTCCGATCTGCGCGGCGCCCCAGCCCGCAGGCTCGTCCAGCAACGACTCGAACAGCGCTCTGATTTCCCACAATTCGCTGTCGGACACCAGCCGAGCGTACAAGATCGACCCCGGCTCCCGAGCTGGGCGCACATCGACTCTGTCGGATGTTCCGCAGGACAGGTGAATACGACCCTGGTCTTGGGGGATTGATTATCGGTATAGCCGGTCCGATCATTGGCGGTAGGCCGGATGACGGTCGCTGGAGGGGGAGGGTGGGGGGATGACCAGTCTTCAGGCTGTACAGAAGATGCTGGTGCTTGCGGCAGTCGTGCTGATGGGGTCGGCGTGCGATAGCGGCAGCGACGGACTACCGACGCGAACGCCGCTACCGAGCGGGACGACATCGGCGACGGCTACAACCGCGCCGACCACTTCGCGACCCGCGATCCCGCCACCCGCCGATCTACCGCCCGCCATTCCGTCGGCCAACCAACCGCCGCCCGCGGATCCGCCGTCGGATACCGGCACCGCAGTGGTCCGCACCATCACCCTCTCCGGCACCCGGGTGCCGAACGTGCCGGTCATCGTGCGCCTGCGGCGGCCGTGTAACCCTGCGACGCACGAGATTCCGCCCAATACGACCGAGGTGCTGCGTCGCGAGGCGGTCACCGACCAGAACGGATCAGCGACCCTCACCCTCCCGCTCGGCTGCTACTCCCTCGACACGAATACCCCGCCGCCCGGGATGACGCCGTTCCCGAAACGAAGCCAGAGCCTGTTCCTGAAGTACGCCGGCCTGAAGGTAGATGGCGAGCTGCGCTTCCAGGAATCCGGACCGCAACCACCGTGCTCGGCCCAAACGGTCGTGCTGGAACTCTACGACCGCGACAAGCTCGACGACTACCTGCTCGACGCGAACCCCACGGTCCGCGACTGCGACGGCCAGTGGGCGTTCATAGCCTGGGACTCACCCGGAGACAACGCGCGCCTCGTCCGCCGTGCCGCCACCGGCTGGACCACCTATGTCCGCTTCCCGCACGACCTCTGCTGGACCAAGGCCGCCGCCGACGGCGTCCCCGCCCGCATGAAAGAGCACTTCCCCTGCTGAGCCGAGTCTGCGGTATGAGTAACGCGCGAACACTCGGCCCGCGGCACGCTCGAATGCCTCGCCCTGGTCAGTCTCGCATCGCCTGGGTGCGCAGTACATCGACCTCACAGCCCGGCAAGGTCGGGTCGAAGCCGTGTTCGACCAGCCAACGCACCCCCCGCAGGCTGCGCAACGACCACCATGCCCGGATCACGTCGAGGTCTACGTCGGTGCCGTAGCCGGCCACGACGTCGCCGAGATGCTCGGGGTGCCCGAGTGTCAAGGTGGCGAGGTCGAACAAGGCGTCACCCTGGGCCGCCTCGGACCAGTCGAGCACGCCGGTGACTTCGGCACCGGCAACGAACACATGGGCGACTTGCAGGTCGCCGTGCGTGAACACCGGGGTCCACGGCCGCAGCGCGGCTTCGGCCACCCGGCGGTTGCGGGCCACCACGTCGGCGGGAAGAACCCCGTTCGCGACGAGCCACTGACATTCGCCGTCCAGCTCCGAAGCGATTTCCTCGAGACTCCGGCCGGGCCATGGCGGCAGCGGCGCGTCGTGCAGCATCCGTACCGCCGTACCCGCCGCGGCCCAAGCCGCCGACGACGCGAGCGACGGCTCGCCGAGGCGGCCCAGTGCCACGCCCGGGAGCGCGGCGAGCGCGAGGACGGGCGGCTTGCGCCACAGAATCTCCGCAGTCGGGATCGGCGCCGTAGCCATCGCCTCGACCTCGCGATCGGTGCGCGCCTGATCAGTGTCGACCTTCAAGAACACGTCACCGACACGCAATGTCGCGCACTCTTGATGGGCGACGACGACCTGGACCTCTTCCACGTCGGCCATTATCGCGAGGAGCACCACCGGTGTCGCGGAGTTTTTCGCCCCTGAGGACTCAGGCGCGTGCGCGGTGCAGCGGTCGAGCTCGGCACAAGATCATGGGACTGCCGAAACGCGCATTTGCTTGGCGTGCTCCGTTTCGGAATGATCTGGCCCGAGGGATGTCGCGATGTTCGTGGCGCAGCGGGGAATTGGGGGGATTGTGACGGATATACAGCAGCACACTCAGGGAGCACCGGAGTGGGTTGAGATGCGGGATGGGCGGCGGCTGTACGCGATGGTACTGGCCGACGAGAAGGCCGAGACCGCTACGGCGACTGTGGTTTTCGAGGCTGGCTCGGGTACCGCGCGGTTTTCCTGGGCGAAGGTGCAGCCGGGCGTCGGGCGGTTTGCGCGGGCTATTGTTTATGACCGATCGGGGCTCGGGCGTAGTGCTTTCGATCCGGCGGGACGGACATTGGCGCGCATGGCCGATGATTTGAACGAGGTGCTCGATCATTTCGGGCCGGGCCCGTTCATTCTGGTCGGGCACAGTGCGGGTGGTCCGATTGTGCGGCTCGCCGCTGCTCGGCGGCCCGATCGGGTGGCGGGCCTTGTGCTTGTCGATCCCACCGATGAGGCGGCCGAGGTGCTGTTCGGTCGCGCGTTTCGCTGGTTCGAGCGGATCGCGCTCGCCGTCGGCACCGTCCTTGCTCGGCTTCGGTTGCTGGAGAAGGTGTACGCCTGGCAACTGCGTATCGTGCCGGACGATGTGCGCCGCGACATGGAGCGGGAGGCGTTCACGCCCGGCGTGCTGCGCACCCAGCGGCAACAGGCCGCCACCTATCTCGATGAGCTCGCTACCTGGCGAGACAATCCGCCGGAGCTCGGGTTGATTCCGGTGACCGCCATCTCCGGCGGGCGCGCCGGTGACGGGATGAGTGCGGCGATGCGCGCGAAAGCCAATGCCTCGCATGCCTATCGCGCCGCGCAATCGCCGCGTGGGCGCCATGTCATTGCCGAGCATTCCAGTCATTACGTGGTGGCCACCGAGCCGGAGCTGATTGTCGCCGAGATCGAGCGGCTGATGCCGCCGACGTAGGACCGGGGCACCATTCGGCGGGATGTGCGGCAGCGAAGCGCCTTTCGAATCGGGGTGACCATAATGCTTGTCGCCCCGACCCGGGAATGGTTTCGTCGGAGCCAACCGTCAGGTTGAGCGAAAGGTCCCGGTATGTCTGTCGATTACCCCGCGAGCGAAACCTCCGTGGTCAAGCTCGGTGCCCACATCGGCGCACAGATCACCGGGATCAGGCTTGGCGGTGACCTCGACGCGGCGACCGTATCCACCATCCGCGCCGCGCTGCACGAGCACAAAGTGCTCTTCTTCCGTGACCAGCAGCACCTGACGGAGGACGGCCAGTACGAATTCGCGGAACTGCTCGGTAAACCCACTACCCCACACCCGACGGTCACCTCGGCGGGCGTGAAGAGCCTGGCCATTGATTCCCGCCACGGCCGTTCGAACGCCTGGCACACCGATGTCACCTTCGTCGACCGGGTCCCGAAGGCCTCGATCCTGCGCGCGGTCGCGCTGCCGAGCTACGGCGGCTCGACCACCTGGGCCTCCACCGTCGCCGCGTACAACTCGCTGCCGGACCCGCTCAAGCGGCTGGCCGAGGGCCTGCGCGCCCGGCACACCAACCAGTACGACTACGCCGCCGACAGCGAGGACCGGGCGGACGAGGGCACCAGGGCCTACCGGCGCGAGTTCGAGTCCACCTACTTCGAGACCGAGCACCCGGTGGTGCATGTGCACCCGGAGACCGGCGAACGTGCGCTGCTGCTCGGCTGCTTCGTGAAACAGCTGGTCGGGCTGCCGAGCTCCGAATCGCAGGCCCTGTTCCGGCTGTTCCAGGACCGGGTGACCCGGTTGGAGCACACCACCCGCTGGCACTGGTCGCTGGGCGACGTCGCCATCTGGGACAACCACGCGACCCAGCACTACGCCATCGACGATTACGACGGTAGCGAGCACCGTAGGCTGACCCGAATCACCTTGGCAGGCAGCATTCCGGTCGGCGTAGACGGCGCGCCGAGCACCGTGATCGCGGGCAACGCCGAGTACTACTCGACCGCCGATTCCCACACTCGAGCGGCGTAACGCGGTACCGAACACCGCGCGGACCGAAACCGAATTGCCACCCTCGCGGGAATAACCGGATCGACATTCCGCCGCGCGCCATCCGGAGCCGAACGCACGGCATCGATTAGCCTTTGACGGCCCACGCCGGTGACGACACGCATACAGGTACCGATTGATCTACGCCTGACGACGGGAATCGCGTGAATTTATGGAACTACCTCCGAGGACGCGGAGATTTCCTGGCGTTCCTCACCTATCAGCATGCCTCCCTGGCGTTTCAGACGGTGCTGGTCGGAACGGTCGTCGCCGTTCTCATCGCCGTCGCGGTGTATAGGCTTCCGCTGCTGTCCGCGCTTTCCCTGACATCGAGTCGGGTGGCGTTGACAATTCCCTCGTTGGCGCTGCTCGCGTTGCTGCTGGTCCCGTTCGGACTCGGGGTGGTCCCCTCGTTCATCATGCTGGCGTTCTTCGCGGCCTTGCCGGTGATCGGCAACGCGATCGTCGGATTGCGCGCGGTGCCCGCCTCGGTGGTCGAGTCCGCCCGCGGCATCGGCTTCTCGCGCTGGCGGATTCTGCTGACGGTCGAATTGCCGATGGCCTGGCCGGTGATCCTGACCGGTATCAGGGTGTCCACCCAGATGATCGTCGGTGTCGCGGCCATCGTCGCCTACGTCCTCGGCCCCGGCCTCGGCTCGCTGATCTTCAACGGCCTCTCCCGGCTCGGCGGCGCGAACGCCCTCGAAATGGCGCTGACCGGCACCGTTCTCATCGTTCTCATCGCGTTGGTGTTCGACGCGCTCCTCGTCCTGCTCGGCCGCCTCACGATCGCAAAGGGACTCTCATGACGGACGCCGTGACCAGCCAGGCTCCGGAGCGCAACGTGACCGGCGCGTCCATCCACCTGGAGTCGGTGGTCAAACGCTATCGCGGCCAGGACAAACCAGCGGTCGAGCGGCTCGACCTGGAGATCGACGCGGGCGACATCGTCGCCTTCGTCGGCCCGTCCGGCTGCGGCAAGACGACCACGCTGAAGATGATCAACCGGCTGATCGAGCCGACCGAGGGCCGGATCTTCATCGGCGACCGCGATGTCACCAAGGAGGATCCGGACAAGCTCCGGCAGTCGATCGGGTACGTGATCCAGTCCGGCGGGCTGTTCCCGCATTGGACGGTCGCCAAGAATGTCGGGGCCATCCCGCGGGTACTCGGGTGGGACAAGAAACGGATCGCCGAACGCACCGAATACCTGCTCGATCTGGTCGGCCTCGATCCCGCGACCTTCGCCGACCGGCTGCCCAAGGACATGTCCGGTGGCCAGCAGCAGCGGGTCGGTGTGGCCCGCGCGCTGGCGGCGGACCCGCCGGTGCTGCTGATGGACGAGCCGTTCGGCGCGGTCGACCCGATCACCCGGGTTCGCTTGCAGGACAGCCTGATCGCGATCCAGCACGAGCTCGGCAAGACCATCGTGATCGTCACCCACGATTTCGAGGAAGCCACCAAGCTCGGCGACAAGGTGCTCATCCTGTCCGAAGGCGGGCACGTCGAGCAGTACGCGCGCCCGGAGGAGATCCTCACCGACCCGGCCACGCCGTTCGTGGAGGAGTTCGTCGGGTCCGGCGCGAAGCTGGCGTATCTGACGGTGTCGCGGGTGCGCGACGTCGCCTACGACGAGGTGATGACCGTCCGGGTCGGCGAACCCGCGCAGAGCGTGATCAAACGCGCGAAAGCCGCGGGACACACCTGGGTTGTCGTGGTCGACGACGCCGGTCGGCCGCGGTCGTGGCCGTCGCTCACCGAGGTGGCCACCAAACCGGAGGTCTCCGACTTCCTCGACCGGCGACTGCCCGTGGTGGCCCGCTCCTCCACCCTCAACGACGCGCTCGACGCCATGCTCGCGGCGAGCCAGGGCGCCGCGCTGGTCACCGACGGCAGGGGCGCGGTCGTCGGCTCGCTCAGCATCAGCTCGGTGACCGAAACGATCCAGGCCAAGCTCGCCGACGTGCGCTCCGAAGACGAAGACCTCTCCTACGAGACCTACGTCGACGGCACCGATCCGGCGCCGACCCCGGTGGTCGCCGCCGACGACGAACCCGGATCGGCCGAGCGGTCATGAATCGGCTGCGGCGCATACCGATCGACGTGTGGTTCGAGCCGATCATCATCCTGGTCATCGGGGTCGGCTATGTGCTCTGGTACCGATCGACGACGTTCACCCCAACCGAGCAGGCGTCGCTGGCGTGGGCCAATCTGCGGACCACGATCCTCGAACACGTCAAGCTGACCGTGGTGGCCACGCTGATCGTGGTGGTCGTCGCGATTCCGCTCGGCATCGCGCTCACCCGGCCCGCGTTGCGCCGGCTCGAGCCGATCGCGGTCAATGTCGCCAATATCGGTCAGGCGGCGCCCGCGGTCGGGCTGCTCGTCTTGTTCACCTTCTGGCTGGGCACCGGATTCCGTACGGCGATAGTCGGTCTCGTGGTGTACGCGATCCTGCCGATCCTGCAGAACACCATCGTCGGACTGCGGCAGGTCGATCATCGCACGATCGAGGCCTCGCGCGGCATCGGCTATTCGGGCGCCAGGACGCTGTTCCAGGTCGAGTTGCCGCTCGCGGTGCCGGTGATCCTCAATGGGGTACGCACCGCGCTGGTCATCCTGGTGGGCACCGCGACGCTGAGCACGTTCATCGGCGCGACCAGTCTCGGCACGCTGATCACGACCGGTGTCACACTCTTCCTGCCCAAGCTGCTCATCTCCGGAGCGATCCTGGTCGGGCTGTTGGCGTTGATCATCGACTGGCTCGGCAGACTCGTCGAACTCGCCGCGACACCGCGGGGTGTCTCATGAAATCCATACGCACACAACTGGTTACGATCCTTTCCTCGCTGGTCGTCGCGGTACCCGCACTGGCAGGCTGCGGCCTGGTGAGCTCATCCGGAACGTTTCACGACGCCCGGCTGCCGGACGGCGAGCGGCCGCTGGACGGCGCGGAGCTCGTGGTCACCTCGAAGAGCTTCACCGAGGGGGTATTGCTCGGCAAGATCACCGCGACCTACCTGGCCGCGGCGGGCGCGGAAGTGAAAGACCTGACCGGGGCGCCGGGTTCGGCGTCGTCCCGCCAAGCCCAGCTGAACGGCGACGCCGACGTACTGTGGGAGTACACCGGGACCGGCTGGGTCAACTACCACAACCAGACCGAGACGATCGCGGACCCGCAACAACTCTGGCAACGAGTTCATGAGCTGGAGAAGCGCGACTACAACCTGGAGTGGTTGCCACCGGCCAACTTCAACGACACCTACGCCTTCGGCGCGTCGACGCCGACCGCCGAGCGCCTCGGGGTGAAGTCGCTCTCCGATGTCGCCGCCCTCCCGATCCCCGATCGCACCTTCTGCGTCGATGACGAATTCTTCAGCCGCTCCGATGGTTTCATCCCGATGCTGGCCAAATACGGTATCCCGTACAACGATCCGAACGGCGTGCCGTCCGGCAACGTCACCCGGATGGACGCGGGCATCGTCTACACCGCGACATCCAAAAGCGCCCCTTGCAATTTCGGCATGATCTACACCACCGACGGCCGGGTCAAGAACCTGAATCTCGCCGTCCTCTACGACGACAAGAAGTTCTTCCTGCCCTACAGCGGAACAGCCGTCGTCCGCGGCGCCGTCATCGACCGCTATCCCCCACTGCGGACCTTGATCGGAACAATCTCCGAGCACCTCACCGATGAACTCATGCAGGACCTCAACGGTCGCGTCGACATCGACGGAGAAGACCCCGCCGACGTCGCCTACGACTGGTTGAAGAGCGAGAAGCTAGTGGCATAGGCCACCGATGTCAGGCGTACCCACTGCGGCGTAACCCAATTCAGGTAAACGCGGGACGCCGAGCCGAGATCGAGGTGCTCAGCTGACGGCAGCGCCGAACCACACGGGCAGCCGGCGGAGCAGATCCTGCTGATCGGCGCCGACCCAGGCCACATGGCCGTCCGGCCGCAACAGCACGGCGGGCACATCCAGGTCCGCGCCGGCATCGACGACGTGGTCGACCCGATCCGCCCAGCCGGCCACCGAGAGCAGGCCGGTCTGATCGAGCAGGAGGCCGCGACCGTTGCGCATCAGCGAATAGAGGCGTCCGCTGCGCAATTCGATGTCGCGCAACCGTCGACCGAGCAGTTCGTGGCCTTCGCCGAAGTCGTAGCGGATGCCGATCGCGATGACCTGCTCGATCAGGTACCGGTTCACCTCCTCGAAGTCCATCAGTTCCGAGATCAGGCGGCGCACCGCCTGCGGGCCCGGCGCGAGGGACGTCAGCTCCATTTGCGCGCGAGTGTTGTTCAGCACGGCGGCGGCCACCGGGTGCCGTTCGGCCTGGTAACTGTCCAGCAGGCCCGGCGGTGCCCAGCCGTTCACCTCGGCGGCCAGCTTCCAGCCGAGGTTGAACGCGTCCTGGATACCGAGGTTGAGCCCCTGCCCGCCCATCGGCGGGTGGACGTGCGCCGCGTCGCCCGCCAGCAGGACCCGGTCGACCCGGTACCGCTCGGCCTGACGGGTCGCGTCGCCGAAACGGGACAGCCAGCGCGGCGAGTGCGCGCCGAAATCGGTGCCCGCGGTCGCCCGCAGCTGCCGCTTCAGCTCGTCCAGGGTCGGCGGGATCGTGCGATCCTCGGCCAGGCCGTCGGCGGGCGCGACGACGCGGTACACCCCGTCCCCGAGTGGCGCGGCGCCGAAGCGCAGCTGGGTCTTGCGGACTTCGGCGTTCGCAGCGGCGATCGTCGCCGGTGACGCGGTCAGCCGCACCTCGCCGAGCAACGTCTCGACCGTGGTCGGCTCGCCGGGAAAGTCGACGCCGAGCAGCTTGCGCACCGTGCTGCGACCACCGTCGCAGCCCACGAGGTAGCGCGAGCGCAGCTGCGTGCCGTCGCCCAGCTCGACGGTCACCCCGTGCTCGTCCTGGCTGAGCCCGCTCACCGCGCAACCCCGCCGGATCTCGACGCCGAGTTCGTCGGCGCGCTCGAGCAGCAGCCGCTCGGTGGTGGTCTGCGGAATGCCGAGGACGTACGGGTGCGCGGTGTCCAGCCGAGGCGACGGTTTGGCGATGCCCGCGAAGAAGCCGCCGACCGGGTGCTTGCGGCCCAGCGCGAGGAACGGCGCCAGCGCCCCACGCTGATCGAGTATCTCGATGCTGCGCGCGTGCAGGCCGAGCGCGCGGACCACCTTGGTCGGCTCGGTGTCCTGCTCCAGCACCACGGGTCGCACACCCTGCAACCGCAACTCACTTGCCAGCAACACGCCGGTCGGCCCGGCACCGGCGATGATCACGTCGATCATGCAACCCCTTCATTCGAATGAGTGACGATCTTGCAGCACGACCGGGGTCTTGCCGCAAGACCCCGGGTGCGCTATACATTGAAGTGGGCAAGGAGTGGGTAACCACCTTGCCCTTATCTATTTCCCGGGGTGCACAGTGAATTTTGGTCGGAATGTCCGGCCCGCGTAGCCGATGTCCCGGGGTGACGCATTCCGATGTAACAATCCGCCGGTCCGAATCGAATCAGAGACAAGGTCGAATACGTGCTTATCGCGGCTTAACATCCGTGAAGTAGAACTTACATCGGTAGCCGGAATTGGTTGCCCGCCTTAAACTTCCACACTCAAAAGGAATTCGATGGGAAGAAGGCGATGGGTAAACACCGCGCACCACGTAAGCCCGACGTTCCGATGCGATTGGCGATGGTGTCCACGGCCGCGCTCCTCACGGCCCTCATCTCCGCCGACCGGGACGGACCCGCCGACGGCGGACCGACGGCGAACCGGGACATCAGCACCCCGAGGCAATCCAGTAGCACGTTCGCGGCGCCACCGGCCGACCAACCGGACATCGCCCCGGATTCGGTTGTAGACGAACCACTTCCAGAGTCGACTCCCCGCCCCAGGCCCAGAATCGCCAGCAGACCAACGCCCCGGGCGGTGCCGCCGCTCGATGATTCGCCGCCCCACGATCTCGCCACCGTCACCGCAGCGTGGGTTTCGGGCACCCTCCAGGGCTACGAGTGGCTCGCACACATCGAGCAATGCATCCTGGCCCATATGAAGTCCACCATGGCGCAGCGCAGCGTGTAGTCAGCGCGGGCCGACCGCTCGGGTGCGCCATCGCACGGCGCGCCCGAGCGCAACACATGTTTCCTGAAACCTTGGGCACCACAACAAATCTCAGTCCTTCCGTGGTGGGCGGTCCCCACTCGAACCCCAGTCGAGATGGGCACTGCACTGTGCTTGTCTGGTCTCGGAGGTCCTGCCGACGAGGCGAACTACCGCAGCCGGGGTGCACGTGTCCGACTGCCGGAAAGCGACAGCCAGGACAACGGGGGGCAGACAGGTCTCTTCACTCGGCTGGCGCGACCTGCGCGCGGCATTCCCCCGACTCCGCAATCGCATGACAGCAGGAGAAGGAGAGAAGATGAAGTTGCGGATCGCCCTTGCGGTGGGCGCGGTATCCCTGTTCTCGATATTCGCTCCCGGTGCGCAGGCAGCTCCGGCGGAAGTCGAAATGGCCGACACCTCATGCCCGTCCGGAAATTTCTGTTTCTGGCCGTACAACAACTACCAAGGACCGCGCGGCAAGGTCGCCGGGGACAATGAGGACTTCCGGAAGTTCAAGCAGTCCGCATGCTCCTCCGGAACCTGGGACAACTGCATTCAATCCATCAAGAACCGCGGCACCCAGTGCACGGTGTACATGTTCTCCGGTTACAAGTACTCGGGTATCAGGCACAGCCTCGGCCGGGGCGACAATGTGCCCGACATCAGCAGGTGGGTGACCGACGGCTTCGCCAACAACATCAGCTCGAACAAGTGGTGTAACCCGTAGTCGGATTCGATCCTTGGCGGCCGGCGAGGGAGGCTTTCGCCGGCCGCTCCGGCGACGGAGGTGAACTGATGCCATCGAAACGCTCGATTTCCCTGCGGCTCTTGCTCTTCGGCCTTACGGCAGCGATGGCCTCGGCGTGCACTGCGGCCGCGCCGTCCACCGTGGAACCACTCCCCTCGCCGCCACCGTTCTCCGGCACGCTCAGCCCCACGGCGTTGGACTTGGTCACCTTCTCCGGTACCTGGCCCGCCACGCAACGGGTCCTCGATGACGCTCTGACACAACTCAATCGGCGCTGCCTTGCCGAGCAAGGATTCGACTACCCGGTCGAACCGTCCGCGCCACCACCGGCCGTCGACGACGAAGCCACCATCGACCTACCCGGACGCCGCTCGAATGGCTACGGCCTCACTGCATCTGGCGTCCCCCCGGCACAACAGACAACTGCGACCGACTCGTACATCGACAACCTGCCACCCGAGCGGCAGTACCGCTTCCGCACCGCACTGTTCGGCCCGCCCGACACCGAACGCGTGGTCGACTTACCGGACGGCAGCCGAATCACCGTGCCGGGGCGGGGTTGTGAGGCGCAGAGCCGCACCAGGCTCGCCGGTGACGTCACGCGCTGGGCTCAATTGACTTATGTCCCCGAGTACTTCTACAACCGGATGGCTGCACAGCTTTCCGCCGTGCCCGGTTTCCAGGACGCACTCACCGCCTGGCGCTCGTGCATGACAGCGAAGGGCTTCGAGTACCAGAGCCCAGACCACGCGTGGCAGACCTTCAAATCCGAGAAAGCCATCGGCACAGCAGATTTCCGACAACGCGAGATCGCGACAGCGGTCGCCGATGGCGAGTGCGCAGCCGAAACACGCCTTCCCGCAGCCACATTGGCCGCACGTCGAGAACTGGCGACAATCATGCCACCAGCCGATCGTCAAATGTTGCACGAACTCGCGCATTATCGGGATGCCATTGTCGAGCGGGCCGAATCCGCCTGACAGGCGGCGAGCAATCGACGGCCCGCCGAACCGGTTGTGCGCGACTGGAATCCGCGCTTAGTAGCTTGCGGCGGAATAGCTGAGGTCGGCGTTTCCAGAGCCCGCAAGGCAGCCACGCCACCTCGACCGCAGCCAACCACCAGGAACTATCCAGTCAAGGAAGGGTCGCCTGAGCGCGAGTTCGCCTGGCGTTAGATGCGATTCAAACAAGTACCGAACTGTGACAACGGTCACACCCACGCAGGCAAACGCCATCCGGGCAGAGAGGTTTGAAACACCTATGTGCAGTTAAATTCGGGCAACTGAAACTTGTTTGCTCGCCTATGTAGGGCTTGATACGATAATTTCATACAAAATGGGTTGAAAATGAACGACGACTCCATGTTCCGTCAGCGTGATGATTTGTCAATGATTTCGGTTCAGAACAACTTCGACGAGCCGGGGAGATCAAGCGCAGTTCGCCGGAGGGAAAGCAGTGCAGGGGCTAACTCAACACGACGTCAGAAGTACATTCGATGACGGACTTCCGACTCAGAATACCATCGATACCGCGATCATTGTCGGCGCCGGACTGGCGGGCCTTGCCGCCGCTTACGAATTAGCGAAGCAGGGCACCCGCGTCACCGTTCTCGAGGCCTGCGATCGCCCCGGCGGCCGAACCTGGACCTATCGTCACCCATTCGCCGACGGACTTCGCACCGAAGCGGGCGCGATGACGGTGACCGCGCAGTGCCATTACACGATGCATTATCTGCGGGAAATGCGGCTGGAGACCGAGCCGAGCGATCTCGTCGACACCGACTTCAGCTACCTGCGCAAGGGCATCCGGATCCGGCCGGACCAGCTCGACGAGCACGCCGAACACCTGGGGCTGGCGGCACACGAGCGTCACCTCACCGTCGCCGACCTGAACGCGCACTACGTCACGAAGTTCAACGAGAACATCGGCCCGGAGCTCACCGCACCGACCTGGACCCCGACACCGGACCTGCTGGCACTCGACCAGATCTCGGTCCGCCGCACCCTCGAAGACCGCGGCGCGTCCGCGGCCGCGATCAGTCTGATCGAACCGCTTTTCCTGGAGATGCGCGGCGGCGAACTGGAGTCCGCCTCGACCATGGCATGGGCGCGCTACGAGTCCGGCCACCGCGCCTTTTCCACCGCGGACTCCGGGTGGTACAAGGTCAAAGGCGGCACCGATCTACTCGCCCGGGCACTGGCGGACAAGGTGAAAGACCGTGTCCTGTACCGGAAACCGGTCGTCCGCATCGCGCAGACCGAGCACGACGCGCAGGTGACGTTCCTCGATCGCGACCGGCTGCACACGCTGACCGCCGACCGCGTCATCGTCACCGCACCGTTCAGCAGCCTGCGCCGGATCAACCTGTCGATGGCGGGCCTGTCCGCCGCGAAGCACGCGACCATCCGCCGCCTCAGGTACTCGTCGGTCCTGCGCATCTTTCTCCAGATGCGCAAGAAGTTCTGGCCCGAACAGCGGTTGATGCTGTCGACGGACACCCCGCTCGGCACGATCCGCGACGGCACGCCGCGACTACCCGGCCCCCGCAAGATTTTGGAGTGCTGGCTCACCGGCTGGCCCGCACAGGCGGCGGCCGACATGAACGAAGAAGAGCGGATCAATTTCGCCTTGGCCGAGCTGGAGCCGATCATGCCGGGGGCACGCGAGCATTTCGAGCTCGGCACGTCCATAGCCTGGGACAACGAGCCGTACATCGCGGGCGCGTACCTGCTGCCGGAGCTGGGCCACCACGAGCTCATGGCGCACACCAGAACACCGGAGGGAAGAATACATTTCGCAGGCGAGCACACCGCATTCGAACCCAATGGCGGCTCGATGAACTATGCGCTGGAGTCGTCGATTCGGGTGCTGCTCGAATTATCGTCCCTCTGATATCTCCGCCGCCTTCCGCCGACTCGACCTCGTCGAGGCAATCGGCAACTGCTGCCCCGCAAGGAACAATTGAATCGCACTAGTTGGAAGGGAGGATCGCTTTGCTTCATCCGCGCTTGTTGATCGTGGCGGATTGTGAGGGGATCGAGGATACGGTCAATGATCTCAAACGGCACGGTTTCGAACCCGAGCCGACCTCGACCGGGGCCGAAACCATGGCGGCTTACCCTGACTTCGACGTGGTACTCGTCGACCTCGACTTCACCGATTTCGACGGATTGACCTTGTGTCGAGAAATTCGCCGAGCCAGCGACATACCCATCATCGCTTTCGCCTCCGCATTCGAACTGGACAAGGTCCTCGCCCTGGAAGCGGGGTGCGACGACTGCATCGTCAAGCCGTACCACAGCCGTGAGCTCATGGCGCGACTCCGCGGCCTGCTGCGGCGGGTGCACATGATGTCCCAGCCCGCACTCATCGTCGGCCAACTGGAGATCGACTCGGCGCTGCGCGAGGTCCGGGTCGACAACCGACTGGTCGAACTGACCCGCAAGGAGTTCGAACTGCTCCGCTTGCTCGCCACCGAGCCGCAGCGGGTCTTCTCCAGAGCCGAACTGCTGCAACAGGTGTGGGGGTACGACGACGTGGACGCCGAAGTGACGTCGCTGGCCAGCCGGACCATCGACACCCACCTGAGCAGCGTCCGAAAGAAACTGGGCTCGGCGGACTGGATCGTCACAGTGCACGGCGTCGGGTTCCGCTTCAATGACGAAGCGGGGCGCGGCAAGTCGGCCCCGGCCGTCGCGGCGGCCCGCGCGAGCGGGACCGCCGGCTAGCCTGCCCCGCACTAACCCGTCCGCTGCTTCTGCGGCGTGAACTGCGGGGTGAACGCGCCACCGTACACCTCGGCGAATTCGCCGATGATGGCGTCCTGTTCGGTTCGGGGGTCTCGCCCGCGGCACAGCGAATCCAGCACCGCGCTCGACTCGTCGTGCACCCGCTGTGCGGCGTCGTAAGGCATGTGCGTGAACGCCACCAACTGGTACAGCGGCGTGTACAGCTCGGGACGCAACTCGTGCAGCCGCCGCTCCAGCGCGCGTCGCGCCAGGAACATCGGGTCGTTCACGTGGTCGGACAGCTCTGTCAGGTTCCGCAGTGACAACTCGGCCAGCGCGTGCCCCGCCTTCACCCGCACATCGCTGTATTCGTCGACGACCACCTCGGCGACGGTCGCGACCGTGCCGCCCTCGCAACGCACCGCGGCCTGGAACTTCTCCAGCAGCGCCGCCAGCGTGGCGGCATCCTCGAAACTGCAGTTGATGCCCTGCCCGAAGAACGGGACGACGGCGTGCGCGGCGTCACCGACCAGCACCGCGCGCCGATGGTGATACGGAGCGCAGTTGATGATCCTGAGGTGGCCGGGGCTCCGGCTCGCCAAGTCCGTGCCGACCGCCGCCATCCGCCCGAAGACGTCCGGAAACTCGGTCGCACAGTAGGAGCTGATCGCGTCGGCCGAGGGCAGACCCGCGAAGTGCCTGCGCCGTTCGTCGCCGGCCATCGGCTTGAACAGGCTGGTGGTGAAGGTCTGGTCCCGGTTCGGTTGGGCTTGCAGGAAGTGGTCGCCGCGCGGCCACAGATGCATACCCGTCGGGTCGGCATCCCCGTAGTCCATGGTGATCTCGGCGTAGCCGTGCTCGATGGTCTCGCGCGTCGCCCACATCTCCCGCGGGTGCGCGGCGACAATGGCCTCGCGCACCACACTATTGGCGCCGTCGCAGCCGACCAGCAGATCGCCGGTGACCCAGGCCGAGGAGCCGTCCCGATCCCGCAGCAGCGCCGCGGGCCGCGCGGTGTCCACGTCGACACATTCCTGGCCGTAATGGATCCTGGCCCCCTCGCGCAGCGCCTGATCACGCAGCAGGTCCTGCATCACCCGGCGCGGAATGGACAGCAGATGGTGATGGGTCATCGTCCCGTACGGCTGCGTGGAGATGGCACCGTCACGATGGTGGATGATCCGCTTGGCCAGCACCGAGCCCTGCAGGTAGAGGCGTCGCCGGACCGAACGGGGCAGGCAGTCGAGCCCACGCGAGGTGAGCGTCAGGTTGAACGAATGCCCGGACCCGGTGCCCGCCGACTCCGTTCCCCGTTCGAAGAGATCCACCTCCAGGCCTTGGCGGCGCAGCAGTGTCGCCAAGGCGCAACCGACCGGGCCGGCCCCGATGATCACCACCGAGCGCAGTTCCAGATCAGTCATTGTGTTCCTCCCTGTTCAGCCCGTCCGGCGGCGCGAGGGCGCCGACGGCGCGGAAGTACTCGAACATCCGGCGAATCCATCCCGTATACACCTGCGGATACGGGCACCCGACGTCGGCGAGCGCACGCCTGGATTTCTCGTTGTCGAAGGTGTGCGCGCCCAGGCGCATCACGCCCTCCCGCATGAGGGGCACCAGCGGGCCGAGTCCCCACCGTCGGTCGTCGGTCTCGGCGGCCTGCCGTTCCAGCGCGGCCATCCAGGTGGATCCCGAAGTCGGTTCCGTCGCATAGCCTTCCGCGCGAATGGTGTCGATGATGGTCGGCCAGTCGAGTCCGTCGGCGTGGTAGAGGTGCCAGTTCTCGTCGTCCGGCTTCTCCTCGGAGAGCCGGATGATGGCGCGGGCCACGTAGTCCACCGGCAACAGGTCGACCGGCGGCCCCTCGGCGATGTCCGCCGGATAGCAGCCGAGCAGCGCGAAACCCTTCATCTGCAACCAGAAGAAGTCGTCGTGGCGGCACGCGCCGGTGCGGCGGTGGCCGGCGATGCGGCCGACACGGTGCACGGTGACCGGCAGTCCGGCGTCGCGCGCCGCCAAGGCGAGCCGCTCGGCGACCCACTTGCTCTGCGAGTACCCGATGCCCAGCGACGCTGGATCGCCCGGCACCCTGTCCTCGCCGACCAGACCCGCGGTGGAGTCCGGCGGGAAGACGCCCATGGTGGAGATCAGGCGCAACGGGGTGCGGTTGATGCCGCAGAAGTCGAGCAGGTGCCGCAGTCCGTCCACATTCGTGCGTTTGACCGTGTGATACGGCACGACGAAGTTGATGTGCGCGGCCGCGTGGTAGACGTCGGTCACCTCGCGGGCGAGTGCTTCGTAGTCGTTGCCGAGCCCGAACCTCGGTTGGTCGAGATCGCCGAGGCAGATGCCGACCTCGTCGAGCCCGGACGGGTCGAGCGCGAACTTCCGGAAGGTGCGGCGCAGGCGTTCGCGCCCGTCCGCGACGCTGTCGGCCCGGACCAGGCAGTGCACGCGGTGCCCGGTCCGCTGGAGTTCGTCGAGCAGGTGGCTGCCGAGGAACCCGGTCGCGCCGGTGAGCAGCACCGCGCCGTCGGCGGGCTCTTGCCGCTCCCCGACCACGAGGTCGTGCAGGCGGGCCTCCGCGCCCAGATCCGGTGCGGCGGCGGTCGTTTCGTCGACGAGACTCTGCACCATGCCGCGCGGTGTCGGCGTGCTCAGCAGCACCGACAGTGCGACGTCGGTGCGGAAGCGCTGTTTGACCAGCCGGTGCAGCCGGGCGGCCAGCAGCGAGTGACCGCCGACGGCGAAGAAGTCGACCTCCGGGGTCGCCGGCTGGTCGCCGAGCACCTCGGACCACAGCGTGGCCATCGTGCGCTCCGCGTCGGTCCACGCGACATCGGATCGGTCGACCTCGTCGGCGGGCTCCGATAGCACCGATTGTGCCGCCAGAGCGCGGCGGTCGGTCTTCCCGTTCGAGGTCACCGGGATGGCGTCGACGCGGGTGAGCTGCCGCGGGATCATGTACCCGGGCAGCACGGCGCCGAGGCGGGCGCGCCAGTCCTTCGGCGGCGCCTCGGCGCTCTGCACGAAGGCGCGCAGCGCGCGGTCACCGCCTTCGGACACCACGATCACGGCGGCCGCGGCCACGCCCAATTCCCGTTCCAGCGCCGCTTCTACCTCGCCCGGTTCGACTCGATAGCCGCGGATCTTGACCTGATCGTCCTTGCGGCCTCGGTAGTGCAGCGACCCGTCGGGGGCCAGCACCACAACATCTCCGGTGCGGTACATCAGCTGCCCGGGGACGAAGGGATCGGGGACCATGGCCTCGCGCGTCTTGCCCGGCAGACCGAGGTAACCCGGCGATACGACCGGGCCGGCAACGCAGAGTTCACCTTCGACGCCGAACGGCGCCCGTCGCGCAGTGCCGTCGGCGTCACTGAGCACATAAGCGTCGACTCCCGCGACCACGCGGCCGATCGACGGAATGGTCGGCCAGGTGTCGGGATCGTCGGGAAGCGCGTCCCAGCTACACAGGTGCGCCTCGGACGGCCCGTAGGCATTGATCAACCGCGCGTTCGGGTTTCGCCGGAACATCGCGCGCATATCGCCGGTGATCACCAGCCGCTCGCCGGTGACGTACACCTCGCGCAGGTCCGGCAGGTCCACCGGCGACGACCCGAGCACGGCGGCGAGCTCGCGGAGCGTGACGTACGGCAGGTAGGCCCGCTCGATCCGCTCGTCGGCCAGCAAAGCGGCCAAGGCCTCGAAATCGGTGCGGGCGTCCGCCGGCGGGATCACCAGGGTGCCTCCGGCGCAGAGGGTTCCGAATACCTCGATGGCGAACACGTCGAAGGCGGGCGGCATGTACTGCAAGGTGCGTGTCCGGCGGTCCCCGGAGAAGATGACCTGGTTGTGGGCCAGGTTCGCCAGCGTGACTTCCGGCAGTCGAACACCTTTGGGGCGTCCGGTGGAGCCCGAGGTGTACACGATGTACGCCGTGTCCTCGGGCGTCTTCCGCGCACCATCGAAGGACGCTGCCCCACTGCCCGTTTCGGATACCTCGATGACGTCCAGCCCGGCGGGCAACGACACGCCCGCGATGTCGATCTCGGCACCGCGCAGCAGAATGGTTGCGCCGCAATCGTTCAGTACGAAGTTCAACCGCTCGCGCGGTTCGGCATCCAAGGTGACGTAGCTGCCACCCGCGCGGAGGATGCCGATGACCGTCGCGATCAGGTCCAGGCTCGGGCGCATCAACACCGCGACCGGCAGTCCGTCCCGGACTCCCCGATCTACCAGCGTGGCCGCCACCGCGTCTGCGCGCCTTGTCAATTCGGCATAGGTGGTCACCGTCCCGTCGGCGATCACCGCGGGCTCGGCACTGGCCGCCGCGGCGCTCGCCGCGAACAGATCGGCGGTCAACTCGGTGCCGAGCTCGGGCGCGTCCTTCCGGCGGGCACACAGCCGCGTGATCGCCTGCTCCTCCGCCGCACTCGTCCAACGCAGTTCGGTGATCTGCCCGTCCGGCTCGGTGAGCACGCTGTCGACCAGGGTGTGCAGTCGCTGCGCCAGATAGTCCGTGAAGGTTTCGCC
The DNA here is from genome assembly GCF_044547795.1 of Nocardia sp. NPDC052316. Lineage (NCBI taxonomy): Bacteria > Bacillati > Actinomycetota > Actinomycetes > Mycobacteriales > Nocardiaceae > Nocardia > Nocardia sp. NPDC052316. The sequence goes on from NZ_JBIUBB010000007.1 coordinate 439,137, forward strand.
GTCGGCCGCCGCCGTGACGTGCTCGACGACCAGGGTGAACCGGTCCGCCGTCTCGTCCACCAGGATCGCCAGGTCGTATTTGGCGCCGCCCGGCGCGTGCTCCCAGGTCTGCACGCCCCAGTCGGGCAGGTCCAGGCGGCGGGCCGCGGCGGGCATCACGGTGACCATCGCGTTGAACAAGGCCCCGTCCTGCGTGCCACCGGCCGCACGGACCTCGCCGAGCACCGCCTCCAGCGGCGCGTGCCGGTGCCGAAGCGCCTCCAGCACTTCCCGTTTCACTCTGCGCAACACGGCACGGGCGGTCGCGCCACGGTCGAGACGGTGTTGCAGCACAACGGTATTGGTGAGATGGCCGATGACCTCGGCGTCGCCCGCTCCGCGCACCGAGACCGGAATCCCGAGCAGCACATCGTCGCGTCCGGTCTGCCGGTGCAGCAGCACGAAACAGAGGGCGACGAAGAACATGCTGGTGGTGATGCCCTCCGCTGCGCAGAACTCGCGCACCCGCGCCGAGAGCTCGTCGTCGAGCACCTGCTGGCGGGTCACGTGCCGCGGCGTCCCGGTGCCCGGCAGGCCGAACGCCACTGCCGCAGGGGCTTTCGCCAGCTTCTCCCGCCAGTAGTGCAGCGTGTCGGCATTGTCGGCCAGCGTGGCCCAGCGCTCGTACGCCTCGACGGCCTGACGGTGTGATCGCCGCGGCGGTTCGTCACCGCGCACCAGCGCGGTGTAGGTCGCCTCCACCTCGGTGAGATACGGCTTGAACGACATGCCGTCGAAGACCGTGTGGTGAATGTTGAACACCAGCAGGCTGCGGCCCTCGGCGAACCGGAGGTGCCGCACCCGGGCCAACGGACCGCCGCGCAGATCGAAGACGGCGCCCGCGACCTCGGCCAGCTGCTCGGCGACCCAGTCCTCGGGATCGCCGCGGTGATGGTCACGCACGTCGACGTCCGGTGCCAGTTCCCCGTGCACCACCTGCCGCAACTCGCCGTCGGCGGTCATCTCGAAGGTGGTGCGCAGTGCCGAATGGTCCCGATGCACGATCCGCAGCGCCTCGACGAGGGCCTGATGGTCGAGCAGGGTGTGCAGCCGCAGCACCAGTGGCTGGTTGTACGCCGTGGGATCGGCGCCGTAGCTGCTGTCGAACCACATACCGGGCTGGGCCGGGGACGCGGGCAGGTGCTGCGCGCCGTTCGCTGTGTGTTGATCGGTAGCCGTCATGTCAGCCTCGCGCCCGTTTGGTGCGGATCAGGTCGGCGACACCGCGCACGGTGCCGACGCCCACGATGTCGTCGGGTGCCAGTGCGACCCCGGAAACCTCCTCCAGCCGAGCGCCGAGGTCGATCAATTGCAGTGAGGTGACGCCGCTTTCGATGAGGCCGGCATCCAGCTCGATGTCGGCCAGTCCGGTGGCGTTCAGCAGGGTCGTCCGTACGACATCGGCCAGCTGATCCCCGGATTCGGTCTCCTCGACCGTCGACTCGTCGTCCTCGGCGGGCGCCAGCCGCGAGGACAGCTCCTTGCGGTCGATCTTGCCGTTGGTGTTGCGCGGAAACGCGTCGAGCAGCAACACCGTCGACGGAACCATGTAGTCGGGCAACGACTCCCGCAGATGCTCGGTCAGGTCGTCGGTGGACAGTTCGTGGCCCGTCGTCGGCACGCACCAGAGCGCGAGCTGACCCGCCGCGCCACCGCTCGGCACCGCCTGCGCCACCGCCTGCGCGACGCCGGGGAACGCCTCTGCCGTCACCTCGACATGGCGCGGCTCGACCCGGAACCCGCGCACCTTCACCATCTGGTCGGTGCGACCGGCGAGGACTATCTCACCGTCCTCGGTCAGCTTGGCCAGGTCGCCGGTCCGCAGCAGGCGCTGACCGTCGTGCCGAACGAACTTGCGCGCGGTGAGTTCCGGGTCGTTGAGGTAGCCCGAGGCCACGCCGTCGCCCGCGATGCACAGCTCGCCGATCCGGCCAGGCGGGCATTCGTCGAGTGCCTCGTCCCGCACCGTGAGCTCGACGGTCGGCATCGGTCGGCCGACCGGGATCTCGGCCTCGGACAGATCAGCCGCGGTGATCTTGTGGACGGCGGTCAGCGCCGAATTCTCCGTGCAGCCGAAGGCATTGAAGACGTCGCCGTCGACCACGGCCAGCGCGCGCTCCAGATGCGACGCGGAGGGGAAGTCGCCGCTGACGATCACCGTCCGCACCTGCGCGAGGCTCGCCGAGTGATGCTCGACCAGCAGATTGAACAGGCCGACGGAGAGGTTGAGCACCGTAATGCCTTCGCGCTCGATGAGTCTCGCGAGGTCGCCGAGCGGCGGCATCTCCTGCGGTGCGACGGTGAGCCTGCCGCCCCGAAGCAGACAGGTCCAGATGTCGGTGGTCGACGCGGCGAACGCGGGCTGCGCGAGTTGCAGGAACCGGTCCGCCGGTCCAGGAGTGAACCCGGTGAGATGCCGGGATACCCGCGCGATCCCACGATGCGCGATCACCACACCCTTAGGCACGCCGGTGGAGCCCGAGGTGAACAGGATGAAGGCAGGCGCGGCCGCGGTCACCGCGGACGGCCCCGATTCCGGGGACAACGACGCCGCGGCCGACAACAGCTCGGTGACCGGCAGGCAAGCCCGCGCGGGAAATCCGTCCGGCGGCTCGCCCGCGTCGATCACCGTGACGGCGGGTTCGGCGGCACGGAACATCCGCGACTTGTGCGCGGCCGGATGCACCGGATTGAACGGAACGACCACGAGACCGGCCTTGAGAATGCCGAGGAACACCTGGTAGGTGGCCAGGCTGCGTTCGAGGTGCACCCCGACGCGCGCCCCTGGCGGTAGGTCACGGTCGCGCAGTGCTCGCGCGATTCGGCTACTGATGGCATCCAGTTCGGCGTAGGTCAGCGTCGTGCTGCCGTCGGATATCGCCTCGCGGTCGGCGTGCTCGCGCGCGGTGCGCACGAACGCGTCAGCGATCGTCTCGGTGGTGGCCGTCGCGGCCGGGCCCGTGCTGGCGGACTCGATCGGGGCGGCGGTCAGTGAGTTCTTCATCGCGCTGATGTCACCGTTCCTTCCGGTGTGGGTGAGCCTCGGCGGCGCGGCGCCAGGCCGAGGTGCCGCAGGCTGGTGCGGCCGAACGGGGTCGACGGGTCGACCAGGTCCAGCGGCAGGTCGAAGTGATCCCGACCGGACACGATCCGCGCGTCCACCGGGACCTCCTGTGCGGCAAGATGTTCGGCATACCGCTCGTGTTGACGCAGATAGGTTCGCGTCTCGTGCTGGCCTGCGGCGAGCAGGATCGAATCGCACCGAGGGGCGGGCATTCGCAGCGGGCTGCATGCGCGGGCGGTCTCGGGTGTCAGCCGGACGGCCTCGTTGACGTAGGTCTCCGGAATCTCGGTGAGGTCGTACAGGCCGCTCAGCAAGCAGGCGCTGCGCACTCTAGGTGCGTCGGCGCCCGCGAGCGCCGCGGCGAGCAGATGCGCGCCCGCGCTGCTGCCTGCCACATGCAGTCGCTCCGGGTCGATCCCGAGCAGCGGCCCGGTGCCCGCCAGCCACTCCAGCGCCCGCGCCACCGAGGCGATCATGCCGGGCACCGTGCGATCCGGGGCGAGCCCGTACCCCACGGCGACATACGCGCAGCCGTGCCGTACCGCCTGTCTGGCCGCGAAGCACGCGTCGTCGATGCCGGACTCCTGCCAGTGGCCGCCGTGCACGAAAACCAGGGCGGGCGTCTCCGGGCCTCGGATGCCTTGCGGCACAGCGGGAAACACATGACACCGTTCGCCGTGGCCCGCGCCGTAGGGCACTGCGATGTGCACGTCGAGCCGGGAACGGGCGGTGTCGCTGCGCCGCCGGTACCGCCGCAGCGTGCCTGCCGGGTCACGGGCGGCCGAGCTCGGCGAGTACTCGCGGTCCAACTCGGTGAGCTCACTCATCGGCCTTACGCCCCTCGATGACGCCGTGCGGCGTCCACCCGTCGCTGCGAATGCGCAGGATGTCGGTGAAACCCGCTGTGCGGAGCCACTCTTCGTGCTCACGCCAGGGATAGATCGTCGACTCCTCGGACGGCAACGTGGTGAAGTACACGTTGTCCAGCGCGGTATAGAGCGGGCCGCGCCCGTCGTCGTCGGCGAATGCGTTGAACACGATGACGCGCCCGCCGGGCGGCAGTGCCGCGTAGGCTCGTTCGAGCAACGCCACGTTCTGCTCCGGCGACCAGATCACGAACTGGTGGGCGAACAGCGCGGCGTCGTACCCGCCGGGCAGTGGATCGCCGAACATGTCCCCCGCGACCACATCGATGCGATCACCCAGCCCGGCGGCGGCGATGTTGTCACCGGCCACCTCCACCGCGCCCTCGAGATCGAAGACGGTGATCTTCAAGTGCGGATGGGCTTGGGCGAGCGCGATCGCGTTGACCGCGTCGCCGCCGCCGACATCCAGGATCCTGGTCACGCCGCTGTAGTCCACCTGGTGCAGCAGCACCGGATTGGACAGCTCCGACCAGGAGTGCATGCCGCGGAAGAACAGATTCTCCAGCTCCGGCGTCTGCTCGAGCCTGGTGTACAGGTCGTTTCCGGTGCCGGGCAGGTGTTTCAGGCCGAGGTTCTTGCCGGTGCGCAACGACTCGGCGTACTCCTTGGCGGGCAGGTAGGACAGCCGCTGCTGGAAGTCGATGATGTTGCGGATGAGCGGCCAGGTGCCGTCTTGCATTGCGGCACGCAGCATCTCGCTCAGCTCGTACCGGTCGTCCGCCCGTTCGGTGAGGCCGAGCGAGGTGGTGCCGAGCAGCAGTTTGCGGGCCGATTTGACGGGCAGGCCGAGCCCGGCGGCGGCCTGATCGCTGGTCGCCGGGCCGTTCAGGTCGAGGTATTCGAACAGTTGCAGTTCCGAGGCGGCGCGCAATTGCTGAAAGGCAGCAAATCCGAACAACACCGGGACGAGCGAGGTGAGGTCGACCGGTTTCGTCAGCTCGGTCTTCAGTTCCGTCATCGTGATCGTGTTCCTCCAGCAGTCGGTGATTTCTCTGGTGCCGCCTCTACAGCCGGGTGCGGAATGTCCACAGTTCCGGGAAGAAGCGGTGTTCGTTGATGGCGCGCAGCCACGGTGCACCGTCGGTGCCTGCCGTCCCGCCCTTACCGCCGAGCATCCGCTCCACCACCAGCAGATGCGTTGCCCGCCAATGGGAGAACTGATACGCGACCTCCAGCAGGCTCTCCGCGAGCCGGTGCGCGTCGGGATACCGTTCCGGCTGCCGATAGATGTCGAGCCAGGCGTCCTCCACGAGCGGATTCGACTCGTGCTGCTCGGCAGGCGGTTTCGCCAGGCACTCGGCCGGAACCGAAAACCCTTGCCGGGCAAGGTGTTGCAGTACCGTGTCGTACAGCGACGGCTTGCCGAGCTCGGCCCGCAACATCGGGTGTCCATCCCGGAGGGCCGCCGCCACTTGACCTTCCGGCCGGTTCCCCATCAGGAACTCCAGGGCACGGTAGGCGAAGGACTGGGTGCCGGACGCGTCGTTGAGCACATGCCGGAAGGCGACGAACTCGTCGACCGACATGCCGTTCATCGACTCCCAGCAAGCCACCAGGACCCGCTGCGTGCGGACCGACCGGGACAGCGCCAGACAGGTATCGGGCACGTCGTCGCGTTCCAGCGCGCGGCGGGCGGTGTCCAGATCGTCGATCACCGCGCGGAACAACAACTCTTTGACGTGGCTGATCAGGATGAAGTTCAGCTCGCCGCGGGCTTCGCTACGTGGACGCTGCAACTCATGCAGCTCGTCCATGTGCGCGTAGGTGACGTACTCGGGTGCGAGATACTCCGGGGCGCTGGTCATCGCGCTCCTTCCACGGCGCGGCCGAGCGCGTCGACCGCGCGCCACACCTGCTCGTGCGTCACATACAGCGGCGCGAAAGCGAAACGGATCAGGTCGGGCGGCCGGGCGTCGACGTGCACGCCGCTGACGGCGAGCGCACGCTCCACGGCGTCGGCGTCGGGCACCCGGAGCGCGAGATGGCCGCCGCGGCGGTCCGCCTCGCGCGGAGACGCGAGGCGGCGCACCAGATCTGGGGCACGCTCCGCCAGGCATTCCAGGAAGAACTCGCCGAGCTCCCGCGTGCGCCGGTGCAATGCGAGGATGCCCACCTCGACCAATGGGGCGAGGCCATGATTCAGGGCGGCGAGGCTCAGCAGCGGCGGTGTGCCGGTGCGTGCCTGCTCGATATCGGTGGCGGGTTCGAAGGCCGGACCCATCTCGAAGGGCCTGGCGTGCCCGTGCCACCCCGTCAGCGGGAAGTCCACGGTCGACTGGAATCGAACGGGCAGGTAGAGGAAAGCAGGGGCGCCAGGCCCGCCGCCGAGGTACTTGTAGCCGCAGCCGACGGCGAGATCGACCGCGTTCGCGTCGAGGTCCACCGGGAGTACGCCCGCCGCATGGCTGAGGTCCCACACCGACAACGCCCCCGCCGCGTGGCACAACTCGGTGGTCGGCCGGATCTCCCGCCGCTCCCCCGTGCGGAAGTCCACCGGCGCGGCCAGCGCGACCGCGATCTGCCTGCCGTGCTCGCGCAGGTAGACGTCGAAGCCGGTCCGCGACTCGACGACGAGCTCGCGATCCAGCAGCCGGGCCACCGAGCCCGCGATGTACAGGTCGGTGGGGAACGACTCGGCCTCGATCAGCAGCACCGGGCGGTCCGGCCGCAAGCGGCACGCGGCGACCAATGCGTTGAACAATGTTGTCGAGGTCGTCTCACCGGCCACCATGATCTGCCCTGGTCCCGAGCCGAGCAGCAGGGCCAGCTTGTCGCCGACGGTACGCGGCAGGTCGAGCCAGCCGTCCTGGAACCAGGCCTGCACCTGACGCGGCGCCCACTGCTCGGTCACCACGCGATCGAGTTCGCCCGCAAGGCTTTCCCGCGGCGGGCCGAGGGAGTTTCCGTTGAGGTGGATGGCGCCTTCGGTGGCGAACCCGCGCGCGTACTCGGTGAGTGGATCGAGCTCGTCGCGGCGTCGCGCCTCATCGAGCAGCCCGGTGCTCGGCGCGGTCAGCGCCTCCGGCCGAATCATCATGCCTCACTCGCTTTCTCGTCGCTCGCGGGGACCCACACCTGGCCGGTGATCCGCACGTTCGCGGTGGCGCCGTTGATAGAGCCGGTGCAGCCGAAAACCGACTCGCTACCGTCTCCGGTCACCTGACGAACCGTCACGGGCGCCGCGTCCGCGGCCAAGCCCAGGGCGGTAAGCCCGAGAGCCGCTGCGGCGGGCAGACATCCGGCATCCTCCGGGATGCCGAACCCCGGAGCGAAGACACGGGCGAGCACCTCGTGCCGCTCCGGATCCCAGCGGAAGGCGGTGAGATCGGTGAGCCCTACCTCGCGCATCCGCTCGAGATCCGGCACCGGTAACGCTCGTGGGTCCTCGGTGACGCGCACGAAGTTGAAGGCCCGGCCGACGCCACCGGCGTGCGGTGTACCGACCGACCAACCGAACAGTGACGGGTCGTGCGGAATCTCCTCGCGCACAACGGGTCCATCGAACGGCACGCGTACCTCGCTGCCGTCGGTCCACAACCACTGGCAGCCGACCTCGGCGGTCCGTCCCACCTCACCGGGTTCGAGATGACCGGCCCGGACCAGGCAGGCGGCCGCACCGGCGAGCGAATGAGTGCCGAACGGAGTCTCCCCCTCGGCGTTGAAGATTCGCGAGCCGAACGTCCGTTGCGCTCGGGAGCACTCGCCGATCAGGGCCGTCTCGGTCGAATTGCTCTGGCGCGCATGGGCGGCGGCCGCCGCGACTACGTCGTCCTCGGACGGGCCCGCCGGGATGAGCACGTCCAGCGTGCTGCCCCGGCCTGCCTCGGCGCCGAACATGTCCACTGTCGTCGCTCGCATCACTCGCCCCCTAGGTGCTTCTCGGCGAAATCGACGATGACCTGCTCGTCGCCCTGATACGGCTGGTCGGGGCGGGGCCAGTGCACGACGAGGTCGGTGATGCCGACCTCGGCGAGCTCACCCGCGGCGTCCTCGTAGGCGGCCAGCGAGCTGGTGATCCCGCCCACCGCCGCGTCGGCGACGAACAGCTTGCCCAGGCCGGCCGGGTCGCGGCCGGCCCGCTCGCACGCGGCGTCGATGCCGCGCACCTGGTCGCGCAACAGGGGAACGACCTCGCGCAACGGCCGCATGCGAAAGTCGTTGGGCGGTCCGGACGTGATCCAATACCGCGCGTATCCGGCGGCCAGCGCCATGCCCCTCGGCCCGGTCGCGGCCACGGCGAAGGGCAGGCGCGGCGCCTCGTCGGCGCGCGGATGGAAGTTCACGCCCGATGCGGTGTACCAGCGTGACACCTTTGTCACGGAGCCGCGGGCAAGCACTGCGTCCAGCAGTTCGACGAACGCCTCGAACCGATCGGCGCGTTCGCGGGGGCCGAGATCCGGCCCGCCGAGCACGCTCGCGTCGAATCCCGGTGCGCCGGAACCGAGTCCGCAGATCAACCGCCCGCTCGCGATGTCGTCGACGCTGACGAGTTCCTTGGCGAGCGCGACGGGGTGCCGGAAGTTCGGGGTGGCCACCAGCACACCGAGGCCGATGGAGTTCGTGACGGTCGCGGCGGCCGTGAGGGTCGGTATCGAGCCGTACCACGGCCGGTCGGCGAGCCAGCGCCACATCAGGTGGTCGTAGGTCCAGGCGTGCTGGTAGCCGAGCTGCTCGGCGGCGCGCCACCGGTCGGCGGCGATCTTCCATTCGTGTTCGGGTAACAGGACGATGCCGTGCTTCATCGGCGCGCCTCCTCGAGTCGCATGTCCGATACCAGCCGGGCCGCCCGGTCCATCACCTCGAGCACGCCGGTCACCAGCGGTTTCATCACGCCGCCCGACTGGTTGGCGACGACAGGGTGGTGGCGTCCGTCGACATTGGGGTACAGCCCGTTGTACTCCAGATCCGCAGCGAGTTCCGCGATGCGGGAGTCGAGCTGTGCGACGAATTCGGCGTGGCCGACGGGGCGCCGGACGGTCAGGAAGAAGTTGTCGTAGAGATCTTCCTTCTCCCGCGACACGCTCACTCCCGGCGCGCCCGCGGCCTGCTGCAGCAGCGAATGACCTTCCGGCACAAGATGATCGGCGATGTGACTGTGTGTCACCTCGTTACGCGCGACCGCTTCGCCGAGCGCCGCGCAGGCCGGGGCGTCCTGCCAGGGCATCTTGCCGCGGAAGAGGCGGCGGACCGGCCGGTAGTCCGGCGCCCATGTGCCGCTGAAAGCGGGGTGCTGCAACGCCATTCGCACTCTGGTGTAGGCGTGGTAGTGGTCACGGGGAACGGTGGACGAGTAGAGCAGCATGGCGCTGTACCCGTCGACACAGGTGGTCAGCAGGTCGAGTTCGCGTTCGTCGGGCCCGTCGTCTTCGGGGTGGTGCCACACCACGTCACACATCGCCCGCCACAGCAGGAACGAGAGCTGGTGCCCCGCGATCCAGCGGTACCAGAACAGCCGCTCCTCCTCGACCGGCCGGGTGCCGAAGAGGTCGTACTCCGGCAGCTTCCGGTCGGCTACCTCGGCATCGTCGGTGTCCGAGGATGTTTCGAAGGAGTGTCCGAGCGGCGGCATGAACAGCAGCCGCGGTGTCAGCGCGGGCGGGCGATGATTGCCCGAGGTGGCGGCATCGTATCTATGGCCAATGCTCACGATCCCGCTCCCGGAAAATAGACGAACTCGAGCTCGAGGCCGTTGGGGTCCAGGACGTAGAGGCTCTGCATGCCGTCCGGGTCGGTGACGATGTCGGAGGGCGGGTCGTCCCTGGTCCAGTGGATGTCGGTGGACTCTCGCGCCTTCAGCCACTGCTCTCGAAGCGCTACGAGGTCTTCCGCTCGGTCCACCGTGATCCCGACGTGCTGATACTGATAGCCGAGCGGGTCGGGTGTGTCCTTGCTGTGCCCGGCCCGGTCGAAGACGTGGAACCGGACGTCTCCCTTCTTCAGCTCGGCCAGCTTCTCGATTCCCGGCAGTCGCTCGAGGGTGAGCGGGGAGAAGGTGGCGAGCGACCACTCCACGGTGGCGCCGAGGAATTCCTGGTACCACCTGATCGTGGAGTCCACGTCATCGGTCTGGATGGCGAGGTGGTGAAATCTCGGCGCGATGTCAAGCCCGTGCATCGGATGCCTTTCCGTCGCGAATGTGCTCGTGGTGGGTCCCTCACCGCGGGAGGCGGGAGGAATTCGTCCCAGCACTTTCCATACTCGGCGGGCGGCGACGTCCGGGCAATCAAATGGGATTCAAGAAAACCTTAAATCGTTGTCAGACAACAATTGTCGATGCCTTCCGAAATAATGTGCTGACCATGGGTTTACCGGTCGCCTACGTGGACACTCCGGCGCACGACAGCCTGGGGAGGCATGCGTAGGACGCGGGCTGTAGTGAACAGCCCGCTAAGCGAAAAACCCTACGTGGCAACCGGATCGGCAGCCGCTACGCCCTCTTGCCGACTTCGTCCGCCGGTACCTTGTGCAGCACAACGCCTTCGGAGCCGCGCGCACGCTGCGTCAGGTCGGGTATCAGCGTGAGAAGTCCCAGCAACGCCATCCCCGCACCGATCCACAACGGCGCGGTGAGGCCGAGCCCGGCACTGATCCCGATGCCGCCCAGCCACGGACCGATCACCACGCCGATATTGATGGCGGAACCGTTGACCGTGTTGACCAGCGCACCTTCGTTCGACACCGACATCACCCTGGCCGCCATGGCGGGGTTCAGCGGCAGCCCGATCAGACCGAGCAGCACGGTGGCGACGAGCGTGGGCGCCTTGTACTCGACACACAGCGCGAACGCGGCCAGCACCAGCATCAATGCGATCAGACCGCCGACGAGGATCGGCCGGGTGTAGCGGTCGGCGAACCGCCCGACGACGGCGTTACCCACCACCGTGGCGATGCCGTACACGCCGAACAGCACCGGCACCGTCGCCGGTGCGAAGTGCGTGGCGTCGGTGAAAATCGGTGAGAGATAAGTGAATCCGGCCACTACCGACCCGATGACCAGGGCGTTGGTGGCATACGCGCCCCACAGCCGCAGGTTGCGGAAGGCCTGGATCTCGGCGCGGAAGTCCAGCGTCTGGGCGTTGCCGCCGGCGGGAACCAGCAGCACGACCGCCGCGATACACGCGACCGCGAGCAGGTCGACCAGCCAGAAGCTGGCCCGCCACCCGAAGTGCTGCTCGATGAAGGTGGCCAGCGGCAGGCCGACCACCTGGGCGACCATCATGCCGCCGTACAACACCGACATCGCGCGCCCGCGCCGCTCGGCGCCGACGAGTCGCACGCAGACCGCGGCGCCGACGCCGAAGAACGCCGAGGCGGCCAGCGCGGTGACCACCCTGGCCACCACCAACACCCAATAGTCCTGTGCCAGTGCGCCGATCGTCTGTCCGATCACGAACACCACGAGCAGCCAGATGAGCGACTTCTTCTGCGCCACCTTCGAGAGGCCGACGATCAGGATCGGACCGCCGACGACCATGCCGAAGGCGAAGATCGAGACGAGGTAACCCACGGCGGCGATGGACACGCCGAGGTCGCTCGAGATGCCGGGAATCAGTCCGGCGACCATGATTTCGGTGGTGTTGAGGCAGAAAACACCCAGGCCCAACACATAGACGGCGAAAGGCATGACTTCCCCTACGGCTGTGCGAAGGCGGTCCACCGGTTGCCGAACGGATCGGTGAACTGCCCGATGACCAGGCCCTTCGCGTCCGAGAACGGGTCCATTACCCGCTGGCCGCCTGCCTGTTCACAGCGCGCGAGCAGGTCGGGCACGTCGGTGACGAGTAGTCCGGGGATCGCGTAGTCGGTCGGGGTCGGCAGTGCCGACACATCCATCGTGCCGCCGATCGGTTCCTCGGCTCCGGGGGGCGTGAGGCTGTAGTAGATCGCGCCTTCCGCCGCCTCGTCCAGCTCGTAGGTCCAGCCGAAGGCCTGTTCGTAGAATTTGCGCGTCGCCGCGAGATCCGTTGTCCCGATCTCGAACCAGGCCGTGCCGTTCGGCACCGGCGTGGGGCGAGAGTCCTTGTGCGCCAAGGGTTCGAACAGGCCAACCCGGTTGCCTTGCACGTCGGCGATCACCGCGTGGATGTCGCCGGCGGGAGTGCGGGCAGGGGGCTCGATCACCTTGGCGCCCAGCGCTTCCAGCTGCGGGATGGTCGCCGCGACATCCTCGCGGACGACGCTGAACCACAGCGCGTCGCGACTGCCGTGGCGCAACGCGCCCATGCTCGCCGCCGCACCGGGCGCGGTGATCGTATGATAGTCGTGTTCGTCGCCGAAAGCTGTTAGCTGCCAGTCGAATACGTCCTGGTAGAACTGCTTGCTTCGGGCCGGCTCGGTGGCGGTGATCTCGAACCACCCGACGGTCGAAGGGCGCAAGCCAAGGGTGCCCATAACCACTCCTTCTGTGTGACAGAGTACGAGTTGGTGCCACTACCGTAAACTAGTTTCCAGCCGGAAATCAAGGCAACTAGTTTCCAATCAGAAATCAAATCCGTGCCCGGTGAGGAGAGACCAGTGCCCCCTGACGAAGACCAGCACAGCGAAGTACTCGACTGGCAGGCCGGGATCGAGAACGCGCTGGCCCATCTGACCTGCGTCCTCGTCGCGCGACGCACCAGAACGACGCCCGAGCGAGTGACCTGGCAGCAATACGACGTGCTGGAGATGCTGCGGCTGCGCGGCCCGATGACGCCCTCGGCACTGAGCGATTCGTTGAGCGTCTCGCGCCCGACAATGTCCAAAGCCCTTCGCGTACTGAAGGATCAGGATCTGGTGGCGCAGGCGGCGCTCGGCACCGACCGGCGGGAACAGACCACCTCGCTCACCGCGGCCGGGCTCGAATTCCTCGACCGCGCCGCCGAATGCCGGCGGGACAACGCCAGGATCGCCGAGTCCGTACTCACCCCGGACGAGCAGGCCGTGTTCGCCGAACTCTGCGGCAAGGTGGCCGAGGCGATCCACGCGGCCGGACAGCCCGCGCCGATCTCCTCGTGAACCTGCCCGGCCCGACGAGTTATGTACGGCTTCAAGAGGTTTTGACGGTAATTTGAAAGTTCCATGAATGTGCCGGACCCTACGGTCCGGTTATGTTCGACGTATTGGCATGGGCCGCAGTCGGCACGCCGGCGATCGCCCACAACCATTGCGTCGAAAGGAGTTTGCCGTGCCTGATATCAGCGCCGGCACAATACGCTCGCTGGCGGGCGTCGATATTCTCGATCGGCGAGCCGATCATGCCGGACGGGAGCCGAAGCGGTGAGCCGCGCGGATCTGTCGGAGAAATCGGCGGTCATCGGTTTCGATCCGATCGAGCGCAACTGGGTCACCGACGCCGCCGACGGTGCGTCGTTCAGCGACGCGCCCGCGCTGGCGGGCGAGCTGCTCGTCGACGAGGAGTCCCGCGCGGCGGTCGCCACCGACCTCGGAAACATCACCAACCACAAACCCGCTGCGGTACTGCGGCCGCGCTCGGCGGAGGACGTCGCCGCGATGGTCCGCTTCTGCCGCGCCCATGACATCAGCGTGTCGGTGCGCGGTCAGGCGCACACCACCCTCGGCCAAGGCCTGTCCGACGGACTGGTCATCGAGAACCGGTATCTCAACCGAATCCACACCATCGGCACGGATGTGGCCGAGGTCGACGCGGGAATCCTCTGGAAAGACCTCGTCGAGGCCGCCTACGAACGAACACCGCGACTCACCCCGCCCGCCGTCACCGGATACACCTCACTGACCGTCGGCGGCACCCTCTCGGTGGGTGGGCTCGGCGGCCTGGTCGGCGCGTTGAACACCGGTCTACAGGTCGATCACGTGCGCGAACTCGAGGTCGTCACCGGGACCGGCGCCATCGAACGATGCTCGGCCGAACACAATTCCGACCTGTTCGAAGCGGTACTCGGCGGTCTCGGCCAGTGCGGCATCATCACCAAGGCCGTGCTCGACCTCGTGCCCGCGACCGAACGTGCCCGCACCTACGTGCTGGAGTACACCGACAACGCCGCCTTCTTCCGCGACGTGCGCACCCTCATCGAGCGACCGGTCATCGACCACGTCTACGCCGAGCTGTACTCGCCGGAGTCCACGCCGACCCACCGGCTCTACGCGACAGTCCTCTACGACCCGGCCTCCCCGCCCGACGACCAGGCCGCCGCCGAGGGGCTGACCGTCGCGCCGATCATCGATGACACCAGCTACCTGGACTATGTGTACAAGATCGACACGCTGGTCGACGGCATGCGGGAGACGGTGAACTGGGACCGGCTCGTCAAACCCTGGTACGACGTGTGGCTGTCCGGCGCGGTGGTCGAGGACTATGTCGCCGAGGTCCAGTCACAGCTCACCGCCCGCGATATCGGCCCGTTCGGGATCAGTTTGCTGTACCCGCAACGGCGTGCGCACCTGACCAGGCCGTATCCGCCGGTGCCCGAGGCGAACGGATCCGACTGGGTGTTCGTGCTCGACATCAACACCGTGGCCGAGACCCCCGGCATCGATCCGGCGTTCATCGAGGAAATGCTCGACCGCAACGACCGAATGTTCGCGCACGCGCGGGCGGAATACGGCGCCGTGCTGTACCCGATCGGCTCGCTGCGCTTCACCGCGCAGGATTGGCGCGCCCATTACGGCGACAAATGGACGGCGTTCCGGTCCGCGAAAACCCGCTACGACCCGAGTGGCCTCCTCGCGCCCGGTCTGCACATATTCGACGGCGAATAGCCGTATTTCGCGCGACCAGACGTCGAATTCGTTCTATTCGACGAACTCCGATCACGCATTCGACATCGTAGGGAGTACCCCCATGCCTCCATCCAAGCCCGAGCTGACCGGGACCACCGGTGCCGTCGCCAGCACCCACTGGCTTGCCTCCGCGGCGGGCATGCGCATTCTGGCCAACGGCGGCAACGCTTTCGACGCCGCGGCCGCCGCCGGCTTCGTGCTCCAGGTGGTGGAACCGCACTTCAACGGCCTCGGCGGCGACCTGTCCGTGGTGGCCCACCAGGCCGGACGCGATGACGTGCAAGCGATTTGCGGCCAGGGGCCGATGCCCGGCGCGATCGGCATCGACACCTTCGCCGAGCTCGGGCTGAGCAGCATCCCAGGCTCCGGTCTGCTGCCCGCCTGCGTGCCCGGCGCGTTCGGCGGCTGGATGCGGCTGCTCGCCGAGTTCGGCACCATGCACCTGGCCGACGTGCTGCAACCCGCGATCGGCTACGCGGACAACGGCTTTCCGCTGTTGCCCGAGACCGCACGGGCCATCGACGTGCTCGCTCCGCTGTTCCGCGACGAGTGGACCGGATCGGGCCAAACGTACCTGCAAGGCGGCGTTGCCCCTGCCGCGGGCAGTCGCTTCCGTAATCCAGCTCTCGCCAACACCTATCAACGTCTGATCAAGGCCGCGGAGTCCGCGTCGGCCGACCGTGAAGCCCAGTACCAGGCCGCGCACGACGCCTTCTACAAAGGCTTTGTCGCAGAGGAGATCTCCGAGTTCCTGGCCGGCGGGCCGATGCTGGACGCCACCGGCAGACGACACCACGGCCTGCTGACGGCGGACGATCTCGCGCAGTGGCAGGCGACCGTGGAGACGGCGCCGAGCCACGGCTACGGTCCGTACCAGGTTTTCAAGCCGGGACCGTGGTCGCAGGGGCCGGTGTTCTTGCAGCAGATCGCGCTGCTCGACGGATTCGATCTGGCGAAGATGGGTCCGGGCAGCGCCGACTACATCCACACCGTCGTCGAGTGCACGAAGCTGGCGATGGCCGATCGCGAGGCCTGGTACGGCGATCCGGCCTTCAGCGGCGTGCCGCTGACGGGTCTGCTCGACGACGCCTACACCGAGCAGCGACGCGAACTGGTCGGCCCGCGGGCCGCACTGGATCTTCGACCCGGCAACCCCGGCGGCCGAACCTCGTTCATTCCCGAACGGGCCGCGCTGGAGTATCCGGAAGCCGACTCGGAGTGGATGTCGCAGCTGCGCAACGGATTACCGACGATCCTGCAGGAAACCACGACGAAGGGCGACACCGTCACCGTCACCGCCGTCGACCGGCACGGCAACATGGTCGCCGCCACCCCGAGCGGTGGCTGGCTGAAGAGTTCACCCGCGATCGCGAGCCTGGGCTTCCCGCTCGGCACCCGCGGCCAGTGCGGCTACCTCGCCGAGGGCCACCCGAACTCGCTGGCGCCCGGCAAACGACCACGCACCACCCTCAGCCCGAGCGTGGTGCTCCGCGACGGCCGCCCCTTCGTCGCCTTCGGCACCCCCGGTGGCGACCGGCAGGACCAGTGGACGTTGCAGTTCTTCCTCAACGTCGCCGACTTCGGACTCGACTTCCAGAGCGCGACCGAAACCACCGCCTTCCACACCGATCAGGTGCCCGCGTCGTTCACCCCGCACGCCCACCGGCCCGGTGTGCTGGTGGCCGAACAGACCTGCGATCCGGCCGTCGTCCAGCAGCTGGAACAGCGTGGCCACGAAGTGGAACTCGTCCCCGCGTACTCGCTGGGCCGGGTCTGCGCGGCCGGGTTCACCGCAGACCAG
The DNA here is from genome assembly GCF_044547795.1 of Nocardia sp. NPDC052316. NCBI lineage: Bacteria > Bacillati > Actinomycetota > Actinomycetes > Mycobacteriales > Nocardiaceae > Nocardia > Nocardia sp. NPDC052316. The sequence continues at coordinate 455,704 of NZ_JBIUBB010000007.1, forward strand.
GAGTTCGTCCGAGCGGCCGCGAGCCCGCGCGCCCGGCACGCCTATGCGGTAGCCGAATAGCGCTCGGCCCCACCATCTTCGAAAGGAAAACGATGACGATCACCGACCACCGTCCGGAGATCATCGAACTCACCGACGAGCAACAGCGCCGAGAGTGGCAGGCCTTCACCCTGTCCGACCTGCCCGAGATGATCAGCGCGATGCACGTCTGTCACGCGGTACGGGCGATTGCCGACACCCCGCTGCTGGAACGGCTCCGCAGCGGCCCACGCAACCCCGCCGACGGCCTGCTCGCCGGGATCGACCCCGATATGGGGCCCGGTTTCCTGCACTATCTGGTCCTTCGCGGCATTCTCGAGACCCGGGGCGAGGAGTACTTTCTGACCCGCCTCGGCGAGTTCCTCACCACCGATGTCTCCCTGGCCCGCCTCGGGGTCTACGTCGACGCGTACGGCATGGTGACCAGCCGGACCGGTGACCTGCTCACCGGTGAAGCGGTCTACGGCAAGGACGTGGTCCGCGACGGCGGAAAGCTCGGCGCGCACTGCGACACGCTGTTCTCCGCCTTCCACACACCGACCCTGCTCACCGCCATGCGCGGCCGCAATGTCCAGCGGATTCTCGACATCGGTTGCGGCGGCGGCCAGTTGGTGGTGGACGCCTGCCTGCGTGACCCCTCGCTCACGGGTATCGGCCTGGACATCGACGCCGACGCCGTGGCGGTGGCCAACGAGCACGCCCGCACCAGCGGCGTCGCGGACCGGGTCCAGTTCGTCGTCGGCGACGCCTTCGCCCCCAAGACCTGGCCGAAGGAGTGCTTCGAGGCCGACGGGCTGTGCATGATGAGCGCGCTGCACGAGCACTTCCGGCACGGCGAGCAGGCCGTCATCGACCTGTTGAACGAGATCGGGGCCACGTTCCCCGACCTGAAGATCCTGCTGATCGGCGAGCCCGAAATCCGCTACGACAGTAGGGAAAACGACGACGACTTCTTCCTCATCCATGTGTTGACCGGGCAGGGTCTCCCTCGCGATCGGGCCGCCTGGTTCGACGTGTTCGCCAAGTCCGAGCTGACCTGTCGCCGGATGTACACGCGCCCGGAAGCCGGTCCCCGGCTGTGCTTCTACGATCTGGCCGGAAAGGACCAGCCGTGACCACGACCGAAACCGCCGCGGCCGAGACCGATCTGGATCTCTTCTCGACCGAAGCACTGCTCGATCCGGCCCCCTACTACCGGACATTGCGAGACCTCGGCCCCGTTGTCCGGATGACCGAACACGATCTGTACGGCCTGTTCCGCTACGACCAGGTGCGCGCGGCGCTCGTCGACTGGGAGGGCTTCAGCTCCGCCCAGGGCATCGCGATGAACCCCACCGCCAACGAACTCTCCGACGGCTCACTGCTTTCCATGGACCCACCGCGGCACCGTGCGGTGCGCAAGGTCCTCGACGACGCCCTGCGCCCCAAGTACGTGCGCAAGGTCGCGGGCAATATCGAGCACCTGGCCGACCAGCTGGTCGACGACCTGATGCAGCGCGAAACCTTCGACGGTGTCACCGACTTCGCGGCCAAGTTACCGGTGGACATCGTGATGGACCTGATCGGCTTCCCCCGCGACGAGAACCGGGACAAGATTCTGGTCTGGGCGCTCGGCGCCTTCAACTACTTCGGGCCGCCCGGTGAGCGTCAGCTGTCGACCTTCCCCGATGTGCAGGCGCTGATGCAGTACCTCGTCACCGACGCGACGCCGGACAAGTTGCTGCCCGACAGCTTCGGCCAGATCGTCTGGGAGGCAGCCAATCGCGGAGAGATCAGCGAGAACGAAGCCCTGATGACCATGAGCGCGTATGCCTGCGCCGGGTTGGACACCACCATCGCCGGGGTGGCCAGCACCCTCTGGCTGTTGGCTCAGCACCCGGACCAGTGGGCTGCCGTTCGTCAGGACCCGAAACTCGTGCCCGGCGCGTTCCTGGAGGGCGTCCGGCTCGAGACACCGATCCAGCACTTTTCCCGGGTCACCACCGCGGACCGGGAGGTCGAGGGCGTGACGATACCCGAAGGTGCCCGAGTCCTGGTCTCTTACGCCGCCGCGAATCGGGACGAACGCCACTACCCCGACCCGGACCGCTTCCAGGCGGACCGCAATCCGGCCGACACCGTCGGGTTCGGCTTCGGCGTGCACAACTGCCCAGGACGCACTCTCGCCTCGATGGAGGCGCATGCGCTGTTCGTCGCGCTCGCCAAACGCGCGACCACGGTCGAGCTCGCCGGCGAGCCAATCCGGACGCCGAACAACATCACCCGGGGGCTGGACACGCTCCCCGTCCGCATCTCCTGAAAGGAGGGCGACCATGAAAGCGGCACAGATCGTCGAGTACGGTGCCCCACTCGAACTACGCGAAATCCCCGACCCCGCACCGGAACCGGATGGCGTGGTGCTCGAAGTCCTGGCCACCGGCGTCTGTCGCAGCGACTGGCACGCCTGGATGGGTGACTGGGGCTGGATGGGCGGACAGGTCGCGTTGCCGCGCACGCTGGGTCACGAGATCGTCGGCACGGTGCGTGCCGTCGGCGCCGAGGTGCGCGGAGTGCGCGTCGGCGATCGGGTGACCACGCCGTTCCACTTGGCCTGCGGCACTTGCGCGTACTGCCGTTCGGGGCATGCCAATGTGTGCGACAACATGCAGGTGCTCGGCTTCTGGTGCGACGGCGGTTACGCGGAGTACGTGCGAATCCCCAACGCCGACTTCAACTGTGTGCATATTCCGGACGAGCTCCCGTCCGTCGCGGCCAGCGCCATCGGCTGCCGCTTCATGACGGCTTTCCACGCGGTCACCGAGCAGGGGCGCGTCCGCCCCGGCGAATGGGTCGCGGTGCACGGCGTCGGCGGTGTCGGCTTGGCGGCCGTGCAGATCGCCGGTGCCGCAGGAGCTTCCGTGGTCGCGGTGGACATCGACGCGGGCAAGCTGGCACTCGCCAAGGAGCAAGGCGCGGTACACACCATCGATGCGAGCGTCGAGCAGGACGTGCCCGCCGCGGTACAGGAACGCACCGGTGGCGGTGCACACGTCTCGATCGACGCACTCGGCACCCGGGCCACGGTGCTGAATTCCGTACGCTCGCTGCGCAAACGCGGCCGGCACGTCCAGGTCGGGCTGACCAGCGCTGCGGATGCCGGTGAGATCGCGCTGCCGGTGGACGTGATCACCATCGGTGAGCTGACCATCGCTGGCTCGCACGGCAATCCGCACTCCAGTTACCCGCAGCTGCTCTCGCTCGTCGCGTCCGGCAAGCTCGCGCCGCAGACCCTGGTGCAGCGCACCGTTTCACTGGGCCAGGCCGGGGAAGTCCTCTCCGCAATGAGCGATTTCACCACCAACGGCATCACCGTCATCGACCGCTTCTGACGCGGACCGGGAGGACTCGTGAATACCTCAGGTAACACCGTGGGCGACGCCGCTCGCGACTTCCTGTCCCGGGCACAGCTGCTGTACATCGACGGCGCCCTCGTCGCCGCGGCGACCGGGCGGACGTTCAGCACGATCGACCCGTCCACCGGCGAACACATCACCGAGGTCGCCCATGCGGGAGCCGCCGATGTCACGGCCGCCGTGGCTGCGGCGCGGGCCGCACTCGACGGACCGTGGCGTGGGCTGTCGGCGGCCGAGCGTGGCCTGCTGCTCTCTCGTCTCGCCGACCTCATCGACAGCAACGGCGACGAGCTCGCCGAGCTCGAATCTCTCGACGCGGGCAAGCCGATCACGATGACCCGTGCGCTGGACGTGCCTGCGGCGGCAGCCCAGTTTCGCTACTTCAGCGGCTGGCCCGCGCGCATCGAGGGCGAGACAATCCCGGTCGCGGTCCCGAATACGTTGTGCTACACCAGGAAAGAGCCGGTCGGGGTGTGCGCCCAGATCATTCCCTGGAACTTCTCGCTGTTGATGACCGCCTGGAAGCTCGGCGCGGCGCTGGCCGCGGGCTGCACGGTGGTGCTCAAGCCCGCGGAGCAGACGCCGTTGACCGCGCTGCGTCTCGCCGAGCTGATCGAGGCCGCCGGCTTCCCGGCGGGCACGGTCAATGTGCTGACCGGTGACGGCGAAACCGGCGCGGCACTGGTCGATCACCCGGACGTCGACAAGGTCGTGTTCACCGGGTCTACCGCGGTGGGGCGCGAAATCGGCGCGAAGGCCGGGGCGCAACTGAAGCGGGTGACGCTGGAGCTCGGCGGAAAGAGCCCGAACATCATCCTGCCCGATGCTGATCTCGACGCCGCTATTGCGGGGAGCTACAACGGGATCTACTTCAATACCGGCCAGGCTTGCAACGCCGCGTCGAGGCTGTACGTGCACCGGAGTGTGTTCGACGAGGTGATCGAGGGACTGTCGGCACGGGCGAAGACCGCTCAGGTCGGCCCGGCGCTGGATCCGGCCACCGAGTGCGGGCCCGTGGTGTCGGCCGAGCAGTACCATCGGGTGCGCGGCTACATCCGCGACGGGGTCGCTGAGGGCGCGACCTTGACGATCGGCGAGGTTCCCGCGTCCGTGCCGGACGGCGGATACTTCATTCGCCCAACGCTTTTCACCGACACGACACCAGACATGCGGATCTGCCGCGAGGAGATCTTCGGGCCGGTGCTGGTGGCGGCCCCCTTCGACAGCATCGACGAAGCCGTGCACTCGGCCAATGCCACCGACTACGGTCTCGCGGCCGGCGTCTGGACCCGAAACCTGAGCGACGCACACACTCTCGCCGCACGCCTGCACGCGGGCTCGGTCTATCTCAACACGTGGGCGCCGGGTGATCCCGCCGCGCCCTTCGGCGGTGTCAAAGCGTCCGGTGTCGGCCGGGAAATGGGCCGGGCCGGGCTCGACGCGTATCTCGAACCGAAGACCGTGTGGGCGACCCTCGCGTGACGACAGCGAAAGGACAAGACGATGTGTGGAATCGCCGGTTGGGCGGATTTCGCCCGTGATCTCACGACCGAGCGCCCGGTTCTCCAGAAGATGGTGGACACCATGGCTTTCCGTGGTCCCGATGACGAGGGACTGTGGCTACAGCCGCACTGCGCCCTGGGGCATCGGCGACTCTCGGTGATCGACCTCGCGGGTGGCAGCCAGCCGATGCTTACGCCGGAGACGCTGCCCGACGGCACACCGCTGGCCGCGATCAGCTACAGCGGCGAGGTCTACAACTTCGCCGAACTCCGCGAAGAGCTCATGGCGCACGGTCACCGCTTCCGGACACGAAGCGACACCGAAGTCGTCCTACGCGCCTATCTGGAGTGGGGCGCGGATTTCGTGCGGCGACTGAACGGCATGTTCGCCTTCGCGATCTGGGATAGCCGCGTCGAGGAATTGCTGCTGTATCGGGACCGGTTGGGCGTCAAGCCGCTGTTCTACTATCCGACCCCAGGTGGGGTGCTCTTCGGCTCCGAGCCGAAAGCGATTCTGGCCCATCCGGAAAGCCGGGCGGTGCTCACCCTCGACGGTCTGCGCGATGTGCTGTCCTTTGTCCGGGTTCCCGGACAGACACCGCTCGACGGCATGTACGAGGTGCGTCCCGGGCATGTTCTTCGGGTTCGCCATGGCCGGCGGACCGAGGAGAAGTATTGGGAACTGGCATCCCGGCCGCACACCGACGACATCCCCGCGACCGTAGGCGCGGTCCGCGGTTTGTTGGAGGACATCGTTTCTCGTCAACTGGTCGCCGATGTCCCGTTGTGCACCCTGCTGTCCGGCGGTTTGGATTCCAGCGCGTTGACGGCCCTGGCGCAGCGCAGGCTCGACGCCGACGGCGGCGGGCGAATCCGCAGCTTCTCGGTGGATTTCGAAGGGCAGGTGGAGAATTTCGCGCCGGAGCCGCTGCGTGAAGCGCCCGATCAGCCGTTCGCGACGGAGTTGGTGCGGCATGTCGGCACCGACCATCAGACGATCCTGCTGAACAACGCGGATCTGGTGGCCCCGCACATCCGGTCGGCGGTCTCGCGCGCCTGGGATCTGCCCTTCGGTGACGGCGACCTCGGCCCGTCGCTCTACCTGCTGTTCCGTGCGGTGCGCGAGCAGTCGACCGTTGCCCTCTCCGGCGAATCCGCGGACGAGGTCTTCGGCGGCTACCTGTGGTTCCACGACGAGAAGGCCGTGCGGGCCGATACTTTCCCGTGGCACGCGCTGGGCGAGCGGTCGATCACCGAGCAATCCACGGCGTTCCTGAATCCGGATCTGACGGCGCGGCTGAATCTTCCGGAATACATTGCCGACCAGTACCACACGGCCCTTCGAGAAGCGCCGCACCTGACCGGGGAAACCGGGCACGACCGGCGCATGCGCACCGCGAGCTATCTGAATCTGACGAGGTGGCTGCCGGTCATGCTGGATCGCAAGGACCGACTGAGTATGGCCAGCGGCATCGAGGTGCGTGTTCCGTTCTGCGACCATCGCCTGGTCGAGTATGTGTTCAATGTGCCGTGGTCGATGAAGACCTTCGACGGCAGGGAGAAGAGCCTGCTGCGCGCCGCCACCGCGGATCTGCTGCCGGAGTCCATTGTGCAGCGGCGCAAAGCTCCCTATCCCTCCACCCAGGATCCCGGCTACGACCGGGCGATCAAGCAGATACTCGGAAAGATCGTCGCGGAGCCGAGTTCACCGGCCTTGCCGTTGTTCGATCTCGATGCGCTCGACCGGCATCTCGACGCGCCGGTCGGGGCCGCCTCCTCCATGCAGGAAAGGGGGCTATACAACGAGACGCCGATTCGTCTCGCCGAATGGGTAGCCGACTATGAGGTCGACGTCCTGGTATAGTTTCCATACGGAAACTACTTGCGCACGCTGAGGGGAGTAGAGATGTCGGATCGACCCGGACGGCAAGCGAACGACAGCATTACGCTGCACGGCGTCCGAGAGAACAACCTGAAGAACGTGTCACTGGAGATCCCGAAGGGGCAGTTGAGCGTCTTCACGGGCGTGTCGGGTTCCGGAAAGTCGTCGCTGGTGTTCGGCACGATCGCGGTCGAATCACAGCGCCAGCTCAACGAGACATTCCCCTGGTTCATCCGCAACCGGCTGCCGAAGTACGAGCGGCCGCACGCCGAAGCCATGTCGCACCTGTCCACCGCGATCGTGGTCGACCAGCGCCGGATCGGCGGCAGTTCCCGCTCGACCGTCGGGACCATGACGGAGATCAATCCCATTCTGCGCGTGCTGTTCTCGCGGCACGGCAAGCCGAGCGCGGGCGAGTCGACCATGTACTCGTTCAATGTCCCGCAGGGCATGTGTCCCGAATGCGAAGGACTCGGCCGCACCGCACGACTCGACCTAGATCTGCTCCTCGACAAGTCGAAGTCGTTGAACGAGGGCGCCATCCAGTCACCGCTGTTCGCGGTCGGCGGCTACCCGTGGATCACCTACGCCGAATCCGGGCTGTTCGATCCCGACAAGCCGCTGCGGAAGTTCACCGCGGCGGAATGGGACAAGCTGCTGCACGGCGGGGGTTTCAAGGTCCGGCGCCCCGGCAAGGACGTGACGCACTCCAACGAATACGAGGGCATCGTCGTCCGGTTCAATCGTCGCTATCTCAAGAACGGCCTGGATGCGCTGAAAGACAAGGAGCGCAAGGACGTCGAGCAGGTGGTGCGGACCAGCACCTGCGATGTCTGCGGCGGCGGCAGGCTCAACAAGGCCGCGCTCGCCTCCAAGATCAACGGCAAGAACATCGCCGACTACGCGGACATGGAGGTGAGCGAACTGATCGTCGAGCTGGGGAAGATCGATGATCGGGTCGCCGAACCCGTTGTGCAGGCGGCTATTACCGCGCTGTCTCGGCTGGAATCGATCGGACTCGGCTACCTCAGCCTCGGCCGCGAGACCTCCACCCTGTCCGGCGGCGAGGGCCAGCGACTGAAGACGGTGCGCCACCTCGGCAGCAGCCTCAGCGATCTGACCTTCATCTTCGACGAACCGAGCGTCGGCCTGCATCCACGAGATGTGCACCGCCTCAACGAACTTCTCGCGCAGTTACGCGACAACGGCAATACCGTGCTGGTGGTGGAGCACAATCCGGACGTCATGGCGGTCGCCGACCGCATCGTCGACATGGGGCCGGGAGCCGGGTCGCACGGCGGTGAGATCGTGTTCGAGGGGACCTACCGGCAACTCCTGAAAGCCAAGACGCTCACCGGCCGACGGCTGCGTGCGCACACCGGCTTGAAGGAGCAAGTCCGGGAGCCGACCGGCGCGCTGGAGATCAGCAAGGCCTCGCTGAACAACTTGCAGAACGTCTCCGTGCGCATCCCCACCGGGGTGCTCACCGCGGTGACCGGCGTGGCGGGTTCCGGCAAGAGTTCGCTCATCTCAGGAGCTTTCGCCGCGCAGCACCCGGACGCTGTCATGGTGGACCAGTCGGGCATCGGCATCTCCGCGCGGTCGACGCCGGCCACCTATGTCGACATCATGGATACCGTTCGAAACCTGTTCGCCAAAGCCAACGATGCCGACCCCGGACTGTTCAGCTTCAACTCGACCGGTGCCTGCCCGGCATGCAAGGGACGCGGCGTGATCGAGACGGACCTCGCCTACATGGACCCGGTCACGGTCACCTGCGAAGTATGTGAGGGCAGCCGGTATCGAGACGAGGCACTCGAAAAGACGCTGCGCGGCAAGAACATCGCCGAGGTACTCGGACTCACCGTCGAGGAGAGCCTGTCCTACTTCACCGAGGACAAGGTGACCGCCAAGCTCGCCATGCTCCAGGAAGTCGGGCTGGCGTATCTGACACTGGGACAACCGCTCTCGACTCTGTCGGGCGGCGAGCGTCAACGGCTCAAGCTAGCGCACCGGCTCCAGGACACGGGCACCGTGTTCGTCTTCGACGAGCCGACCACCGGCCTGCACATGGCCGACGTAGACCGGCTGCTCACCCTCTTCGATCGCCTGGTCGACGAAGGAAACACGGTCATCGTGGTGGAACACGACCTCGAGGTCGTCAAATACGCCGACTGGGTCATCGATCTCGGGCCGGGCGCGGGCCGCCACGGCGGCAAGGTGCTCTTCGAAGGCACCCCGGAGCAGCTGACCGCGGACAAGAAGTCCGTCACCGCCGAGTATCTGCGCAAGGACCTCGAGCGCGCGGACCGCTGACCGTCAGAGCTCTGTGCCGACCCTTGCCTGCCGCTTCGTGTCCAGGGCGCCTACCAATACGCGATTGCGCAGCTCGTCGCACGAGGGTTCAGTTTGAGCACGGCGGGCAACTCCGACCAGCCGGCCGGCCAAGGCTGCCGACGGTCCCACAGCTGTGGTTCGATCACCGGCCTGCCGTGGAAGCGCAGCAGACCCAGCCGTAACAGCTGCCAGATCGACGTGAGAAACGGCAACGACCAAGTGATCGGCGACTCGTTGCTGCCGTGCTGTTTTCGCGGCTCCGCGCGCCACAGCTCGACATCGAGGAAGATCGAGTGCGCGGGACTGCCGAACTCTTCGGGCGGCCGATACGGGTCGTTGTGCATCGCCTGCACGGGTTCGTCGGAGGCGCGGGTGCCGTTGCACAACCAGCCGGATTGGTCGGTCGGCGGCCTGCGGCCCGTCGCGCCCCGGGCCGGTGCGGCCACAATCCGGGCCCGAACCGCCTGCGCCAGTTCGATTCCGGGCGCTTGCCCGGTGCCGGGGACGACCGCGCAGCCTGCCTCTCGACCCAGATAATCGATGGTGAGCCCCTTGTCCTCGGCGCACCCGAGCAGTCGGCCGAGCACCTCGCCGGGGTCGGTGTCGGCGCGGAAGTAGTCATCGACCAGCAGGCAGGTGCTCACGCGGGCCTGCGGGCCGAATTCGGCCTTCGCCGCGTCCGTGAACCACGTGACCAGCGGGACTACCTTGCGGAATTGCTCGCGGATCCAGTCGTCCCCGTTGTCGAGGTCTGCCATCCGCAGATGCCCCACCTCGATGGAGACGTGGGACAGCGGCACCCCGATGACCCGCGGCTGCTCGCTGCCCTCGCTGTATCCGGCGGCGTACTCCACTGTGCTCGACACCTTTCGCGATGATCTCGGCGCGCCCGCGCTACTGCAGCGGCTGCCAAATCGATTCGGAGAGTATGCGGTTCGCCAGGCTGCCGAACGCCTCGACGGTGTCTTCCTTGGCGATGCCCTGCATCACGTCGATATCCAGGATCAGTTGCTCACGCCACTGCAAGACCGGATCGATCGGTGTCTCGCCGAGCAGAACGCCGGCGCCGATCCGGTATTCGGTCGCCAGACGCTTCAGCCGCGCGTGCTGTTCGTGCAGCCACGCGGCCTGCAAGCCGGTGACCTCGGTCGCCTCGGTCAATCGTGGCACCGCCGTGCGCACGAATCGAATGTTCTCCAGCAACATCCGGGGATCGTGCCCGGCAACCGCACCGGACTCCAGCACGCCGTGCGGGCCATGGACCAAGCCGGCCGCCGCGACGATGTGTTGGCGGGTCCAGCGGTGAAAGACCAACCAGCGCACCGTCTTCGCGGCGAACTGCCGCAAGCCCGTCGCCTGCACCGCGATCTCCAACGCCACTGACCGGCCCGCGCTGACGTCGACGAGGCAGACATCGAAGTCCCGCTCGATCGCGAGCAGCAGCTCCGCACAGCGGTGGACCACCTCGTGGTCCACCTTCGCGAACTCCGCGCCACCCATGTCACCCGGCAACAAGGCGAGCTTGCCCGTACGCGTTCGCATCCGCTGCAACTCGCGGCGATCGGTCTTGTGCCGCACGTCGATTCGGGTGGGCACACCGACGCCGCCGGTCAGATAGGAATGCAACCCCGTACCCCCGGCAACACCCTGCTCGACACTGTCGATCTCGAACAGTGCGCCCGCCGTCGGCGACCCGAAATCGAAATCGAGATACGCGACGCTCTTCCCCATCACACACATCCGATACCCGATATTGGCGCTGGTCACCGAACGCCCGGTACCACCCTTGTCGGAAATCGCGAACACGATCACGGGTTCAGGTGCTCCTGCTCGCGTCGCGGCGGGCGATCGACAGCTGCTCGAGGTCGCGCAACGCCTCGATCGCGTGCACCAATGTGGTTGCGGGGTTGTGCTGCGCCTCTTGCCTTGCCGCGTCGATGCGCGCTTCCACACGGTCGAGCATGAGTCGTTTGGCCGATCGGTCGTCCAGAGCGACCCCCAGCTTGGTCTGATCGTATCGATGGTCGGCGATGGCCAGCAGGTTTCGTGCCATCCGCTGCAACTCCGGCCATTGCGGTGGCCGTTGCCGGTAGCTGCGCTCCGCGGTGATCAGGCACTCGACCAGTCGCTCGGTGATCGACCAGGAAGGCTCGGTCGCGACGGGCGCGCCATTGTCACCGAAGACGCCCGCCGGGTCGTCCCAGAGTCCGGTGGCGCCCGACCGGAGTATCCGCCGATCCAGATGGTCCATTACCGATTTGGCCAGTTCCATCAGGGTGTCTCTGGTCTCGACATTGCTGGACAATCCGACCGCTCGCAGCACCTGCCGCAACAGCATCGGGGCGAAGTCGGACACCGCCCACTGCAACACCGGACCGTCATCGGTCGGCTCGCTGCCGCGAAGGGGCAGCCGTAGGCCTGGTGTGTGCAGTCCAACGGCCGGATCACCGAGCAGTGCCCTGCGGGTGATTCGCCCACGAGCGGCCAATTCCTCGAAAATCGCTGCGACCCTTGTCAGGTCGTCGTCGGCGGCCGTGCGCGCGGTCAGATCCTGGATCAGTACCGCCGACACCAGGAGACTGAAGTAGTCCGACGCCGAGCCGTCCGAGGTGCGCCACGGGATGTCCTCCAGCGGCCAGCTGCCGACACCGAATCGGGCGAGCGTCGACCAATACCGCTGGGCCAGCTCCCATCTGAGCCGCAAGGCTTGGGCAAGCCGGATCTGGCGTTCGTCGAACCCGCCGAGCTCACCGGTCCGCGGGGCGACGAGGTCGTTGATGGCGTCCAGCGCGATGACGGTGAAGTACAGGTGGGGGCGAGGATCCGCGATACCGCCGCGGTGCGCGATCCGCGCGTCGACGCCATCGATCTCACCGGCGGTGTGCGCGATTCCCCAGCTCCATCCGCATTCGAAGAGCATGCTGTCGTCATCGAGCTCTACGGACAAGGCTGCTCGGCCGAGGATGACATCGTTGAGCAGCAGCGTCCGTACCCGTTCGAGGCTGCGCCGCAGATCGTCGTGTATCACCCGATCGGGCTGCCCCGACTGGTTCAACATGCCGAGTATCGCGTGTCCCGCAGGCGAATCGGGTGGCGCAGTAGTGACTACGAAGCTTCGGATCAATCCGGTCATCGCCGCGGTCAGCCGCGCGCTCAGCCGGGCGGACAGTGCGTCGATCCGGTCGGTCAGCTCGCCGTGCCGCGTCCTGACGCGGCAGGCCTGCAGGAAACGCAGACCGGTCAGGCAGACGGTCAGTGACACCGCATACGAGCTGACGACCTCGATGCGCCGTTGTGCGTCGGTCGGTTCACCGCGCAGGTAGTCGCCCGCGGCGAACATCGGTTCGCCGTGCTCGTCGGTGTTGCGGTCGAGGTACTGGGCCAGTAATGAGACGACGAAGCCGGCTAGCTGGTTCCTTCGACCGATCGGCGCCAGCACCTCGGCGACGTCGTCTTGGATGCGGTCCGGGTCGTCCAGCGCGAACACGTCGATCTCGGTGGCGGGGTAGAGCAGGCACAGCAGCTGTTCGGAGTCGCTGAGGGAGTTGGGGGCCGTCTGCTCGTTCCAGCACCAGCGCCGACCATCCCAGCATGCGGCGAGCAGGGCGCGCCACAGGTCCAGAAGCTGTTCTCTCGGTTGAATTCGCACCCGCCGTCCTCCTCCCCCACGCCGCAGGCTTGCCCGCGTGCGCACGGCGGGCTGGAAGGTACTCCGCGGATGGAGAATATCGCTCCGTCGAGTGCGGCGTCCCGGGAATGCCGGTCTCGTGGGCGGCCGCATCGTCGGCGCTGCGGTTCTGGTCGGGTCGAGTCCTGGTGCTTGGTTTCGTTCGTGCCCAGCGGGTTCAGGCGTGGGCCAGCGCGCGGTCGGCCAGTGCGGCGATGACCGGTGCGAGCGCTTTGGCGTAAGCGACCGTCAAGTGGTTGTCGTCGCGGTAGATCAGGGTGTTGCCGGTGATGGGCGGGCAGCGGTGGGCGGTGCAGAACAGGGCGGTGAGGTCGGCGTACTGGGCGTCGCCCGCCGTTGTCGCGGCCCGTTCGGCGGCGATGCCCGCGTCGTCGACGGCGACCGGACGGGTCGGTGCGCAGGCCAGCGCGTCGTCCAGATGGCCGGACAGGCAGGTGGGCACGGTGCTGTGCGGGTCCGGAATCGGCCCGAGGACAAGGACACTCGCTCCGGTCGCGCGCAACTGCGAGGTCAGCCGGGACAGGCTATCGATCCAGGCTTGGTCGTAGGTGGTGAATCCGAAGTCGCCGCCGTAGCGCCGGGACATGCTCAGCACGATCAGCCGCGGATGTTCGGCCTGCAGCCTGGCCAGGACCTGGTGCCGCCATTGCACGCATTCGGTGTAGTCCCGGCCGAGGTAGGGGCTGGTGATGGGCAGTTCCATCAGCGGGCAGGTGACCTTGCTCATCGTCTCCAAGCGCCAATGCCGTTGCTCGGCAATCTGTTCGAACGCCGGGCTCCACATCGCGGCGTGCGAGTCACCGACAAGTGCCATCGTGTTCGCCGAGCCGAGGTCGCCCGCGGCACACTCCGGCTGCCCGATATCGAGCCACGAACGCACGCAACCGTTGTTGAATACGGTGGCCTTGTCGGCGGGCGCGGCGGCGAGCGAGGGGGACAGATTCGACGGCACCGACGGCGATTCGGCCGAGGCCGCGACGGCGGTCTGCACCTGTGCGGTCAGCTGTCGCACCGCCGCATCGTGCGGATCGATGGATTCGGACGGGGGCGCCTGCGGTGCCGCGACGACAGTCAACGCCTCGGCCGCCGCGCCACGCCCGACCGGTACCGGCACGAGCACGAGCAGCGCGACTCCGACGCCGACGGCGACCGCCGTGACGACACCACCGCCGGCCAAACTCAGTGCGGCCGAACGCCGTAGCGGTGCCGCGAAGCGGGCGGGATCCTCGACGAACCACAGCGTCAGCATGGCCAGGCCCGCCGCCGTGGCGACCGCCCCCACCGAACCGACCAGATCGAGCGGGTGACCGCTGAGCTTCGGTGCGAGCAACAGCACCGGCCAGTGCCAGAGATACCAGGAGTACGACAGCCGCCCGAGCGACCGCAACGGTGCCGTCGACAACACTCGACCGACACCCAGGCGAGGCGCGGCACAGCCCGCGGCCACGATCACCGCCGCACCGAGCACGGGCAGCAGCGCAGCGGTCCCGGGGTACGGCGTCCGCCCGTCCAAGTAGGTACAACTCACGACGATCGCCGCCAGCCCCAGCCACCCGGCGACAGCGGCAACCGACGCCGGCATTCGACGCCAGACCGGAACCGAGAGCGCCACCATCCCACCGACCGCCAACTCCCACGCCCGCGCCGGTAGCGCGAAGAACGCCCACGACGGCAACGTGCTGGTCCATTCCAACGACACCGCGAACGACAGCGCGGCGACCACCCCGAGGACAGCCAGATACGGAGTCGGCGAAGCACTCTCGGTCCTACGCCGATGCACGAACCAGGCAACCCCGATAATCAGCGCAGGCCACAACACATAGAACTGCTCCTCCACCCCCAGCGACCAGTAGTGCTGAAACGGCGAAGGCGGCGCATCCGCAGCGAGATAGTCCGTGCCGTGCAACGCAAGCCGATAATTCCCCACATACAACGCACTGGCAATCCCGTCCCCCAGCACCTCCCGCGCCTGCAACGGCGGCAACAACGCCGCCGCACCCCCCGCCGTCGCAACCAGCACAATCCCCGCCGCAGGCAGCAACCGACGCGCCCGCGCCCCATAGAACCGCGCCAACCGAATCGTCCCGCTACCCGCCACCTCCCGCCACAACATCCCCGTAATCAAAAACCCGGAAATCACAAAGAAAACATCCACCCCCACAAACCCACCCCCCACCCCGGGCACCCCCGCATGAAAAACCACCACGGCCAGCACCGCAACCGCCCGCAACCCGCCCACATCCCCCCGAAACCCCACCCGCGCAGCCCCCACCCCACCATGGCGCACCAACAATTCCCGCGAGGCCGTCCCTATCATGGAACGCATTCTTACCAACGATCCCCAGCAATGTCGCAGCGACATTTACTTTTTAAGTTGTCCTGAATAATTCGATAAGTCTGGCTATACCAACCGCGACGCGCCCATATCAATGTGCGACCAAACGCGCGAAGGCCATCTACCGCAGATCATGAATCTCTACGCATCTGTGCCGGAGAAAGCTCGGCGATGCCGCACCGGCAGTCCCCTCCCCGGCGCGGCACACCCCGAATGTATTTGACGCAATGATTACGTCACTATATTGTTGACGTGTGCTGTTCCCTACACCGCCATTGAGCGACGCCGACGAACGCGTGCTGTCCGAGGTAGACCGCATGCGTGAAGCGCTGCGTCACCAGCTACAGAACGCGCCGGCGGCGTGGACAGGAGGACTGCGGAAGTTCCTCACCGCCGACGCGGTCGCCGCATCCAACTCCATCGAAGGATTCAAGGTCGCCACGGTCGACGTAGAAGATCTGATGGCCGGTGAGCGTGACGTCGATATCTCGGAGGAGAACCGGGCAGAGACACTGGCTTACGAGCGAATGATGACCTACCTCCAGACGCTGCACGATGCCCAGGACTTCTCGTACAGCAAGGGACTTCTCAACGCATTGCACTGGATGCTGCAGGGACACCGGCATACGGCGCGCCGACCGGCCGGGCAGTGGCGGCGCGGCCCGGTCTACGTGACCGATGTGCGCGACCCGAGCATCGCCGCCTATACCGCACCCGAGGCCGCGGCGGTGCCGACGTTGATGGCGGAGCTGGTGGATTGGCTTGCCGACACCGATGAATTCCATCCCCTGGTTCGCGCCGCGATGGCGCACCTGCATCTGGTATCGATTCATCCGTGGGCCGACGGCAACGGCCGGATGTCACGGTCGCTGCAAACGTTGATGATCGCGCGCGAAGGCGTGCTGGCGCCGGAGTTCTCCTCGATCGAGGCGTGGTTGGGGCGCCCGGGTAATACCTGGGAGTACTACCAGGTATTGGGGCGTCGCGGCAGCGAGTACCACCCGGATCAGGATGTCTCGGAATGGATCCGGTTCAACCTGATCGCCTATCACCAGCAGGCGCAGACCGTCCACGCGAGATTCGTGCGCTCCGGCCGAGTATGGGAGGCACTCACCGATTTCGCGACCTCCACCGGTTTGGACGAGCGGCTCATCACCGCGCTGCACGACGTCGCGATGTCCGGCCGGGTACGCCGCACCCGCTACGAGCAGAACGAAGGGCTGAATCTGCAACAGGCGCAACGCGATCTACGCGAACTCGTACGCAGGCAAGTGCTCGAACCAGTGGGACGCACCCGCGCGAGATTTTACGTCGCTGGTCCCGATTTTTCCGAGACCGCCCTGGAAATCGCGCGCACACCGACGACACTGGTGGATCCATACGCCGCGTCTACGTAGAGAACCGCCCGTTCCGCGACACCCGTTGCCGGACAAACGATCATGGGAAATTGTTGGGGTAGCTCTCTCGGGCGATGCCTACCTCAGCTCCTCGTGATCAGTCGACCAATAGACGAAACCCCCGGCGCGCGGGGTGCGGCCGGGGGTTCGTGGGGTGAAGTGGTCAGCCCTTGACCAGTTCGGGGGCCGCTGTTTCGGGTTCGTCGGATTCTTCCGGGGCGGCGGCCCGGTTGGGCAGCAGGACTGCCATGACGATGACGATCAGGGCCAGCACGGCGGAGACCAGGAAGGCCAGGCGCATGCCGTCGAGGTGGGCGGTGATGGCGTCGGTGCCGTCTTCGACGAGCTGGGTGCTGCGGGCCGACATGACGGTGACCACCATGGCGGTGCCGAAGGCGGCGGCGACCTGTTGCAGGGTGCCGAGCATGGAGCTGCCGTGCGAGTACAGCTGGTGCGGGAGCGCGCCGAGACCCAGGGTGAAGACGGGGGTGAAGGTCGCGGCCAGCGACACCATCAGCACCATGTGTAGTGCGATCAGCTGCCAGTACGGCATGGTCATCGAGACCTGGGTGAAGCCGGCCAGTGCCACGGCGATGCCGATCGAACCGGGGATCACCAGGCAGCGGCCGCCGAAGCGGTCGAACAGCCGGCCCACGGTCGGTCCGAGCAGACCCATCGCCAGACCACCCGGCATCACCAGCAGGCCGGTCGCCAACGGGCTCAGGCCACGCAGGTTCTGCAGGTACAGCGGCAGCAGGATCATCGACCCGAGCATCGCCATGAACGCAACCGACATCAGCACCAGCGCCTTGGTGTAGGTGCCCGCCAGCAGCACCCGCAGGTCGAGCAGCGGGACACCGGTGCGCTGCAGACGCAGCTGCCGGAACACGAACGTGGCGATGAGCGCCACACCGGCGGCGACGATCAACGCCGGGCCGGTCAGGTTGTCGGCCTCGAACTTGCTGAGCCCGTACACCAGACCACCGAAGCCGAGCGCGGCGAGCAGCACGCTGGACCAGTCGATCGCGCCGGGCTGCGGCTCGCCGACGTTCTCCAGCTGCCGCAACCCGAGCCAGGTGACCACGCCGGTGATCGGCAGCACCAGCACGAAAAGCCAACGCCAGGAACCGACCTGGAGCACCAGCCCGGAGATGACCGGCCCCATCGCGGGCGCGACCGAGATGGCGAGGGTGACGTTGCCCATCACCCGGCCGCGATCCTGCTCGGGCACCACGGTCATCAGCGTGGTCATCAGCAGCGGCATCATCACCGCGGTGCCGCCGGCCTGGATGATCCGGCCGATCAACAGCACCACGAACGACGGCGCAACGGCCGACAGCGCGGTACCGGCCAGGAAGACACCCATCGCCAGGGCGTAGGCCTGCCTGGTGGTCACCCGCTGCAGGAACCAGCCGGTGGTCGGGATGATGGCCGCCATGGTGAGCATGAACGCGGTGGACACCCACTGCGCCGCCCGTTCGGTGACCGCGAGGTCCTCCATCAACCGCGGGATCGCGTTGATCATGATGGTTTCGTTCAGGATCACCACGAAGGTCGCGAGCACCAGCACCCGGATGACGGTCGGTGTCCGTCCTCCCGAGGCGGGAGCGGATGGTTCGGGCATCGGATACCTCCGGGGGCAGTGAGATCGGCAGGGCAACGTGTGGCCTTGGAGCTGCGCGCCCGCGGCGCCACAATGATTGAGACGGACTCGGGTGCGCGAACTCATCGGCGCGCATCAGTAAACCGGTCGATACCGACAAGTTTCATCGGATTTTCCCGCGCGCCTTCCGTGAGCCCGACCCGAATCAGCTGGTCAGCGGCCATTAATGAACCAATCGAACTTCAATCGTGAGCCTGGTCACTCTCGAGGGTCACGGCAAAGTGAGACCCGACCGCACACGGCCGGCAACACACTAGGGTTCGGACATGCGCGAGATCGATGCGTCCGAGTTCCTTCGGCGTTTGTCCCTACCCGGCGCGGAACCACCGAGCGTGGCCGCCCTGACCAGACTGCACGAGGCCTTCGTACAGCATGTGCCCTACGAGGCGTTGGAGATTCAACTCGGCCGGACCACCACGCTGGACCCGCTCGACTCCGCCGACCGGATCGTCCGGCAGCGCCGCGGCGGCTACTGCTACCACCTCAACGGCGCCTTCTCCGCGCTACTGCGGGCTCTCGGCTACCGCGTCACCTTGCACCGGGCAGGCGTGCAGAATTCCGGCGGTACCCCCGAGATCAGCCGAAACCATCTGGCGCTCACCGTCTCCGGCTTACCGGACGATCCGGAGACGACCTGGCTGGTCGATGCCGGACTGGGTGACGCCCTGTTCGCGCCACTGCCGCTGCGCGCGGGCGACTATCGGCAGGGCCCGTTCACTTTCGGTCTGCGCCCGTCCACCGCGGTCGCGGGCGGCTGGCGCTTCGACCACGATCCGCGCGGCAGCTTCGTCGGCATGGACTTCGATCCAGCCCCCGCGACCATGTCCGACTTCACCGAACGCCACCAATACCTCTCCACCGCACCGGAATCCGGCTTCGTCCGGGTATGCGTGGTGCAGCGCCGACATGCGAACGGCGGCGACACCCTGCGCGCCCGCACCCTCACCAGAATCGAAGACTCCCACACCAGCACAACGGTTTTGGATACGCAGGAGGACTGGTTCACCGCACTGCACGAGGTATTCGGCATCTCCCCCGCCGTCTTCGATCGCGCCGCCCGCCACCGGCTGTGGCAGCAGGTCACCGCGCAACACGAGGCACATCTGTCCCGGCAGAGCTGAGCCGCCCCCCAGAATCGAGGGGGAAGCATCTGCCGGTCCTATGGCTAGAGTGATCGGCGTTAGCTGGTGGGTTTGTCGGAGGGCAGCGGTGGAGCAAGCGTTCAGGGTCGATTTGCGTGGCGTTGTCGACCTCCTAAGTCACCACCTCTACGGCAGCCCGCGGGTATACATCCGCGAGTTACTGCAGAACGCGGTCGACGCCGTCACCGCGCGGCAGGCCATCGACGCGGACGCACCCGCCGAGGTGCGCATCGAGACCCCCGACAGCACGGGCGACGGCAGTATCCGGGTGTACGACAACGGCATCGGGCTGACCGAGCCGGAGGTGCACGAGTTCCTGGCCACCATCGGCCACAGCGGCAAGCGCGACAGCCTCGGCTTCGCCAGGCACGAGTTCCTCGGCCAGTTCGGCATCGGCCTGCTCTCCTGTTTCCTCGTCGCCGACGAGGCGCGCATCCTGACCCGTTCGGCCCGAGGCGGGCCGTCGGTGGCGTGGACCGGCTACGCCGACGGTCGCTACCGCGTCGAGGTCGCGGCCGAGCAGCGGCCCGAGCCGGGCACCACCGTGACCCTCACCCCACGCCAGGGCATGGAGCCGTGGCTGACCAGCACCACCGTCGTCGAGTTGGCCACGCTCTTCGGCGGCATGCTCCCGTTCCGGGTCACCGTCGACGGACAGACCATCACCGCGCCCGATCTGCCCTGGCGGGCACCGCATCCCACCCCGAGTGACCGCCAAGCGGCGCTGGCCACCTACGCCGAGGACACCTTCGGTTTCACCCCGTTCGCCAGTTTCGACCTGTCCAGCGCCGAGGCCGGGCTCACCGGCGTGGCGTTCGTGCTTCCGCAAGCGGCGAATCCGGCGGCCAAGACCGGTCATCGGGCCTATCTCAAGCGCATGCTGATCGCCGAGAACGTCACCGGGCTGCTGCCCGATTGGGCGTTCTTCGTCCGCTGCGTGGTCGACACCAGCGAGTTGCGCCCGACCGCCAGCCGGGAAGCCCTGTACGAAGACGACCTGCTGGAGTCGACCAGGGAGGCACTCGGCGAACAGGTCAGGGACTGGTTGATCGAGCTGTCCGCCGCGGACCCGGCCAGACTCGCGCAGTTCCTGCAGATCCATGACCTCGGCGTGAAAGCCCTTGCGCTGCACGACGACGACATGTTGCGCCTGGTGGATCGCTGGCTCGCGGTGGAGACCAATGCGGGCCGGATCCCGCTCGCCGAGTTCCGGCGGCGCTTCGGCGACATCCGCTTCACGCCCTCGGTGGAGGAGTTCCGTCAGCTCGCCGCCGTCGCCAACGCCCAGGGCATCGGCCTGGTGAACGGCGGCTACGCCTACCTCACCGAGATCCTCGAACGACTACCGACGATCGATCCGGAGATCCGCGTCTCCCGGCTCGAAACCAGTGAGCTGGCAACCCATTTCGACCTGATCGATCCGGCGACCGAGTTGGCGTTGCGCCCCTTCCTCGTGACGGCGCAGCGCGCGCTGGACCGGTTGGACTGCGAGGTCACGCTGCGCACGTTCGACCCGCCCTCGCTCGCGGCGCTGTATCTGCTCGACCGGGAAACCCAGCATCGGGCCGAGCTGCGCGCCACCCGGGCGATCGCCGACGACCTCTGGGCGGATGTACTCGGCGCCTTCGACACCGGGCTCGGTCCGGATCGGCCGCAGCTGGTCCTCAATCATCGAAACCCTCTGGTGCGCAAAATCTCTGCGCTAGCCGATCCCCGACTGGCCACCATGGCGGTCGAGGCGCTCTACAGTCAGGCACTACTGCTCGGCCAGCACCCGCTCCGCCCCGTGGATACGGCCTTGCTCAACAGATCTTTCGTCGGCCTGCTCGATTGGGCGGTACACGACGAGCGGGGAGAGGCGTAATGGCCAAGTCGGCGGACAGCCTGTACCAGTTGATCGAACAAGCCGATCAACTACCCTACGGCGACGGCAAAGACGCACTGCTGGAAGAGGTGCTGCGGCACGCGGAGGCCGGGGAGCACACCGAAGTCGCCTTCTACGCGCGGCTGCGGTTGATCGACGCGTACACCCAGGGGATGCAGCCTGCCAAGCTGTTCGTTCCGTTCGCCCGGTGCCTGGCCGATTACGACCGTAACCCGGCGGCGCACGAGCCGTGGGTGGCGGCGACGCTGCGCTGGGATTTCAAGCACGCCATCACGGCGATGACGAAATTCCCTGAGGTGCCCAAGGATCGGGCGTTGGCCGTGCTCGACCAGATGGAACGGCGTTACCGCACCGAGGGCCAGAGCTTGCACGCGGTGTACGCCTACCGCTACCGAGTGGCCGCGCACATCGGCGACCGCGCGGCCGCCGACGAGTGGTACGCGAAATGGTGTACGACGCCGCGGGATGAGAACTCCGACTGTGCGGGCTGCGATCCGACCAACAAGGCCGACTACCTGGTCGATCGGGGCCGCGACGCCGAGGCCATCGCGGTCGCAGGCCCAGTGCTGGACGGCGAGTTGGACTGTGAGCAGCAACCGCAGCGGATACTCACCACCCTGCTGCTGCCGTATGTGCGCACCGGGCAACTCGAGCAGGCGCGCAACGCGCACCGCCGGGCCTATCGCATCCTGCGCACCAGACCGCAGGATGTGGCCGAAATCGGCGACCACCTGCAGTTCTGTGCCCTGTCCGGCAACCAATCTCGCGGCCTCGAACTCCTCGATCGGCATCTCGGCTGGCTGGATCGCGCGCCGAGCCCCAAGGACGCCATGTGGTTCGCCGCGTCGGCGGCCTTGTTGCTGCGCACGGTGGTCGACGCGGGCCACGGCGCGGCGATCGTCCGCCGACCGGCGCACGCGGATCGCCCCGCGGCCGAGCTCAACGCGCGGACGCTGCACGATGAGCTGGCGCGCCACGCGTTCGACATCGCCGCCCGGTTCGATCAGCGCAACGGCACCGATCATCAAACGTCCACTGTGCGAAGCCTTCTGGCGAGCGAGCCGCTGGTGGAGCAGCTGCCCTTGTCCGCCGCGGCCGACCATCGGGTACCGGCGCCTCGACCGCAGGTGGCCGCCGCGGTGGACGTCGCCGCGCTGACCGCCAACGAACTCGTCGAACGCGCCGAGCACCTGTTGCGCCGATATGCCGACGAAGCCGCAGAACCTCTTGTGCGGCAACTTATCTCGCTTTCCGAAGACGCTCCCGCCGACTCGCTGCTCGCCGCACGTACCGCAGTCCTGCGGGCGCGGTTGGCCTCGTGGGACGACCACGACGCGGCGACCGAATCGCTACTGTGGCAAGCCGTCGAGCGGTACGAGGCCGCGGGTGATGAGAACGGTCGCCAGGTCGCCCTCGGCTGCCTCGGCAAGTACCTGTGCGCGCACGATCGAGTCGAGGAGGGATCGGCGCTGCTGCGTGCTTCGCATGCCTATCTGATCCAGCGCCCCGAACTCGAAGGCCAGGTCTGGTCCGCTATCCGGTTGGCCAGCGGCCTGTTGCAGGCCGAAGATTCCCCGGCCGAGCACCTGGCCGAGGTCGAGTCCCTGCTCGCGCAGGCCGCCGCCACCGCGGCCGAATCCGGCGACCCGGTGCTGATCGGCGATGTCGCGGCGCACCGCATGCATCGGCACATCCACAGCGCCGAAGACCTCGACGCCGCGATCGACGCCGCGCGCACGGCCGTTGCGGCCTTCAAGGAGGCCGGAATCCCCCGGATGGTCGCGCCTTCGGCCTTCCGCCTCGGCGTGCTGCTGCGCAGCCGCGATGAGGCCGAGGCGGCGTTGGTCGCCGCCGACGAGGCGTTGGCCGCCCTCGCCGCGGACGCGCCCGCCGACCTGCGGGTGGTGACGCACGGCCTGCGTGGTGCCGTGCTCAACGACCTGGACCGGCCGGGCGAGGCCATCAACGATCTGCTCACCGCGGTCGCTATCGGCCGGGCGGAGGGTCTGCCTCAGGTCGCTCGTTGTGTGTGGGATCTGGCCATCGCCTACCGGGCGACCGGGCAACTGCTCGACGCCGCCGACCTCGCCGAGGAGGCCGTCGCGAGCTGGGAGGGGCTCGGCCAGCACGACTCGGCGCATCAGTGCCGGTATCTGCTCGCGGGCCTGCATCTGCAGCTCGGCGAGCCGGATCAGGCGCTCGCGCTGTACGAGGAGATCGTCGAATTCCACCGTGCCCGAGACGAACACGGCGCGGTGGCGGAGATCCTCGCCGAAACCGCCGACCTACTCGACACTCTCGATCGCGACGCCCTCGCCGCCGAACACTACCGACAGGCCGCCGACGCGGCGCTGCTCGACCACGACCCACTGCGCGTTGCCTACTGCCGCTACTGCGCGGCGCTCTCGCTGCACTGGAGCGGTGAAACGGCCGAAGCGCTCGCCGCGCTCGAGGTGGCCGATCAAGCCTTCCGCGATTTCGCCGACGCCGAGCCCGATCCGAGCCTGCTCACCTGGCATCGCGCACGGCTCGACTACAACGCCGCGCGCATCCTGTTCGCCGACGACCGGCTGGCAGATGCCGCGTCGCGAGCCGTTGCCGCCGCGACCGGCTTCCGCGCCATCGACGCCATCGAGCCCGCGCTACGCGCCGATCTCGTATACGGGCGGGTCCTGCTGGAGATGGGCCGCGCCGATGAAGCCGCAGCAGTCCTCGGCAAGGCGCTCACCGAAGTCGAGGAAGACGATCCGCTGCACGAAGTTCTGTCCAGCGCCTTGGCTGCCGCACGCGAACACAGCGAATGAGCCAGCCCCCCAGGCGATCCGTGGCGCGACGCGCCCCGAAGTAGACCTCTCAGCGCCCGAAAGCGCTGGCGGCCAAGGGATCCACGTCGATCATGTCTTCGATGTCCCGGCGCGGGGTGGCCGGCAACGGCGCGGCGTCGGTCGGCACCCAACCGACGCGGATCATGGTTTGCGGGAAGGCGCAGTCGTAGAGCACGTGGGATCGGATGTCGTCGCGCAGTTCGGGGAGGCCGAGCGGCTCGGTCTGCAGGCAGCTGGACAGCCCGAGGCGGGTGGCTTCCAGCAGCAGAGCGCTGGTGGTCTCGCCGGCGCGCAGTTGGGACGGGCGGTCGTCGTGCGGGGTGCAGACCACCAACCACTCCGCCGCGTCGGGCTCGGTGAGGCCGTCGATCAGCTCGGCGTCGGCGAACACGCGGGCGGGGATCTGGTCGCACTGGTGCGGGCGTGGCACATTCGCACCGGGCACGCCGTCCTCGGTCCGGTGCCCGCCGCTCCATTCGGCGAGCTCGAGCTGATAGTCGGAGTCCACCGCGTGCCGGGCCACGGCATCGTGGAACGGCCGCACCAACCGGAGGCGAAGCCCGTCCGGGACGTGGCGCACCACGGCGCCGAACTTCGCCGCCCTGGTCGAGATGGTCCGGAGGTGACCTGCCGGGATCTCCCACGAGCGGTAGCCACGGCGGTCGCTGTGCCGCTGTAGTACCGCGGCACCGAGCTCGATGTCGGCCTGGGTGGGCTGGTGCGGTGTGAGCTCGATGGTGGCCAGATGGTCCGGTTCGTCCGGGTCGGGCAGCTGCGTCACGTCGGCGGACCAGCCGACCACGGCCAGCGCGACGCGCAGATGATGCAGCGCCGCGCCGCAGCTCACCACCAGCTTGCCCTGCCGCGGATCGCTCGCCACCAGATGGCGCTTCGGATCGGCCCACAACTCGATCACCCGGTCCCGGATCCGCCACCGCCACGGCTGGGTGTTGTGGATCGACGGCGCGCGTACCGCCATCTCCAGCGCGATCTTGACCGTGTCCATGGTCGGCGCCGACGGTGCCATGAGTGCGAGATACCTTCCAGATAGAAAAATTCAGTAGGCGCCACACCTTGTTGACCAGGCCATTCGTCGTCGACGCCGTTCTCCAGTGTCACCGCGGTACGCCGTTCTGTCATCGAGGTGAATGTCACTTCAGTCCCAGACACAGCTCGACGCCGCCGGTCATGGGTAGACACGGCGGCGGCGGGCTGCGCTACCGCGGCACACCGCGCCATCATTCGACTCAGCGACGCAACGCCGTCTCCTGCTCCATGTGCGAGAACTTCTCCGGATTACGCACGGAGTAGAGCCCGGTGACCAGCCCGTCGTCGATACGCAACGCGATGACGCTGTCGACGGCGCCGTCGTGGCGGAGCAGCAGCGCCGGGGAGCCGTTGACCTGCACCGGCTCGATCGTCATCATGGCGCGGACCCGCGGCAGGCCGATGGACAGGAAGCGGGCGACCCGGTCTGCTCCGATGATCGGATGCAGTGCGGCCTGCTTGATGCCGCCGCCGTCGCCGAGGAAGACGACGTCCGGCGCGAGGATGTCGAGCAGGTCTTGCATGTCGCCGGTTTCGACGGCCCGGTGGAAGGCGTCGAGGGCGCCTTTGGTCTCGGCCGCGGACACCACCCCTCGCGGTCGGCGCGCGGAGACGTGCGCCCGAGCCCGGTGGATGATCTGGCGGACCGCGGCGGGGGTCTTGTCGACCGCTTCGGCGATCTCCTCGTACGGCAGATCGAACACCTCGCGCAGCACGAACACGGCCCGCTCGGTGGGCGCGAGCGTCTCCAGCACGAGCATCATCGCCATCGACACGCTCTCGGCCAGCTCGAAGTCCTCGGCCACGTCGGGTGCGGTGAGCAGCGGTTCGGGCAGCCATTGCCCGACGTAGGACTCCTTGCGACGACCTAGGGTGCGCAGCCGGACCAGCGCCTGACGGGTGGCGATCCGAACCAGATAGGCGCGCTGGTCCCGCACCGTATCGAGATCGACCCCGGCCCATCGCAGCCAGGTCTCCTGCAAGACGTCTTCGGCGTCGGCGGCCGAACCGAGCATCTCGTAGGCGACGGTGAACAGCAGATTGCGGTGCGCGACGAAGGTGGCGGTGGCGTCCGGGCGGTCGTCCTCGGCGCCGGCCGCACGGCGATCTTCGGGCGGGTGCTGCGACGTGCCTGCCATAAATGGCTCCTCTTCGCTCTCGACTGTGTCACGCATCAGACACCGGGCCCCGCGGTTTTGTGACACCCGCAGCGAGTGGCACACGTCACGCCACCGCGCCTGTCACACGAGCCGATGTCTCGGCATCTCATGGTCGTTCAGTTCAACACCACCAGTGAGGACCCAGTCATGGAACCCCGTATCGACCTGTTCAGCACTGAAATCGGCGGCAAGATCGCCAAGCGGTTCGCCAACGTCGGTCTGACGATCCAGCAGTCTGCGCTGCCGAAGGCCACCCAGGAACTGGTGTCGCTGCGCGCGAGCCAGATCAACGGGTGCGGCTGGTGCATCGATGCCCACACCAAGGACGCCGCGGCGGCCGGTGAAACCTCGGTCCGGCTGCATCTGGTGGCCGCATGGCGCGAGGCCACCGT
Organism: Nocardia sp. NPDC052316; assembly: GCF_044547795.1. Taxonomy (NCBI): domain Bacteria; kingdom Bacillati; phylum Actinomycetota; class Actinomycetes; order Mycobacteriales; family Nocardiaceae; genus Nocardia; species Nocardia sp. NPDC052316. The sequence goes on from NZ_JBIUBB010000007.1 coordinate 482,390, forward strand.
GTTCACCGAGGCCGAGCAAGCCGCGCTGGCCCTGGTCGAGGAGGGCACCCGGCTTGCCGACGCCCATCAGGGTGTGTCCGACGAGACCTGGGCGCAGGTGCGCAAGCACTACGACGACGAACAGACCGTCGCGCTGGTCGCACTGGTGGCCATGATCAACGCGGCCAACCGACTCGCGGTGATCGTGCACCAGAAGGGCGGGTCCTACGAGCCGGGCATGTTCGCCACCATGGCCAACTGACCCAGGCGGGTTGCGGCCCGGCTCGGGATCAGATCCGGGCCGGGCTCGCAGTTGATCGGCGGATGATCGAAAACTTATGGGTGCGGGTTGGGGCCGCGCGATGCTCTAGCTGAGCTCCGCGATCCGAATGAGCGGCGCGCACCCGTCTTTGATCAGGTAAGGCCGAGATGACAGAGCAACCGTCCATCTATTTCGCGCTCGACGACCAGCCGCAGCCGCAGCCGCACAACGCCGTAAGGTCACTGCGGCCACGGGCGATGGCCGGGATCGTCGCGGCGGCGCTGGCCGCGGCAGCGGTCGCCGGAGCCGTCGCGACCCTGCCGTCACTGCCCGGCATCGCGACCGCGGAGGCGCCGGCAACCACGTTCGACCGGTTCGATGATCTTCCGGATCTGGCCAAAGACAGCTTCACCGCCGGAGACATCGAGGCGGCCCGCGGATACGCGCAGGAGCTGTTGGCGATAGCGCCGGGGTTCCGCGGAGACTGGAATTACGGCAACGCCATCCACGACGGAAACATGGTGCTCGGCCGAATCGCCCTGCGCGAGGGCCGCGTCGAGGACGCCAAAGCTCACCTGCTCGCGGCGGGCAACAGTCCGGGTTCGCCGCAGATCAACAGCTACGGACCGAACATGAGCTTGGCCAAAGACTTACTGGAGCACGGCGAGCGCCAGGTGGTCCTGGAGTATTTCGAGTTGTGCCGCCGGTTCTGGGAGCTGCACAACGGCCGTTTGGACCGGTGGAGTCAGCTGGTCCAGCTCGGGGTTGTCCCCGATTTCGGCGCGAATTTGGTCTACTGAATCGAGCCTTGCGTAGGGTCGTGTGGTGGTCGGTGCGGTGCGCGAGCGGTGGTCGGCTCGTCCGATAGTCGGTCCGTCGGCACCGGAGCTCGACGTCAACTCGACTGATACCGCGCGCGGTTGGTGGGTCACCGTGGTGCTGACGCTGCTCGCGGCGGCGACCCGGTTCGCTCAACTCGGCTCGACCACCGACGCCGGGATGCCGGTCTTCGACGAGAAGTACTACGCGTTGCAGGCCTGGGAGATGCTGCACAACGGGATGGGCATCGAGGACAATCCCGGGTACGTGGTCGTGGTCCATCCACCGGTCGGGAAGCTGCTGATCGCCGTTGGCGAGATCCTTTTCGGTTACACGCCGCTGGGATGGCGGTTCGCCGCGGCGGTGGCGGGAACCCTGCTGGTGCTGTTGGTGATTCGGATCGTCCGGCGGCTGACCCGCTCGACCCTGATCGGCGCCGTCGCCGGAATCCTGATGATCGCCGACGGTGTCACGTTCGTCTCGTCGCGGATCGGCATGCTCGATATCTTCCTGGCGGTGCTGGTCACCGGCGCGTTCGGCTGTTTGATCGTCGATCGCGACGAGGTCCGAGGGCGAATGGCGCGTGCCGCGGCCGAGGGCCGGATTGCGTTGTCCGCGTTCGGGCCTCGTCTCGGCGTGCGATGGTGGCGGTTCGGCGCGGGTGTGCTGCTCGGGTTGGCCTGTGGCACAAAGTGGTCCGGCGCGTACTTCCTGGCTTTCTTCGTAATCCTGTGTCTGGGTTTCGATGCCGCCGCGCGGCGTCACTACGGGGTGCGGCGCCCATTTCTCGGCACGGTCGTGCGAGACGCGGCACCTGCGGCGTTCGCGCTGGTCATAGTCGCGCTAGGGGTATATCTCGCGTCGTATGCGGGGTGGTTCGCCAGCGAGACCGGGGTGAACCGACATGCCGTCGCGGACGGCGGGTTCTTCGCCTTCGTCCCACAGGCGTTGCGCGCCTTGTGGTTCCACCACGCCGCGGTGCTTGACGTGCACACCCACCTGACCAATTCCGCCGGCTACCACCATCCGTGGGAGTCGAAGCCGTGGACGTGGCCGATGGGGTTGCGACCCATGCTCTACCACTTTCCCGAGCCCGAGCTGACCACCGGATGCGGGCAACCGGAGTGTGTGCGCGCGATCATGCTGATCGGCACGCCCGCGATCTGGTGGCTGGCGGTGCCCGCACTGGGGTGGGCGTTATGGCAGTCCGTCACGCGACGCGACTGGCGCTACGTCGCGATCCTCACCGGCTACGCGGCGGCCTGGCTGCCCTGGTTCGCCGTGCTCGACCGGCAGATGTACTACTTCTACGCCACCGCCATGGCCCCCTTCCTGATCATGCTGGTGGCCTTGGCGCTCGGGCAGATCCTCGGCCGCGCGACCGACCACCACGAACGCCGCGACACCGGTCTGCTGCTGGTCTGCCTGTACCTGGGGTTGGTGGTCGCGAACTTCGTCTGGAACTATCCGATCCTCACCGGGCTGCCGATCACCGTGTCGACGTGGCAGCAGCACCTGTGGTTGCCGAGTTGGCGCTGAGTTCTGCACCACAGCTGCGCAGTCCGCCGGGCCGGGACAAGGGGGCGCGGACACCTTCCGCAGCAACAGTATTGACCAGATTCCGCCACCGGCCACCGCACCGTCCGTGATCCACCTCATTCAGGTAAGGCTTGCCTAACTGACAATGGGTCGTTCTAATGGCCGCCATGGACACAATCCATATCTCCCGCCGCCGTCTGCTCACGACCGCCTGCGCAGCCGGGCTCGGCGCCGCTCTCACCGCGTGCACCGGCCGGTCCGCCGACGAGCAGTACACCGGACCGGGCGGCTGGTCGTTCACCGATGATCGGAACCACACCATCCACACCAAGGAGGTCCCGTCCCGCATCGTCGCGTTCGCCGGCTCCGCCGCGCTGCTGGCGGACTACGGACTACAGGACCGCATCGCCGGGGTCTTCGGCGAAACACGTACGACCGCGGGCGAACCGGCGCCGCTGGCGGGTGATCTCGATCTCGGCAAGCTGACCGTGCTCGGCAACAACTGGGGCGAGTTCAATGTCGAGAAGTACGCGGCGCTCGAACCAGATCTCCTCGTCACCGATATGTATGTGCCCGACCGGCTCTGGTACATACCGGACGAGAGCAAGGAGAAGATTCTCGCGATCAATCCGAATGTCGCGACGGTGCGCATCGCACACCGGACACTGCCGGAGATCATCGCGCGCTACGCCGAGCTCGCGCGCACACTCGGTGCGGACCTGAACGCCCCCAAGGCAACCCAGGCCAAATCCCGTTTCGAGGCCGCGTCCCAGGCGATCCGCGATGCCGTCGCGCAGCGCCCCGGCCTGCGCGTGATGGCGGCCTCGGCCGCGCAGGGAATCTTTTACGTCTCCGACCCGCGAATGTCGACCGACCTGCGCTACTTCGCTGAGCTCGGCGTCGACATGGTCACCCCGGACAACGTCACCCCCGACGGCTTCTTCGAGGAGCTCAGCTGGGAACACACCGACAAATATCGGGCCGATCTGATCCTGCTCGATCGCCGATCCGGCACCTTGTCGCCGGAAGCACTTGCCGCCAACCCGGTCTGGCGCGGCTTGCCCGCGGTGCGTGCCGACCAGGTCGTCGGTTGGCAACCGATCTTCCGGTTCTCCCACGCCGGTATCGCCCCGCTGCTCGAGGATCTCGCCGCCGCCGTCCGCCGCTCCGGCAAAGTGACCTGACGAGGAATCCCATGCGCGCCCAGCCTTTCCGATTCTTCGAGAACGTGCCGGTCCTGCGGACCGAACTGCTCAGCCCATCCCAACTGCGCATCGTGTTCGGCGGTGCGCCGTTGGCGGGGTTCGCCAGTGGCGGCCGCGACCAGAGCCTGTCGCTGTTCCTTCCCCACCCCGGCCAGCGAACCCCCTGGGTGCCGGTCGACGCCGGGGACGACTGGTTCGCCGCGTGGCGCGCCGCCGACCCGGCCGTTCGCGCGGTGATGCGCGCCTACACCGCGCGGGAACATCGGCCCGAGACCGCCGAATTGGCTATCGACTTCGTCCCGCACGCCGACGGCGGACCGGCCGCACGCTGGGCGGCGCGGGCGCAGCCGGGCGATCGGGTCACCATCCTCGGGCCCTGCGACGGCGACAACCGCAGCGTCGCCTTCCGCCCGCCCGGCGAGGCCGGATGGGTCCTCCTCGCCGCGGACGAGACGGCGTTGCCCGCGGCGGCGAGCATCCTCGAATCGCTGCCCGCCGGAACCGTCGCCAAGGTCTGGATCGAGGTCCCGCACCGGGCCGACCGCCGCGAGTTGCCCACCGAGGCGGACGCCGAGATCACCTGGCTGGTGCACGAGGACCGCGACCGTGGCCGCATCGTGCAGGCCGTCCGTGCCGCCACGCTCCCGGACCGACGGCCGTACGCGTGGATCGCCGGCGAGTCCGGCGTCGTCCGCGCCCTGCGCCGCCACCTCGTCGCCGAACGCCGGATCCCCAAGGCGGACGTGACCTTTCGCGGCTACTGGCGCCTCGGCGCCACGGAGGACGACCTGCGCAACGAATGATGCCGCCGGTCCCTCCCGGTCCTCCTTTCGACCGACGCCTACCCGGCGCACCCGCACCTACCGTGAATCCATGAACTCCCTGGTGCATTTCGTACGAGCCCGCATTCTGGACGACGAAGCCGAGGCGCGCGCCGCCGAGCACCGAGGGGCGAACGGCCCCTGGTCGAGCCGGCGCATCCTGGCCGAATGCGCCGCCAAGCGCGCGGTATTGGCGGCATTGGAACGCGATCACAAGAAGAAGTCCGAGGAACAAGACTGGGACTGGCTGGACGAGGAGGCGGCGTTCGCCTGGCTGTTCGGCGACTCGAAAGCGGACGAGTCCAAGAAGCTGGCCAGGGAGATCCTGCGGGCCTTGGCCCAACCGTACGCCGATCACCCCGACTACCAGCAGGATTGGTTCGCCAGTCCGCGGCGGATCCGCAGACCCTGGTAAGCGCCGTGGCGTGACGCTCGCGGTCGACAGCTCCCGATCCGGTGAAAATGCTTTATGCCTAAAGCTTTAGTTGTAAAGTACTCGCTACCGCGACTTCTGAGGAGAGCGCATGAAGGTCGTGTGCATCGGCGGCGGACCCGCCGGCCTGTACTTCGGGTTGCTGATGAAGCAGCTCAACGCCGATCACGAGGTCACCGTGGTCGAACGCAACCGCCCCTACGACACTTTCGGCTGGGGCGTGGTCTTCTCCGACGCCACGATGGCGAACATGCGGGTGTGGGATCGGGCCACCGCGGACCGCATCCAATCGGCGTTCAACCACTGGGACGACATCGAGTTGCGCTTCAAGGGTCGCGTGCTGCGCTCGGGCGGGCACGGCTTCGTCGGCATCGGCCGCAAGAAATTGCTGAACATCCTGCAGGCACGGTGCGAGGAGATCGGGGTAAAGCTCGAGTTCGACCGAGAGGTCCACTCGGCCGGCGAATTCCCCGACGCAGACCTGATCGTCGCCGCCGACGGCATCTCCTCCAAGATCCGCGGCGAACACCGGGACGTCTTCGCGCCCGACCTCGTGACGCGCCCGAACCGCTACATCTGGCTCGGCACCGAGAAGCTCTACGACGCTTTTACTTTCGACTTCGTGCGGACCGAACACGGCTGGATACAGGCCCACATCTACAAGTTCGACGAGAACACCAGCACCTTCATCGTCGAGGCGCCGGAGCGCGTGTGGCGAGCGCACGGCCTGGACCGGGCCCGCCCGGACGAGTCGGTGGCGTTCTGCGAACGGCTCTTCGCCGACAACCTGCACGGCGAGAAGCTGATGACGAACTCGCGCCACCTGCCGGGCTCGGGGTGGCAGAACTTCCAACGGGTCAAATGCGAGAAATGGTGGCTGCGCAACGGCAACAGCCACGTCGTGCTGATGGGCGACGCCGTACACACCGCGCACTTCGCCATCGGCTCCGGCACCAAGCTTGCGCTCGAGGACGCCATCGAACTGGTCCGCCAACTCGGCGAGCACGGCGACACCCCGGCCGACCTGCCCCTGGTCCTCGAGCACTACCAGCAGATCCGCTCGATCGACGCGCTCCGGCTACAGAACGCGGCATGGAACGCCATGGAGTGGTTCGAGGTGTGCGGCGAACGCTACTGCGACCAACTCGAACCCGAGCAGTTCATGTACTCGATGCTCACCCGGAGCCAGCGCATCAGTCACGAGAATCTGCGCCTGCGCGACAAGGGCTGGCTGGAGAACTACGAACGCTGGTTCGACGCACGGGCCGGGATCGCGCGCACCGCCGAAGAGCCCTCCGTCCCACCGATGTTCACGCCGTACACGGCCCGTTCGGTGACGCTGAAGAATCGGGTGATCGTCTCGCCGATGGCCCAGTACTCCGCCGTCGACGGCATCCCCGGCGACTTCCACCTGGTACATCTCGGTGCCCGCGCGCAAGGCGGTGCCGGGCTGGTCTTCGTCGAGATGACCTGCGTGAGCCCGACCGGCCGGATCACGCCGGGCTGCCCTGGCCTGTACACCGACGAGCAGCAGCGGGCATGGCGGCGCATCGTCGACTGGGTGCACGACAACTCCGACGCGAAAATTGGCCTGCAGATCGGTCATTCGGGCGCCAAGGGCTCCACCCGCCGCATGTGGGACGGCATCGATCAACCGCTCACCCCCGCCGACGACGAGCCGAACTGGCCGCTGATCTCGGCCTCGCCGCAGCAATACCTGCCCGGCGTGAGCCAATGGTCGCGGGCGATGACCCGCGCCGACATGGACGAGGTGACAACACAATTCGTCGAAGCCACTCGCCGCGGCGCCGCGGCGGGCTTCGACTGGCTGGAATTGCATTGCGCGCACGGCTATCTGCTGTCGAGCTTCATCTCCCCGCTCACCAACCAGCGCACCGACGCCTACGGCGGGTCGCTGGCGAACCGGCTGCGCTATCCGCTGGAGGTGTTCACGGCGGTGCGGGGCGCATGGCCGGCCGAACTCCCTATGTCAGTGCGTATTTCGGCGCACGACTGGGCCGAGGGCGGCATCACCCCCGCCGACGCCGTCGAGATCGCGCGGTGCTTCAAGCAGGCGGGCGCCGACCTGATCGACTGTTCCTCCGGCCAGGTGACCAAGCAGGAGCAACCGACCTTCGGGCGAATGTGGCAGACGCCGTTCGCCGACCGGGTACGCCAGGAGGCGGGCATCCCCACCATCGCCGTCGGCGCGATCTCCGAGGCCGACCACGTGAACAGCATCGTGGCCGCCGGTCGCGCCGACCTGTGCGCCATCGCCAGGCCGCACCTGGCCAACCCGGCCTGGACGCTCACCGAGGCGGCCAGGATCGGCTACGCCGAGCTCGCCTGGCCCAAGCAGTACGGCGCAGCCAAGCGGCAGTTCGAGGCGAACATCCAGCGCCAGCAGGCCGCCGCCGCGGCGGGGAACCGATGACCGGCACCGCCGAGCCAGGTCTCGCCGACCGGCACGCGTTCGTCACCGGCGGCTCCCGCGGCATCGGCGCCGCCATCGCGCGCAGGCTCGCATACGACGGCGCACGCCTCACCCTGGTCGCGCGCGACCTGGCCCGCGCCGCCGAAACCGTTGCCGGGCTGCCGAAGTCGGCCCGAGCGCTCACCATCGCGTGCGACGTCACCGATCCGGGCGCCGTCACCGCCGCGTTCGACCAAGCCCGCGAACGACACGGCGCGGTCGACATCCTGATCAACAATGCCGGCCAGGCGGCAAGCGCACCGTTGGCCCGCACCAGCGACGAACTGTGGCAGCGCATGCTCGCCGTCAATCTCACCGGCACCTTCCTCTGCACCAGAAACGCGGTGGCCGACATGCGCGCGACCGGGCGCGGCCGGGTGGTCAACATCGCCAGCACCGCTGGGCTGCGCGGGTATCCGTACGTCACCGCGTACGCGGCGGCCAAGCACGGCGTGATCGGGCTGACCCGCGCGCTGGCACTGGAACTCGCGGGCACGCCGATCACGGTGAACGCGGTCTGCCCCGGCTTCACCGACACCGACCTGTTGCGGGAGAGCGTGACCCGCGTGATCGAAACCACCGGCCGCAGTACCGAAGCGGCGCGCGCCGCCTTCACCCGGCACAACCCGCAGGGCAGGCTGATCGAGCCGGACGAGGTCGCCGACACCGTCGCCTGGCTGTGCTCGGACGGCGCGGCTTCGCTGACGGGGCAGTCGATTTCGGTCAGCGGCGGGGAGGTGATGTGAGGTGACCACCCACCCGGAGCTCGGCGACGAACGCATCGGTATGGAGGCCCGCACCAACTCCGGCGACCACCTCGATGTGCGGCTGTGGCTGCGACTGCTGGCCACCACCAACGAGATCGAGCAGGAGATCCGGACTCGGCTGCGGATGCGGTTCGCCACCACGCTCCCCCGTTTCGACTACCTGGCCCAGCTCGACCGGCACCACGACGGCCTGCGGATGAGCGCGTTGTCCCGCTATCTGATGGTGACCGGCGGCAATGTCACCGGCCTCACCGATCAGCTGGTCGCCGAAGGCTGGGTCGACCGGGTTCCGGACCCGATCGACAAACGCGCGACGCTGGTGCGGCTGACCGACCTCGGCCGCGCGCGCTTCGACGAGATGGCCGCCGAACACGAGCGCTGGCTCACCGAGATGTTCGCCGGGTTCGGCCGCGGCGACGAGCAGGCGCTGTTCGAGCTGCTCGGCAGGCTGCGCGTCCACCTCGCCGCAACGGCGGACAACGCCGACAATCACTCCCCCATATCGAACCACCGGGACCGCTGATGACCCAGAACCTCGACCCCGCCCTGCGCGCGGCCAACCGCACGACGCTCGCCGACTACGCGAGCACGCACTTCCGCTGGGAGGTGCACGAGGGGGTCGGCACCATCGTGCTCGACCGCCCGGAGCGCAAGAACCCGCTGACCTTCGACTCCTACGCGGAGCTGCGAGATCTGTTCCGCCGCTTGGCCTATGCCGAGGATGTCACGGTGCTCGTGGTGCACGGCGCCGGGGCGAACTTCTGCTCCGGTGGCGACGTGCACGACATCATCGGCCCGCTGATCGCGCTGCCGGCACCGGAGCTGTTGCGGTTCACCAGGATGACCGGCGACCTGGTCAAAGCGATGCGGGCCTGCCCGCAACCGATCGTGGCCGCCGTCGACGGTGTCTGCGCGGGTGCGGGCGCGATCCTCGCGATGGCGTCCGATCTGCGCGTCGGCACCGCACGCAGCACCACGGCGTTCCTGTTCACCCGGGTCGGGCTCGCCGGGTGCGATATGGGGGCGTGCGCGATGCTGCCGCGGATCATCGGGCAGGGCCGCGCCGCCGAGCTGCTATACACCGGCCGCGCGATGACCGGCGACGAGGCGTACACGTGGGGGTTCTTCAACCAGCTCGCCGAACCGGAGGCGCTGCTCGACGCCGCCGGGCAGCTCGCGCGCCGCCTGGCCGAGGGGCCGACCTTCGCCCAGGGCATCACCAAAACCATGCTGCACCAGGAGTGGTCGATGTCGGTGGATCAGGCCATCGAAGCCGAGGCACAGGCCCAGGCCCTGTGCATGCTCACCGAGGATTTCGCGCGCGCCTATCACGCGTTCCGGGCCAAGCAGCGCCCGAAGTTCGAAGGGAACTAGCGATGTCCGAAGACCACTGGGACTGGCCCTTTTTCGAGGACGAGCACCGGAAACTGGCTGCCGCACTGCATGCTTGGGTCGCCGATCAGCCTGCCGAGGCGAGCGGCACCGATCTCGATGATCGCTGTCGTCACCTGGTTCGTACCCTCGGCAAGGCGGGCTGGCTGCGCCACACCGTCGCCGGAACCGACTTCGGCGGAAGTCATGACCGGATCGACACGCGCACAATATGTCTGGCGCGCGAGATCCTGGCCGAGCACGACGCGCTCGCCGACTTCGCGTTCGCCATGCAGGGACTCGGCTCCGGCGCGATCAGCCTCGCGGGCACCGAGGAGCAGAAGCGCCACTACCTGCCCCGGGTGGCCGCCGGTACGGCGATCGCGGCGTTCGCGCTCTCGGAGACCGGCGCGGGCTCCGACGCCGCCGCGCTGTCGTGCGCCGCACGCGCCGACGGCGACGAGTTCGTCATCGACGGGGAGAAGACGTGGATCTCCAACGGCGGTATCGCGGACTTCTACGTGGTCTTCGCCAGGACAGGGGAAGACAAAGGCGCACGGGGCATCTCGGCGTTCCTCGTCGACGCGGACAACCCCGGCCTGCACATCGCCGAACGGATCGACGTGATCGCCCCGCATCCGCTGGCGCGGCTGCGTTTCGACGGCTGCCGAGTACCCGCTACGAAGCGGCTCGGCGCAGCGGGTGCGGGTTTCGGCCTCGCGATGCGCACCCTCGACATCTTCCGCACCTCGGTGGCGGCCGCCGCCGTCGGCTTCGCCAGGCACGCCATGGCCGAGGCACTCGCCAGGGTCACCTCGCGGCAGATGTTCGGCGGCGTACTGGCCGACTTCCAGCTGACCAGGTCCGAACTCGCGCAGATGGCCACCACGATCGACGCGACCGCCCTGCTCACCTACCGCGCGGCCTGGCAGCGCGACCAGGGACGGCCGGTCACCCGCGAGGCCGCCATGGCGAAGATGGCCGCGACCGAAGGCGCGCAACGGGTCATCGACGCCGCCGTGCAGATGTGGGGCGCCTTGGGGGTGGTCCGCGACCGGCCGGTCGAGCGGCTCTACCGCGACATCCGGGCCCTGCGCATCTACGAGGGCGCCACCGAGGTGCAGCAGCTGATCATCGCCCGCGAACTCCTGCGGGCAGCCACGAACTCCTGACCCACGATTCTCCCTCTCTCCCACAAGGTTCGACCATGACAAGCGCGCACCTCGACACCTTCGCCCGTGACAACCTGCCCCCGCTCGACCAGTGGCCGGACCTCGTGTTCGACCTGCCTGAACTCCAGTTCCCTGCCCAACTCAACTGCGCGAGTGAACTACTCGAGCGCCACCTGACCGACGGCAACGGGGAACGACTGTGCGTGCAAGCGCCGGGGGGACCACGCTGGACCTACGCCGACCTCGACGACCGGGCCAACCGCATCGCGGCGGTGCTGGTGCACGAGATGGGGCTGGTGCCGGGCAACCGCGTACTGCTGGACGCCCCGAACACGCTCATGCTCGCGGCGTGCTGGTTCGCCGTGATGAAGGCGGGCGGCATCGCCGTGACGGCCATGCCGCTACTGCGGGCCAAGGAGCTCACTCAAATCGTCGAGAAGGCGCGAATCACGCACGCGCTCTGCGATGTCGCGCTGTCCGCCCGCGTGGCGGCGGTAGCGGCGGCCTGCCCGACCCTGGACCGGATCCGCTACTTCCACAGCACCTCCGACGACGGACTCGAAGCGCTGATGGCCCGCCACGACGGCCGGTTCGACACGGTCGCGACCGCCGCCGACGACGTCTGCCTCATCGCCTTCACCTCCGGCACCACCGGAGTTCCCAAGGCCACTATGCACTTCCACCGCGACGTCATGGCGATCTGCCACTGCTTCCCACAGCACATTCTGCGCCCGGCGCCCGACGACGTGTTCATCGGCAGCCCGCCACTGGCCTTCACCTTCGGCCTCGGCGGGCTGCTGCTGTTTCCGATGTCGGTGGGCGCCTCGGCGGTGCTGCTCCAGCAGGCCACTCCCCCACTGCTGCTCGACGCGATCACCGAATTCGGCGCGACCGTACTTTTCACCGCGCCCACCTCCTATCGAATCCTCGCCCGCTACGACCTGCGCGGGACCTCGCTGCGCAAATGCGTCTCGGCGGGCGAACCGCTGCCGCCGAGTACCAGGACCCGCTGGCGCGAGGCCACCGGCCTCGAGCTGATCGACGGCATCGGCGCCACCGAGATGCTGCACATCTTCATCGCCGCCGACGAGGCGCAGGCCCGGCCAGGCGCGACGGGCCTGCCGGTACCCGGATATCAGGCGCGCGTGGTGGATGCGGAGGGAAACACGTTGGGCCCCGGCGAGATCGGCTTGCTCGCGGTGCGCGGGCCGACCGGCTGTCGCTACCTCGCCGACGACCGGCAGAAGGTCTATGTGCGCGACGGCTGGAACTACACCGGTGACACATACTCGACCGACGTCGACGGCTACTTCCACTATCAGGCACGCTCCGACGACATGATCGTGTCGTCGGGCTACAACATCGCCGCCCCCGAGGTGGAGGACGCGCTGGCGGGGCATGCCGCGGTGGTCGATTGCGCGGTCGTCGGCGTGCCCGACGAAGATCGCGGTCAGATCGTCAAGGCGTATGTGGTGTTGCGCGCGGAGGTCGAGGCGAACGACGGGATGGTGGCGGAGTTGCAGGATTTCGTGAAACAGGCGGTGGCGCCGTACAAATATCCGAGGGCCATCGCGTTCGTCGACGCCCTGCCGCGCACGCCCACCGGCAAACTGCAGCGCTTCCGGCTGCGGGAACCCGCTGCGGTGCCGAGTGATTCGGGAGCCGACGAATGAGGGTCTTGCAGCCGCCGGGATGGCCGCGCCCGCGCGGGTACGCCAACGGCGTTGCCGCCCGCGGGGAATTGGTGTTCGTGGCCGGCATGATCGGCTGGGACGCCGACGGCGTGATCCGGTCGACCGACATCGCCGACCAGGCGCGCCAGGCGCTGCGCAATGTCGTGGCGGTGCTCGCCGAGGCGGGCGCCGAGCCCGCGCACATCGTGCGGATGACCTGGTACGTCACCGATGTCGACGCTTACGTACAGGCGTATCGGGAGATCGGGGTGGCCTTCCGGGAGATCATCGGCGGCTTCCAGGCGGCGATGACCGCCGTGGAGGTGAGTCGCCTCGTGGAAAAGGACGCCAAGGTCGAGATCGAGGTCACCGCAGTGATTCCGGATCCACCGGGCACCGATGATGTTCCGGCAGAGCAGGAGTGAGTTCCGTGGGAGTTGTCGTCACCACCACCGCCGGTGCCGTCGAAGGTCGTCGGGACGGGGAACTTTCGGTATTCAAGGGCATCCCGTACGCCGCGGCACCGGAGGGTCCGCTACGCATGCGCGCCCCGGCCCCGCCCGAAGGCTGGCACGGCATCCGCCCTGCCCTCCAGTACAGCGTCGCGCCGCCGCAGTTGCCGCTGACACCGGGCACACCGCCGCTGTGGCGGCCCGCCGACGGGCTCGACTGCCTCAGCGTGAACGTCTGGACACCGGGCGGCACCGGCGACCGGCTGCCGGTGATGGTGTGGATCCACGGCGGCGGCTGGAAGGCGGGCTCCTCCAGCGACCCGGCGCACGACGGCGCGACGCTGGCCCGCGGCGGCGTCGTCCTGGTGACGTTCAACTATCGAGTCGGCTTCGAAGGCTTCGGCTTCGTCGCGGGCCGTCCCGCCAATCGCGGCTTCCTCGACCAGGCCGCCGCGCTGCGCTGGGTGCACGACAATATCGCCGCGTTCGGTGGCGACCCGGACAAGGTGACCCTCTTCGGCGAATCCGGCGGCGGACTGTCCATCGCCGCACTGCTTTCCGCGCCGGCCGCCCGCGGGCTGTTCCGGCGCGCCATCGTGCAGAGCCCGGCCGCGCGCCTGCTGCCCGAGCACGAGGCGCGGCGGATCGCCGAGCTCACCGCCGCCGCCCTCGGCGTCGCGCCCGCCGAGCTGGCGGCGCAGCCACCGCTGGCCCTGCTGTCGGTGCAGGACGAGCCGCTCGCCGCGATGGAGGCCGACCCTGGCTCGTGGACCACGCCGGAGGCGATCACCGCCTTCACCCCCGTGATCGACGGCGTCACCGTGGTGGACAAACCGTGGCTCGCGCTCGGCTCGGGTATCGCCCGCGACATCGACCTGATCACCGGCTCGACCCGCGACGAGTTCACCTTATTCGCTTTGAGTCGCGGGCTCATCAAACCCAGCGCGTCCGCGATGCTCAAAGCACTGCCGACTTTCGCGCGCATCACCGCCCATGGCATGCGCAGCCACGGACTGCCCAAGGCGCGCCGCCCGACTCCGCTGCGCACGGTCGACTTGTCCACCACCGCAGCACATCTCGGCCTGCCTGTTTCGGCGCCGGCCGCTTATCGCGCGGCTTACCCGGGCGCAACGGACGCCGAGCTCTACGTGATCATGTATTCCGACGCCATGTTCCGGATGCCCGCGATCTGGCTCGCGGAGGCGCACACGGCCGCGGGCGGGCGCAGTCATGTCTACGACTTCGCCTGGGCCAGCCCGGCTTTGGGCGGCGCGCTCGGCGCCTGTCACGTGGCCGACATTCCGGTGACCTTCGGCAATACCGACAGTCCGCTCGCCTCGTTCGTGCTCGGCGGCGCCCGGCCCTCGGAGAGTCTGCTGCGACTATCCGAGCAGCTGCGGTCCTCGTGGATCTCCTTCGCCACCAACGGCGATCCCGGCTGGCCCGCGTTCACCGCCGACGGTGCACTGACGCGCGTCTGGGATACCCCGCCCATGGTGGCGGCCGACCCGCTGGCGGCGTCCCGGCGGATCTGGCAGGAACTCTCGGGTCGCTGATCGGTCAGTTGTCGTTGCGGTCGAGTGATTCACGGATCGCCGCTTGGGCGGCGTGCGGCAAGGTGTGCATGATCTCGCGGACCCGCTCCTTGCGGCGCAGCACCGCCTGACGCACCGGCATACCCGGTTGCGCCTGCATCTGCGGAATGATGCCCTCGACCTCCTGTGCGCCGCCGTCGTGATGCCCGGCGTCGAACATCGCCTGCTCGCGCGCCATCTGGGCCTCGTCCTTCTCCTCGGACATGCCGATCGGACCCTGCATGCGGCCGTTGAGGAACTGCTTGACCACCGGCTCGTCGGAGGTGAGCAGCACCTCACGCGGGCCGAACATGACCAGCTGGCGGCGGAAGAGCATGCCGATGTTGTCCGGTACGGTGCGAGCCAGGTTGATGTTGTGCGTGACGATCAGAATCGTGGCGTCGATCTGCGCGTTGATGTCGATCAGCAATTGGCTCAGGTACGAGGTGCGCACCGGATCCAGGCCGGAGTCCGGCTCGTCGACGAGGATGATCTGCGGGTCCAGTACCAGGGCGCGCGCGAGGCCCGCGCGTTTGCGCATACCACCGGAGATCTCGCCGGGTAGCTTGTTCTCGTCGCCGAGCAGGCCGGTCAGCTCCAGCTTCTCCATGACGATGTTCTTGATCTGCGACTCCGACTTCTTCGTGTGCTCACGAAGCGGGAACGCGACATTGTCGAAAAGGGTCATCGAGCCGAACAGCGCGCCGTCCTGGAACAGCACGCCGAAGAGTTTACGAATCTCGTAGAGCTCCTTGGTGGTACAGCGCATGATATCGGTGTCGCCGATATAGATCGCTCCGCGTTCCGGGCGCAGCAGGCCGATCAGCGATTTCAGGAAAACGGACTTACCGGTGCCCGACGGGCCCAGTAGCGCGCTCACCTCGCCGTACGGCAGCGTCAGTGAAACATCCTGCCAAATACGCTGCGCACCGAATGATTTCGTACAACCTTCAGCCCTGACGGCGACGCCCATGCTAGACCTCCATCGAATTCCGACGAGAACCCACCGGCGTTACCTGACGCACCCGACATCTCGTACTGGACCGTCGATCCACTGTAAACCGGCATTGCGACGGGCAAGTGCCGATTCCCGCAACCCGGTGCGCTACGCAATATGCACAAGGTGCGACGGTGGGTCGGCCCGTGAAATCATTTGGCGGTCTTGCCGAACCAGCGGGTGAGGTGGTCGTCCAGGTCCCGCTGGTGCTCGCCGATCCAGGCGATGTGGCCGTCGGGGCGGACCAATATGGCCGGAACATCGAGGGCCGCAGCGGGATCCGTGAGGAGATCGACGCGGTCCGACCAGCCGTCGACGGTCAGCCGTTCGGTGCGGTCGAGCACCAGGCCGCGGCCCTGATGTAGTCGGGGGTAGAGGCGTCCCTTTTGCAGCTCGATATCGGGCAGCCGCCTGCCGAGCAGGTCGGGGCCCTCGCCGAAGTCGTACCGGATGCCGATCGCGGTGATCTTCTCGATGAGGTAGCGGTTCACCTCGTCGAAGTCCATCAGTTCGGTGAGCAGCCTGCGCACGGCCTGCGGGCCCGGTTCGGTGGACAGCAGTTGGGTCTGGGCGCGGGTGTTGTCCAGCACGTCCGCGGCGACCGGATGACGTTCGTGCTGGTAGGTGTCCAGCAATGTCTCCGGTGCCCAACCGCGGACCTGTGCGGCCAGTTTCCAGCCGAGATTGACCGCGTCCTGAAGGCCGAGATTCAAGCCCTGGCCGCCGATGGGTGGGTGGATGTGCGCCGCGTCGCCGGCCAGCAGCACCCGACCGACCCGATATCGCTCGGCCAAGCGGGTGGCGTCGCCGAAGCGGGACAGCCAGCGCGGGGAGTGCACGCCGAAATCGGTACCGGCGATGGCACGCAGCTGCTGCTTGACATCGTCGAGGGTGGGCGGCTCGGCCCGATCGCTTACTCCCGCGGCGGGGACGACGACGCTATAGACCCCTTCGCCGAATGGTCTGAGCAGCAATCGCCTATCGGTTTTGTGGATTTCGGCCACCGCGGCGGCGATTTCCTCCGGCGGCACGCCCGTTTCCAGCTCGCCCATCAGCGTCTCGCTGCGTGCGGGCTCACCGGGGAAGCCGACGCCGAGCACCTTGCGCACCGTACTGCGTGCGCCGTCACAACCCACGAGGTAACGCGAACGCAGCCGCTGCCCGTCGGTCAGTTCGACGGTCACGCCCTGCTCGTCCTGCTCGAAAGCGACTGCCGCACAACCGCGCCGGACCTGTGCCCCCAGTGCGATCGCATGTTGTTCGAGTTGGTCTTCGATGACCGGCTGCGGGATGCCGAGCAGGTAGGCGTACGCGGAGTCCAGGCCCTCGGGCGCGGGTTTGGGGATGGCGGCGAAAATGCCGCCGACCGAGCGCTGTCTACCGCGCTCGAGCAGGCGGTCCAGCAGTCCGCGCATGGCCATCAACTCGAGACTGCGCATATGCAAACTGACTATTCGGACAAACGATGTGGGCGCGGTTTCCTTCTCCACCACGAGTACCCGTACCTCGTGCAGCCGCAGCTCGGCGGCGAGCAGTGCACCGGTCGGCCCGCACCCGGCAATGATCACATCGAACATGAACCACCCAATTCTCTTTCCGGAGGCGGCCGCGGCCACGTCTGTACGCGACCCGTCGATCCCGGATTTCCCCAGGTCCTGGCATTGGCGGCCCATTGTGCGGCACTCCGCGCGCCCGCCACAAGCGATATATGCCGACGGCGGCGCGCGACCCGAACCGGATCAGCCGAGGGCGAGTGGGAGTTTCGCCGCCAGTGCGCCGAGTTCGGCTTGCTCGGCGTCGGTCGGGGCCCGGCGTCCGGTGCCGACCAGCAGGGCGTCCTTGTCCGACAGTGCCGCGGGAAACGGTACGCCTGCGATCTTTTCGAGCATGTCGCGGGCGTACGCCAAGCTCTCCGTGGGTGGTTCGGCGGCGTCGGGGAGGTGCGCGATCAGGTCGAGGTGATGCAGCGTCCACTCCATGACGTACGCGCCGAGGTAGTCGCCCACGGTGATCACTTGGCCTTGGGTGCCGACCCGGAGGGCGGGATCGGCGAGTTCGGCGGCGCGGCCCGCGGCGGAGCCGACATCGTCCAGATGGAATTTCAGCAGGCTCGGGTCCTCGTATGCGGCGGCCAGCCGGACGATCAGCGCGTCGAGCGGATCGTCGCCGGTGGGCGGTTCGACAACTTTCCAATAGGTCACCGCGTCCCTGGTCGGCTCCGCCGCCGTGGGCGTCACCAGGGTGATCAAGACGTCTTGCGCGTCGATGATCAAGTGGCACACCAGGTCTCGGACAAGCCAACCGGTGCAGCCGGAGGGTCGCTCGAAGTCCTGATCCGAGAGTTCGGCGACGGCCTTGCGCAACGCCGCCCAAGAAAGTGCGAAGAGTTCCACGGTGGCCAAGTTAGCAACATCGTCACTTGGCGTCCCAGTAGCACTCCACCACCGCCGTCGTGAACGGGAACCGCACCGGCGTCGGCCCGAAGACGATCCGGCCCGCGTTCTCCGCGGCAGTCGCGATCGCCGCCGCGACCGTCGCGGCCTCCTCGGTCGGGCAATGCACGATGACCTCGTCGTGCTGGAAGAAGACCAGTTCGGCGCGGAGCCCGGCCTGGGTCATCGCCTGCCGCAGGCCCGCAAGCACCAGCAGTGCCCAGTCGGCGGCGCTGCCCTGCACCACGAAATTGCGGGTGAAGCGGCCGCGAGCGCGCGCCGCAGCGGTGCTGCCGTAGCCCCTGACCTCCTCCTGCGGTAGGTCGGCTTGGTCGACGGCGGACACCGGCGGGCTGGTGCGACCGAGCCACGTGCGCACCAGCCGCCCTTCCTCACCGGCCCGCGCCGCCTCGTCGACATAGGCCACCGCCGCCGGATAGCGCCGCCGGAGTTCGGCCATGTGAGTGAGGGCGTCACCGGAGGTCTGGCCGTAAATGGCGCCGAGCAGAGCGATTTTGGCGAGGGCACGGTCGCCGCCGAAGGCCCGGGCCGCCAGGTCGGCGTAGAGATCTTCGCCGCGACCGGCGACCTCCATCAGCCCCGGGTCGCGGGAGATCGCGGCGAGCACGCGCGGCTCCATCTGGTCGGCATCGGCCATTACCAACGTCCAGCCAGGGTCCGCGCGGATCGCCTGTCGGATCACCTTCGGGATCTGCAGTGCGCCACCACCATTGGTCGTCCAGCGGCCGGTAACCGTCCCACCGGGCTGATATTCGGGGCGGAAGCGGCCGTCGTGCACCCACTGCTCGAGCCAGGACCAGCCGTTGGCGGTGTGCAGTCGATAGAGCGATTTGTAGGCCAGCAGTGGGGCCACCGCAGGATGGTCGATCCGCTGGAGTTCCCATTTTCGGGTGGACGACAAGAAGATTCCGGCGCGGGCGAAGGCTTTGATGATGTCGTTGGGCAGGTCCGGCCGGACCCGCACGCCGGACCCGAAGGCCCGCGACACCTCGTCGGCCAACTCCGCCATCCTGCGCGGTTCCAACCCGCCGGGAAAGCGCTCACCCAGTAGCTTGTCCAGCAATTCGCGGTGCACGTCGGCGCGCCAAGGAATCCCGGCTCGCGACATCTCCGCGGCCACCAGCATGCCCGCCGATTCGGCGGCGACGAGCAACCGCATCCGCTCCGGATGTTCGGCCTTCGCCGTCCGGGCGAGCTGACCCCGATACACCTCGAGCAACGCGGTGAACTCGTCCGTGCCCGGCGGCAGCGGTACCGGACCCGACTCGAACAACGACGGCTGAGTCTCGGCCGCCCGCACCGGCGCGTCCGCCGGGACCGGCAGCCGGTGCAGCCGCGCCCACGCGGCGGCCAGCGACCGTGCTTGCCCCGACTGACCCTCCTCGTGCCCGATGAGCAGCGCCTCCGCGGCCTGCACGTCGTAGCACCGCTCGACCCGCACCCCGGCCGCCAGCAATGTCCGATAAACCTCCGCCGTCGACCGCCACACCCACCGCTCGACCTCCGGCCGCGCCCGCACCGCCTCGACAAGCGACGGCTCACGCACCACCGGCCCCGCGGGCCGCCCCTCCTGATCGAGCGGACACAGCCGAGCACCCCCGTCGCCCGTCTCCGCCACCGCCCATCGCACGTCGAGAGTCTTGCACCGAGGTCCGACACGAACGCCGAGGGCGGACGCGAGCCGCGTGTCCGCCCGCGAGCGAGCAGCCGCGCTGCGTTACTTTTGCCGGACGGCCCGAGTCGCCGCCAACCGATCGGAGATGACATGCCGACAGCGCTGTACACGACGACTGGCCTGCTCGAAGCACCCCTGGTGGAACCGGACCGCAGCGTGCTGTTCGCCGACGTCACCGGCGGCGGCATCTACCGCCACCGGGACAACCGCACCGAGACTGTGCTTGCCGCGCGGCGCGGCATCGGCGGGCTGGCGCGGCACCGCGACGGCGGCATCGTGATGAGCGGACGCGACCTGTCCTACGTCGGCATCGACGCGGTGACCCGACAGATCCTGACGGTGGACGGCGCCACCGGCTTCAACGACGTCACCGTGGCCGCCGACGGCGCACTCTACGCCGGTGTGCTGCGCCACCGGCCCCAGCGCGGGGAATCCGCCGGACCCAGCGAGGTCATCAGAATCGACCGGGCGGGCGAGGTCTCGATCGCTGCCGAGAACATCCGCTGGCCCAATGGCCTGGCCTGGACACCCGACGGACAGGCACTCTACATATGCGAGTACGCCGAAAGCCGAGTCTTGTTGCTGCACAACGAGGACAAGCAGGTGTTCGCGACAGCGCCGTCGGGCGAGTGCGATGGCCTCGCCGTGGATGTCGAAGGCGGCGTATGGGTCGCACTCGGCACGGGCGGTGCCGTCGCCAGGTTCACCGCCGACGGCCGTCTCGACACCACCATCGAACTGCCCGACGGCTTCGTCTCCTCGGTCGCCTTCGACGGCGCCACCCTGCTCATCACCACCGCAGGCCGGCTGCTGAGTCAGCCCGTCGGAGTCGCCGGGGTCCCCGTCCACGCCACCGATATCCCTGTCCCCTGACTCGGAAGACGCTCGTAACCGCGGTAGTGTCCAGCGGTCGGTGCCCGCCGGTTACGCTCGGGACGTGCTGTTTGTCCGGGTGCTCGGCCCGCTGGTGGTCGAGGTGGACGGCCGCGTGGTCGACCTGGGTGGCCGGGTGCCGCGGCGATTCCTCGCGGCGCTCGCAACGACGGTGGGGCGGCCCGTGCCCGACGCGGCAGTGGCCGAACTGGTGTGGGCGGCGGATCAGCCGCAGCAGGCCGTCGCGACGATGCGGGTGATCGCGTCGCGGCTGCGCACGGCGATCGGCCCAGGTGCACGGGACTGCCTGCGGCGCAGCGAATTCGGCTATCAGCTCGCCGTGCCGCCGGAGTGGACCGACAGCGATCGCTTCGCAGATCTGGTCGCCCAAGGGATACGGCTACTCAACGCGGCGGAGGCCGAGGCCGCTGCGCGCTGCTTCGATGCGGCGCTGGCGCTGTGGCGAGGGCTGCCCTGGCTCGAATTGGATGACGCCCCATTGCTTTCGGCCGAGCGAGCACGGTTGGTCGAACTCCGTGAGGTCGCGGTCGAAGAGCTGCAAGCGGCGCGCCTGGCCTGCGGGCGCACCGCTGCGGCGGTGGCCGATCTGATCGAGGCGGTCACCGCGACACCGTTTCGGGAGCGGCGCTGGGAATTGCTCGCGCTCGGCCTGTACCGCAGCGGTCGGCAGGCGCAGGCGCTGGCCGAGCTCCGCCGGGTCCGAGAGCTGCTGGTCGACGAGCTCGGCGTCGAACCTGGCCCGGCATTGCGCAAGCTGGAGCGACGCATGCTCGACCACGACGCACAGCTCTTGCTGGTCGAATCGCCTGCGCCGCAGCCGGTTCCGGCAGATGCCGCGGTTTCGCCGGAGCGGCAGGTCATCCCGCGTCCGCTGTCCTCATTCGTCGGGCGCTGCGATGAACTGACCCAGATCGGTGCGCTGGTGTCGGCAGGACGGCTGGTCAGCCTGGTCGGATCGGCGGGGATCGGCAAGACCCGGTTGGCCGTCGAATACTGTGCCGCCGAGGAGAACTCGCCCGACCGGTGGCTGGTGCGGCTGGGTGATGTGCACGATCCGGACGGCGTCGTTGTCGCGGTCGCCACCGCGCTCGGCCTGGTTCACGTCACGGGAGATCCGGCCATGCTGGTACGGCGCGCGCTGACCTTACGACCGGGGCTGCTGGTGCTCGACAACTGCGAACACCTGATCGGCCCCGTCGCGGAGCTGACCATCATGTTGCTGGGCAGCTGTCCGGAACTGCGCATCCTGGCGACCAGCAGACAAGCCCTCGGCATCGACGGTGAACAGGTGCTGGTGCTCGAGCCGTTGCCGGTCCGCGCGGCGGACGGGACCGACGGTGCCGCGGTCCGGTTGTTGCTCGATCGGGTGCGTGCCGCCCGGCCGGGATGGCAACCTGCGGACTCGGATCTGGTGGCGGCGCGGGAGATCTGCACGACGGTCGACGGGTTGCCGCTGGCGATCGAACTCGCGGCAGCCAGGGAACGGACATTGGGGCTGCGCGGGATCGCCGCACACATCCACGACCGGATGGACGTGCTCGGGCCGACTCCGCGCGGATCGCTGTCGCGCCATGCCAGCCTGCAGGCCGCGATCGGCTGGAGCGTCGAGCATCTCGCCGAGACCGATCGGGCGATGTTGTTGCGGCTGTGGCCGTTCGAGGGCGGATTCACCTGGCAGGCGGCCGAAGCCGTCCGTCCGGTCGAGGCCGACACCGGGGTGCTGGCCACGCTGGCCTCGCTGCTCGACCGCTCGGTCATCACCGCCGATATCGGTCCGGCAGGGCCGCGCTACCGGCTACTCGAGACCATGCGCCGATACTGCCGGGTCACCGATTCGGACCAGGACGCTACGCGAGCCGCACACGCGAGCTGGGTGCGCGGATTCGTGGCCGAACAGTCCGCCTTGCTGACCGGGCATCACGCGGGCACGGCCTATCGCGCGCTCGCCGCCGAGTTGCCCAATATCAAGTCCGAGCTCGAACACGATCTCGCGCATTGTCCGGTGGCGGCGTTACGGACCGCGGCGGCATTGCATTTCGCGTGGAGCAGCCTCGGCGTGCTGGTAGAGGGTCGCAATTTCATCCTGAAATCGCTCGCCGCGGCCGGGGACGCCGCGGGCCTGGATCGGGTGCGTGGACTGCTCGCGTTGTCCATCGTGTCCTTTCACGCTGGCGATCCTCACGAAGCGCTGACCCGGGCCGACGCCGCCCTGCATCTGCTCGGCAACGCCGAAGCCGACCGGGAGCTGTGGCTGCACGGGTTGATGTATCGAGCTATCGCGGTGAGCGCGCTCGGTGATGCGACGGCGACGCGGGTCGCGGCCGATCAGCTCGTCACCGAAGTAGACCGACTGCCGACGCCGGACTGGATTCGTGGTTGCGCGCAGTTCGGCCAGGGCATCGCACTGTTGTTGGCCGGCCGGCGCGGCGAGGCGCTCGACTACTTGCGCGCCGCTCGGCAACTCAGTGCCGAGTGCGGTCACCTGTGGTGCCAAGGCATGGCCGACGTCGCGCTGGCCTGGTCGATCCTGACGTCCGTGGACGACACCGACGCGGCGCGTGCGGCCATCGCCGCCATCGATCGAGCGCTGACCGCCTTTGCCGCACAGTCGAATATCGCCGACGCGCTGGGTGCCGTCCATGCCGGCGCGTACGCGCTGCTGGTGTTGGCCTCGCCCCGGGTGGCGGTGCAGCTGCGCGCGGCCGCCCTGCAGCACTCCGCACGGGTCGGCGCGGATCCGCGCCGCTATCTGCACTTCGCGCACCCCGCTCTGATCGACCGGATGGAACGTTCCCTGAACCCGGCGGAGCGGCGTGCCGCCGAGGAGGTGGGCAGGCGGATGACCTGGACGCAGATGGTGGCCCTCGTGCAGGCTGCCGACGCGAGCTGACCGGAGGTTGCTCGAGGTTGTTGTAGCGGGATTGAAACGGCCGGGCGCGACAGTGGATTCGAGCGGCCAGCACCGTGCCACTCGAGCCGACGCGACCAAGGAATCTCAGCCATGCCGCCTTCCAGCCTCGACCTCATCGCGCAGGTGTATCGGGCCTTCGACACCCGCGATTTCGGCGTGATCCCACGCTTGTTCGCCCCCGATATCGCCATCAACCAAGCCGATGAACTGCCGTGGGGCGGCCACCACCATGGTCATGCCGGGGCGGTGCGGTTCTTCACCACTCTGCTCGCGCATATCGACAGCACGGTGATCTCCGAGCGGCTGTTCGCCGCGGGTGACGACGTGGTGCAGGTCGGGCGCACCACCGGGATGACCGTTCCGGACGGGGTCGCGTTCGACCTCCCTGAGGTCCACGTCTGGCATGTGCGCGATGGACTGATCGCCGGTTACGACGCCTACATCGACACCCCGGCCATGCTGACGGCGCTGGGGGTGCGGCGATGAGAACGTTCGACCTGAGCGCGGAGACGGTGATCGAGCGGCCTGCCTCGATCGTCTGGGCGTTGCTCGCCGATTACGCCAACGACAGTGCCTGGCGCGCCGGAGTTGTCGCGATGACCGCGGAACCGCCGGGCCTTGCCACGCCCGGTACGCGAACCACCGAGGAACTCCGGCTCGCCGGGCGCACCTGGCACAACGATGGGGAGGTCCGCACGGTTGATCCCGGTGTTCGAATGACGTGGCGCACCACTTCCGGCGCGGACGCCGAAGGGGCGCGCATGGTGCGTCCGTTGTCGCCGGACCGCTGTCTGGTCCGTCTCGAACTGCGCGTCACGCCGCACGGCATGCAGCGGGTGTTCGGACCACTGCTCGCATATATGTTGCGGCGCAACCTTACTCACGATCTGTCGACGCTGCGCGATCTGTTCGAGTCGTAGCCATGCCGCCCGCGCAGAGCTCGCCCGCGGCGAGTGCTCAACCCCGGGTTCGGCCGGTCGCGTTGCGGGCGGTGCCGCGGTGCGCGGGGACGGTGGTGGGGTCTTCGGGCCAGGCGTGTTTCGGGTAGCGGCCGCGCAGGTCGGCGCGGACCTGAGGCCAGCCGGTGCGCCAGAACGATGCCAGGTCCGCGGTGACCGCGACCGGGCGTTGGGCGGGTGAGAGCAGGTGCAGCACGATCGGGACGCGGCCGTCGGCCAGGCGTGGCGCTTCGGTCCAGCCGAAGACTTCCTGCACCTTGACCGCGAGGACCGGCGGGTCGGCCGAGTAGTCGAGGCGCGGGCGGCTGCCGGAGGGGACGGCGAGGCGTTCTGGTGCCAGTTCGTCCATGCGGGTGGCGTCCGGCCAGGGCAGCAGGCGGCGCAGAGCTTGGCCCGCGTCGATGCGTGCGAGGTCGGCGCGGCTCCGAGCGGTGGCGAGTTCGGGGCCGAGCCAGGTGTCGGCGGCGGCGAGCAGCGACTCGTCGTCGACCGCGGGCCAGGGGTTGCCGAGGGTGCGGTGCAGGAATTCGAGGCGCTGCCGGAGGGCGAGCGCGTCGACATCCCAGCGCAGCAGGCCAAGGCCGGTCGAGCTCAGTCCACGATGCACCGCGGCGGTGACCAATTGGCGATCGGGATTGTGGATCCGCTGCTCCGACAACACGATCGCACCGAGGCGTTCGATCCGCCGGGCGACCACCTCACCGTCGAGCCAATCGACTTCCTCGGCGGTGGTCAGCAGACTCGACGCGGCGCGGCGGGCCAGTTGTTCATCGGCGACGGCGGCCGACCGGATCCAGCCATCGGAACGACCAGGATCGCGCGTCGCGACACCGACCGCCAGCCACTCCGCGTCACCCAACCCCGAACCGGGCGGCAGCGTCACCGCCGTGCCGCCGACCATGAGATAGCTCGACGAACCCGCATTGCGGCGGCGCGCCAGGCGCTCCGGATGAGCTAGTGCGACAACGAAAGCCGGGTCATCAGCGCCGTCCGACGGGTCCACCAAGCGGGCCAGCCGGTCGGCCTCACGCCGCCAGCGCGCCGGCCGTTCGCGTCGCAGCACACGCAGACCGGCGGCCAGATCTACTCCGGAAATGAGGGTGTCGTCGTCGAGTACGGTGACCACTTCCGCGGCCGCTCGCGCACCCACCACGGGCGCTCCGTCGAGCAGCGCCCGCGCCAACCGAGGATGCAATCCGATCCTGGCGATGCGCCGCCCACGGTCGGTTACTCCGCCGTCCTCGTCCACCGCACCCAACGCGCGCAACACCTCTCGGCCCGCGGCCAAGCCACCTGGGGGCGGGGCATCCCACCAGGCGAGGCCGTGTCCGTCGGCCGTGCCCCAGCACGCCAGTTCCAATGCCAGCCGGGTCAGATCCGCCGTCCGAATCTCCGGCTCGGGATAGGCGGGCAGCGTACTGTGCTCGTGTTCCGGCCAGCATCGCCATACCCGCCCCGGCGCCGCACGCCCGGCTCGGCCGGCCCGCTGCTCGGCCACCGCCGCCGAAACTCGCACTGTCGCAAGGCCGGACAGCCCGCGCCCCCGATCTATGCGTGGCACCCGAGCCAATCCCGAATCCACCACCGCGCGCACACCGGGGACCGTCAAACTGGACTCCGCCACTGCCGTGGACAACACCACGCGCCGCCGCGACCCGGGCCGCAACGCCGTATCCTGCCCTGCCGCGGATAGCCTGCCGTGCAACGGAACCACGTCCACCCCGGCCACGTCGCTGAGAAGTGCTGTCGTGCGACGAATTTCGGCGGCACCGGGCAGGAAAACGAGCACGTCACCCTCGGTAGCGGCGAGGGCCGCCCGGGTGGCGCGAGCGACCTGCGCTTCGACCCGCTCCCTGGGCAGCGGCGGAACATACGTCAGGTCGACCGGATAAGCCCGGCCTTGCACCTCCAGCACCGGCGCCTCGCCGAGTAGCACCGAAAGACGTTCCGCCGCAACGGTCGCCGACGTTGCCAGCACCCGCAGATCCGGCCGCAGTCCCGCCCGCGCGTCGAGCAGCAACGCCAGCAGCAGATCCGCGTCGAGATGCCGCTCGTGACACTCGTCGAGGACAACGATGTCCACGCCAGCCAACTCGGGATCGCCCTGCAACCGTCGCACCAGCAACCCCGAGGTGACGACCTCGATGCGGGTCTGCTTTCCTACCCGCCGATCCCCGCGGACCGAGTAACCGACGGTCTCGCCGACCGACTCCCCCAGTAACGCGGCCATCCGTCCGGCCGCGGCCCGAGCCGCCAACCGCCTCGGCTCCGCCACCAGCACCCGGGCGCTGGTCCCTGCCGCCAACGCCAACGGCACCAAGGTCGTCTTGCCCGTCCCGGGCGGCGCGACCAGCACCGCGGTCGCGCGCTCGGCCAAGGTCTCGACGATGCGGTCGAGCGCGCCGCGGACCGGCAGATCGGGAAGCTCAGGCAGTTTCATTACCGAACAGTCTGCCTCGCACGTAACCGGCGGCAGTTCGCTGCCTACGGCTCGAAGGGAACATCGGCGGTACAGCGGGCGAACTGTAGCGACAGACGGCCGCGCCGCGGACACCGGTCCCCTAGCGTTATTTCCGTGCGGAAATGCCTGCTATGTCTGTTCATCATCCTCACAATGGTCACCGCGACCGGACCGGCAGACGGGGCGGCAGACGCCGCCACCGAGGCGCGCGGCACCGTCTTCGACGATCGGAACGGCAATGGCGTCCGCGACAGCGGCGAGCAGGGCCTGCCGGATATCTCGGTCACCGACGGCTCGGTCTGGGCGAAGACCGGCAAAGACGGCGACTACCGGCTGCGCATAGATCCGAAGCGCCGGGAAACCGATCTGATCCACGTTGTCTCGCCGGATGGCTACACGCCGGCGCTGCGCGAGGACTCGGTCCCCCGCTACTTTCGCCCGCTCGACGAGGACACTCCCCGGCAGGACGGCATCGACTTCGCCCTGGTTCCCGACAAGCACGCCGCCGATCCGCGAGAAACGTGGATGATGTTGTCCGACAGCGAAACCGACAATCGCAGCGACGCCTCCGCCGCTGCCACGCGGGCGCAATGGACCGGGCAGGTCCAGGCGATGGCACGCAACCGGGAGGCCACCGTCGCCATCGCGACCGGCGACATCACCGTCACCGACTACACCGCGCACGAACGCCGCCAGGGCAGCTACGACATCCTGCGCAGCGGTCTGACCGAGGGACGCTTCGGCCGCCCGTTCTATCCGGTGATGGGCAACCACGACGCCGGCGGCACCGAGACCGCGACCGGGTACGCCGCGAGCATGGAGGTCTACCGGCGGAACATGGGGCCGGAGTGGTACAGCTTCGACCGCAACGGCCGTCATATCGTGGTGTTGGAGAACAACTACGACACCTCAGGGCTGGCACCCCAACTTCGCTGGCTGCGTGAGGATTTGCGACGACATGCCGTCGGTAAACAGGTGTTCGTCTTCGCTCACCGGTCACTGTTCACCAAATACGGTGCGGGAGAGGCGATCCAACCGACCATGGACGAGCTCGCCCGCTACGACGTCCGGATGTTCGCGGCAGGCCACAACCAGCAGAGCGAGTTTCGTCGCGGCGCCTTCGCCCGCTCGGTCGAGGTGAACAACATGGGCGCCACCTACGGCATCGACGGTGCGCGGCCCGGTTACCAGCTGTTGGACTTCGCGGGCATCACCGACGACCGCGCGACGCCGGAGAATGAAGACGTCGGCTATGTCTCCGGCACGCACCGGCAGTTCTTCGTGCGCGACCGGACGGCGCTGGTGAGTCCCGCACCCGACAGCGTGCATCGCGGCGGCGCGCCGGTCCCGGTGGACCTCCATGTGGAGGATGCCGGGCGGACTCCGGCGAACGCGCAGGTCCGGGTGCGCGCCGACGGTGGCGGCGAGGTGTGGCGCGCGGATCTGCGGTTCGGCGCGAGCACTGCGCGGCCCGGGAAGGTGAATTGCTACACACCGCCGGGCGGGCAGACCGAGCCGTGCCCGCCCGTGCGCGCCGATTGGACTGCGGCACATGGCAGCATCCCGGATCTGCGGCCCGGGAAATACCGCATCGAGGTAACAGCCGTTGATACCGCGGGTCAGTCATGGCCTGCTATGCAGGGGGCCTTCGGCATTGCGGACCAGGCGGCGCCCACTGCCGGAGCGGACTGGCCTCGCCAGGGCGGTGCCGAATCAGGCGGATCCGCCGCAGCCACCGACCCGGGCGCCGTGCTGGACCAGCGATGGTCGGCCGATACCGGCGAGCACTTCCACCTCAACGGGGCCGCCGTGGTCGGCGACACGGTGATCGTGACATCCCAGGCCTTCGCCTCTCCGTATCACCAAGTGCTGGCCTACCACCGGGATACCGGCCGTGAACTGTGGCGGACCTATCTGGACGGCGACGCGGAGTCCTTCCCGACCGTGCAGGGTGGTCGCGTGTACCTCACCACCGGTGTCGGCCGGGTGTACGCGCTCGATGCGAAAACCGGTGCCGTGGTGTGGCAGACCATCGATGACGAGCACCGAGTCGGTCAGACCGTGCGCCGTTACGGTAGAGCGGGCGGCCCGGTGAGCGTCTTCGAACTGCCCGATCGTCGCGGGGTCGCCGTCTACCAGCAGTACGACCAAATCGTCTGCCGCGATGCCACTTCCGGGGAGCGGCTGCGCGGTGGGTTCACCGCGCCGGCCGGGTGGGGCGAGTTCCACAGCACCGCGGTGCGCGGCAAGGACGCGAAGGTGGCCTATTTGCACTCGGGCTCCAGCCAAACCCTCCTCGCCATGGACCTGACCACTTGCACCCGCCGCTACTCCGTCGACACCGCGGGCGGACTGTTCAGTCACTCCTCCCCCGCGCTTACCGACGATGATCGTCAACTGATCACCATGACAGCGGGCGGTGTGACAGGTCATGACCCGCGCGACGGACGCGCGCTCTGGCACGCCGAAATCCCCGGCAGCGCTTGCGAACCCGGGCCGCCGCCGGTGACGGCCCCCGCCACCCGCGGGCAGTTCGTCTACGTCGCGTCCATCGATGGCAAAGTCCGTGCGTTCGACACGCAGGCACACGATCCGGCTAGGCCCGTATGGGAGACCGGAGTCGGCTACGTGCCGGGCACCGGCCCGCTCGACGACCCCGCTCGCGTAGCCGCAGGCTGCAACGCCGCACCGAACGCGCCCGCCATGCACGTGCTGACCACCGAAACCGTTGTCTACGCGGGCACCTGGGACGGCCGTCTGGTCGCGCTGGACCGCCGCACCGGAAAGCTACTGAGCCAGTACGACTTCGGCGGCGCGGTCACCTCCGCCATGTCGGTCACCGGCGACTGGCTGTTCGTCCTCACCACCGATGGCGCGTTGCACGCACTGGCCCGCCGCCCTGGCGAACGTGCCGGAACATGAGCCCCACGTCGGCTTGACCTTGACGCAGGGTCAACCGTTCAGCATGGTCGGCATGACTACGGATACCGAACACTTCACCGTCCACCGCGACGGTGTCACTATTCCGGTGACTCGGGGCGGCGCAGGTCGACCGCTGGTGCTGTGCCCTGGTCTCACGTCGACACAGGCCGAATTGCACGAACTCGTCGAGTTGCTGCGGCGCGACTTCGACGTGTTCACCTTCGACCTGCGCGGCCACGGCTTTTCGTCTGCTGCGGACCGATACTCCTTCGAGGCGTTCCTCGGCGATTTCGTGGCCGTGATGAGAGAGGTGGGTCGCCTGTCCCTTCCCTTGGCCCCTCTGCTCGCGGGCCACTCGTACGGCGCGGACCTCATCCTGCACTATGCCTGCGAATATCCCGACACTGTCGGCGGCCTGATTCTCATCGACGGAGCGAATCCGCTACCCGCGCCGTTCATCACCCAGGCCGACCTGCCGGACTTCCGCACATTGTGGGCGGACGTGGTGACGTGGCACGAGACCCTGAAAGGAACCCCACGTCAGGTGCTGCTCACTGCCGAGCAAATCCTCGAGCTCAATCTCGAACTGGATGTGATCAGGTCCGGAATTAATATCGACATCGACGTGGTCGGCATTGGAATTCTCGACCGATACCGCACACTCGACCGCCCGATCCACCTGATCATGGCGACCGCCATGGCCGGTGACAGCAACGAGGGGCGGGTGCCACGCCACAATCGGCTCTGGCGTGCGGGCATGGACAGACTGGGCCGCGAGCGGCCGGATATCGTCACCTCCCGGCTCGACGCCACCCATGGGCTGGTGGTCACGCACGCCGAGGACGTCGCGCGCATCATCCGGACTGCCCACACGCCCGCCGCCCGAGCGGCTTCCTGAACCGATACGCGATTCAGGAAGACTGGACCAATGCTCACCATCGGCAAGCTCGCGTCCTACGCCGGCGTAACGGTGCGCGCGGTTAGGCACTATCACGCCAAAGGGCTACTGCCGGAGCCGGCGCGAGACCACTCCGGTTATCGCAGCTACGACGCCGCTGCCGTAGTCGAGCTGATCAAGATCCGAACCCTCGCCGAGGCCGGCGTCCCCCTGGCACGCGTCCACGAACTGCTCCAGGCCGACGAACAAGAATTCGCCGCAGCAGTCGCCGACATCGATAGGCTGTTACAGGCGGAAATCGAGTTACGCCAACAACACCGAGACCGCATCGCCCGCCTCACCACCGGAGAAAGTCTGGCTTTACCCCC
The DNA here is from genome assembly GCF_044547795.1 of Nocardia sp. NPDC052316. NCBI lineage: Bacteria > Bacillati > Actinomycetota > Actinomycetes > Mycobacteriales > Nocardiaceae > Nocardia > Nocardia sp. NPDC052316. Next base: position 513,468 of record NZ_JBIUBB010000007.1, read on the forward strand.
GGAGGTAATCGACTTTCTCGACCATCTCCGGGCACTCGGTGTCGACGAACGCATAATCCAGGTCGAACGGGACGGCTGGATCCCCCTGGCCGCCCACTCCCCCGACCTGATCCCGGAGTTGATGGCCCGCAAACAAACCCAAATCGCCGACTCCCCCCTCATCGACTTCTACCTCACCCTGAGCCGAGCCCTCGACCGCACCGACAACGACCCGATCCTCACCGACCTGGTCGACAAGATAGCCACCTACCTCACCCACCTAGCCGACGAACACGGCGACAACTACGTCGGCGGCAACATCGACCCCGCCCTGGCCACCCTCCTCGACACCCTCGCCCGCGACACCGCCCCACCCACCCACCGCCTGACCCAACTACTCCGCGAGCGCGGCTGGACCGGCTGGACCAAACTCGAACGGCTCGACCCGCCGCGATAACGCCCCGCGCCAACGGGTTGTTGGTGACCTTCGACCCTCGCGGCGGGGGGTGGTTCGCTTCGATAGTTGGCGTTGTGACGGAGTTCGGAGAGGGCGTCCCCGGGTGTGCCGACGGGGTGGGGCGGGTGGCTGCTGGGCGGCCGCAAAGTGTTGGCAGCTTTCGGTTTTGGTTTGCGGACCAACGGTGGGAGTGGTCGGACGAAGTGGCGGTGATGCACGGGTACGAGCCGGGAGCGGTGGTGCTGACGACCGAGGTGGTGCTCTCGCACAAGCATCCGGAGGATCGGGCGCAGGTCGCCGCCACGCTGGCCGAGACGATCGGCACCGGCGCCCCGTTCTGCAGCAGACACCGGATCATCGACACCGCGGGGGTGGTGCACTCGGTCATCGTGGTCGGCGACCGCCTGGTGGACGAGGACGGCGCGGTGGTCGGCACCAGCGGGTATTACGTGGATGTGAGCGACTCCGTCGAACAGGGACGGCGAGAGTTCGCCGAGGAGCTGCTGCCCGACCTCATCAAGGCCAGGGAGGTGATCGAACAGGCCAAGGGTGCACTGATGCTCGTGTACGGCATCAACGCCGAGCAGGCGTTCCGCGTCCTGCAATGGCGATCCCAGGAAACCAACACCAAGCTGCGCCAACTGGCCGAACTGCTCGTCACCGCGATCACCGGGATGGGCGGGGGCCCACTACCGCAACGCACCACCTTCGACCGCCTGCTACTGACTGTGCACACACAGGCGCAGGAAACCACCGACCAGCACTGATCACCGTCGTGGTTCGCGGAATGCCGCGCACAGTAACACATTCGAGCCCGCAAGCTCGCTTCGACTCGATGGCTCGGCGTCGTCGGCGCGGATCGAAAGGAGTCGGCCGAACCGCGCTGTAGCCGGCGGCATTCGACTCGATGGCGTCCGCGCCGGTCGGGAAACGTCAGCGCGCAGAGGAATCCCCGAGCGCCGCATCGGAATCACCCACCACCGGGTGGGTTTCGGCCGCGGCCTCGGGTGCCCGGCGCCGCGTGACGAGCCAACCGAAGGCGGTCGCGATCGGGAAGATGGCGACGCCGTAAACGGCTGCGGGGATCGCCATTTCGATGCTGCCCAGCACGCTGACGGCGATAGTGATGGCAATGACACCATTGTGGATGCCGACCTCCATCGAGCTGGAGATCGCCTGGCGACCCTGCACGCCGAAGAGCCGGGGGACGGTGTAGCCCACGCTCAGGTTGATGAAGCAGAACAGGATCATGGGGATCCCGACGGCTTGCACGTAGGGGACGATGTCGGCGCGTTGGTCGACGATGGTCGCCAGGATGACGAGGGTCAGGGTGAGCGCGGAGCCGATGCGCACCGGCCGATCCATCCGCTGCGCGAAGGCGGGTGAGAGCCTGCGCACCAGCATGCCGAGCACGACCGGGATCAGCACGATCGAGAAGACCTGGACGACCTTGCCGAACTGCAGACCGACCGTGCCCGACTCGCCGGGGTCGAAGTGGTCGATGGCGAAGTTGGTGACCAGCGGGACGGTGACCACCGCGATGATCGAATTGACCGCTGTGAGAGACACATTGAGCGCGACGTCACCGTGGAACAGGTGACTGAACAGGTTCGCCGCGGTGCCACCCGGCGACGCCGCGAGCAGCATCACGCCGACCGCGAGCAGTGGCGACAGATCGAACAGCTTGACCAGACCGAACGCGGCGATCGGTAGCACCAGCAGTTGACACACCAGCGCGATGGCGGCGGCCTTGGGGCTCTTCGCGATCCGGGTGAAATCCTCGACGGTGAGCGAAAGCCCGAGCCCGAACATGATGATTATCAAAACTACCGGCAAGCCCACGGAGATGAGCGCTGAGTCCATGGTGTCCTCACCATTCGATCGAATCCGCCGACAGACCCGATCGCTGTCGCCGGCCTGCCTCGGCACGTGCGCCCGAGGGCCGAGGGTGACTCACGTCGAGCTACGCACCGAGACAATTACCGAAACTGCCAGAAGTGCGCGAGGGACGCAAGATCAGCGGCGCACCTATCCGGTGACGGAGACCGACGAGCCGGTGTCCGGACGCCGCGCCGCGCCTAGCACGAAGGTCAGTTCGGTGCGGCGGGCGACGTCCAGTTTGCGGTAGACGCGGGTGAGGTGTTGTTCGACGGTGCTGGTGGTGATGGCGAGCGCGGCGGCGATGTCACGGTTGCGTTCGCCGCGCGCGGCGAGCTCGGCGACGCGGCGTTCGGCGGGGCTCAGAGCGTCGAGACCATGGGCGTGCGTGCGCAATCGGGCAATGGGTGCGGTGCGCTGCGGGCGGTCGCCGCGCAGGTCGTGCAGCAACGGGTCGGCACCGCAGGAATCGGCGAGCCGGGTGGCCTCGCGGATCAGGGTGCGGGACTTGTCGTGGTCGCCGACGGCGCGGTGTGCCGCGCCGAGTTCGCCTAGGACCGTCGCCAATTCGAGGTCGCAGCCGCCGCCGCGAGCGATCGCCGCGGCATCCCGGAGCAGCCGGACCCGCTGGTAGCGGTCGGCGGCCACGGCGAGCAGCCGCAGCGATACCCCGCCGGTGCGGTGCTGGCTCGCGGCACCGAGCAGATCGAGGTGGCGGTTCGCGACGGCGCGAGCGTGCCGGTGTTCGCCGAGCGCGAGGTGCGCGGCGGCGATGTCGTTGCGCCACGGCACCAGCCAGGGAAAGTCCATCTGCCAGCGCCGCATCAGGTGGCCGCAGCGGCGGAAGGTGCGCAGCGCCTCGTCGGCACGGCCGACGGCCAACTGGTGGTGGCCCTGGGCATGCAGATACAGCAGGCCGAACCGTGATTCGAACAGCGCCCGCGGCACCGGCCTGCGCAGTTGCGCCTCGGCGTCGGCGTGCCTGCCGGCCAGGGTGTGTGCGCGAATCAGCGCCGCGATCGGAATGCCGATCCAGACCCCGAGGTGTTCGGCGGGGACCACGTTGAGCGCGACCATGGCGTCATCGGCCGCGGCCCGCGCATTCCCCTTGCGCAGCATCGTCTCCGCGCGCAGGCCGGCGAAGATCGACTGCCAGGTCGGTGCCCGCCGCGCCTCGGCCTCGGCCAGCAGCGAGTCGCACCAGGCCGCGGCGGTGTCGAGCCGGTCGGTGTAGATCAGGCAGTGCACCGCTGCCGCAAGGGTTTCCACGGTGCTCGCGGCGAGCCGATGACAGGTGAGCAGACGCTGGGCGATGGTGACGGTTTCGTCCTGCGGGCACCCGTCGAACAGGCCGGTGAGCAACTGCGCGCCGAGCAGGTGCGGTGACGGTCGCGCCGCGACCGCCGGGCGCCGCCGGGCCTGGGCGGCGAGCAACCGCTGATGGCGTTGCGCGTGCGGCGGGTGCGAGGACCGCAGCCAGGCACACAGGAAGTCGATCTTCGGCGCCGCCTCGTCGAGCCTGCCGCAGTCCAACTGACCGAGCGCCTGATCGGCGTACTGCGCCTGCCCGTGCCAGAGCAGGAACATGACGGCGGCAGGCAGCCCCGCCATCGGCACCCGGCCCGCCCGGATGGCCGCACGCACCCGGCTGTAGTTCCGCGTTCGACTCGACGGGCTGAGCCGCCACTCGGCGCGCACCAGCCGGATCGCGATCGTGGCGCGCTCGGCGGCGTCCCGGGTCACTCGATAGGCCAACTCCAGTCGCTGCACCGCGCGGTCGATCTGGTCGTTCGCCAAGGCCTCCGCCGCGGCGATGAGCAGCACACCAGCCGCCCATGGATGCCCGGTGGCACCGGCCGCGACCAAGTGGTCGGCCACGACCGCCGCCGGGAACCCCTTGTCGTGCAACAGCTTCGCGGCACGACGGTGCAGTTCCCTGCGCACCTCCGCCGGGGTGTCGCGCAGGACGCGCTCACCGATGTCCAGGTCGAAAAGCGCCCGCCCGGACGAGCCAGCGGCAAGCTGGCGCACGGCCGTGCGCACCGCCGCCTCGTCGGCGGCGAGTAGTTCGGCGACCAAGCCGACCGTGCTGGCGCCGCCGAGCACGGCCATGGCCTGCCCGACCTCGGATCTGTGTAGTAACGACCACTTTTCGTGCAGAATCTGCCGGTGCATACCCGAGTCCCCTTCGTCGATGAGGCGTGCCCGACTGGGGAAGGCACCATCGAAGAGACAACTCGGGTGCGCTGAAGACGCGGCATCGTCGCAGCGGGGGCATCCCTGGACACCCCATTGATCCAGCCGGTGCCACTAGCGTAGGTCGCCGCACCGCGACCTGTCCTCGAATCGCGGCAACAAGATCACGGGAGCGGCGCCGAACAATCTGGCGGAATGTTAGTTACATCAACATCTTTCGCTTCCCGCGGCGCTGACTCCACGCCCGGTGGGCACCACCGTCGGCTGCGGATGGTAGGCGAGACAGGCCGCCGCAGCGTCGTCGGCGGCCAGGAACAGCACCGTGCCCGCCGGACCGAGCGCCCCCGATTCCCGCGCATTCAGGTACGCGTGGACCGGAGCCGCGGTGTACGGATCGCCGATCGCCGGGGCGACGCCGACCACCGATTCCGGTCGCAGCCCCAGCGTTTCGGCGAGGCGGGCCCGGAAGCCCAGTGCGGGGGCTGGGGCGAGCAGAACTGCGCGCCCCTCAGCGAAATCGTCGCTGTCGATGTTCTCTTCGGCCACGCAGTCGCGAACGACCGCCGCCGCGAGCGTGATCGGGTCTGCCGTGCCGTGCCGAACGCGCATGGCCGAGCGTCCGTGCGCACCGGCCTCTGCCAGCGACACCCAGGCCGACGGCTCAACCTTCCCGGCGGTCTCCCGCGTATGCAGCCGTCCGAATCCCCCTGCGGTGGGTGTGCTTCCGAGGAGTACCGCGGCGGCCCCGGTGGTGTACGGGAACCCCGCGACGTAGCGCTGCGTGGACGGATGGGTATCCCCCGCCACCAGCAGCGCATACTCCACGTCACCGGTGGCCAGGAAGCACTCCGCGGTGCTGAGGGCATGCAGCAGGCCGGTGGCACCATGCATCAGGTCGAAGGAGAACGCGGGTACCCGTCCCGGCTGGTATTCCAGGCCGATGCCGATCCGTTTCTGAATGAGCGCGGACACGGCAGGCTCGGAGATGTTGTCGTCCCGGAAGACCCCCACGTTGATCAGCATGCCGATCTCGTCGACCGAGACATCCGAGCCGGCCAGGCAGGCGCGGGCCGCGCGGGTGGCGAGTTCGAAGTAGCTGCCGGTGTCCAGATCGGTGTTCGTCGCGGCGGCGACAATCGTGGTACCCATGGCTCAGACCTCCAGACGCGAAATGGTCGCGGCGAGATGACCGGACACGATGCCGGACGCCTCGGGAATCATCAGGACCTTCGAACCCTTGGGAATCTTCTGTTGCGCGAGATACTCGTGCAGCACCAGGAAATGCGAGGTCGAGGCGGTATTGCCGTACTCGTGCAACACATTCAGGGCCTGCGGCATCGGGGTGCCGAAGTGCTGCTCGGTCAGGTGCCCGAGATACTCGATGACCGGTCCGCTGAATTGATGATGGATCCAGTAGTCGTATTTCTCGCTCTCCCAGGTGCGCCCGGTCTCCTTCAGGAACGCGTCCATGCGGTTGATCGCCTGCATGTACCTGCCCTCGTTCTGCATGGCCCGGTTATCGGTGTAGAGCGCGATGCCCGCGGACTGGTCACTGGGCATGCCGAGGCAATGCTCGGCCCCGCCCGCGGCGGTCATCAATTCGACGTAGTGGATCTCGTCGTGGTCGTCGCCGCGATCGTCGAGCACGACCGCCACCGCCGCGTCGCCAACGGTCAGTGCCGCGAATTGCGGATCGTACGGTTTGTTGATCTCCCGCAACGCGGTCTCCGCGATCGGGGTGATCTGTTCACCGCTGACCACCAGACCGTTGCGCACCACCCCTGCTTTGATCATCCGGTCCAGCACCAGTACCCCGGTCAGCATGCCCGCGCAGGCGTTCGAGACGTCGAAATGCCGGGCCGATGTCGCGCCGATCGCGTTGCCGAGCATCAGCGCGAAGGCCGGCGCGTAGCAGAAGACGTCCTTACCTCGGGTGCGCGTGATCGAGGCCGAGATGACGATGTCCAGCTCGTCCGCGCGGTAGTCCGAATGGCGCAGACAATCGTCGATGGCCTGTAACGCCAATTCGAAAGAGGATTCATAGTGATCCGGACGCGAGTCGTAGACCCGCCGATTCTTGATCCCGGTGATCCGCTCCAGATCCAGTGACCTCGGCACCGCCAGACTGTCGATCAGTTCCTCGGTCGAACGGACGGTTTCGGGAGTGTACGAGCCGATCGACTCGAAACGCGTACGCTGCATTGCCCCTGCTTTCTGCAGATCAGTCGATGACAAACATCATGTGTCGCTTGGACTTTCGACAACGTTGTCGTGGACTGCATAGCCGCTGCGGCTAGTCGGCGGACTCGACCAGGGTCGCGCTCACCTCGCACAGCTGCTGTCCGAGCGCGTCGTCCTGCGCACGACGCGACGGAGTCTTGATGCGGTTCTTCTGGAAATAGGCGCCGGTGACCGCGGCTACCTCGGGATCGGTGGCGAGATAGGTGAGCGCGCGACCGCCTTCCTCGGCGGTGATCATGAACAGTCGCTTGGCCAGCGCGACCAGCGGCTGCCCGAACCACGGCATCGAGTCCCAGATGCCGGTCGCCACCGCACCGGGGTGGAAGGCGTTGACCGTCACCCCGGTTCCCTCGACCCGGCGCGCCAACGCCCTGGCGTAGAGGATGTCGGCGAGTTTCGACCGGCTGTAGGCCTGCTCGCCGGAGTACCCACGCTCGAGACCGAGATCGTCGAAATCCAGTGTGGCGCCGAAATGCAGGACCGAGGAGGTGAACAGGACGCGCGAGGGAGCGCTGCGCACCATCAGATCGATGAGCAGCTCGGTCAGCAGGAAGCCGCCGAGATAGTTGACGGCGAACGTAGTCTCGATGCCGTCCTCGGTCTCGACGCGATTCTTCTGGTAGCCGCCCGCATTGTTGGCGAGTACATCCAGCCGGTCGTATTGCGCCAGCACACTTTTGGCGAGCTGACGGATCGAAGACTGTACGGCGAAGTCACACTCGAAAGTGTCCACGCCGCCCGCACCGGCGGCCCGGACGGCGGTCGCCGCATCGGCCAGCTTCCGCGGGTTTCGCCCGACGAGTACGAGCCGATGCCCCTGCGCGGCGCACTGCTGTGCCGCCGCGAGGCCGATACCCGATGTCGCCCCGGTGATCAGGATCGTCTTCATACCCGGTCACCCTGCCACACGATTTCGGCCCGTCGGCGGTGTCGAACAGGGGTTGCTACATGACTGAAAGATGCTGCGCGGGAACAACATTACCGAACTGTGCAGGTCGCGCGCGGTCAGCACGGGCCGATCGGCGCCACCGTGCGCGCGCTCGCGCACCTACGCGTAGGGGTTGATAGGGGTTCGCGCACACCGAGAAACGGAGTTGTCGGCGAAATCAGTTCATTCTTTTACTACCTCGGCCGCCGCGTGCGCGGCAAGACCATCCGCCATTTGCTGCATGACGCGCCGCATGACACGCTGCATCAGCCAACCCATTCCCCATCGCGCGGAATACGTTCCGTACCAATGAATGACCGTGCCACCGTCCGGCGCCGGCACGAGATCGATGACCGCCTGGTAGTTACGCAGGCTCCAGTTGAACGCGTCCTCGTAGGTGAGTTGTTTCTCCTCGACTAGTCCGGTCAGCCGCTCGCCGGTCACGGTCCGCCCGGTACGGAACGCGCGCACCGCGCCGACGCCGTCGCGTCCGTTCGGATCGAGCCCGCTGGAACGCTCCGGCACCAGGGCGTCGACGGTCGACCACACCGGCCACGTCCGCGCGTCGAGCAGCAGCCGCCAGACGACGGCCGGCGCTGCCGCCGAGGTCGCGGTCGCGTCGTAACTCTGCATGATCCGAAACTAAGCGACGGGCCCGCCCCGCGGCGATGCGCCGAATTGCCGCGTATCGATCAGATGTTGCGGTACACCGACGGCCGGACCCCGACCTGGCTCAGGAACGCCGACGACAGCGCGCCCGGACTGGCGAACCCGCACCGATCGGCGATCTGCCCGACGGTGAGGTCGGTGGTGGACAGCAGCCGCTGCGCCCGCTCGATGCGCAACCGGGTGAGATATCGGTGCGGTGTCTCGCCGATTGCCTCCCGGAAGACCCGGATGAAGTGATAGACGCTCAGATGCACCTCGGCGGCGATATCGGCCAGCGTCAGCGGCTCGGCCATCCGTTCCCGCATGACCGCGACGCTCGCGCGGACCGCCGCGTGTTCCGGGCCGGGCGGCGTCGCATGCCGACCTCGGGTGAGCAGGTGCGTCGTGAGGAACGTCGCCGCGGATTCGGCGTACATGTCGTTGCTGCCGTCGGCGGCGGGCAGCGCCCGGATCAGCTGTTCGACCAGCGGATCACCCGCGCGCACCGTGGCCGCCAGCGCCTCGAAGTCCGGCTTGCCGCCGTCGAGCTCGGCGGCCACCCGTTCCACGGTCCCGGACGGAATATGCACCTGAACGGTGCGCATCGCCGAGGTCGCCCGGTAGGCGCGCAGGCTCGGCGAATCGGGGACGATGAGCTCCAGATCGCCGGGAACCCAGCGCCTGCGCACCGGCTTCCCGTCGGCACGGGTGCGCATCGCCACGTCCCCGGCCACGTAGAGCACCAGGTGCAGATCGGCCGCGCCGGGCATCGGCAGGTCCTCCGCCTCGCGAACATGGTCGAAGCACTGCACAAGCAGCGACCGCCAGCTCGCGTCATGCCAACTGCAGTAGGTGCGCCGCACATAAGCAGGCATGTCGAAGTCCGCGTACCGTGCGAGATCGAAGTCGGCCGAGTCGAACACCACCAGCCAAGCCTAGGCCCGGTGTGGCGGTCCGGCCGGACGCGTCCGGGGCGACTCCGACCCCGGTCCTAGGGGAATCCCACAGCGTTGCGCCGAATCCGCGAGCGAGGTGAATCATCGTTGTGCGAGGGTGTTTCCGGGCCGCGCCGGACACCGGAATCCGCCTGATCGACCCAAATATGGTGGGTTCCCACAACCTACGGACCGGTAACACCCGATCGGGTGTGCACATATTTGTCTGAGAGGTGCACACTACGCGGGACCGAGAGTTGCAACCCTTGCCCGTTCATCGGGCCAGCTTTCAGGAGAGGAAGGAGTCGGCGAGTGTTCAGCCGCATCGCCATCGTGAACCGGGGAGAGGCCGCCATGCGCCTCATCCACGCCGTCCGAGACTTGGCCGCGGCGACCGCGCGACCGATCGAAACCGTCGCTTTGTATACCGATGTCGACCGGAACGCGACGTTCGTGCGCGAAGCCGATATCGCCTACGACCTCGGTCCGGCCGCCGCCCGCCCCTACCTGGATCTCAAGGCGCTCGAACGGGCGCTGGTCGAGACCGGCGCCGACTCCGCCTGGGTCGGTTGGGGTTTCGTCGCCGAAGACCCGGCGTTCGCCGAACTGTGTGAACAGATCGGTGTCACCTTCATCGGGCCGAGCCCGGAAGCCATGCGCAAGCTCGGCGACAAGATCGGCGCGAAGCTGATCGCCGAGGAGGTCGGCGTGCCGGTCGCGCCGTGGAGCCGTGGCGCGGTCGAGACCGTGGAGGCCGCGATGACGGCCGCGGCCGAGATCGGCTACCCGTTGATGCTGAAGGCGACCGCCGGTGGCGGCGGGCGCGGCATCCGGGTCGTCACCAACGACGCCGACCTCGTCGACGCCTACGAGCGCACCCGTCAGGAGGCCGCGCGCGCGTTCGGCAGTGGCGTGGTGTTCCTGGAGCGCCTGGTCACCGGCGCCCGGCACGTCGAGGTGCAGGTGATCGCGGACGGTCAGGGCACCGCCTGGGCGCTCGGCGTCCGCGACTGCTCGGTCCAGCGGCGCAACCAGAAGGTGATCGAGGAGTCGGCCTCGCCGGTGCTGCGCCCCGAGCAGGCGGCCGAGCTCAAGGCGTCGGCCGAGCGGCTGGCGATCGCCGTCGGTTACCGCGGCGCGGCGACCGTCGAGTTCCTCTACCACCCCGGTGACCAGCTGTTCGCCTTCCTGGAGGTCAACACCCGACTGCAGGTCGAGCACCCGATCACCGAATACACCACCGGTTTCGACCTCGTGCGGGCCCAGTTGCATGTCGCCTCCGGCGGCAAGCTCGAGGGTGCCATGCCCATCGAACGCGGCCACGCCATCGAGGCCCGGCTCAACGCCGAGGACCCCGACCGCGACTTCGCCCCCGCCCCCGGCCGCATCGCGCGGCTGAATCTGCCCGCGGGCCCCGGTATCCGGGTCGACACCGGCGTCAGCGAGGGCGACACCATCCCCGCCGACTTCGACTCGATGATCGCCAAGATCATCGCCTACGGCCGCGACCGCGAGGAAGCGCTCGGCAGGCTGCGCCGGGCGGTCGCGCAGACCAGGGTCATCATCGAGGGCGGCGCGACGAACAAGAGCTTCGTGCTCGACCTGCTGAACCAGCCCGAGGTGATCGACGCCAGCGCGGACACCGGCTGGATCGACCGCGTCCGCGGCGAGGGCCGGCTGGTCTCGCACCGGCACTCCGCCATCGCGCTGGCCGCCGCGGCCATCGACGCGTACGAGGAAGAGGAGCGGGCCGAACGGCACCGGCTGCTGTCCACCGCGTCCGGCGGGCGTCCGCAGGTCCAGCACGAGAGCGGACGGCCGCTCGACCTCAAGCTGCGAGGCGCGAGCTACCGCGTGCGGGTCGCGCGCATCGGCGCGCACCGGTTCCGCATCGGCATCGAGGCGGCCGGTGACATCCGCACCGCCGACGTCGATCTCGAGCGTTTCGACCGGCACACCGGGCAGATCATGGTGAACGGCACCCGCTACCGCCTGACCACCGGCACACACGGTCCGGTGCACCTCGTCGACGTCGACGGCGTGACCCACCGGATCAGCCGGGACGAGGGTGGCGTGGTTCGCTCCCCCGCCCCCGCGCTGGTCGTCGCCACGCCGCTCGCGGTCGGCGCCGAGGTCGAGGCAGGCGGACCGGTCCTGGTGCTGGAGAGCATGAAGATGGAGACGGTGCTGCGCGCGCCGTTCAAGGCGCGGCTCAAGGAATGCGTCGTGTCCGTCGGCAGCCAGGTGGAGACCGGCGCGCCGCTGCTGTGGCTCGAGCCGCTCGGCGACGGGGACGCCGCGGAGGAGGCGGGTGCGGTCGGGACGGTCGAGCTCGACCTGCCCGTCGGGTCCGCGCGGATCCAGCCGCACGAGCTCACCACCCGCGGCCAGGAGGATCTGCGCAGCCTGCTGCTCGGCTACGACGTCGACCCGCACGACGATCGCCGGGTGCTCGACGACTACCTCACCGCGCGCCAGGCGGCGCTCGCGGACGGTCGCAGGCCGCTCGCCGAGGAACTCGAACTGATGGAGGTGTTCGCCGACCTCGCCGAGCTGAGCCACAACCGCTCCTCGGGTGAGGACGGCCAGTACAGCCACGTGCACAGCGCGCGCGAGTACTTCCACACCTACCTGCAGAGCCTCGATGTCGAGCGGGCCGGGCTGCCCGCGTCGTTCCAGGCCAAGCTCGCCAACGCGCTCGGGCACTACGGGGTCACCGAACTGGAACGCACCCCCGAGCTGGAGGCGGCGGTCTTCCGGATCTTCCTCGCCCAGCAGCGCCCGTCCGACACCGTCACCGTGATCACGACGCTGCTGCGCGAGTGGCTGCGCGAGCCGATGCCGGACCGGGCACTGCGCGAGCCTGTCGGCCTGGCGCTGGAGCGGCTGGTGGCCGCGACACAGGTGCGGTTCCCGGTGATCGCCGACCTCGCCCGCGGCGTGGTGTACGCCTGGTACGGCCAGCCGCTGCTGCGGCGCAACCGGGCCCGCGTCTACACCAACATCCGAAAGCACCTGCGCCACTTGGACGCGCACCCGGACTCGCCGGATCGCGCCGAGCGCATCTCCGACATGGTGCGCAGCACCGAGCCGCTGGTGCGGTTGCTCGGCCAGCGGTTGGTGCGCGGCAACCTCGACAACACGGTCATGCTGGAGGTGCTGACCCGCCGGTACTACGGCAACAAGGGTCTCGAGGGCGTGCGCACCCACGAGGTGGGCGGCTGCACCTTCGTGATCGCCGAGCGCCGCGGCCTGAGCCTGGTCTCCGCGGCCGTGCGGTTCGACGCACTGGAGAGCACGCTGCGCGGGCTCACCGAACTGGCGCGCGGCTCGGCGTCCATCGACGCCGACATCTACCTCAGCTGGGAGAAGCAGCCCGCCGACTTCGACGCGATGGCCGCGGCACTGCACGAGGTGCTCGGCGCCCATCAGCTGCCGAGCCAGGTGCACCGGATCACCGTCGCGGTCGCGGGCAGCGGCGGCGCGGTCATGCACCACCACTTCACCTTCCGTCCGTCGGCCACCGGCATGGCCGAGGAGCGACTGATCCGCGGTCTGCACCCGTACATCGCACAGCGGATGCAGATGCAGCGGCTGCGCAAGTTCGACCTCACCCGGTTGCCGTCCTCGGACGACGAAGAGGTGTACCTGTTCCGCTGCGTCGCCAAGGACAACCCGTCCGACGAGCGCCTCATGGCGTTTGCACAGGTCCGGGACCTGGCCGCGCTGCGCGAGCAGGACGGCAGGCTGCTCGCGCTGCCGACCGCCGAGATCGCCATCGCCACCTGCCTCGACTCGATCCGCCGGGCACAGTCGTTGCGGCCGTCGGCCAACCGGTTCAACACCAACCGCATCGTGATGTACATCTGGCCGCCGATCGATGTGACGCCGGAAGAGCTGGAGACGGTCGTCAAGCACGTGCGGCCGACCACCGCGGGCGCGGGGCTCGAAGAGATCCTGCTCATCGCGCGGCAACGGGATCCGAAGACCGGCGAGTTGACCAAGGTCGCCGTGCGCATCGGCTTCGATGCCACCGAGGTGACCATCGGTGAGCGGGCCGACGACGTGATCGAGCCGCTCGACGCCTACCGGCAGAAGGTGCTGCGCGCCAGCAGCCGCAACACGGTATACCCATACGAACTCACCGGGCTGCTCGGTGAATTCACCGAGTACGACCTCGACGCCGAGCACGTGCTGGTGCCGGTCAACCGGCCCAAGGGTCGCAACACCGCGGCGATCGTCGCGGGTGTGGTCAGCACGCCGACCCCGCAGCATCCGCAGGGCGTCACCAGGGTTGTCCTGCTCGGCGATCCGACGAAATCGCTCGGCGCGCTGTCGGAGCCGGAGTGCCGCCGGGTGATCGCCGCGCTGGATCTGGCCGACCGGCTGCAGGTGCCGCTGGAGTGGTACGCGCTGTCCTCCGGTGCCCGGATCTCCATGGAGTCCGGCACCGAGAACATGGACTGGGTGGCGGCCGCGCTCAAGCGGATCGTCGAATTCACCCAGGACGGCGGCGAAATCAACATCGTGGTCTCCGGCATCAATGTCGGCGCCCAGCCGTACTGGAACGCCGAAGCCACGATGCTCATGCACACCAAGGGCATCCTGGTGATGACGCCGGACTCCGCGATGGTGCTCACCGGTAAGCAGGCGCTGGACTTCTCCGGTGGCGTGTCGGCCGAGGACAACTTCGGCATCGGCGGCTACGACCGAGTGATGGGCCCGAACGGACAGGCCCAGTACTGGGCGCCGGATCTGGCCGCGGCCCGCGACGTGCTGATGTCGCACTACGACCACACCTACATCGCGCCCGGCGAGCAGACGCCGCGACGTTCGCAGACCAGCGATCCGGTGGACCGCGACGTCTCCGACTTCCCGCATCTGTTGGCCGACAGCGACTTCACCACCGTCGGTCAGATCTTCTCCGCCACGGCCAACCCGGATCGCAAGAAGCCCTTCGACATTCGGACCGTCATGCGGGCGCTAGCCGACCAGGACCACCCGGTGCTGGAACGCTGGGCAGGCATGGCCGACGCCGAAACGGCGGTGGTGCAGGACGCGCACCTCGGCGGAATCCCGGTGTGCCTGCTCGGTATCGAGTCACGCGGGGTGCCGCGGCGCGGTTACCCGTCCACCGACGGCCCGGACACCTACACCGCGGGTACCCTGTTCCCGCAGTCGTCGAAGAAGGCCGCGCGGGCGATCAACGCGGCCAGCGGCAACCGGCCGTTGGTGGTGCTGGCGAACCTGTCCGGCTTCGACGGGTCGCCGGAATCGATGCGCAAACTCCAGCTGGAGTACGGCGCCGAGATCGGCCGTGCGATCGTGAATTTCCAAGGGCCCATTGTGTTCTGCGTGATCTCGCGGTACCACGGTGGCGCGTTCGTGGTGTTCTCCAAGGCGCTGAACCCGAACATGACCGTGCTCGCGCTGGAGGGATCGTTCGCCTCCGTGCTCGGTGGTGCGCCTGCCGCCGCGGTGGTGTTCGCCGGTGAGGTCAACGCACGCACCGCCGCCGATCCTCGGGTCCGGGACCTCGCGGCACGCGCCGCGAACGCCTCCGGCACCGACCGGGCGACCCTGACCGCGGAACTCGATGAGACCCGCGCCACGGTGCGCACCGAGAAACTCGGCAACGTCGCCGCCGAATTCGACCGCGTGCACAACATTCAGCGCGCCGTCGAGGTCGGCTCGGTCGATGCCGTGATCAGCACCGCCGAGCTGCGTCCACGCATCATCCAGACGATTGAAGCCGGGCTGCCCGCCTGATCGTCGAGCGGCACACCATGGTGCGAGTCTTCGCGATTCGCCACCATGGTGTGCCGACTCGTTTCAGTACTGGGTGCAGACGTGCATCTTCAATGGGGTTGCGGTGGTGACCTTGCCGGTGGTGGCAGGGTGCGGCACGCTCGCGGCGATGCACGCGGCCAGCTCCAGGCAGCGTTGCTCGGCGCGGCTCAGGCGCTCGTCCGCCTGATGTGGCAGATCGGGCCAGTCGCGGATGAACGCGAGGCGCACCTGATCGCCGTCCAGGGCAACGGTCTCGATACTGATGTAGTTGCCCAGGAATCGTTTTCCGAGCAAGCCCGCGCGGTGCAGCACGTGAATCGCTATGCGGTCGGTGATCGAGTTGGTCACGTCGGCGCCGCGCTCGAGCAGCTCCCGCAGTTGTTCTGCGGTATGTCCTTCAATCATGTGTACTCCCCACTCCGACCCTCATGATCCGGCATGGGTGGTGGGGAACGCTTGGATAAACCGGCCACGAGATCTTGCTGTAGCTTCCGGTTTCCGGGTCGCGGGTGCTCGGGGCGCGGTCCGGCGGGCCGGCCGCGACCCGAGCAGTGTCTCGGGTGCGGCAGTCAGGCGCTGGTCAGGCCGCCGTCCGGCGGCGGACGGTGCGTTCGAGGATTCCCAAGGTGGCTTTGAGGGCCGACTCGGGGACCACCGGGAAGGTCAGGCGCGACTTCCACTCCTCGCCGATCTGTGACCAGTCGTAGTACGAGGTGACGAGGGTGCCGCCCTCGGCAGGCTCCAGCCGGTAGCCGTAGATGTGCCGGACGGGGGGCCGGATCTGGCCCTCCACGGTCCAGGCGATCTCCTTGTCCGGAATGAGTTCGGTGATAACGACTTCTACGTCGTACTTGCCCAGGGGAAAGTCGCCGAGGGCTTCGCGGTCCATGTGGACGAGGAACCGGTCGCCGGGTTGCTCGACCGGGGCACCTTCGGCGTCGAGCAGCATGCCGGACGCGTCGATGTCCACGTGGCCTTTCGGGTCGGTGAGGACCGCGAAGATGGTGGCGGCCGGTGCGGGAACGAGGCGGGAGACCTCGATTCGTTCGACGGCTTCGGGCGTGGATTCGCTTACCGCCGTGGCCGTCGCACGCACCGGCGGCGTCTCCGCCGTCGCGGTCAACACCGCACGGCCGAGGATGTGGCCTGCCATGGTGAAGCCGAGCAGTGCCGGGGTCGCGTCGGCCGGGACACCGATGGACTCGACATCGAGGGCGTGCACCACAACGAAGTAGCGGTGTGGGCCGTGCCCGGCGGGTGGGGCGGCGCCGAAGTAACGGGCCGCGCGGGCGTCGTTGGGCAGTTGGATCGCGCCCTCGGGCAGGCCCGAACCGGTGTCGTCGCCCGCACCCTCGGGCAGCTCCGTGACGGCGGCGGGGATGTCGGCGACCGCCCAGTGCCAGAACCCGGACCCGGTCGGGGCGTCGGGGTCGTAGACGGTGACGGCGTAGCTCTTGGTGCCCTCCGGTGCGCCGCGCCAGGACAGGTGCGGGGAGATGTCCTTGCCGCCGGGGACGCCGGCGGACATCTGCTCGGGTGCCCATGCGGCGCCGTCGGCGACGTTGGCGCTGGTGACGGTGAAGGAGGCCGCCTCGGGGAGGCGAGCGAAGGGGTCGTTGGCGCTCATCGCGTCGTTCCTTTCAGGCCGTGCTGTGGAGTGGCGGGTGCACTCGATCGGGACTCGGCCACAAGATCGACCCTAACACAGATAATCGATTATCTATCAGATCGTCTATGCTTGCCGGATGACCAGGACGGCTCACCCCTCGACCTCCTCGGGAAAGCAGATGCTCACCGAGCAGATCTATACCCACCTGCGCGACGCGATCATGCGCGGAAAATTCGCCCCCGGTGACGCGCTCAAACCGCAGGACCTCGCCAAGGAACAAGGCGTGAGCCTGGCCGTCGTTCGCGAGGCGCTCGTCCGGCTGGTCGGCGAAGGCCTCGCCGACCGGCTCCCCAACCGCGGCTTCGCCGTCCCGGACTGCTCCGACCGCCGCTGGCAAGAGATCGCGGAGGCCCGCCGGACCATCGAGCCGGTCCTGTTGCGCATGTCCATCGAGCGCGGCGACCTGGACTGGGAGTCGCGTGTCCGAGCCGCCCACCATCGCCTGTCCCGCACCCCGCCGTACGTGACCGACGAAGGCGAGTACTACAGCGACGCCTGGTCCGAAGCCCACCGCGTCTTCCACCGCACCCTCCTGGAAGGTTGCGGCAACCCCGTCCTCCTGGAGACGTTCGACCGCCTGTGGACCGCAAGCGAACTCGCGCGGCGCTGGTCCTCCCGCCGCAACCCCGAGCGGGACGGCGCCGCGGAACACCGCAGGCTGGAGGAGGCGGCCCTGGCGCGCGACCCCGACGCCGCAGCCGCCACCCTGACCCAGCACCTGACGCTGACCGCAGCCGCGCTGACGGACGCCGACTGACGGGCTATCTTGCCTTCGACTCCGCTGCGGCCGACCGCGATTCGGCGAGGTGACCATCGAGGAACTCGGTGATCTCGGCGCGTGCGGCCTTGGCCTGTGGGACCACACCGGGCAGGGCGAGGAAGGCGTGCGGGGCTCCGCGATGCTCGCAACGTCGTGCGGGCGTGCCGAACTCGCCCAGTCGCTGGGCGTAGCGGCGGCCGTGGTCGGCTACCGGGTCGATGGTCGGCACCACGACGAGGGCTGGTGCCAGCCCGCTCAGGTCGGCGGCGTGCAGCGGTGACACGGCGTGGGAATCTGTTCCCTCAGGGACTGCCAACTTGCGGAACAGCCGCAACCTCGCCACGGTCAGGCCCGGGCTGTTCTCGTGCTCGACCATGGAGGGGTAGTCGAACATGGCATCCGTCACGTCGGCAACGGGATTGGTCAACACCTGGGCCCGCAGGCGCAGGCCGGCGTCTCTGGCTCTGATCGCGGTAAGTGCGGCGATCAAGGCGCCGGTGCTCTCGCCGGCGACCGCGATCCTCGCCGGATCGATCCCCCATTCCGCGGCGTTGTCCATCAGGTGGCGCAGCACGTCCCAGCCGTCGTCCACCGCCGCCGACAGCGGGCTGCCCGGGGCGAGGAGGCGGTGCTCGACCGAGACGACGATCGCGGGCAGTCGCGCGGCAAGGTAACTGTTCGCCCAATCGCATTGCGGTGCCGTGCCGACGAATCCGCCGCCGTGCACGTGCAGGACGAGCGGCAGTGCGGCGGGCCGCTCGGCCGTGGGGCGGTACACCCTGACCGGGATCGTCCGATCGGGCAGTGGCACCTCCTGCCAACGGATCGTGGCACGGCGATCCGGAAACCCGGTGATCACTCGACTGAAGCGAGCAGCCGCCTTACGGTTCGCCGCGTCGCGGTAAGTGATCAGCTCCTCGTCGGTGATCGTCGACCAGTCCGGCTCCTTCTGCACCGTGTGCAGCAGCCGGTAGCCGAGCGGCGGGCGTTCGGTGCCGGTCACGTCGTTCATGTCATTCCTCCTCGACGGCACGCGTCGGCGAACCGGACAGCCGGTGTCGAGCGCGTGTTTGCGGACATCGCAGTCAGCATCGACGGCATCGCACCGGATGTATTGGAGAAATGTTCCCGTTTCCGGAGTTCCGGACTGCGCGGTCCGATGTCGGTCGAGGGGTGTCGGCGCGGTGTCACCCGCTCAGCACAGCGTCACGCGCTCAGCGCGCTGTCACACGCGGGGTTATTGGCGCCGTCCAATCGACGCGGTATCGCAAGCCTTCGCGCGTAGGCCGGGGCCGCCCACGCGACGGGATCAACTGCCAGCCACGGCGCGCTCGCCAGTGCCGTCGGCGTCAGCCCGGCAAAGCTTCTGGCATCGCGGTACAGGTGCGATTGATCGACGTAACCGCTCTCGGCCGACACCGCGGCGGCGCTGTCCCCGCTCGCGAGACGGTGCGCCGCGTAGTCGAATCGAACCAGCTGTGCGGCACGCTTGGGCGTCAGACCGATCTGCGCACGGAACCGCGACCACAACCGTTTGCGGCTCCAGCCCACCTCCTCGGCCAACCTGTCCACCCGAACCCGCCCTCGGCTCTTGATGATTCGCGCCCAAGCGAAGGCGATCTCCGGATGAACCATCCGCCCCTCCCCCAGCCGTCGACCGAGCGCGGCCTCCGCGATCGCGAATCGTTCATCCCAGGATCTAGTGGCGTGCAGTTGTTCCCGTATGCGTGCGGCATCGCCGTGCCACAGCTCATCGAAGGCAATCACCGTCCCGCCCAACTCCGACGACGCACCCAGCACCGCGTGCGCGACCACCGGCGACAACCGCACCTGCAGCAGATCGACGTCCCGGCCGCACCCGCGCACCCCCGCAGGCCCGAGACCGACGACACCGCCGCCGTGCATGCGCACGCCGCTGGCCGTATCGGCGAGAAACACGTCACCGAAATCGATGAACACCGTCAGCGCCGGATAAGGCACCATCGACAATTCGACCGGACTCGTCGCTCGACTACGGAACCCAGCCATGGTGACCCCCGGCACTCGCCCCGGCCACGCTGGAACGGCGATATCCACCACGGCCCCAGCAACACGAACCGGCTCGACGGGCATGTCGCCATGGTACGAGTCGATGGGATCAGCGGCGCTGAGCACTGCGGCAACGCCTAGAACCGATAGGGCCGGTTCAGCTGTGGGTCGCTCCAGATCGATCACGACCCGCACGGGCGATCGCGGACTCCGCGGGTTCGGGTAAGTGCACGAGATGGGCGGTGACGCGTTGACGTAGCAGCAGGTACTCGTCCCATCGCCGCGGTAGCTTGCCACGCGGGCGCTCGACAGCGCGTGCGGCAGTGATTATTTGGCCGAGTCGGAACTGCTCACGCGTCAGGTCGAGCTCGATGCCGCTGGGCAGACGGTTCCACCAGTGGAATCCGTGTTGCTCCGCACCGAGCCACACCTGCCCCACCATCAGTTCACCACCGAAGATGTCGTTGACGATCAAGGCGGTGATGTCGCAATGCCCCCAAGCGGGATTGTCGGACTGCCAGCCGGCCCGAGCCACATCATCGGCTGAGCAGGTGTCTGCCGCCCAACTCGCGCGCAGCGCCCGATCGATATCGAGCAGGTCCCAAACGGTCACATCGGGAGCATGCCACCCACCACCGACACATTCGCCCGCTATTCCCCGGTCTGACCGTCGATGATTTCGCGAAGCAGATCAGCGTGTCCGTTGTGCCGGGCGTACTCCTCGATCATGTGCGTGAGAATCCAGCGCAAGCTGTACGTGGCACCGGATGGTCGACGCGTGCCGATCCGGTCGAGCGACTTATCCGCCTCGACGATCTCGCTGGAACGAGCACATTCCTTCTCCCACAACCGAATCGACTCCGCGGCATCGGCCTCCTCGACCTCGAAGTCGGTGTCGTAGGCGGAATCCTCGCCCCAATACCGGAACGGCGCGTCTTCGCCGGCCAAGACCCGCGTGAACCAGGTACGTTCCACGTCGGTCAGATGACGAACCAGCCCGAGCAGCGAGAGTGTCGAAGGCGGCACCGCCCGCCGCCGAAGCTGCTCCGGACTGAGCCCGGAACACTTCCACGCCAACGTCTCCCGCTGAAATCGCAGGAAGCCGGTGAGCGTCTCATACTCTCCGGCAACCTGCGGTGGTTCACTGCGCTGATTCGACTCCATCCGGCCATCATGCCCACCCGGTTCAAGTCTCGACCGTCACCGCAGCGTGAAGCTTACGAACAACGAACGGGCCTCCCCAGGTCCCTACTCGGTGTTCCCCTCGAGCACCTCGCGGAGTTTGCGGGCGAAGGCTTCGGGCTGGCCGGGGTAGCCGAACTCGTCACCGGCGAAACCTCCGTGGTGGCTGGGGAATACGGTGGCTTGCTGGCCGAGGAGTTCGGCGGCGGCTACGGGGGCTCGGCCGGTGAAGGTGTTGAGGGACTCCTCGCCGACGGCGATGACGATCCGGGTGGGGGCGGCGGCGAGGGCGGCGATGTCGGGGCGGTAGCCGCTGACGGCCCAGGATCGGTCGGACAGCAGCGGGTCGTCGCGGGAGCCGTCGTCCTCGGTGGGCAGGCCGAACATCGCGGGATCGGCTGGGGGCTGGGCGAAGTAGTCGTCGGTGAACTCGCCTTGCCAGGAGGTCATGGCGATGAAGCCCGCCATGCCCGCGCCGAATCCTTTGGCCTCGTACGCATCTCGGTAGCCCGCGCGGGCGCGCTCGGCTGCGGCGGCGTCGGGGACCACGGAGATCAGCGGCGGCTCATGTGCCACCAGGGTGGTCACATCATCGGGGTAGGCCGTCACGAGGGCGAGCGAGACGACCGCGCCACCGCTGCTGGCGAACATCTCGACCGGCCCGGCGCCGAGCGCGTCGATCAGGGCGTGCAGGTCAGCGGCGTGGACCTCGGGCACATTGTCGACCCTGCCGTCCTTGCGGGTGCTGCGCCCGAGACCGCGCGGGTCGTAGGTGACCACGGTGCGATCGGGAAAATACGACGCCAGCGTGGTGAAGCCGGTGGCGTCCATGGGCAGGCCGACCATGACCAGCGGCGGGCGTCCGTCCGCGGTGGGCAGCGGGCCGTGCACGTCGTAGACGATGGCGAAATCCGCGGTCTCGAGTGTGTGTGTTGTCGTCATATCCGTTCTGACGGTACCCGCGTAAAAAACTCATCGGTCCTCATCGAGCGCTTGCGCGCAAAGGTACGGAAAGGCGCGCTGCCGAAAGGATCACCGGGACAATCCATCTGGCAGCGCGCCCCGCCGACCGAACTGGGACCGCCGCGTTCCCTGCCTCACGACGCGCACCGATCTCCGGCCACGCTCACTCCGACGGTTCCGGCCGACGAATCTCGTTCGCGACGGACCCACCGGCGATATCGGCCTCGATACCAAGGTCCTGCTCGTAGCTGCGCGGCGCGACAACATCGTCGGCGTCGGATGCGATCTCGTCGACGACGGTGATCGCCGCGGCTTCGGACGGCCCGGATTCCGGCGGCGGCTCCGGGGTCAGGTCGGGCTGCTCCTCTTCCAGGCGTTCGGCGAGCGGCCGGGCCTCGGCCTCCTCGCGCGGGGTCATGCCGTATTTGTCCACACCGGACCAGTGCTCCGGCGGGTCCATGCCCTCCTCGAACGGATCCACCCGGAGGCGGTCTTCGTCCAGGTCTTCGGCGCTGTTCAGGGCCGCAGGGTCGGTCTCCACCGCGTCAGGGCCGCCGGTGTCCTGCGGCGGGTCCCAGGTGTCCTTCGCGTCGGTCATCGCCTTCTCCTTCGCAGAGCAACGTCAGGGTCGGCCACGGGCGGGAGTCTGCTCAGCGACTCCGTGCCGCAGCGGGGTGGTCGGTTCGGCCGCCGTGCTCGGCTGCACCGCGGAGCCGCCGTGCCCGCCCGACACATCGGGGGCTCGGGTCGGGTCACCCGGCGCGGGTTCGGCGCCGTTCGCCAGCTCGGTCAACCGGGCCTGCAGCAGCTCGAGCACCGGCACGCGAGCACCGTGTGCGCGCTCGTGCTCGATCAACGCGCGCAGTCGGCTCTCATCGAGCGAGCGCGCGCGGTGCCGGATGTCGCCGAGCGCGAGTTGGTCGTAGTCCGGTAAGGGCAGTTCTTCGAACGTCATCGTTAACCTCCTCGCCGTCCGAGCTACCCGGTGCACCGGTCTCGAAACGTAGCCGCCCGCGGCCCAGCAAACGGCGCGGTGTCCGCCGACTTGCCAAGGCGGCGATTTCCCGGTGGCATGGACGGAGTTCGCGAACGACGAGGACCGCAAGGCGTGTCCGACCGATAAGATCGCCTACCGCACAGGAGAACTGACGTAATGACGAACCGCTGGGTAGGCGTGACCATCGACTGCGTCGACGTGCAACGGGTTGCGGACTTCTGGAGCGCACTGCTGGACCGCCCGCAAGGACCGTCCCAGCCCGGTTGGATCTACCTCGGCGAACTCGATGACCCGCAACCCCGCCTCGTCTTCCAGCCCGTGACCGAGCCGAAGCACGGCAAGGTGCGCCTACACCTCGACATCGCGGTGGACGACATCGATCAGGGCATCGCCCAGGTCATCGCCCTCGGCGGCCGCGACACCGGCGAACGGCACGATTACGACGAGGGTGTGGTCGTCGTTCTCGCCGATCCGGAAGGCCACGAGTTCTGCCTGGTCCAGTACTACTGACCAGCGGGCTCAGCTCGGCGGCGAGATCTCCCGGCCGACGCGAGCGAGCACGTCGAGCTGTGCGGCGTTGTACACCTCCAGCACGGCTTCGGCGGTGGTGCTCGCGGCGAAGCGGGTGCCACGCGGGGCGTCGTCGAACCAGGTCAGCACCCGCGGATGCGCGGCATACAACTTGCGCCCGCCCTGAACCATGCGTTGCACGACCTGCGCGCGCTGCTGCTCATCCGCGTCGGCGGGCAGGTTGTCGAACTCGGTCGAGAAGGCGCTGACCTCGGGATCTTCCAGCATGCGTGCCACCGCCTGGCGCCCCGCCGGACCGATCACCCGCGACAGCACGAACGCCAGCGAGCGGTCCGCGTCGGACAGATCCGCCCGCCGCACCGACGCGAATTCGGGCGGCAGGTCGGTCGACTCCTGGTGGTCCAGTATTCGGGCGACCTCGCCGCGGATCCGCTGTAACCGGTCGATGGTTTCGGCGAGTTCGGCGTCCAGCGTCCGCAGCGCCTCCTGCGGGTGCTCGTCGGTATTGTCCATCTCGGCGATCTGTGCCAGCGAGAAGCCGAGCCCCGAAAGGCGTTTGATCCGCAGCACCCGGACCAGATGCGCCACGCCGTAGCTCTTGTAGCCGTTGGCACGGCGTTCTGGCTCGTCGAGCAGTCCGACGTCGTGGTAATGCCGCACAGTCCGCAGGCTCGTGCCTGCGAGCTCGGCAAGTTCCCGGGTGCTCCACCCCACGACCGTCACTCCTTTCGTCGTCCCCCGCAAGTACACACTGTGCCGCTACGGCATAGTCAAGCATTGCTCTGGGTTAGCGGCCACCGGTCCGGCTGCTCGGTCCGCCCACCCAGGTACCGTGCCAGGAACCGGTCGATCGCCTGGAACAGTTCGATCGTGTTCTCCGGGTTCACGAAACCGTGCCCTTCGTCGTCCTTCACGATGTACTCGACCTCGCCCCCGCGCGCACGCAGTGCCCCGACGAGATTGTCGGATTCGGCCTGCACCACGCGAACGTCGTTGGCGCCCTGAGCAACCAGCAGCGGTGTGCGGATCTGCGCTACCCGGGTGATCGGTGACCGTGCCACCATGTCCGCCGCCTGCGCCGGAACCTCGGGATCCCCGACGAACAGGTACCAATTGTTGGCCATGAAGGGCCGGGAGAACGCAGGCATGGTGCGCAGGAAGTTCGCCAGGTTCGAGATACCGCAGTAGTCGACGGCGGCGGCGAAGACCTCCGGGGTGAAGGTGACACCGACCAACGCCGAGTAGCCGCCGTAGGAGCCGCCGAAGATGGCCACGCGCTCCGGATCGGCATACCCCCGCTCGACCGCCCACCGCACGCCGTCGATGAGATCGTCGTGCATCTTGCCCGCGAACTCGCCGATGGCCGCCTTGACGAACGCCTTGCCGTACCCGGTCGATCCGCGAAAGTTGATCTGCAGCACCGCATATCCCCGGTTGGCCAGCAACTGCGCCGCCGCGTCGAACCCCCAGCTGTCCCGCGTCCACGGGCCACCGTGCACCAAGAGCACCAACGGCAGTCCGACGGGCGGCACACCGACCGGGAGCGTGAGATACGAAGGGAGATCGAGGCCGTCGCGCGCCGGGATGGTGACCGGTGTCATCGGCGCGAGCGCTGCCGGATCCAGGTGGGGGTACGGTCGGAACAGCAGCCGACTCGCACCGGTCGCGTGGTCGTAGTAATAGGTGACACCGGGCTCGCGGTCGTGCTCGAAGCTGACGATCCACCGCTGCTCGCTGTCGTCGCAGGACAGTGCGGCGATGTCGCCGTCGGACAACTTCGTCATGTTCGCCAGCACCTCGGCGAAGTGCGGGTCGAGGGCGTGGATTACCTGTCGTTCGCCCAGATACCGTGCCCCGATGAGCTTTCCGGTCCGTCGGCTGAGGATGAGGGGCGCGGGGAAACCGGGACTAGCACCCGCGCGCGTGTCGAGATCGAAGCTGGGGTGACTGTCGATCTCGGTCTCCTGCCCGCTGGTCAGGTCGAGTCGAACCAGCCGGGTCCGATCGGTGCCCCGATTGGACCCCACCCAAGCCCCCGCGCCGTCCGGTGTGATCTCGATCGGCGACACACCGACCGGGTAGTCGGCACCGTCCCACACCGCGACTCGGCTCAATTTCCTTGCGGCACTGTCATATCGGGATAGTTCGACGGCGCCGTCGTCGGTCATCGACGTGGCGAACAGGTCACCGTGGTGACTCACCTTCCAGCCGGAGACGCGACCCGGGTTCTGTGCGAGCATCGTCAGTTCGCCGGTGGCGATGTCGAGTTCGTATACGTCGAACTCCTCGATTTTCCTGATGTTCAGCGTGACGATCGCGAGGCCGGGCCTGCCCCGCGGCAGTTCGAGACCGAACAGCCGCGCACCGGGGAACGGGGTGAGGTCGACCGCCGCGCCCGCCGGGTCCGACAGGTCGACGCGGTACAGATGCCAGTTCTCGTCGCCATTGTCGTCCTGGGTGTAGAGCAGCCACCGTGGATCGTCGGTCCATCGGTAGTCGTGAATGCTGCGGTTGCTGTCGGCCGTGACGCAGCGCGGTTCCTCGCCCGAGTCGAGGTCCTGCACCCACACATTCAGCCGGTTCTGCCAGGGAGCCAGGTAGGCGAGCCGAGTTCCGTCCGGCGAGATCGACGCCGCCGACCGAACGGGCGGGCTGAAAAGGTCTTCCACCGTGAGCAATTGCGGTAACGCCATAGCTGTCCTTCCACCTGGTTCGATGCCCGCAGGAACCGCATCCGCCGGCACCTGCGCGCCGCCATCGACACCAGTCGAAACCATGCCGTTACGGCATAGTCAAGTCCGGCGGAAGTTGTGATCTATCCGGTGGAATCAGCGGACACGGGCGAGCAGCGCCGGAATAATCGGTGAGGTGCCTGGTGGGGGCATGCTGGTCGAGAGGGGACCATGGTGTCGGACTCGCACAACTCGTTTGCAGTGGGCACGCTTGCCGGGGTGAATCCGCCATTGAGCGCCGCACGATCGGTGGTGCGGATGGCCAGGTTGGGCAAGCTGGATTCGGTTCTGGCGCCGGATCATTTGATCAGCATCTTTCCGCGCGCCCTCTGGGACACGGACTTCACCCCGCAGGCGAAGACGGTCCGCAGCCCCGACGAGCAGTTCGACTACGCTCCGCTGCTCGCCCATCTGGCCGCCGGTGCGGGCAAGGTGCAGTTGGGCGTCGGGGTGACGGATCCGCATCGCAGGCACCCGGTACTGCTGGCGCAGACGTTTCTCACCTTGGCGCACATGACGAAGGTTCCGCCCATCCTCGGCATCGGATCGGGCGAGCGGGAGAACCTCGATCCGTACGGGTTCAGCTGGAATCGCCCAGTTGATCGCCTGGAGGAGGCACTCCAGGTGCTCCGCGCGGCACTGACGTCGCCGGAACCCATCGAGTTCTCCGGTCGGCACTACACAATCGACAGCGCGCCAATGGATTTGACCGCTCCGGCCGACCGGATGCCGCAGATCTGGATCGGCGCGCACGGGCCACGAATGCTCGAACTGACCGGACGCTACGCCGACGGTTGGTACCCGTGGGAAGCCCTGTCACCGGACGAATACCAGCGTCGACTGAAGGTGGTGCACACCGCCGCCCGCGCCGCGGGTCGCGACCCCGAAACGATCGTGCCCGCCCAAATGATCTCCATGCTCACCGCGCGAACGCCGTCCGGCATCCGACGCCTGCTGCGTGCGCCCGCGGTCCGCTATCTCGGCTTGCTCGCACCGGACGCGGTGTGGGCACGACACGGTGCGAAACATCCACTCGGAGAAGGCTTCCGCGGTCTGATCGAGCTGATGCCACACCAGCTGACCAAGGCCGAGGTGCAGGCGGCGATCGCCGAGGTGCCCGACGAGGTGCTGCACGATTGGCTCGTGATCGGCACTCCCCGAGAGGTTTTGGCGCACATCCGGGCGTTGGCCGATGCGGGTTTGCGGCACGCCATCGTCTTTCCGACCGGCGCGCTCGTGTCCAACGCCGACGCGGCGTTCGGTTACGGTGTCGTGCTGTGGTTGGCGGCCAGACTACGACGCGGGTCTGCGTGATCGCGCACGGCCCACGCTCGCCGCACGCACGCACGCCCGAGTACGGTCCGATACCTGCCCGCTGCTGTCATGATGGCTCCATGATCGACCGCGGGAATCAACCGGAACCGGCCTCGGACACCACGTTCGACTACGACGCCGAGCTGCGCCGCTACCACCGGTGGCTGCGCGAAGCCCTCGACGTCGGCCCGAACGACCACGTGCTCGACATCGGTTGCGGCACAGGGCAGCTCACGCGTGACGCCGCCCAGCTCGCGCATCAGGGCAGTGCCCTCGGTGTCGACATCTCCCCGGTGATGCTCGGGCACGCCCGCAGGCTCACCGCCGCCGAAGAGCTGCCCAACGTGCGCTTCGAGCAGGCCGACGCGCAGGTCCATCCGTTCCCGCCCGAACACTTCACCCGCGCCGCCAGCCGCTTCGGCACGATGTTCTTCGCCGATCCGATCGCGGCGTTCACCAACATCGGCCGCGCATTGCGACCCGGATCGCGACTGGTACAGCTGGTGTGGCAGGACAGCGCCGAACAACAGTGGGTGGCCGCGATCCACCAGGCCCTCACCGGTAGTGCCACGCCCGCCGCCGGCACCGCCGCCTTCTCGATGGGCGATCCAGCGCGCGTGGACGGCATTCTCACCGCTGCCGGATTCACCGACATCACCATCACCGACTTACGCGAGCCGATCTATTACGGCGCCGACCCGGACGCCGGTGTCGACGCCGTCCGGGTACTGCACATGGCGACGGATCTCCTCAGCCGACTCGACGCCAAGGAAACCCAGCGCGCACTCGACCGATTGCGCGCGACGATGGCCGAGCACCACGCCGCCGACGGCGTGTGGTTCGACTCGCAGGCCTGGCTGGTCACAGCGCACCGTTAGCGCGAACCCCGATCAGCTGGGCTTGCGAACACCTTGCGCCGCTTGGGTTACGGGGAGGCCGGAGAGCGCCGCCGCTGTGGCGGCGATTTCGGAGGCAGGCTTGTCGACCATGGCATCCACTATCGCCAGCGGAGATAGGTAGGTCTTCTTGTTCATTCTGCCGAGAAAAGCCTGCCAGGTCGGGAGTTGGCGGAGATATACCTGGTCGTCGTGCAGGATGAAGGCGATCACCTGTCGGGTATCGCGCGCCGAGGCGCGCAGCGGGACCACTCTGATCTCGCTGAAGGATTCCCAGCCGACACTCAGTCCCACCCTGGGCGTGTGCACGCCGTCGGCATCGAGGACGGTCGCCGAGTCTTTCGGCAAAGCCCAGGCCAGCAGGTAGCCGGTGTAGGCGAGTACGGGGACGCTCACGACGGCGGCAGCGCCGATCAACCACGGATTCGTCCACAGCACTCCGACAAGGAGCAGCACGGCGACGATGAACAGGTAAGGGGCCGTTATGCGCACGGCGCCGAGGACGGTTATCCGGATCTCCAGTCTCTGGGAGGACCCGGGTATGACCGGGTTCCGAGCCACTCCCCGGCTGACGTTCAGCAGCCGGATCAGCGCGAGCTTGCGCCGGATCATGACGACCATGACTCCAACAGACAACACAATGACCACGAGCACGAACACCTCGGTCGGCAGCCCTGCCACCACCATGAGAGTTCCCAGCAGCAAGCCCAGGACCGAACCGCCCAGGAGAGCGATCAGGAACACTCGAACTTGCGAACGCTTCAGCACCTTCTCCGCATGCGCCACCGCGATTCGATCAATCTCGGGATCGGTGGCAGGCTCCCCACGCAGCAACGCCTTCCGCGTGGCCGAGTCCAGGTCGCGCCAAGTCTTCACATTCCCCTCCTTCACGAGGATCGAACCTTAGCCGACCGATATGACCGGTTCCTTCAGCACCCGGCTGTGCGGGTCGCCGCCGAAACCGGCCGAGCGCCCGTCACGGGCCGCTAAGCTGCTGATCGAGTTGTACTTCGCGTGGCGAGGCCATCAGCGTCCATCCCGGGTGGCCGCGCCCGTCGCAGGAGGTGACTGTCGTGCTCATTCGTCGAAGCGTGCTGGTAGCGGCTCTGTGCGCGATACCGGCGCTGAGTGCGCCGCAAGGTCTGGCGGCCCCGTCGAGCGACGGCGCGCCGGCCTGTGCGCAGGGCAGCGTGATGACCGGCCGGTTGATTCCGGGCAGCGGCAGTGCGCGACAGTCCATCCGCCGGGAGGCCGTGCTGCACCAGTGCGCCAGCCCGCTGCTGCCGGGCATCGACTCCGGCCGGTTCACCGCCACCATCCCGTGGAGCGCGCCCGGTGCGGTCAGCGCGGCGGAATTCGCCTGGTCCGATGGAAGCATCAGCAGGGCAACCGGTTACGGCAATGGTCTGTGGTTGATCACCGATGGTCCGGCCAGCGGCCACGGAATCCAGATCAACGTCGCCGACACCTGGAATGGCTGGTACCTCAGCTACGCCGATGTCGTCGTCACCTCCGCCGCGTTCGTGTCCTGAGCAGGTCGGCCGAGAGCGTCGTCCTCGGGCCTGACCGCTGAGTTCCGGCACCCGGATTCGGTGCCCGACCGAGCCCGGTTTGCTCACTCGACTCAACTATTGCTTACGCGAGCAAGAGCGGCTACGGTTTTGCTCATGCAAGCAAATAGTGGCTCGGCCAAGCAAGACGGCCGGACGTTCACCGAGGCGGCCCGGCGGGCGCAGATCGTGCAGGCCGCGATCGAGGTGATCGCCGAGCACGGCCTGCCGAAGACCTCGTTCGCCAAGATCGCCCAGCGGGCCGGGCTGAGCAGCACCGGCATGATCTCCTACCACTTTCGGGGCAAGGACGATCTGATCCGTGCGGTCACCGCCGAAATCGTGCGGGTGAACACGGAATTCGTCGTCGCCGAGCTCGAACCCGAGGCCGGATACCACGCCAGACTGCGTGCCTACTTCGCAGCCAACCTGGCCCTGCTCGACGAGTACCCCCATCATCAGCGGGCACTGGCCAGCATCGTCGCCAACGTCCGCCCCGACGACAACCAGACCTTCGGCTTGCTGGACCATGTCGCCGACATCGCGCGCGGCCAGGAGGAATGGATCCGAGAAGCGCAGCGGGCGGGGGCCTTTCGCGACTTCGACCCCGCGGTCATGGCGCTCGCCATTCGCGCCGCGCGCGATGCGGCGGTCGCCCGCGCGGCCGACGATCCCGACTTCGACGCCGCGGTCTGCGCCCGCGAGCTGGCCGAACTCTTCGAACGCGCCACCCGCGCATAACCGTGATCCGGAGCTGACATGAACTCACCACAGACGCTCACCGCCGGGCGCACACCGGAGCAGAAACGAGCCGCCGCCCGCCGCCATCTCTTCCGCCAGTTGATCGCGGAGTTGGCGCTCCCCCTCGGCGGCTACTACGCCCTGCGGGCCGCCGGGGTGAACCCGTGGCTGGCATTGATTGCGCCCGCTTTGCTCATCGGCGCATTCCTCGCCTACGGCGCGATACGGCAGCGCCGCCTCGACACGATCGCACTGTTCACCCTCACGCTCATCGTGGTCGGCACGGTGATGACAGTGATAACCGGCGACCCCCGCACGCTCATGGTGCGCGACAGCTGGGTCTTCGGCGTACTCGGGCTGTGGATACTGGGCACGCTGGCGACCCAACGCCCCTTCATGCGCACCGCGTCCCGCGCGATCGTCACAGCGAAGATCGGCGAGGAGGGCTACCGGGAGTGGGATGCGCGCTGGGACAACGACTCCCGGTTCCGTCACCACCTGCGGGTGTTGACGGCGGTGTGGGGCACGGTCTTCGCGCTGGACGCACTGGTGCGGGTGTTGCTCGCCTACACCCTGCCGATCGATGCGATTCCGCTGGTGAGCACGGTGCAATGGCTGGTCGTCCTGGCCGCCGTGCTGGTCTTCCACAACTACTACGTCACCAGGCACGGACTGAAGGCCTGAACCCGGCCGAAGAACGGTGGCTCACTTCGAGCCCGGCTTGCGCGAGCAAACAGGAAAAGAAGTGAACTTACCCTTTTCCACTTCTAACTTATAGCGGACCCCGGGGCTTGCGGCAAGGCCCCGTTTGTCCGGCATACTCCTCGGCCGAAGCTAGAACCTGCGGAAATGGAGTAACGAGTGACGGACATCGACGTAATCATCGTGGGCGCGGGCCCGAGCGGCCTGATGCTGGCCGGTGAGCTGCGCCTGGCCGGAGTCCGATCGCTGGTGCTGGAAAAGCAGCCGCAACCCCGTGACACCCCGAAGGCCAGCGGTATCGGCGGCCGGATCCTGGACCTGCTGCGCTACCGCGGCCTGCTGGATCGATTCGAGGCGGCCAGCAGCGATCCGCACCTGGCTCCCCGATTCCCGTTCGGCAACATCTATCTCGACTTCACCCAGATGGTGGAGCCGCCGATGCGGGCGTTGCCGATCCCGCAGCGGGAGATCGAGCGCCTGCTCGACGATCGCGCGGGCGAGCTCGGCGCCGAAATCCGCCGTGGGCACGAAGTGATCGGCGTGAGCCAGGACGACGCCACGGTGACCGCGCAGGTACGCGGTCCGGACGGGACATATGAGGTGACCGCGCGCTATCTCGTGGGTTGCGACGGAGGGCGCAGCCGGATCCGCGACATGGCGGGTATCTCCTTCCCCGGCACCACCTATCCGGAGGTCAACCGGCTGGGCCAGGTCACCGTGCCCGATTCGGTGACCGTGCTCGACAACGGCGACATCGAGGTCCCCGGGCTCGGCACGATCCACGCGGGCTTCACCCACACCGACAACGGCGCGTTCGCGTTCGCCGTCTCCGATGGGGTGCTGTTCATGCAGACCACCGAGGACGAGTCCGCCGACTATGACGACGACGAGCCGTTGACGCTGACCGAACTCGCCGACAGTGCTCGGCGCGTACTCGGCGGGGAGCTTCCGCTGGGCGAACCGATTCGGTTGTCGCGCTACACCTTCAAGGACCGGCAGGCCGAGCGGTACCGCACCGGGCGGATCATGCTGGCCGGCGACGCGGCGCACATGTTCCCGGCCACCGGCACGGCGCTCAATGTCGGCATGCTCGACACGGTCAACCTCGCTTGGAAACTGGGCGCCGACATCCACGGCTGGGCACCGACCGGCCTGCTGGACACCTATCACGACGAGCGCCACCTCGCCGGCGCGCGTGCCCTGGTCCAGACCCGCGCCCAGGTGGCCTTGCGCCGCGGCGACGACGCGCCGGCCCATGCGCTCCGGCAGGTCTTCCAGGAACTGCTCGCCGACGAGCCCGCACTCCAGCGGATGGGAAATCTGGTCGGCCACAACGACATCCGCTATCCGGTACCGGCCGAGGCACACACCCTCGCCGGTACCTTCGCGCCCGACCTCACTTTGCACACCGATCAGGGCGTCACCAGCGTCGCGGAGCTCATGCGCACCGCACGCCCGGTCCTGCTCGACCTCGCCGACCGGGCGGAGCTGCGCGAGATCGCCCGCGAGTGGGCGGACCGAATCGACATCCGCACGGCCAAGACCGACGACCGCCCCGCAGATGCCCTGCTGGTCCGTCCAGACGCCCACATCGCCTGGGCCGCAACGATCGACGAATCCGCCGACACCGCGGCGACGGCGTTGCGCGAAGCGCTCGCCGCCTGGTTCGGCACACCCTGAACGGTGCGGTACTCGTCCTGCGTCGCCTCGACGTGACCGGATCCGACAGAGCAGCACCGTGATCCGGCCGTCGCCAGTCCGCTGGCGACGGCCGGTCGCCGCTCAGGTCGTTCGACAACGCCGCGTTCATGCGCCGTGTACAAACAGTGATGGGTGTACCGAACAGACGAGGTGAATATGTGGAAGATCTGTCGGACCTGCGCGGTCGAGCACGAGGGTGCGGCGCAGCTGTGCCGGATCTGCGCCGACGAACGACAGTGGGTGCCCGCCGAGGGCCAGCAGTGGACCACCCTCGACGAGCTCGCCGCGGACGGCCACAAGGTGGCGCTGCAAGAGTTGGAGCCGGATCTGTTCGGCTTGACGACCGAGCCGGAGTTCGGCATCGGACAGGAGTCCCATCTGCTGCGGACGCCTGCGGGCAATCTGCTGTGGGACGTGACCGGTTATGTCGATGAGGATGCCGCGCGGCGGGTCCGTGAGCTCGGCGAGGTCGTCGCGATCGTGCCGAGCCACCCGCACCATTACGGGGTGCAGGTGGAGTGGAGCCGGGCGCTCGGCGGGGTGCCGGTGCTCGTCGCCGAACCCGACCTGGAGTGGATCGCGCGCCCGGACCCGGTGATCCGACCGTGGTCCGATCAGCTGGAGCCGCTGCCGGGTGTCACCCTGCGCCAGCTGGGCGGGCACTTCCCTGGTAGCGCGGTTCTGCACTGGGCGGCGGGAGCCGCGGGCAAGGGTGTGCTGTTCAGCGCGGACACCGTCCAGGCCAACCCGGACCGCAAGTCGGTCGCCTTCATGCGCAGCTATCCGAACCGGATCCCGCTGTCGGCCAACGTCGTCGCCCGCATCGCGCGTACCGTCGAAGAGTTCGAATTCGACCGTATCTACGACAATTTCGGCCGCACCATCGACGGGAACGCGCGCGCCGTCGTGCGCCGCTCCGCCGACCGCTACATCGGTTGGGTCAGTGGGGAATTCGACCACCTGACCTGAGACCCGAACTCCACCAACCCATCACCCGACGCAAGGGCCGGTCGGTCATGCCGCTGAGCGCGGACCGGCCGGCCTCGAGGGTCAGTTTCCGCTGCCGCGGTACCCGATCTCCTTGGTCAGCGCGATGACCTCGGTCAGCACTTGCGGCGGTTCGCCGCATTCCTCGGCGTCGACGCGCTTGCTCGTGCCGTCGCGGTAGGTCACCGTCACGGTGTAGGAGAACGCGTCGCGGCAGCCGTTCGGGCCGGTGTAGGCCTCCTGCAAGGTCCGGAACGGTAGCCCGGCGACCATGTCGAACAACTCACTGCGGCGCGGACTCTCGACCTTGTCGTCGACGGTGTAGAACTCGTTGACCCCGGCGAAGCCGCCGGTCTGGTTCACCTCGACGCTGGCCACTCCCGAAGAGCCTGTCCCCGGCTGTGTTTCACCGACTCCGCCGCAGGCCGCCGAGGCGAGAAACAGCACGCACATCACGGCGGCGGAGAGAAACAGCGGTTGCGCGAGACCACGGCGGGACCGAGAGACGCTCATAGCCGCACACTATCGCCACGGGTGCGTCGCGACAATGCCACTTCGTCCCCAGTCGACTCGGCATTGACCACTGGGGAATCCGCAAATACGCCACAAAGTGACTGATGGTTATCGATACTTACGATTCGACATACCGAAGCAGCGCGGCCGTGGTTGTCGCCGAGCCGCTCCGCCACGAGCCGCCTTCAAGATCAAAATTCGCTGAAATAGCCCTGCACATAGTGACTTTGACTGGGCTTAGTCAAAACAACAGCCGGCGAGCCGCCTTGTTTTCCAAAGCCGGGACAGCGCATCCCCGGCCTTGCTAAGTTAATAACAATTCTTCCACTGAAAGGCGCGACCCAGCGCTATCCGAGCGCCCCGCGCCGACCCGGTGGCGTCTGGACTCGGCGAGGAGTGGCGACATGGATGGACTCAGCAGACGCAACGCACTGAAGGCGGGCGGCGCATTGGGCGCGTTGGGCGCCTTGGCAATGGTGACGCCCGCCCGGGCCGAACCGTGGACCTGGTCACCCGACGGCTCGGTGGCGGGTAGCGGCACCGGAGCCGACCCGCTGACCGTATGGGATGCCGAGGCGGACCCCGTGGTCGCCGGGCTGCTCGACCGTGGCGAAGTAGCCGCGGTGAACGCGCTGTTACGCACGTGGACCAGAAACGGCCAGCCGTTGCCCGCCGGATTGCCCACGGAACTGCGAGATTTCATGGAGTACGCCCGGCAGCTACCGCAGTGGACCGACCACGGCAAGCTTGGCACCGCAGTCGAGTTCAACAAGAAGCGCGGTCTCTACCTCGGTGTGCTGTACGGCTTGGCCAGCGGCATGATGAGCACCGTCATTCCCAAAGAGGCGCGGGCGGTCTACTACTCCAAGGGCGGTCACGACCTCAAGGACCGCATCTCCAAGACCGCGAAGCTCGGCTACGACATCGGCACCGCGAATGCCTATGCCCCCGATGGCGAAATGATCGTCACCTGTGTCAAGACCCGGCTGGTGCACGCCGCCGTGCGCCACCTGCTGCCGCAGTCGCCGCACTGGGTGCACTCCGCCGAGGAGGACATTCCGATCAGCCAGAACGACATCATGGTCACCTGGCACAGCCTGCCGACCACCGTGATGAAACACCTGACCGCATGGCGAGTGCCCATCCCGGCGCACGAGTCCGCCGCGTTCCTGCACTCCTGGCAGGTGTGCGCGCACATGCTCGGCGTCCGGGACGAGTACATCCCGAACTCGTGGGCCGAGGCGAATTCCCAAGCCGCACAGGTGCTCGACCCGATCCTGATGCCGACCCCCGAGGGCACCGCGCTGGCCGACCGGCTGCTGCGGCTCGGCGTGAACCTCGACCTCGCCATCCTCAGCAAGCCGGTGCTCGGCGCGTTCACCCGCTTCCTGCTCGGCGACAAGATCGCCGACGGTCTGGCCATCCCGCGAGAACCGGTCTGGGACCCGCTGCTCCGAGTGAGCTGGGGTCCCTTCATCGCGGTCCGCGAGGGCCTGCTGCCCGTCGTCCCGCTGGCCCCGGACGCCTACTGGCTGTTCGACGAATTCCTCCGCCAGGCCGCGCTGATCTACCTGGCCGAACTGCGCATGCCGATCAGTATCGAACTCCCCCAGATGAATCGGGACATGAGCCGACCACCACGCTGACCTTTCGTCAGGCGTTGCGCCGGACGACCAAGCCGGATTCATAAGCGAGAACGACGAGTTGGGCCCGGTCCCGGACATCGAGCTTGGTCATCGCCCGATTGATGTGGGTCTTCGC
Organism: Nocardia sp. NPDC052316; assembly: GCF_044547795.1. NCBI lineage: Bacteria > Bacillati > Actinomycetota > Actinomycetes > Mycobacteriales > Nocardiaceae > Nocardia > Nocardia sp. NPDC052316. Next base: position 549,547 of record NZ_JBIUBB010000007.1, read on the forward strand.
GGTGAGCGGGCTGATCACCATCCGATCCGCGATCTCGTCGTTCGAAAGGCCCTGCGCCACCAGGGCAACCGCTTCCCGTTCACGGTTGGTCAGCTCTTTCAGCGCCGCGCTGACGCCAGGGTCGAGCGGCTGGCTGACGTACCGGTCGATCAACCGACGAGTGATCGACGGTGCGAGCAGGGCGTCACCGCGCGCGGCGACCCGGATGGCGTGCAGGAAGTCTTCCGGCTCGATGTCCTTGACGAGGAATCCGGCCGCGCCGGCCCGCAGCGCGTCGAAAACGTATTCGTCCAGGCCATAGTTGGTCAGGATGACGACATGCACGCCGGCCAGGGCCGGGTCCGCCGCGATGCGCCTGGTCGCCTCGATGCCGTCGACCACCGGCATCTGGATGTCGATGAGCGCGATGTCGGGCAGGTGCTCGCGGACCAGCGCGAGGCCCTGGCTCCCGTCGGCGGCCTCGGCCACCACCTCGATGTCGTCCTCGAGCTCGAGCAGTGCGCGAAAGCCGCTGCGAATCAGCGGCTGGTCATCGATCAGCAGGACACGAATCATGCGGTCCGGTCCACGGGTAGTTCGGCGTGCACGGAGAAGCCGCCTTCGCTGCGTGGTGCCGCGTGCAGGTGCCCCCCGAGCGCGGTGACTCGTTCGCGCATCCCCAGCAGCCCGACCCCGGGCGCCGACGCGGCGTTCATGGTGGCTGTGCCGTCGTCGTCGACCCGGATGACCAGTGCGTCGGGGCGGTAGTCGATCCGGACCGACGCCGTCGCGGCGGCGGCGTGCCTGGTGACGTTGGTGAGCGACTCCTGGACGATCCGGTAGCCGGTCCGGTCCACCGCGGCAGGCACGTCCTGGCGGCGGCCTTCGATCGTCAAGCTCGCGGCCAAACCGGTCGTCCGAGCCCGTGCCACGAGTTCGGGGATGTCCGCGAGTCCCGGTGGCGGGGTGGTGCTGTCGTCGCGCAGCGCCTCCAGGGTCGCGCGCAGTTCCCTGGCCGCCTCGCGACCGGCCTGCCGGATCGCGAGCAACGCTTCGGGCACCTCCTCCCCGCGTTTGCGCGCCACGTGGACGGCGGCCTCGGATTGCACCTTGATCACCGAGATCTGGTGGGTGAGCGAATCATGCAGTTCCCGTGCGATGTGCAGCCGTTCTTCGTCGGCGCGACGCCGCGCGGTCGCCTCCCGGGTGCGCTCGGCTTCGTCGGCTCGCCGCTCGGCCTGGCGCAGGGCTTCCCCCGCCGCACCGGCCGCGATCAACCAGGCGATCTCGAGCGCGTCCCTGGCTTGCGCGAAGGCGGCGGCGGTGTCGTGCAGCGAGACCAGGATCGCGAGCGGTAACGCGGCGAGCAAGGCGACCGAGGCCGCCAGCGTGAGCCAGCGATGGCCCGCGCGCACGGCGGCGTACACGGCGAACAGGAACGCCACCGCTGGCACGTCGAAGCCGACGGCTTGATAGCCCAGCGCGCACAATCCGGTCACGGCCAATACCGCGCGCGCAGCGGTGCGACGGGCGGCCAGCGCCAACCCGCTCACAATCAGCAACGCGTAGCCGATCGGGTCGAGATCGGAGGCGATGTGCTGTTTGGACAACCCGGTGGCCAGCAGGGCCGCCGCCACGCCGGCAGCGATCGCCCAGTCCGCGATCCGTTCCCTGCTCATGTGTGCACCCTAGCCGCAGATCCGCGCGCACGACTCCCGCGCGCGGATGATCATCGGGCTACCGCGCACGCAGTAGTTCCGTGGCTCGCTACGGCGTCGGCGGTAGTCGGTTACGGCATCGACGGCAGCGCGAATTGCCCACGCCTGCACGATGTTCGGCCGTGGTGCGAGCGGACATGATCGAGCGACATCATTTCCGCGAAGGAGCACCTCATGTCCATCCGTCACCTGTTCATCACCGCGATCCTCGCCGCTTCGACGCTCGCCGTCCCCGCGGTCGCGCACGCCTCGGCCCAGCCGATGGCCGCGAGTGTCACCACCATGAGCTCCGGGCGAGTCGGTGCCATCGTGGCCGCGCTGGTCGGACTGACGGGCGTGATCATCGGCGGGCTCGCCCTCACCGGTCGCCTCCGCGCGGGCAGCGCCGCCGTGGTCGCCCTACTGGCGGGGCTGATCGCCATGGCCATCGGCGGGCTGGTCGTGGCCACCGCCGACGGCGGGCTCGGCACCGGCAACGGGCTTGGCGGCGCCTTCGTCGGCCTGCTGGTCGGGCTGGCCAGCTCGGTCGTGGGCGGGCTCGGCCTGCTCCGCTCCCGCCGCGCCGTCTGATTCGCTGCTGCCGGGTCCGGTCTTCGAGCGGCGGAGAACTTTCCTGCGGACGGCGAAGATCGCGGCGCCGACGGCAACAACCGCCGCACCGGTCAGCACCGACGCCTTCGGCAACGTGCAGGCCAGGATCAGGCAGCCGAGCACGCCGACCGCGGGAACAACCCGCCACGGCCGGCCCTCGGCGGGGGTCAGCGTCCATGCGGCCGCGTTGGCGACGGCGTAGTAGAGCAGGACGCCGAACGACGAGAAACCGATCGCGGCACGGACATCGACGGTCGCGGCGGCGACGGCCACCACCGCACCGACGGCGATCTCCGCACGGTGCGGCACCGCGAACCGGGGATGCACCGCCGCCAGCGCGTGCGGCAGGTGCCGGTCGCGGGCCATTGCCAGCGTGGTGCGCGAGACGCCGAGAATCAACGCCAGCAGCGCACCCAGTGCGGCGACGACCGCGCCGACCCGCACCACCGGCGCCAACCAGCCTGCCCCGGCGGACCGCACCACATCCGACAGCGGTGCGCTCGACTCGGACAAGCCTTGCGGCCCAAGGATTGTCAGGGCCGCGATCAGGACCAGCGCGTACACGAGCAACGTGATGCCGAGGGCTAGCGGGATCGCGCGCGGGATGGTGCGAGCCGGGTCGCGGACCTCCTCGCCGAGGGTGGCGATGCGCGCGTAACCGGCGAAGGCGAAGAACAACAGTCCCGCCGCCTGTAATACCCCGAAAACGGTTATGTCGGAACCGAATTCCAGCCGCGTCGCGTCGGCTGTCTCGGCGGTGCATGCCGCGACGACCACCGCCGCGAGCACGGCGAGCACCACCGCGACGATCAACCTGGTCAGCAGCGCGGATTTCTGCACGCCGCGATAGTTCACCACCGTCAACGCGACCACCGCCGCCGCGGCGACCGCATGCGCGTGCTCCGGCCAGGCATACACGCCCGCGGTCAACGCCATCGCCGCGCAGGACGCGGTCTTGCCGACGACGAAACACCACCCCGCCAGATAACCCCAGAACTCGCCGAGCTGTTCGCGCCCATACACATACGTGCCGCCCGAAGCCGGATACCGGGCCGCCAATCTCGCCGACGACGTCGCATTGCAGTACGCCACCAGCGCCGCGATCGCCAACCCGAGCAACACCGCCGACCCGGCCGCCCGCGCCGCCGGAGCCAGCGCGGCGAAGATCCCGGCCCCGATCATCGCGCCGAGCCCGATCACCACAGCATCGGCCACCCCCAGACTCCGCCGCAGCTCATCCGGGGTATCCGTCAGTGTCGCCTTGGGCCCCATGGTGCCCATTCGATCAGACTCCGCCCGTGGTCACCACCGCGAGCGCCGTCACCACGGATTGTTCGGCCCGCTCCGGCGGACGACCGGTGCCGTGTACTAGATGATGGACCGTGGACCTGGATCAGATCACGGAGCAATTATCATTACCTCCCCCAAGAACTGTGGGCTTGTAATAGATATGCGAACTCTTATAAGGGGCGTAGTTCGAAATCGGCAGTGGCGGAACAGATTACCCCCGAATGGGGGTCTGTGACACAGGTCACAGATCGATCTGCTGTCGCAAATTCATGGGATCGATTCTAATGATTCCAGCCGGAACTAGGGGAAAGCTACATGCTCATAGGGGGTCATGATATGTCCACCATTTCCGCTTTGCGCATTCACGCGCTTTCACGATTACGGCCGTCCGAACCGTAACCCGGCGGGCTGGCTCGCGTTACCAGCGACGATGCCGACCCCACCCAGCGCTGACGTCGTCCTCGAGCAGTCGAGGCCGCCCGTCGCGCATTTCCAGGAAAGCCGCGATCATCATCCGCGATCACACTTTCCGCAAATATCCAGCACCGGGTGGATTACCGAATTCAAGACCCGGTGAGATCTCTCTGTACGAAAGTCTCGGGTAACCCCCGCGACCGTGAGGCTGATTGTGGACGAATACACTCTGGCATGCCCGTCGGTCATCGGCGAACGATTTACGCTGCTGGCAAAACAGCACCCTCATCGGGTGGCTGTGCTCGGCGACGGTGGACAACTCACCTATGCCGAACTCGACCGTAGATCCGACGGTCTGGCCCGGTATCTGCAGGACTGCGGCGTACGCCCGGGCGACATCGTGGCAGTGCATGCCCGCCGCCGGACCACCACCATGGTCGGCCTGCTCGCCATCCTGAAAACCGGCGCCGGATACCTCGCGCTCGACGAACGCGCGCCGAGGCAGCGCCACGAGCTCGTACTGCGCCGATCGGCCGTGCGAATCGTCTTGGTACACGAGGATTCAGCACCGCGGCTGCCCGCGAACTGTCGCGCGGTGTCGCTGGACACGGACCGCGCCGGTCAGGCGCCCAGACCGGCCACCATCACCGATCTACATCCGGCCTATCTGGCCTACACCTCGGGCTCCACCGGCACGCCCAAGGGCGTGTGCGTGCCGCATCGTGCGGTATCGCGGCTGGTGGTCGACACCGACTTCCTGTCCATCACACCGGATGACGTCTTTCTGCAGTTCGCGCCGATCGCCTTCGACGCCTCGACCCTGGAAATCTGGGGAGCGCTGCTCAATGGCGCGCAACTGGTCCTCGCACCCGACACCGAACTCTCGCTCAGCGAGCTGACCAAACTCGTCGGTCACCATCGGGTGACCGTGCTCTGGTTGACCGCAGGGCTGTTCCAGCAGGTCACCGAGGGTGGCCTGGACGAACTGCGCAGCCTGCGCTATCTGCTCGCCGGCGGCGACGTGCTGTCCCCCGCCCATGTCCACCGGGCGGTGACCACACTCGCCGACACCACGGTGATCAACGGCTACGGGCCAACGGAGAACACGACTTTCACGTGCTGCCACGCCGTCACGGGCGCACCGACCGGGCCGGTGCCGATCGGCCGGCCGATCCGCGGCACCGGCGTGCGCGTACTCGACGCCCGGCTCGCTGCGGTGCCGGACGCCGCTACCGGTGAGCTGTACACGACGGGAAACGGTCTGGCACACGGCTATTGGGGCGAGCCAGGGCTGACCGCCGCGACCTTCGTCGCCGATCCGGCCGCCCGCACACCGGGCGAACGTATGTATCGCACAGGCGATCTCGTACGGAGGCAACCGAGTGGGGCCTTGGAATACCTGGGCCGGATCGACCACCAGGTGAAGATACGCGGGTTCCGCATCGAGATCGGTGAGGTAGAAGCCGCGATCGCGGCCCTGCCCGGCGTCGCGACCCTGGCGGTCGTCCCGCAAGACCAGCGCGGCGGCGGAAAACGCTTGGCCGCCTGGCTCGTCGGCCGACCCGACGCCGAACTGTCCACCCTCGACGTCCGCCGCGCACTCGCCGAGACGCTGCCCTCGTACGCGGTACCCACGCTGATCCGGATCGTCGACGCCCTGCCGCTGACCGCCAACGGCAAGATCGATCGGCGGGCACTCGCCGCCGCCGAGCCGACCGAGCGCCCCCGACTGACCAGCGCCTATCGCGAGCCGTCCACCGCGCTGGAGACGGCCGTAACCACCTTGTGGACCGACTATTTCGGCATCACGGGCATCGGCGCCGACGACGACTTCTTCGAGCTCGGCGGGCATTCGCTGCTCGGCGTGCGGATCACCGCCGACCTCGAGCGCGAGTACGACGTGACCGTCTCGCCGGTCACCTTCTACCTGGACCCCACCCCGGCCGGGCTGGCCGCCGCCGTCGAGCAGGGACGGCGGAGCGCGTGAAGATCAGCTCCGACATCCGCGCGACCACCGATCTGGACCGGATCGATCTCTTCGACCCACACTTCTTCGCCACCGGCGACCCGCATCCGGTCTGGGCGGCCATGCGCGCCGACGCCCCGTTGCACCGCCAGATACTGCCCGACGGACGGTCTTTCCGCTCGGTCACCCGGCATGCGGATGCCTGCCGGGTGCTCGGCGACCATCGAGCCTTCACCTCCGAACGCGGCAGCGTGCTCACCCAGCTCGGGCACGGCGACATCTCGGCGGGCAAGATGCTCGTATCCACCGATCCCCCAAGGCATTCCGAGCTGCGCCGCCCGATCCAGCCACAGCTCTCGGTGCGCACGGTTGCCGCGTGGCAGGACGCCATTCGCGCTGCGGTACAACGGTTTCTGGCACCGGCACGCGACGGCGGCAGCTGGGATATCGCACAGCAGGCTTATGAGCTGCCGATGACGGTGGCCGGTGCGCTGCTGGGCATTCCGGAGGCCGACTGGGACGATCTGGTGCGGTGGACGGCCATGGCCGCCGCACCCGAGGATTCCGAGTTCCGAGTCCGCAGCGGGTCGGCCACGCTGGCCATCGCCCATCATCAGCTGTTCGACTATTTCGGCGCGCTGGTCAAACGCCACCGCGGCGACCAGCCGCGCGCCGACCTCATCGGGCATCTGATGAGCATGCAGGCCGGCGGCGCGCCGCTCGCCGACGACGAGGTCGTCTACAACTGCTACAGCCTGCTGCTCGGCGCCAACGCCACCACCCCGCACACCGTCAGCGGCACCGTGCTCGCGCTCGCCGAACACGAAGATCAGTGGCACGCTGTGCGTTCCGACCCAACACTGGTTCCCCGTCTGGTCGAGGAGGGGCTGCGCTGGACCTCACCCGCCAACAGCTTCCTGCGGTATGCGAGCGCCGACATCGAGCTGAGCGGCGGCCTTGTCGAGGCGGGTGAGGCGGTCGCGGTCTGGATCGGCTCGGCCAACCGGGACGAGTCGGTCTTCGCCGAGCCGTACCGGTTCGACATCACCCGCACGGACAATCGGCACATCGCGTTCGGCCACGGACCGCATTATTGTCTCGGCGCACCGTTGGCCCGGTTGACCTTCCGGGTGCTGTTCGAAGAAATGGCGGGACGGTTCACCACTATCGAGCCGATGGCGCCACCGCAACACCTGGCGTCGGTTTTCATCGCCGGTATGACGCATTTCCTGATCCGGACCAGATGAACCGGTCCGGCCGAACACCCAGTGTCACAACGAAAACCAGCGCCACAACGAAGCCCGTGCCACCACGAAGGGATGTAACTCTGTGACGTCCGAGACCACCCTCCACGATGCCGCACCCATGACCCGCTGGCTGCTCCGCCTACCCGACCAGGACGCGTCCGCGCGAATCTTCTGCTTCCCGTACTCGGGAGTCGGCGGATCCATGTTCAACCAGTGGCCTCGGCGCATCGGTGGCATCGAGATCTGCTCCATCCAGCTACCCGGGCGGGAGAACCGGCTGCGCGAAGGCCATTACGGCACCTACGCGCAGCTGGCCGAGGTGCTGGCGGAAGCGCTACTGCCGCACCTGGATCGGCCGTTCGCCTTCTTCGGGCATTGCGCCGGTGCGTTGCCCGCCTTCGAAACCGCGCGGCTACTCGCCGAGCGCGGGCTGCCGATACCGCGGCGACTGTTCGTCTCCGCCCAGGTCGCACCGCACGACTGCCCGCACGATCGCTTCCTGGACATGTCCGATGACGAACTGCGCGCGGAACTGGAGTTTCTCACCATCACCCGCGGCGGACAGGTGCAGCCACAGTTGATCGAGCTCGGCTTGGCCATTCTGCGCGAGGATCTGGCGGCCAATCGGGTCTATCGCCGCCCCGCGCCCGTCGAGGTTCCGTTCCCCATCACCGTGCTGCACTGGTCAGACGACCCCGAGGTCACCCCGGACGAGCTGCGCGGTTGGCAGCACTACAGCGCCGATGTCCGGTTCCCCGTGGTCCCGGGTGGCCACTACGACTTCCTCCATGCACCGGACCCGTTGCTAGCGCACCTTTCCGAGCCGTTCGCGCAGCAGCGCGGGGCGGGCGAATGAGGACGATCACGGCGCAGGTGCCCGGCTTCGGTCGGTTGCTGCTCGGGCGCACGCTGTCGTTCCTAGCCACCGCGCTGGTGCCGATGGCGCTCACTCTCGCGGTGCTCGACGCCACCGGCCGGGCCGGCGACCTCGGCATCGTGCTCGCCGCCGAGTTGGCGCCCCAGTTGGTGCTGCTGCCGATCGGCGGGGTGCTCGCCGACCGGTTCGCGCCGCAGAAGGTGGCGTTCGCCGCGGACATGACCCGCGGGCTCGCGCAACTCGTCATCGGGATCGAATTGCTGTGCGGGATAGTCCGAATCGCCGACCTGGTGATTCTCTCGGCGATCACCGGCATCGGCGTCGCCTTCGGTACCCCGACGATGTCGCCGCTGGTCATCGCGACGGTTCCGCAGGAACATCGGTTGCGCGCCAACGGTTACCTCGGCGTGGTGCGCGGCGTCACCCTGGTCGCCGGGCCCGGCGTGGCCGGCGTGCTCGCGGTAACCGTCGGTCCCGGTTGGACATTCGTCGTCACCGCCGCGCTGTTCGTGGTGGCCGCGTGCACGCTCGGCAGGCTCCGCATCGCGCCGCGCCCGGCGGTCGAGCATCCGGTGACCTTCTTCCGCCAGCTCGCCGACGGCTGGCTCGAGGTGCGCAGCCGTCCGTGGTTCTGGTCCAACCTGATCGGGCACGGCGTCTCGAACCTCACTGCGGGCGTGCTCATGACGCTCGGCCCGCTGATCGCCGTGCATTCACTGGGCGGCGAGCTGTCCTGGGTGCTGATCTATCAGGCAGGGATGGCCGGGCTGGTGATCGGCGCGCTGGTCGCGCCACGCCTGCGGGTGCGGCGTCCGCTGGTGGTGACGTCGGCGTGCGGCGCGCTGTTCGCCCTGCCGATGATCAGTTTCGCGGCGCTGGCGCCGACCTGGGTCGACGCGCTCACCTACGGTGCCGCCATGCTCGGCGTCGGCCTGCTGAACACGCTGTGGCAGACCACGATGCAGCAGCAGTTCCCGCCGGAGGCCCTGGCCCGAGCCGATTCCTACGACGCGCTGCTCTCCTTCGCCGCCCGCCCGCTCGGCATGGCCGTCGCCGCCCCGATCGCCGCGGTGACCGGCAACGCCGTACCCCTGCTGACCATGGCTGTCCTGGTCGCGGTGGTGAACCTGGCGATTATCGCGCTGCCCGACGTCCGGGCGATGACCACTGAGAAAGAGGTGACACGGCTATGAGAACCGGCGAGGACACCCCGGCGGTCGCCGTGATCGGCGTCGCCTTCGAGCTACCCGGCTGCGCCGACTGGGAGTCGCTGACCGCGCTGCTGCGGCACGGTCGCGACGCCATGCGCCGCTTCCCGGCGGCGCGGGCCGAGGCCACCGGCGTGACCCGATCGGCGACCGACCGCGACGGCGGCTGGCTCGACGACATCACCGGCTTCGACTACCGCTACTTCGGCCTGTCCAAGGCCGAGGCCGAGCTGATCGACCCGAGGCAGCGGCGCATGCTGCAGCTGGCCTGCCGCGCCATCGGGCACGCGGGGTACGCGCAGGCCGAGCTGGCAGGCACGAATACCGCGGTGGTGGTCGGCGGCTACGGCGGTCCGCAGCCGAGCCTGTCCGATCTGCTGCCCGCCGCGGACCGCCGCCTCGGTCCGGCCACCACCGGCAGCCTGCACGCCTACGCCGCCGGGCGGATCGCCTATCACCTGGATCTGCGCGGCGCGGCACAGGTGGTGGACACCGCGTGCTCGTCGTTCCTGGTCGCACTGCACGAGGCTCGCTGGAAACTCGCGCGGGGCGAATGCGATTCGGCGCTGGTCGGCGGGTATGAACTGGTGCTCGGCGCACTCCCGCAGCACGGCAGCGACGGCATGGGCGTGCTGTCCGCGGCGGATCGGTGCCGACCGTTCGACGCGGGCGCCGACGGCACCACCTACGGCGAGGGCGGCGGGTTCGTCCTGCTCAAACGGCTCGACGCCGCGCTGCGCGACGGGGATACCGTGTACGCGGTGCTGCGCGGTAGCGCGGTCAATCAGGACGCGCGGCGCGGTGCGGGACTCACCGCGCCGAGCCCGCAGGCGCAGACCGAGGTCGTCACCGCCGCACTGCGCGATGCCGGGATCGCCCCCGGCGCACTCGGTTACGTCGAAGCGCACGGCACGGGCACGAAGATCGGTGATCCGATCGAGATCCAGGGGCTCATCGACGCGTACGCCGGGATCGAGGGACCCGGCCCCGCGGTCTCCTCGGTCAAGGCGAACGTCGGCCACCTCGGGTGTATGGCCGGGTTCGCGGGGCTGGTCCGGATCATCGCACAGTTCCGGGCCGAGGAGATCTTTCCGACGGCGCATCTGGAGCAGCCGAATCCCTTGCTGGACATGACCTCCGCGCCATTGCGCCTCGCCGATCGGCGTGAGCCGTGGCCGTCGGCAGGCCCGCGCTACGCCGCCCTCAGCAGTTTCGGGCTGAGCGGTACCAACGCACATGTCATCGTCGCGGCGCCGGACCCATTGCCCGACACGACCGTCGCGGCACCCGGAGCGCAGGTCGTCGTGCTGTCGGCACGCGACAGCGCCGGCCTCCGCGCTCAGGTGCAACATCTGCACGATCAAGTGGTGGCGGATCCGGCAGGCTTCGACCTGGCCGCCGCCGCAGAGGTGTTGTCGGTCGGCCGCGAACATTTCGCGCACCGGCACGCCTGGGTGGTGCACGACGCCAAGGAACTGCTCGACCGGCTCACGGACAGCTTGGCCGCGCCGCCCGAAGACCGCTCGGCCCCACCTGATCCGGCTCCGGTGGTCCTGGCACTCGGCGATGTGGATAACGTGGCGGCCGAGGACCTGCTGACCGCAGCCAACGCTTTTCCCGGCGTCGCCGGAGTCGTCGCCGAGGCCGAACACCATGTGGCAGCGGTGAATTGGACACCTGCGCAGCGTGGGCTCGTCTGGCTGCTCGGTGCGCATCAAGTCCTCGTCGACGCCGGGCTCACGGCTGACCTGCTGCTGTCCCATGGTATCGGTGCGACGGCGGCGCGGGTGCTGCACGGGGACGAAACCCTTTCCGCTGCACTGGCATCCGACCTCGGCGCATCGACGCCACCGAACGCCGAGACGCTGCGCACCGTCTTGGCCGGTGTGACCGAGCCGGTGATCGTCGATCTCGCGCCGGGTAGCGCGCTGTCGGTATTGCTGGCCGCCGACCCTGCCGCTACGGTCGAGTCGACTCCGGCGCACGCGCTCTGTCAGCTGTATCTCGCAGGGCACCAGATAGATTGGCGCCGCGTGCTGGGCCGACCGCCGCGCAGGCGGCTCGAGCTTCCGGTCGCACCGCTGGCCGAAGTCCATTGCTGGCCGACCGTGGCGGAGGCGCGCGCCGCCACCGCGGGCGCACCGATCGGCGCGGCCACTGCGCCATCGGTCGCTGCGACCACCACCGCCCCGTCGATGGTCGCAGCCTCCGACGCATCGGCGACACCGACCGCCGGCGCGCCGACGCCACCGAACTCCGCCCCGACTGAATCCGTCGCGGACATCGTGCTCGCGCTGGCCAGGGAGGTCCTCAAGGAGCCGGAAGTCGTTCCGTCAGATGACTTCTTCGACATCGGCGGCACCTCGCTCAACGGGGCACAGCTGGTGGCGCGGATCAACGAACGGTTCGGCACAGATCTCGGTGTGCTCGACCTCTACGACTACCCGGATCTGGCCGGTACCGCAGCCGCCGTCGCAGAACTGGTGGGTGAGACCGCCTCCGCCCCAACGGATGACGAGCCCACGACGGTCCCGGCACCCAGCATTCCGCTCAGCGAAAACGTTCCGCCGCCCGACGACGGACCACTGTCCGGACAGCAGCTGGCGATCTGGGCCGCCGATCAGCTCGAACCCGACACCGGCGCCTACAACGTGCCGGCCGCCCTACTACTCGACGGAGTGGTCGACACCGAAGCGCTCACCGCGCGGCTACAGGCCGTCGTGGCACGGCATCCGATGCTGCGCGCCCGGATCGTCAACTCCTCCACCGGCCCCCGCCAGGTAGTCGCCCCTGCGGACGAAACCCGCGTTGCGCTCATTGAGACGGTGCTCGAGCTGACCGCTCACACCGCTGCCGAGGGCCGGGAAGAACTGCTGGACCGACTACGAAAGCTGGTCGCCGAGCCGCTGCCGCCCGAGGGTCCGCCGGGCCGATATCAACTGGTGCGAGCCCAGTTCCGAGACGGCGACCAACAGATCCTGCTCCTCACTTTTCATCATCTGTTCGTCGACGGCTGGTCATGGGGCCTGCTGTTCGCCGAGTTGAGCGGCGAGCCGAGCACACTGCCCGTACCGGAGCGCCGCTATCTCGATTACGTCAGCGATCAGTGCGCACTACTGGACGGTCCGGCCGGAACCGAACTCACCACCTTCTGGTCGCACTATCTGTCCGGCGCACGCTACGTACCGCTGCCGATCGATCGGCGGGCAGGCGAAACCGGTGACGGCACAAGAGAAGCGGCGCTGCCCATCGACAGCGACCGCGCCGCCCGACTGCGCGACCTCGCCCGCCGCGAACGCTGCACCCTGCACACGGTGCTCCTGACGGCTTGGGTGACGCTAATCCGCCAGCTCACCGGCGAGCAGGACGTCTGCGTGGCGGTTCCCGCAGCCGGGCGCAAGCCGGTCGATGAGCCGGTGGTGGGTAACTACGCCACCACTCTCGTCGTGCGGACGACGGTGCGGCCCGACCAGTCGATCACCGCCTTGCTCACCGCGGTACGCACCGCCTCGCTGCAAGCGCTCGACCACCAGGACCTGCCCACCGATCGGCTCCGCCGCATAGCGCGCCCCAACTCCGCGGACCCGCTTGCGGCCACCATGTTCACCGTCACCAGCGGCGTCGAACCGTTGCGGCAGCTCGGCCCCGAGGGCCCGGCGGTCGAGCTGCTCGATGTCGGGCAGGGCGGCGCGGCCTTCCCCATCGCGGTCACCGTGCTGGAGTACGGCAGCCAGCTGCGCTGCCGGGTGCAGTACGACCCGACGATGTTCCGTGCCGACACGATCCACGCCTGGTTCGACTCGTACCACACACTGCTGGACCGACTGGCGGCACTGGATCCGGCCACGCCGGTGCACACGATGTCGATCGGTATCGCACCGGTAGCACAACGTTTGCCATCACTGCCTAGCGCCGACACCTCGACGGTCGCTGCACATATTGCGCCGAATAGCGTTCTACAAGAACAGCTCTGCGCACTATGGTCGCGCTACCTCGGACGCGCACGAGTCGGGACGGCGGACGACTTCTTCGATCTAGGCGGGGATTCGATCTCCGCCATCGCCATCGCCGCCGAGGCGCGCACCAACGGAATCGCCCTGCGGCCCAAGGCTATTCTCGAACTCAGGACGGTCGCCGCCGTTGCCGAGACCGTTCCCGAACGCGAAACCGTCTCCAGCACAACCGCACCGGTGCCAGCCGAGCCGGAGGCGCACACCACCGTCGACCCGACCCCACCGCAGCTCGAGTTCCTCAGCCGTGGCGTGCCGAACCCGGACTACTGGAACCACGGTGTGCGCTACACAGTGCGCCGCGGCATCGACACCGCGACCGTCGAGCGCGCAGTGCAAGACCTCGCGGACCGACACCCAGCACTACACGCCCAACTACGCTCGGTCGCAGGCAGGTGGCAACTACTGACCGCCGGAGCACCCCCGACCATCACCGAATTCGACCTCACCACAGCCGATCCCACCGATCTGGCGCGCCGGATCCACCATGCGGCGACCGAACTGCACAGCACACTGAGCCTGTCCGACGGCCCGGTCTGCCGAGCGGGCATGTTCCACACCCCGGCAGGACACGAGGACCAGCTGGTGCTGGTGATTCATCACACGATGGTCGACCTCTACTCATGGAACATACTGACCGAGGACCTTTCGACCCTCCTCGCCGGAGCGAGCACCGCCGAACTGCCCGCCCCTAGTGCGAGCTACTTCGAGTGGGCGCGCCGACTCGCCGACCTGGTCCGCACCCGCCCGGACACCCTGGATGCCACCTACTGGCTGGACCGCTCCTGGGGCGACGGCAGGCAATTGCGCCCGGTGACCGCCGACTCGTTCGGTATCGAAGGCAACACCGGTGAGCTGATCACCGAATTCCCCGCTCCCGCCCTGGTTTCCGGCCTCGGCCGCGCTGAACAACTGCTGGCCGCGCTCGGCGTCGCGATGCAGCGATGGCTGGACGTGCGCGGCGGAGAGATCGCGGTCCAGTTGGTCGGCCACGGCCGCGAGGACCTCTTCGACGACCTCGACCTCGGCCGCACCGTCGGCTTCTTCAACACGACCTATCCCTTCGCCCTCGGCCTGCCCGGTCGGCGCACCACGGCCGACCATGCCGCGTTCGTCGCGGCGCAGCTGCGATCGGTACCCGGTCGCGGTTTCGACTTCGAGCCTCTGCGCAGGTTCCACCCCGACGCCGCCGTGCGCACCGCACTGGACCGAATTCGGACACCCGATGTGCTGTTCTCCTTCTGGGGCACACCAGCTTTTCTGTCCGACGCCGGGGACGGTGCACTGACGGGTGCCGACAACGAACTCGTCGGCCGCGACCGGCCCGCCGACATGCCGAGACCCTGCGCGATCGAGGTCTATCCGAGGCTCGTCGGCGACCGGGTCCGGGTGCAGTGGCGCTACAGCGGCGAATTGTTCACCCCCGAGCGGATTCTCGCGCTCGCGGACGCATTCGGCGCGGCCTTGGCCGCGCCCCTCTCACCGAGTAACCAGCACACAGGAGTTGCCAGATGAAACAACTGTCCCGCCGACTTCCCCAGCGGCGCAAGCCGTTCGCGCTGACCGGTGCGGTGTTACTGGCAGCGGCGGCCGTTCTGGCCGGACACACCGGGGCGGCCACCGCGGACACCGGTGCCGATGCCCTGGCCGACCGTCTCGCCACGGAGGTAACCGGCGACGGCGCGTGGCCACACCTCGCCGCACTCGCGAACCTCACCACCGCCTTCGGCGGACACCGGGTATCGGGCTCCCCCGGCTACGAGGCCACGGCGCAGTACTTCACCGCGGCACTCACCGCCGCCGGTTATCAGGTGACGCGGCAGCAGTTCAGCTTCCCCGACTACGACATTCGCGCCGAGACCGGCTCGGTGACCGCCCCGCAGGCCCGCCCGCTGCACCCGGTGATCGCCCGGTTCTCCCGATCCACCCCCGACGGGGGCCTCAACGCCGCGGTGAGCCTGCCTACGGGCAAGGACACCGGCTGCACCACCGCCGACTACGCGAACAGCGACGTGCGCGGCAAAATCGTGCTGGTCCGGGTGGGCGACTGTTTCATCACCCAGAAGCAGTTGGTCGCCGCCGAGGTCGGCGCCGCCGCCATGCTGATGAACGGCGACTCACCGGACCCGACCCTCAATCTGCGCTACCGCATGGTGCCGCCCGCCGACGCCCGCATCCCGACCGCGACGTTGCCGCGGGGCGAAGCCGAGCAGTTGCAGGCCGATATCGCCGCGGGACCGGTACAGGTCACCCTCGACCTGCGCGGCAACGAGATTCTCACCAACACCTACAACCTGATCGCCGACACCCCTACCGGCCGCGCCGACAACATGATCGTCATGGGGGCACACCTGGACTCGGTCGACACCGGCCCCGGCGTCAACGACAACGGCACCTCCGCCGTGATGACGCTGGAGACCGCGCTGCGCCTGGCCCCCTACCGCGATCAGATCCGCAACAAGGTGCGCTTCGCCTGGTGGGCGGCCGAGGAGAAAGGGCTGGCGGGTGCGCAGTTCTACATCGATCAGCTCACGCCCGAACAGCGCGAGAACACTGCCCTCTATCTGAACGCCGAGATGATCGGCTCGGACAACTTCGCACGCCAGGTGTACAACGGCAAGACCGCGAACGGCCCGGCACCGGCCGGCTCCGAACAGATCTCCACGCTGCTCAACGGGTACTTCGCCGGAAAGAACCTGCCGACCGTCGGACTGGTCCTGGACGGGCGCTCCGACCACGCCCCGTTCATCGCGGCGGGCATTCCCGCGGGCGGCGTCAACGGCGGCTCGGACACCCTCAAATCGGCGGAGTGGGTGCGGCTGTTCGGCGGTATCGAGGGTCAGATGCTCGACCGCTGCTACCACCAAGGTTGCGACAACCTCGCCAATATCAATCGCACCAGCTTCGACCAGTTCGGTCGCGCGATGGCGTGGTCGGCAGGCCGGTTCGCCGTCACCACCGAGGACGTCAACGGCGTGCGCTAGCCGGCACCGAAGGGACGACGAATGTCATTGGGCATCATGGCGATCGGGTACGCCCTGGGCGCACCCGTCACCATCGACGAACTGGCCGGCGATAACCAGCAGGTGCGGCAGTGGGGCTATCGCCGCCTGCACCGCGCACCCGAGGAGGTCGGCCTGACCGACCTGGCCGTGCGCGCCGGGGCGGCCGCGCTGCGGCGCGCCGGAGTCGAGGCAGGCGAGGTCGATCTGGTGGTGCTGGCGATCACCGATATCGCCGAATACCTGTACTGGGACCCCGCCGCCGCCGTCGCGGGCCGCCTCGACACCCGGCAGGCGGAGGCGATCCTGTTGAGTCAGGCCTGCGGTGGCGGCGTCGCGGCGTTCGACATCGTCGCCGGAAAATTCGCCACCCACCCCCGATACCGGACCGCGCTGGTCGTCGCGGCCAACCGAATATGTGAAACCTATTGGGACCGTGTCGAAACGGGCACCTCGCTGAGTTCCGACGGTGCGGCGGCCGCGGTCCTGCGCCGCGACCACCCGTCGTGCCGGTGGCTGGCGACCGAGGTCGTCACCGACGGCCGCTACGCGGACTTCATGCGGATGGAGGTCGGCGGCGCCGCTCGCCCGTTCGCCCCTGGCGCCGAGCGGCCCGCCATCGCCGGACTGATCGACCGCATGGACACCTTCTTCGACGGGGACGGCCGCGCCGCACTCGCCTTCGTCGAGCAACTGCACGCCCGCAACCGCGAGGTCGTCGAACGCGCCTGCGCGAGTGCGCAAGTCACGCTCGGCGAGCTCGAGCGGGTGCTGTATCTGCACGACAATGCCGGCGCCTTCGCCGATCTGGCCAAGGCGCTGGGCGTGCCGGTGGATCGCACCAATGCCGAGATCGCCTGCGACCACGGGCATTTCGGTCCGGCCGATCAACTACTGAGCCTGGAGCGGCTGCTGGCCACCGGCGAACTCGTCGCAGGCGACCTCGTCGCCCTGCTGAGCATGGGCACCGGCATGCATTGGGCCGCCACCCTGCTCCGCATCTGACCGACTACGAAAGTGAGGAGGGTCGTGGACGACCTACTCGACCGCGTCCGGCGGCTCACCGAGCCGGGCGCCGAGCCCGATCCGGCACTGCCTGCCGCGCTGGCGCACACCCCCGATATCGGCACCGCCCGCGAGGCGGGCAGGCTGCTCGCGCGCATCGATACCGCGCTGGTGCGCAGGCCCGGCAGCACACCGCACCCGCTGCGGGTGGCCGTTGCCGGTTCCTTCACCGCCGACAATCTGGTTCCGCTGCTGCGTATCTCGCTGCTCGCAGCGGGCATCGACCCCGAGTTCCACCTGACCCCACCCGATCAACTGCTCTTACAGCTGAGCGATCCGGAGTCCGCCGTGGCGCGATTCGCGCCCGATCTCACGGTGTGCCCCATGCACGAGGAGCTGTTCCTCCCCCGCGACGCCGAGCTCGCGGATCTCGACACCGTGCGCGACCTGCTCGCGCAGCGACTCGACCGGTTCGGCGCGGCGCTGTCTGCCTTCGCGGCCCGTAGCGCGGGCACGGTGCTCGTGCACACCGTGCCGCTGCCGCAGGTCCGGTGGCGGACCGTGAACGCCTACCGGTCGCGGGCGCGACTCGGCCGGGCCTGGCGCGAACTCAACAGTGGGCTACTCGAATTCGCCGATCGCATCGACAACGTCGACGTGGTGGACCTGGAGCTGCTGCTCACCGACGCCGCCGTCGCGTTGCGCGACGATCGGCTGTACCGCTTCGGCAGTATGGCCTGGTCACCCGCGGTCGAGCAGCTCTACGCCGGGCAGGTCGCCGGGTATGCCCGGGCACTGACCGGTCGCGCCAAGAAGTGCCTGGTGCTGGATCTGGACAACACCCTGTGGGGCGGCGTGCTCGGCGACGACGGGCCGGAGAACATCGAGCTCGGGTCGCTATATCCGGGCAATGCCTACCTCGAGTTGCAGCGGGCGGTGCTGGCGCTGCGCGATCAGGGTGTGCTGCTCGCGGTCGCCAGCAAGAACGATCCGGCCCTGGTGACGCAGGTGCTCACCGAGCACCCCGAGATGCTGGTCCGCACCGAGGATTTCGTCGCCGTCAAGGCGAACTGGGAGTCCAAGGACGGCAGTCTGGCGGCGATCGCGGCCGCGCTGAATCTCGGGCTCGACAGCCTGGTCTTCGCCGACGACTCCGCGTTCGAATGCGAGCTCATCGGTCGCGCGCTGCCGCAGGTCACCGTCGTACCGCTGGCGGGCGACCCCGCCGGGCACCTCGGCGCGCTGCTGTCCGGCGACCACTTCACGGTGCTCACCACGACCGACACCGACCGCGAGCGCACCGAACTGTATCGAGCCAGGGTGCGCAGGCAGGAGTGGACGACCAACCGAAACGCACTCGACGGCTACCTGGCCGATCTCGGCATCGAGGTGACCGTCCGCCGGGCCGACGAGTACCTGCTGCCGCGCATCGTGCAGCTCGGCGGGCGCACCAATCAGTTCAATCTCATCGGCCGGTCGCATTCGGCGCAGCAGACGCGCCGGATGGCCGACTCCGCCGCGCACGCCGTGCTCGGATTCGAGGTCAGCGACCGGTTCGGCCGCGAGGGCATGGTGGGCGCGTTGTGGATCGCCAAGCACACCGACCACTGGCTCATCGAGAACGCCGTGATGAGCTGCCGGGTCTTCGCGCGCGGTATCGAGTTCGCGGTGCTGCAGACGGTGATCGACGAGGCCGTCTCGACCGGTGTGCTGCGGCTCGAAGCGGCCTTCCGCGGCAGCGGCCGCAACGGACCGGCCGAGAAGTTCCTCGCCGACGCCGGTTTCGTCGCGGCCGACCGCGAACCCGCCGCCGACGGCGGTACCCGCCGGATCCTCCCGCTCGACCCGCGTCCGGCCCTGTCCCCCGCGTGGATCACGGTCCACACCGACGAATGGACGAAACCCCATGTCTGATACGACCACCACACTCGCGCAGCTGATCTCCGCGATCACCGATCTGCCGCCCGAGCAGATCACCGCGGAGCGCCGGTTCGACGAGCTGGACAACTGGACAAGCCACACCGCGCTGCGGCTGTTCACCGCCCTGGAAGACCGCTTCGCGATCCGCCTCGATCTCAAGACCTACTTCCAGACCCCGACCGTCGCGGCGCTGGCCGACCTGATCGCCACCGCCCGCCCGGCGGCCCTGCCCCGTCTCCGCTGACTGACCCCGATCGAATCGAGTTCTCCATGTCGACCCTGTCCGCGACGCTGCGACAGTGCCCGACCGCGGCACACACCTTCACGTATCTCGCCACCGAACTACCCGATCGTCCAGCCTTGCGGCAGGGCGACATTCAACTCTCCTACCGCGAACTCGCCTACAGCGCGGGCGCGGTGGCCGCCTGGCTGCGCGGCCAGGGCATAGGCCGCGGCGATGTTGTTGCCACACTGATGGATCGATCGGTTCGCTGCCTGGCCGGGGTGCTCGGGGCCTGGTCGGTCGGTGCCGCGTACGTCCACCTAGAGGCGGCCGATCCGGAGCAACGGCTGCGCTCGCTGCTCGAAACCACCGGTGCCCGAGCCGTACTCACGGACGCGCGCAACCGATCGAGGCTCGCGGCGACCGGCCTGCCTGTGCACGTGCTCGTCGACGCGGACGCGGGGCCGCCCGTCGACCTCGCCGCCGGACTGCACCGCGACGACGTCGCCTATCTGGTCTGCACGTCCGGGTCGACCGGTACCCCGAAGGCCGTTCAGGTCTCCCATCGCGCCTTGCTCAATTACTGCGCGGCCTTCTGGGAGCGGGTAAGTGCCGTGCCCATCGACAGTTTCGGGCTCACCACGACCTTCGCCGCCGACCTCGGCAAGGTGTCGGTGTACGGGGCGCTGCTGTCCGGCGCCCGGCTCGACGTGTATTCGCGGGAAACAACGCTCGATCCGGTTGCGCTGGCGGCGGATCTGGCGGCGCACCCCGCCGACTGCCTCACCTACACACCGTCGCAGCTCGAAGCGCTGGCCGCCGAGGGCGAGCTGGCCGCGCTGCTACCGCAACGCCTGCTCGTGGTCGCGGGTGAGGCCTTTCCGCCGCGACTGGCCGCCGCGATCCTGCGCGCCAGGCCGAATCTGGAGGTGTACAACGGTTACGGCCCGTCCGAGGCCACCATCCTGGCGACCATGCACCGGGTGAGCGCCGCGGACGCGCATCGACCACGGGTGCCGGTCGGCACCGCGCTCAGCGGTGTGCGCGCCGTGGTACTCGACGACGATCTGGCCCCGGTACCGGACGGCGCACCGGGCACGCTGTATCTCGGCGGGGAATGTGTGGCACTGGGATACCTCGGCGACACCGTGCGCACCGAGGCCAAGTTCGTGCGGCTCGACGCCTCCGAGGATCGGTTCTACTGCACCGACGACCTGGTGATCCGCGCGCCCGACGGCTCGCTCGACTATCTGGGCCGGGCCGACCGGCAGATCAAGATCCGCGGCAATCGGGTCGAGCCGGGGGAAGTCGAAGCCGCACTGCTTGTTTCGCCCGGTGTGCGGCAGGCGGTGGTCACCGGCGAGCGCGCACACCAGGACCAACCGCTCGAGCTGGTGGCCTACGTCGTGGGAACCGCGGAACCGGCGGAGCTGACCCGGTGGCTGCGCGAGCGGCTGCCCTCCGCGCTGGTGCCGAGCCGGATCGTGCCGGTGCCGCATATTCCGGTCACCCCGAATGGCAAGGCCGACTTCGCCGCTCTGCGCGCGCTCGCCGACAGCGAGCCCGCCCCGAGCCGCGCGACCGATCCGCCGCGCACCCCGACCGAAGAACTGGTAGCGGGGATTTGGCGCGAAGTGCTCGGCCGGTCCGCGATCGGTCGGGACGAGCGGTTCATGGAGATCGGCGGGGACTCCTTCAAAGCGCTGACGGTGTTCGCGCGGCTGCGGCGACACTATCCGGCGCTGGTCATCGCCCAGATCTACGCGCACGCCTCGATCGCCGAGCTGGCCTCCGCGCTGGACGGACCGGTAGCCCCGGCGCCGATACCCGGCCGGTCCGTCACCGTGGTCGAGCTGTGAATCGGCGCAGGCGGAAAGGCTGGTTCGCATGAGCGAACGTCCGACCCTCGTTGTCGTCTACGACGACGGCGCCGCGCATCCCGGCGATATCGCCGTCGGACTGGCGGGGTGGGCCAACTGTGTCTTCGTGCTGGAACCGAACGAGCACACCCGCACGATGGAACCTCTGCTGTGCCAACTCGGTTCGGTGCTGTGGGCGGAGTCGGCCGCCCTCGTCGCCGACGCGGTGCGCGCGCACCGACCCGGCGGCGTGGTCACCTACACCGAGCGCGGTCTCGGTCTGGCGGTCGAACTGGCGCATGAGCTCGGGCTGCCGTTCCATGATCGACGGACCCTCGCGGTACTGACCGACAAGTGGCAGCAGCGCGCGGCGCTGCGTGCGGCCGGCGTCGACGCGGTGCGCTGTCACCGGATCGAGGCCGAGTCCGACTGGGCCGCCGCCGTCGCCGCGACCGGACTGCCCGCCGTGCTCAAACCCGCGCACGGCGGCGGCAGCCGGAACACTTTCTACATCGACGACGCGACCGCGGGCCTCGAACTCACGCGGTCGCTGCTCGCGCAGGACCGGCCCGGTCTGGTGGCCGGGGGCACGCTCGTCCTCGAGGAGTATCTGGCCGGTCGCGACTGTGGCCCGTTCGGTGACTACGTCTCGATCGAGAGTGTGGTGCAGCACGGGCACATTCACGATCTGGCCGTCACCGGCAAATTCCCGATGGTGCCGCCGTTCCGGGAGACGGGCCGGTTCTGGCCATCGCCGCTGCGCCAGGACGAGGACGAGCAGGTGCGCACACTGGCCAGGCGGGCGGTCGAGGCGCTCGGTGTCGTCGCGGGACTCACCCACACCGAGGTCAAGCTCACCCCGCAGGGGCCCCGGCTGATCGAGGTCAACGGGCGGCTCGGCGGCGGCATCAACGAACTCGCCAGGCGCGCACTGGGACTGGACCTGATCGAACTGGCCGGGCGCATCGCACTCGGCCAATCGGTGCGTGTCCCAGCGCTTTACCAGGGGCAGGCCTATTTCCAACTCTTCCACCCCGCGCCGCGCCTGCCCGCCACGCTGGTCTCCGTCGAAGGCGTGGACGACATCAAACAACTGCCCGGCGTCACCCTGCATCGCCCATATGCCAGGCCCGGCACGCCATTTCCCGGCGGCGTGGAGACCCGCGAGATGGACATCGTGATGGGCGAAGCCCGCGATATCGGCGAATTGGCCGTCCTGGCAGCGAAAGTCGAGTCGACCCTGCGCTACCGATTCGACTTCCCTGCCGCGCCGGACGCGCCTGCCCACACCCGCACGGTCACCGCAGCCGAACTGGGGCAGCTGTGACCCCGCAACGGAAGGATCTCTCGATGAACGACAACACCGCGGCGCCCGAGGACGTGTTCGCCGCCATCTGGCAGGACGTACTGCGGGTCGACCACGTCGGCCCCGACGACGACTTCTTCTCCCTCGGCGGCGATTCCCTGCTCGCGCTCAAGGTGCTGGGTGCGGCGCAGGAGCAAGGCCTGGCGTTGACACTGCTCGACCTCTTCCGCAATCCGACGCCGCGCGGCGCCTGTGCGGCCCTGGCCAGCTCCGCCGCCCGGGCCGCGGCCGGTACCGACGACCTGCTGTCACTGCTGGACCAGGCGCGGATACCCGACGATGTCGACCAGGCGTACCCGGCGGCGCGCCTGCAGCTCGGGCTCATTCACGAAAGCCTGATCAGCGACGGCGCTTTCTATCTCGACGTCGTCTCGCGCACCGTGCACCGACCGTTGGAGCCCACGGTGCTGCGGCAGGCCCTCGATCTGCTGTCGGCCCGACATCCGGTGCTGCGCAGCCGGTTCGACCTGGCCACCTTCAGCGAGGCGATGCAGCTGGTGCAGCGGTCCGCGCCGATCCCGCTGACCACCGATGATCATCGCGGACTAGACGAAACGGTGAAAACCCAACGGTACGAGCAGATCATGGCGGAGCTCGCGCAGCCGTTCGATCCGGAGACCGCGCCGTTGGTGCGAGTGCATGCCAGCACCACCGATACTCGGGCTTTCACGCTGGCCTACTCGTTCCATCACGCGATCCTCGACGGGTGGAGCGAGGCGGTGTTCTGCAACGAGCTGGTGCGCACCTACGCGGGCCTGCTCGACGGGCAACCGCCCCAATTCCCGGACCCGGTACCGTACTCGGAGTTCATCCGGCTCGAACGTGAAGCCATGCGGGCGACCGACTCCGCGGAGCTGTTCCGGGAACTGTCCGGCACGGTGCCCGACCCGGGCCACGGTGTTCCGGTGCATCGCAAAGTAAGTGCCACGGTGCCCGAGGCCGACACCCGGCGCCTCGAAGAGTTGTCCGCACAGTGGGGGCTGCCGCTGAAAAGCCTGCTGCTGGCGGCGAACTGCGCTGCGGTGGGCGAGGTCTGGAACACCGAGGCGCCAGTAGTCGGACTGTTGCTCAACGGACGGCCGGAACGCGCGGGCTCCGATGTCACCCTCGGCCTGTTCCTCAATCAACTGCCGCTGCGCCTGGAGCTGCGCGACGGCGACTGGCAGGCCACGGCCCGGCGCGCCTTCGAGGCGGAGAATCGGCTCCTGGCCCACCGCCGTTTCCCGCATTCGGAGGTACGCAAGCTACTCGGCGGCGACCCGTACCACGTCATGTTCAACTACGTCCGCTTCCATCCGCGCGACGAACTGCTCGCCGCGGGCCTGATCGCGGCCGAGGAGGATATGCGCGACCACACCAGCCTGCCCGTCCGCGTCGAACTCCTCGACGACCGCCGCGGCCACGGCCTCAGCGTGCACGTCACCGCCGACACCGCCCGCTTCGGCGACGACCTGCCCGCCCGCCTGCTGAAAGCACTGCTGCACGACATCCACGAGCTGTCCCGCCCACACTAGGCCGGTCGATCGCGGGCGCTACTCGCTGAGCCGTCGCCGGTCGCGCACGGTCACCGCGATCACCGAGCGCGCCAGTGCGCGCAGGTCGTCGGGGATGAGCAGCGGCTCGACGGCGCCCTCGAAGCCTTCGAGGATGCCGCCGTCGGGCCAGCGCACTTCGTAGCGGTACCAGCAGCGGACCTCGCTCGGGTGGTATGGCAGCTCCAGCTCCAGGCGCACCGCCATCTCGACCAGAGCCGCCGCCACCTGCGCTGCGCCCCCCGCGTTGCTCACCTGCCACCACAGCGGGCTCGAGCGGTCGGCTTCGGAGATTTCGACCAGGTACATCAGCTTGCCCCTGTCGCTGAACTCGGTCACATCTGACACCTTGCCAGAACAAACCGCTCAGGCGCGCCAAAAACGCTGCGCGACGGCGCATCTCGCGCCGATCATGATCAATGTTTCAACAAATTCAGCGCCGTCCGTCGCGCCACGGCGCCGCTGCTGGTAATGGCCACCGGTCCCGCGGCGACGGCGGTCGGCACGATGCCCTTGAACAAGCCGATCACGTCGAGGACGAAACCGGTTCGGGTGACGCCCAATCGGCGCAGCGCGGGTCCGTGGTCGGCGGACACCACCACGGTCGCGCCGATCAGCACGAGCCACCACAGCAGCACCTGGATGAGCCGGGCCGGACGCGAGGTCGTCGCGAACGCGAGCCGCAGGCGGTGGCAGTGGAACGGCACGTGCCGCAGTTCGTCGTTCAGGATCAGCCCGGCGACCTGGGCGGTCAGCGCGTCGTCGGTGCCGTCGCGCAACGCGCGGTAGTACCGCAGCGCGACCACCTCGGCGACCATCAGCACCATCAACTCCAGCCGCAAACCCAGCGCCCGCCGCAGCCGGACGAACACCGCGTCACTCCAGTGCCCGCGAATGGTCTGCGCCCCACCGGCCCGCAGCAGCAACTCCAGCATGCGGGCGTGGTTGCGCTCCTCGGCGACGAACAGCCGCACCGCGGCGGTGTACACCGGGTCGCCCGCGGCTTCCGCTTTAGCAATCAGATTCGCCCCATCCCCGCTCTCGCCGACCTGAAACCGCTGCACGCTGCGCGCGACCGCCGGATCGAGGTGCGCTTCCCGGCTCCAGTCCGGCTCCCCCGCCGCCGCCCGGGCCACCACCTTCGCCTCGAACTCGGTTGCCCACCGGGAAAACTCACCCTGCATACGACCTCCATGCGCCTCGACCCTCCGCCACCGGCGGCGAGCTCTTCCGGATACCTGCAGGCCAACCTAGACATCGATTGTGCAGGTCTTCGGTGTCGAACGTGGAGATCCTGTGCAGAGAATCCGCTGGCACAATGAGCTCGTGAAGCTGCACGACCTGACGATCCCCGACTCCGCGAGTTGCCGCGCCGCCACCGAGGTGGCAGCCGCCTACTGCACGCCCGCGCTGTTCAACCACTCGGTTCGGTCGTACCTGTGGGCGGCGGGCCATGCGCAGCTCGACGGCATCGCCTTCGACGCGGAACTGCTGTATGTCGCGGCGCTGCTGCACGATCTCGGCCTGGTCGAGGCGTTCGACAACAATGGTCTCTCGTTCGAGGTCGCGGGCGGTCACCTGGCGTGGGTCTTCGGCGCGGCCGCCGGTTGGCCGGTGCCGCGGCGCGTGCGGGTGTCCGAGGTGATCGTCGGCCATATGGCGGACAGCGTCGACGTCACCGTCGACCCCGAAGGCCATCTCTTGGAATACGGGACCGCGGTGGACATCTCGGGCCGCGACTGCACGACGCTCCCCGCCGAGTTCCGCCGCAGTGTCCTGGAAAGCCACCCCCGCGCCGGCCTCCCCGAAGAGTTTCTCACCTGCTTCCAGAACCAGGCCGATCGCAAACCGCACAGCTCCCCCGCCGCGGCCCTGCGCAGCGGTATCGCCACCCGCATCGCGACCAACCCGCTCGACCGCTGACCGCACGGCAGCGCCTGGAGTAGGGACGGGCACAGACCCACCGCCTGAGCGACGTGCCGTAACTACATCTCGCGCAACGTCCGCACGGCAAGGGCGATCTGCGCGCCATCCACCGCCGCGGCGGCCGGTGCGGTCAGATGCGTCATCGCCAGCCCCTGGAAAAGCAGGAAGAACAGCGTGCCGACGGCTCGCGCCTGCTCCACCGACAGCTCGGGATGAACCTCACGCAACGTCTTCGCCAGATCGTCGTACGCAGTCTGGATGGCCGAGGCCATGTACTCCTGCGACTCGGGCGTCCGCGCGACGAGCAGGGCATTCTCCGCGCTCAACAACAGCGCCTCGTGGCTGCTGTCGAGCAGCTCGAGCAGGCCGGTCCAGGTGGGCCCCAACGCATCCCACAGCGAGGTGCCCGCGCCCCCGGCCCGGATCGCCGCCTCCATACCGTCGCCGACCCCGCCACCGACCGACTCGGCGATCGCCTCGGTGACCAGGCGGTCTTTGGAGCCGAAGTGATAGCCGATGGCCGCGAGGCTCACTCCGGCGGCACCGGCGATGTCGCGTGCGGTGGTCTTGGCGAGGCCACGCTCGAGCACGGCCTTGCGCGCTCCGGCCAGCAGGTCTTCGCGATTTCCCATTCCGCGAGATTACCAGCGTCTTAGACATTTGTCGTAGACGGATGTCTTAGCTGGTCGTCAGGCACCGAATGCGGTGAATCCCGCCCAGATCGCCGAGCTGTCGCCACGGGCATACGACGCCGAGAGTGCCGACCGAAGCGCAGCATGGCCTTCCTCACCCGCCCGCAGTCCGCGATGAAGATCCTCGAGGAAGGTGATCGTCGCGGGGGAATCGAGCACCGGTATCGCGGAGGCGATCACGGTGCGCACCCCCGCCGACAAGAAGACAGCGGGAAAGCCGAGCAGTTCGTTCGGCAGACTCGTCACCGCCCCGCCCACGTCGCAGGCCGACAGGACGATCACCCCGCCCGGCGCCACCGGCCGAATCAGGAACTCGCTCAGCGACACCGGATTCTCGCCGAGCAGCAGCACCGAGTTGAACACCGGCTCCTCGACCAGCACGCCATGGCACGCGAGGTGCACGATGGCGGCGCGCTCGATGCCGTCCAGGAGGCCGCCGTCCGGGTGCGGCGCGGCGGGATACAGGGCCAGATCGTCGGCGATCTCGCGTCGCCTGCTCGGTGCCATGGCTCGAATGCGGATCGGTTCGTCGTCTGGCGTCCGCGCACTGTTCGGCCGCAGATTCACCGAACGTGTCTGGTGGATCGCGGCGACGGCGTCGCCTTCCGGCCCGACCTCGGGCAGGAAGTCAGCACCCGTCGCCGGATCCACGACGACCACCGCGACACGGGAGTCCGGCCGGGGATGCAGGGTGGCGGTGAGGAAGATGCTCGCGTTGGGTACCACGGTCATGTCGAATTCCAGTTGCGCCGGCCGCCCGTCCACCAGCGCGCCGCCGAGTGGCAGCGTGGCGGCCGCGCCGACCGGGGCGAGGGCGAAAGCCCGCATGTCCGGCCAGTGCATGCGGATCTGCGCCAGGGTTGAAGCCCCGAGTTCGGTGAGGATTTCGCTGAGCTCCTCGTGCATCGCCGCGGCACCCGCTCGCCGCTTGTACAGATCGGCGAGGCGAGCCTGCCACGCGTGCACCTGCTCGCTGGTGAACCGAGGCAGGTCGACGCTGACCGTCCGCCCGATGCGTGCGGCGTCGCCGAAGGTGCGGAAAGCGGCGCCGCCGAGCGGGGTCGCGACGACATAGACGATGTCGCGGCCCGAACGGATCGCGGCCACCTCGGTAACGCAGTGCCGCACCTCGGCTTCCAGCGTGCTGCGGTGCGGGGGTGCGGCTTCGACGAGTTTCACCTGCCGGGCCCGGAACTCTTCGAGCCGTCGATTGATCACTCGGGTATCGCGGTCCTGATGGTCCCAGAATTCGCCGGACTCGAGGTCGGCGATCCACCGCCGGTCTTCTTCGCCGTCGTCGAAGAGCCGCTGCGGGTCGGGGTCGACGGCGCGGATAGCGGTCATCACCTGCGTCGCGAGATACAGACTGCCCGAGACGTTTTCCAGCAGCAGCGGCGCGAACGCGGGCATCGAACACCGGTGGTTGGCGTAGGCGCCGAGTTCGAAGACGAGCTGATTGGCCGCCCGCAACGGCATCTGCGTCTCGTCGTTCTGCCAGAACTGCGCCACCGCCTGCGCGTAGGCCCCGGAGTGCATCGTCGCCATCATCGCCACCCGGAACCAATTGCACTCCGGTAGTCGAGTTTCCAGGATGATCGCCCCAGCGCAGCACCTCCGTGCCGATCAATGCCTTCCGCAGCTCGGTACCCATCGTCGGCACGAATTCCAAGACGAATAAATTCAATTCGGCGAGCGTCGCCCGAACCTGCTCCAGCGAATCCGATCCTTCGGCGATAGTGAACTGCTGCCGCAGCTGCTCCACCCGCCGCACCAGCACCGGATCGATCCGGCTCTTCTTCCGCTTGAACACCTGCCGAGCCAATCCATTCGAGTGGGATGCGCTGAGCATCGCTCACTCAGCGCGTCTGTCCACCGCCTGCCACGTCGCCAGGCCCATGCGGCTCTGCGACCGGAAAATCCTGCGAGCTCTGCCGATTCCGGATAATCAACCCCCGTGCATCACGAAAGTGTCTGCGTAGCAACAGCCTATGGACGCGCACCCGAATGCGGTGTCCGCCAAACGACCTACACCTCGACGCGCTCGCCCATGATCACCGTCCGCTGGCCCGGCAAACCGAAGTACTCGGCGGCGTCGGCGGTGATGTACGAGGTGGCGATGAACAGGCGCTTGCGCCACTGCGCCATGGTCGGTGCGGGGCCGCGCTTCAACTCGATCTTCGACAGGAAATAGGACGCGTCCGTCACCGAGATACGCCCTTCGGTGTGCGCGGGGTCGAGCAGGCCCAGTGTGGCCGGAATGTTCGGGGTTTCCATATAGCCGAAATGCGCGGTCACGTGGATGATTCCGTCCTCGGCGTAGCCGAGCGCGTCGATCTCGGTGCGCGCAACATCGGGCACCCGCGGCACCGGAAGCGTGTCGATCGACATGATCACCACGTGCTCGTGCAGCACGCGATTGTGCTCGACATTGGCCCGCATCGCCAGCGGCGCGGTCTCTTTGCCGCGGTTGAGGAACACCGCGGTGCCGGGGACGCGCACCAAAGGTGGCTCATGATGCTGCAATTCGTCCACGAAGGCGCGCAGCGATCCTTCCTTTTCCTCCCGTGCGCGGGTGACGACGTCGCGACCGCGCGCCCAGGTGCTCATCACCGTGAACGCCGTGAGCCCGATCAGCAGCGGCAGCCAGGCACCGTGCACGAGCTTGGTCATGTTCGCCGCCAGGAACATCGCGTCGACCGCGAGCAGCGGGACCGCGCCGAGCAGGACCAGCCACAGCGGGGTATGCCATTTGATCTTGGCGAGGTAGAAGAACACCAGGGTGGTGATGGAGATCGTCGCGGTCACCGCCATGCCGAACGCATAAGCCAGCGCCGCCGAGCTGCGGAAGGCGAACACCAGCGTCAACACCGAGATCATCAGTACCCAGTTGATCCACGGCACATAGATCTGGCCGATGGTCGACTCCGAGGTGTGCGCTATCCGCAGTCTGGGCAAGTAGCCGAGTTGCGCCGCTTGCGAGGCCACCGAGTAGGCGCCGGTGATCACCGCCTGGGAGGCGATCACCGTCGCGGCGGTCGCCAGCAGCACCAGCGGCAGCCGCGCCCAGCCGGGAGCGAGCAGGAAGAACGGGCTGCCCACGGTGCCTTCATCGCCGAGGATCAGCGCGCCTTGACCGAGATAACTGAGGGCGCAGGCGGGCAGCACGAGCCCCAGCCAGCCTCGGGTGATCGCCTTCCGGCCGAAGTGACCCATGTCGGCATAGAGGGCCTCGGCGCCGGTGACCGCGAGCACGATCGCGGCCAACGCGAAGAAGGCGATGCCGAAGTGCCCGACCATGAAGCTCAGCGCATAGGTTGGCGACAAGGCCCGCAGAATCTCCGGATGGCGCACGATGCCGGACACCCCGAGGATCCCGATCGATACGAACCACAGAATCATCACCGGTCCGAACAGCCTGCCGACCGCAGCGGTGCCGCGCCGCTGCACCGCGAAGAGCCCGATGATGATCACCGCCGTGATCGGCACGATCAGCTCTTCCAGGCCGGGCTGCACGATCTTCAGACCCTCCACAGCGGACAACACCGAGATCGCCGGAGTGATCATGCTGTCGCCGAAAAACAATGCGGCACCGAAGATTCCGAGGCCCGCAAGCAGCGTGGCAGTCCGGCCACCGCGCCTACCGCCCAGCCTGCGCAGCAGGGTGATGAGCGCCATGATCCCGCCCTCACCATCGTTGTCCGCGCGCATCACCAGCGAGATGTAGGTCAGCGTGACGATGATCATCACCGACCAGAAGATCAGGGACACAACGCCGTACACGTTGGCCGGGCTGATCGGCACCGGGTGCGGATCGCCCGGGTTGAACACCGTCTGAATGGTGTAGATCGGGCTGGTTCCGATATCGCCGAACACCACCCCGAGTGCCCCGACCACGATCGCCGCCCCCGCCGTCCGACCGCGGTGCGCAGACAACGACGGACCGACCTCGACCCCTGTGCCCATGACGTCTCCTCGCTGCGCGGCCACACACCCATCGTGCCGTGATGGGCCGTGCAGTCACCGTAGCCACGCGGCGAGTCGACGGACCGGCTCGAAGCGCCCGCACACCAGAAGTATGGGCACGACGCTCCCCCACCCGACGACTAGCATCGGAGCACGCTTTGCCGCAAATCGCTGTGTAGTACCGGATGAGGGGCATCCACCGATGACCGAGGTGCTGGCTGGTCGGCTCGCGGACTCGGCCGTCGCGGCGGGCTATCGGTCGATCGCGATGGCGGTGCTTGCGGAGTCGACCGTGGGTATCCGGTGGCGGTTGTGTGTCGGTGAAACGTGGTGCACGGTAACGCCACCGAGGCATCGGCCCCGGTCACAAGGCTGGAAGTTGCACGTCTCCGCTACCCCGGTGTCCGCGCCGACAGTGCTGGCCAACGCGGCGCGGGTGCTCGCGGTGCACGAGTGCGCGTTCAAGTTCGCCGCGACCCCGCGAATCATCGCCGAGCTCAACGGGGTTCGGGCCGATCGGGCTCAGTCGGGCAAGTTCCTCACCGTGTACCCGGTCGACGACGATCAGCTGCGGATTCTCGCGGAGCAACTGCACGAGGCCACCGCCGGACTCGCAGGCCCGGCGATCCTGTCCGATCGCCGTTATCGGCCGGGCAGCCTGGTGCACTATCGATTCGGCTGTTTCGCGGGCCCGAGCGAACTGGACGACACGGGCTTCTACGAGGGACAACTGCGCGCACCGGACGGAACCTCGACCGCCGACGCGCGCAACCCGTGGTTCTCACCACCCGCTTGGGCCGACCCACCGTTCGACCCGCCGGTGAAGAGCGGCCCCGCACGCAAGCGGGGCGACCCGGTGCTAATCGCGGGCCGCTACCTCGTCACCGCGGCGATCCGGCATTCCAATCGCGGCGGCGTCTACCGCGCCCGCGACCAGCACACCGGCGACGAGGTGCTGCTCAAGGAGGCCCGCCCGCACATCGCGGCGGACCCGACCGGGCAGGATGCCAGGGATCGGCTGCGGCACGAGGCAGCGATCCTGCGGCGGCTCGGCCCGACCGGGATCACCCCCGCACTGCGCGACGTCGTGACGGTCGCCGAGCACGTGTTCCTCGTCGAGGATCTGATCGAGGGCACCAGCCTGCAACGCTGGCCCGCGGGGCGGGAGCGCCAGGCCCCGGTGTCCGCGGTCTGGCAACTGGCGCGCGAGCTCACCCAGCGGATCGCCACGGTGCACGAAAAGGGTTACGTGCTGCGCGATCTCGCGCCGAGCAATGTCATGGTGACACCGGACAACATCCCCGTGCTCATCGATATGGAATGCACGGTGCGCACCGATCAGTCGGCGTATATCGCGGGCACACCGGGATTCGGCGCGCCGGAGTACTTCGGTGCGACCGGGCGCGACACCGCGGAGCCGCTGCCCGCGCCAGGCCCGGAGGTGGATTGCTTCAGTCTCGGCGCCACCCTGCTCTTCGTCGCAGGCGGTATCAATCCGGTGCTGGCTGCCCACGCCCGGCCGACCGGGGCGCGCATCGCGGCGATCGTCGAGGCCGCCGCGCCGACCTCTCCCGCGTTGCGCGCGCTCGCCCCATTGATCCTCGGTCTCACCGCCGAGGTTCCGCACCGTTGGTCGCTGACTCGCGCAGCCGCGTTCTTACGATCCGACCCTGTTGCAGGGCAGGCACTTCCGGAGCCAGCACTGTCCGTCGAGAAGATCGATCGCTTGCTGTGCGACGGACTGGCCTACCTGATCGACACGATGACCCCACACAGCAAATACCTCTGGCCGCGCCCGTCGGCGCTGCCGCCGGGAGATCCGTGCAACGTGCAGCTGGGCGCGGCAGGCGTGCTTGCCGTCCTGGACCGCGCGGTGCGCTCCGAAAAGCCATGGGTGACACCAGCACTGGCGACCGCCGCCCACTGGCTCGATCGGCGACTCACCGAGCCGAGCCGCATCCTGCCCGGCCTGTACTTCGGGCGCTCGGGCACCGTGTGGGCATTGCATTCCGCCGCAAAGACTTTGGGCGATGCCGCGTTGGCCGAACGCGCACTGGACTACGCGCTGCGCATTCCGCTCGACTGGCCCAACCCCGACATCTGCCACGGTTTGGCCGGTGCAGGTCTCGCGCAACTCCAGCTGTGGCGGGCCTGCGGTGATCAGCGGTTCGCCGAACGAGCGACGGAGTGCGCCGACCGGCTGGTCCACCTGACGAAAGCGGCTGACAGCCGAGTGGATTGGTTGGCAGGCGCGCAGTTTCGCGACGAACTCGCCGGCTCCGAGTCCTACGGCTTCGGCCACGGCGTCGCGGGCAATGCCGCCTTTCTGCTCGCCGCGGGCCGCGACCTGAAACAGCCCGACCTGATCGAGATCGCGATCGGCGGCGGACACGCGCTCTGCGCCGTGGCCGAACTCGACGGCGACGGCGCGCGCTGGCCGAAGGGACCGGGCCGGACCGATACTCCCGACCTGAACTTCTGGTGCAACGGCACCTCCGGCATCGGCACCTTCCTCGTCCGGCTCTGGCAGGTGACCGGGGAACCGCGGTTCCGCGAGTTCGCCGAACGCGCCGGGCGCACGGTGTACCTGGATCGCTGGCGGCTCGCGACGGGGACCTGCCACGGCATTGCGGGCAACGCCGAGCTGCTGCTCGATCTCGCCGCGGCGACCGGGCAGCCCCGCTATCGGCGGTGGGCGGCGGAGATCGCCACCTGCCTCTACGTCCGGGCCACCGAACGCGACGG
Organism: Nocardia sp. NPDC052316; assembly: GCF_044547795.1. Lineage (NCBI taxonomy): Bacteria > Bacillati > Actinomycetota > Actinomycetes > Mycobacteriales > Nocardiaceae > Nocardia > Nocardia sp. NPDC052316. The sequence goes on from NZ_JBIUBB010000007.1 coordinate 583,080, forward strand.
CAGGCTCCTGGTCCCCGACGACACCATGCGTGCGGTGTGCGCGAGTTACAACGTCGGGCTCGCCGGCGTACTGGACTTCCTGCTGCGCCTCGGACATGGCGGATCCCGTTCCTGGTCGGTCGACAACGACCCGACCGGTGACGGCCCGCCGTGAGTAAAAGAACACAGAGAATCGCAGAGAAGGAGGCGAATCGTGGAAGCCGACGTCTTGGAGTTGCAAGACCTGCCGGAAACCGAAGAGCAGCCGATGGAGCCGCGGATGTGCTGCCGCAGCCATTACCGCAGCTTCGTATGGGCCGACAGCTACAACTCGACCCCCGAATAGTGTGTCGCTGCCGTGTGGGTACCCGCACGGCAGCCACCGGACCCGCGCCGGGTGCACTTGCCGCCCAGTTCAGCGGCGAAAATTGGGCAACATCCCAACGTTGAGCTCGCTGTTGAGTACGTCTTTACGCACCAGATGCTCGTCGGGGCGGTGTGCGCTAGGCTCCGAATCGCGGCCGCGTTATCACATGATCTGCCCGCCATTCTCGATCTTTCCTGAATTACTTCGAGGAGAACCGCGGCTCGCTGGTAATGCGGCGTGCTCGCCGTCGAACCGGAGATGAGGAGCTTTTCGTGCGTGGATCCCTTGTCCGGCTGTCCGTGGCCGGTTTGAGCGCGCTGGCGCTCACCGTGCTACCGGCCGCCACCGCCGTCGCCGACCAGCCCACACCGAGCGAAGGGTCGTCCGACATCGACGTCGTGCCACCGCCGCCCGGCGCGAACAACTGGTCCTGCCGTCCGAGTGCCGCGCATCCGCGCCCGGTTGTCCTGGTACACGGCACCTTCGAGAATCGCCTGGACAACTGGTTCGCCATGTCCCCGCGACTCGCCGCCGCGGGCTACTGCGTCTACGCGCTCGATTTCGGTCGCGGCCTCGGCGGAACAGTGTCCGGCATCGGCCCGATGCGCGCCTCCGCGCAAGAGATCTCCGATTTCGTCGACCGGGTACTCGCGGCCACCGGCGCACAGCAGGTCGATATCGTCGGCCATTCCCAAGGCGGCGTGCTGCCCCGGTACTACGTGAAGAACCTCGGCGGTGCCGACAAGGTGCACACGCTCGTCGGCCTCGCCCCCGACAACCACGGCACCACCTGGGGTTTGATCGGCCTCCCGATCACCCTGATCCCACAGGCAACGGATCTGCTGTGCCCGTCCTGCCGAGAACAGCTACCCACCTCGGAGTTCATCACCCAGCTGAACGCGGGCGGCGAAACACAAGCAGGCATCCACTACACCGTCATCGTGTCCAAGTTCGACGAGTTCGCCACGCCCTACACCACCGGCTTCCTCACCGGCCCCGACGTCGACAACATCACCCTCCAAGACGTCTGCCCCACAAACTTTTCCGAGCACATGGCCATGACCTCCGACCCAACCACCATCCAATTGGTCCTCAACGCCCTGGATCCCGACCACCCGGCCCCTGTCCCCTGCGGCCTCGGCGCCGGATCCGTACAGACGAGATAGACCCGATCGGCTATCGCGGCCGCACCCGCGATAGCCGATCGCAACCCGGCGACTAACCGGGAATCTGGAAGTCGGCCTTGAAGCGCGGGCCCGGCGGCAGGCCGCGCAGCACCGCGCTGATCCAAGCCACCGCGGGCGGCCAGCCCGCCACCGCGTTGACGACATGTTCGGGCAGCGGCACCGTGAAGAACCGCAGATCCGCACCGCGGTTCCAATAGTCGTTCACCACGGGCAGCACCACGGACGCGGGGATCAGCTCATCCCAGATGCCGTGGAACCAGAAGATCGGACTGTCCGGAATGTGCTGGCCCAGGCTCTGTTCCGCAAGCACCCGCATCACGCCGGGCGCGTTCTCCAAGGTCAGGCCGGGCTGGAAGTAGTCGCTGATCGGCCGGTACATGCCGGACAGCGCCACCGTGTACACGCAGCGGCTCTGCATGTCCTGCAGGATGGCCTGCCCCTCCTTGGTCAGCAGCTTCGTCGCGTCGAACTCCTCGGGGAATTCGCGGGACAAGCCGGCGAAGCCGAGCCACATGGTGAAGTTGCTGATACCGGTGAGTCCAGGCCGCTGTTCGGTCGCGTAGCGCGCCTGCAAGCGCAGGTCGCCAGGAGTGCCACCGATGGCGGTACCCAGCAATCGCACGTCGGGGGCGTAACTCTCCCGCATCTCGGCCGCGCGGATCGACCCGGAGCCACCACCCGAATAGCCGTACAGAGCGATGCCGGAGTCCGAAAGCCCGAGCGTCGCATCGTTTTTCATGGCCCGCAGGCTGTCCAACACCATCTTGCCCTCGTCGAAGGTGTTGAACGTGTTGAACTTGCCGTCGAAGTCGGGCACGTTGATCGCGAAGCCCTGCGCCAGCCAACCCGTCGCCAGCGCCGCCTCTTTCATGGTGCCGACCTGCAACGTGTACGACGGATTGCAGGCCGAGTTCGTCGAGTCGATCGCCTCCTGAAACGACACCACCGGGCGCGCGCTGCCCGTCCAAGGAATACCCGGCGTGATCACCGACGTCGCGGTGGCGATCGGATTATCGTGAATGTCGTTGCTGCGGAACAACAATTGCTTGGTGTCGACCGGGAACGGAATGCCGAGAATGCGGGTCTGCACGCTGCGTGTCCGAATGATCTGCCCGGGCGCGTACGACGCCAGATCCGCCGGATCGGCGTACCACGGGTCCTCGGCGGGCACCGGGATCGGCAACAGGTCGTAGATCTGCGGTTCACTGGGCAACTGCGGCAGCTGATTCTGATCCGGCGGGAACGTCGGATACGGATCACCCGCCGCGACGCCGGCGCTGGACACGGCGAGGCAGAGTGCCGCCAATGGCACCGCTGCCCATGTGAATCTCTCCCCGAACATGCACCCTCGTCTCGTCACGTGTGAACGGCAATCCGAACTCGGGTAAGTACACTCCCGTGCGCGTCGGTCTCGCTATCGACAAACAAACAGAGTCCCCGCCACGGCAGTTGTGCACATCCATAGCGCCCGGAGCCGGTTGCCGATGACTCGGTCCACGAAATCAGGCCGAGAATCCCTTCGATTCCAAGAGTTGGGCGGTTCGCGCCGCCGACAATGTCATCGCTTCCGTCGGGCGCTGCGGGTCGTAGCCGGTGAGTTCGGCTACCCGCGCCAACCGATAGGTAATCGTGTTGCGGTGCACGAACAATAGCCGCGCCGCGGCATTCTGATTGCACTCGTTCGCGAAGAAAACGCCGAGCGTCTCCGCCAATACCGGTTGATCCGCGAGCGGCGCCAGCACCGAGGCCAGTTCGGTGCGCACCGACGCGTCGACCGCTACCGCGTACTCCATCCGCAGATCTTGCCGACGGCAGATCATTTCGCTGCGGGTGAGGCAGCGACCGAGCTCCGCGACGACCCTGGCCTCCGCCAGGGCGGCCGGAATGGCGGATCGGGTCGGCGCGGGCGAGACGCCGATCCACAGCAGTGGCGGTGTCTCGCCGGTGGCACCGGGCGCCAACCGCGCCGACAGCCGCTCGATCACCGCCGCACTGTCACCGCTCGGATCGATCGGAATCAGCGCGGTCCACCCACGGATATCGCGGCGCAGGAACGCACCGGGCAGATCGTGGATGCGCTGCCGCAGACCAGTGAGCGTGCCGGGGCCCGGATCGCCGGGGCGGATGACGGTGACCATGAATGCGTCCGCGACCGGCACCGCCGGATCACCCACCCAATCGACCGGATCGCGCCCGGCCAGTAGGGCGTCGACAATTCCGCGCCTGCGTTCCAGCTCGTCCCACGGCCGTCGGCGGGCGTCCTCGATACAGGCGACCGCGATGCGTGCCGTCATCAGCGAGAGGTACTCCGACAGCGGTCGGCCGATCTCGGCCAGCGCCGCCCGACCTGCCGGTGACGCCATGGTCGGCAGCTGTGACCAGAGGAAGTCGACCGCGGTCCGATAGTTGCGCAGCACCTCCTCCAGCGGCATCCCGTCGTGCACCAGCGATACCGCGCGCTCGACCAGCGGTCGGGTATCGTCCTCGGACGGCTCGTTACCGTCGAGCCAGAACTGGAAGAACAGCCGCACATTCAACTCCGCGGCCGGGACGAAGTCCGCGTCGACCAGCGAGCTCGGCAGTCCGTCGTACACCGGCGACTGCGTGGAGAACCCGTCGACCAGCGCGATCGCATCCGCGAGCAGCCGATCGATCGTGCCGGACCGGCGGGGCGTGCGGTCGAAGGCGGCAACGGTGCCCGCTCTGGTCACGGCAACTCCCAACGACGATGTCTGGTACCGCCCGGCAGGCGCGGTTCAATTAACCCGGTACCGCCGGTAACGCAAATTTAGCAGACCTGTCGCCGCCGTCGAGCGGATTCACCGTCACCGCCAGGGGTCACCACCACCGCCGACGCCGGGTGCTACCCGGCGTCACCACGCCGGCCACCGCCTGCCGCAGCGCCTCGGCGAACCGCGGATCCACCAGGGCCGCCGCGCTCAGCGAACGCTCGGCCGCCGCCCTGGCTCGCGACGAGACCTCGCCGGTCCGCGCCTCGGCGACCAACCGCCCGATCGTCGGGTCGGCGCCGAGCTTGCCGACCACCACCTGCCACACCCGATCGACCGCGAGGTCGAGAGCCTGATCGGTAAGGCCGTTGACCTGCATCCCGGACCGGCGCACCCGGCCCAACGACCAGGCGACGAGGATCTCGATGACAATGTCCATCCCTATCGGCCGCCTTCGTCGTCGCCGCGCGGTATCGGGTCCGAACGGCCGCGCCGGTAGGCGCCCTCGGCGCGGAAACTGGCGGCGCCCCAGACGATCGTCGCGCCGATCGCCAGTCCGACCAGGATGACCAGTAGATCCATCGAACGTCACACTCCCCGTAGTGATCCACGCATGCAGCCATGGTCGCCGCCGTGCGCCGAGCTGGGTATCCGCTGAACGTTCGACAGCGGCGGGCTGGGGCGCCGAACCGGTGCGGGTGGTCGCGGTGGTCGACAGCGCCACGCGGTGCGGATTCGCCTACGGCACGCTGCCCGGTCATCCCGTTTCCGGCGAGCAAGCCTTCATCGTGCATCGGGCCGCGGACGGCACCGTCCTGCTCACCCTGCGATCCCTGACCCGTCAGGCGCCGGATGGACGCTGGCGAGCGGTGTTTCCGGTAGTGCTGCTCGCACAGCGGTACTACCGGGGCCGCTATTCCCGCGTAATGGCGCGCTGACGGGCACTTCCATTGCCACATCGCAGTAGCTGACTCCGCAGCATTCGACCGCCGATTTGTTGCATGCGGGGCGGTCAACCGCCGATTTCCAGCTGAAACCATGTTTGACGCCGCTAGAACAGGGGAATTGCCCCGCTGTAGCTGATCGACCGTGCCATAACGCGGGCGGGAATACACTACGAATACAGGAGCGCAACGCTGATATCGCCAACCGACAGTTCGAGTTCGACCAGGACGGGATAACAGCCGGAATCAGCCTTTACCCGGGGCAACACCACCGGGAGTTTCGGGCAAGCGCGACCCTCACCACCGATCACGTCCAGGCCGAAGGCACGTTTTAGGGACCGAATCGCCGCACCATCAGCGGCGGACCGGCCGCGCTTTGTCGGCTCGCGCATCGCACTGACGAATCGAGGAGATCATGCCTGAAATGTTGGATACCCATCGAGGAAAGACCCGGCGCCGCACCTCGCTCACGGTCAACGTGCTCGCCGCACTCGCTTCGGGGCTACTGGCCGCGACCGCGGCGCCAGCGGTAGCCGACCCGTCCGCGGACGCGGTCAATGCGATCGACGCGCACTACGCCGAGTTCGGCGGCTCGGGATCCTTCCTCGGCGCCCCGCTCGGCCCGGCCACCGACGTCGCCGGCGGTGCCGAGCGCGCCTATCAGGGCGGTGTCATCTACTACTCGCCGAACACCGGAGCCAAGGCGATGTACGGCGAAATCCTCGTCAAGTACAAGTCGCTTGGCGGCCCCAGCGGTCCACTGAGCTTCCCCACCAACGACGAGTCGGGCGCGGGTGACGGCGTCGGCCGATTCAACGACTTCGCCGAGCCCGGTGGCGCCGCGATCTACTGGAAGCCCGAAACGGGTGCCTGGACCATCAAGGGCAAGGTGCTCGACGCATGGCGCGAAAGCGGCGGCGTCACCGGGCCTTTCGGCTACCCACGCTCGGACATGACCGTCGACGACGGCGTCGCGAGGGCCAACTTCGAGGGCCCCGGCGGCACCGAGATCACATGGTCGGAGAACAACGGTCTAGCGACGCAGCCCCCGGAGCTAGCCGCGTCCCTACCGGGCTTCCGCGCCGACGCACCTGACGTCGCGGTACCCAACCCGGTGCCGAACCCCGACACCGAGGCGACCACCGACTCCGACGGGTCCGGCATCAACCGGTGGTGGGGCATCCCCATCGGCTTGGCCATCACCGCCGTCGTAGCCGGACTGCTCGCCATGCTCGGCAGGCGCAGGCCGGACACCACCACGACCGTGCGCGGCGCCCCCACCCCGGGGACCTCGGCAACGGCGGCGGGCCGGCAAGGGTTCACACCGTCGCGCACCGACGCGACAGCCACCGGACAGCGCGGTACCGCGAATGTCTCAGGGGCACATGAGATGCACCGCGACGCACCAACCACGCGCCGCTAGACCGGAAGCACACCACCACGGGAAAGGAACGACAATGGAATGGTTGTTGGGTGTACTAGGTGGTCTGGTCGGCGGGAACATGGCCGGCGCGGGCAAGGGTTTGGGCCCCGTCGGCAATACGGCCGCGGGTGCCGTCGGTGGCGGTGTCACCGGCGCGATCATCCAGGCGGCGACCGGTTCGGGGTTGGATCTCGGACAGGTCATCGGGCAGGTCGCCGGCGGCGGTGTCGTCGGTGCGGTACTGACCGCGGTGCTGGCGATGTTCGCGAAGAATCGGCAGACCACCGACCGGGTGGTCCGCTGATCTCGGTGTGACAGCAGAATTCCCGGCGATGCGGCCGCTTTCGGCGGTCGCGTCGCCGGGAATTCATATGGCGGAGAACGTTACTCGTGCAGACTCTCCTGCAACCGATCGAACTCCTCCTTGGTCATCTCCTCCGGTGACTGCTCCGGGAGCCGCCTGGTCTCGACGCTGTCCTGACCGACGTTGCCACCGTCGTACACCACCGAGGCCCAGTTGTTCTGGGCTTGCAGCGAGGTGTAATTCCGGTCGTTGTTGACGCTGGTCCGCACGCCGGAGGTCTGGATGCTGCCGTTGCAGTTCCAGTCGATCGGCTGGTCCGCCGCACCGGTCCGCTTGCGGGTGTTGTCCGGGCAGAAGTACACCGTCCGCCAGCCCGCGGCCACCGGCCCGAGGCCCTGCCGCTCCTGCAGCGAATTCTCGTTCAGCGCAGGCGGATTCACGCCCGAGTAGCCGAAGTTCGACGTGCCGTCGGTCTTGGGCACACCGGAGAACTGGAAGCTGTAGTTCATCACGCTGAGGTAGTTCGGCTTGTAGTTGACGTGGTCGACGCCACCGTGTTTCAGCCCGAGGTTGTGCCCCAATTCGTGGATGAACGTGCCGACGTTGCCGTCGTCACCGGGATTCCAATTGCACTTCGGTCCGAGCGAGACCACGAAGGTGTCCGCCGGGATGCCCAGCGAGATACCGCTGCTGCAACCGCCGTTGTAGGAATCCGCCCAGATCATGTAATGGAAGACCCGGGCACGCGCGGCGGCGAAGTTGCTGCGTTTGATCGCCGCGACCTGACTGTCCACCGGCGACAGGTCGGCGTCGTAGGGCACCTGGTTGCCGCCGCCGAGATCGTAGGCGGTGCCCCTGGCGTTGCCCGCATCCAGATGGATGGAGATCCCGGTGCGGCCGTCGGGGTTGGTGACCGGCGCGTTGGCGAAGACAGCGACGACCCGATCCAGGGCCGCGGTGGTCGGCAGGCGCCCGTTCATGTAGTCCATCTCGACGAAGATGTCCTTGTGATTCGGATTCGCGCCCATCTTGGGCAGGTCCACGTCGATCGTGCCGTCGCCGTTGGCGTCGTAGCCGTTCTTCTCCCAGGTATCGGGCAATCCGTCACCGTCGGTGTCGACCGCCGCGGCTTCCGGTTGGGCAGCCACGGTGGCCGGGGTGAGGACCGTCCCCAGTCCGGCTAGCAGCGCGAGGCAAGCAATGAAAGTTCTTCTGTAAGGCGACACCTCGAACTCCTTCCGGATCGCTCTCTTGGGGACGATCCTGTAATCCGGCCGATCCGAATTGCGATGGTTATCTATCCACCCGAGAATGGTTTTCGGGTGGTTGTGTTGCGCCGGCTATTTCCAATCCACCTGCGGGGAGCGGTAGAAGTTGATGCCCTGCGCGGTCCAGATCGGGCCCTGCTTGGCGAGCCGTGCCCGATACTTGTCCCAGTTGTGCGTCGCCGCGGGCGACCAGCCGATCTCGGCGATGCCCGACAGCCGTGGGAACGCCATGTACTCGATATCGGCGCTGGTCCGCAGCGTCTCCGACCACAGCGGCGCCTCGACACCGGCCAGCTGGCTCTCCGAAACGCCGGGCAGGAAGGTGGCCGGATCCCAGTCGTAGGAGTCCTTCACCTCGACCAGGCCAGCCCATTGCAGACCGAGCTTGGTGTCCTTGTTGTACTTCATATCCAGGTACGCCTTGTTGGCAGGCGACATCAGGATCTTGTTGCCGCGCTTGGCCGCTGCCGCGACATCGGCGTTGCTCCTTGCCGGATCCCAGTACTGCGGGATGGCCGAGGTCGGCGGGTTGGTCACCACGATGTTGTGCCAGCCCTGCGCCTTCTTGTCGTAGGTCGCCAGCATCGGGGTGACCTTGTCGAAGAAGGTCTTGTAGTCGGCGTCAGAGGTGGCGTGCGCCTCGTCGCCGCCGATGTGGATGTACTTACCTGGGGTCATCGCCGCCACCTCGCGGATGACGTCCTCGACGAACTTGTAGGTGATGGGCAGGCCGATGCACAGCGAGCTGTAGCCGACCTCGATATCGGTGCGTGGCGGCACCGGCTTACCGTCGCAGTTCAATTCGCCGTACGACGCCTGCGCGGCATTGGTGTGGCCCGGCATATCGATCTCGGGAATCACCGTAATGTGCCGGGACGCCGCGTAATTCACGATGTCCTTGTACTGCTCCTGGGTGTAGTAACCACCCGGGTCGCCGCCCACCGCGGTCTGGCCGCCGATCTCGGCCAGCCGGGGCCAGCTCTTGATCTCGATACGCCAGCCCTGATCGTCGGTCAGATGCAGGTGCAGCGTGTTGATTTTGTATTGAGCGATCTGGTCGATGTAGCGCTTGACCTGATCCGGCTTGAAGAAGTGCCGGGCCACGTCGAGCATCGCACCGCGCTGGCGGAAGCGCGGGTAGTCGAGCACTTTTCCGCCCGAAACGGTCCAATCCCGTTTCTGCACAGTCGTCTTGTTGATATCCGCCGGGAACAGCTGGCGCAGCGACTGCACGCCGCCGAACAGCCCGTCGGTGGTGTTGGCCTTCAGCTTGACGCCGTTTTTGGCCACGTGCAGCTGATAACCCTGATCACCGACGCGTGAACCGGCGTCGCCGAGTTCGAGGGTGATCGCGGACTTCTTGCCGAGGTCGTACCGATCGACGACCGGTATGGGAAAACCCGTGGCGGGCCGGAGCAGGCCGGCCAGGTAGTTCCCGACATCCTTGGCCTGATGTTCGGCGCGGATCACGGTCTCGGCGGTCAACCGGAAGTTCGAGCCGGGGTCCGGCTTGGCTTCGACGGGGACCGGCACGATATCGGTGACACCGCGTTCTGTTGTTTGTGGATTGTCGGCGGCGTTACCTGCCGAGCCGGGCATGACGAGCGTGGTCAAAGCCACTACTGCGCCGAATGCAAAGGGATATAGGAACTTCCGCATAGCGTACCTCCGGTACAACTCGAGGGGGCACACAGAAGTATGGATCAGCGTGCAAGATCTGAGTGGGGACCTTCCCAACTGGGGATATAGGCCGAATTACCATTCAATGAACACTTGATCCGGGTGGCGGACAGCTCGTCGGCCGATAATTTCCCCACTTCTACTGGGGAGCTCCGGGTTGCTTTTTCGTGCCATGATTCACCCCGGTTGTTCGGACATCGGCGGTAGGACATTTTCGTGCCCGGCAACGACTTCCGTCGATTACGGATGATCGGAACTCGCGGCGGCGGTGCCGCAGGGCACCGCCGCGCTAGACCTCCCGAGGGATTGGTGCGCCGATGCGAATATCTGGACCAACTGCCGTGTCCGCGCTGGTATTGACCGGGTTGGTGCTGTCGGGGTCGGCCGCGCACACCACGCCACGCACCACCGACGGCCTGCTCGCGTCGTCCATCGGCGCTTCCGACCCGGGGACCGATCAATCGATCGTCATCGGACCGGAACCCACGCAGCAGCAACTGATGACGCCGCCGATCGACGAGGAATCGCTGGTCGACGGCACCGTCCCGCTGCACAACGTCGACCTGCCCAACGTGCCGACCCGCGGCATCCCGGAGATCGCGCTCGCCGCCTACCGCAACGCCGAACTGAGTTTGCAGTCGTCGACGCCCAATTGCGGGATGTCGTGGCATCTGCTGGCCGGCATCGGCAAAATCGAATCGAACCACGCGGGAAACGGGCGCACCGACGCCGAAGGCACCACCCGCGGCATCATCTACGGCCCGGCACTGGACGGCACCCTGCCCGGCAACGAGATCATCCCGGCCGCCGAGGGTGGCTACGTGCGCGCCGTCGGCCCGATGCAATTCCTGCCCGGCACCTGGGCAATCTACGCCGCCGACGGCAACGGCGACCGAAACACCGACCCCAACAACATCTTCGACGCGGTACTCGGCGCGGGCAAATACCTGTGCTCCGGCGATCTGGATATGCGCGATCAGAAGCAAGAGCTACGTGCGGTGTTGCGCTACAACAACTCCCTCGAGTACGCGTCCAAGGTGCTCAGCTGGTCCAACGCGTACAAGACCGGCGGCGCCCCCGCCCAGGGTGAGCTCGCCCCCATCCCGGACAGCACCCCCGACGGCGGCATGCCCGAAGGCGCGGGCTCGAGCATGAGCGTCGGCGAGACCGTCGTCGCCGATCCCGCCGCGCCACCGGAGGAAACGCCCGCACCCGAAGCGACACCCGATCCCCCGCCAGCGGACGCACCCGACACCACCGTTACCACTGTTCCTCAAAACCCAAGGGCAACACTGCAACTGAAGATCCGGGTGACGATCAACATCCCCGGACGAGCACCGATCCCCTGCGGCATCTTCTGCCCGCCTTCAGCCCTGCCGAAGCCGCCTCCCATCCCGGTGCCGACCAGCCCCTCACCACGGCCAACTACCCAAACCACCACTCCCACAACAACACCCAGCACAACCACGCCGACCACCGTCGCGCCGACCACACGCCCGCCCGCCCCGGCTCCCTCCACGACGACACAATCCACCACCCAGCAGCCGATCGCTCCACCGCCAGCGACCACTGACCGAAAGCCGCCCCCCACCACACCCAAGCCGACAACCCAGGCCCCGCCGAAACCGCCGGCACCTCAACAGTCCGCTCCCCCACCGCCACCCCAACAACAACAAGCCACGCCTCCACCAACCACACCCAATCAACAACCCGCCGCACCGGCCACCCCCGCACCTCGACAACCAGCACCACAACAACAACCAACTCCCCCGCCCCCACCGCAGCAGCCCGCCGCCCCCGCACCGTCGCAACCAATCACTCCACAACCTCCACCCGCACCGGCTCCGGCACCACAACCGGCCGCCCCACCCGCCACCAAACCCCAACCAACCACGCCGGTTCCAGTAACCCCCGCCTCCAAACAACCAGCACCGCCCGCGGCACCCAATTCCCGACCAGCACCGCCCGCGGCCCCCGGCTCCCAGCCAGCCCCGCCCGCCACCCCATCCACCAAGCAACCTCCTGCCAACCAGAAGCCACCCGCCCAGGCTCCCGCACCCCCAACCACCACCATCCAGCCACCCACACCCCAGCCCTGACCGGCCGGCTACTCCCGACGAATCAACGCAACCCGGGCCGACACGGCTGCTGATCGACCAACATCAGGGCCGCCAGCCGTCTCCATCGACTCGGCCGACTGCCCCGCATCCTTCCCAATGCCCACCACCTGGAACTCGCCGAATCAGGCCATCTCCCGAACCTGGAGCGCCCCGAGGAGACGACGGCCGTTCTGCTCCGATTCCTGCAGAACTCAATCCCAACCCACTGAGCAACCGCCGCCCATGGGCAGGCTCACCACACCGTCGGTGAAAATAGGGTTCACCTGGGGGTTGTTCCCGATGCGGGCGCACCCGGCACATCCGTAGCGTCGATGCCATGTTCGATACGGCCCGCCGTCGATTTCGCGACGTCACAATGATTTTCGCAGCAGCCGTGGCTGTCGCGGCGATGCCGGCGTGCACGCCGTCGACCAACGCTCCCGAGCGGGCGGGCGCGGATCGTGGTGGGGGAATCGAGGTGGTCGCCCAGAAGCGCCTCGACGAACGCGCAGTCGATCTCACCATCAGATCGACTGCCCTCCCGGAGGACGCCCAGGTCCGGCTGCTGACCCCGACCGGCTGGCACAACCGCACCTCTGGCCGCACATGGCCGGTGCTGTACCTGTTGCCCGGCGGCGACGGCGACCATACCGGCTGGACCACCGACACCGCGGTCGCCGACATAGCGCGGCTGCGAGATGTTCTGGTCGTGATTCCGGGAATGCCGATGTTCGGGTTCTACAGCGACTGGTATGCCGGCGGGCCGAATGTCGAGTCCTTCCACCTCGACCATCTGATTCCGCTGCTCGAACGTGACTTCGGCGCGAGCGGGAAACGGGCGATCGCCGGCATCTCCCAGGGCGGCTACGGTGCCCTGAAGTACGCCGCCCACCGGCCCGGCATGTTCGGCGCCGCCGCGAGCTACAGCGGCTGGCTGGACCCGCTCCGACGCCCCGAGGTGGTCCTCGGCGCTGCCGGGTTCCTGGGAATCGACGGCTCCGCGTTATGGGGCGACCCGGTTCGTAACCGCGCGCAATGGATGGCCAACGACCCCTACCATCTCGCGGACAATCTGACCGGAATCCCTCTCTACTTGTCCAGCGGTGATGGCTCCCCCGGCGAATTCGACCCCCCGAACCTCCCGCGTGAATCCCTTTTCCCTGAAATCGACCGGCTCGCAGACGAATTCCCCGACAGCATGGTCGACCCGACGGAGGCGGTCATGGGTGAGAGCACCCGGCTGACCGCCGACCGGCTGCGGGCATCGAACGCCACGGTGACCACTCACTTCACCACCGGCACCCACAGCCCGCCGTACTGGAACGACAACTTCCACCGCTCCCTGCCGATCTTGCTCGATGCCCTCGGGATTCGATAGACGACCAGCCAGACCATGAATACCGCTGGTAGAGAACGGAAACGGGTGGAGCATGGCCGGGCACCGTGGCAAGCTGCACGGCATGACTGTCTCCGGCCCCAAGGCGAATCTGCACCGCTATCTGCGTTCGGCCCGCGAGGCCATGTTGTGGAAGCTCGATGGCCTGTCCGAATTCGACGTGCGTCGTCCGATGACACCCACCGGCACGAACCTGCTCGGCTTGGTGAAACATCTCGCCGGCGTCGAGTTCGGCTACTTCGGTGACACTTTCGCCCGTCCCTACCACGAGCCCATGGCCGAGTACGACTTCGAGTCCGATCCCACGGCCGATATGTGGGCCACCGCGCAACAGTCGCGCGAGGACATCATCGAGTTCTACCGGCGGGCCTGGGCACATGCCGACGCCACGATCGAGACCCTCGACCTCACCACCGAAGGGTCGGTCCCGTGGTGGAAGGAAGAGCACCGAACCGTCACCCTGCACCAGATCCTGGTGCACGTGACCGCCGAAACCCACCGGCACGCCGGACACGCCGACATCCTCCGCGAACTCATCGACGGTGCCGCAGGCCTGATGGACGGCAACGACAACATGCCGACCACCGACTCGGCCCGGTGGCAGCAATACCGAGCCGAGCTGGAGAAGATCGCAAAGCACGCCGCCGGACTCCCCTGACCCCTGCCGACCTCACGAAGGCGCACCCATCGACCCGAGTCGCCCTACCCAGCAGGGTATTCCGCGCACACATCACCGATATCGCTGCGGGCAGCCAGAAGTGCCGTGAGTCTCTGGTGGCGATTGCTTCTGGCAGCTGTCATCGGTTCAGGACCGAAATACTCCCTGCCCGTCGAAGTTCAGGCGTCTGATTCCGACGCCGCCGTTGGGGCATGGGAGAAGGAGGTCGGTTGATGAGGGGACTACCAGGGCGGAGATGGTCTTGCCTGCCAGGGGGCCGCTGGTCACTTTCAGCGCGATTTTGATCGTCGAGAGACTGGAGAGGTCGACATCGAAATCCACTGTGCCTGGTTCGGTTTGCATCGTGTGCCGGTTGACCCAGGTCATCGTTCCCGAACCGAAGAAGCGGGTCTGCGGGCAGCCGTTGACGTTGATCGGGTCGACGGTGATGACCCACGAGACGTACTGGGGGTATTGGCCGTTGGGGGATGTGCAGTTGCGGTATGCGCCCATATAGATGCCGGTGACGGCGTTGTCCACCACCCCGAACTCTGCCTGAGTGCCCGCCTGACAGATGAGGTCGGGAAGCGGAAGTTGCGGAAGGTCCGCGTGGCTGGGTCCGGGTTCGGCAGCGTTGATTCCGATCCCGAGGGCGACCACGGCGGCGATGGAAGCCATCCGCCGCGCCATCTGCGCCCGGACACCGGGCTCGCGACCACTGAGCCGGCCGCGCAGTAAACGAGCCATCGAACGCCACCTTCGCGATAGTCACCAATGGAATACAGCCCGCGAGGAACACCGGGAACTCGATCCGGACCGACAACCAACGCCGGCACAACAGGACAAGTCACCTATGACAAACATAAACCTACTTCGTCCGGTTTCACCGCAGTCCACACCGTTGACCAGCAGTTGATCTCGCGAACGGTCGACCGACGAGCGAATCAATCGTTCACCCATCGCCATTGGATGGTCGACCACGGTTGCGCTTGCGGAAGCAGTTCATCGACCGCGGCGACGACACCGGGCCATGCCGACGGAATGTAGTCGTCGCCGGAGAGCCAGCCGCCAGGCCGCACTTTCGGCCGCCACGCGGTGATGTCCGCCACCACACTGTCGTAGTCGTGCCGGGCGTCGATGTGAACCCATGCGAGCGAGGCGTCGGCGAACAGGGTGGCGGTGGACTCGGAGTCGCCGACCACGATCAGTACCCGGTCGGCGAACCCACACGCGATGACATTGCGGTGCAGCAATCCGGCGAAAGTACCGCCACCGGCGGAGACCGCTGAGCCGTGCGCGTTGATCCCACGCACTCCCTCGGGTCCACTTCCGCGGCAAGTATCGACTCCGACGACGGTGCAAGACTTACCGCTGTCGTCCACCACCTCCGCCAGGGAGCACAAACTACGACCGAGATAGTTACCGACTTCGACGAAAGTACTGCCCTCTGGAAAATGCGCGACCGCTTCTTCCTGCGCGTCTCGCCACGTGAACCAGCCGGGTATGTCCTGCCAACGCTGCACGGAGACATCGGTTTCAGGTTTGCCTGGATTCGACAGCATGCCCCCGACGTTACGATGCGCCCCGGATCCTGCGCGGCACTTCGCGCATGCCGACCGTCCAGCGCGTCGGAACCACGCATGCCGAATTGCCTGCACCCGCAGAGAATCCCGAGTGCGCCAGAAAACTGCGGATCCGCCGGTTATCGACAGCGTCGGGAAATCACACGGCCGCAGCGAAGCAGTCGTAGGCCTCCTGGCTGAACAGGACGAACCGCACCTCGCGCACTGCGGTGTCGGCGGCGCGCACAGTCTCGACCGCGATGCGGGCACCATCATCGATCGGCCAGCCGAAAATCCCAGTAGAGATGGCCGGGAACGCCACCGTTTGCGCACCCAACTCGTCTGCCACCCGCAGTGATTCGCGGTAACAGGAGGCCAGCAGCTCGGAGCGATCGTGCTCCGCCGACCACACCGGCCCGACCGTGTGAATCACCCACCGTGCGGGCAGGTTCCCGCCGGTAGTCGCGACGGCCTGCCCGGTCGCCAGCCCCTTCCCGTAATGCGACGCCCGCAGGTCACGGCACGCGGACAGGATCGCCGGACCCCCCTTACGGTGAATGGCCCCATCGACGCCCCCACCGCCGAGCAATGAAGAATTCGCGGCATTCACCACAGCATCCACGTCCTGCTCGGTGATATCGCCGCGGACCAGCACAAGTTCGACCATGGCGACATTGTCGCGACTCGCCGCGACCCGGCAAAATCCGTACGGATACCCGCGCAGTCTCGATGCTCGCCGCAGCCGAACCGCGCTCGCGGATCGGGTGCCGGGTTATCCGACGTGCAGGTCCACCTGTCCGGAATCGACCTTCCAATATTTTCTGTTCAGCTGCGCGGTACCGGTGCCCTCGGTGTACGGCACGAGCACTGGCAGCCCGTTGGTCGGTTTCAGCGGAACGGACCAGGTCTCGACCCGATCCGTGCATTGCAGGATCACTCCCGGCGGGGAGCTGGTCAGCTGGATTGTTCCGCTGCCGTTGGTATCCATCTGCGCGGAGACGTCGAGATAGCCGATACCGCTTTCGCACCGATAGGTGCCGGTGGCCTGCAAGCCGTCGAGCGACGCCGTGAGCACGGAATTCAACGTGATGAACTCGTCCTCGGGAGCGGCGCTCACCGATGTCGAGCCCAGCATCGTCGTCGCAACCCCCGCGACCGCGACCAGCGCGTACCTCGTACCGAACATCGGCCGACCTCCTGACCATCCAATGCCGCGAGAAATCGACTTCGATGGTAATTGGGCCCAACCCCGCGTCCGGACCGATTCCCACAATTACCCTTCCGACCAGGAAGCGGTCCCAGCCAGGCTGCGCTTCGGCCGACTCCGCCGTTTCACGGATGCATGCGTGCACCTTTGAACGTCTTGCCCACCACATTGCGCGGTCCGTACACGGCGATGCCGACGAGGTCGAGGTGATCGGTGCCGACCGCGCGCACCGCGGCACGGTTGTCCCGATCGTTTCCGGTGCTGAACAGGTCGGAGGTGAACACCGCCGTGCGCAGGCCGCGCGCCAGCGCCTTGCTGTGCGCGCCGCGCAGCACCTCCTTGCCGCCCTCGAAGACGAGTACGGGCTGACGGAACATCGGCAGGTAGGTCGTCGCGTCCGCGTCCTCGTACGGTTCCCCGATCACTTCCGGTTGCGCCGTGCCCAGACCGCTGACCAGAAAAGCCGTCACGTTGAGCCGCTGCCAGGTCGGTAGGTCCTCGCGCAGCAGTACCCCGATCTTGGTGTCGAATCGCATGTTCTCCATGCCGATGACTCTTCCGCTGTCGGGCCCGCCGAGGCTTGTACGATCCTGGCATGGTTGCCGGCAGCTCGGGCGAGCAGATCAGGGCCTGGCAACCGCGGGTACCCGGTATCGTCGAGGTCTTTCACGCCCGCTTCGTCGGGCACGTCTACCCGATGCACGCCCACGATTTCTGGACGCTGTTGATCGTCGACGACGGGGTGATTCGCTACAACCTGGACCGGCACGAGCACGGCGTCCTCGGCTCGGTGGTCTCGCTGCTGCCGCCGCATGTTCCGCACAACGGCCAGGCCGCGACCGCGCAGGGGTTTCGCAAACGGGTGCTGTACCTCGACAATGCCCGGCTGTCCGAGGCGATGATCGGTTGTGCCGTAGACACTCCCACCTTCACCGACCCGCTGCTGCACCGCCGCATCCGTCAGCTGCACGGGACGCTCGCGCGCCCCGGCGACGAGCTGGAGGCCGCCAGTCGCCTCGCTCTCGTCAATGACCGTCTCGGCGATCTGCTACGCGGCACCGATCCGCCGACTCGACGCCGAGATCCGGGGCTGGCCCACCGACTGCGCGAACTGCTCGATTCCCGTACCACAGAAGGCATTTCGCTCACCGAGGCCGCGACAGTACTGCACGCCGATCCCACCCACCTCATCCGCGCGTTCAGCCGCGAGTTCGGAATGCCACCACACCAGTACCTGATCTCGCGCCGGGTCGATCGCGCCCGTCCACTGCTGCTGAGCGGCATGCCCGCCCGAGATGTGGCCGCCGCCACCGGTTTTCACGACCAGCCACACTTGATCCGACACTTCAAACGCATCCTGGGCACGACGCCCGGACAGTACGCACGCAGCGCGGACGGCCCGACGCTCGGCTGATACGGCATCCAACCGAACATCCAACCGCCGCAACGCTGCTCCTCGACGCGGATCCGGCCGAGCATGGACCGACTCGGTCACCACGGTCGCGGCCCCCTTGTCGCAACCAACTGGTTGCGATAAAGTATCGCAACCAGATGGTTGCAATACATGGAGGCCGCGTTGCCCGCACCCGATCGCATCGAGCGTGATCTCGAATTGCCGCACCCACCCGAGAAGGTATGGCGGGCCCTGACCACCTCCGTAGGCCTCGGAGCCTGGTTCGGTTCCCGCGCCGAGATCGATGACCTGCGCCCCGGCGGCACAGTGCGGGTGTGGTGGCAGGAGGACGGGCCGCACACCCTGCGGATCCAGCTCATCGAGCCGCACAGCAGGTTCGTGTTCACCTGGCCGATCGAAGGACTGCCGCCCAGCGATCCACGCCGCACACGGGTGGAGTTCACCCTGCAACCGACGCCGACCGGCACCCGGCTCACGGTGGTGGAAACCGGCTTCGCGCAACTGCCCGACGACCTGACCGAGGCCTACGAAGGCAACGTCAAGGGGTGGGCGATGGAACTGGCCGAACTCGTCGAGTACCTCGATGCCGCGGCCTGACCATCCCGACGCCGAACTGATAGCGCAGGCGGTATTCACCGCGCTGGCCGACCCGACGCGACGCGGCATCCTCGCCGAACTCGCCGCGCACGGTCCAGCGACGGCGACCGACCTGGCAGACCGGCTGCCGATCTCGCGCCAGGCGATCGCCAAACACCTCACCCTGCTGACCGAGGCCGGACTCGTCCACGCCGAACCGGGCGAGCGCCGCCGGATCCACTATCACCTGCGAACCCAACCCATGACCGTGGCGCAGTCCTTTCTCGCCGCACTCGCCCACAGCTGGGACGAACGCCTGAACGCGCTGCGCGACCATCTCGACCAGACCTAGGAGAACCGAACAATGCCCACCCCCACCTTCCGCGGCGGACACAACATCGCCATGAAACTTCCCAAAGCGCAGTTCGACCGGACCGTCGCTTTCTACCGCGACACACTGGGCATGGCGGTCACCGACAACAGCGGCGAAGCCGTCGCCGAAGGCGTCGTCCAGAGCGCCGCCATACAGTTCGGGCCGGTCACGCTGTGGCTCGACCGTGTAGATAACTATGCCCGCGCCGACCTCTGGCTCGAACTGTTCACCGACGACGTCGATCGCGCGACCGAGCACCTCGCCGCGCACGGAGTTCCCGTGCAGGACGAGCTGGAACCACTCCCCTCGACCATGACCGCCCACTGGATCAGCAACCCCGTCGGCATCCCGCATATCGTCCGCCGCCCCGACCACGGTTGAGCCGAATCGGTCGCCTGGTCCGGCCGTGTCACACTTGCTCGCCCCACGTCGTCATCCAGGTAGCAATGACGAGGCAACAAGAGCGAGGACAGAAGACATGGGTATCGAGGAATTGCGCGCCGTAACCCGCGGCAACGTTCTGCTACCGGAGGATCCGGCGTTCGAGCAGGCAGCCCGGCCGTGGAACGTGGCGGTGACTCAGTCGGTGGCCGCGGTGGTCGAGGTAGCCGACGCGCAGGACATCGCGAAAGTGCTGCAATACGCCGGTGATTCGGGTCGACGGGTGGTGACCCAGCCCACCGGGCACGGCGCGACGGGGGATATCGACGATGCGATTCTGGTGCGCACCGGCGCTCTGAACCACCTCGAGATCGATGCCGGACAGCGGGTCGCGCGGGTCGGCACCGGCGTGCAGTGGGGTGCGGTGCAGGCCGCGGCCGCCGCGCACGGCCTCACCGGGCTAGCCGGTAGCAATCCCGTGGTCGGCGTAACCGGGTACACGCTCGGCGGCGGATTCGGTTGGTTCGCACGCAAATACGGCTGGGCGGCGGACGCGGTGCGCGCGCTGCGCATCGTCGACGCCGCCGGCCGTCAGCAGCGCGTCACCGCCGACTCGGACCCGGAGCTGTTCTGGGCATTGCGCGGCGGCGGCGGCGATTTCGCGATCGTCACCGAGCTCGAGTTCGACCTGTTCCCGCTGCCGCAGCTGTACGGCGGCCGGGTGATGTGGTCGGCCGACCGCACCCGCGCGGCCTTCGACCTGTTCACCGAACTCACCACCGACGCACCTGCGGAACTGTCGGTGTGGTTGCAGCGCTATCAGATTCCCGGCGCCGCACCGACCGTTGCCATCGACTTCGCCTATCTCGGCGATGCCGCACAGGGCCGGGCACTCACCGCGCGCCTCGACACGATCGGCGGCGCACTCGCCGACACCCGAGGCGTCCTGACACCGGCTCAGATCGGCCAGATCACCGCCGAGCCCACCGATCCCAGCCCGTCGCTCTCCCGAGGAGAACTGCTGACCGACCTCGATGACGCGGTGATCAAGACCCTCATCGACGCCCCGGTAGCGCCCCTGCTCAACATCCAAATCCGCGGTCTCGGTGGCGCATTGGCGCAAACACGGCCCGACGGCGGCGCACGCGGGCCCATCGCCGAGCCCTACGCCCTCTATATGCTCGGGCTCGGCCTGCCGCATCTGCTGGACGACATCCGGGCCAGGTTCGCCGATATCCTCGGCGCGCTGGGCACCCACTTCGCCGGAGCCAAGCCGTACACCTTCCTGGCACCCGGCGAGTCGGCCTCGGCGGCTTTCGATCCGGAGACGCTGGCGCGGTTGCGGCAAATAAAGCAGGACCGCGACCCGAACGGTGTCATCCGGGCCAACTTCCCGGTCCACGGCTGACGGCATCCACCGCAGCCGCCGTCACGGCCGCCCGGCACCCGGCGCGGGTGCCGGAAACGCCACCACCTGTCCGGTGGGTTCCGACGAATCGCCACCCCAGTTCTGGCCTACGACATACAGTTTCGGATCTGCCCCACGACTGAGCGCGCAGGCGAAAGCGCCGCGATCGAGTTCCACGATGGCCAGGACTTCCCCGCCCTCCCGCACTCGTACGCAACGCCGGTTGCCGACGTCGGCGTACCAGAGCGCACCGTCGGCGTCGACGCAGATCCCGTCCGGATGGTCACCGGGAGTCCTGGCCCATACGCGGCGGCCGCCGAGGCTGGCGTCGGCGGCGATGTCGTAGGCGGTGAGCTGGTCGGCGTAGGACTCGGCGACGATGAGGGTGGCGCCGTCGGCGGTGATCGCCATTCCGTTGGGGAAGGCCAGTCCGTCGGCGACTTGCCGGACACTGCCGTCCGGCGTCACGCGAACCATCGACCCGGGACTGAATTCGCCGGCGGGAAAATCGAATCCGATGTTGTTGACGTAAGCATTGCCGCGGTCGTCGACGACGATGTCGTTCCATGGCTTGTCGGACACGCCGGACAGGTCGGCATGCGGAACGAGCGACCCGTCGGGCTCGCGCCGCACGAGCGTGCGCTGCGCCGAGTCCACCACCAGCAGTCGCCCGTCCGGCAGGAAGTCGATACACATCGGGAAGGACGGCACCTCGGCGATCACCTCGGGCCGGTTCTCGGCATCGAGGGCGATCACCTGGTTCGCCCCCCAATCGGAGAACCAGAGTCGTCCGTCGTGCCAGCGCGGGGATTCGCCGAACACGACTCCCTCCAGCAGAATTTCGGGCTTGCTCACGGCGGGTTGCCTTTCGATAGTCGGTAGAGGTACCGACCGGGTGAGGCCCGAGAACTCATCGGCGCTCCGGCAACAGCGCTACTGAGCGCGGTATACGACGATCCCGGGCACCGACCGCAGATATTCGGCCAAGGGCGAGTCGACCACCTTGTTGTTCGCCGCGAGCGAGGACGCGTTCCGGAAGACAGGGCCGTCCGGCGTGCTGACGAAGATCCCGACATGCGTGACGTCCAACCCCGGCTGGTCGGTGTAGGCGCCGAGGTAGTCGCCGGTGCGCAGGCCACCGATGACGTTGTCGTCCACCGCCGCACTCGGCAGGTACGTCACCGCCCGATCGACCACCGGCAACCCGGGCAGGTAGTTCCCGCCGTCGGCCTTGGCGTTGAGGTGCTTGGCCACGGTGACGGCAGCGGTACTCAGCGCGCCCGTGACGTCGGTGGCGGCGATCCGCGGCGTGCTCACCCAGTCGCTGAAGAAATGCTTGCGCTGCCGGAAATCGATGCGCCCCTCGGCGTATCGGGTGTCGACCAGATTCGCGACGAACTGATCCCGGTCGGTGGACCTGCTCAATGCTTCGATGTAGTCGAGGTAGGTGAAGCAGTCCACTCGGCGGAAGTCGATGACGAGTTGCTCGGGCCGGGTCGCCGAGCCGACGAGCATATCGGCGCCGTACGGGGTACCGAGGAACTGGCGCGACAGCAACTCGACGAGCTCACCTTTGCTCTGTGCGGCACCCGCGCGCGACGCCAGCAACGCGTCGATCTTTCCCGCGGTGACGTCATCGATGTGCACCGCGGGCGCGGCGACCGCCGCGGGCACCATCGATGCCGTGCCGCCCACGAGCACCAGCAGGACGAGCAACACGCGAGCGATGGTCCGCACAAAGCCTCCAACATCTGTCGACACAGCCCCACGGTAACCCGGCGCTCGCTCTGCCGGGTGCGCCAGCACATGACGGTGGGCCGCCGCAGAACCCACGCGACGGCCCACCGAGACGTCAAGCCACTATCTGCGCCCGCTTCTTGCTGACGCCCTTGATACCGACCGGCGTCACGGTGCCGGAACCGATGTGCAGATCCACGCAGGAGTAGAACGCGCTGGACGTGTCCGCGACGTTCCAGATGCCGATCAACTTCTGCGGCCCGGTGAAGGTGCCGAGCTGCACCGTGTGGGTGACGGTTCGCCCGCTCGGCGGCTGGTTCTTGCCGTCGATCACCGCGACCCGCGTATCGCCGATCCAATACTCGTAACTCTGGGTCCGGTGCAAGGCGGTCAGGGTCCAGGTGAACGTCACCGTGCCGCTGGTGTGGTGCACCTGCCACGGCTTGCTGTCGTCGTCCAGATCCGCCCAGCGCCCGTCCCCGCCGCTGCAACTGCGTTGTCCCGGTGGCCCCTGCACGTTCTGCGGCTCGTATTTGACCGGGCCGCACGGCAACAGGCTTTGCGCACACTGCACCTGGCGGCTGGCCGGCGCGGAGAGGTAGCCGTACGCGTCAGCCGGTGCCGCGTGCAGGGCGGCCACGATGAACGGCGCGATAGTGGCCGCGGCGACGACGGACAGCATGCGCTGCTGCAGCGCCCGGGTCAGCGACGCTGCCGTCATTTCCGGTCCCCGCGCCCGAACGGCCACGGCTCGATATCCCGCTCCTCCGGGCTACCCTGCATGTTCTGGTTGTTGAGGCTGCCCGGGTAGAGGTATTCACTGGCGGGCCGCTTCCTTCCGTTCAGCCAAGCATCGAAGAACCCGTCCAGCTTCTTGGTGGTGCGGGACTGGATGAACTGACGGAACTCGGGAATCGAGGTGTTGCCGTTCTTGTGGCGCTGCGCGAAATCACGGACGGCGGTGAGGAATACGTCGTCGCCGATAGCGCGGCGCAACGCGTGCAGGAACAGGGGGCCGCGGGAGTACACGGTGGTGAACTCCTTGCCCTTGCCGGGATCGTAGAGCGGTGTCGACCAGACGCCCTGCTGGTCGGCGCTCGCGAGTGCCCGCCGGTAGAGCTGGTCGGCGTTGCGGCCCTGCACCCGCTCCGGGTAGAGAATGTCGGCGGTGTAGCTGGCGAAGCACTCGTTCAAGCAGATGTCGCGCCAGTCCTTGATCGACACCGAATCGCCCCACCACTGGTGGGCGTTCTCGTGGATCACCGTGTTCAGGTCCGTCCACGGCGCGTAGATCGGCCGCGTCTGGGTCTCCAGCGAGAACTGCAAATTGGTGTCCACGTAGATGCCGCCGCCGGATTCGAGCGGATACGGGCCGTAGAGCTGTTCGGCGAAGGCGATCACGCCGGGCAGCTTCTTCTCCAGCTCCCGCTTCTGCTGGGCGCCACCCGGCGCGAAGAAGCTCTCCAGCGGCGTACTCCCGGCCTGCTGCGTCAGGCGCGTGAACTTGTCGATCGCGATGGTCGTCAGGTACCCGATGATCGGGTCCTTGGCCTCCCAGGTGACGGTGTGTTTGCCGGTGCCCGCGGGGACGTCGGACGCGCGGACCCCGTTCGATGCCACATCCCAGCCGGTGGGCACGGTCGCCCGGACGGTGAAGGTCACCTTGTCCAGCGGCGTGTCGTTGAGCGGGTACCACGTTGTCGCGGAATGCGGTTCGCCCGCCGCGAACGCGCCGCCGGACGGCGAGTAGGTCCAGCCGTTGCCCTTGGTATCCGGCACCGTGCCCGCGTAGTCGACGACGACGGTGAACGGCTGGCCGAGCGGCAGCGCCGCGGCCGGGGTCACCACGAGCTCGTGCTCGCCGGACTTCTGGAAGCGGGCGGGCTGACCGTTCACGGCGACGGATCCGACTGCGGGACCGGCGTAGTCGAGGTTGAACCGCGACAGGTGCTGGGTGGCCTTCGCGGTGATCGTGGCCTTGCCTTTGAGATTGTGGGTCGGCGGGTTGTAGTCGATGGCGACGTCGTAGTGGGTCGCGTCGTAGCCGCCGTTGCCGTCCTTGGGGTAGTACGGATCGCCGAGACCGTCGGAGCCCGGTGTCGGGTCGGCCGCGCTCACGGCCGACCCGTTCGGCGTATCCGGCGGCGGGGCGGCCACCGCGGCGACGCCCGCGGTGAGGCTCAATGCGAGGGCCAGGGCCGACACGGCGACCGGACGCGATCTCAGCGCGGCCGGGACGGGCACGTGCGTCTCTCGCCAGTGGTGAATTCTCATGGGAGCCAACCTTTTCTAGGCGATCCGGCGGACCTCGGCCATGGCGATGCTCGATCGGATCTGTCATCGACTGCGGGAAATGCCGACTCGGCACTCCGCAGGTACTGCCTGCGCACCGCGCCCACTCCTCGAGAGGTCCCGTGCGGCGCCGTTCAGCGACGGGGTCTGCCCTCGGGCTTCGACCCGGTCTCGTGCCAGCTGTCCAGCACGCGGCCGGTGTTGTTCGCGTCGATGAACAGGACCCACTGTGCGGACTGATCACCTTGCGTGCCTGCCCGTTTGATCGCGACCTTGTAGGCGGGAACCGCGATGCTCTTGGCACCGTCCTTGGCGGCCAGCTTCGGGTCGTACCACATGGCGGCCGTCGCGAAGACGGTGAACTTGCCGCGCGGCTGCTTGGTTTCCTGAGCCAGCGCGCGCACCGCGGTGTCGGCCACCGTCGCGGGCGGCGTGGTGGCGCCGGTCGGATACTTGCCCTGCGTCTGCTGTGACAGCGCACCGCTCGCCGAGACGAGCGAGCCGTCGGCGGCCAGCGACTGCGCCACCGTCGCACCGTAGACCGGCACCGCGTCGATTTCCTGTCGCAGCTCGACGGTGGCGCCTCGGCCGACCGGAGAAGCTTTGTCCACCACCAGGTTGCCGACCGATTCGGCGCCGAAGACCCGTTGCACGCTCGGCGCCTGGGCCTGCGCGATCGCCTGCGCCTCGGACGGCACGCCCGCGGGCTTCGGCAGCGGGTTCTTGAAAATCACCTGCATGGCGATTCCGTCGGGATCGGTGAACACGTTCTTCGGGATGGTGGGGAGATCGAAAATGCCTGGGGCCGTGGTGGGCGACGGGCTGGTGGTCGACGGCGCGGTGGTGGTCGACGGAGTAGTGGTCGACGTCGGCGCGGTGGTGGTGGTCGTCGTCGGATCGGTGGTGGTGGACGAATAGGTCGTCGTCGGATCGATCGTCGTCGTCGGTTCTGTCGTCGTCGTGGTCGGCTCGATCGTCGTGGTCGGGCCGGATGGCGACGGTGGAGTCGTGGGGGCCGACGTCGAAGGAGTGGTCGTCGGCGTGGTTGAAGGCTGGGCGAAGGCACCGGAACTGGTTGTGAAAACCGTTGCCGCTAAAACGAACACCGCGGTAGCGCTGACGCGAGCCGCCCTTCGATGTGGGTATTTCATATTCAAGTAGAACCACACCGCGGGCGTTGGATTCGACTGGGGAGTTACTGGGGAGTTCGTATCACGACTTGATTAAGTCCCCGGAAAGCACTATTCGGTGTGCGATACCGCACTTGCGCTCGGACAGCGCTACTTTCGGCGCAACTGCGCCGAAATATCTTGTCATCGAGCGTGGTTGACGCCGCGCGGACACTACTGTGCGACGGCGTGGTCGGCCGACCCTTCGGCGCCGCGTTCGATCCGGCACAGGCGAGCAACGTCAGCCCCCTAGGCGAATAGCGCCGACGCTGACCGCGTCGGCGCGACGAGCGATGTCACGGCGCCGAAGGATCGCCGGTGCGTGACCTGCGGATAAATGTCGATTCGCAAGTCACGCACCGTATCCCGAGGTAAAATGCAGCTTCATTTCGCCTGCAGCCGATCGCCGATTCGGGTGGCGAAGTCCTGCCAGTTGGCCGCGTTCTGCCGAGCCATATCGAGCACGAGATTCAGGCAGTGTTCCGGGATCCGATCCGCGAGATCGAGCGACTGCGTCGGCGTGCGCGGGCTGGCGTCCAGCCAGCGCAATACCGTCCGGCCCGTCTCGGTGAGCCGCAGCGACGGATCGCGGCGCAGGCTCTGCAATACCGAGGACGGGCAAACGCGCTCCGGCGGTGCCGGATCGGGCGTCATCGGCGCACCCTCGGTGCCGTCGCAGGACTTTTTACGGCGCTGGTGTTCGACGTCCGGTCGGCGCACTCGGCGCATCCGGCCGTCGCGGCCTAATCGGTGCCTCGTCTGGGGAACATCCCCAGACGACTGCCTGCGGACCGCACCGACCGTCTTGTGGTCCAGCCCGGCCACCTCGGCGACCTTGCGATCCGACCACAGCGGGTACATCCGCATGATGCGCAGCGAGGCGGCCTTGCGATCGAGTATCGACAGCGGCAGGCCGTGCGCGATGTTGGCCTGGACGGCGAGCACGAACGCCTCTTCCTCGGTGCCGTCGAAGAACTGCGCCCGGATGACGTTGGCCCCCTTCAATTTCGCGGCTTTCAGACGGTGCACACCGTCGATCAGCCGCATGGTTTCTCGGTGGACCAGGATCGGCGGCAGTTCCGCCTCCGTCGCTGCCAGCACCTGGGTATGTGCAGAGTCTTCAGCACGCACACGCAGTGCGCCACTGATGTCTATCGACTCGATAGGAATCTCGATGACTACGTCGGCAACTCCGACTCTCGCATCGTCGTCCACGTTCAACCTGTGTTCACTCACGGCGGTACTCCTGCGTCGAAGCCGAGATCATTCCGTAGCACACTTCGCCCCGCCGCCAGTACCGATCCGAACCGCCACAACAAGCCGGGACGAATCGATGCGGAAGGCACGTCGCTGTGCCGTGTCTGCGGTGACTAACTAGCGCGGACAGCAATATTTCACATTGGCAGAGTTCCAGCAACGATACGGTGTCGAAACGCCCCTGCATTCGCAATCTGCGGATCGCCAGCGTGATTCGCGGCGTTATTTGTGAATGGTGTTAACCTCGCGGCCCGGTTCGCCGACTTCCGGAAACATTTCGGAAACTACCAGTTCCAGCCCGTAACGGGCGTCGGCGTGGATACGCTCGAGAGTTGGACTTCTACATCGGCGAAGAAGCCGACATCGGACACCCTTGTACGCCACCATATATGGTGAAACCAATTTTCTGCACACGATGACCACCCCGGGCGTCGCAGCGACAATAATTCTGAACACGATGACCACTGCGGTCGCCGCGCCGACAACACCGAGAATCCTGAACCATTCGAATCGGGACACAATGAACCGGCGGTTTTCCCCATCCCGGGAATAACCGCTCGACCTACACCTCGTGCCGCGGGCACACCAATGCGGAGTTCGTGTTCACGTCCCCTCTCGCACACGAAGAACAAGGCGGGTTCCGCCTTCTTCCGAACGATTTCACCCGAGGAACTCATCTGCCCGAACATCCCTCGTGTCCGATCCATCCTATCATCGGGCCCCCCTCCCAGCAGCGCGACGGACGAAAATCGCAGGTCTGTCCACTGTACGAGATTCCATATAGCAGTGCATGTTTCGGTGATATAGGGAGGCGTTCGGCGAGACGGTGGCAGAAGTTCGGTTACCGACTTCGTGCCGGTTTCCGGGTGCTCGGCCGCGCGGCCGTTGGGCGGCGTCCTTGCGACACAGGTCCGCGCTGGCCTGATCGGACACGTCGACGGCCATCCCCGCCCGGCAAGGACCGGCCACCGGATCGTCGGCCACTGAACCGTTTTCGCGGGCGGCCACCCCCATCGCCGCCCCTGAGACGGCCGCTCCGGCGATGCGGAATCACCCCTAGCTCCCGGGTACCGGCGGGAAATAGCGCTGCGGCGTGATGCCGTGCCGGACCGCCGATTCCTATGGTCAGGACATGCTCAACGTCGAACCGGATTCCTTCGCCCCCAACGCATCTGCCCAGCACCGCATGCGTCCCACCTTCACTCGACTGCACGGCGGATTGACCGTCGCCGTCGCCGCGGTCGCCGCCGCGGGCCTGGTCGGCGCGGCGGCAGGCAGTGCCGCGGCCGCGCCCGTAGCCGCCGCAGCGCCGGCCGCCGCCGACTGCCTCTGGGCAGGCACCGGCCATGCGCAGGGTACGACCGTCGTGGCCGGTGGCCGCGCTTTCACCTGTGCGACAGATCAACTCGGTGCGCCGCGCTGGATGCGCGGGGTCGCACGCGGCACGCCGAGCACCGTGGCCAACCCCGGTGCACGCACCGATCCAGCAGGGACTTTCAGCGCCGGAGCCCAGCAACCGGGCACCGAATACAACGACTATTGCGTGGGCACCCAGCTCGTCGGCGGCAGCGAGTCGGTGTACGAGGTGGTCTCCGACGGCGGTGCGCTGCGGTGGAAGGCGGCGGGCCCGATCTCCCAGTGGGCCTTCCCCGCCGACGCCGGACCGGTGCCGACCACTCGCTCGGCCAGCCTGTGCCTGCCGGACCCGGTGAGCTGGCCGCGGAACTGAGCGGGGAGCCGCGGGCTCAGTGGATCAGTAAGCGATGAACAAGATCTCGTCGCGCGAGTACTCGTGCCCTGGATGATTCTCGGCCAGATGGGCCTGCGTCTTGGCCACCAGGTCGTCCTCGTCGGTCCCGACGATGGCTTCTCCGCAGGGGCAGTTCAGGTTTCGCTTCATCGACTGTCCTTTCCTCTCGATCGACAAGTCTAGGCTGGCGAGCACGCAGACCCGACGCGGCATCCGGGTCGGCGCCCGCGACAGCGCCGGTGGTCCTCGGCGCAACAGATAGGCCGTTCGGGGTATACCCCTACACATCTCGGGGTACGCCGACTCGGCCGTCGGGCTGACGCGCGCGCAACGGAACCTTTGCCATCATGACGTCGAGCCGACCGTCGAGGAGGACCAACACAGTGTTCACATTGCGCGGTTGCGCGCTGGCAGTGGCCGCCGGGCTGGCCGCAACCATCGCGCTGACCGCATGCGAGCAGTCCGCACCCGAGACGACCGGTACGGCTGCGAAGATCACCCTGCCGCCGCTCAGCGGCCGCTACCCGGTCGGCACGGTCGACCTGCATCTGGTGGACTCGCGCCAGGATCCGTGGCATCCGGCCGACAAGCGGGAACTGATGGTCACGGTGACCTACCCGGCGCAACGCACCGGTGACCGCGCCCCGTGGATGTCGCCCGCGGTGGCGGAAGCGGTCGATCGGCTCGCGTCCGACGGGCCAACGCTCGGCCTGACGCCGGGCGCGGTCGATTGGGGCGGCACCAAACGCCAGGCGAGCACCGGGGTCGAGGTCGACCGCGCGGGCGGAGCCTGGCCGGTCGTGCTGTTCTCGCACGGGTTCGGCGTGGTGCGCGAGCTCAATTCGGTCCGCACCGATGATCTGGCCAGCCACGGCTACGTCGTTGTGTCCATCTCCCACACCTACGACGCGAAAGTGGTCGAGTTTCCCGGCGGGCGCATGCGCACCAGCGATGCCGAGCCGGATCCGCAGTACCTCGCGACGTCGATCGATGCGCGCGTGGCCGACACCAGGTTCGTGCTCGACGAGCTGACCCGGCTCACGGGAGGCGCGAACCCGGACGCCGAAAACCGGACGCTACCAGCGGGGTTGGCGGAGGCGCTCGACCTGTCGAAGGTCGGCATGTTCGGTCATTCACTGGGCGGCTACACCGCGGGCGAAGCGATGTTCGGCGATCCACGCATCGGCGCGGGGATCAACCTCGACGGCAGCATGGGCGTCGGCAAGCTCGGTGCGGTGGTGCGCCACGGCGTGGATCGGCCGTTCATGCTGGTCGGCGCCGACGGTGTGCACCCGGAGACGAAGCGCGAGTTCGAGCATTCGCACGTGGACGACATGGACCCCAGCTGGCGCGAGTTCTGGGCCAATCAACGAGCCTGGAAACGAGACCTGCACTTCGACGGCGCCGCCCACAACAGCTTCACCGATCTGCAAGTAGCGGTGCCGCAGTGTGCCAGCCTGATGTCGCCGGAGACCCGGCAGCGCGAAGTCGGCACCATCCACCCGGCCCGGTCGGTGAGCGCGCAGCAGGACTACATCGCCGCCTTCTTCGACCTGCATCTGAAAGGCATCCCCAGCGACCTGTTCGACGGGAACGATCCACGCCACCCGGACACCCGGTTCATCCCCTGACGTGCGCCGCCGACCGGGCGGGTAGCGGGGCTCACCTAAGCTCCTGGACTTATGGCCCTTCCCGCAACACTGCACAACTTCGCCGTCCAACTGGCCGACGTCGACCGCGACGTGTACCAGGACCTGGAGTTGCGGATCGCGCGCCACCCGTCCGAAACCGCCGAATTCATGGTGACCCGCCTGCTCGCCTACTGCCTCGAATACCAGGACGGCATCACCTTCAGCGAAGGCGGCGTCTCCTCCACCGACGAGCCCGCGGTGCTGGTGCGCGACCTCACCGGCCGTCTCACCGCCTGGATCGAGGTCGGCGCGCCCGACGCGGAACGCCTGCACCGCGGCAGCAAACTCGCCGACCGCGCCGCCGTCTACACCCACCGTGACCCGGCCAAGGTGTTGGCCCAACTCGCGGGCAAACGCATCCACCGCGCCGAGGCCATCCCCCTCTACAGCTTCGACCGCCCCTTCATCGACGCTGCCGTCGCCGCCGTGGACCGCCGCAACACCGCGACCCTGTCGATCACCGAGCGCTCCCTGTACCTGGACCTCAACGGGACCAACCTCACCTCCTCGGTCACCGAACACACACTCGTCTGACCCCTACAGGCGATTGATCTGTGCCCAGAGTGCGCGACGACCGGTGACCCGATCTTCTCCTAACCGTTTGCCGCGCTGCGGAGTCCAGCGGTAGCCGCCGAAAAGCACCGGCGCAGTAGGGAATTTTGTCGTTTGCAGTGGGCTTGCCGGACGGTCGGCGGCGAACAACTGCCGCCGATTTGCCGATACAGCGACCGACTCGTATCGGGGTTGTGCGGTCGAAATCACTTGCAGCGCAATGTTTTGGTCGCGCCTGCCGGGTATCCAGGGAACGGTGCGATTTGCGCCGACCCGACGTCGATATCGAAGGACGCGATTCCCCATGAGCACACGCGACATCACTACCTTGCTGGCGCAGCTACGCGCCGTCCGCGATCTGACCAACACCGAAATCCAGGTCGCGGAGACCCGTATCGCGCAGGCGCGAACGGAGGCGGTGCGCCGCGAGTTGTCCGAGAACGCCGACAACGCCCGCGCCCGCGCCGAGGCCGTCGAGGCGGCCATCCGCGAACTCGGCGGTGTACCCGCGCTGATCGGCCCGTTCATCGGCCGAGCCGCGGCGGCGGTCAAGGCGGTAGGCGAACAGGCCCAGCCGTTCGACGAGGCCTTGCTCGGCGACCTCACCCTCGAGCATCAGATCCTCGACCGCGCCCGCTACATCAAGGCGCTCGCGACGACCGCCCAGCGCCCCGAGGTGGTGGCGCTGGCGGAGCGGTTGATCACCGCGCACTCGGCGACCGTGGACTGGCTGTCCACCGTGCTGGCCGAGGAGGCCCTCGGCGGTCCGGCGGCACTGCGCCGCACCCCACTCCAGGCGGCCAGCGGCACCATCGTCAAGCTGGCCACCATCCCGGTCAGCTGGTCCGCGCGCGGTTTGGACCGTGCGCTGGACACCTTCCGCTCCACCCCGCCCGCACTCAGCGAGCTGCTGGCCCGAGGTGCGCGCGTGGGCGATGTCGCGGTGAAAACCCTGACGGCTTCCCGCGATGCCGCACTGGAGACCGCCGAGCAGGTCACCCGCCGCGAGGGTGCGGACGGCACCGCGGACGCATTGCACTCGTTCCGCACCGCCACCGGCGTCCTCGAATCTCGTGAGCTGCCCATCGGCGACTACGACGATTTGAACGTCAGCCAGGCGGTCGCGGCGATCAAGGAGCTGACCGACCCCGCCGACGTACGCGCGGTCATCGCGTACGAGGAGACGAACAAGAATCGGCATGGTGTCGTCTCCGCCGCGCAGACGCGGCTCGCGGCGATCGCCCAGGACGTCACCGGTCTCAACTGAGTCCAGTCCGCTGAGCGGCCCCGTACTCGTCACGAGTGCGGGGCCGCTGCGCATACAGGGGAAGTCGTTCAGGCGGTGAAGGAATGGGGACCGAAGCGGCCCCACGCGATGAAGACCGCGAGAGCGATGTAGAGCAGGTTCACCACCGCGAACTTGACACCGCCGTAGCGCAGATGCACGGCTATCGCACCGATCATCAGCGCAACCCAGCAGACGGCGGTGACCGGTACCAGGACCGGTGCGATATCGAGCACTGCGGGCAGGATCAGGCCGAACGCGGCCAGGATTTCGAGGACGCCGAGTGCCTTGATGAAGCCGGCGCCGAAGTCCCCGGTCCACTCTCCGCCGGGAGCCGCGGCCAGTTTCGCCATCGGTACCACCATCTTGATGACGCCGCTGGCGAGGGCAACCGCGGCGAGCAGTCCGGCGGCGATCCACAGTGCGAGGTTCATGGGTTCTCCTAAGATTCACTGGTTCGGCCACAAGACACCGGGCACTCGCCCCTTGTGACAGCCGGTGAGCCACATCACTCATCCGGATAGTCTGCGCTGCCGCCTATTTCGCCCGAGATTCGTGAAAACCTCCCCACTTCCACTGGGGAGATCCGGGGCGCGTGTTTCGTGTCACTATTCACGAAGTTGTTCAGAAATGACGGCGTACCCCACGGCCGTCGGCTGGGAAACACCTCTCGCACAGCAGTTCTCGGTTTTCGCTCGGTCATACCCTGCGACGCCCCGCGAGCCACATAGAAAAGTCCCCAGCGTCCACCCGTCACGGGTTCGTCTGACTGTTCAGCCCATCACCCCTGCACATCCCCTCCGAAGCGAGGCACCCCGTGAACCGCAAACGTCTTTTACCCATCGTCACCGCCTGCTTGATCCTGTCGCTCGGGACCGGCTCGGTCGCCGAGGCTGTGCCGGCACCGAGCATCGACAATGCCGACCCGGTGGCCGCCGCACCGTTCTGTTACGAAGAACCCAATACCCCGCAGGCCGATATCAGTGACCTCAAAGCTCGCTTCTCCCGGTCGAATTGGATGCCGACCCTGCAGGCCATGTACAAGCGTCGCTGGCCGAGCGGGGAGAAGTTGGCGATCGCCCAGGCCAAGGACCCGTACTGGAATCAGTTCGTGGAAACGAGCAGCTTCGAGGCCTTCGCCGAGTCGATGATGGTGGCGATCCACGAGGAGACTCACATGTGGGATCTCGACGGGTCACGCACCGAATGGGACAAGTACACCGCGTCCTGGATCAATGCCTCGCAGCAGATGACGGCCATCCCGCTGCACGGCGGCTTCCCGCGCAAGGAAATCCTGCCGTTGATCACGGACAAGCTCAGCGACGACATGGACGGCATCTATCTGCGGGACCGCGAACAAGGCAACTATCGCCTGCAAGGGGTGACCGCCGAGTTGAACGCCGGGCTGATGGGCCTGCCCGCCGCCACCGTGGTGCAGGAATACATCAAGGGAATCGGCGCCAGCAACTCGCGCGATATCGCCGCGACCAATCTCCGTTATCTGCTGCTGTACTTGCGCGTAGCCAAGAGCAAGCACGCCGACTACTGGGCAAAGATCAAGAATGAGCCCAAGATCCGCGACCTGGTACTCACCCAATTCCTGCGCACCGCCTATTGGCTGGAGAAATCCGCCCCCTACGGCAGCAAGCTCGGCAGCCCCGACGCCGATAAGATCACCGCGAAGAACTACTCCCCCGAGAACATCGCCATTCTCGAGGAGTTCACCGGCCGCAAGGTCCGCACCGACGCCCAAAAGAATTGCACCGCCTGACCTTCCGACACCGAACGGGAGTGCCGCCGCCCCAGCCCGCCGACGGCACTCCCCTCAGGCGCAGAGCTCTCTGGATATGATCTTCGGTATGGGCCGACCGGGCCCGCTGAGACCGAGATTGCCGCGATGCCTGCACACCCCGACCTGGCCGATGTGATCGAGGCCCTGCACTCGGACCTCGCCGAGTGGATGGGTTCGAATGCCCCGCCGAAGGTGTTCGACCGGTTTGCCAACGCGTTGGACGAGAAGTTCTCGTCGGTGACCACGGTCGGGCAGGTGATCGATCGGGACACGTTGCTGGCGGGGGTGTGGTCGGCGCGGAATGCGCAGCCGGGCTTCGATATCGCGATCAGCGGTGTCGAGGAGATCGCGCAGAGCGGCAGCATCGTCACCGTCCGGTTCATCGCCGAGAACCGGCTGGGCGACAGTCGAACTCGGCGGCTGGTCACCGCGATACTGCTCAGGACCGACCACGGGTACATGTGGCGGTCGGTCCACGAGACCGCCGCGGCCGCATGAGATCCAGTCACCTCGGAGCCGCTGTGCCGTCGCGCTACGGAACCTTCTCGATCAGCCGCATGACGCCGGTCAGCGTCGCCGCGTAACTGGGTTCGGTGGCGTACCCGGCCGCGGCCACCTCCCGGGCGAAGGCGTACGGATCGGCGGTGTGCGCGAAGGCCTTGGCGTAGCGCGGCGCGAGCAGTACCCGTGCGTGGCCGTCGAACGACTCTGCCGGAGAAGCGAACGCGCGGAACCAGGCCTTCACGACGTAGGTGTAGCGGCCGTCCGGGCGCGGCGTCACCGAGATGACCTCGGGGTAGCTCCGCACGTTCGGGGTGGCGTGCACCTCCGTGGTCGTGCAGAGCCTGCGCTGCGACTCCGGCACGCTCGGCGCGGCCTTGATTCCGAAGAAGTTGTTTCCGCAAGCTTTTGCGCCCCAGCCGGTTTCGAGCGCGGCCTGGCCGAGCGTGACCAGCCAGGGGATGCGGCTGCGGGTTTGGTTCGCTTGCGCGTGGGGGCGGTACTTCCG
This sequence comes from Nocardia sp. NPDC052316, assembly GCF_044547795.1. Taxonomy (NCBI): domain Bacteria; kingdom Bacillati; phylum Actinomycetota; class Actinomycetes; order Mycobacteriales; family Nocardiaceae; genus Nocardia; species Nocardia sp. NPDC052316. The sequence goes on from NZ_JBIUBB010000007.1 coordinate 618,569, forward strand.
CACGAACTCGACGACATGCGCCGGAATGCGACCCGCAGGCTTCGGAACCGGTTTCGGTGTCGGTACGGGAGTCGGCGCGGCATTCCCGCCGAGGCCCGGAACCGGCCCGGCGAACAGCGGGCTCGGCGTCCGTGCGCCTTCCCAGCTGAGATCGACGTGGATGTGGTCGGTGTGTGGATTGCTGCCCCCATAGGGCCGCCATCCGTTGGCGCGGAACTGCCAACCCCACTGCCTGCGATTCCAGATGATGTAGGCCACTTGCAGTTCCACGGCGTTGGCTTGCAGCCACGCGAGGTAAGCGTCCACCTGCGCACGCTGCGCCGGGTCCGCCGCGTTGGCGTAGAGATCGATCGCCCGGCCTTCGCCGTGCAGCGACGGGTTACCGAATGTGGTGGCACGGCAGTTGAATGTGCCCGCCTTGCGTCCGGTCAACCGCTTCCACTGATCGGCCATCGCCCGCGCGCCGGGCTGCTCGCCCGTCGTGCATTTGGTGAAGGTGCCGCGACGGACGACGCCCGCCACGCGATCGGGCGTCCGCGTCGGCGTGGGCGTGGGCGTGGGCGTGGGCGTGGGCGTGGGGACAGGCTTGGGCGTTGGCGCCCCGCGGTTTCGGCGATACTGCCGAATGTGAGCAAGCGCGGCCGCATTGGCTTTGCCCGACATATAGGTCCACGTGTCCGGCCGCCCACGCACATCGATGTGCGCGAAATTCCCACCGATACCCAGGGCAATGTCGTTGCCACAGGCGTCGATCGCGAGTTCGGCGATCTGTAGCCCGGTCAGCCCGGCGATGCTGATGTCCGCGGCTTGCCCGCTGCAATGCCTGCTGAGCGTCGGCTTTTTACCGCGAGCACGGTAAACAGCCACGTTGCCCGCCCAGGAGCGGTAGCCCGAGCTGATCTTCACAGGCCGCCCGGCACGCTCGCGGATGGCCTGCAGGCAGCGCACGAGGGCGGGCGAGATACGCGCACGATCGGCGGGTCGCCCACCGCTGCTGACGAGCTCGCCGACGGTGAAGTTCGGCGCCAGCTTCTTCTTGCGCACCTGCGGGCCGGTGTCATAGAGCGGGAGGCCGGTGTTGTTCGGATCCCAATGCTCTTGACCAGCGGCTGTCGGGCCGGGCCTGGCGGTGAGCACGAGCCCGGAGGGGAACGCCTCGGCCTCGAAACCGGCTCCGGCGAAGGCTTCGTCGAACTCGTGCTGTTCGACCGCGCCGGACTCCTCGGCCTCGTCGACCACTTCGTCTCCGAAAGCCTCGGCGTCGATGTCCTCGGAGTCCACCTCGTGGTCGTATTCGGCAGTGCCCGGGTAATTTTCGCGGACAGGCCACTCGGCATAGGTCGTCATGACTCCGCCTCCGATCGCGTCAGTGGGTGTTCTGGTAGACCACGGTGCGGCGCTGTCCGGGCCGCGCGGGTGCCGGTGCGGGCGCGCGCGCCCCGAGATCGGCCAGGGTGACCACCGTGCTGCCGCTGGTCCAGAAGTTCTTCGCCTGTCCGCGCGCCACGAGCTCCACGCACGCCGCGTGCGCGCATTGGCTCACGCCCGGCCGCGCGGGATGGAATTCGTAGTAGTCGAGCATCGAGATCTCGATCCGGGTGCCCGGCTTCTTCCGCCAATCCCTCGCGACGGGCGGCAGCACCCGCCACTGCACGCAGTCGATGGCGCCGTAGGCGAATTGCAGTTCGCTGTCGCGGTATTCGCTCTGTTCGATGCGGGTTACGCCGGACGTGCCGCCGCGCGCGATCGACTTACGAATCTTCTCCCGCACGCCCGCCGACCGCTTGATCATGTCGGCTACATCGATGGTGACCTCGGTGCCGCTGGCGCCGAGGAAATGGGCGAACAGCCGCGCCGCCAGCGGACCCGCGGCCACCACCCGCGCCATCGCGAAGATCGCCACATCGCGGGGATCACCGAACGCGCACGCGCAGTCGACTGCGGACTTCGGATCGAGACGATGCGTGGTCAAGCTGCAACGCTTGCGGAATCGCCGCTGCATCTCACTCCACGGCGCCTCCGGCTTGCAGTCGTCCTGCGCAGGCCTGCACTTTCCGAGGCTGCGGCGCGAGGGCTTCGCCGGGCACGGCGCTTCGAACGACTCGCTCTCCTTGCCTCGGCAACCGCACTCGTGCGCTGGCGATTCGCCGGGGTACTCCCCTGCTTCCCAGGCGGTTTCGCCCCAGTACTCGCCGTCGCCCTCCTGTGGAGTCCACAGCTCATCGCTGCTCTCGCCGGCCAGTACTCCCCCGCGCAGGTCGGCGGAGGCGTCGGCCAACAGCTGCCAGCCGAAGCGACGTGGAATGTCGTTGTGCGGCACTCTTGTTCGCTCGACCCGGAAGTTCGGCGAAGCCGCTCCCCGGATCGCCGCCGCAACCCGCTCGCTGGCCCGAGCCGTACCCTCACGTGGGCGATACAGCACACGCAACGCACCCGTGCCAGCCGCCATGCGCTTGCGCGCCCAGGCGATCAGCGCCGTCGGGTCGTTGTACAACGCGTCGAAGCTGTGTACCTCGTCAGGATCGGTATGGCCGAGAATGGCCATCAGCGCGGCGCCCCCGCCGGAGTGCGCGGTCAGGATCAGTCGGTTGCGTCGCACGGTGGTCCCGGTCGCGGCACCGAACCGAGCCAGCGCGTCGTCGATCAAGCGTTGCAGCGCACCAGGTTTGGTCAGAGCAGGGAAGGTGTATCGCGCCGGATTGCCCTTCGGCTGGTGATGGCCGCGCGGCAGGATCAGCAGGGTCGGAATGGTGCGCCCGACGACCGACGGCTTGGCCGGGTCGGTGAAATCCAGTCCGCTGATCGGCTTCTTGTGTTTCACGATGTTCATCGCCGCACCCTGGCCGGCGTAGCCGTGCAGGTGGACGACGACATCGACCACCGAGGGGTCGACCATGCCGTTCCATTCGACGAGCAGATCCGGTGGGGTGCCCGCGTGCGTGCGAAGCAGCGGATGGCGTTTGACGATCAACCGGCCGGGCGTCACCGTGGCCGGTGGGGCGTCCTCGTAATCGGCTTCCCCGTAGTCCGCCTCCTCATAGTCCGCCGCCTCATAGTCCGCCGCCTCATAGTCCGCCGCCTCATAGTCGCCGGCTTCGTAGTCGGCATCCTCGGAGTCAGCGGCTTCGTATCCGGCAGACTCGTAGTCCTCGGCTTCGTAGTCGGCATTCTCGTAGCCCGCGGCGCCGGTGTCAGCGTCCTCATACTCGGCAGCTTCGTAGCCCGCGTACTCGTAGCCCACGGCTTCGAGATCGGCGTTCTCGTAACCGTCGGCTTCGTACCCGGTGTACTCGTAACCCGCGGCTTCAGGATCGGCGTTCTCGTAACCGTCGGCTTCGTAACCCGTGGCTTCGGGTTCCGCATCCTCATAGTCGGCAGCTTCGTACCCGGCATCCTCGTAGCCAGCGGCTGCGAAGTCGGCATCCTCCGCCGCTCGGTCATCGGCATCCTCGAAATAGACGACCTCATTCTCGGCTTCGGGCTCCGCATCCTCCTGGCCGTGCGCGGCTCCATAGGTGTAGCTCTCGCCGGACTCCCCACCGGCGTAACCGGCTTCACCGAGGCCGGTGGCGGAATACTCACTCTGCCACCCTGTTTCGCCATCGTATTCCGTGTCACCCACATCCTCGGCGAACACATCTTCGCGAGTGGGCCACCCACCGGGATCAGGCGTCGACTCGGGCGAAGCGAAGATCGACGATTCGGCAACGGTACTCATATCAGGCTCCCTCGTTATCGCGCGGTGGCGAACGACTCGGCGTCCCAACGGCTCAGCGCCGGGGAGCGACTCGTCGATGTCCGTTCGTCACCGGGGCCGCCGGTGCGGTGGCGCCGGAAAGCACGCCTGCGGGCAGCAGTTTCGCCGGTTGCGCGGAACGGACCTGGTTCGTGCTGCGGCGCACGGTGACGGCGAGGTCCTTGACCCGCTCCCCCGTCGCCGACTGCCACAGGTCGATGATTCGGTTCATCGTCTGCGCAGGTCCCGGCCCCGGCACCCCGGTGGAGCGGTAGAGCAGTTCGGCTTGCGGCTGCTCGTCGAACACACCGAGCTCGATGGCCCACAGCAGGGGCGACACCAGGGACGCGAGTTCGAAGAGCTCACGAGCCTGACGAGAGGGGGCGACGCCGACCCTGGCGCCGACGGTGGCAAGCCGGTCGGCGGGGTTGCCGCCCGCGATGCCCGCGTTCGCGCTGAGGTCGCGCACCACCGCGCTTTCGTAGTCGACGGTGAGGTGGAACCAGTTCAGCAGGCAGGAGTAGCTGAACTCTTCGCGCGAGAGCATCCCGCCGAGGCGGCGCAGCCGCAGCATCTCCGCGAGGGTCTGGCACAGGTAGCCGATGTAGCTGGCGTCGGTCGGATTCGAGCCGGAGGTGTTGCGCTCGTTCTCGATACCGAGCCAGATCTGGCGCAGCAGTTCGTTCCAGATCTCGATGAACCGAATATTGCTCGCAGCGCCCGTGTCTCGCTTCCACGCCTGACTGTCGGCGCCGGGCGCGGGATGGGGCAGGTCGAGTCCGAACATGCGCCAGTACGCGTTTCGCCGGTTCACCCTGGCGTCCGGGCGCAGTTGACTGGTCAACCCACCCACCCGGAACAGCGGCGGATCACGGAAGAACAGCTCCTCGGTGGCCCGGACCCAGGTCATGGTCTCCACCGAGGGCGCGGGCAGTGTTTCACCGACGACATAGCGCCGCACCACTTCCGCGAAGATCTCGACCACGCCGGTGCTCTCCACCAGGTAGGCGTAGAACATGTGGTCCCAGAGCGGCACCACCTGCGGGTCGTTGGTGGGGTTGTAGCCGAGCGGCGGAGTGAACGGCGGTGTCCCCGTCGTCGGTCCGTGCACACCGGACTTGAACGATTCCCTGATGAGGTTGTCCGGGAGCTGCGTCATCCGGACAGCGGCCGGGTCGCCCAGCGGTACCTGGGTCTGGTTGAAGACCTTGGGCCAGCTGGTGATTCCGCCTTGCGCCCAGACCTCGTCCAGCCATCGGCTCAACTGCTCGGGGTGGAATGTGAAGACCGCGTCGGCCGGCGTGAGCGAGCCGGTGAGCGGGGGGAGCTTGGTAGCCAACTGTCGGAACATGGCGCTGCCTTCCTTAACTTGCTTGCGGCGAAACGGTGTTCGCGGCGACATGGACGCCGCCACCGGTGTCCAGCGGCGCGAACGTCACGAAGCTGACGAGCCGGATCCGCTCATGGCAGTCCTGGACCTGCACGGCGATCGCCTCGTGGGGATGCGCGAGGTCGAACGTGGTCGGCGTGTCACAGTCGCCGCCGTTGCCGCCGTCCCTGCTCTGCTGGTCGTAGACGTAGTGCACCTCGGGCGCGAGGTTGCCGCGGTGGATGACCACGACCCGCTCCGCGTAGCGCGGCAGCTTCCGCTTGAAGGACAACGTCTTGCGTTGCACGTCGACCTGAGCGGGCAGCGCTTGCGTCACCGGACCTTTGGACGAAAGGTTGCGTGATTGCAACGCGTACTGCAGCTCCGAGAAGATCGACAGCGTCAACTCGTTGCCGTCGTGGAGCGTGTTCGGCTCGGGGCTGTCGGGTTGCCGGTACTGCTGGAGTACGCCGGTGAACAACTGGATCAGCTGATCCACGTCCACCGTCGCCTTGCCTGGCTCGTTATCCATCTCGGTCTCCTATCTGTGCGTTCAGGCGGCGACGCGGTCGCCGCCACCCATCCGTCGCAGCCATGTCTCCATTTCCGATGGCGCGGTGGTCGATTCGAGACCGCGAAGCACGGTCAGCGCCAGGATTCGCATCGGCTCGACCCGCTGCAGGTGGGTCGAGGTGTACAGCGAGGCCCCTGCGCGATCGGCTAGCCGGGTGAGCTCGCCGGGCGCCACGCGCCGCGGGTCGGCCAGGGCCGAGAGCGGCACCCCGTGGAAGGCACGCATCGGCATTCGCGTGCACACATCGACGATCGCGGGCAGCAGCGGCATGCTGGCCGCCATGATCGCGGCGACATCCGACGGAGCTTGCGTGAGTGGGTGTCTGGACTGCCAGCGCGCGGCGAGCGCGTCCCATGGACCCTGGCCGAACCAGGCCCGGCACAGCGCGGCGTTGAACTGCACGCGCAGCGCGGAGACCGGATGCGGGTCGCCGAACGGCATCCGGAACACCTGGCTCGACGGACCGTCCACGACGGTCGCCAGGGCAGGCACCGGCGCGTAGCCGAGCAGGCAGAAGGCATAGACGTCGGCCGCCACCTCGGAGGCCCAGCTCTGCCACGCCTCCGCGGCGATCGGACTGTGCGGGGCGAGCGCGGCGTGCAGCGCGGCCGCCAATTCCCTTGTCCAGCCGGTCAAATGAGCGATCTGATGGCCGGTCTCATGGACCAGCGAGGTGGGCTGCCACAAATTGTGCCGCGTGATCTTGATGGCGGCGGCGGGTGAGAGCGAGGCGTCCCAGAGTCGGGCACCGGCCCGCAGGATCGAGGCGCCCATCCCCTTGTCGAGGTAGGTCAGCACCGATGGCGTGTCGATGCCCAACGGCCGCAACACCTGATCCATGCTGTGCACGGCCAGGGCGTCCAGCCCGCGCAGCACTGCGGCGAGGCGTGGATTGGTCCTGGTGTTGACCGCGTCGCAGTAGAAGTCGACCATCGCTTCGGCGCGGCTGTACCGGCGTCGCAGCGTAAGTAGCTCCGCGCGAGCGGTTTTCAGGTCGGACTGGCTCGTCGCGCCCTTGATCGTGAAGATCGTCCGGTCGGCCTGCGCGGTGAGCCTGCGCGCCTGCGCGCCGAGGCTCGCCCGGACACTGAGCCCGAGGTAGGACTCGAGCTCGCGCCAGGCCGCAGGCGACGCACTCACCTCGAGGTCACCCAGTGCCGCGCAGGCGCGCCGCCAGTGCCTCGCCTCGGCGGCGAGTGCGGCTGTCTCGGTGGCGAATCGGGCGTCCATCACTTCAGCCCGGGCGTCGCGACAACTTCAGGGGCGGGCAGCTGCGCCGAGTCCGCCTGGACGCCGGTGAACGTCACGGCCAGGGTGACCCCGTCGGCCGGATCGGCTACGGCGGCGGCGAATTGGGCGCCGCGCTGCGCGAGATAGGTGGCCAGGCCGGTGCTGGTCGCGGCGGTCAGTTCGCCCGCCAGCTTGGCGGCCGCGACCGGATCGGTGACCAGCTGCGCTTTCAGCAGCCGTCGGGCGATCCGATACTGCAGGCGCGGCAGGAAGATCTCACGCAGTGCCGACAGCACGGCGGGCAGATCACGCTGGCCGGCCGGCGCGGCCCGTTGCAGGCGGGCCTGCAGACCGCGAGCTCGTCGCTCGGACAGCTTGATCACGATGCCGAGGCGCTTCGTCGCCGGATCCCAGCGGACCGTCGTCAGCCTGCGTGGCCTGCGGGCCTTGCGGGCGGGCAGCTTCGCGACACGGACCCGGAAGTACCGCTGTCCGGGCACGGGCCGGTAGGCGCCCGGCGCGGTCCCGACCTTGCGGCGGCGCCCCAGCGCGGGTTCGCGAAGCAGCAGGCCGGCGGCCTCCGCGGTGAGCGGCTGGAACTCTTCGGCACCGGGATGCTCTGCGGCAGGCAGGGTTTCGTCGCGGGTCAGGTGGCCGAGCATGGTGCCGGGCAGCGTCTCGTAGAGGTCGATCTCCGCGTGCACGGGCCAGCGGTCGACGCCGCGATCGAGCAGGTACGTCTCCAGCGTGCCGCCGTCGTTCCAGCGCACGGCGCGTGCGACCTGCCGTGGGATCGGCATCGCGAAAACCCTGGTGTACTTGCGGAATCGGTAGCGCGGCTTGGTCGAGCGCGGCATCATCACCCAGAAGCCGCCCTCCTCGGCGGTCTCGCGTTCGGGCAGGTCGGCGCGCAGCAGCCGGTCCGGCAGGTAGGCGGCGGCCGACTCGGCGAACGCGCGCTGCACCGCGGCGCTGACCTGCAACGGATCGGCGAGGGCCTCATCCGGCAGTTCGTCGAGCACTCGCGTCACCGTCGCCTCGACGGCCGAGGCCAGCGCCTCGCCGGGGATCGTATCTTCTTCGTGGCCTGCGGTTTCCAGGCCGAGCGCGGTGAACCCGACGCCGACCACCGCACGGGCGATCATCACCGACGGGTCCTGCCCGGCGATCTTTCCGATGATGCGCGCGGCGTCCGGGCCGACCATGCCCTTGATCAGCTTGGCCAGCGGCTGCGCGATCAGATTGACCAGTTTGGCCCGCGCACCGGTGACTTTCAGCCCCAGCTTGAGCAGCGGCCGGATCGCCAGCACGGCGGGGATGAACTGCTCGATCTCCGCGATCGGCTCCTCGGACCCGGTGTAGGCGCTCAATTGTGCCGCGAGTCGGGCGCGGGCGTCGTCCAGCTCGGCGACCGTATTGTGTTCCGGCTCTTCGGCATCGGCCTCGTCGAACTCGTCCGCGCCCGCCTCGTCGAACTCGTCGGCCTCGTCGGCGTCTTCCGCGCTGAACATCGCGAAGAGCTGCTGATCGAAGGCCTCCGACATTTCGGCGGCGGTGCCGAATTCGTCGGCGGCCTCGTCGGCCTCGTCCGACGCTTCGTCGGCGGCCTCACCGATGCCGAGGCGCTTGGCCAGGATCGGCACCAGCGGGCGGATCTCGGCAGGCAGGATTCGGGTCAGCGGGTTCAGCAGCTTGGCGACCACGCCTTTGAGCAGGGAAAGCCCGATCTTCTTCAGCCGCGCGAGCAGGGGCCCGATGAGATGCTTGCCGATGGTCTGCAGGCCGCTCTTGATGGTCTTCAGTCCGCTCTTGGCAATGCCGATGACGCCCTTCACCGGATTCTTCACGAACCCGATCGCCTGCCGGACCTTCTGCTTGATGACCGACTTCACCTTGCGGACGATCTTGCCGAGGAAATTCTCGAACACCTCCGACCCGAGCGCACCGGGCGTCTCCAGGGAGTCGAGCAGTTCATCGAGTTCCTGCTCGGCGAGCCCGTGCAGATCGGCGTTCTCCAGTCCCCCGGCGAAGTTGTCGATGGTGCGTTCCCACTCGGTGATCAGCGGCGCGATCCACTCCTGCAACGACTCGCGGCATTCGGCCTCCGACGGCGTCATCGACCACTGCTGAGCGTCGGCGAGCGCACGGGCCGCACCCGCGTCGAGCAGCTGCTCCAGTGCCTCGGTGAACTCCTCGTCGTGCAGGGCCTCCAGGAACTCGGTCGCCAGCTGCGACTGCTCGTCGGCCGCCGAATACTCGCTCTCACCGAACGGAGATTCGGTGAACGAGTAGCTTTCGAACGGCGACTCGTCGAACTCCGCGGCCGACTGTTCGACCGCTTCATCCACCGCCTCACCGAAGGGCGAGAGCCCGGAGAAGGGCGAAACATAGTCCTCGGTAGCACCGCGAGACTCGGTGTAAGAGTCACTGCGCATTGTGGTCACCTCCGCAAACGACGGGCGTTTCGGATCACTGTGCGTGGCCATAATGTGCGCGAGCGTCAACACTTTGTCTCATTGTTCGCAGGATTGTCGTGCAGCTCGGCGAGCAGCTCGCCGACGCGGGTCAGCGACGCGTCGATATCGGCGAACACCCATTCCTGTCCGGCGCCCACCGCGCCGGCACCCGTCAGTACCCGGATAATCAGTCGCCCGCGATCACGCCAGGCCCGCACCACGATGGTCTTGCTCTCGGGTCCACTCACCGGAACACCCTCGCGCGTGGCCATACCAACTCCCGTCAACGCCGCGTGGGCGGTGTTGACGCGGCGTTGACGCGCGCGCAGCACCGCGTCGGCACGCTGTGTCGACCGGCCACATCCCGGCCGGTGACCGAGGGAGGCTTCGATGCGGCTCGACATCTGTTTACTCGGCGGATTCGCACTGCGGGTCGACGCGAATCACGTTGCCGTACCGCAACATTCGCGCCGCGTGCTGGCCTATCTGGCGCTGGACCAGATCGCCGAACCCGATTGCGACCGCGGGGTACTCGCCGAGCGGCTGTGGCCCGACGCCACCGCGGATCGGTCGCGGGCCAGCCTGCGCACCGCGCTGTGGCGGATCCGGCAGGCCAGCCCCGCGCTGGTGCACGGGGCGGGCGGCCGAGTGCGCCTCGGCGCCGACGTGCGCGTCGACGTGCACGAGTTCCGCGGGAACGCCGAGCGGATGCTGGCCGCGCAGCAGGACTGTCCGCGTGACCGCGCCGCGTTACTGGCGCGCACCAACGATCTGCTGCCCGGCTGGGACGAGACCTGGCTGCTGCTGGCGCGGGAGCAATTGCGGCAGATGCGGTTACACGCCTTGGAGGTGGACGCGCGCAAGCTCGCGGAGCGGGGACGCTACCCGGAGGCGATCGATGTGATGCTCGCGGTGGTCGCCGAGGAGCCGCTGCGCGAGTCGGCGCAGGCGGCGCTCATCGAAGCGCACCTGTGCGAGGGCAATGTGGTGGAGGCGCGCAGGCAGTTGCGCATGTTCACCGACCTGCTCTGGACCGAGCTGAGCATCCGGCCCTCGCCGGAACTGTTCGGCCGGGTCGGCATGGTCGCGCCGCCGCCACCCACGCCGCGCTCAGTCAATGGTCATGTCGCGCTGCGCAATCGACGCTTGCTCGCGCACCCGAGTGCCTGACGCCGGATGCGAGCGGCGGGCGTGTACCGACGCCAGTATCGATATCCGGGTGCCGCGTGCGGGCACCAGCGCGGCGGGTAAGCGCGCCGACACCGTGCGCCAGCGGCCCGGGGCGAGATCGAAACCTACCGTTGCCGTCTGCGCGGGGAAGAAGTCGGCGGGGTAGACGGGCGGTGTCGCCGTCGCGACTCGGACGGTGAAGGTGACGACGAAGTGTCGGCACGGTCCAGCCTTCGCGCCGTTGCGCACGCGGGCGTGAATCCAGTTGTCCTGACCGGCTTTCGGGTCGACGTGTGCGGCGATGCCGTCGGCGGCGCGGCGCACCCACAGTGCGGGGGCGGTGACGAATTCGATGCGCGCGTCGGGGGTGGGCTCGGCGAAACCGTAGACGAATCGGTGGAACGCGTCTACGAGATCCGTTGCGCCGGAGAGAGCAATAAGATGCCGCTCCAATTCCCCTGTACTGAGCGGTGTTCCACGTCGGGAGCGGTATAGCTCGCCCATCGACGTGCGCAGCCGGTCGGCGCCGAGCCGCTGCGCCACACCGCGGAAGAAGCGACTGCCCTCGTCGTACGCCGACGCCGGTGTGGTGCGCTGAAATGGCTTGCGCGAGCACAGCTCCACCGGCGGCAGCGTGAAATCGAAGGGCTCGGTGCGGGTGTCGCCGTCGTCACGGAAGCTGGTGTACGCCTCGTCCCACCAGCCGTCGGACTGCGCTGCCGGGCTGATGCCGCGAGCGAACCAGGAGTGGAACACTTCATGGCCGAGCGCACCCGCTGACGTGGTTGCCGCACCGGCATACTCCATGCCACCACCGGCACCGTGGAAGAAGCACACGAACCGGTCGGCGGGGAATGGGCCGTAGGTGGTTTCGTTCTCCGCGAGCAGCGTGCCGATGCGACTGTTGAGTGCGGGTAAATTTTCGGGCCCGCCAACGGGTTTCCACGTCTCCACCGTCACCGAGCGCCGGGAAACCGGCAGTACCACGGTCGACGACCGATACAGCAGCGCGTCGGACGGGCGGAGTTCGAGCAGCGACGACATGGTGGTGAACCAGTCCGGGAAACGCACCGACCATGCGTTCACGCCGACGACGGTGGCCGAACCATTGGTGATCAGTGAATGCGCGGTTGTGGTGCCGGTGATCCGTAGTTCCAACGTCCACGGAAACTGGTCGAAAGGCAGGTTCGAGGGGAACCACGCTTCGAGATATCGGCCCGCGAACAGGTCGGACATGCCGAACGACCAGCGGATCCGCCCCTTCGACCCGTGCAGCACCGGCGGGTAGGCGCCGCCGAGGTCGGCGGCCGGTGTCGCCAGCTGGTAGGTCAGGTCGAGCCGGTGCGCCGATCCCGCCGCCTGCTCGACCCCGACGAGCCGGATCGAGCCGTGTGCTCCCGCGCCGACCTCGCGCGGGGCGATCTTCGCGACATCGAGCCGCACCCCGTCGAGCAGGCAGGTCCGCACGGTTTGCCGCAGGTCGAAGATCGGCGATCCGGCGTGCGGGCCGACTACGTAGTCGAGCGTCGCCTCGACGGTGCCGGCGCCGGTCGCCGCGTCGAGAGTGACCACGGCACGCAGGTCCCGGATGTGCATCGGCACCGCGCGCAACCCGCCGACCCGCGTCGGAGGGGGTGCGTTGGTGAAATCGGCCGACATCGTTTCAGCATGCGGCGGTGGCGTGGTCGCCGCCGTCAATACCGCGTAGTCGCGGCGTACCCGACGCGGTGCCCGAGTTCCACGGACGGGCGCAGCTCGAGTTCACGCCACAGCGTGGTGGCGAACAGGTCGAACTGCCTACGAGCCTCGGCCGCGTTGCCTTCGCCCAGGTGGGCGTCGATGAGAATCGCCTGGGCGGATTCGCGCAGTGGTTCCTCGGCGACAACGCGCAGTATCAGGTCGATGGCCTCCGGATACCGGCTCTGCTCGCAATACCTGCGCGCGACGGCCTCCACCGTGTGCAGCCGCAGCAGCCGCACCTGTTCACGGCACAACAGCAGCCAGTCCTCGTCCCAGCCGGGCAACAGTTCGGCCGCGGTGCACAGCATGCGCACGTGCGCCGCCGCCCGCTCACCACCCGACAGCATGGCCTCGGCGCGGCGCCGGAACCGGTCCACGTCGACCTCGACGTGATCGGCCAGCGCCACCCGGTCCGCATCCCCCGCCAACAGCTCCGGCCCAGCGCGGCGGATCCGCCACAGCGCCGTCCGCAGGCTGGCCGACGACCGCTCCGGCGACGAGTTCTCCCACAACCGCTCCGCGAGCACTTGCCGCCCACACTCCTCCCCCGCCATCTTGCGCAGCGCGAGATAGGCGAGCACCCGTTGCGCATGCACCGGCAGCACCACTTTCGCGCCGGCCAGCCGCAGCTCGAACCCACCGAACAACGCCAGTTGCGCAGTAGCCTGCAGCCCCGCGCCCGCTTTCCCGCTCACGCACACTGCTGCCCGTGGACCAGCCGAGCCAGGCTGCGCCCACCCCATAGTCGCTGATTTCGCTACCCACATATCCCACGTCTTTCGGCGAATACAATTCCTGCGCCCCCATCAGACTCCACCCTGTGTTCCCCGCACACGAGTAGACCGCTACCCGAATCCAGTCGAGTCGGGCAAATTCGGTCCGCTGAATGGACTCGGTTATTCCGGTCGATCTCCCTCTCGAATGGTGACGCGCGCTCGCGCACTTCGGTTAGACCTGTGATCGGCATCGGCGCGTTCGAACAGGCTCGTCCCACGAGCATCCCCTCAGCGGCGTGGCCTCCGCTGGGCGCCTGCTGAGCTGATGTCAGTTCATGCGGAGCCGCGCGCATGTCACGGTTGAACCACCCGTCCTATCGGCCGTGCGATTCGCCGAGTTGGGCACCGGCTCGATCGATCAACGGTGCCCGGTCGCCCGCGATGGTCTTCAGGTTGTGCCATTCGTGGGCCAGCATCGCGTATATCGCGGTGTCGCTCCACTCGTTCTTGAACCACATGTTCTCGCGGTGCACTCCCTCGCGGCGCATGCCGAGGCGGTCCAGGACGCGGGCGGATGCGGTGTTGCGGGCATCCAGTTGGGCGGTGATGCGGTGCAGCACCAGTCCTTCGAAGCCCAACCGCAAGAGTTCGGTGGCGGCTTCGGTGGCGTAACCGTGCCCTGCCGCGTCGGGAGAGAAAACGTATCCGATTTCGCCGGTGCGATTTTCGGCGTTCCGCCAGAAGAGGACGACGTCGCCGAGCAAACGGCCGGACGCCTTCTCCTCGACGCACAGATTGAGCGACTGCCCCACTTCGGTCAATTCGGTTCTCGCCCATAAACCTGCGATCCGTTCGGCCACTTGCTCGCGCGACATGGGTTCGTACGGCAAATAGCGGCAAACATCCGGCCGGGATTTGTAGGCATACATTTCGTCGAGATCAGCGATAGTCGCGGGGCGGAGCAGTAGTCGCTCGGTAACTATCGGATAGTCCGGGTGCAGCACGACTTCCGACTATAGCGTCCGGCACGGTCCGATCCGGGTCTCACCGAGTTCCGAAGACGAACAGCCACAACAGACTCGTCAACCCGATCGGATCACCGCCATCACCAAACAGAAGACCGCCGCACCCACGTCGTCCACAACCCGGGACCGACCTTCGAGCTTCGAGGGCGGCCCGGAGAAGACCGTCATTCGAGTCAAACCGGCCACGATCAGGCTCACCAATACCGCCATGGCCAGATCCCGTGCGAACTTCCTGACCGCGGCCGTGGGATCGTCCTTTCGCCGCACCGCACTACTCCGTCCTCGAAGTGAAAGCCTCTCAGACTGAATCCATTCGGCGCCCTAGCCGTGCGGGTCAGCGCATCTGAGCTACTTCGATTGTCCCCGCACCCACCGCACACAGCGGCCGTTTGCCGCACACCCGGTCGCGGCGAGCGGGTCTCGGCGCGGGACCGGGAAAACCGGATGACAGCGATCGGTTCAGGAGGTTAGCTTCGCTCGGTGAATCGCCAGTGGATCCTCGTCAAGCGCCCGGTCGGCATGGTCGATGACAGCAGTTTCGAGCTCAGGAGTGCTCCGGTGCCGTCTCCTGGGCCGGGCGAGGCACTCGTCAGGGTGGTCTGGCTGGCTTTCGATCCGACGCAGCGCGGCTGGCTCAACGACGGCCCGAACTACATGGATCCGGTACCACTCGGCGAAGTGATGCGCGGCGGTGGCGTCGGGCGGGTAGTGGCGTCCAACAGCGCCGATTACGCGGTGGGCGATTGGGTTTGCGGGATGGTCGGGTGGCAGGACTACGCGATCGCCACGGGCCAGGGGCTACTCGGACTGAATGTCGTTCCGCCGGGCGTGGATCCGAAGGCGATGCTCAGCGTTTTCGGCGCGACCGGGTTGACCGCGTATTTCGGCATGATCGATATCGGCAAACCCACCGCCGGAGACACCGTGCTGGTGTCGGGCGCCGCCGGTGCTACCGGATCCGTCGCGGGCCAGATCGCAAAAGCGTTGGGGTGCAGGGTGATCGGCGTCGCGGGCGGCCCCACCAAGTGCGCCTGGGTCACCGAGGTGGCTCGGTTCGACGCGTGCATCGACTACAAGACCGACGACGTCGAGCAGCGGCTGCGCGAACTCGCGCCAGGCGGTATCGACGTGTTCTTCGACAACGTCGGTGGCGCCGTACTGGACGCCGCCCTGGCGAATATCGCCGAGCGGGCCCGAATCGTGGTCTGCGGCGGCATCTCATCCGGTTACGAGGTAGGCGAACGACCGCCTGGACCGCGCAACTACCTGCAACTCGGGCTCAAGCGAGCGCGCATGGAAGGTTTCATCTTCCTGGACTACCTGGACCGTTTCCCCGAGGCTTTCGGTCGACTCAACCAATGGCTGACCCAAGGCGACATCGTGTACGCCGAAGACATCCAAGAGGGCCTCGAACTCGCGCCCGCAATGCTGCGCGGCCTCTTCGAAGGCCGCAACCTCGGTAAACAACTCCTGCGCATCGCCCCGGACCCGCTACCGAGCTCCTGACCCCCGCTGACCGATGGTCTAGCTGTTCGGCCCCGCGACAGACCACCCATCCTTCGGTACGTCCGCGCCGAATACCCGGCGTTGGTTCGCGTGGACCTTTTCGGAGCCATCGCCGCGCAGTCCTCAGGTGGCTCCCGACCGATTGGAGTGTGTGTGCACAAGGTTGGCTTCCTGACCGCCGGAATCGTAGTAGCGAGCATCAGCAGCGCCCTGCTCGCCGGGCCCGCCGCCGCTGCTGTCGATAAGGCGGTGGTTCGATGCGCCAAGGAGTCGGAGACCTACCAGGCTTTCCAGCAATGCATCGATAAGGCTGCTGAGTCCGAGGCCACCAACGGGGGTGACGAAGCGCAGGATGACGGCGGCAGCGCCAGTAACCAGGGCCAAGGCCAGACCGGCAATGCCGGCAATGAAGCTGGGAACGCGGGTAACCAAGCCGGCGAGCAAAGCGGGAACGCGGGGAATGAAGCCGGAAGTCAAAGCGGGAACCCCCGAAATGCGTTACTGGACAAGTGATCATGTGGAACTGATGCTGGTCGGCTCTCGAACGATGCCAGCACCAGTTCCACCTGATCAGCCGACCAAGCGCCCACCGCCACGGACGTACCGCGAGCGGCTGCTGGGGTGTCGGCGTTCGTGTCGACCGGCGGACCCGCCGGGTGCGGCGATTCCGCGGTCAGTGGTGGATCACCGCGCCGAGTCGTGGCAGAACGAGGCGCTTCCAGCTTCGCTCCGTGGCGTTGCGGATCATCTTCTGTCGACGGTCCTGAATATCGAAACCGGTTTGGGTCAACAGGAGTCGGGTGCCGCGGCCCTGCGGCCGGATCGTCCAGTCGACGACCCATCGGGCGGGCTGTTCGGCCTGGGGATGCAGCCAGCTGTAGGTCAACTGTTCGCCCGGGCGGGCCGCAAGCACCTCGCAGACGATCTCATCGCTCGACCCGCCCGAGGTGGTGAATCGGAAGCGTGTTCCGACCGAGGCAACGAATCCGGTCGGTCGAAGCAGCCACCGCTCCAGTAGATCCGGCTCCGTCAACGCCCGCCACACGGCCTCCGGCGGCTGCGGGAAAAAGCTGCCGAGCTCGACCGCCGCGGGATTCAACTGTGGATCAGCAATCACCGGAGTACCTCCTCTATGAGGGCGACGACCTCAATTCTCCTGCCCTCCCTTCAATTTCGCCTCCATTTCCGCGGCAAGCTGCGGCTCCGCAGCCACCATCCGCTGCACATAGGCGACCGCGTCACCCACTGTGCGCAGGCCTGCCAGGTCCTCGTCGGGGATCTTGGCGCTGTATCGATCCTCCAGTTGCACGGCGATCTCCACCAGCGACAGCGAGTCGATATCCAGGTCCTCGACGAAGGACTTTTCGATCGTCACCTCGGCCGCCTCGATGCCGGTCACCTCCTCGACGATCTCGGCAATGCCTGCGACGATATCTTCCTGCGTGGTAGCCACGAATCACCTTTCCTCGATGCGATCACATAACTGCGTCTCTCGCCTGACAGCAGCGGTTCCCCTTCCGGGAGTCGAGCGCAGTGCCAGTACGCTAAGAGCTCCACCGGGGTGGAGGTTCAACACGTTGTGACAGACGACATACCAGCCGACGGGCTGGTGAGCATCGGAGAATTGGCGCGCCGCACCGGGCTTGCGGTGCGCACGATCCGGTTCTACTGCGATGAAGGCATGCTGGCATCGCACCGGAGCCCAGGCGGGCATCGGATGTTCCCCGCGGACAGCGCCGGCGAACGACTGCTACTGGTCCGGCGCTTGCGCGCGCTCGGCTTCGGACTGAGCTCGATCACCGATGTGCTGCACGGCGAACAGTCGATAGCCGAGGTCATCGCGGCCGAAAGCGCGCGACTGGATATCGAATTCAGGTCGATGGCGTGGCGGCGGGCGTCTCTGCGGGCGGTCGAGTCGGCCACCCCGACGCAGCGGGCCGGACGGCTCGCGTTGCTGGCCACCGTGCAGGACAGTGGTGCGGCGCACGAGGGCCTGCTGCGGTTCTGGCGGCGCGTCCTCGCACCGGTACGTCGGTGCGAGGTAGACATCTTCGTCGGCTGGAATGTCCCTGAACCGCCCGCTGATCCGTCGGTCGAGCAGGTCGTCGCGTATGCCGAGCTGGCCGCGCTCGTCGCCGAACCCGATTTGAGCAGCGCTGTCCGACAGCAACTTTGGCGGAAACAGCCGGAGCTGATTCGTGACCGCCAAGGACTGTACGTCGAAGTGGGCGAGGCCATGGCGGAGGTGGCGGCACTGGTATCGGAAGACGTACGGCCACACGGTGGTGATGAACTCGATCGATTCGTCAACGCCCATGCCGACGCACGAGGCGAACGGGACTCCCCGTGTTTCCGCGAGCAATTACTGACCGACGCCAGCGACACCGACCGCCGGATCCACCGTTACTGGGCGCTGACCGAGCAGCTGCTGAAAACTCGTATCACCGTGGGACAAGCCCATAACTGGATGTATGACGCTCTCGCCCGCTCCACCTGCCGCGCCGACGCGCCGGCAGCCCACGCGACTTCGGGGTGAACATCCTTGTGCGCGTGAGCTGCTGACGAGGCCGGACCGGGTTCAGCGGGTCTGGTCTTGCCCGGCGAACACGGCGACCAGGCTCGCGGCTGTGCCGTCGAAGAGATTTTCGAAGAATTCGGCTGCCTCGCCGGCTATCTCGGTGCTGCGGGCGAACATGGCCTGCTCGTATTCGGTCAGGGCGGCTTCGGTGTCGTCGGGGTGCGCGGCGAGGGCCTTGCCCAGCTCGGCGCCGTCGAGCATGGCCAGGTTGGCACCCTCGCCATTGGGGGCGGCGAGGTGGGCGGCGTCGCCGAGCAGGGTTACCCCTGGCGTCCGGTCCCACCGGTGGCCGCGCGGCAGCGCGTAGTTCGGGCGCCAGATCGGTGCTGTGTCGGTGTCGGTGATCAGGGCGGTGAGCTCCGGGGCCCAACCGTCGAACTCCGCGGCGATCCGCGCGGTGGCCGCCGCCGGATCGGTGAAGTCGATGCCTGCGAACCACTCCAGCGTCTCGGCGAGCACCACATAGGCGTGCAGCGTCGCGTCTCTTTCTCGGTGGGCGTGGATCTGCCTGCCGGGTGCGGGCGCCATCAACGATCCGCCGCCGACCGTTGCGGCCACGGCGGGGTGGCGGGTGTCGGCGTCGAAGAGGTAGGTCTCGACGAACGACTCGCCGACGTATTCGGGTGTGGCGGTGGACAGCAGTGGGCGGACGCGCGACCACGCACCGTCAGCGCCGACCAGCAGGTCGGTGACGGCCGTGCCGCCGTCGGCGAAGTTCACCTCGTGTCTGCCCTGGCCGAGAGCGCGAACACCACTGACCTTGTGACCCCACTGGACGGTGCCTGCGGGTAGTGAGTCGAGCAGCAGCTGCCGCAGCTCGCCGCGTTGCACCTCGGGACGGCCACCGGTGCCGTCGTCGGCCTTGTCGAGCAGGACGGTGCCGTCTCGGTCGAGGATCCGCATCGCTTGGCGGCCAGGCAGGATGAGTCCGCGGAACTCGTCCACCAGGTCGGCCGCCGCGACGGCGAGCTGCCCGTTGTAGTCGTGGATGTCGAGCATTCCGCCCTGCGCCCGCGCCGTCGGCGAGGGCTCGGCCTCGTAAACCGTGGCCGCTATGCCGTGAATGTGCAGCACGCGAGCAAGCGTGAGTCCGCCTAGTCCGGCGCCGATGATCGTGACGGGTGCGGGTACGGCCGTTCCTCGTTCCGGGAGGTTCGAGTGCGCATCGAATGTTTCGGTCATGGCTCGACTCTGCGTGCGTCCGATTGCATGCCACTTGCGCAAGCCTTGCGCCGCACTGCCGTCAGCGCGGCCGGGCACGACCTGAGACCACGATCCAGCTGTGACCTGGCCTAACGCCGTGTCAGTAGACGTGTCAGGCCGCTGTCAGGTCGGTATCAGCCGGAATGGCGACAGTAATCCCATCAACAGCACAGCCACCGAGGGAACGACGCAAGCCCACCTCGGCAATGTGCACCGGCAACCTTCGAAATGCATTCCACACCAAAGGAGTACGACATGACCACCTTCCAGACCCCCGCCCCCATCGCCATCACCGTCGACGTGCTCAGCGGCGACGTCACGGTCATCGCCTCCGACCGCACCGACACCGTCGTCGAGGTCCGACCCGCCGATCCGGCCAAGAAGGGCGATGTGCGCGCCGCCGAGCAGACCCAGGTCGATTTCACCGCAGGCACGCTGATTGTGAAAACGCCGAAGCACTGGCGGACCTACACCCCGTTCGGCGGCAACCCGTCGATCACGGTCACCATCGAGGTCCCGACCGGCTCCCAGCTGAAAGCCACCGCCGGGGTGGGTCGTCTGCTCGGCGCAGGCGAACTCGGCGAGTGCGACCTGGCGATAGCAGCGGGCGACATCACCGTCGAGCGCCCCGGCGATTCGGTGACCGCCAAGGTCGCCAAGGGTGATATCCGCATCGGCGAAGCCGCGCGCGGCGTACTGCGACTGGAGACCTCCGTCGGCGAGCTGGAAGTTGGCATCCACCCGGGCAGTGCGGTGCGGCTGGAAACCAACGCGCTGCAAGGCTCCGTCCTGAACACGGTGGGGCCGATCCACCAGCCCGAGCAGGCGGAGACCGTGCAGGTGTTCGCTCGTAACTCCTTCGGCAACATCACCATTCGCCACGCTGCGTAACACCGACCCCGCATCACCGTTCGCCCGAACACGACATCAGAGAGAAGCAGAATCGTGAACACCTCATCCACCGCGCCGGATCGTCCGGAACTCCAGCAGCTCATCCAGCACATGGTCGATTCCGGTTTCACCGGTGTCGAACTGCGCGTGCGCGACGAGCAGGGCGAGTGGCTCGGCACCGCCGGCGTGCGCGAACTGGGCGGAACCGCGCAGCCGCCGGTCAACGGCCATATCCGAATCGGCAGCAACACAAAGACTTTCATCGCAACACTGGTCCTGCAGTTGGTGGCAGAGGGCAAGATCGACCTCGACACCGCAGCGGTCGACTACCTACCGGAGTTCGAGCTGGACCCCCGGATCACGGTGCGAATGCTGTTGCAGCACACCAGCGGAGTCTTCAACTTCACCGGCGAGCTACTCGAGGACGGGACGTTCGTGCCGGGAATCCCCTGGTCCGGCAAGGAGTGGGTGGACAACCGGTTCAAGACCTACCAGCCCGAAGAACTTGTGCGGCTGGCCTTGTCCAAGCCGGCGAGGTTCGAACCGGGGACGGACTGGAGCTACGCCAACACCAACTATGCGCTGGCCAGGCTGTTGATCGAGAAGGTAAGCGGCCGTCCATACGCCGAGGAGATGCAGCGGCTGATCCTCGGGCCGTTGGGCCTGCACGACACTGTGGCACCGACCACCGAGTCCGAGGTCCCCGAGCCGCACGCCCACGCCTACTACCGTTACGAGGACGGCGGCGAGCAGCGGATTGTCGACGTCACCAGCCAGAATCCCTCCTGGATCTCCAGCGGTGGTGACATGATCTCGACGACCCGGGACTTGCAGACGTTCATCTCCGCACTGGTGGGCGGCGAGCTCCTGCCCGCCCCGCTGCTGGCGCAGATGTGCACGCCGCATCCGAAAGTCGGTTACGGCCTTGGCGTGTTCGTGCAGGACACCGGCTGCGGCGGCACCGTCGTCACCCACAACGGCGGCATCTCGGGCCACGCCGCGCTGATGTACAGCACGCCCGACGGCAGCAAGACCCTGACCGCCGCGCTGAACTACGTCGACGACCCCGACCTGCCCCTGTCCGCGGCCTTCCAGGAAGCGACGAAGCTACTCGTCGCGGCGGTCTTCTGCGGCGGGCAGACCGACCTCAGCGAGCAAGCGTAGTTGCCGCCAGCTCCCGCCAATCCGCCTGTGCCCCAAACTCCGTCGCCTCGGTGAAGCGTGCTTCGCCGAGGCGACGTCGCGCTGTCTGCTCGATCCGTACCGCATCCGGTTGGGCATGATCGGGCAGCCCGCGCACGGTGGCACTCGCCGCGAGCAGCCGCACGGCCTGCTCGTCCTGATCCTGACGAAGCGCCAAATCCGCTATCCCGACGAGTATTTGGGCGATGAGAGGAGCGAATCCCGCCGCCGATGTCGCCTCGAGGGCCGCCGCATGCTGTGCCCGCGCCTCGTCGAGGTCGTCAGCGAGATAGCCCCGCATGCCGTGGATCAGCGCCCTGACATACCCCTGCCCCGCATCGCTACCCAATAACGTCGTCGCTACGTCGATTTGCCGGTATGCCTCTCCGGTGTCACCACGCCAACGGGCCAACTCCGCACGCGTCAAGGCGAGTTCGGCCAGTGCGTTCGGCCAAGCGGACTGATCCGCGTACCGCTGCGCCTCGGTCATCGCGGCCCCGCTCGCCTCCGCATCCCCCAGCAGCCAGTAGAACTGGGCCTGGCGCGCCCGCATCAGCAGCACGTCCTCGACCGCGCCGACCTCGGTGACCACCTCGATCGCCTGATCGAGATGCGCACACGCACCGGCGAATTCGCCGCGCATGGCGATCCGATTCGCCAGCTCGGTCAGCGCGAAGGATATGCCCCAGCGCTCGCCGATGGCTCGGAACTCGGCGAGGGCCGTCTCGAGATAGTCGTCCGCCTCCCGCCCTTGGTGGCCGAGCACGATCCGCATCTTGCCCAGTTGCAGTCGGGCCAGCGCCCGCACCCACGGGTCGTCGTCGGTGGTCAGCGGTTCGAACGCGGGCAACAGCGCGTCCGGCCCTTGCAGCATGTGCTCCAGCGCGTCCACGAACCGCAGCAAAGGGTTGTGGGCCTGGCTGTTCCGGCTGCACCGATACGCCTTGTGGATCCATTCCGCCAGCTGGTTGTCGTCACTCGGCCCGGAGCTCATGAAATGCACGACCAGCGCGTACACCATGGCCCTGGTCGCGTCGTCCACCTCGCCCGGCAGGTCGGCGGCCGCGGTGATCAGCTCCATGCCCTCGGCCTTGTGCCCGCTGAGCCACCAGTACCAGCCGGCCGCCGCCGCGAGGCGCATCGCCCCGACCGCGTCGCGGGCCGCGAGCGCACCCCGCATGGCGACAGCGATGTTGTCGTGCTCGACCTCGAGCGTGGCGAGCCACGTCAACTGCTCGGCACGACGCAGGTGTGACTCGGCGGCGTCGGCGAGACCGGTGAAATACGCGAGATGCGCGTGCCGCGCCGCGTCCGCTTCCCCCGACTCGACGAGCCGGTCCGCGGCGTACTGCTTGATCGTGTCGAGCATCCGGAAGCGCGGGCCGCTGCCCTCGGCGACGACCAGCAGCGACTTCTCGGTCAGCGCGGTGAGCAGATCGAGCACCTCCCATCGCTGGACCGCGTCGTCGCCCGCGCAAACCTGTTCGGCCGCTTCCAGACTCACGCCGCCGGCGAACACCGCGAGCCTGCGCAGCACCAACCGCTCGGCGTCGGAGAGCAGCTCCCAGCTCCAGTCGACCACCGCACGCAACGTCCGATGGTGCGGCAGCGCGGTACGGCTACCGCCGGTCAGCAGCCGGAATCGATCGTCGAGGCGGTCGGCGAGCTGATCGAGGGACATGGTGCGCAACCGGGCTGCGGCGAGCTCGATCGCCAGGGGGATTCCGTCCAGCGCCCGGCAGACGCGCGCCATAGTCGCCAGTGCGTTCGCGTCGGCCGCGAGGTCTGTGCGCACCGCGCCGGCCCGATCGCGCAGCAGTTGCACCGCCGGCGAGGACTCGATGGCACCCGTATCCGCGTCGGCAGCGGGCAGCGCCAGCGGCACGACCTGCCACAGCGCCTCGCCGGTGATGCCGAGCGGTTCCCTGCTCGTCGCCAGGATGCGCAACCGGCGGCACTCGCCGAGCATCCGATGGGCGAACGCCGCGGCGGCCTCGATCACATGCTCACAGTTGTCCAGGATCAACAGCGTTTCGCGCTCGCGGATCGCGGCGATCAGCCGGTCGATCGGCTCGGCGTCCGGTGCGCCGCCGAGCAGCGCGTCCCGGAGCCCGAGCGCGGCGAGCACCGATTGCGCTACGTCACCGCTCGCGCCGACGGACGCCAGCTCCACCAGCCAGGCGCCTTCCGGCAGGTCGTCGAGCAGCGTCCGCGCGGTCTCCAGGGCCAGCCGGGTTTTCCCGGAGCCGCCGGGCCCGGTCAACGTGGTGAGCCGGTGCTGCGCGACGAGCTCGCGCACCGCGGCGACGTCGCCGTATTTGCCGACGAAGGTGGTCAACTCGGCCCGCAGGTTCGTCTTGCGATCGCGGTCCGGCGCGCCGAACTCGCCGCGTAGCAGCGCGACATGCAGTGCGGCGAGCTCCGCCGACGGGTCGACGCCCAATTCATCGGCGAGGGTTTCCCGTGCCCGCTGGTACACCACCAGGGCCTCGTTGCTGCGACCCGCGGCACCGAGGGCACGCATCAACGCGGCGACGAGCCGTTCCCGCACCGGATACCTGGCCACCAGCTCGGTGAGCTCGGTGACCAGTTCCGCACCCCGGCCGAGCCGAATCTCCGCTTCGTAGCAGTCCTCCAGCGCGGCGAGGCGCAGCCCTTCCAAGCGGGTGACCACCCCGTCGGCCGCGCCGCTGTCCTGCACACCGACGTCCTGCATCGGCGCACCACGCCACAGCTCGAGGGCTTCCCGCAACAGCTTGGCCTGGTGCGCATCCTCAGCGCCGCGGGCCTGGTCGAGCAGCTGCTCGAACCGGATGGCGTCGACAGCGCGCGGCTCCACCGACAATCGATAGCCGCCCGCCTGCCCGTCGAGCGCGCCGTCCGGCAACACCCGCCGCAACCGGGACACCAACGCCTGCAAGGAATTCGCCGCGTCGGCGGGCAGCTGTTCACCCCAAATCCAGTCCACCAGCGTCGCTTTCGGAACCACGCGCCCGGGTTCGAGCGCGAGGGCAACCACCAGCGTCCGCAACCGAGCACCTGGTATCTCGATCAATCCGCCGTCATCTTCTCGGATCTCGAGCGGTCCAAGCATCCCGATCTGCACCGCACCATTCTGCCGTGGCTGGTGAGCGTCGAACGCGCCGGGCGGCGTCTACGCGCGGGTGTCGGTGGGTATCGGTAGCGTCATGGACTGTGGAAATCGGTGAACGTATCCAAGAGCTCGCGGACCGCATCGTGGCGTTGCGCGACGCCTATTACCAGGGGTCGCCGCTGGTCGCGGACGCCGAGTACGACGCGATCGAGGACGAGCTGCGCGCCCTGATCGAGGCGAACCCCGAGCTCACGCCGGACCCGAATCCCCTGGAGCAGGTCGGCGCGCCAGCGGTGCTGCACGCCCCGATCCGGCATTCGCGGCCGATGCTGTCGCTGGAGAAGGCGACCAAGCCCGAGCAGGTGGCGGCGTTCTTCGACCGCTTCCCCGGTCAGTCGGTGGTGGTGATGCCGAAGCTCGACGGGTTGTCGCTGGCCCTGGTGTTCGAGGACGGACGGCTGGCGCGTGCGGTGACCCGCGGTGACGGCACCACCGGTGACGACGTGACCATGCTGGTCCGCGCGCTGGTCGACGGCATTCCCGAGCGGATCGACGCCCCTGGCCGGGTGGAGGTACGCGGCGAGGCGGTGATGCTGCGCTCGACCTTCGTCGCCTACAACACCGCGCATCCGGACAAGCCGCTGATCAACCCGCGCAACGCCGCGGCGGGCACGCTGCGCGCGAAGGACCCGGCCACGGTCGCCGAACGCCGCCTGCAATTCTTCGGCTTCGACTTGGATACCTCCGACGACGGCGCCGCGGTCGACCTCGAGGAGGGGTTGCGCGCCCTCGGCATCGCGGGTGCGCAGATGCGGCACTGCGCCGACGCCGAGCAGGCGCAGGCGGCGATCACCGCGATCGAGCAAGGCCGCAACGATCTGGACTACGACCTCGACGGCGCGGTGCTGCGACTGGCCGACCGAGCGGCCTACGCGGCGGCCGGAACTCGGTCGAACTCCCCGCGTGGCGCGCTCGCGTTCAAGTTCGCCGCCGAGGAGAAGACCACGCTGCTGCGCGAGGTGATCTGGGACGTCGGCAAGACCGGCAAGATCGTCCCGGTCGCGTGGTTGGAGCCGGTGTTCGTCGGCGGCACGACGGTCACGAAGGCCACGCTGGCCAACCAGGAGGTGATCCGCGCCCGCGACATCAAGGTCGGTGACACGGTATTGGTGCGCCGCGCGGGTGACGTGATCCCGTTCGTGGCGGGCGTGCTCGACGCCTCGAAACGCACCGGCGAGGAACAAGAGATCGTGCCGCCCACGGTCTGCCCCTCCTGCGAGCAGCCGGTGACCGAACAGGGCAACAGCCGGGAGCTGTTCTGCACCAACGTGTCCTGTCCCGCGCAGACGGTTCGCAGGCTGATCCACTGGGCGTCGCGGGCGGCGGCCGACATCGACGCCATCGGGCAGAAGTGGATCGAACGCCTCGCCGAGGCGGGCATCCTGGAGAGTCCGGCCGACTTCTACACGCTGACCAAGGAGCGCCTGCTCGAGTTCGATCGCATCGGCGAGGTATCGGCCGCGCGCATGATCGAATCGATCGACGCCAGCAGGCAAGTCGGCCTGCGTCGTGCGCTGATCGGCCTGGCGATCCCGATGGCCTCCGACGGCACCGCCGCGCGGCTGGCCCGAGCGGGCTTCGGCTCGTTGGAGGAGGTCGCCGACGCGGGCGAGGAACGGCTCGTCGCGGTGGAGGACATCGGACCGAAGGTCGCTGCCTCGCTGGTCGTGCACCTCACGCGCCTGCGCCCGGAGCTGGAGCGGCTCCGACAGGCGGGCGTCTCGCTGGACGTGCGCGAGGAGGACCTGCCGCCGGTGGTCGCGGCCGGCGCACCCCTGGCCGGCAAGACGGTGGTGATCACCGGTGCGATCAGCGACCCACGCTCCGGCGAGAAGGTCGCCCGCCCGACGTTCCAGCGCCTGTGCGAGAAAGCGGGGGCGACGGCGGCGTCCTCGGTCTCGGCGAGCACCGACATGCTCATCACCGGTGCTGGAGTCGGTGAGAGCAAGCTGACCAAGGCGGAGAAACTCGGGGTCGAGGTCGTCGACCAGGGTGAGATCTGGAATTTGCTGATCGCCGCGAAGGTCGTCTAGACCTCGGCGGCGCGGTCAACCGCTCGAGCCAGTTTTCTGGTCGAGCAGGATGGTGGCGGAGACCACTATGACGTGCGCAGGAACCGAGGTCTGTCGTACCGTGAATGAGATCCTGTCTCGGAGACCGCTTCGGGGCAGCTCAGACTTTCTGTTCATTCTGTAGAGGATTCGAGGTGGTGACTTATATCCCAGGCCATGTAGTCGTCCGCATTTCCCCCACGTTCTGATTGTCCGAACGTGCAGCGGGGCGGACGTCGCACTGGCCTGAGTTGCGTCACCCATCCCCCCAGAAGTCCCGGGTGCAGCTCTGCCGACTGCCCCGGGTTTCGTGTTTTCCGGCCCCGGCGCGGCTGACGGCGAGCTCCCCCATTTCCTGAACAGGAGTCTCACCGTGCATTCCTCCGCGCTCGACAACGAGCCGCACCGCGCCGCCGCGTCCTCGGCTGATCCCGGCCGGTCGTCGAAGATGACCCGGGCCGCCACGATCGCCCTCGTGGTCGTCCTGGTCGCCGAACTCATGGACATCCTCGACCAGTCGGTGGTCCTTACCGCGCTGCCTGCCATCCAGGCGTCGACCGGCGCCGGACCGGGCGCGGTGCAGTGGCTGACCGCAGGCTACTCGCTGACCGTCGCCCTCGGGCTGATCACCGGCGGCAGGCTCGGCGACATCTACGGCAGGCGCAAGGTTCTGCTCATCGGCACCACGGTTTTCACGCTCGCCTCACTGCTGTGCGGCCTCGCCCCTGGCCTCGGCGTGCTGATCGCCGCTCGCGTGTGCCAGGGCATCGGCGTCGCCGTGATGATCCCGCAGGTCCTGGCCACCTTGCACGTCACCTTCGACGGTGCGAACCGCAGCAGGGCGTTCGGCTGCTACGGAGCCGTGCTGTCGATAGGTAGCGTCCTGGGTCCCGTGCTGGGTGGCCTGCTCACCGAGGCCGACCTGTTCGGGCTCTCCTGGCGGCCGATCTTCCTGATCAACGTGCCGATCGGCCTCGCGGTGATCCTTCTCGGACGGCGGTTCATCATCGAATCGACCGCAGCGAAGGCCGACCGGCTCGACCTGACCGGCATGGTGCTGTCCGCAGTGGCCATGCTGCTGATCGTCTTCCCACTCACCGAGGGCCACACCCACCACTGGCCGCTCTGGTGCTTCGCCATGCTCGCCGGCGGTCTGCTCGTGCTCGGTGTCTTCCTGCGCCAGCAGCAACGTCGGCGCGACGATGCCCCGCTGGTGGTGCTGTCGTTGTTCGAGGACAAGGCGTTCGCCGGTGGCCTGTCCGCTCAGTTGCTGCTCGGGCTGCTGTGCGGTCTGTTCTTCACGACGTGGACGCTGTATCTGCAACACGGCCTCGGCATGAGTCCGGTGCTGGCGGCCCTGGCCTTCATGCTGCTCGCGGTTGGTGAACTGACCGGTGCGATGATCGCGACGAAAACCGCAGGCCGCTTCGGACGCCACCTGCCGCAGGCCGGAGTCGTGATCGCGCTCGCGTCGATGACGGCCTACGGACTGCAGATCAGCGGTGGGCAGGCCGATCTGACGCTCCTCGCGATGACCGTCCCCGTCGTGTTACTCGGCTTCGGTCTCGGCATGGTCGGCGGGCCGATCGCCGACCTGACGCTCGCGAAAGTTCCACACGAGAGCGCCGGTTCGGCCTCGGGACTGTTCAACACCGCGATGCATCTGGGGATCGCCTTCGGTGCCGCGCTGACTGCTCTGGTGTTCTTCGCCGCCACCGGCGGCTCACTCGGGAGCGCGGTCAACCGCGACGCGTTCACCGGTGTGCTGTGGTGGGTCGGCGGGGCCTTGGCGCTGATGTGGGCGGTGATGTTCTTCCTGCCGAGGCAGGTGAACAGCCAAGCCGACTGAGTCGGTTCCCGAGGTGGCGGCATCCGACCCGGTGCCGCCACCTCGCAACGCGATGAAGCCCCGGCCTGGCCGGTCACGCGAAGATCGCGTGTACCTGATCGATGGCCTCGGTACCGTAGGCGACCGCACCCACCGGAACCGCACCCTCAACAGCCTCGATCACCCGTGCGGTCCATATGGGTCCGAACCCACCGCACAACTCGATGAGTTGAGCGCCATCGGCGACGAGGCGGCGCGCCACGGCGACAGCCTGCTCCGGATGCTCCACGCCGACGAAAACCGAACGGCAGCTGGGCGTTTCGACGACCGTCTCCCGATCCGGGTCACTGCCGCTCGCGGTGTAGATGAATCCCCATGCGGTGAGCGCCATTCGCTACCCCTCCTGTCAGCCGAACTTCGGCCGCACCGACGCTTCGGTGTGGCCCTATCCGCTTCCAGGAGAATCGATCACCGGTCGCCCTGTCCACGAGGCAGCACCGCATGCGTGTGCGGCGTTGCCGCAGCCACCAGGTCAGCGGCGATCGAACGGTATCGCGCGGCCGCGGAATCGGCCGCATTCCATACCAGGGCATAGCGGATTCGCGGCGCGTCTGCGGCAAACGGCACCCAGATCAACCCGTCGCCGGGCCGCACATCCCACGCCGGTCGTAGCGCGACGGTATCTCCGGCGTGCGCGAGTTCAGCACCGAAAAGACCCCTGCGCGGCGCGTTTTCACGCACAGCCACTGGCTGCCACCCGGCCTGAGTCCACGTGTCGCGAACCGAGTCGTAATAGCCCGGCGCCCATGAACGCGTGAACCACGACAAGGCGCAGCCGTCGAGATCGGCCCAGCGCACCGCCGTTCGGTCGGCCAGCCGATGGTCGGACGCCACCACCACACCCAGCTCGGTGTCCTCGATCGTGACGGCCTGCAAACCCGACAGATCGGCGGGCAGCAACAACACGCCGACATCGAGCGCACCGTCGCGCAGCCGAGTCAGCTGCTCAGCGGTCTGCAGGTCGGCGACCTCGGGCGCCACTTCGCCGGCCGCGCGCCACAATGCCGACGCACACCACGGCGGCGCGCCGGGTGTCACGGCCAGACGCAATCCCGAGCGCTGCTGTATCGACTCCCGCGCCCGCCGCGCCGACTCCACCACCACCCTGGCATGCCCTGCCAACCTGGCACCGGCCTGCGTCGGCGTCATCCCCGCCGGACTACGCACGAACAACGCCGCGCCGAGCTCCCGCTCGAGCGCGATGATCTGCTGGCTCAACGACGTCGGCCGGATCCCCACCACCTCCGCGGCGCGGGTGAGATTCCGCTCTTCGGCGACCGCGAGGAAATACCGCAACTGTCGCAGTTCCATCCGCCAACGCTAGCGAATCGCGCCCCGAGCCCGCGGCGGCCCTGATCGACCAGCGTTAGACGAGGTCAGTTGTTCAATTGCCACACGCTGAAGTTCAACACCGCCGCGAAGGCGGTCCACAGCAGATAGGGCACCAGCAGGGCGGCGGCAAACCTGCTGTGCCGCCAGAAGATCGCGATGGTCGCGATGATCGCGCAGAGCAGCACCAGGATCTCCGCCAGTGCGAGGCCGCGCAGATCCGCCCCGAAGAACAGCGGCGTCCACAGCGCGTTGAGCACCAACTGGCCGACGAACGCCGCCAGCGCCCACCGCACGCGCTGCCACGGCTCGCCCCGCCAGACCCACCACGCCGACAGCGCTATCAACGCGTACAGCAGGGTCCAGACCGGTCCGAACACCCACGAGGGTGGGGCCCATCCCGGCTGGTTCAGCTGGTTGTACTGTTCGGCCGACGATTGTGCGGCCAGATTCCCGGTGGTCGCCGCGGCGACCACGAGCAGCAGCACCGCCGCTCCCCCGCCGACTTGCGCGCCGATCCCGTACGGCGACCGCGGGAATCGGTTGCCGGTCGAATCCGCTTGCTCCGTGGTGCTTTTCATCGTCACTCCGTCCTGTCGCCGTCGGTCGGGTGCATGCGGCGACTCCTTGCCGTTCTCGTCAGGTATGGACTGATTCCCGATCAGCCGGACGCCGCGCCGTTTCGGATACCCCGTGCTGGCCGACTCCGGCCAACGGGCTCGGCCACCAGATCCGCGGGCCGACCAAACGGAACATCGCCGGAATGACCGCCGTGCGTACTACCAGTGTGTCGAGCATGATGCCGAGGCCGACCACGATGCCGAGCTGGGTCAAGGTGATCAGCGGCAGCACCCCGAGCACGCAGAACACCGCGGCCAGCACCACTCCGGCGCTGGTGATCACGGCACCGGTCGAGGACACCGCGCGGACGATGCCCCGCGTGACGCCGTGGCTCGGCGTCTCCTCCCTGGCCCGGGTGACCAGGAAGATCGTGTAATCGACGCCGAGTGCGACCAAGAACAGGAAGGCGAACAGCGGCACATTCGTGTCGATCGCGGGAAAGCCGAACACGTGCACGCTCATCCAACTGCCCAGACCGAGCGCGGCCAGCGCACTCGCCACCGTCACACCGACCAGCAGCAGCGCCGCCGGCACCGCACGCAGCAGCGCGAGCAGGATCACGCACACGACGACGAGAACAAGCGGAATGATCACCAGCCGGTCCCGGCTCGCGGCGTCGCGGGTGTCCAACGCCTCCGCGTCACTGCCGCCGACGAGCGCGTCCGCGCCGGCCACTCGACCCACATCCGACCGGATCGCCTCGATCACGGCGAACGCGCGGTCGGATCCGGGCTCGGCATCCAGAACCACCGCCCACCGCGTCATGCCGGCGGGCGAGGAACCGGTCTCGGTCGCCCGCACCACACCTGGCCGGGCGGTGAGCGCTTCCTCGACGCGCGGGGCGAGCGCCGTCGCGGCCACCACCACGGTCGGGTCGGCCGCGCCGGACGGGAAATGTGCTGCGAGTGTGTCGAATCCGGCTACCGACTCGGCGCGTACCCGAAACTGTTCGGTCTGTGACAGACCGATGTCGACCGTCCACAGCCCGGCGGCGCAGACCGCAAGCAGAGCGGACGCGGCGGCCGTCACGCGCACCGGCCTGCCGACCACCCAGGTGGCGATGACGTGCCAGACCCCTTGCTCGGCGGCGTCGCGCCCATCCGAGCGAGGCACAAAGGGCCAGAACACATTTCGCCCACACAGCGCCAACGCCGCAGGCAGGCCGACGAGCACGAACAACACTGCCACCAGCAGCCCGGCCGCGGCAAGGGCGCCGAGACTCCTGGTGCTCGGCACCGAACCCAGCAATAACACCAGCAGTGCCATGACCACAGTCAGATTGCTCGCCAGGATCGCCGGTCCGGCGCGACCTACCGCGCGGCGCAATGCCAGCCGATGGTCCGATTCATGATGCAGTTCGTCGCGGTATCGGGAGACGAGCAGCAGTGCGTAATTGGTACCCGCACCGAAGACAAGCACGCTGGTGATGCCCGCGGTGGAGCCGTCGAAAGTCAGTCCGGTCAGCCGGGCCAGACCGGTGCCCGCACCGGTGGCCGCTCGATCCGCCGCGCCGATGATCAGCAGCGGCACCAGCCACAGCACCGGCGACCGATAGGTCAGGATCAGCAACAACGCGACGACCACGGCGGTCACCGCCAGCAGGGTCGTGTTCGCTCCGGAGAACGAATCGGAGATGTCCGCCGCGAAGGCAGGGCCACCGGTGACCTGCAGCATCAGTTCCCCGGGAAGTCCGTCGGCGGCTGCCTGCCGCAATCGGTCGATTTCCGCGGTGAGTTCGGCTCCACTCAGGTCGGTGGATACCGGAACCTGGGCAAGCACCGCCGCACCGTCGGGCGCACTCGCGAGACTCGGCTCAGATCCAGTCGCCCGCTCGACCGCCGCGGCGGCTGCCACACGATCGGGTGCGCCGAGAGCCGCGCCGTCGGCCCGGCTGACCACCACGATCACCGGGGCGACCCCCGAGTCGGGGAACTGCGACAACACCTTCTCGATGCGGGCCGACTCCGCGGTATCCGGCAGCGACCTCGGCGACTCCCCTGACGCGTCGTTGCCACCGACGCCTGCGATCAACAATCCGGCGACGGCCATGAGTACCACCAGCAGAACCCACGACCATCGGGCGGTGACCCCAGCTGCGTACCGATCCCAGATGCTCACTCGACAAACTATCTCAGATACTTAACTATTAAGCAAATGAGAGAGTTGCGGAGGTTAAGCTGACCTGCGTGATCGAAGGCGACAGCACAGCAAAGCGCCCCGCACCAGCGGACGAACGCGCACGGCTGGAGACCGAGATCGGTGCCGACCTGCGCGCACTGACAGCCATCTCCGAGCAGCTCGGTCATGTCTTCGCTCGCTCGAACAACCTGCGGCCCAACGATTTCCGTGCGCTGCTACACGTCGCGACGGCCGAATTCGCGGGCCGCCCGCTCAGTCCGGGTCAGCTGGGCAAGTTGATGGGGATGTCCTCGGCCGCGGTGACCTATCTGGTCGAGCGGATGATCGAGTCCGGCCATCTTCGTCGCGGCACCGACGCGAGCGACCGCCGCCGGGTAATCCTCTACCACGACGAACCCGGCCGGGCGGCCGCCGAAGACTTCTTCATCCCCCTCGGTCAACGCACCCGCGCGGCCATGGCGGAGTTTCCCGACGCCGATCTGCTCGCCGCGCATCGAGTGCTCACTGCGGTGGTCGACGCACTGCGCGAGCATTTCGACGCCGTCACACAACCGGAGTAGCTCGATTCGCCTGGCGTTCAACGGTTATCCAGCCGCCTGCTCGTAATCGGCGAGCACCAACTCGCGCGTCGCCTTCGCATACGCGACATGCGAACCGGGCCATACGGCGAACACCTTGCCGGTCTCGGTGTGGTACCAGCCGGGACACCCTGAAGTGAATACCGTTGCGTGCGCGCGCTTCTGGAGTTTCTCGTTGAATCGCTCCTGCACCTCGGGCCGCACGTCCAGCCACCCGCCGGTGCGCTCGAGATGTTGCAGCGCCATGCGGATGTAGCGGGCCTGCTTCTCCAGCAGGAAGGTGATGGTGTTGGTGAGCGAGCCGGTATTGGGCCCGTACATCATGAACAGGTTCGGGTAGCCTGCCGCGCAGATGCCGAGGTACGCCTGCGGTCCGTCCTTCCATTCGGTGTGCAGCGCCCGGCCATCGCGCCCGGTGATCTCGATCGGCGCGAGATACTCGTTCGGCGTGAAACCGGTGCACCAGACGATGACGTCGGCATCGATCTCGGTGCCGTCGGCCAAGACGAGCCCGCGCGGACCCACCTGCCGCACCCCCTCGGCGTACACGCTGACATGCGAGCGATCCAGTGCCGGATACCAATCGTTGGACAGCAGAACGCGATTGCAGCCGACCTTGTAGTGCGGCGTAACCATCTTGCGCAGCAATGGATCTCGGATCTCCCGGCGGATCTTGGCCCGCAACAGCGCATGGTAGACGTGGCGCAGCGGGTCGGCGCGGTTGAAGATCATCGGGACTCGTAGTTCGTACCACAGCCATTCGGCGTTGTGCTGCAGGCGGGCCAGGCCGGGAACCCGGTGCACCAGCCGATGTATCGGTCCGTCACCGCGGTGGTTGTACTTGTTGCCGACCCAGTACGGCGACCGTTGCACCACATGGAGTTCGGCCACCTCGTCGACGATCGCGGGCACCAGCTGCACGGCACTCGCGCCACTGCCGACCACGGCGACCCGCTTACCGCTCAGCTCTACCGAATGATCCCACTGCGCCGAGTGGAACTGGTTGCCCGCGAACGAGTCCAGCCCCGGCAGCTGCGGAATCTTCGGCCTGGACAGTTGGCCGGTGGCACAGATCAGCGCGTCGAATTCCTGGCTGTCGCCGTCGGCGAACGTCAGCCGCCACCGCCCGTCCACGAACGCCGCCGCCGTGACCTCGGTACCGAAGCTGATCTTGGGCGTGACACCGTACTTGTCCGCGCAGCGCTGCAAATACCGGTGGATCTCCGGCTGCGAGCCGTAACGCGCCGACCATTCGGTCTCGAGCTCATAGGAGAAGCAGTAGGCCGGGGACGGCACGTCACACGCCGCGCCCGGGTAGGTGTTGGCTCGCCACACCCCACCCGCCGAGTCACCACGCTCGAAGACGCGATAGCTGTGAATCCCGTTGCGCCCCAGCTCGATAGCGGCGGCAAGCCCGCCGAAGCCCGCCCCGATAATGGCTACCGTCGGTGTTGATCCGGTCATGTTCGCAACGATAGAAACGTGACCGCGCACGCCCCAGGTCCGTGGCGGACAAGGTTGTTGTCAGTTTCGGACATCCAGCCACGCAACGGCTGGTTCAGCCGGCCGGACAAGCGGCGGGCGCGACGTCAGGCGGCTCGGCAAGTGTCAGGCGCGACGTCGGTCAGCCGGGCAAACGACGGGCACGACATCAGCCAACCGGACAACCGTCAGGCGCGACATCGGCCAACCGGGCAAACGGTGACCACGTCGTCAGCCAGCCGCACAAGCGGCGACCACGTCATCAGCCAGCCGGACAAGCGGCGAGCACGACATCAGCCAGCCGGGCAGCCGGGCAAGCCGCGAGCGCGACTCGATCAGCCGGGCAGGCGGTGAGCACCACTCCGGTCAGCCGGCAGGCTGCGGCCGCGACTTCGGCCAGCCGGGCAAGCGGCGAGGGCGAAGTCAGCTGGCCAGGCAACGGCGAGCACGACATCAGCCGCCCGGACAGGCGAGCACGACATCGGTCAACCGGACAAGCGGCGGGCACCACTCGATCAGCCGGACAAGCGGCGGGCACCACTCGATCAGCCGGGCAAGCCGCGAGCGCGACTCGATCAGCCGGGCAGGCGGTGAGCACCACTCCGGTCGGCCGGCAGGTTGCGGGCGCGACTTCGGCCAGCCGGGCAAGCGGCGGGCGCGAAGTCAGCTGGCCGGGCAAGCGGCGAACACGACTGGATCAGCCGGGCAGGCTGCGGGCGCGATATCAGCCAGCCGGACAGGCGGCGAGCACGAAGTCAGCTGGCCGGGCAAGCGGCAAGCACGACATCAGCCGCCGGGCGGGCGGCGAACATGACATCGGTCAACCGGACGAGCGACGAGCGCGGCCAGGCGTCTGCCCGGTCCATCGCCGGTAAGCCCGAGAGAAACCGGCGGCGTCGTGATAGCCCAGCCGGGCCGCGACTGCCGCCACGGGGAGCCCGGTGCCGAGCAGTTCTGCCGCGAGGGCCGCGCGCACCTCGTCGGCGAGTTCGCGAAACGAGGTGCCCTCGGCCGCGAGGTTGCGCCGCAGGGTCCGCGGATCGACGTGCAGCCGAGCGGCGATCAGATCCATGCCAGGCGCGGTGTCGAGGTGGGCGAGCAGTAGCGCGCGTACCCGGGCGGCCAGCGCACCCCGGCCGCGCCGGAGGTCGAGCAACCGCAGGCATTCGCGCTCCAACTCGCTGGTGACCAGCGGATCCGCGTTCGGCAGCGGCAGGTCGAGTACGTCGCGATCGAGCACGATGCGATGGTGCCGACAGCCCGACCGTAGCTCGATGTCGCCGATCCGCGACCGGACCGCGTCGGCTCGCGCGCCGGTCAGTCCGGTTTCGATCCGCACCCCGACGCTCGGTCCCAGCGCGAGCGGAACCAGATGCGCGATCTTGACCAGCTCACGTTCGACGAAGAACGCCCGGACATCGGCGGGAATGTCCGCGTCGGCGCAGACCACAGCCACCTCATGGTCGGCCTCCACCAGCCGTACCCGCACGAACGCGAAGGACAGTTCGACATAGCGGAGGCCGAGCACGATGGCGTCACGCAGCGTCGGGCTCGACATCATCGCGTACCCCCAGACGCCGAGGCTGCCGATGGTGTGCCTGCTGCCTGCCTCCGCGCCGAGACCGGGCCGATCGCCGAGCTCCCGAACGAGGTTGCGTGCCACGGACAATTCCTGCGCAGCCTGCACCACCGTGGTCGGATCGGTGAGGTCTTCGAGTCGAAGTCCGCTGCCGACCAGGCAGCTGGTCACCGGCATCCCGTGCGCCACACCGACCTCGGTCAGGATGCGCACGGCTGCCGACCCACGTGGGTGATCCCAGGTGGGTGCCGCCTTACCGATATCGCCTGTCATCATGACCCGAGCGGACGATACCGGGCAGCCGCGGCGCGCCGGGCGGCTGGTCCTGATCCACGCGACAACGCAGCGGATTGACTGTGCCGTGGCGCCATAGTGTTGACTGTCGCCCGTGCACTTGCCACTGACACCCGATGGCCGGACCCCGGCCCGCGTGCTCACCATCGGTGGGACCGATTCCGGCGGCAGCGCAGGCGTCCAAGCCGATTCGCGCTCCATGGCCCTGCTCGGCGTGCATGCCTGCGTGGCTGTCACCGCGGTCACCGTGCAGAACTCGCTGCGCGTCAGCGACATTCACGTGATCCCGCCGCGCACGGTGGCCGATCAGGTGCGAGTTGTAGTGAGCGACATCGGGATCGGCGCCGCCAAGACCGGCATGCTGGCCACCGAGGCCACCATCGAAGCGGTCGCGCAGGTATGCGGCGAGGTGGGCATCGGGCAGGCCGGGTCGATCCCGTTCGTCGTCGACCCGGTCGCGGCCTCGATACACGGTGATCCACTACTACCCGACTCCGCCTTGGCTGCCTTGCGGCACACACTGATTCCGATGGCCACCGTGCTGACCCCCAATCTGGACGAGGTCCGGTTACTCGTCGGCATCGACGTCACCGACGATCGCACCGCGCGCCGGGCGGCCGAGGCGCTGCACAAGTTCGGCCAGCGCTGGACGATCGTGAAGGGCGGGCATCTGCGTTCCTCGGCCTTCAGCAGTGACCTGCTCTACGACGGCGACCGATTCCACGAGTTGTCCGCGCCGCGCGTCGACACCGCCCACGATCACGGCGCGGGCGACACCCTGGCCACCGCGACCGCCTGCGCGCTCGCACACGGCTACGACGTGCCCTCGGCGATCGCGTTCGCGAAGGAATGGACCACGCGCTCCCTGAAGGCGTCCTACCCACTCGGCGCGGGGCACGGCCCGGTATCGGCGCTGTGGCGGTTACGCGAGCGCTGAACGCCCGCATCGTTCAGCGCGGCAACGTCTTCGGCGTTGGTTCGCGCCGCGTGGTTCCGAGCGGATCGCTGCCGACCTACTCGATCAGGCCGGCCTGGTGGGCGACGGCGCTGCGGAGCAGAGCAGCGACCGCTTCGGGAGACTCTACGGCCTGCTCCGCTGGGAGCTCGCGCACGTAACGCGCCGACCCGCTCAGGAGCCCGGCGGGGTCCTCCAGTAGCGCGCCCTTGTGAAAGACCAGCCGCACTCCCTTTTTGGCGGCCGCGATTCCGCATAGCCAGTCGTGCCAGCGATTGTCGATGGTGAAGGTGATGCGGCCCCACTTCACGGCCTGCTGAAGGCGGGGTTCCGCGGCATTGACCAGACGCACCAGCTCTTCAGCTCGGCCTCGCTGGTCTTCGTCGAGTCCGGCGAGCCAGGTCTGGATGTGCTCATCGGTCATGGCTGTCTCTCCTTTCCGATGGCGCCATGGTCTCGCAGCGGTACGACATGTTCGCGGGGTCGAGCGCGTGGATCCCCTCAGTATGTCGACGCGGGAATAAGGCGCACACAAGTATTGTTGGGCTGGTCATGGCCAACGAATCCGCAGAACTCAGCCCTACTGATTGGGTGCAGGACCAGACGAAGAAGATCCTCGAGACCGGGACCACCGAGGGCATCGATGTGCTCGGGTCGCCGGTGGTGTTGCTGACCCTGCGCGGCGCGAAGACCGGCAAACTACGCTACACGCCGGTGATGCGGGTGGAGCACGACGGCAAGTACGCGGTGGTGGCGTCCAAGGGCGGCGCTCCTGAGCACCCCACCTGGTACTACAACATCAAGGCGTACCCGGAGTTCCCGTTGCAGGACGGCACCGTGACGAAGGACTACATCGCGCGTGAGGTCGACGGCGCTGAGCGGGCCGAGTGGTGGGAGCGAGCGGTAGCCGCCTACCCGCCCTACGCCGAGTATCAGGAGAAGACCGATCGGCTGATCCCGGTGTTCGTGCTCGAACCGAAGTAGTCGGTACGGTCCGCATCCGCGTTGCGCCGAATAAGGTTGTCGCATGACCGCCCTCGACTCCCCGATTCCGAGATTTCATTTGGCGATGCCGGTCGACGACCTCGATGCCGCGCGCCATTTCTACGGCGCGGTGCTGGGCCTTCCCCAGGGGCGCAGCGCGGAGACCTGGGTGGACTGGAATCTGCACGGCCACCAATTCGTCACCCACCTCGCACCGGACCGCCCGCAGCGGGTCCACAATCCGGTCGACGGCCATGATGTACCGGTTCCCCACTTCGGCCTGATCCTGCCGATCCCAGAGTTCCATCAGCTCGCCGAGCGACTTCGAGCGGCGGGCACCGAGTTCGTCATCGAACCGTATGTGCGGTTCGAGGGACAGCCGGGCGAACAGTGGACGATGTTCCTGCTCGACCCCGCGGGTAATGCCTTGGAGTTCAAGGCTTTCGCCGACGACTCCCAGGTCTTCGCCACCTGAGGTCGATCGCGCGGCCAACGAACAACGTGCTACGCCAACGCCGTTGATAGCTGTGCCTATAGCCGTCAACGGCGCCGCGCGTCCCGATATCGCGCGAGAGCGAAGCCTGTGGACCTCGGTGTCGAGTGCGCCCGGGCATGCAGGACGATGGGGAGGTGAATGCTCCTGCGCCCGGGCCCATTTTCGATGTGCTCGCCGTCTTGAACGGCGTCGTCGATCTGCGCTCCTATCCACGCAAGCACCTCGTCCTGAGCTCCCCGCAGACCGGCGGCTTCGTGTTCGGCTCGGCCGACTATCAGCGTGCGATCTTCGAGCCGGTCCTCCACCTGGTCAACGGCATCGAGCTGCTCGAATCGCAGGGCTGGGAGCTGGTCAGCGTGGTCGAACGAAACATCCAAAATGTTTACTACACAATAGCGTTCATGCGCAGGACCTGAATTGGGCAATCCCCGGGACCGTATTCGCGCTCAGATGGCAATCGGATAGTTCGCTTGGAAGGCGAGCCGCCGGTCAGCGTCCGCGGCTATGCGGGTGAGCTCGTCGTCCAGGACCATGAAGGCCTGCCACGGCTCGCTACCGTCGGCAGCGGCGAGACGTTGCACGATCAGCTGCTCGAGGTCGGGGACTCGCTTACCCTTCCAGATCTTGTCGGCCAGGCTGACCAGCAGATCGTCCACGCCGATGCCGTCCTCGGTCCAGGACGCGTGGGTGCGCGCGAACCTGGCGAGCTCCGCGCTGACACCATGCTCGCGCAGCAGTAGGTATCCATCCTGCTCATGCGCTGATCCCGGCCCGGACAACTCATCCGGATGGATCACCTTGCCGATGTCGTGGGTCGCCGCACCGAACAGCACCGCCTCCTCATCGACCGCTACCGCCGCGTAGTTGGCCCGGATCCAGGCGACCAACTCGCAAGCGACGTCGTGCACTGCGCGCAAATGCGCCCCGAGCCTGGGCGGAGCATCGACACTCAGGAGCAGGACCTGCGCCTGTTCCGGCAGCGGCCGAAGATCGGCTCGCTCCGTCAGGGCTCGCTGAAGCGCTGCAGACGACACCCCAGCCAGGGTAACGCCGCAACCGAAGCGGCTCTGCGAGAAGCCCGCCCGTCCGGTTGCGACGAATGCCTAACGGCGCGAACCCGGGCGACCGGCCTGCGGCCAACTCTGTTGCAGCACAGGCCTGCGCGGGCCTGCACTCGAGCTGCGCCGCCGCTCTTTCTGTCCACGCGGATCCATTGCTCGTGCCGCCGCGCCCAGTAACAGCAGTACAAGGAGCGCGGCGCCTACGACGGTTGCCCAGAACAGCATCTGATCTCCGAATTCCTCAGCCTTGGGACGAAGCGGCGCTGCTGCCATCCGCATTCCGATAGTCAACTGGCACAGATGTTTTCATGCGACGCTGAACTCCGCGAGTCGACGGCGAACAACGGGTGAACATTTGGTTGTGGCACAACGAGACCCGCCCGGCACTGGAGGTCCTCACAGCCACCGATCTATGGTTTGGACTGTGGCCCTGCTAGTGCACTTGACACCGGAGAAGAACGCACGGCGAATCCGCCGAGCGGGCATCACCACGCCCGGCTTCGCCCGCGGCGTCTTCTGCATGCCGGTGCTGCCCTCGTATGTGCTGTCGCACCAGTGGTTACGCGAGCTACGCCGCGGCGGCCAGCGCCTGTTCATCGCAGTACATTTCCGGATACCCGACGACGAAACGGTCCTCGTCGGCCATTACTCTGCAGCTGGCACAGAAATGACTGCGGCCGAGGCTGTTTCGCTGATCATGCACGCCGAGGACGCTCGCGGCTACCAGATCGTCATACCTCGCTCCATCGCCCCCACCGAACTCCACCGCGTTCGGCACGTCCGCCAGGTGACGGGATGGCGCTACCATCCGGACGCGCACGGTCGCCGCCCCTGCGCCTGCCCGGCCTGCCTGGGCCGCGGCGAATTCAAGTCCGCCGACCTGCGCCGCCGGCTCTCCCCCGAAACTCCCACACTCACGAAACCTCAACTGCTGGAACAACTACGAAACGCGGACAACGACGACGACCTCATCGACGCCCTCTACGGTTTGGGCGGCCGCAGCCGCGGCGACGTCACCGACATCGCACACCTCGTCGACCACGCCAACCCCGAAGTCCGCTACGCCCTCGCCTACGCACTACACAACTACCGCGGCATCGAGGCCCGCCGCCTACTGACCCGATTGACCGCCGATCCCGACCCCGAAGTACGCCACGAGGCGGCGAAGCGCTGATAGCCAGCCCCGACCTGTTCAGCGATGACCGCCGGAACCCGCACCGTTATCAAGTGGTGAGCGCTCGATAAACGTTGGTATCGTGCAGACCCTCGGCGGTCCACGGATGAGGGGCGGGTGTGCCCGTGCTGCGGCGGTTCTGGATCGAGTTCGATTGCGACCACGGATCAGATCTGTGGTGGATCAGTCCGTACGCCGGTGTGACCGGC
This sequence comes from Nocardia sp. NPDC052316, assembly GCF_044547795.1. Lineage (NCBI taxonomy): Bacteria > Bacillati > Actinomycetota > Actinomycetes > Mycobacteriales > Nocardiaceae > Nocardia > Nocardia sp. NPDC052316. The sequence goes on from NZ_JBIUBB010000007.1 coordinate 659,939, forward strand.
TTCGACGAGCAGGACTGTTTGGCGATGGTGGCCGATCTACTCGCCGACGACGAGGAGTTACCCCCGGTGCGCCGCATCACGGTGGACGTCTCACTGGCCGAGCAACTTCCGGTGAACCCGCTCGCTCTCGGAGTCCCGGTGTGGCGAGGGGTCTGGTACCCACCGGTGAACCTCTCGACCGGGCCGAATCTTGTTCGGTACCGGCTTCGGCATCACCCTGACCAATGACCGCAACGTCGCGGTGGCCGGTCAATGGGATCGGTGTGCGGGGGGGCGGCGAGCACCGGTGACCTGCAGCGTCTCGTCAGGGTTCGAGGTCGACCACGCCGCTGCCGCTCTGGATATCGAACGGGACCGAGACCTGATCGTGCGCGATCAACCAGGTGTGGTCGATCTTTCGCATGCCGAACGTGGCCCGCACCCACATTCCGTTCGTTATCGCCCCGTTTTTCAAGGTGCCGTGCAGACGTGCGAAGGCGTGACCGAATGCCACGTCGTCACCCACGGTGAACGTGAGATCGCGAATCTCGTAATCCACACTTTCGAAGAGGAGAAACACGTTCGCCCAATTCTCGAGTTTGGCCGCGATGCCGACATGCTGGAGCGGCGGTTCGACATCGAAGGACACGACATCGGTCAGGTACTGCCGTTTCACGCCGTCGAGATCCTTCGCACGCAGCGCTTCGATCAGCTTGTCGATTTGCCGGCGAAGCTCCACCTCGTCGAGTTGCTTACGCTCAGCGTCGAATTGAAAGGTGTCGGGAGTGGTCATGTCGGCTCCTCAATCGACGAGAGTGGTTTCGCGGGCCACGCGCAGCGGTGCGAGCGCGGTGCTCCAGGAGACGACTTGATCGAGCATGGTGTGTAGTGCGGTCCGGTGGTGGTCGCGCGGTGTGAAGGTGGTGTAATTCTCGAAATCGGTGAGCACCGAAATCTCCACCGGGCGACTCACATCGGCCATCCCCAGCGTGCTGCACACCATCCGAAGTTGCACCACCGCGCGAGCACCGCCGCTCACGCCGTAGGAGACGAAGCCGACGGCCTTGTCGGCCCATTCCATGCACAGATGGTCGATGGCGTTCTTCAGCACTCCCGGTACACCGCCGTTGTACTCGGGGGTGACGACCACGAAGCCGTCGAACGGGGTGATCCGCGCGGCCCATTCGCGGGTGTGCGCATGCGCCGAAGGTCCGAGCATCGGCGGCATGGGCTCGTCCAGATGCGGGAGCGGGTGGTCGCGCAGATCGATCAGTTCGAACTCGGCGTCGCCGCGCTGTGCTGCCGTATCCAGGACCCACTGGGCGACCCGCGCACCATTACGGTTGGGCCGGGTGCTGCCCAGGATGATGCCGATTCTGCTCATGGCCGGAACTCCTGGTTCGCTGAAAGGTGTCATGACCTTCCGACGACACAGCCGTCCGGAATGTCAGGCCGCCTCACAGATCGGGTCGCTGTTTCGTCGATTCGGTGAGAGCGCACAGACCGAAGGAGCCGACCGTGACCGACCCGCACCTGCCCGAGGTGATCAATGAGCGCCGTCAGCTGATCAATGTCGCCTACCGGCTGCTCGGCTCGCTGGCCGAGGCCGAGGATGTGGTGCAGGAGACCTACGCGCGCTGGTACGCGCTCTCCGCGTCGCAGCGAGCGGAAGTGACGGTGCCAGGGGCCTGGTTGACGACGGTCGCGAGCCGCATCTGCCTCGATCTGCTCGGCTCGGCCCGCGCCAGGCGGGAAAGCTATGTGGGCGAATGGATTCCGGAGCCGGTACCCGGCCGATCCGAATTGAGCGATGGGCGCGCCTGCGTCGATCCGGCCGACCGGGTGACCCTCGACGAGTCGATCAGCATGGCCTTCCTCGTCGTGCTGGACTCCATGACGCCGGCCGAGCGTGTGTCATTCGTGCTGCACGACGTTTTCCGCTACTCCTTCGCCGAGGTCGCCGACATCGTCGGGCGCTCCCCTGCGGCCTGCCGCCAGCTCGCCTCCAGTGCCCGGCGCCGCATCGATACCTCGCGCAGCCCATCGGGCACCGAGCGTGCCGGGGTGGTGCGCGATTTCAAAAAAGCCTGGGAGACAAAGAATATCGAGGCCCTGATCGGCCTGCTCGACCCACAGGCGATCGCCGCGGCCGACAGCGGCGGCCTCGCACCTGCCTTCCGTGACCCGATCAACGGCGGCGACCAGATCGCCCACGCGTTCATGGAAATCGCCACCTACGGTCCCGCCGTAACCCTGCTGGAACGAACGGTCAACGGCCAGCCCGGTCTGGTGGCACAACTCGACGACACCATCGTCTCGGTCTACGCCTTCGACATCACCCACGACCGCATCAGTCGTATCTGGGTGATCCGGAACCCGGAGAAGCTACGTTCCTGGACGGGTTGCTGAAGCGAACACCGACGTCACGACGCTGCGCGGCGAGCGGGCCGATCTGGGCACCTCCATTCCATGGATCGACTCGCCGGCCTCGAGTCGATCCCTGCGACAGTGCTCAGCCGATTCGGGCACCGATCGTGCCGGCCAGGAACGGCCAGGACTGCTTCAGATCGTCCTCCCAGTAACCCCAGGAATGCGTCCCGGTGGGGCGATCCACCAGCGTCACCGGGATACCCAGGTCGTTGAGGCGGTTGGTGAGGTTGATGGTGCAGTAGCGGATGGCCGCTTCGATCGGGCCACCGAATGCGATCTGGACCGGCAGCGGTATCCGCCCGTCCTGCACGCGCGGGTCGGCCGGGGTGTCGTGCGGTGCGCCCGGGATGCCGCTGCCGGTGGTCAGGTACACCGCGGTGCCGCGAAGCCGTTCGGCATTGACCAGCGGGTCGTTCGCCCGCCACAACGGGTTGCTGGCCGGGCCCCACATGTTTTCGACGCTCTGGCCGCCGCCCCAGTTCTCGACCGTGATGCGCACGAATTCGTGGCCGATGGGATCGGAGGTCTGGGCGCAACCGCTGTAGGAGGCCACGCTCTTCCAGTAACCGGGCTTGGCGATGGCCAGGTTCAGCACCGAGGTGCCGCTCATCGAGACCCCCGCCAGCGACCGGTTGTCGTTGGCGCCCAGGAAATCCTCGATCACCGGCGGCAACTCCTCATTGAGGAAGGTCTGCCACCGGTTGAAGCCGAGTCTGGCGTCCGGGCGGATCCAGTCGGTGTAGTAGGAGTTGCTGCCGCCGTAGGGCGTGACCACGTTGACGTCCTGTGCCCGCAGGAAATCGATGACGTCGGTCTGGGCGTCCCAGCCGCTGCCGTTGGGTCCGCCACCGGAGCCGTTGAGCAGATACAACGTCGGCCGCGGCGCGCTGCGGTCGGCGGCGCGCAGAACCTGCACGGCAATCTCGCGCTGCATAGCCGGGGAGTAGACCTGCACGACCTGTTGGGCACCGTCCGCGCCCTCCACCGAGACGACCCGCGCCCCAGCAGGCTCGGCGACCGCGACACCGCCGAGCAGCCCGGTGGCAACCAACGCCCCGACCACGGCCCAACGCAGCGCCGACTCCACTGGCCATCGTTGTCGCGTCATACGCACCTCTCCTCTGCTAACCCGGTGAACTTCGCGCTCCCGACCAGCCGGGCTACCGGTAGCAGCGTCGAGCAGAAATTCGCGCTGCCACCGCAACAGGATTGGTGTGATCGGCTATTCGTTCACCGAAAGTCGGAACGTGCGGCCGAATGTTCTGACATGCCGATTTCAGGGTTTCCAGCCGAACAGGTCGACGATCTGTGCGGTAGTACCGTCTCGCCGAGGAGCGGGGAGATTTGTTCGATACCGTTGTGGTGTGTGGGGAGCTGGTTTCGTCCCAGAGCGGCGCCTTCCTAATGCAGCTCGGCTGCGGCTGTCGAGGTAGGTCGAGTGTTGTCGCCGTGTTGGCCGGACCCAGGTGGGAAACCCGGGCGGCCGGGTAGCAGGAAGGGGCTTGTGAGGATCAGCAGTCCTGCGACCGTGAGCGCCGTGCGCGGGCCGGTCGTGCTCGCGAGCAACCCGCCCAGCGCGCTGAGTACCGCGATCGCCGCGCCACTGCTGATCGACCATGCCGAAAGGGTGCGTGCCACACGGTCGTCGGGTGTGTGCTCGAGCCGGTAGACCGCCAGCACCGAGTTGTACAGGCTCATGCTGACGATGATCGCGAACTCGATGACGATCACGGTCGCGAGGCCGACCACGCCGGGCTGGACCGCGGCCAAGCCGATCAGCCAGACCGCCCGAAATGTGCCGGCTACGAGCAGGATCCGCTGGCTTCCGTAGCGTGCCACGGCGCGGCCGGCCAGACGCGAGCCGATGAGACCGCCGATACACGGACTGGCGAAGGCCAAACCGTACTGCCAGGGCGCGAATCCGAGATCGCGGAGCATGCGGACGGCCAGGATCGGCTCGGTCGCCATGATCAGACCGCTCACGAGCAGATGGTTCAGGTAGAGCCCCCGCAGACCGGGATGGGTCAGTAGATGCCGCCAGCCGTCGAGAACCTCACCGGCCCGCATCCCCGGGTTGGAACGCCGCGGCGGTTGTTCATCGCCGCCGATCGCGGTGATGCCCAGCGCGGACAGCAGATAGCTCAGCGTGTCGGCCACCACGGTGATTACCGGCCCGAACAGCCCGATCGCCGCTCCGCCCAGGGGTGGACCGAACGCGACGGAACTCCACATCGTCGACTCGAAGCGCGCATTGGCGACGAGCAGATCCTCTTGCCGTACAAGGCTTTTGAGGTATGCCCCGCTCGCAGCGCCGAACGCGATCTTCGCGGCGGCAACCACAGCCGAAACGAACAGCAAGTGCGCGAAACTCAAGTTGCCGAAGGCATACACGATCGGGATCGTGAGCATCACCACGAACCGCGCCAGATCCATCGTGATCATCACCCGGCGTTTGCGCCGAAACTCCACCCACGGGCCCAACGGCACCGCGATCAGCGCGCCCACCGCAGGCCCCACGGCCGCCAGCACCGACACCTGCAACGAGTCCGCGTCCAACACCAGCAACGCGATCAGCGGTAACGCGCCGAATCCCAACCCGGACCCGTAGGCGCTCACCGCGTAGGACACCCACAACCATCCGAATCGCCGCCCCAAGGCTCGTCTGGCGGCCACGCCCGGTACCTCCTCCGAATCGCCCGCTCTCGAACGCCGAGATCAAAGCAATTCCGCGCAGCCGCAATCAAACAACCGCATGCTCGGAGAGCCACAACCCTCGGTTGTACCGGTAGGCTCTGCGGGTGGATTTCGACGCCGTGCGCACCTTCGTCTCCGCTGCGGAGAACGGCCAGTTCCAGGAAGCCGCAGTCGATCTGGCGATCACCCAGCAAGCGGTCTCCAAACGCATAGCCGCGCTGGAGAAGCATGTGGGTGTCCGACTGTTCGCCCGCACACCCCGGGGTGTCGAGCTCACGATCGACGGGCAGGCATTCCTGCCGCACGCCCGCGAACTACTCGACGCCGTTGACCGCGCCGATGCCTCCGTGCGTCCCGGACGGCGAGCGTTGCGCGTCGATGTCGTTGCCCGGCGGATTGTTTCAGCAGCGCTCCTCCAAGACTTCCACCGCGAGCGGCCCGGCTTCGAGTTGGACGTCGTCACGCTCCTCGATGCCGACCTGGACGCCGCGATCGCCGCCGTCGACGGGGGAACCATCGACGCCACCTTCCACGCGGTCCCGCCCGGTCACCGCCTCCCCGCCACGATCCGGACCGCCAAGGCAGCCGACGAACCGCACCAGTTACTTGTCGGCCCGCACCACCCGCTCGCCGACGCTGCCGCCATCACGCCGGGGCAGTTGGCCGGACGCCGCATCTGGATGCCCGGCTTGCCCAACCATGGCGAAGTAGCCGCCTACTACGCCGAACTCGCCGACGCTTTCGGTTTCGACATCGACAACCTCGGTCCGGTGTTTGCCAAAGAGTCTGTGCTGGAAGAGATTTCGCGCTCCGGTGACCTGTCCACACTCATCGGCGCCGGTTCGCAGTACCTTTGGCCGGACAGCTACGATCTGCGGCGTATCCCGATCCGCAATCCGACACCGGTGTACCCGATATCGATCATCTGGCGCGCGGACAATCCGCATCCCGCCCTCCCCGAGCTTCGCGACTATCTCCGCTCCAGACGGGTGGCCGAACAAGGTGACGAGGTCTGGGCGCCGACATGGATGCACTCACCAAGGCGAGATCCCGCCGATCGGCGCTGACCGAACCACCAATGATGTGTGCGGTGCCCGCGATCACGGCGCACAACGCCGTCAACAGAGTGTGCTGTTCGCCGCGGGTGTCCTCGCTGGCTTGGCGACAAGTCTGCTCGTTGAAGCTCTCGTTCTCAGTCCGGTCCGCCGTGCCACCGGAGCGGCCGAGTTCACGGAATCGATCTTGTCCGGGTTGCGGCGACAAGTGTCAGCGATCGACTCTGCCGGTGAGGCCTCCGGTCCGGCTGTCGCGATGATCGGCGGCCGTCACCGCGCAGAGAATGGTCTGGCTCGGAATCATGTGAGTGGCCAGATTGCTGTTCTTCGACAGGGTTACGTTCAGCCGCTGTTCGCAGAAAGTCCAAACATCAAGCGCCCCGGAGGGAGCCCGGTATTGATCGAGGTCCGAATCCTCTGCGCTGAGCACGACTTCGCCGTAATGCGGGCCGGAACACGGCATGACATGTACTGCTTCGTCGAATCTGGTGCTGTAGTCCCAGCAGTCGCCGAGCAAGTCAGCCCTGCCTCTATCCGCTGGATCGGAAGCGTAGTGGCCCACGTAGCCGCACATGGCGCGTGGTCGTTCGTTCAGATCGGTTGGCGGACACGGGCTCCCACGACACGCAGATGCCGAATCGAAGATGGTTTGCGGCGAGGAATGCACTGCGGTGCCATGTATTTCGCAGGACCAGGGCTCGAAGCGGTAGGTCGACATCGTGCATCGGCAGCCCGGATCCGCGACCGCGAATGTGCATACCATTGCGGCTTCGGTGGACGCTCACCGACGGGTCAAGCACTTCCCGTACCGATCCACCAAGGGTTGCTCAGCCGCACTGGGCGGTCGGTCGGTGTATTGGCAACCGCCGACTATGATTCGCAAGCCCCGGTCAGGGTCGTCGCTTCCCAAGCCCTCGCGGCCTGAAGCCAGGTATCGGATGGCGGGCGGACTCAGCTCCGCGACGATCGGAAGATGCTTCTCGGCAAGGAGTTTCGCGTCGTCGAACTTCGACGACTGCAGCCACTCGCTGACATGTATGCGCAGTGAGTATGGACTTTCCTCTGGTCGTATCTCCATATGCACTCTGTGGGGTGGGGTTTGGTCCTCGTTGAGTCGTTGCCAGACCGAGAATTCGACCTCGGTGGGGTACCGGTCCACCCGCAGGAACCCGCTCCGGCGACCCCAGGCCCCGATTTCCCACTGAGCCCCCGCTAGCTCAGGGAACTCCCGCATCAAGCGCCGGTAGGTATCGCTGACTAAGCGGAAGTCGTCCGCGTTCAACGGCTTCAATGAAATTTCGCCGACACCGAGGTAGCCGTCTTTGACGAGATCGCCCGGCCCGAACCCATCGCAGCAGTACGAGGTCCACTTGTAGGTCCATGCCACCTCGTCTTCGGGAAAAGCATGGCTCAGGGCATGCCATTGGACAGCACGGTCCGGTGCCGTGGCCAACCCGTCTCTGCCTGTTTTGAAAGAGCTTTGCCGCTCGCCCCAACGGATTTCGATATCTATACGCCGCCGCTGCAGGCGTTCTGCGGCCGCTATCTTGTCGCGGAAGACCTCGATCACTGCCTTGGCCTGCTCTGCCGAGGCGTCCGCGGACAAGACGACCACTGTCGAGAAGTTTCTGTCGAAATCGGTCGAAACCCGGTGAACCCCCGGCATCCGGTCGAGCGTGGCCTCGATGTCTCGCGATTCCTCGGTTCCGCGAGTGCAGGAGCAGACGAGGACCCCGACCAGCGCAATCATGGTCCACTTGAACCACGACCGACCCCACCGTTCCGCACGGTAGAGCATCGCCGCGCAGTCGAACTTCCGGTTGACCATGCGGTGAAGATAACTGGCTCGCGATGAACCCGCATGCCCCCTGAACCACCGTGCATCCGTGTGGGCTGCCTGTCACGGTGCCGCAGGCCCACGCAACACACTGGATAGGCTCCTACCGCGCTGAGCGAAGTGGCCATGTCGTGGTCGCTGCCGGGTCAGACCGGTTGTGGCTCAACACATCCGGTGATGCCGATCAGCGGATCTCGACCACCACTTTGCCCAGGGCGCGTCCCGCACCGACGTAGGCCAGCGCGTTCGCGGTCTCGTCGAGGGGGAACCTGCGGTCGATGTGGATACCGATCCGTCCCGCGACACACGACTCCGCGAGGGGTGTGAAGTGCGCGGGCCCTTCCTGCACCGCGAGGACCCCGAGCCTGCGGCCGGTCACCACTCCGGCGAGCACGCCGACCGTCGTCATCCGCAGCAACGCGCTTGTGGTGCCGCCGACGCAGCGGTACCGGCCGCCGCGGGCGACCGCCCTGCGGTAGGCGAAGACCGACCGGTGGGCGACGAGGTCGAGTACTCGGTCGTATGGTCCGGTTCGGGTGAAGTTCCCGACGCGATAATCGATGACCTCGTCGGCGCCGACCGTGCGCATGAACGCCAGCTTGTCCGCGTTGTCGACCGCGGTCACGTGGGCCCCGGCGTTCTTGGCCAACTGGATTGCGAACGCTCCGGATCCGCCGCCCGCTCCGTTGATCAACACCGACATTCCGGCAGCGATATCGGCCGTGCCCTGGAGGGCGATCGCCCCGGCTTGGGGCAGGGTCGAGGCTTCGGCGAAGCTCAGCGACGCCGGTTTGTGCGCCAGCGCCGATTCAGGAGCCACGGCGTATTCAGCGAATCCGCCCTTGAGCATCAAATTGTCACCGTAGACCTCGTCACCGGGCGCGAACAGGGTGACCTCGGAGCCGACGGCTTCGACCCGTCCGGCGATATCGGATCCGAGAACGGGGCGACCGGGAGTCCGGAGCCCGCCGATGCGCGAGTACAGCGGCGTCCCCCGCAGTGTCTCCCAGTCGGAGAGGTTGATCGACGTCGTATGCACCTGGACCAGTACCTGTTTCGGTGTCGGCGACGGCGTTGGGATATGCGCGATCGACAGCACCTCGGGGCCGCCGTAGCGGTCGTACACGACGGCCCTCATGCGATTCCAGCACCGGGGATCGAGCGACAGCCTGACACGTGACAAACTCTAGTCGAACGTCGCAGCGTGGCTGTTGCCTCGAGTATCAGTGCAGCTGGCCAGGTTTCGCGATCTGTCACAGATCTTGCATGGCCTGGCGTGCATGGCCGTTTAAGTATCCCGATGGTGAGCAGATCGTGGCGGCCAGGCGATCTGGCTATGGCTGTCATGGCGTATCAGGCGCATCCTGTGAAGTGCGCGGAGTGGGCGAGCGTGGTCGGCATGCTGGGTTCTGGCCTGCGAGGAGGAATGCATGGAAAGCGCGCCGAGCAAGACGGCGATGTTCGCGGCCGTGTCGCGTGGATTGCTTCGCCTGGAGACAGCGTCGCCGTGGGTACTGGACGATGTGCTGGCCCTGGTGCTTGTCGGCCCGGTATGGCAGCAACTGCGAGACCGATTCGATCCGCTGTTCCCCGACCGGGTGCGTCGCGAATCCCGCGCGGCTGTCTGTACCCGCAGCCGGTACGCCGAGGACCGGCTGGCCGCTGGCGCCTTCCCGCAGTACGTGATTCTCGGCGCGGGGCTCGACTCGTTCGCGTGGCGGCGACCGGATCTGCTCGGCTCGCTGACGGTCTTCGAGGTTGATCACCCTGCCTCCCAGGCATGGAAGCTCGAGCGGATCAGCGAGCTCGGCCTGCCGCTCAGCGACTCCCACGTATTCGTGCCGACTGATTTCGAGGCCGGACCGGTTCAGGATGCTCTGGGCTCGGCCGGGTTCGACTGGGCGCAGCCGGCGATGTTCTGCTGGACGGGCGTCGCCCCCTATCTGACGGCACAGGCGATCGAGTCGGGGTTGCGCACGATCGCGGCGGCCGCTCCCGGGTCTGAGGTGGTGTTCTCCTACCGAGCCGAGGACTGTGCGCTCGACGACGTGGGGACGGAATTCGCCCGTATCTACACCCCGATCGCGGCTTCGGTCGGCGAGCCGCTGCAGCCTGGCTGGCCGGTATCGGAGATCGAGGGGCTGATCAGCCGGTGCGGACTGAAGGTGGTGGACCATCCCACGCGTGCAGACCTCCAGCAGCGATACTTCGCCGGCCGTACCGATGGCCTGCGACCCTATACCTTCGAGACCCTGGTAGCCGCGCAGGTCACCTGAGCGAGCAGGCCACGTCCGGGCAACTTTCACCCGCTGCGAGGGCCAGCAGAACATCGCCGACGTTCCCTGCGGTTCGCTCGAGTCGTTCAGCCGGCGAGCGGGCCGGAACCGTATATGACGCTCAGGCACATGCGCGTGCACTCGGCGGCCAGCTCGGCTGTGGTCATGGTGACGACGCCATCGAGCCAGCCTTCGATGAGCTGATTCACCCCGCCGGTGATGAACATCGCGGCGCGGCGTAGCTGATCGGGGTCGTGCTCGGCGTCGAGGAACTCCGGTGCGTGCTGAACGACGAGGTCGGCGATCATTGTCAGCACCTCATCGAGGCGCGGGCGGGCTGATCTCTAGTTAGCCCGCGGCGACGAGCGTGGTTGCTGTGGTGAGCGTTTGATCGCGGCTGATGGGTGTTGTAGGGCACTTATATTCCGGATGGGAGGGTCCACCGAACTGAATGCGTTGTGGGCGCGGTCGTTCGAGCGATCCCGGCGTGAGCCATGTCACGCAACGACGCTGTCACAGACCTCGACCGGCCGACATCTTGTGTTCGTTCCAGCACACAACGCAAGTGAGGACGACATCATGACTACTAACCAGCACGCGATCGCCTTGGTTACCGGGGCCAACAAGGGGATCGGCCGGGCAGCAGCCGAGCAGCTCGCCGCGCTGGGAATGACGGTACTGGTCGGTGCCAGAGATCCGCAGCGCGGCGAACCGGCCGCGGCGGCGATCCGCGCTGCGGGCGGCGCAGCGCACACGCTCACTCTGGACGTCACCGACACGGCCACGGTCCAGGCATCGGCGCAGTGGATCGAGGAGCACTTCGGGCGGTTGGATGTGCTGATCAACAACGCGGGTATCAGCGGTTCCGGACAGGTCGACCCCAGCGACGCCGTCGACCAGATCCCCAGCACCGTCGAGCTGGACATGGTTCGAAAGGTCTTCGAAACCAACGTCTTCGGCGTGATCGCGGTGACCAACGCCATGCTGGGACTGCTGCGCCGGTCACCCGCACCGCGCATCGTCAATGTCGCGAGCCACGCCGCGTCACTGACTCTGTTCAGCGACCCCGATGGTCCCTTCGCCGCGCTGTTGCCTTCGGCCGCGTACTCGCCGTCGAAATCTGCTCTGCTTTCGCTCACCGTCAACTACGCCAACGAACTACGCAAGGACGGCATCCTGGTCAACGCCGTGGCTCCCGGTTACGTGGACACCGACAGCAACAACCACACCGGATTTCTCACCGTGGAGCAAGGAGCCGCGATTCTGGTGCGGATGGCGACCCTCGGCGCGGACGGCCCGACCGGAGGATTCTTCAGCGAGGACGGCCCGGTTCCGTGGTAGCCGCCGAACGGCCACGCCGCGATTGTCGGCCCAGCCGGTCCCGCTCAGCCAAATTGACCCGACGCGGTGGCTTTTCATCCTTACGGCATGAATGATCTGCACGTCGCCGAATTCGACGTTTGCGCGATGACACCGCTTGAACCGAGCCACCGCGTGTCCGGAACGACGTTGGCGGCCCGAGCTGACATCAGCCAAGGCGAGTGAGCGATATTGTTGCGTGGCGCGCGGCCTGAAGCGGCCACGCGGCGGTCCCGAAGATCAACGGGCCTAGGGTATTTCAGCCAGCCGAACGCACTGATCTGCCGATTTCGGGGCGTTCGGATGAAGGTGACGAGCGGGCTACAACCGATCTCGCGAGGGCTTATCGGTAATGAAGATCAGCAGTGTGCCAATCGCGGCCGTTTGCATCAACAGCTGTCCCACGGGGTCGGTAAAAACCGTGCCCGTGCGGATCATCGACGTGATGATGCCTGCAGGGGCCAAGGCCGCCACGAGCAGCGCGACAACTCTTCTACGCTTCGACCGTCGTTTCCGCGGACCAACTGCCACGCCCATTTCCTGCCCCACTGAAATCAAGCAAAGCAGGCCGGCAACGACACCGGTTAGGCCGAGCAGATGAGTTGCTGTCAGGTCGCCCCAGTCCTTACTGACAGCCAACCTGGTCAGGGCAACGATGTACAGGCCGATGACGACAACGGCGGCGACCCCTCTGAACTGTGCCCAACGCTTCTTCCGGCCATCTGCGGCAACCGATCCCGCCCCTTGTGTGCTCACAGCTGGAGAGCCTACAAGTCCGATGGTTGCGCCGCCCGGTCGTGCAGTGCACTCTCATGCCGCGGTGCGAGCGTTCCGTGCGGTGAGATCGGCTGCGGCGCAGAACTCCTGATAGTGCCGGGTATCGGTGGTCGGTGACGCCGGGCTGGCCAGTGAGTACGGCGGATCGAGGAGTGCCACCAGTCCAGGCTGCCGTGGTCAAGTGCGTTTCAGCATCGTCCGCGCGGTGCGGAGTTCGGGGATACCTATTGCCTTGGCGGCGAACAGGAATACGACAATTCCGAGCACGGTGCCTATGGTGAGGGTCGTCATTTGCCGCAGCATGACGGTGCCGATCGTGGCCTGTGTCAGTGCCACGGCCGTCAACGTGGCCGCTCCGGCGATGCAGGAGGCGGTCCCGACCCGAGTTGCGGCGGCGGCGGCGACCGAGAATCCGAGGAGTCCATGGCGACGGCGCAGCAGCAGATGACCGGCCACCGCTCCGGCCACGTAGGCCAGCGAGCTCGCGACGCCGAGCATCACCACGACAGCGGTGCCATCGAAAAGGGTTGCGGCGAACACGATGGCCGTGACTTTGGTGGTCACCATCACGAGGTTGATCGCTGTGGGGGTGCGAGTGTCGTTGTAGGCGTAGAACACCCGCATTTGCAGCATCACCAGAGCGAACGGCGCCAGTCCGAATGCCGAGCACGCGACCGCGATGCCGATGAGCTGGGCGGCATCGGGAGCGACCCGGCCGGTGAAGACAAGTGTGGTGAACGCGGGACCGAGCAGGCTCATCGCGATCGTGATCGGGATCAGCGCGGTGGACAGATAGCGGGCACCGCGGGTGAGGTCGGCGATGACCGCGCTGTGGTCGTGGTGTGCGGCCGCGCGGGAGATGCGTGGCATCAGAACGGTGAGCACTGAGGCGGCGAGGATGCCATAGGGGACCTGGAACAGCAGTTCGGCGTAGCTGTAGATGGAGACCCCATCGTGGTCGAAGGCCACGCGCATGGTGATCGCTACCCCGATCTGGCTGATGGCGGCGTAGGCGAGCAGCCAGCCCAGCATTGGGATCCCGGCTCGGACCGGGCGCCAGGTGTAGGGCAAGGGCCGCACCTGCCAGCTCCACCGGAAGCGCTCACGACGCAGCGCGAGGATCACCCATGCCGCTTGTCCGGCGATACCGGCGGTGGTTCCGATCCCGATCGTGAGGACTTGCGCTGTGGTCATCGATGACGGCGTCAGGGTGACCGGCCCCGGAAGCAAAGCGAACACCGCGCACGTGGCCAGCACGATCGCGTTGTTGACCACCGGCGCCCACGCCGCGGTGGCAAAACTGTCGCGCACGTTGAGCACCGCGCTCACCACAACGGTCACGCCGTAGAAGAAGATCTGCGGCAAAAGCAAATATGCCCACCAGGTCGCGAGGTGTCGTTGTTCGGAGTCCGTGACGAAGGCTCGAACGATCAGTGGCGCGCACAGCACGGTGAGCGCGGTGATGGTCGCGAGCGCGAGGATCGAGGCGAGCATGACCCGTTGGGTGAACTCGCGTGAGCGTTTGCGGCCGTGGCGGCGTGCGCGGGTCAGCAGCGGCACGACAGCGCTGGCGAGAACGCTTCCCAGCAGCAACTCGTAGACCATGTTCGGCAGGTTGTTGACGCCGTTGTAGGCATCACCGACTGCGGCGGTTCCTAATACAGCGGCCACCACGAGCGTACGCGCGAATCCGCTGACCCTGCTGACGATTCCGGCCAGGGCTACCGCTCTGCCCGCCCGCGCCAGGCTCACGTTCGTCGCATCGCTGCCTCGGCGAACAAGTTTCCTGTTCGCCGATGGCGTGGCCAGCCGGACTGTGGGGCCTTGGATCGGTAAGGGTTGGGTCGGGAAGCTGCCGTAGTCGTTCAATGCACCACCTATCGCAGAGTCGAGATCGCCGCGACCAGGCTACGTCTCGAGACTGCGGCCCGATTGGCTGCTTGTCAGCGTCCGACGTCGGCGGCCCATGTCGATGCCGCGACCCGCACCCCCTGCTGGCCGTGATCGGAGGCGGCGGTCGAACGCGCGAACCGAACCACGGGATCTGCTGCGAGCGTTCACGTCCGGTTTCTGGATTGAGGTTTCGAGGCATGAGTGAGGCTTGCACCCTGCCACTGATCAGCCACGCGAATCAGGAGTTGTCGAAGTCTGCTTCGTGTAGGAGACCGTTGAGGAACGTCGCGAAATCCGGTGCGAGAGTGGTGATTCGATACCCGGCTTCCTGATCCACATGAACGATGGTGGGCTCCTCGCCCCCGCGGTAGTCCAGCGCGAGCATGTCATGGCCGGCCGAGGGGCAATCCGCGAAGTGGATCCCGATATCGGGGTATCCCCACTCCTCGAGCCAGAACCGGCTCCCCATCTCACCGCCCAAGCTGAAGGCTGCGGTGCGGCCGATGGCAGCTATAGACGTGACCGCAATGCGGTCGGCGGCCCAGGTTGTTGGGGTGTCGGCACGATGAACCGATCGTGTGAGATAGCCACCGTTGTGTGCTCGGGCCAACTCGATATAGGCCCGGGGAAGTCGGCGGCCCAGTTCGCTCTCGATCGACCTGACCAAGTCGTCGTCGGGAGAGGTTTCGAAGGGCTGGGCATCACGGCCGAACAGACCAGATAGCTCGATCACGTGTGGGCCTTACCGGAGTCGCAGTGTTGTCGAACGCGCTGTCACATCGCTCCCGTGCGGCGTGACCAGCATCGAATGCCCAGGCAGCGAGGCTCGCGGCGCTTGCTTCGCGAGCCTCGCCCGGGTGTGTCCGTTAGAGCAGGGAGAAACCGTGTCACCACGCAACATCGACTGGACTCGGATGCTGGCCGAGATGGCTGCGATTAATCGGTTCGCGAAACAGCAATCGGACTACGTGGACGCGACCATTCCCTACCCTGGAGCCGACGACAGCGCGGTCAATGCCGCCGAACAGCGGCTAGGACTTCACCTCGACCCCGAGTACCGAGAGTTTCTCGGCCATGCCGACGGCTGGCCGCGCTGGGACGGTCACCAATCTCTGCTGGGCACCCGCGAGATGGTCACCGACACAGTGATATTCAACGGATCACAGGCACCATGGTCAACGATCTTCGAAGGGCTGCCGGCCACTGGAGGGAAATCATGCGGCAACACCCCTGATCCACCCTCACAACCCGTCGGCAGGGGACCGTTCTCAACGCCCGCTACTGCCTGCGGGCTCAGGCGGTCAACGCAACACTTCTTCGAGTGCTTCTGATGGTGTGCGGAATCCGATGAGCGCGTGTTGGTGTCGGCGCAACCTGACCGCGCAGGTAAGAGGATGAACCCGACCGCCGAGGAGAAGCATCAATTCATTCAGTCGGGCGCCGGTTCCGAACCTTGCGCTGAGCCGCGCCGATGCGCCGCGACATCGAACTTGCGCGCCGACAATGGCGGTTGACGGGCGATTAAGGCTGGGAGATTGTTGCGGTGCACAGCTTCCAGTCATTGTCATCTCGGACGAGCGCGAAGAAGGCGACCTGCGGGGTTCCCTCGGCGGTGCCGAGTTTGCCCTGGACGCGGGCGTAGGCCGTGGCGGTGTTGCCGTCAACGGTGATGTAGTGGAAGTCGCCGACACCGATGTGCAGGGTTGATGTGTCGGTGTCCTGGTTGGCGAGGATCTGGCGATTGCCTTCGTTGACACGCATCCCGACGTCGCCGCAGGTTCGTCGGGACAGGGTGGAGGTGTCGCCGGTGTTCGCGGCATCGACGACGGTACGTACCGCCTCGGCGACGCTGTTCTGGTCGGCGGGTGTTTCGGAGCGTTCATGGGTTGACCGTCCGATGAGAACTCCGGCGACGAGGGCGGCAGCCAGAGTGAGGAACCCCAGCAGGACGGTCGTGCCACGGGTTCGGTTGCTGGTCGGGGTTGTCATTGGTTGCTCCTGTGGCGGTACCGCCTGGTCAGTGCGATCGCGGCGACGATCCAGTTGATGGTCACCAGGATCGCCAGGATCCAATCGAGGGGCGATGCGGTACCGCGGAATACGTCGATCAGGGGAAAGATGCCCAGGACGGTGACGAGGGTGGTCATCACGACGAAGTAGGTATCGGCTTGCGGAATGGCAAAGAACTTGCTCATGGCGTCGCTTCCACTGGTTGGTGTGTTCATCGGCAGTTGTCGAATCGCCAGCCCTGGGATGTCAGGGTCCAGGTCCGCCCGGTTTCGGCGTCGGGATCGTTGTCGATGTCGTTGTACTCGAACACGACCGTGGCCGAGGCGCCGTTGAGCTGTGCCGAGTAGCTGGGTCGGCCCGTGGAGAGGTTGCGGCCGGTGTAGATCTCGGTGATTGCGTTGGTGAATGCGTCCGAGGTCAGGGCTGTTTTGCACGTGTCGGATCGGTAACTGTAGGCCGAAGCGTAGTCGCCGTCGGCGATAGCGCCGTACATCGCCACGACGGCCTGCTGCAGCTGATCCGCTGGTGTTGCGACAGCGGATGTTTCCTCCGGGTTCTGGCGCACCGCGCCGACACCGAGAACGGTCACCATTCCCACGGCCACCGCGCAGGAGATTCCCGCCGCGACCGGCAACCGTCGCTTCGAATCTGTTGGTAGCGCCATTGGAAGTCTCCTTCTCAGGCCGCGCACGCGGGCCACGGGGTGCATCGGCCGCCACTGGGCGGCGGGGCGGGTGCGGGCGGCGGTGGGTTCTGCGGGGTCTGTATCGGTTCCGGTGTCGGTGGCGCCTGCGGTGTCATCGGCGGTTGAGTGGGTTGGGCCTGCGTTGGCGGCGGAGTTCCGTTCTCACCGCCCTGCCCGTTGGTGCCGCCACCGTTGTTGCCGCTGCCTCCGGAGTTGCCCCCGTTGTTGCCGCTGCCGCCTCCGGAACCACCGGAGTTGCCGGGGCCGAGGTCGATGCCGAACAGCGGCAGGCACATGCTCAGCGCGAGCCCCAAACCTGTGATCGACCAGAACACATCCCAGAAGCTCGGGTCCTTGGCCAGTTCCTTGAGGAGTTTCCACACTTTCTCCGGGCTGCGGTCCTTGCCCTTTTCCAGATCTTCCAGGATCGAGGCGATGCGCTGCGCCAGTCGGGGCAACCGCGCGGCGACCTCTTCCAGAATCTTGGTGATCCGAGCGAACCGCAGCAGCGGTATCAGCAGCACTCCGGCGGCGCCGACACATTTCATCACCTGAGTGCCGTTGCGCAGCATGCATCTCCAGTCGCAGTCGTCGAACAGCCCGACCGGTTGCAGGCCGTCACGTGCGGCGGCCTGGCGCAATGCCAATTCAAAATAGTCGAAGGCCGACTCGGATTCCTTCGCGCTGGGAGCCGCTGCCGGGACGCGCGCCGGTGAGGGGGTCTCGATATCGAGGCCGGGCACCGAAGGTTCCACCGTGAGCGGAGTCCGATCCGGTGGTGGTGCCGATGACCCGGCCGGCGGCATCGGCGGCAGATCTCCCGGCACCGGCACGATGGGCGTGCCGTTTCCGGGTGCCAACGGAGGAGGGGTGAGTGCCCCGGCCTGGCTGCCTCCACCCGTGCCGCCCTGCGGTTGACCGGGTATCGCAGGGGTGGGCAGCGGTGAGGGTGTGGTCGGTGGTCCTGGTGGTGGGGTCGGTGGGTCGGGCACGTCGACGCAGGGCCAGCCGGGGTGCATCTGCTGCCACTGCTCACACGGAATATTGGGCCCGGCCTCGGCGCGCGGTGTGAGCGGATCGACGGCGACGACCCCAACGCCGCCGATCAACACCGCTGACGTGGTGACCACGCAGATTCCGGCTCTTCCCCACGTCCCCGGATGCCACCGGTGCCGCTGAGCTGTGTTCATGTCGATGCTGACCTTCCTGAGGAGCCCGGAGCCGGGTTAGAGCCAAATGGGGTCGCCGTAGGCGGTGGTGGTGTTGTCCGCGGTGGGGGTCGACATAGTCGCGGTGGCGAAGGAGCGCAATGAGACCGGGCCCATGCAGGCGTCGACCTTGACCTCGACCTGATCCATGGCGATCGACGCGCGCCCGGATGCCAAGGCCTTCTTGCCGAACTCGACCGTCGCGATCGAGCCGGGCTTGAGGGTCGTCGAAATATTCGGCGACACAGAGGCATTCACGCCGAGGCTGACACTGGGCGGATAGGAGATGTTCAATGAAGCGTTGGGTCCGATCGACATGCCCAAACTGGTGGTCAAGCCGTTGGATACGTCTATCTGACAACCGATCTGGTAGCCGAAGCTGACCATCGCCGCTGTCACGGGTTGAGTCCCTTTACCGCCGACCTCGGCGATCGCCTTCAACGAGACGAACCCTTCTCGGGTGAACATCGTCGCCGCCAGGTTCGGGTAGCGGTCCAAAGTTTCCGCGGCCTTGGTGACCCGCAGACTCCATCCGTCATCGGTATCGACGACACGCGACTTATCGCTCACCGCGTCCGCCGACGCCATCGCCGACCCCAGCAATCCTGCTGTTATCGCACTCGCACACGCCACTATGGCGATTCCACCGCGCCGAAACACAACCCTGCTCATGAGAATTTGTCCTTAATCGGGAGTCGAACTTCGACGAGGAGCTACACCTCTGCAGTTCTCCTAAGACGTAAGGAAAACCCAGTAGCAAATATCTAGCAACTCATCGTTTGCGATCTAAGTCCCTCGTGACCATCCGTTCACCAGCTGGACACTCGACCAACCCTGCAAGCGCGGGGGGATCGAAGATTCAACAACCGGTTTGTGGCGTGCGTCATGCCCAGACCGTTACCTGACACGACGAGCGGCGCTGCGCCGTCGTCTCTCTCGGATGCCCCCTACGCACACCTCGAAGACCACAACTTGACGATGACATGCCGGGAGACGCCCAGAAGTTCGGCCGCCAACGGCGGTTATTCTCCTCCCGGGGACGCCGCGGTCGATCTCTTGGTGCTGCTTGCCTCCGCTGCCGCCCGCCGTAAGCAGCGGGCGTGCGAGGTGCCACCCGCGCGGTATCGGTGGCGTATTGATGCTCGCGCTCTTGGTCGGGTTGCCCGGCGCATTCGGTACCGGAGCAATCCCCTGGGCGCAACGGCATCGCTCGAGCTTCAGGTGAGGGGTGCGGCGAACACCTTGTTCAGTCGCGGTAGACGACGCCGAAATCCAAGTGCAGAGCGGTCTTCCGGCCATCGGCAGTACGCGTGGCCAGTAGCGGATCGAAGCCGTCGCCCCAGCCGGATTCGCAGAAGACGATGTTCTGGCGCCGAACGTCTTTCTATGCCGAGTTTAGTGCGTTCGGCTGGCTCGTCGGACGGCGGCCGAGCCGGGTTGAAGTTAAAGGTCCGTCTCTGCCGATGAGTCGTCTCGTATCTGGTTCAGACTCTGACCATCCGAATAGTCGACACTCCGCCCATAAGAAAGGTCATGCCGGGGAGTCTCGGTCACAACACGAAGTGGCGCCGGCAACGATTGCTTCCCCGTCGAGCCTGATCTGTGGTGTATGCGGTCCTGGCGGTGGCGGGGTTGTGATTGGTCATGGAGGTGGGGCACCGCCATGGTGCGGAAGGCGTGACGCTGGCACCATCAACACCCGACACCAGAGCTGGACAATTGACCAACTTCTTGGACGGAGTGCTGATGACCGCTGCCGACGAGCCGATCCGTAGCGACTGGACATTCCGGAGTGGGTGCGGGATGCAGGTGGCAGTGGTGAGCACTGGCGATGGGGGCCGTTTCCGCGTGACCCGGATCGGCCCGTGCGGCGGGCAGCCAGTTGTGCTGGTCCCGGGCACGTTCGACAATCGCCGGTTGTATCTATGGCCGGGCGGCGGCGGCCTTGCTGCCTCATTGGCCGTGTCCGGGTTCGATGTCTGGATCGTGGAACGCCGCGGCGCCGGTGGCGTGAACCAGGCGGCGGGGGTTCGGGCCGGGTGGGAGGAGGCGATGCGTCAAGATCTCCCCGCGGTGCAGCGGCTCATCGCCGAGACCGGGACCGGTCCGGTGTTCTGGGTCGGGCACTCCCTCGGTGGCGTGCTGGTGGCACGGGCGGCCGCCGAAACGCTGGACCTGCACCGCGTGGCCGGGATCGTGCTCGTCAATGCCGCCGTCGAGATCCCGCTGCTGACGCACCCGATCGCGACCGCACTGCTCGGCTCCCGCCGATGGGGACAGTGGTTCCCGGCCCGGACGCTGCGGCTGGGGCCGGAGAACGAACCGGCCGCGGCGCTGGACGACGCGATCGCGTGGGCCGATGCCGAACACCGGAACTCGGCCATCAGCGGTGTCCTGGCCGGTGTCGATGTGCCGGTACTGGCCTTGACCAGCCCGCGCGACCTCATCGCCCCATCCGAGCGCTGCCGCCGCCTGGCCCGCGCCTGCGGTGCACCGGATCTGCGGGTGCAATCGGCTTCGCGGCGAAACGGTTTCGCCATCGATCACACCCACGAATCACCGCTGCTGCATCCCCGCGCCAGCAGCGACGTGTTCCCCTTCATCCGGGACTGGATGATCACCCGCAGCCCCACCCAGACCACGGCGGCGCCGAGCGATCCCGCCGACCCCGCACCGCGTCGCCACAGCCTGCACTTCACCGTCGACCTGAACGCCGACATCGAGACCGTGTTCGATGTGCTCAGCCAGCAGTGGGCGGCACTGTGGCCGGTGCGCCAGCAGCGTGTTCGCGACAGCGTCGTTCCCGGCTTTCCCGACGGGCTCGGTTGCGTCCGCGCCCAGCGCGCCCTCGGCCTGTGGCCGATCCAAGAACAGATCACCGCCCACCACCGGCCCCGGCTGATCGAATACCGCACCATCCGCGGCCCCGTCCGCCGCCACCACGGCCGCATCCAGCTCACCACCACCGGCCCGGCCACCCACCTGGACTATCACATACGCTTCGACACCCCAGCCTGGATCCCCGGCACACTCCTGGCCACCGCGCTACAACACACCTGGCACCACTACAGCCTTCCTCGACTGCGCGCACTGTGCACCCACCCCACCCGCCAAGCGCGAACCACCCACCCCACCCCACGCACCGACTGAACCGTCCCGGTGGCCCACGGCGCTGGCTACGCACGGAATCCAGGTCGCGCCGCGGACCTACCGCAGGACCCACCGCGGGTCGGAGTCGGCGCGTGGGATCGGCAGATGCGTACCTGGAGAACGCATTACGCGGTCTGAGCGACGGACAGGGCAACAATTCTCCACGTATACGGCCACAACTGCCGATGTCGGCGCTGACACGGGATCCTCCAGCAACGCGGCCACAGCTTCTCCGACTGCTGAAACCAGCTGCCAGGCACCGCAGCACACACTTCTGCGCCGCGGGTGGTTTCGCGGTCCTGACATTTCGGGCCTCCTCATCCAGCCCGGCTGATGGCGTCGGCCGGGATACGGTGGGGCCGCGAACCGGACATTGAAAACGAACATCCGGTAGTGCCGCGGGGCGCGCTGAGCGATACGGCCAAACCGCGGCAGGCCGAACGCACTCTCCTGCCGATTACGTGCGGCGGTCCAGAGCGGAAGCGTCGGGCAAATAGGCTCGGCAATCGCTCTGCCGAACGGCCTGCGGAACCCGCCGCGAGCCCGAAAGGTCCTGTACTCGCGGCGGGCACGGACGTTAGGACCCGGAACTTTTCTCGC